>CAVGNV010000009.1:0-83134 GCA_963630695.1 Paratractidigestivibacter sp. | reverse complement strand
TGGCATGCTTGCCCACCGTGACTCCTGGCAGAATGGTACTTCCTGCCCCAATCCATGCACCCTTGCAGATGTGTACGGGACGGCAGATGATGACATTGCGCTCGTAGGGGTCGTGATTGTTGCTGATAAGCTGTACGTTGGCGGCTATCTGTGCGTTGTCCTCAATGGTGATGCCGCCAGCCGACATCATCAGGCAACCGTTCATCACAATGACGTTCCGCCCGATGCTCACCATGTGAGGGCGTATTGCCGTCAAGGGCGACATCACCCTTGAACCTTCGCCCAACTTGCCCTTGAAAATTTCCCTTTGCAAGTTCCACCATTCTTCGGAGAGCGGCAAGGCATGGTTGAACTGGTGAACCAGTTGTGACTGACGGGTGGCAAGTTCCAGTTCTTCTTTACTCTGTTTTGTTACGTCTATTCTGATTTCTTCCATAGTTCTCTATACTTTATATCTCATCCAGACGGTGTCGCCCATACGCTCTACCGATTGAAGTTGGAGCAATGTAGCTGGGCGGTTCGGCTCGTCAATACCATCGAACACGGCTACCATGCCTTTGCGACCGTCGATGCCGGGACCAATCATCAGGCTCACCTCATCCAAGAGTCCAGCGGAAAGGAAGGCTCCATTGATGTGTCCGCCACCTACGACAGCGATACGCTCCACGCTAAACTCAGCGTTGAGTATCTCGACGGCCTTTGCCAAGTCGATGTGCTTCTTCCCGACGGCTATCCATGAAATGCCTTGTTTGTCGAGCGTATCAAAGTATTCTTTCGGACAATCCTCACAAGCGATGACGAGCAACGGTTGACCATGCTGCTCATTGCTTGGCCAACGCAGTTTGCCGTGTGTATCAATGGCAACATCATAGCCGGGCTTGCCTTCTGCTGCCTTGTGGAAGGCGGTGCGTCCGATGGGTTCAGAGGACGAAGCAACGAAAGGTTCGGGTAGGGCAAAGTGTATCTGCATGGTTACCCGCCCCTCAATGGTTGTGGGACAATCGAGCTGCTCCAATGCGTCATAGTAAGCATTGGAAGGGTCAATCTGTTCGGTCATGGCGCAGTCGATACGACCGTCCACCGATGCCATCATGTGGCAAATAATGTATGGTTTCATGTTCTTGTAAATCTCTTGACAGTTCCGTTATTGTGCTAACTGCAGGCCGTGCAGCCAGTTATTTGTAGACTTCTCCGTTTCCTTGAGGTTATTCTGTGCCGTGTGTCCATAAATAGCAAAACCTTTCAGCACCTTGGCACCCTTACATGCCGACTGCAACTTACTCGCCGTGCTACCCAATCCGCTGCCCTCGTGTGTGCAGAAGGGCACGACGGTCTTGCCTTGCCAGTCGTGCTTTTCGAGGAACGTATAGACGGGCATCGGCATGTCGCCCCACCAGTTGGGATAGCCGATGAAGATTACGTCGTAATCCTCCGCCTTCACGTCGCCTTTCACCGCAGGACGTGCCTTGTCGTTAAGTTCCTTCTTGGCAAGGTTCACACACTCGTCGTAGTTGTCGGGATAGGCCACGACGGGTTCTATCTGAAAAAGGTCGCCGCCAGTTTCCTTTGCTATCATCTCGGCAACAATCTGCGTGTTGCCCTTCGTGATGTTTCCCACACTGTAGTTCTCACCCGTCCGCGAGAAATACGCTACCAATACTTTCTTGTTCTCTTTCATGTTGCTTTGTTCTTTTGAAGCCTTGCCCTGCGCACAAGCGATAAGGCTCATCGATGATACTGCCAGCAGGACAAGGGCGTAAATAATCTTTCTCATAATTGTTGTGGATTTCTAACGTTATACTTTGGGTCTCAATGCTCCGTAGAAATAAGCAGCCGTGGCACCGCCGTCCATCAGGAAGTCGGAGCCTGTGATGAATGCGCCACGGTCGCTCATCAGCAGTTCCGCTACATTGGCCACCTCATCGGCAGTGCCAGGGCGACCGGCAGGACACTTGGCGAACATGTTCTTGTAGAAATCGCCACGTGGGCCGTTGAACTCGTCCAATGCCAGTGGCGTGACGATGATGCCCGGCGAAATGGAGTTGATGCGTGCGCCACGCTCTCCCCATTTTACAGCCTCCGCCATCACACGCTTCACGTTGCACCGCTTTGCCATTTGGTAGGCGTGCAGGGTGTCGCGGATATTCTGCGGTTGCAGGATGTCGAGATGGAGCAGTTCTTCTGTCGGAGTGGTGGCAAGCATCCAATCCTCTTCGGGAGTAAGAGCCGGCATACGATGGCCAGACTGGCTGGAGATGGTCACTCCTACGCCCCCTTCCTTTATAACCTTGCCTACCTCTTCGAGCAGCACTGCCGTACCGTAGAGGTCCACCTTGAGGATGGTCTCGATGGAGGCTTGGCTCGGTGATACTCCTGCGGCATTGACGAGCATGGAGATGTCGCCATATTTCTGTGCCTCGGCTATGAGGTTTAGGATGGATGCCCGTGACGACAAGTCCATCTCCATACTTACGGCATCAAAGCCAGCCTCGTTCATCGTCTTGGTGATAGCCTCGGCGTTTGCCTTGCTTTTGTCGCCGACAATAATTTTCTTTCCATAGCCCATGCGGCGTGCTATCGCCATACCAATCTGACCAGCACCGGTCAGAATCATCACGTCTTTTTTGTTTCCGATCTTCATGTTCTTTCCTTTATAAGTTCTTACCTAATTCATAAGCCTTCCGTGGAAAGTCCGTCTTCTCTACGTCGGCACGTGTCCAACTGTTGGTAGCGGAAATAACGCCGAGGTTATCCCAGCCCATATAGTTGGCAAAATGCTTAAAGAAATGCTCCGCCCCTTCGGCAGACGCTGTGGACACATCGGCCATGGAGAGCAGAAGGGCAGTCTTCTTTTTGCCCTGCAAGGCAGAGTTGTTGGCGTAGAAGCGGTCAATGACACTCTTCAACTGAGCATTGATGTTGAAGTAGTAGATGGGTGATACAAAGACAACGACATCTGCTTCGAGCAAATGGGGATTGAGTTCCTCCATATCATCCTTGAACACACATCCGCCAGCCTTCTTGTTGCAAGTGTCACAACCAATGCAACCATGAATCTTCTTGAACGCAGCGTCGAAGCGAAACACCTCGTGTCCAACCTCCTTTGCGCCCTCAATAAACTTGTCAGCAAGTAGAGCTGACGTTCCTTTGCGGTGAGCACTGCCCGTGATTACTGTTATATTCATAATGTTTCTGTATTTTGTTTATATTTAACTGATGGTGCAAAATTACGGCCATTCCACCAAAGTGTTTGTAGATGAATTACGGACAGGATTATACAAATTATGGTAATCATGATATTTCTAATGACAAAGCCATAATTATTGACAAGAATAAGGTATAGTCTTCTTGTTTCTTTTGATTGGATATATGGATTGTTATAACAAGACAATATACTTTGCCGGTTCTATTCGTGGCGGTAGAGTTGACGCAGCTCTCTATCAGCGGATGATAGCTTACTGGAGAATGATATCGTCTGAAGAAACAAACAAAGTTGAAGACGCTTTCCCCAAAAGAGAGCGTCTTGGGTGGGTATTTAGCATATAAAGTTCGGCCCAATAGCATTATTTAACTCGCATTATGTTGGCGTCTGCGGCTTGCATTGTACTTTTGTAACCTAATCTATATTTACTACAAAAAAGATAAAATGTCAAAATCAACGGTAAAGAAACTATTGCAGTCAATGAACAAAGAGGACATCATAGAGATGGTTCTTCAACTTTATTCTGCACGAAAGGAAGCTATGGAATATCTAGAGTTCTATGCAGCACCAGACGAGAAGGGCAAATTGGAAGAATATAAAACCATAATTAAGGAGGAGTTCTATCCAATGAAACGGAGAGAACCGCAGACCCGCTTCTCCGTTTGCAGAAAAGCCATATCCGATTTTAAGAAGTTAAAACCATCGGCTGATGCTCTTGCTGAACTGATGGTGTCGTATATGGAATGGGCAATCAAGTTTACTTATGAATATGGTGATATGTGGGAACAATATTACGACTCTGTGGAAGGCAATTTCAATAAGACCATCAAGCATATTGTTTTAAACAGGCTGTGGGATAAGTATGATGCCCGTCTTCAACAATGCTTGAAATGGTCGGAAGAATGTGGTTATGGTTTTGCCGATGTTATTGCAGATATGTATGAAGAAGGCAAGGCTATTAAACAAAACTGAATGATTGATACAAGACTAAAGGTTTTTAGGAGCGTGGCTACGCAGCTTAGCTTCACCAAGGCGGCTGGCGAGCTGTTTATCAGCCAGCCGGCTATTACCAAGCATATACAAGAATTGGAGAAGGAATATGGGGTGCGTCTGTTTGACAGAATAGGCAATCGCATCCAGCTTACCCGTGCTGGGCAACTGCTGCTAGACCATGCTTGTAAAATCATCGATGCTTATCACAACCTAGACTTCGATATGAAGAAGTTGAGCAAGAAGTCGGAGGGGGAACTTCGTATCGGTGCTAGCACTACCATCTCACAGTATGTCTTGCCGGAGATGATAGCTAAGTTCAGAGAACGATATCCCGACATTCGGCTCACCCTGTTAAGCGGCAACTCGTACGAGATAGAAGAGGCTCTAGAAACGGGGCGTATAGATCTGGGCATGATAGAGGGCGTCAAAAGACAACAGCAGTTCAAATATACGCCTTTTATGGATGACGAACTTGTGGCTATGGTTCGTGTCCAAAATCCGTTGGCAGAGAAAGATGAGATATCGTTTAACGAACTGCGACAGGTACCAATGGTACTGAGGGAACTGGGGTCTGGCACGCTGGATGTGTTCGAGAATGCTATTAAGGCTCACGGCATCCGTCTTTCCGACTTGAACATAGAGATGAACTTTGGCACTACGGAGGGTATCAAACACTTTGTGGAGCATTCTGATTGTATGGGCATCATTAGCATAAGATCCATCTTTCAAGAGGTTTACGACAATAAATTTAAGGTTTTGGATATTGAAGGCTGCAAGATTCAACGTCAGTTTTGCTTCGTGGAAAAGAGAGGGGCAACGGCTGGGATTGCTAGGATGTTCAAGTTCTTCATAACCAAAGGTTATAGCGGATAGTTATTCTGTATATACAACGTCTTATGGTTTTACCTATCTTTGCACCCAACAAATTGTAGGTTTAAAAACAAAAGACATGATATTATCAGAACAAAGGAGCAGTATGCTGCATGGTGTGCTACTCATCACACTTTTCGCTTGTGCCGCCTTCTATATCGGCGAAATGGACTGGGTGAAGGCACTGTCATTAAGCCCTATGGTTGTGGGCATCATTATCGGCATGCTTTATGCCAATAGTCTTCGCAACAATCTGCCCGATACTTGGGTTCCAGGCATCCAATTCTGTTCTAAGCGTATCCTCCGTACAGGCATTATCCTCTATGGCTTCAAACTCACTTTGCAGGATGTGATGCAGGTTGGTTTGCCTGCCATCCTCATGGATGCCGTCATTGTTTGCGGCACTATTGGCCTCGGGGTACTCATCGGCAAACTGCTGAAGATAGACCGCAGCATCGCCTTGCTCACAGCTTGCGGAAGTGCTATCTGTGGTGCAGCAGCTGTGCTAGGCGTGGACGGTGTCATTCGCCCCAAGCCTTATAAGACGGCGGTGGCGGTGGCAACGGTGGTCATCTTCGGTACGTTGTCCATGTTTCTCTATCCCATCCTTTACCGTGTAGGATTCTTCGAGTTGTCGCCCGAGAAGATGGGCCTCTTCACTGGTGCAACGGTTCACGAAGTGGCACATGTGGTAGGTGCCGCCAATGCCATGGGAACCGAGGTGAGCAACACGGCAATCATAGTAAAGATGATACGTGTGATGATGTTGGTGCCCGTATTGTTAGTCATCGCCTGGATGGTAGCAAGAAACCTTAGCAAAGCTAGATTAATGGATGCAGACAATGATACGAAGGGAAAGGCACAGATTACCATACCTTGGTTCGCCATCTTTTTCCTAGTTGTCATCGGCTTCAACTCCCTTGAACTATTGCCTGAGAGCGTAGTGGCACTAATCAATCAGCTTGATACCTTTCTCCTTACTATGGCAATGGCAGCGCTAGGTGCAGAAACCAGCATCGATAAGTTTAAGAAGGCCGGATTCAAACCATTTCTTCTTACCGCCCTCCTTTACTGCTGGCTCATCGGTGGTGGTTACTGCTTGATAAAGTTTGTCATACCTTAAAGATTTTATAAACAAGCTATCCAATATGGTGTGCTAGGATAGTGGAGGATGAGCCCCTATCCACTACATTTCTGCCGTAGTATAAAATGGAAAAACATGGCTTTTTCTGATAGACTATCACAATAAATTATTATTTTTGTGTGCTAATAAGAGGAGAGCATCTCCTCCCTTTTATCATTACACCTATAAAAATAATAAGATGAGAAGATTATCAAGACTCGTTTTTCTGTTTCTACTGTTAGCAGTTCAACTGTTATCGGCATGCGATTCACAGACTTTTAGCACAGATACCAAGGCCTACTGGTCATCGGATAGCGCATGGTACCAGAGCAAGGATAGCATCAGCACGGACAAGATTGACCTTCTGTACTTTGTTTCGACCGAGGTGGTGTCAGCAAAACTTAGCGACGGATCCGAGGTTTACCGCTCACAGTTGACTGCCGCTGATAAGCAAGCAATCGACGCTGAGCTTGCGTATGTAGAAGAAAACATCGGACAGCACGACTTCAATTATATTGCCCCTTACTACCACCAGTTCACATTCAATGCTATCAATCTGCCAAATGATAAGTTTGACGAAGAATACCAACAAGTGGCGAAAGAGGCATGTGAGGCATTCGACTACTACATGACACATAAGAACCAAGGACGAAAGTTTGCTCTCGTAGGCTTCTCGCAGGGAGGCATGCTTGTGCTGGACCTACTTAGACATATGACCGACAAGCAGTACCAGCAGATGGTGGCAGCTTATGCCATGGGTTACCGCATCTCCGCAGAAGATGAGAAATGCCCACGTATCATCCCTGCTTCAGATGAAAGTACGCTAGGCGTAACTATCTCCTTCAACTCCGTACTGAACACAGATGGCATTTGGCCCTTTGTAGCTGCAGAAGCAAGCACCAGCATTAATCCAGTGAACTGGAAAACTGACTCTACGCCAGCCACTTTTACCTACGAGGGTAGTGAACATACGTTGCATCTAGACCCATCCACACATCTCCTCGTCGTAGAGACAGATAAGGCGGACGAATATCGTCAATGGAACAATAACCCCGTTTTCCAAAGTGCCCACGTCAGCCTCGACTGCTTGCATCACTGGGACCTATTGTTTTACACCCAGTATATCCACGACAATATACTGAAGAGAGCAAGACATTAGGTAGATAACAGAAAAGTCCTCCATCGCCATGAACGATAGAGGACTTTTTTGACACTTGGGGGCGTTTCTCTTTGATTATTGTTTCTTGCTAATCTTGTGAAGGTCGTTTACGATAATTGCTATTGCACGAATGCTTTCGCCCACGTAATGTGAACCGAGAATCAAAAGATAACCAAAAATGATAGCCAACACCGCAACAAAAAGGGAACCAACTAATGCTATGAAATACACGCTAGAAGAAAAGGAAGGTAGCAAAGTTTGACCAATGATGCCGTAATAAAGGATGAATACAGGGTAAAACAACATAATTTGTAATCCTGCACATTCTAATATTGTCTGTAATAAGTCTGCACATAAAGGCATAACCACCATCTCACTATTGGTCTCAACTTTATCTTGCAGCTTGTTAGCACGGTTGAACCATAGCAAGCAAGAAAATAAACCTGCCGCAAACGCTATGAAAAAGAGTGCTATTGTGTTGACAACGCTGCCTAATATGAAGCTAAAGTATTTGCCAGTGTTTGAACACATACAGAAAAGCAAGATAAAGGCAGGGACTATGCACAACACACCGATAACTCGATATAAGTAGACAAGAGGATCGCGGAAGAATCTGCCATCGTCAATGTAGTTTAGCAACTTAGCGAAAGGATTGGGTTCGCTCTCTTGTATATATCCTTCTGAGGTTGTCTCGTAAGGATTGGTTGTTGGTAGAGAACTAGATGGAGTACCACAATTTGGGCAAAATCCTGCTCCATCGGGAATGCTAGTGCCACAGTTTTTACAGAAATGTGCCATAATGTAAAGAGTATTTAGTTAATAATAATGTCTTGTGAATACGTTGTATGATGAGTGGTTAAACGATAGCGTTAAGGCAATCGACGATGTATGCAGCCTCCTCTTGGGTCATCACTTGATTGCAAGGAATGGACAATTCTTGCTCATGAATCTGCTCGGTGATAGGCAGTTGACCTTTAAGAACGTTCCATTCTTCGTAGCATTCTTGCAGATGGGGTGGGATGGGGTAATGAATCATGGTTTCTATACCCTTGTCAGCCAATGACGCTTGCACTTGTTTGCGGTCTTGGCAAAGAATAGGAAAGATATGAAAGACGTGATCCACCTTCTTATTCAGCCAATCGGCTTTGCTTGGCAGAGTGATCATCGGGTTGGTAATCATATTATAATAATAGGTGGCTATGGCTTTACGACGTTCGTTCTCTTGGTCTAAGTAGTTTAGTTTCACATTGAGCACGGCTGCTTGTATCTCGTCAATGCGCGAATTACGGCCTTTGAATGGGAATACATACTTACGTGATGAACCATAATTGCCGATAGAACGAATCGTGTCAGCAAGCGAGGAGTCGTCAGTTGTGACCGCCCCCGCATCTCCAAGCGCCCCAAGGTTCTTCCCTGGATAAAAGCTATGTGCTGCAGCATGACCTAAACTGCCCGTTCTTCTTCCTTTATAGGTACAACCATGTGCCTGTGCGTTGTCCTCAATGAGTAGTAGCTGATGCTGTTGGCATAAGGACAAAATCTTTTCGGTGCATGCGCAACGACCATAAAGATGCACGATGAGTATTGCCTTCGTGCGCGATGAGATATGCTTCTCTAGAAGCGCATCGTCTATCTCTAAGGTGTCAATGCTCGGCTCTACGAGAATGGGTTTCAGACCATTGTCCGTAATTGAGAGGATGGAAGCTATATAGGTGTTAGCCGGTACAATCACCTCGTCACCAGGTCGCAGATTCCCTAATGCTATATATGCTCTGAAGATCAGCCACAAAGCATCATATCCGTTGCCGCATCCCACACAATGGTTGGTGCCAATGTAATGAGCAAAGTTGGCTTCAAAGGTCTGCGTTGCTTCCCCCTTCAGATACCAACCGCTATGAACAACCTTGCTCACGGCTTGGTCAATCTCTTCAAGGTGCAACTCATTAACCTGATGTAAGGATAAATATTTGATTGGTTTCATGCTATTCTATATTCCATTCGTAAGTGTCATAGCATACACCCCTTCCGCCAAACCCTTCTTTCTGAAAGATGAGGCTTTGGTTAAGGTAATGCCCTTGATTCTCGGTCGACTTTCCAAAGTCGAAATACGCCCATTGCTTCCCTGTGTATACGTCATTGATTAGCCAATCAAGCAAAGCATCCAATGCGCCTAATGCCTTTCCTTGTGGTGATGCCGATATATATTGGGTGTGAACCACTTGTGGCGTCTCATAGATAAGCGTGCCGCCTAAAGCAGTTGCTCCTTGATATGCCATGTAAAGCTTGATCTCATAAGGGAAACGGCTTTGTAAGAGTTTTATCTCAGCCAAGGTATGGACAGGATGCGTGTGATATTTGGCATTCAGATTACTATCTAATATTGACCAAAAAGAGGAAAGGTCGTCGCTCTCTCGGCAAGTGATGTCGTTAGCTAAGGCTTTACGGATGCCTGACTTACGTGATTCGGTCATCTTCAACTTGTGATTAAGGATGATAGATGACGATATCTCTCTAGTTACAAGTTGAGCATGACACACCTCGGTCAGCGCATATAGATCCTCTTGGGCAGGATAAAGATGGTAAATCCATGGGATTGCTTTGTACACGACATTATGGATTCCTTGGCGTGAGAGGAAATGGTTTAACTCTTCAAATACCTCAAGCGTGTGCTGTACAGTGAGTCTATGATCAGTGAGCAACCCACCATAGGTCAATCCTTGATGCGAATACAAAGTGGTGTTGACAACGTTAGCCGGCAGCAAGGCTATGAGTTTGCGTTTACGATATACCATCAAACTAAAGTCGGAGAATCGATCGGCATGATAATCCATATATCTGCGGTCGAATAGAAAGGTGGCATTCTTAGCTCTGCTAACAAATGTGTTCCATTCTGTACTATGTTCAGATGAATATCGTATGATTTCTATCATTTAATGAATTTGATAAAATCGTCGTAATCTCGTATGTAATCCTCTTCGTCATATTCCTCAGAAGCCAAACAAAGACACACCGCACCTGAAGAAAAGTCGTCGAGTGTGCGCCAAGTGTTGGGCCCGATGAGCAGTCCTTCCCAAGGATGATTGAGAAGAAATGGTTTTCGCTCGGCTCCATTGTCCAAGGTTACGGTGAAACTGCCACTGACAGCAATCAAAAACTGGTAGAGGTTTTTATGTGCATGACCTCCACGCGACTCACCTGCAGGTACGTCGTACACCCAATAAGCCCTCTTAATGGAAAAGGGCAAATCCTTGAATTGCTCCGCTACGGTAAGGTTGCCGCGTGGGTCTGTGATTCTCTTCAGTTGTATGATTCTTCCGAGCTCTGCCATTATTTCTTCATGTATGGATTTGTTCCAAGAACGGTAGCAGCTAGCCGCTTGGTCTTGTCACGTAGCGCTGTCATATCAGCATTAGTGTCATCGTAACAAAGAACCACTCCCATGCGTCTTCCAACGTGTGCTACTGGTTTGCCAAAGATACGCACACGAGCATGGTCTTCGTTGCATACTTCGTCTAAACAATAAGGGAGCGGCTGCGTGCTCTCTGTGGGTGAAATAATAACGGCTGAAGCACCGCTATGCTCTAGGTGTATGGCGGGAATGTTTAGACCAAGAACGGCTCTAAGATGCAGCTCGAACTCGCTGAAGTTGGTGCAATGGCTGAGGGTGACCATGCCCGTATCATGTGGACGTGGACTGAGTTCAGAGAATATAACCTCTCCACTCTTTGTTAAGAAGAACTCTACACCCCACAAACCATATCCTGTAAGTGAACTGGTTACAAGGTCAGCCATCTCCTGCGCTTTCTTTAGTGCCTCGTCGCTGATAGCAAATGGCATCCAGCTCTCTCGATAATCTCCGCCTTTCTGGATGTGTCCGATAGGTGGGCAGAATAGAGTGGGGCGATCCTTCTGAGTCACTGTAAGTAGGGTGAACTCAGAATCGAAATCGATAAACTCCTCAATGATCACTTCCTTGACGTCCCCTCGGCCCTCTTCCATAGCTTCCTTATAGGCAGCTTGTAGCTCGTCGTCGTTATGCACGTAGCTTTGGCCATGTCCTGATGAGGACATGAGTGGTTTTACAACACATGGAAAACCAATCTCGTCAGCAGCGTGCTTAAACTCGTCGAAGGTCTTAGCATAGAAATATTTGGCTGTTCTTACTTTGAGTTCCTTTGATGCAAGGTCACGAATGGCACGGCGATTCATCGTGAAGTTGACGGCGCGAGCAGATGGAACCACTTGGATTCCTTGCTTCTCAAAATCGAATAGGCGCTCCGTACGTATCGCTTCAATCTCGGGAACGATGATGTCGGGTTGATGCTTGTTGACCACTTCGGTTAGTTTGTCACCATCCAACATGTTGATCACTTCGCATTCGTCAGCTACTTGCATGGCGGGCGCGTTGCTGTACTTGTCACATGCAATAACATATTGTCCTGCTCGTTTGGCAGCAATGGCAAATTCCTTGCCCAACTCGCCTGAGCCTAATAGTAATATCTTTTTCATTGTCAGTGATGGTATAAAGAATTGGCTGTTAAGAAAATCTTATTTCAACTTGATAGCTTTTAGCTTGGTCATAGGTAACAACATCTGCCACTCGGGGGTGATAGCTATCTTGCGCAAACAGGTTGACAGGGTAGCTTGTAATGCGTTCTCTTCCGTATGGCGTGTTTGTGCCAATGTAGCTAAGGGGGTGGGTTGATTTCCAAACAATCCATAATGACTAATTACCAATTGTTCGTCATCGGGACCTAGGATATGCAATAACCTTTTGAGGTATTCGGTCATGGTGTCTCCGTAATGTTTAGGATCAACCCCAAGCTGCGTAAGGCAGAGATGTAAATCTTTAGAGAGTGCGTCCATGTCGCTCGTCTCCGTACATGATGTCGTAATACTTTTGGTAGTCACCAGATGTGACCTCTTGTATCCAAGCCTGATGTTCCAGATTCCAACGGATAGTCTTTACAATGCCATCCGCAAACTTGGTCTCAGGATACCAACCTAGTTCGTTCTTGATTTTTGTTGGATCTATTGCATAACGCTGATCATGTCCTAGACGATCGGCAACAAACGTAATCAAATCATTGTTAATCCAACTGATGTCAATGTTGCCATTAGCATCGTGTTCTTTCTTCTTGAGAACCTCTCTTAAAGCTACGTCCTCTTCCATCATGTCGTGAATGGTCTTGATGGTTAGCTTGACGATGTCTATATTCTTCATCTCGTTGTGCCCACCAACATTATACACTTCACCTTCGCGACCATTGCGAACCACGAGGTCAATAGCTTTGCAGTGATCCTCAACGTACAACCAGTCACGTACGTTTTCGCCTTTACCATATACGGGAAGCTTCTTGCCCTCTAAGATATTGTTGATGATTAATGGGATGAGCTTCTCTGGGAAATGATAAGGTCCGTAGTTGTTAGAGCAACGTGTGATGCTAGTAGGCATGTGGTAAGTGTCATGATATGCTTGGACAAACATGTCTGCACTGGTCTTACTTGCCGAATAGGGGCTATGTGGGCAGAGAGGCGTTGACTCGGTAAAGTAGCCTTCTAGCCCTAGGCTACCATAGACTTCGTCGGTAGACACCTGATGAAAGCGTTTTCCCTCTTTCCACGTGGGATAACCCTGCTCGTCCTTACCTGTAACCCATGCACGGCGGGCAGCATCAAGAAGATTCTGCGTGCCAAGGATGTTAACAGACAAGAAGAGTTGAGGATCTTCGATTGATCGGTCAACGTGCGATTCGGCTGCAAAGTTAACGATATAATCAACATCGTTGTCCTTTAGAAGCTGATCAGCTAGTTCGCGGTCGCGGATGTCGCCTTTGACAAAGCTACAACGCTTGTCATCAATGTCGTCCTTGATGGTCCCGAGGTTGCCTGCATAGGTCAAGGCATCAAGGATGATTACTTTGATATCGTCGTTGGGGTATTTCTTATATAAAAGGTATTTGATGAAATTGGCACCGATAAAGCCGGCTGCACCAGTTACTAGATAAGTCTTCATGTTTTAGAAATTATGTTGATGATTGTTTTTTACGATTAATGGAGTTTGATTACTTCACAGTCCTTGAATGTATTTCCGTCAATGACCAAGCGTACCAGAGTCCTTTCTTTTTGCCAACCTTGTAGGCCAGCTGCGCCTGGATTGATGTGTAGTAATTGAAGGGATTGGTCAAACTGTACCTTTAGGATGTGTGAATGACCGCATACGAACAAGTTTGGTGGTGAAGCATACAAGGACCGAATAACGGAGCGATCGTAATGACCTGGGTAACCTCCGATATGCTTAAGCATCACTTCTACATCTTCACATTTGAATCGCAACACCTCACGGTATCTTAAGCGCAGATCGTAACCATCACAGTTGCCGACAACTGCCCTAAATGTAGGCTTCAAATCCTCGAACTTATCGGCAAGCTCCATGCTACCGATATCGCCAGCGTGCCAAATCTCGTCGCAGTCGTTGAGATGTAGGGCATATCGGTCGTCCCAGTAGCTATGTGTGTCGCTGATTATTCCTATACGCTTCATTACAATGAGATTCCTGTTATTTGTTCGGATGGTATTGCATCTTTTCCAATCGTTGCTTGATAAAGTCGTAGATGAGTTTCTCTGTTAGCTCTAACCCTAAGAACGAAGAGTTGACGCACATATCATAACTATCGGCGTGGCCCCATTTCTTGCCAGTGTAGTAGTTATAATAACTTGCTCGAGCATCTTCCATCTTTTCAATGTATTTGAGCGCTTCGTCCTCTGAGAGGTGTTCTCTTTCTGCGACCGTAGCAATACGGTCTTCGATGTTGGCTGTGATGAAGATGTCAAATTTATATGGCTCGTCGCGGAGAACGTAGTCGGCCGTGCGACCTACAAAGACGCAGTTGCCTTGTTGCGCAGCCTTGCGTATGGCGTCACATTGAAACTTATACAAGTTCTCTTGCGTGAACGAGTTGCGAATCAGCGCATGGTCCGTCAGGATAGGCAGTTGGAAATTGAAACGACACTTAAAGAAGCCTTTCGTTTCATCGTTTTCCTCAAAAAACTTTTCCGAGAACCCGCTTTCTTTAGCTGCAAGGTTCAATAGCTCTTTGTCAAAGAACGTGCAGTGGAAGTCGTCAGCTAGCAGTTTAGCAATGATTCTTCCCCCAGAACCGATTTGACGTCCAATATTTATTATAATGTTATTGTTCATTAGCTGGATTGTTTAATTGTAGTTTGAGTTTCTTCATGTATATAGCCATCACGATGGCAGCAATTACAGCGGCGGTGAGGTCGCTAGTAGGTAAGGCTGCCCATACACCATCAAGCTTGAAAAGCAATGATAGGATAAACAATGCTGGCAGGAGAATGAGAAGTTGACGGCTAAGGCTAAGGAAGATGCTAACCTTTACTTTCCCTATACATTGGAAGAAGTTGGCAATAACCATTTGGAAGCCTACTACAGGGAAGAGTAGCTGGTTGATGCGAATAGCCCTCATGGACTGACGTATCAGTTCCGGATCCGTCGTAAACATACGAGCACAATAATATGGCAAGAACATCGCTATGAGCCATCCTGTAATCATAATGCCTGTGGCGGCAAATATGGACAACTTCAATACGCGGAACAGTCGGTCTGTTTGTTGGCTACCATAGTTGTATCCAGCGATAGGCTGCATACCTTGGTTGACACCCATAACAAACATGATGAAGATGAGGGCGATACTATTAGCGATTCCGTATGAACCTACTGCCATGTCACCTCCGTAGCGTACAAGCAGATTGTTCATGAAGATAACGATGATACATGAACATACATTCATCAAGAATGGCGAGATGCCAATGCCGATGATGTTCTTGACCAGGTTGGCTTTTAGTCGGTAGATACCCTTCTTGAGATGGAGTAGCTGACTTTGGTCTGCAAACAAATGAAGCTGGTAGCATAAAGCCATAGCCTGCGAAATCACAGTGGCAAAAGCCGCTCCACGTATGCCCCAATGCCACCACCAGATAAAGATCATATCAAGCAAGATATTCATGACCACTGTAAACAAAGTGGCATTCATAGCTTGTCGTGGTTTGCTGGCTGCGCGTAGTACTGCATTCAAGCCGAAATACATGTGTGATATAGCGTTTCCTAAAAGAATCACTTGCATGAAACTGCGGGCATAGGGTATTGTGGCATCACTAGCTCCGAAGAAACGTAGGATGGGGTCGATAAACACTAGGCAGATTATCGTTATAGATAAACCTACAAGCAAGTTGAGTGTAATCGTATTTCCAAGGATGTTCTCTGCGGTTTCATAGTCTTTCTGTCCAAACTTGACAGAGATTGTGGTGGCAGAGCCTATGCCGATAGCAGCGCCAAAAGCGGCACTAAGATTCATAAAAGGAAAGGTGATGGCAAGACCTGCAATAGCATCTGGTCCTACGATTTGTCCAATAAATACACGGTCGATGATGTTATATAGCGATGACGCAGTCATTGCTATGATAGCGGGTAAGGCATATTGCCACAATAGTTTACCCACTGGACGTGTACCTAATTCAAGCGTCGACTTCTTGTTGTTCATTCTATATTGTTACGAATCTTTTGCAAAGGTAAGCATTTTTGTTGAGTTTTGGTCGCTTCCTTACCTTAATAATAATGAGTAGCACTGAAACTTTATTTCGATTCCAGCTCTTTAGTTAACCTTATGATCTCGTCACGATATTGTGCTGCTTGAAGGAAATTAAGATCCTTAGCTGCCTCTTTCATCAAGATTGTGGTATTGGCAATGCTCTTTTCAAGCTGTTGCTTGGTCATTTGTCTGACGATAGGGTCAGCCGCAAATGCCACGTTCTGTTCTTGTTCGTGATATGCAATCGCCTTATCGTATGACGTTTTGGTGGGTTCACTCTTGGTTTGTGTGGGCAATGCTGAGTGGATCTCTTTGACGATAGGCTGTGGCGTGATATGATGCTTCTCGTTGTATGCCATCTGTTTGATACGATGCCGCTGGGTCTCGTCTATTGTCTTCTGCATGCTTTCGGTGATAGTGTCGGCATACATGATGACCAGGCCGTTGATGTTTCGCGCTGCACGACCCGCTGTTTGGATCAAACTACGTTGGCTACGTAGGAAGCCTTCTTTGTCTGCGTCTAATATTGCGACAAGGGAAACTTCAGGCAAGTCGATGCCTTCGCGCAGCAGATTCACGCCCACAAGGACATCAAATGTGCCTGCACGTAGGTCGTTGATAATCTTCACGCGATCCAAACCAGCCACGTCACTATGGATGTAAGCTGCTTGAACACCATTGTTGAGTAAGTATTCGGTTAGCTCTTCAGCCATACGCTTGGTTAGCGTAGTCACTAAGGTGCGCTCGTGACGCTCACAACGTTCCACAATCTCGTTCATCAAATCGTCAATCTGATTCTCTGATGGGCGAATAATGATTTCGGGATCAAGAAGCCCTGTGGGACGGATGACTTGCTCCACCACAACGCCATCACTCTCTTCTAACTCAAAGTTGGCTGGGGTGGCTGAGACGTAGATTACTTGATGAATCATATTTATAAACTCATCAAACTTCAGAGGGCGATTGTCGAAGGCTGCAGGTAGACGAAACCCATATTCCACCAAGTTCCTTTTTCGTGCTCGGTCGCCTCCATACATCGCATTGATTTGGGGTACAGTGACGTGACTCTCATCCACAATTAGCAGAAAATCCTTTGGGAAAAAGTCTAAGAGGCAATAAGGTCGATCACCTTCATGACGCCCATCAAAATATCGAGAGTAGTTCTCGATGCCGGAACAATGCCCCAGTTCTTTGATCATCTCGATGTCGTATTCTACTCGCTCCTTAATGCGCTGGGCTTTAATGCTTTCGCCTATCTCGTTAAAGTGGTCTATTTGTAACGTTAGGTCGTCTTGGATCTTTCTGATGGCTTGTTCCGTTTGTTCTTTTGTCGTGATGAAAAGGTTAGCAGGGTAAATCTCGTAATCCTCAAACGATGCAATCCTATGGAACGAGACCGAGTCTACTTCCTCAATACTGTCAATCTCGTCGTCCCACCATGTGATTCGTAACACATTGTCCGAATAAGCCATTGCGATATCTACCGTTTCACCCTTCACCCTGAATGTGCCGCGCTTTAAGTCGAGATCATTGCGCGAATATAGCGCATCCACCAACCGACGGAGAAATGCGTTGCGGTCTAGTTGCTCTCCTTTCTTGATCTTGATGACCGAACTTTTCATCGCCACAGGTCCCCCCATGCCATAGATGCACGAAACCGAAGATACGATGATGACATCTTTGCGCCCAGATAATAAGGCGGATACAGCTTCTAGTCTAAGCTTGTCTATCTCGTCGTTGATAGCCAAGTCTTTTTCAATATACGTATCTGTTGTGGGTAGGTAGGCTTCTGGTTGATAATAGTCGTAGTAAGAGACATAATATTCTACGGCATTATCAGGAAAAAACGCTTTCATCTCTTCATACAACTGTGCGGCCAAAGTCTTGTTGTGCGACAAAATCAAGGTAGGCATTTGCGTCTCTTGGATGACGTTAGCAACTGTGAAAGTCTTGCCAGAACCTGTCACGCCCAATAGCACTTGACTTTTGTCTCCATGCTGAACACCATCGCAAAGCTGTTTGATAGCTTCAGGCTGATCCCCCGTGGGCTTGTATTTAGAAGTGAGATGAAAATTCATAAGTGTTGCAAAGTTACTGAAATCCGCCTTAAATCCATTTGCTTTACAGGTGTTTTCGTGTTAAAAAGTTCTCTTAAGCCCATTTCATAGACTAAAAGATGTAAAATGCTCAAAAAATAGGTTTTGCGCTTTGTGAATCTTTTGAAAATACGTACCTTTGCAATTCAAAGTGAAAATATGAAAGAGAAATTACTTGTTGTCTTTGCTTCGGCACTTCTGTTCACTAGTTGTGCACACGAATTTAATCAGGTTTTCAAATCTACTGATTACGATTATAAGTACGAGTTTGCAAAGGAATGTTTCGTAAAAGGAAAATATAGCAATGCGATAACCTTGCTTCAAGACTTGGTTACCATTGAGAAGGGTACCGATAACGCACAGGAATGCCTTTATATGTTGGCTATGGCAGAGTATCAAGTGAAAGATTACCAAGCTGCAGCTGAGACCTTTAAGAAGTATTACCAGTCATATCCTCGTGGCTTTTATGCAGAGAAAGCATCTTTTTTTGTAGGTCAGAGCTTGTATATGAGTACACCTGAGCCTCGATTGGACCAGACGCCTACCGTGTCAGCCATTGCAGCGTTTCAGGATTATCTTGATATCTTCCCCAATGGCGATATGAAGGGTACTGCCCAGCAACGTATGTTCGAGTTGCAAGATAAGCTTGTGATGAAAGAGTATCTCTCAGCTAAGTTGTATTACAATCTAGGCTCTTACTTTGGCAATTGCACAGGAGGTGGCAATAATTATGAGGCTTGTATCGTTACTGCTGAGAATGCGCTTAACGATTATCCTTATAGCAAGCTGCGTGAAGATTTTGCTGTCCTTGTGATGAAAAGCAAGTACGAGTTGGCTCAAATGAGTATTGAGACGAAGAAGCTCCAACGCTATCAAGATGCAGAGGAGGAATGTTATGGTTTCATTAACGAATATCCCGACTCAAAGGAACGTACCACAGCAGAGAAATATATTGCTAAGTGTAAAGAGTATACCAAAGAATAAATAGAAACAAAATATTAAATCATTCACATAAATAATGGATTACAAGAAGTCAAAAGCACCGGTTAATACCGAAACCCGTAATTTGCAGGACATTTGGGCGCCCACAGGAAATATCTATGAGAGTGTGGCCATCATCTCAAAGCGTTCAAATCAAATCTCTGTGGAAATCAAACAAGATTTGAGTAAGAAGCTTGCAGAGTTTGCTTCATATAATGATTCGTTGGACGAAGTGTTTGAAAACAGAGAACAAATCGAAATTTCTCGTTATTACGAAAAGCTTCCAAAGCCAACACTCTTGGCTACTCAAGAATTCTTGGATGGCAACGTCTATTGGCGTGACCCATCTGTTCAATCTGACGATAATCAAGAACTATGATTCAGCGTAAGCAAACTATCTTCCTCGTACTATCGTTGATCGTATTGCTTTTGGGTGTCTACTATCCCATCTATGGTGTGGATCTTCAAGGTAAAGGCGAGGTATCAGTGTTGTTTAATCTTTGTACAGTAGGAAAGGATATCGTTCAGGGGGGTATCGTCTTGTTCTTCTTGATGGTTGTAGCTTTCGTTTTTGACGCAGTGGCTATCTTCCTATATAAGAATCGTAAGAAGCAGATGAGGCTTGTATCGCTATCTACAGTGCTCTTGGTGTTATGGTATCTTTACCTAGCAGTAGGAATCAAGTGGAATCACTTAGACGCTTATCAGTGGCATATATCTTTAGTGCTTCCTTTGATAGCAATCATCTTGAATGTCTTGGCACATCGCGGCATCAAAGCCGATGAGAAGCTAGTACGAAGTATGGATCGTATCCGATAAGATATAATCTTTGTTTATTATATAAAGGTGTATCAATCTCTTTAGGAGAATTGGTACACCTTTTATCGTTGACGTTATTTCCACCTATATTGGTTAGGTCAGTGCCAACCAATATAGGTGGATTTTTTCTATGCTTATATGAAGAAGCTACCCACTTGGAAGAACACTGCACTTACCACCCAAGCCAGCAATGTAGTGTATCCTGCTGCAAACAGTGCCCATTTCCATGAACCCGTTTCACCTTTTATGGCCGCAATGGTAGCGATACAAGGGAAATAGAGGAGGACGAAGAGTAAGAAACTAATAGCCGTCAGCAAGGTGATAGATTCGGCTTGCTCATAAGAGATGTGGTTACGCTCTGCAATTTCGGTTTGCAGCTCCTTGCGAAACTCCGTCTCGTCGCTGTTATATAGTACACCCATTGTTGTGGCAACAATCTCCTTGGCGCCAACACCAGCTATCAGACCTACATCCAACTTCCAACTGAACCCTTGCGGTGTAAACACAGGTTCCACTGCGTGACCAATCGTACCGATGTAGCTTTGCTCTTGTTGCTCGCTTTCACTCAGTGAGTCGTTGTGAGGGAAATAGCCGAGAGCCCAAACAATGATTGATGCCACCAAGATGATGCCACCCATTTTCTTAAGGTATTCACGTCCTTTCTCCCAGGTGTGTCTGCCTAAAGCTTTCCATGTCGGGAAACGGTAAGGCGGAAGCTCCATTACGAAAGGAGTATCCTCTCCTTTGAACAAGAAACGGCTAAAGAGCTTACTCATGATTACCGCCATTAATATACCTATCAGATATATCCCCATCATGATAAGGGGTTGATACTCCAAGGCGAAGAACGAACCGATAAGCATGACATATATAGGAATGCGCGCCTCACAACTCATCAATGGGATGATAAGCATTGTGATTAAGCGTGAGCGTCTGCTCTCAATAGTACGAGTAGCCATGATGGCGGGTACGTTACACCCGAAGCCCATAACAAGCGGAATGAACGACTTGCCATGAAGCCCCATCTTGTGCATCAGTTTGTCCATAATGAAAGCAGCGCGAGCCATATAACCGCAATCTTCCATAAACGAGATGAAGAAATAGAGAATCAGAATCTGCGGCAAGAACACAATGACTGCACCCATACCACCGATGATGCCATCAACAAGCATGGCTCTAAGTGGCCCATCTGGAAGCGTGTTGCTCACCACCTCGCCTAACCATTCCACGCCCGTCTCAAGCCAGCCCTTAGGATATTCGCCGAGAACGAATGTTGCTGAGAACATGACAAACAGGAAGAGAATGAACATCGGAAATCCTATCCATTTGTCAGCAAGAATGCGATCGATGAAATGCGTGAGGAGATACGTGTCTTTCTTATGCCCCGTTTGATAGTCGGCTTCTTTCAGAGCGCCACGGATAAAGCCATATTTAGCATCCATGATAGCTGTCTCGCTATCATCTCCCGTTTCCTCTTTTACCCTTTGTGCAGCGTCATCGCGATGTTTGATTATCTCGGCAGAATCGGGTAGGGTGGCAATATATTTTTCTACATCCTTATCATGCTCGAGTAGCTTGATAGCAAGGTATCGTGTAGAGTATCGTTGACGTAAGTCGTCCTCCAACTTCAGATGCTCTTGAATCTCTTTTATGCCATGTTCTATTTCGTGTCCATGATTTATGTGAATGTGACGGAAGTTGAGATTACTATCTTCTGTGCCTTCATACATCTCAATGATGGTGTGGAAAAGCTGGTCTACACCTTGCCCCTTCTTAAACACGGTAGGAACCATAGGTACTCCAAACAACCCGGAAAGCTTTTCTATATCGATATTGTCGCCACGATTCTTGCTCTCGTCAAACATATTTAGCGCACATACGATACATACGTGCATGTCAATGAGTTGCGTGGTGAGGTATAAGTTGCGTTCGAGATTGCTTGCATCAATGACGTTGATGATGACATCTGGCGTCTTTTCTATCAGTTGTTTTCTGACATAAAGTTCTTCAGGCGAGTAGGCAGAAAGCGAATAAGTGCCAGGAAGATCAACGAGATCGAAGTGGTATCCCTCAAACTCAGCATGTCCAGCCGTAGCATCAACGGTTACGCCCGAATAGTTTCCTACGCGTTCATGTGCTCCAGAAGCGAAGTTGAACAACGACGTCTTACCACAATTGGGATTTCCTACCAAAGCCACCGTGATGTTTTTGCGTTTTCTCATAGCCGCATCATTGAGTTGCTCGGGTGTAAGCCGCTCCTCGCATGAGTCCATCTCGCTATGTTGTTCGTGTTTGGTAGGTGTCACGTCATGTTGAAGCTCTATCCGTCGTGCTTCTTCAAGCGAGATCACATCAATCATTTCGGCTTCACTATGGCGCAGGCTGACCTCATACCCCATGATCTTATATTTCACCGGATCACGCAAAGGCGCATTGAGCAGTACATCTACCTCCTTGCCTTTGATGAATCCCATTTCGATGATTCGCTTTCTGAATCCGCCGTGACCATTGACGCGTACGATTACACCTTTCTCACCAGTCTTTAGCTTTGATAGTTTCATGTCATTGTGCTTTTATATCTGCAAAGTTACAAACTTTTGTTTGCAACCGAGTGGCATTCCTACCTAACGTTGTAAAATACCTATAATTGGGGACAATCTATCAAACCAATATGCCTTCAACCCGTAAGAGATTTAAGCATTAAATTTTGTAGATTGACAAAATTCCATTATTTTTGCAGAAACGTAGCTATTGACTATTCGATAGCTACCCACTACATACCCATTCATACGAACGATTAATTTATATATATTAAGGTAATAATGAAACAAGAAGAGGATATCAAAAACGCTGTAGAGTGTATGCGTAAAGGCGGAGTAATCTTGTACCCAACGGACACCGTGTGGGGCATTGGATGCGATGCAACCAATGAAGAAGCCGTAGCTAAGGTGTATGCCATCAAGCATAGGGATGATTCTAAGGCGTTGATTTGCTTGATAGATAGCGACGACCGTTTACAACGATATGTACGCAATGTGCCATCTGTGGCATGGGAACTCATTGATGCTATCGATCAACCCACTACCTTGATTCTTGATAACGCTGTCAATCTTGCCTCTAACCTTATAGCCGAAGATGGTTCGATAGGCATTCGCATTACCAAGGAACCATTCTCGCAGCAGTTGTGCTACCGCATGCAAAAGCCTATTGTGAGCACATCGGCTAACGTCAGTGGCGAGCCAGCCGCACAAAACTATGCTGACATTGCACCTGAGATTCTCGAAGCCGTGGACTATGTATGTGCATCGCGTCGTCAGGAACATAAACCTCATAAACCCTCAAGCATCATCAAACTTTCAGAAAACGGAGAAGTCAAAATCATTCGCAAATGATTCGTCGTATAGATCAATGGCGGCAAGCACATATCTCGGATAGAGATTTTGTCTTAGTGCTTGCTTTCGTGGTTGGATTCCTCGCTTCGGTGGCAGGGTGGGTGTTGCACCAGTTGATAGAATACATAGAACATATCCTCACCTCTGGATTTACTATGACTGGTATCAACTGGCTTTACTTGTTGTTCCCCGTAATCGGTATATGGCTAACAAGCTTGTTTATCAAGTATGTGGTGAAGGATAACATCTCGCATGGTATCACTCGTGTGTTGTATGCCATTGCTACCAAACGCTCACACCTCAAGTCGCACAATATGTGGTCGTCCATCGTGGCTTCAGCTATCACGATAGGGTTTGGTGGATCAGTCGGAGCAGAGGCACCTATTGTGTTGACAGGCTCTGCTATTGGCTCAAACCTAGGACAGCTATTCCACCTAGATCGTAAAACGCTGATGCTTCTCGTAGGTTGTGGTGCCTCTGCGGCTATTGCGGGTATCTTTAATGCACCCATTGCTGGACTTGTGTTCACGATAGAGGTGTTGATGGTCGATTTGACCATGGCGTCGCTCTTGCCCATCTTGATCTCATCCGTCACGGCAACGTGTTTCTCCTATTTGTTTACAGGTTCGGCCACTCTGTTCAATTTTACATCTGACATGGTATGGCGAATGGAACGTGTTCCCGCCACTATCTTGCTCGGTGTCATGTGTGGTTTTGTCTCTTTATATTTTATAAGAGTGATGTCTTGGTGCGAGAGTCAGTATGCTCGCCTTTCGCCTCATCCTTACGTGAAACTGCTTGCTGGTGGTTTGGTGCTTAGCACGCTCATCCTGTTCTTCCCCTCTCTTTATGGTGAAGGATATAGCAGTTTGTCCGTGTTTATTGAAGGAAAGACAGAAGCCGACTGGAACCAAGTGATGCAAAACTCTCTGTTCGCGGAGCAAGGACACTACCTCATCTTGTATGTCGCCCTTGTTATGCTGACCAAGGTTTTTGCAACGAGTGCTACCAATGGCGCAGGTGGTTGTGGTGGTACGTTTGCTCCATCATTGTTTATCGGTGGCTTCAGCGGCTTCCTATTTGCACGCGTGTGGAACACCTTTATGATAGGAACCTATGTACCTGAAAAGAATTTCACGCTCTATGGTATGTCTGCCGTGATGTCTGCCGTGATGCACGCTCCTCTTACCGGAATCTTTCTTATAGCAGAGCTTACTGGTGGATATGACCTGTTTATCCCGCTAATCATTGCTTCGGTGTGTGGATACCTCACGATGAACATCTTTGTGCATCACAGCATCTATGCTATTCGCTTGGCTAAGCAAGGCAAACTGCTCACGCATCACACCGATCGTTCCGTATTGACGCTTATCAGTATGGATAGCATCATTGATCACGACTACACCTCGGTGCGTCCTGATCTAGAAATGGGACGACTGGTGCATGTGTTGAGTACCAATAAGAATGTGTATCTACCTGTAACTGATGATAGCGGCAAACTGCTTGGCGAGATCGACTTTGCCAAGATACACAATGTAATCTTCCGTACAGAGCTCTATCATCGCTTCCACGTAAGTCAACTGATGACGCCACCAGCCACTGTGCTTGGCGAACAAGACAAGGTGGAGGATGTGATGCAAGCCTTTGATCGTACGGGAGCCTCGTTCCTGCCCATCATCGATAGTGATCAGCGACTGAAAGGATACATTTCACGTACCCGTTTGTATGCTATGTACAGGCAAGTGGTGGCCGATTACAGCACAGAATAATTTAATTTCTACAAGAAAATAATTTATTTTATGGAAAAAAATAATTTAAAAATAATCTTCATGGGTACTCCGGAGTTTGCTGTAACGTCCTTGCAAGCTTTGGTAGAGAACCAATATAACGTTGTAGCGGTGGTTACTCAACCCGACAAACCCGTAGGTCGTCATCAGGATCAGCTCCAACCTTCTCTTGTAAAACAATATGCGTTGGCTCACAATATACCCGTATTGCAACCCGTAAAGATGAAGGATGAGGCGTTCCTGGAACAGTTGCGCTCGTTTGATGCTGACCTTCAAGTGGTGGTTGCGTTTCGAATGTTACCCGAAGTGGTTTGGAGTATGCCTCGCTTCGGCACATTCAATGTTCATGCTGCATTGTTGCCCCAGTATCGTGGTGCCGCTCCTATCAATTGGGCTGTGATCAATGGGGAAACAATGACAGGTGTGACTACCTTCTTCCTTGATAAAGACATTGATACCGGACGTATCATTGCACAGAAACAGTTCCCCATTCCTGACACAGCTGACGTGGAGTATGTATACGATGGGTTGATGCACTTAGGCGCTGAGCTTGCTATGGAGACCATAGATGCTATTATCGAAGGAGATGGGGTTATTGAATGCAAGGAACAACAATGCTATCTGAAGCAAGGAGAGAGTGAGGCAACCTTACATTCGGCACCTAAGATATTTAAGGAAACGTGCGAGATTGCATGGAATCAACCTGCGAAGAATGTGTACGATTTCGTTAGAGGACTAAGCCCTTATCCTGGTTCATGGACCACGTTAAACGAAGAAGGACATAAGCCAACGGTGATGAAAGTGTTTAAGACGGCTAAAACCCAAATGCCAAGTGTGGGCGAACCTGGAACACTTCACATAGAAAAGAACCATTTGTATATGAATACCGCCGACAATCTGCTAGAGCTTCTTGTGGTGCAACTCTCTGGTAAGAAGCGTATGGAGGCGAAGGCGTTCCTTAATGGTTGGAAAGCTTAAAGGGGATAGACAACTCTATCTCGGTGAAATCGGCTTTAGTGGCATGCGCATTGACATTGAAGCCTATTGCAATACCATTCCACTTATGAAATGTATAGAAAAGTCCTATTCTCTCATAATAGGGCTTTTCTATTGTCTTGGCTTCTACTCCCATGTGTCTATATAGATAATATCCAACGCCCATGCGGGCAGATAGATTGCCATAATATACCTCATGCTTCATGGCTATGCCCACGCTCCAAGGACTATGAGGCTCTTGGGTGTATCCGTTAGCAGCGTCTAGATGAGCTATGCGGTTAGCATAGTCGCCATAGAACACATCTACACCCAAACCTGATGCCCAACGCCTAGCGTATCGGTACATTACATCTGTCTGTAAAGAGAAAGCACCATAAACTGAAAACTTACTGGTGCGATAATTAGGGTCGCTAGGATTGGTGTGAAACTGGGTGAGTTGCCAATCTTCAAGAAGTGTCTTTGCTCCGCCACCAACAGAGAGTTCTAGAAACCAATATCTCTGAAATGATGACGTTGAGGCTGAATGAGATTCTGCCTCCGTGGCTCCCTTATCTCCCTCTTGCTGCTTGCTATTGCCTAGATTGCTTTCCAATGCAATGAAAGGGCCGAAGCTGTTAAATCCCTTGTTGGGTCGATATAATGCTCCGTTGCTATGATGAGAGAAGTCGATACCACCTTTGATGTTTAGGTTCGGCGTGATTCTATAAGATAGAAATGTGCCCGCAGTGAAAAAGATGTTCCAATGTGAACCAATAAACTCATTGTCAATACAATCTGTTGTGTTGTATTTGGTATGACTATATCCTAAGCCCGTACCTAGGTAATAGCTCCATTGCCAATGCTGGTTTTGCCAAAGAGGTCGACTAAACTTTCCGTAAAGCGTGATGATATTACCCAGTTGGCTATCATAGTCAACGGGAACCAGTTGCCCCCATGCTGTATCAGATAGGCGGTGCATGGTCACACCATGATTGAGGTTTAGGCGTAAACCAAGCGATAGAGTGGGGGCGTTATAATCTTGATTATAGTCGTCCCCTTGAGATTTGGGAGACTGGATATTGATTTGCGCATATACAGAATGGCAATGCTTGGTCTTAAGCCAGCGCTTGACATAGTTGTCTAGCGCCAATGCTGCTCCAGGAGCATAACCCGCTTCCACACTAAGCCGTTGCTTATGTTCCTTATCCATAATAGTGCTAGTGGATAAGGGAGAAAGCGCATGGCTAATTGACAACGAGTCTTCAGATGTGATGGCGTTAGCTTCAACGTGAATAGCTGCGCACATCAATAGCGTCGTCATTATCGCTTTGCTTGGCTTTGTGATATGTAATCTCATTTAATGTGTGGAATTAGGTATAGTCAGTTCCTTGTCTTACTTAATCTTTTCGTTCTAGTAACGCAAACGAGTAAGCGTGCGGATGCTTCTCATCTATCTCAAATCGGTTCTCCTCTACGACCTGCCAATCATCGTTATATGGTGGAAAGAAAGCATCTGCTTCTTGAGGTGTATCGTCAATGAATGTAAGATACAACTTTGAAGCTATGGGAAGCGTCTCTCGGTATACGCTTTCGCCACCAATGATATACACGTCTTCCTGATCAGTGCAGTGTTGTAGAGCCTCTTGAAGCGAACGATAGGTGTCGCATCCTTCAAATGTCTGGTTGCTACGTGTAAGGACAATGTTGCGGCGATTGGGCAGTGCACCTTTGGGAAGCGAATCGAAGGTCTTGCGCCCCATGATGATGGTGTGCCCAGTGGTGAGTTGCTTAAATCGTTGCATGTCCTCACGTATGTGATATAATAAGTTGCCTTGATATCCAATAGCCCTGTTGCGTGCAATAGCTGCGATGAGATATATGTTCATAGATGGAAATGATAGATGGATGATAATCGTAATAAATACTTACACAGACACCTTGGCGCTGATATGTGGATAAGGATTGTAGTTGGTCAATTCAAAATCCTCGTATTGGAAGTCGAACAAACTGGTTACTTCTTTGTTCAATGTCATTGTAGGCAACTGTCGTGGGGTGCGGGAAAGTTGTTCCTTGGCCTGCTCTAAGTGGTTAAGGTAAAGGTGGGTGTCGCCCGTTGTGTAAACAAAGTCGCCTGGTTGATATCCTGTCACTTGTGCCATCATAAGCAATAACAACGAGTAGGAAGCGATGTTGAATGGAACACCGAGGAAGGTGTCAGCTGAGCGTTGATATAGTTGTAAGGACAAGCGGTCCCCAGCAACATAAAACTGGAATAGACAATGGCATGGTGGAAGAGCCATTTGAGGAATATCAGCTGGATTCCATGCGGTAACAATCAGACGACGCGAGTTGGGTGTATGCTTGATCTGTTCCACCACGTCAGCTATCTGATCTATCACGCCTCCCTTGCCATCAGGCCAAGAACGCCATTGATGTCCGTAGACAGGACCTAAGTCGCCATTCTCGTCAGCCCATTCGTTCCATATTCTGACGCCATGCTCTTGTAGATAATGCACGTTAGTGTCTCCCTTTAAGAACCATAATAGCTCGTAGATAATACTCTTTAGGTGCAATTTCTTGGTTGTCAATAGAGGAAAACCCTTGCTGAGGTCAAAACGCATTTGGTTTCCGAAGACACTGATGGTTCCTGTTCCAGTACGATCACCTTTCTGTGTTCCTTCGTCAAGGATTCGTTGAAGTAAATCTAAATATTGTTTCATTTCTCAAATGTCTCTTGATTATATGATGATGGGATGATTGCTTGTCCTTGCGACGTTAAACGTTGATACCCATAAAGTTACGGATTACAAGTTCTTGTGTATTCGCCAAGCCTGTGGATAAAGGTTGTTAGCTCGTGAACCAAGGTTGTTGGCATACCCCAAAGCTCTACCTTGATAAGCAATGGTGACGATTCCTTTAGCACAGCTAGATGGCAACGTGATAGCTTCGTGGCGCAAGTAGGCTATGGCGGTGGGATAGTCTACAGCCACTAATGGATAAGCACCTGAATCATTGTCTATAGATAGGGCTTGCGAGATGTCGGGAATGAACTTCTTTCCTTTAGCAACTGGGGGGCATACACCAAAGGATAGAACCCTTAGTTTCTTGAGTTCTTTTTCAAGGCTCTTTGCATTTATGGGGGCGGTCTCAACAAATTGGCCTTTCTTTCTTAGTACGGAAAGGAATAAGCCCTCACCGCGAGATACGCCAGGAATAAATCTATAAGCAGGTATGTTGCTTTGCAGGGCGGGCGTAATGTGCCATTCGTCAGGTACGGGAATCTCATAATGTTCTGCACCTAATGTTTGGGCAATCCATTCCACGTTCTCTTCATTCTCATAAGTGTTGAATGTACAAGTGGAATAAATCAAGAACCCGCCTGGACGTAAGTTGTCCCAAATGTCTTGTGCAATGGAGCGTTGTAGCTCTTGGCACTTCCTTACATTGCTCATGCTCCACTCGTTGATGCTGTTGGGATCTTTGCGGAACATTCCTTCTCCTGAACAAGGCATATCGGTAAGGATAAGGTCAAACTGAAGTCGGGTGCGACTATAGTCGCGCGGATAGTTGTGCGTGACCACAACCTTAGGATGGCCAAACTTGATGACGTTCTCCTTTAGGATTTGAACCCTTTGAGAATGAGGCTCATTGCACATAAGGAGACAGCTATCGGGAAGCACTGACCGTAGACAAGTGGTCTTTCCTCCAGGGGCTGCACATAGGTCAAGAGCCAATTGGGGATTGATGGGCAAATGCTTGACAACGTGATGAATAAACATCGATGAGGCTTCCTGTACATAGTAGTCGCCAGCATGGAACAAGGGGTCAGCCGTGAAGCTGGGGCGCTCAGAAAGGTAACGTCCTCCCTCGCACCAAGGCACAGCTTCATAAGGTGAAGCCGTGACACCTTCGTCGCTTATATGCTTGAAGGGGTTGAGGCGGATAGATACAGTAGGCTTCTCGTCTAACCCTTTCATCAATTGTTCGTAAAGCTGAGGAGGGAAGACAGCTTGGATGTTATCTACGAAATGTTCTGGCAGTGTCATATACGGATGGTTCTCTTATTCGTCAAAACTGATGCTCATATCGTCATCATTGTTTGTAGTTTCGGCCTTGGGCTTAGCAACGGGTTGTTGTTTGAGTTGTCCTTTCTCGTCAAACATTCCATATGTGGTGCGTAATACCACAAATTCGGTGCGCCGATTAAGCTGGTTACAAATCTCTTGCTTCTTTTCATCCAGTCGCTTGATATACTCTTCAGTGAGCACATCGTTCTCCTTTAACCACGGATATTTCTCGGTGAGCTTCTTGCGGATGGTCTTTGGTTTTTCTTTACCATACCCCACAGGTGACAAACGGTCAGCAGCAATGCCATGTTGCTTAAGGTAAGCTACTACCGACTCGGCACGTCGTTGGGAGAGATCTTTGTTATATTCGGCAGAACCTTTATAGTCGCAGTGCGCACTGAGCTCAATGGTAACGTTGGGATTTTCGTTAAGCAGTTTTATCAGTTCGTCAAGTGCTGCTTCCGATTCAGGACGTAGTGTGGCTTTGTTGAAGTCGTAGAAGATATTGTCTATCATGACCGGAACCTGAATAGAGGCTAAGGGAAACTGTAAGGTGTGTTCCTCTGATTGGGTCGTAGGTTTGATGCTAAGTTCCTCTTTCTGATTAAGGAATCCCTTGCAGGTAGCAAGGAAGATGTAGTTTACACCCGGATTGACCACTTGCTCAAACGAGCCATCTCCCTTGACTGATAGCTTGAGGTTGGTACCATCATCGCCCACCATATATACTTGCGCAGCAGGTAGCTCATATCCATCGCGTTCATACACCCATCCTTTAACAGTTTGTATGATTTCAGGACATTCGAAGCTATAGATATGATCCCATCCTCGTCCATCTCCACGGTTAGAAGAGAAGAAGCCACGATTGTGTGGTCCTTCAAAGGTCATACCAAAATCGTCACCAGCCGAGTTGAGGGGGTAGCCAGGATGCTCTAAATGGTAATGGCGGTCTTTACCCACTTTGGCAATGAAGATGTCTAGTCCGCCTAGTCCGCCATGCCCATTGGATGAGAAGTAAAGATCTCCGTTGGGGCGGAATGTAGGAAACATCTCATCGCCAGCCGTATTGATTGGTTCGCCAAGGTTTTCTACACCACCGGTTGTGCCTCCGATAAGCCTAACACGCCAGATGTCATAGCCGCCCTTGCCTCCAGGCATATCGCTGACAAAGTAGAGCCAATTCCCATCAGGAGAAATGGCTGGGTGCGCAAAGCTAGAAAGGGTGTCATTGCTGATCTTTAAGGCGTTAGCTTTACCCCATGACGCATCCGAGCGGTTGCTTGTTGCTATTTGGGCATAGCGAGGATAGGACGGATCTACAAGGCATTGGGTGATATACATCTCACGTCCATCAGGAGAGAAGGCTGGTGTGCCCTCATCCATATCCGTATTGAGACCTGAGGATACAGCTTGTGGGCGGCCCCATTTGCCTTTGTCATCCTTTTGGCTAAAGAAGATATCGCCAGGCTTAGTACCAGTGATACCGCTGAGTTCGTCACCTTGGGCTTCGTTGCGTGTGGAGGTAAAATAAAGTTGGTCAAACTGATCTCCAAACAACATGGGAGAGTAGTCGGCTCGGCGTGAGTTGAAAACATCCATCTTCTTTACCGTGTACCGTGATCCAGCTTGCTTCAGCGCCGGAGCTGATTGGGCAGCTTTGATGCCTTCTTTTGCTAGTGGAGAGTCTGGAATTGAATCTAACGCCTCTTGATACTCCTTGAGTGCTTCAGCATAGTTGGCATTAGCCATCAGATTGTCAGCCAATTTAAGGTGTGTCTCACCATTGGCTTGATTGTATCGAATCTGGTTCTTGTAGGCTGCGATAGCTCTTTGTGCCGAATGGATATGATCGTAGCAAAGCGCCATCTTTGCGGCTACCTGACCACGTAGCTCTTTGTCTTTGGGCGGAATACGTTGGTAAGCCGCTTTAAACTGCGTTGCGGCATCGTAATATTCTCCAAGTTGAAGATATTTCTCACCTTTCTTTATATTACGATCTACACCACATGCCGTTAATATGGTGCAAACGATAAGGATCAAATAACAAGCCCTATAGGGTGAAAATGGATTTTTATTGCTCATCGATTGTGGTTTCCTCACATTATATTATATAAAATAACGGCCATTAACGGGCTTTATTGTAAGACCATAGCTATTGTTTCTCATTACCTTGTGCGGTGGAGAAGGGTTGACGAAACGTGCATCCTTCTTTCCATCGAGAACAACCATAGGCCGTGTTACCCTTAATGATGTGGCCTTGGTGACACACGGGGCAGATGTCACCCTCTTTTATATCCAGGGTTGTAATCGTGGCTTTTTTGGTACGCTTCTTAGAAGTAGTCTGACGCTTGGTCTTGGCTGGTGCTTCAGCAGGAATGTCATCAATGCGCACGGTGGGACTAGATAACACTTGGGAAACGATGCGTGTGATCTGTTCCTTCAGTTCGTTGATGAACGTTGCTGCATCGTACTTATGGTGTTCTATGTCGCGGAGCTTTTTCTCCCATATACCAGTGAGTTCAGGACTGGTAAGAAGCTTCTCGTGTATGGTGTCAACCAATGCTATACCCATCGGCGTGGCAATGATATTCTTCTTCTGTCGTTGGATGTAATGCCGCTTGAAGAGCGTCTCAATGATAGAAGCACGTGAAGAAGGACGTCCGATACCGTTCTCTTTGAGTGCGGCGCGCAGTTCGTCGTTGTCAACAAACTTACCTGCCGTTTCCATAGCTCTAAGAAGGGTGGCTTCGGTGTAGGGCTTGGGAGGTGTGGTCTGCTTCTCGGTGAGAGTAGGGGTGTGGAGACCTTGCTCGCCTTTACTAAACGAAGGCAAGATAGACTCGGTAGTTTTAGAGGCAGGATTGATTTGGGGAGCCTCATCGGTAATAGTCTTTTCTTTTTGATAGACAACATGCCAACCTGGTTCGATAATCTCTTTGCCAGTAGCCTTAAACTCTACATTCCCAGCCTTTCCCAATACCGTGGTTGTAGCAAAGCGACAATCGGGGTAAAACACGCTGATAAATCGGAGCGCAATGAGGTGATACACATGCTGCTCAGCGTCAGTAAGCCCCTGTGGTTGCACACCTGTGGGTATGATGGCATGGTGATCCGTAACCTTTGATGAATCAAATACTCGCTTCGATTTGGCTAAAGGCTTTCCACCGAGCGTCTTCACAAATTCGGCATAGGGTTGCTTCCCTGCTTTAGTGACTTGGAACAGTCCGTTCATGATTTGTGGACACTTCGGGTAGATATCATCGCTAAGGTATTGTGTGTCAACACGCGGATAGGTGGTGAGCTTCTTCTCATAGAGCTGTTGAATGGTATTGAGCGTCATCTCAGCAGAGAAACCAAACTTCTTGTTGCAATCTACCTGTAAGGAAGTGAGGTCGTAGAGTTGCTTGGGCGACTCTGTTCCTTTTTTCTTGGTGACAGAATTTACAACAAAAGGCTTGTCTTGAATATCTTTAAAAGCCTCTTGCCCTTCTTCCTTAGAGCTAAAGCGCCCTTTGGTGGCGGTGAAAAGCGTATCGCGGTATATGGTAGATAGGACCCAATAAGGCTCAGGCTTAAACTGATCGATCTCTTTCTGCCGTTTAACAATAAGCGCAAGGGTAGGGGTTTGCACTCTTCCTATCGACAACACTTGTCTGTTCTTTCCAAACTTAAGCGTGTAAAGTCGTGTGGCATTCATTCCTAACAACCAGTCGCCTATGGCACGTGAAAGTCCGGCATAGTAAAGACTTTCATATTGGTTTTGCTCTTTGAGGTTCTGAAAGCCTTCACGTATGGCTTCGTCGGTCATAGACGAGATCCATAGTCGCTTTATTGGGCATTTGGTGTTGGCCATCTGGATGACCCATCGTTGGATGAGTTCACCCTCTTGTCCTGCATCACCGCAATTGATAATCTCATCGGCTTGCGAATAAAGCTTCTTGATAACCTCAAATTGTTTACGAATACCAGCATCGTCAATGAGCTTTATACCAAAATGTGCGGGTATCATAGGAAGAGAAGAAAGGCTCCATCGTTTCCAGGCCTCGGTATAATCGTGAGGCTCCTTAAGCTCACACAGATGTCCAAAAGTCCATGTGACCTGATATCCATTGCCTTCCATGTATCCTTGATGTTGCTGTGTAGCTCCCAATATGCGAGCAATGTCTTTGGCAACGCTAGGTTTCTCTGCTATGCAAACTATCATTAGTGACGCGTTTTAAAGTTGAAACACCTTAATTATATAATGGTGATGATGAGTAATAAACTCACGAATGAAAGAAATGCAAAGTTACGGAAAAATCCTTAAAAGTACACTTGAGCCACTTATGTTTTTCGATTAATGATTTCCTTCTTTGTTATAAATGCAGTAATTTTGCACTAGAAAAAATAGCGAACGAGAAATAAATCAAGTATATGAAAATAGGTCTATTCATTCCTTGTTATGTTGATGCCTTGTTCCCAGGTGTGGGAGTGTCAACTTATCGGTTGTTGAGAAAACTTCGGCTAGATGTTACCTATCCCGAAAAACAAACTTGTTGCGGACAACCTATGGCCAATGGTGGCTTTGAAAGTATGTCGGTAGAGTTGGCGGAAAAATTTGACGAACGCTTTGCCAAGTTCGATTATGTGGTTACGCCATCTGTGTCGTGTGCCGCTTTTGTACGCGTCAATTATCCAGCATTGTTACATCATCCTTGCGTGACATCAACCAAGACAATGGAACTGGTCGAGTTCCTTCATGATGTGATTAAGGTAAAGCAACTACCTGGTAGTTTTCCGCATAAAGTGAGTGTTCACAATTCATGCCATGGCGTGAGAGAGTTAGGGCTTTCGTCTCCATCCGAAGAACATGTGCAACCTTTTAATAAGATAATAGATTTGTTATCGCTTAAAGAAGGAATTCAAATTTGTGAACCTGAACGCAATGATGAATGTTGCGGTTTTGGTGGAATGTTCTCTATCGAAGAACCGCATGTGAGTACCCAAATGGGAATAGACAAACTGAATAGACACGTGGCAACAGGGGCTGAATATATTACAGGTGCTGATTGCTCCTGCCTTATGCATATGCAAGGAATAGCCCATAAGCAACATGTAGATATCCAATTCAAGCATGTGGCAGAAATCCTTGCAGCAGGAGTGTAAAAGGTTCATATCTATCAACGTTAATCAGAAAAGAGAAATGTCAACATATCATTCAAAAAAAGCAGAACGTTTCTTACAGAACCCATCTAAAATCAGTAGGCATGATGAGACGTTCTGGAAACTGAGAAAAGGTAGAGACCAAATGGCTGCCAATCTTCCCGAATGGGAAGCACTACGCCATCGGGCAAGTAAAATCAAGGAGCACACGCTATCACATCTAGCGCATTACCTAGATGAGTTCTCTACACATCTAGAGCAAAATGGTGTCATCGTCCATTGGGCTAAAGATGCCACGGAGTTTAACGAGATGGTCTATGGCATCCTAGAGACACATAAGGTAGAGAAACTGGTTAAGTCAAAGTCCATGCTTACCGAAGAATGTCACATGAACGCTTATCTTGAGAAACGTGGCATAGACGTGGTGGAAACCGATTTAGGAGAACGTATCTTGCAACTGATGCATCTAAAACCGGCTCATATCGTTGTGCCTGCGGTTCACTTGACGCGAGATGAAGTGGGTGAAACTTTTGAGAAAGAACACATATCTAAGGAGATAGGAAATCATGATCCTACGTATCTCACTTATTGCGCTCGTCTGTCCTTGCGTAACGAATTTCTTGAAGCGGGAGCTGGACTTACGGGATGTAACTTTGGAGTGGCGAGCACGGGCGACTGCGTGGTATGTACCAACGAAGGCAATGCTGATATGTCTACAGCAATACCTCGGCTACATATTGTGGCAATGGGCCTGGAGAAAGTGGTGCCAGATCTTGATTCGCTCGCAGTCTTTCAACGTTTGCTTTGTCGTAACGGAACTGGTCAGCCTACCACGTCTTACACCTCTCACTTCCGTCGTCCACGTCCAGGAGGTGAGATGCATGTAATCATTGTTGATAATGGTCGAAGCGAGATCTTAGCTAACAAAAAGCATTGGGGCGTCTTGAAATGTATACGTTGCGGTGCTTGTATGAATACCTGTCCGGTTTATCGTAGAAGTACGGGGTATAGTTATAGTTACTTTATCCCTGGTCCTATTGGTATAAACCTAGGAATGCTGAAGGATCCTTACAAACATAGTGGAAATGTCAGTGCCTGTTCGCTTTGCTTGAGTTGTAATCACGTTTGCCCAGCTATGGTCAATCCTGGCTCTCAAATCTATCAGTGGCGTCAGCAACTCGCTCAGTTTGGAACACAAAACAAAGAAAAGCAGGCTATGGCAACGGCCATGAGCGGTGTGTTAAATCATTATCATGTCTATGATACAGCAACGCGTGAGGCTTCATGGGTTAATCTGTTACCGCAGTCAATGTTTCGGATGAAAGTAAATCCGTGGAGCGTCGGTCACGATATGCCAAAGTTTGCTTATAAACCATTCCATGCGCTTTATAAACAAGCCATGTCTGAACTAAGTCATGAGAAGAATGACGTTAAACAAGCAAAGCCAGATGGAGAAGTGGATGAAGAAGAGCGGTAGTCCAATTAGTCAAAATAACGTAAACAATGAAAAAGCAAGATTTCTTAGAACGGCTAAAGGCAAATGCGCCAAGTCCCGTATCATTAGATAAAGAACCTATTGAAGGTATTACATATCCTGATACGCTAGCTCAATTTATAGCAATGAGTAAGCTGGTAGGGTGTAGGGTGGTGGAAGCTCCTGCCAATGCGGATCTCAATCAGTTGGTACACCAATTATACCCTCAAGCACAACGGATAGCCTCGCATCTTAAAGAGATTAAGGTAGATGTTAACCCCGATCTTGTTGCTACGGCTGCAGAACTCAATCATACTGATGTGGGTGTGCTTCGTGCTGAGCTAGGTGTGGCTGAGAATGGGTGTGTATGGCTACCACAGACCATGAAGGAACGAGCCGTGATGTTTATCTCTGAGGAGTTGGTTATCTTCTTGGATCGTCATAAAGTGGTGGACAACATGCATCAAGCCTATCGACAAGTTGAGATGACCTCGTATGGTTATGGTGTGTTCATGTCAGGACCCAGCAAAACGGCAGATATCGAACAGGCGCTTGTTATGGGTGCGCAGGCTGCGAGAGCAGTTACTATAGTATTAACATAAAGACTATTCATCTAAGGATATGAGATACATGTGGATGCTTGCTTTTTCCGTCTTGCCCTTGTTGGCACTGGTATATGTGTGTTGGCATGTTTGGATGCTTCTTCCTTTTGGGAAAGTTTGGAAAATGCTGGTGATGCTTCTTCCGCTTATAGCTTTAGGAGCAATGGTGGCTTCTCTAACAAGAACCATTGATAAGATGCCGTTAGATATTGCCTCTGTGGTATATGAGGTTGGTAATTCGCTAATCTTTGTGTTGTTATATCTGGTGATGATCTTTGTGTTGCTAGATATTGGTCGATGGATAGGAATTGTCAGAGCCGAATGGTTGCACCACAATGGAATAGTAGCATCCATTATAACCATCTTTATGATAGCAGTGTTTGGTTATGGCAATCTGCATTATCATCACAAATATCGTCAAGCTATTGATATAAAGACTCCGAAAGCATTAAAGCAAGACAGAAAGATTGTGCTGCTTAGCGATTTGCATTTGGGATATCATAATCGCCGTAAGGAACTTCATCGATGGGTGGATATGATTAATGCGGAACATGCTGATGCGGTGCTTATTGCAGGCGACTTGATAGATCTTAGCGTCAAACCACTTGTAGAAGAGCGTGATTGGGAAGAACTTCGTCGTATCGATGCTCCTGTGTATGCCTGCTTAGGTAATCATGAATACATAAGCGGTGTAAGAGATGCTCTCGCTTTTTATCATCAAGCAGGTATCACCTTGTTGAAGGATAGCGTTGCTTCAGTAGCGGAATTGACGATTATAGGTCGGGATGATCGTAGTAACACTCATCGTAAATCCTTGCGAGCTATTATGAAGGAATCATGTGATACCACACTGCTCTCACAACCAATCATCTTGTTAGATCATCAACCTTATCATCTAGAAGAGGCAGAAAATGAAGTGGTGGATTTCCAGTTTAGTGGGCATACTCACCACGGGCAAGTTTGGCCCATATCCTGGATTACAGATGCGCTTTATGAAGATGCTTTCGGCGCTACGATCAAAGGCAAAACGCAATATTACGTAAGCTCTGGTATGGGTATTTGGGGTGGAAAGTTTCGCATCGGAACGCGTTCCGAATATATTGTGTTGACAATAAAAAATACCAACTAATGTTACTCATCGCTGCACTCAAAGATGCAGCTAATGTTATGTTGTTGTAAATCGCGGCACACAAATGTTATTATTACCTTAGCCCCCCCATATTTTACATATATAAATCAATACATGACGCAAGAGAACGAAATAACAAAACGAGCTAAATCGGAGATAGACCTGCGCAAACTGATGCGCAAATTGGGCATGGGGTCAAACGCTTTCGCCGAGGCATGCGGTGTGTCTTCGCAGTCGATGGCGCAGTTTCTGCGTCCGGGCAAGTCGCTCACCACGGCCACGATATACCGCATTGCCAATGCGCTCGATATTGACCCTCGCGAGATGTTCTTTCCAACGGAGGAAAATAATGGACAGGATGCTTCTGTGTTTGCAGAAGATAGTGCCGTATCAAATCAAGATAAAGACACAAAAACGGAAACATCTGAGCCGCAGACCATTCACACCACGACGTTCTGCCCTCACTGCGGAACAAAAGTAAGGGTTGGAGTGGTGCTGTTGTCGGAATAGGATAGGGCAAATGAATTTGCATGTATACGAAAGCGGTGTACCGCAAACCGAGCGTAATGCTCTGAGGGCTGCGATGCATTGCAAGGATAGATAATGGCACAAAATAATGGATGTGATATCTATACTTTGCGTAGAACTAATATTTAATATTACAGCGAGAAGTAATATAAACGTTATATGAAAACAAAAATAGACCTTCGCCGTGCCATCAAGGAGCGTGGATTTACGATTAGAGATGTGGCTAAGAAGATGGGCGTGCAGCCGCCTAACATCACGCAGAACATGATAAACGGCAATCCTACGGTAAAGAAGCTGGAGGAGATTGCCGAGTGCCTGGGGTGCGACATTACTGAACTTTTCTATCCTGTAGAGGAAGAAACTGCCATATCGCAGACGAACGAACCTGCCGATGGTCTCTTTGTCGCTACCACCGTAGCCGCTAAGCAGGTAGAAGTGGAAACTCCCGTGCAGGGAGCGGACGCAAAGCCGCAGGATGCAAGAGAGATGATGTATTGTCCGCATTGCGGAACGAAGTTCTTTGTGGTACATGTGCCGATCGGGGAATAATGATGAGGTAAGCATGTGCCACACGTAAATGCGGAACGGAGAGTGTAGGGATGTTTGTGCCTTCTAGTCCGCTGCCGTCGCTAGAAGTTATAGTTCTAGAATCGTCCGAAGCGGTGGCGGCGGGCTTTGAGGCTTTGAGGTTTGCCCTTAGCTCCTTTACAGATGTTGTAGCAGTGACAAGCTGTTCTTTACTGTCAATTATGTTAATTTTTTTTTTAACCATTGTTGCTGTTTTCACGATTAATTTCCGTAATTTTGCAATTGGGTTGTACTTGCTTGACCGATGTTGTCATCGTTAGACGTGTTCTTTCAAGATAACCGAGTCGGCAGCCTACGCCGCGCTGAGTGTAGTGAAGTCACTTATCTGACATATCTATACAAAAGCGGCATTGGGTGGGATGACAGTCCAGACATATTGAAGGCGTTTATCGACGCTTTGTTCTTGACACCAACTATAATAGGCGATGCAAGAGCCTCAGTTCGTGGAATGGACATCAGGACGATTCTACGCTTTTATTGTGTCGCAATTTAACGGATTTCTGTCTAGAAAAAAGTTAGCACCGATATGAAAGTCGATGAATGTACATCAAAAGATGTACACACCCCAGGAGGTGGTGAATTCCCTCCTTGCGCTGGACTTACCTCCAACGCCCTCCCCGAAGCTCAAAGCACAGTATCCGCAGAGAGTTCACAAATAGGGGTGTCCACCATAAATGCACATATAGCAAGTAAGCCTAAAGCCCCAAAAGAGACAGATATCCCTCATTGGTATGCCTTACGCACCACTTATGGTAGAGAGAAAAAGGCATACGACTACATGACCGCCAAAGGCATCACGGCTTTCTATCCTACTACAAACGTAGTAAAACTCATAAAAGGTAAACGCAAAGTTGTTACCGAATCACGTTTACCAAATATTTTCTTCGCATACGGTACTGAAGAAGAAATTAAAACCTACGTTTACGACAACGTAAATCTCCCATTCCTTCGTTTTTATTATCGCTACGTCCACGTTGGGCGCAGAATAGAGAAGACTCCATTAATAGTTCCTGATTATCAGATGGAAAGTCTGAAAATCATCTGTACTGCCGATGCGGACAATACTATCGTGTCATTAGTCGAAGTACCAAAGTTCGAGAAAGGACAGTTGGTAAAGGTTATTGATGGCGCATTTAAGGGGGTGATTGGGAGAGTTGCAAGGTGGCAAGGGCAACAGAGGGTTGGTGTTGTTGTAGATGAACTAGTAACGGTGGTGACGGCGTATATTCCAAATGCTTTTCTTGTAAAAATAAATTAATAATGTCTCCAGAATATTTATATCTAAATTCCAGAGATTATCTTTTACGGTTAGATGTCTATCATATTGTCTTTTTTGAGGCAGATGGAAATTACACAAATATAGTTTCAGCCAACAAAGTGAAACATACGGTTGGTATGACTTTAGCCAAGATGCAAAATCTTATTACAGAAAGTTTGAAAGAGAATGCTCTTCGTTTTGTTAGGATAGGAAAAAGCCACATTGTAAGCATAAACTATATTAATAAAATAGACATCCCCAAACAGACTTTAATTCTAAGTGATGGACATTCATTTGCTTTTAAATTAAATGTGTCAAAGGAGGCTCTACGTAAATTAAAAGAAATTTTAACTAAATAAAAATAGATTATTCAAATAAAAAAATGGCAAAAATAGAAGCGATTATTGGTAAAGAAGAAGGACTACATAGATTGCTAATAAAAATAGGTCAAAAGGCTTTTGTTGTAGGAACCCCACAAAGTGTACCAAACTCCGTTAGTCGTACACATTGTAGTTTATCCGTGGATTATTCTGATGACACTGCTCGTCATGTAAAAAAAATAAGAATTCAAAATTTAAAATCACAGAACACTACATATGTGGACGGACAGGAAATTGAAAGTAAAATCATAAATGAAAGTTCAAAAGTCCAACTTGGTTCTGATCGTTATATTGTGGCTTTAAAACAGGTAATTGATGGTATGAGAAAGTTTCTTCCATCTCCGCCACCAGAAGAATATTCCATTGATCAATTGGAAAAGATATGGAATCGTTATCACGAAATGAAACTAAATTTACAGAAGAAGCAACATTCTTTAGGCTTATGGGCGAGAATACCTATGTTTTTTTCTATGGGTGCAGGTGTACTGACTGCAGTTGTGCCCAATGAATATAAACCCTACCTTGTTGTTCTTACAGCATTGTCGTTAATAATTATGATATGGGGATTTGTACAACAGAAAAATTTTGTATTTTCAGAAGAGATGGATAAACTAGATAACTGGTTTCAAGATAATTATATTTGTCCTAAGCCAGAATGTCAACATTTTATAGGTAATGTTCCTTTCAAAATATTGAAAACCAATCCTGGTTGTGTGTTCTGCAAATGCAAATACAAGTCAAAAAAGTAAGAAGTCATTAAAAACAGCAATTTCGTAACAAAATATGGGCAATTGGCTCAGTATCGAAAAAAGATACAAGAAAATGGCAGAATTGATTTTACCTTTGCAACAGATTTACAAAATTAAAGTCAAATTTAAAATAAAAAAAATATGGAAGAAACAATGAAAGCAAACGAGTTACAGTCTGTTGTGAATGAAAGTAAGAAATCTTTCAAGAATAACAATTGGAAACAGGTTGCTATAGGTGGCATATCTGGTGTTGTTTTAGGAGGCGTTGCAACTGCCGCAGTAGCAGCAACAGCCAATGATTTAACTGAAGGAGAAATTTCTCTTGAAGGTGTAAGTGGAACGGCTCATGTGGACAGCAGAACTCCTGTTGCACATGTAAGTGACGAAATGAGTTTCAGTGAAGCGTTTGACGCGGCACATGGTCAAGTTGGTCCTGGTGGAGTTTTTGTATGGCATGGACAGGTTTATGGAACTTACACTGCAGACGAATGGAACAACATGACACCTGAGGAACAGGCAGAGTTTGGAAACCGAGTACACGTGGTTTATGATGAGCCGACACAAAATACCAATACAAATGTACAGACTACATTGAATGAATCACATGAAATTCCATCGGGTACATCTGCAAATCACGATAATAACCATCAAGCAACAGAACCGCACACTGATAATCAAGAGCCTGTCGCTACTGTTTCTGAGACTTCAGGAAATACTCATGGTCAAGTGTCATCACAGGTGGAACCAGTAGTGGAAACGACACACGAACCACAGTTAGAGGTACTTGATTATGGCACTGTCACAAATGAGGATGGTAGTCAAATGGATGTGGCTGTTGTTTCGGTTGATGGTCAAGAAATGGGACTTTATGATGTTAATCAGGACGGAACTGCTGACCTTCTTGCCGTAGATGCAAATAATGATAACCAGATAACACCCAACGAAATAGAAGACATTTCTTCTGAGGGGATTTCCATGCAGCATTTGCATAATGAGTATCTCGCTCAAAACGATCCTGCTATGCAAGGACCCGACTATATCAACGATGGTGATGTCGAATCTTATATGGCATAACAAAGATGAAGAGATTTTTTTTTAATCTATTGCATTATCCATAACTTTTGTCTGTAACATTTCTGCTCATGATTTCATGGCTACCATAAATGGACAGAAAATCAAATTCAAAATAACTCTAAAATAATAGCAATTATGAATAGTGAAGATACAGTACTTGACAATCTGTCAAACAAAGATGAAGAAACTGTTGTAAACAATGCTCAGAATAATGAGGAAACCATTGCTAACAACGCAGAATCAGTAGAAGTAAAAAGCAATGAGAAAGAGCATTCTTCTTCTGGAAATGGCAACAAAAGAAAACGTGCTGCTGCAGTTACGGCAGGTGTCGGTGTTGCTGCTTCCGCAGCGGCAGGTGCATATTTTATGAACAATGGTAATAGCGAAGACATGATTACAGAACCTACCTCTGAGCAAATGGAGACAGAAGAGCAAACTGCAAACGTTCAGTCACAACCTCATCATACAGCAGCTTCAGCTCCTACTCTTGAACCAGAGCCGATTGTAGAATCAACTACAACTTCCGCGCAAAGTGTGGCATCAGAAGCAGAGCAAGTTCCAGAGGCAGAACCTGTCATAGAGCAAACTCCTGTTTCTGAGTCAGCATCAGATGCGTTGGTTGCAGAGCCTGATGTGGAAATATTAGGAGTCGAAGTCGTTAATACTGAGAATGGCGATGTAACGCTCGGAGGAGTAACGGTAAATGGCGAGAATTATGTCCTTGTAGATATTGACGGTGGAGATTTTGATGTTGCTTGGCATGACGACAATCATGACAATCAAATACAGGAAAACGAATTGATAGATATAAGTGATAGCCATATCTCCGTCAACAATTTTGCACAGGCTGCAAATAATGGTAATGATGACAACATCAGCAGTAACAATGACAATCTAATAGCAGAGAATAATATGGATCCAATGGATGCTGGTGAGATTGACTATATGGATACTTCTGATACTTCAGGACTTGTATAATATACGCATGGTGTATGAACTTATTGAAGATTTTATTATTGCTTTCGGTCTTATCCTTTCAGATAGTTTCGACATACGCCAAAACTTATCTTGTGGCAGTGGGAGTTAGTGATTACCCCGGTACAGACAAAGATTTGCGTTTGCCAGCAAATGATGCTGCAACTATATGGTACATATATTCGAAGAATTCGAATGTTGAAAGCGTGCTCTTACAGAACAATGCAGCAACAAAAAATGCTGTCCTTTCAACACTTCAAGCTACTTTTTCTAAAGCAAAAGCAAATGATATTATCGTTTTTTTCTTCAGTGGTCATGGCTCGAAAGGTGCTTTTTGTGCATATGATGCACAAATTACATATAAAGAAATAAGACAAGTCCTATCATTAAGCAAGGCAAGAAACAAGATGATTTTTGCAGATGCGTGTTTTTCGGGGAAAATGCGTGAAGGAAGAAATAACACAGAGGAACAAACATTCAACAATTATAATATCATGTTGTTCTTGTCTTCACGAGGTAACGAGACTTCCATTGAACGTAGAGATATGAAGAATGGGCTCTTTACATCATGTCTTCAAAAAGGGCTGAGAGGTGGTGCCGATGCCAATAAAGACAGAACGATAACAGCAAAGGAACTATTTAATTATGTTAGTAATGGTGTAAAAAAATTATCAAACAATAAGCAACATCCTGTCATGTGGGGTAAGTTTAGTGATAATATGATTGTTTTAAAATGGTAGAAGAATATGAAAGTGGAACAATTTTTAAGAATAAAGTGCCCACATTGTGGAGCAGTACTAAAGGTTAAACAACAATTGGGATTAGAAAAAGCCTCTTTGACATGTCCTGTCTGTAAGAAGAAATCGCCTTTTTCCAGCTATAACCAGATGGTAAACAAGGATAGTGAGGAAACAGAACTTCCCTATGGTCATAAAAACAGCCGAAATACTGAAGAAACAGAATTTGGAGGTATAGGAAGTCTTTCTATCGGTTGTTTGGTTGAAAAATCAGGGAAACGCTGGTCTCTTCATCCTGGAGTTAATACCATAGGGCGTAAACTTCAAGCAGATCCTCAACAGGTGGAAATTCCTATTGCTGATTATACTGGAGAACGCAAAATGAGTCGCAATCATGCCAAAATAGAAGTCTTACGTCAACCTAATGGAAGCTGTAAGCATATTCTATATAATTGGCAGAACAAGAATCAAACTTATATTGGCGGTGACCCTTTAGAAGAAGGAGACCGAATTGTCCTTCACGATGATATGATAATAAAGTTTGCCAATGTAGATGTGAAATTTGTGATAGAAGACTCAGAAGCAACAACATTATAAAAGTTATGGAATATAAACTCAGAGCATTGTCCATCTATGAATATGGACAAAGAAAGGATAAAGAGGGGAATCCGCATCAGGAAGATTGGATTTATCCCACAGTCGGTAACGCAGATGATGAAAAAGACAGACTTTTCATCTTGTGTGACGGCATGGGTGGACATGCATCCGGGGAGGTAGCAAGTGAAGCTGTTTGTGAAGCTATGAGTAGAACAATCATAACAGCAATAGAAAAAGGAGAGAAGTTTTCTGAAGAATTGCTTTTGAAGGCAATAGACAACGCGTACAATCTGTTGGATGAGAAGGATACAAGCAATGATTCCAAAAAGAAAATGGGAACGACTATGACTTTCCTTATGTTCCATGAAGGAGGTGTAACTATTGCACATATCGGCGACAGCAGAGTGTACCAAATAAGACCTTGTGCAGGTACAGAAGAAGATATTGTTTTCCAGACCGTTGATCATTCATTAGTCAATGATTTGCTGCGAATCGGTGAATTAACTCCAGAAGAGGCGGAAACTTATCCTCATAAGAATGTCATTACTCGTGCAATGCAACCTCATTTGGAATACAGGTATAAGGCAGATATTGTAACATTAAAAGATGTAAAACCTGGAGATTATTTTTATATGTGTTCGGACGGAATGTTAGAGCAGACAAGTAATAATAATCTATGTTTCATGTTGAATAATGACATTTCTGATGAAGAAAAACGAGATAATCTTGTCAGAATGTCAAAATACAACAAGGATAATCATTCTGCGCACTTGATTCACGTTCTTGATGTCCAGCCAGATTCTAAGAATGAAGAAACTTTATTGTCACCGTCGGAGTCTTCTGTCCAGCAAATGATTGATGAAGAGGACTTAGTAAGTCCTGAGTTCGAAGGAAATGTAAACCCAGAAGATACATTGAAGCTTTGTGCAACAACTTGTCCTTCAAACTCCACAAAAGAAGAAAGTATAGAAGTCTCCACTACATCACGAATAATACAGAAGACGTATAGTAAAGGTATGTGGAGAATATTGGCGTGCATCGCAACCATAATTATCGCAATTGGCGGAATCTGGTTGTCGAAAATACCTAAAAAAAATATGAAACAAAATTCAAAGGAGGAAATTTTTGATAAATATGATTACAACATACAAAACAAGAAAAATAAAAAATCTCTGGATGCAAATACAGAAGAAGTGAAAAAGCCTGTAACCTTGGAAGAAGGACAAGGCGTAACTTCAAGTAGTTCTACAAACTCTTCAAATAATACCCAACAACAGACAACAACTTATGGGGATACTGAACAGGAAAATGTAGGAGATGACAATCATCTTGATCGCAATCAAACGGAAAAAAATAAAATCAAAAAGATAAACGAGTCTTTGAACAATGGAGAAAATCAAAACCCGGAAGATGCTGTTCTGTCTGATGAAAGTAAAGTGCAAGACTCAAAAAAGGAAAATAGTTAATATGTGCTATCTATCTATTGGTTCGTCATTACAAAATGGCAAAGTGGTTAGATACTATTATTAAAGACATCCCCTCAGATAGTATATTCTTTGATAAGTTTGGATTGCGTGGATATAGGAACCTTGAAGGAAAATTACGACTTAGCAAGACTAAGTTCAAATATCGCGCACTATGTGAAAAAGATAGTAAACTCTGCGTAATAGAATCTAAAGAAACAGTAACATTAACTCAATTTAGGAAAAATTTGAAAGAGTACGGCGTTACGCATGCTTTGTATCTTGACACAGGGATTGGCTGGAGTCATGCTTGGTATTGAGACAACAATAATGAAGTACAGGTATTACACCCATATATACATCCTTTTAATACAAATTGGTTAATATTTTACACAGGCAAATATGAATAAGTTTTTAATCATATCATTATTTTTGATGACAATTCCTTTGTTGTCTAGTGCACAAAAGCAGAGTCATCAAACTCAACAAGTAATAAATGCATTAAAGAAGAAGATCAACACTTCTAATGGTGGCAACAATGCTAAAAGACAAGTCATACGACTCGATGCATCGAAAGTGACAAATATAAAAATATATAGAGATGAAAATATGTCATCCACAGGAGATGCCTTTCATATCAACATTGGACGGAAATCGGTAGTAAGACACGCTGGGGAATGGGATGGCAAGTGCGGAGTCACAGATACTTATACAATTTATGATAGCACCTATTTTACAAAGGCAATAAACTCTATCAATAAATATGGACTTTTACTGATGGCGAATAGGAAACCTCTTATTTCTCCCAAAGGTACGACTAAAATCATCATTTGCCAAGGTGACGAAACAATATATAATTTGATAGTTTCTCCCCAAAAATCGAATGTTCAAGGTAATTTCTTCAAGTTAGTAGAAGAATTGGTAGAAATGACAGGAGGAGAGCCAGAATATGGCGAGCCATTAACGGAAGACACTGAGACATTTGACCTCGATGATAATTCATATTAAAAATGTTTAGCATTACACTTCCTCAGGGGTATGTTCTGAAGAGCAAACTCTACAATTATAGAATAGAAAAGGTTCTTGGACAAGGAACCTTCGGTATTACATACCTTGCAAGAATCGAGTTGCAAGGAGGATTGGGTAATCTCGAAAGCAGTATCCATGTGACAATCAAAGAGTTCTTTATGAAAGAAATTAGCGGCCGTGATGGAACTTCGGTGACTTCATCGGCAAGTAGTAAAGGTGGGCTGTTTTATGAATACAAGGAGAAATTTGCTCGTGAAGCCAAGAATCTTAGCAAATTAAAACATCCGAACATAGTCAATGTGATGGAGTTCTTTGAGGCTAATAATACGTGTTACTATGTAATGGAGTATTTGAGCGGAGGTGATCTTGACTCTTTGATAGAGTATCATGGCAAATTATCTGAGGCTGACGTTCTCAAATACACAAGGCAAATAGCAGAAGCCTTATCTTTTATGCATAAGAATAAAATGCTTCACCTTGACTTGAAACCCAAGAATGTGATGCTCAATGCAAATGGTGACGCCGTCCTCATAGATTTTGGGTTGAGCAAGCAATACGATAAATCTGGTGAACCGGAATCCAGCACTACAGTTGGTAGAGGAACTCCAGGATATGCACCATTAGAACAAGCTAACTACCAAGATGGTCATGGTTTCCCAGTGACAATGGATGTGTATGCTTTAGGAGCAACTATGTACAAGATGCTGACAGGGGAAAGGGCACCAGAAGCCTCGGTAATCTTGAACGAGGGCTTCCCAAGGAAGACCATGCAATCGCAAGGAGTCTCCTCGCAGATTATAGACATTGTGAACAAGGCAATGAAGCCCTTGAAAAAAGATAGGTATCAACAAGTTTCCCAACTATTGCATGCATTGCATTGGGAAGAACAAGAAGAGGCCATAATAGATGAACATTCAAAGGTCCATGCAAAAAATGCAGAACATGCGACCTCAAAGGTCATTGCCCAAAAGTTCAAGAAAGATGTTACATTCCTAACGGATAAGTCTATATGGTTTCTCCTTGCCAGCTTCCTTTTATTCCTGCTGTCGTCATGCAGTATAGGATGGTATCCTCCATTATATGCCATTGGAGGTGTTGCGTATGTCAGATTAGTGGCATTAACAGCAATTCCGTTCAAGAAATTTGGAGAAGCCATTCTCTACGGAGGTCTCTTCGTAGGACTATTATTAGTGTATTTGCTCAATCTGAATTGGGGATTATATTGTATTATTGGTGCAGGTGTTCTCATTGTATTATATAAAATCGCATCACACAACAAACGCAATAGGTGGATTATCTCCGTTCTTATTTTATTAGGCACATTATTTAACACCTATGTTTGGTTTTCTCGCAATATATTACAGGTACAGGGGGACTATAATGACGAAGTCCTTGTAGAACCTAAAGACACGACAACTAGAGCCACAAGAATACTTGATGGATCTGAAAAACAAGAAGAGGATATTTACAGCGAAGAAGACGAGCAGTCTTTTGATGGTGAGACAAATGGCCACAAGTGGATAGACATGGGGCTTCCAAGCGGACTTAAATGGGCTGCTTGTAACGTTGGGGCTGAAGCCCCACAAACGGTAGGTGACTACTACGCCTGGGGAGAAACTTCCACCAGGAGCAGTTATTCTGAGAATAACAAATATTATTATAATAGTAAAGGACTGAATCGACAACATGATGTAGCGTCAAGGAAGATGGGGGTAGCATGGAGGATTCCAAGCGTGGAAGACTTTGAGGAACTCATAAAAAACTGCAAGTATAAAGTTGTTGAAAAAGGTGCGGTTTTTATTGGCAAAAATGGGCACAAACTGTTTTTCCCATTCAGCGGGATGAAATACGATGATAAAGTTGACTATGGAAATGGTGTTAATATGTCTAACACATCATATTGGACATCAACTCCATTGATTACAGACGATATAACATTTTCCTACGGTGGAGCCAAGACCTTCTCCCTATGGAAAGACTATGCTGAAATAGACCAATTGGCAACTTTCCATGGTTTGAATGTTAGGGCTGTAACAAAGTAAACGATAAACTAAATGATTATGGATGAATTAAAAATAGGCTATACCCTGCAGAATGGGAAATACATGATATCAAAGGTGTTGGGAGAAGGCTCCTTTGGAATCTCATACCTTGCTACCACAAAGCTCACGATAAACGGTCCGCTCGGTAAAATGGAGGTGACAGTAAACGTGGCGATAAAGGAATTTTACATGAGAGACCTAAACAGCCGTGTCCCCGACCAAGCTCAAGTCGAAGGTACACAAAACCCATTGGTAAATGATTACCGTCAGAAGTTTCGCAAGGAAGCGGTTAACTTGTCTAAGCTACACCACAAGAACATTGTTAAGGTCATTGATGTGTTTGATGAGAATAACACTACCTATTATGTGATGGAATATGTCGATGGAGGCACATTGGACGACTATATCCACGTCAAGGGCAAGCTTGCAGAATGTGAAGCTCTTGACATAACGGTGTCGGTAGGTAAGGCTCTTGCCTATATGCATACCAACAAGATGCTACACCTAGACATGAAACCCAAGAACATAATGCGTGACACCAAAGGAAATGTATTCCTTATCGACTTTGGACTATCCAAGCAATATGACAAGAACGGTGAGCCTGAGTCCAGCACATCGATAGGGCTTGGAACGCCAGGATATGCGCCAATAGAGCAAGCAAACAACATACAGACTAAGACTGGGGTTATGCCCATGACGATAGATGTTTATGCATTGGGGGCCACATTGTTTAAAATGTTAACAGGCAAGATACCGCCATTTGCATCTGCTGTTTTAAACGACGGATTCCCTTCGGATTCCCTATCTCAAGTTGGCGTGAGCCATGCTACCGTCATAATTGTGGAAAAAGCCATGTCGCCCATGAGGAAGCAACGTTATCAGACCATGGACGAAATGTTACGTGATATAGCTGCGGTGCAAGGTGTCAGTGCTACCAACGATGATTCATATGATGACGAAGAAACTATAATAATGGCATCATTGGATGATGACAAAGATGAAGAGTCTTCTTCCAAGATAAAAGTTTTGGACAAATCAAAACAAAAGAAGACCTGGAGCAAGAATTTATTTATTATCGGGTTCCTTGCCATCATTCTATTTTTTTTGTGGAGGCGGCTATTTACGATGTCACACCTTGACACGAATGCCGCTGTATCTATAACGGACAATAAAGATATCACTAAGGATATAAGTTCGAATATTGATATAAATGACATTGAATATACCAAGGAGATAGATTTGGGCTTACCCAGTGGCACTATATGGGCGGGCTGGAATATCGGAGCGTCAAAAGCAGAAGACGCTGGTGGATTGTATGCTTGGGGCGAGACCACGTCAAGGAAAGTCTTTAAGAAATATTTCGACTCATCGTTTACAAAGTTCACGTTGGCAAAAGGATCAATATCTATTCTTTACAGTGACCATGATGTTGCGCATGTCGCATGGGGAGATGGGTGGCGCATGCCTACTAAAAGCGAGATTGAAGAACTCAACAGAAATTGCACATGGAAAAAAACTGTTTATAAAGGTTGTAAGGGAATTGTCGGCAAAGGTTCTAACGGCAATACGATATTCTTCCCTGTAACAGGCTATGGCAATGAAAATGGTGTGTGGTATCGTACGGGGAACATGGCAGAGGGAGACTATTATTGTGGAGAGCTATGTGATCCTAAAAAACATGATCATTCTTCCTATGACCCTAGTGTGAATGAAGATGCTTCACAATCAATGCGTGCTTATTCTTACACGTTCAATTATGAAGGAAGTGGATGTATAGAAATTGGCTGTGCTCCTCGCAATTTAGGATATGCAATAAGAGCGGTCAAATCGGTCAAGTAACACCCCCGTAATAGCGAAAGCGGAAATTATTCCTCTAAAAGCAGTAGCAGGGGTGACAATAAAGACATCAAGATTATTTATTTTTCTATGGAAAAATAAATAATCAGATAACATTTTACGGGGTGCTAACATCGTGTAAAGAAAGACAAATCAAGAACGTCGCACCCCATGTATAGCTTAATGCAGATACTGATAAAAAGCAAATCTTAGAGATAACGTATGAAACAAAGCAATACACTTCCTCAAGGGTATGTTCTGAAGAGCAAACTCTACAATTATAGAATAGAAAAGGTTCTTGGACAAGGAACCTTCGGTATTACATACCTTGCAAGAATCGAGTTGCAAGGAGGATTGGGTAATCTCGAAAGCAGTATCCATGTGACAATCAAAGAGTTCTTTATGAAAGAAATTAGCGGCCGTGATGGAACTTCGGTGACTTCATCGGCAAGTAGTAAAGGTGGGCTGTTTTATGAATACAAGGAGAAATTTGCTCGTGAAGCCAAGAATCTTAGCAAATTAAAACATCCGAACATAGTCAATGTGATGGAGTTCTTTGAGGCTAATAATACGTGTTACTATGTAATGGAGTATTTGAGCGGAGGTGATCTTGACTCTTTGATAGAGTATCATGGCAAATTATCTGAGGCTGACGTTCTCAAATACACAAGGCAAATAGCAGAAGCCTTATCTTTTATGCATAAGAATAAAATGCTTCACCTTGACTTGAAACCCAAGAATGTGATGCTCAATGCAAATGGTGACGCCGTCCTCATAGATTTTGGGTTGAGCAAGCAATACGATAAATCTGGTGAACCGGAATCCAGCACTACAGTTGGTAGAGGAACTCCAGGATATGCACCATTAGAGCAAGCTAACTACCAAGACGGTCATGGTTTCCCAGTGACAATGGATGTGTATGCTTTAGGAGCAACTATGTATAAAATGCTAACAGGGAAAAGAGCGCCAGAAGCTTCTGTGATTTTGAACGAAGGATTTCCACTGGATAGTTTCAATTGTGCCAATTGTTCTAAAAGCACTCTTGACTGCATCATAAAAGCGATGGAGCCACTAAAAAGAAATAGATACAATAGTATAGATACATTCTTGCAGGCTCTACCGCATAATAATAATGTCAATAATGAAGAAACCACAATAAGTGACACCAAAGAGAGAAAACAGAGCACCGATTCTGCAAGTATAAAAATGGTTGTTGAAGAGCTAATAGCTTCCGGACAATATCGAGAGGCCTATAACATGTGTCTTGCCGCTATTAAAAAAGATAGCAATAATGGATATGCGATGAAGAAAATACAAGAGTTGGTTCCACAGTTAAAAGAACAATCAAAGAAGGATAAGCGCAAACATTGGGTGATGGCAATTATCATATCGATAGTTGGTTTCATCCTAACAATTCTTGCTGCTATACTCCAAAACTGAGTATAAATCATATAATAAAAAAAACATGGACAAAAAAATCGAATTGGGTTACACCCCAGATCTCAACATTGAGAAGATTCAAAAAATTCTCGGAACTCATTTCCCTGAGTTAGAACAGACGGTTCAGACATGGGGCGTAAATGCTCCTTTCATTAGATTAAAGAAATCCTTTTTCGTACATGCCATCGTGTCTGTTAAGCAGAAACCGAAAAAACAAATGACAGTAATTGGTATAACCGGCAATATGGCTCCACTAGCATCCGCTTGCTTCGGATTTATTCTGCATTATATTCTTAGAGGCAATTTCTTAAATGAAGTAAGAGATGCCTTGGAACAAGATTTGCGTTAAATAGTTAACTCGTGGTTTCAGCAAAGTTAGAGCCACGAGTTGCTATGTTTTCGGGCTGCATTAATAATGAATGCCTAATCGTTGTTGGATAGCATTGTTTGGGAAACTATCACTTTTTTATATTACTATTTACTTTCGAATATAAATAATGGAGTCTAATAGACTATCTTTACCAATAGGATATGTACTGCATGGTACTAACTATGGTTATGAAATACAAAAAAAACTTGGGCAAGGAACTTTTGGAATAACATATCTTGCAAAAGTCAAGATGGAAGGATCTTTAGGGGCATTGGATAGTCATGTTTTTGTTGCCATCAAAGAGTTCTTCATGAAAGAAATCAACGGTCGTAATGGAACTTCGGTTACAAGTGGTAGCAAAGGGGGCATATTTTATGACTATCGTAAGAAATTCAAGAAAGAGGCTGAAAATCTGAGTAAGTTGAAGCATCCTAACATAGTCAAGGTACTGGAGTCGTTTGAAACCAACAACACAATTTACTATGTAATGGAATACTTTTCTGGAGGTAGCCTCGAGCAAAAAATCGGAAACGAAGGTATTCCTACAAGGGAAGCCATTGATTATACGAAACAGATAGGCAGTGCTATTGCGTACATGCATGAACATAAGATGTTGCATCTTGACCTAAAACCAGGCAATGTAGTTTTGGATGACAAAGGTAATGCAATACTCATTGATTTTGGTTTGTCAAAACAATATGACGATAATGGTCAACCGGAGTCCTCTACCACTATTGGTGGAGGTACACCTGGTTATGCACCTTTGGAACAAGCCAATTATCGTGACGGCAAAGACTTTCCTGTAACCATGGATATCTATGCACTTGGTGCAACAATGTTTAAGATGCTCACAGGAACACGTGCCCCCGAGGCTTCTGCAATATTGAACGATGGTTTTCCTACATACATGGTGTCATCAGCATGTGACTCAAAGATCATAGTTGCTTGTATAGAAAGAGCGATGTCACCTAAAAAGAAAGATCGATACCAGACCATCAAGGAGTTTTTGGACGATGTGGCAAAATGCTCTATATCGCAATCTTCAAAAAACAAAGAGACAGTTTGCGAGGTTCCTGTAATAAACGATGATGGGGATTGGGGATATTACGAGACGATAAAAGGAGAGGCCGAGTATGGGACAGAAGAAATAGTAAAAAACAAGGTGACAGCTCATATCCCTATTCCAGAAAAGATAAGAATAACGAAAGAAGACAGAATGTTAGGAATCAAATATTATGTGATGTTTTCCAAGAATGAACATGACAGAAGTTATATAAGCATTCTTGACAACAACAATGAGGAAAAGAAACATAGGGATTTGTCAAAGGAAATACATGATGAAATAATAGATTACCTAAAGAAAAACGGTTTCTTCAGTCCTATTCACTGGGAACGTGAATCCTCCACACGGACTGGTGAAAATCTGGTCAGTGTTATTTTCGAGTACTATGGAGGATTGAGTTTTTCTCGGAAAGTATTGGCTGCCAATCATTGTATCTTACGTCGTGCTGTCGATGGCTTATTGTTCAATACATCTCTTGGAAAAGAAATAGCCCAATTACGTCATAAAGATGATTTTGAGCCAGATGATATTCTTAGAAGAGAAGAAACCATTTACGGTGGTCCACCAGTTGATGAACAGGAAGGAAATACAGGAGAGGATGAAACTAAAGAAAATGAAGATGGATGTTTGGCAGGCTTGCTATTTCTTTTGGCAAATGGATTGCATTGTATATACCCTGTTGTTTGGTGCCTCACATTCTTGACAAACAACTATTCATATCCAAATCTTTGGTCTGTAGGCATAGCTTGGGTTGTAGGTATGCTCCTTGGTATAGCTACAATTATCAAAGGAAGAGACACTAAATTAATAGATATTGGTTTATGGTCTTTGTTAGTAATAGAAACTGCGATCGTATATTTCGTAAATTACATCTAATCACATGAATAAGATACAGGAAATAGATCAGGAGATTACTTATTGGTATCGTGAGCGACTAAGAATTGCCCATCCTCTTAGGCAGCTATTTTGGGAGTGTACTCTAAAGTGCAATATGACTTGCAAGCATTGTGGCAGCGACTGTAAGGCTGTGTCAAATGTCAAAGAGATGCCGTTTGAGGATTTCGTTCCAGTGTTGGACGAAGTGAAACTTCATCAACCCAATATCAAAACCATTGTTTTTACAGTTGGAGGTGAACCACTTGTCAGAAACGACATAGTGGACTGTGGACGTAAAATCACAGAAAGAGGTTTTTTGTGGGGTATGGTTTCCAATGGTAAACTCATTGATGCGGCAATGATGAGAGAACTTTCAGATGCGGGACTTCGCTCTTTGGCAGTGGATGTCGATGGCTTGCGTGAAACACATAACTGGCTTCGTAATGATAGCCAAAGCTTTGATGCCATATACAATGCATTGGTGCATATCAGAAGGACTCCTCATCTGAATTGGGATGTGATAACTTGTGTAAATAGACGGAACATCTCCCAGCTTGATGAAATCAAAAACATGTTGATAGAAGCAGGTGTAAAAAAATGGCGTTGTTTTACAATTGTTCCGATGGGCAGAGCTAAATATCATGAGAAAATGATATTGTCTAAAGAACAATATCGTTATCTTATGGATTTTATTGTTGGCACACGAGCAGAAGGAAAGATTCAATTATCGTATGCATGCGAAGGATATTTGGGAGATTATGAGGGACTCGTCAGGAATACTCATTTTCTGTGTGGTGCAGGTCTTACGACAGCCTCTGTCCTAAGTGATGGTTCTGTATCAGGCTGCTTAAGCATTAGAAGTAATTATCACCAAGGGAATATATACAAGGATCGGTTTTGGAATATTTGGGAAAATCGCTTTGAAAAATATCGTAACCATGAATGGATGAAAACCGGTGTATGTTCCGATTGCAAAGTCTTCAAATATTGCCAAGGGAATGGTATGCATTTGAGAAACGACGATGGTAGCATAATGTTTTGTAATTACAATAAACTCTTTAATAACAAATGACATGAATAAGCAAGATGCTGCAAGAGTAGCAACTCTTGCAGCTGCGACAACAGTCGGAAGTGCTAGTGAAACAGTAGGAGCTGGTTCGATAATCAACAATGCTTCCAATGAAGTTAGTCCTCCTACCGACCAGAACAACAATAGCATGGATACGGTGGACAGTCATGCTAGTTTTGAGACGCCCCATATTTATCATTCTTCAGAGGAAATAGCACAAGGTGGTATCGTAAATGACAATGGTGACCCGAACTTGCAACCTAAAAGATTCTGTAACTGATACGCCACTGACTTGCCTTTGTCGCATGCCTTAGCGTCTGAAAGGTAGAATCGTTTTTTGTTTCTCCAATCTCTAGTGACCGCAGATCGTCACGGGTCAATCTGCTTACTGAATTTTCGTTGCTATAAAAAGTATAAATTATATTAAAATTACTTACTTAGCTACTTATGCTTTCGGAGTAAAGAAAAAACCGCCGTACATTTGCAGTTATGTTTGGTGTTGTCAGGCAAAGAATATGCTGCGCATCGATTCTGCTCAGACCAGCAACGAGGACAATTTACCCACTATTCAGGGCAATAACAATAACATACATATATGTGAAACATCGTATTGGAAGAGCTTGTCAAATCGCTGGAAGCGTTGCTGACAAAGAAAGACGAGTCGTTCAGATGTATGAGTAAAAATGCAAATGGTCAACAAGACCAATTGGAAACAAGATAAAATATAGAAAATCAATAAGTTAAAAGTAAAATGGGATTATTAACGGGAAAGACCGCCCTTGTTACAGGTGCGGCACGTGGCATTGGTAAAGCCATTGCTTTGAAGTTTGCAGAAGAAGGTGCCAATGTGGCATTCACTGATCTTGTTATAGATGAGGAACACGGAGGTTTAGAGACCGAGCGTGAGATTGCTGCTAAAGGCGTAAAGGCTAAGGGCTATGCTGGTAATGCTGCCAACTTTGAAGATACAGCTAAGCTTGTTGCTCAAGTAAAAGAAGATTTTGGCTCAATAGATATCTTGGTTAACAACGCAGGTATTACTAAAGACGGCCTAATGCTTCGTATGACAGAGCAACAGTGGGATGCTGTTATTGCAGTAAATCTTAAGAGCGCATTCAACTTTATTCACGCTTGTGTGCCTATCATGATGCGTCAGCGTAGTGGCTCGATTATCAACATGGCATCTGTTGTGGGTGTACATGGCAATGCAGGTCAAAGCAACTATGCTGCATCTAAAGCTGGTTTGATAGCATTGGCTAAGAGCGTCGGTCAAGAAATGGGCCCTAAGGGTATCCGTGCTAATGCGATTGCGCCAGGCTTTATCCAAACAGCTATGACCGAGCAGCTTTCTGACGAGATTCGTAAAGAATGGTGCAAGAAGATACCTTTGCGTCGTGCAGGTCTTGTTGATGATATTGCTAATACAGCCCTTTATCTTGCTTCTGACCTTTCTAGCTATGTCAGCGGACAAGTGATTCAGGTTGATGGTGGTATGAATATGTAAAATGAAGAATTAGAACGATTATATGAAGGTAGTCTACGAAGACAACCATATTATTATCGTGTACAAGAAAAGCGGCGAAATCGTCCAAGGAGATAAGACGGGCGACAAGCCGCTTTCGGCTATTGTACAAGAGTGGCTTAAGGAAAAATACAATAAGCCAGGTAATGTATTTATTGGGGTAGTGCATCGCCTTGATCGGCCTGTGTCGGGGTTGGTTATCTTTGCCAAAACATCAAAAGCACTTAGTAGGCTTTGCAAGATGTTTGCTCAAGGTGAGATTCATAAGACCTATTGGGCTATTGTAGCTAATAGACCTCCTAAGTCAGAAGATACCCTTGTGCATTGGATCAAACGAAACGAGCGTCAAAACAAAAGTTATGCGTACGAAAAGGAAACGGATAACTCCAAACGTGCGGTTCTTAAATATAAGGTTCTAGCGCAAAGCGATCGTTATTCGTTGGTAAGTGTCACCCTCCTTACAGGACGACATCACCAAATCAGATGTCAGTTGGCGCATATCGGTTGTCCTATAAAAGGTGATTTGAAATATGGGGCACCACGTTCCAATCCCGATGGTAGCATTAGTTTGCTAAGCCATCGAGTGGATTTTGTTCATCCAGTAAGTAAGAAAACTGTGGTAGTGGAGAGTCCATTCCCAGATGATACGCTTTGGCAATATTTCAGTCAAGCGGTAGAGGAAGGCTAAAGTGTATAACAATGGTGACTGTCTTTTAAGCAGTCCTTTGTTCATTGGCCTGCATCTCTCTGAGTAATTGTTGTTGACGAGGGGTGAGATGTGTAGGTAGCTTTACGTTGTATGTGATAATCAGGTCGTTTGACACCCCATTGGTGTTGCCACCTTTGTTGCGTAGGCGTACCTTTGTGCCATTTTGTGTGTAAGGCTTCACCTTCAGACGAATCTTGCTTCCGTTTGAAAGTTGTAGAATGACCTCCCCGCCTAATATAGCCGTGTAAAAGTCGATGTCCACCTGTGCGTGTTGTTCGTTAGGATGATTGCTGTTGAATCCTCCTGCTCTTCCGTTTGAGGCAGACTTTCGTCCAAACAAATTCTCAAAGAAGCTACTAAATCCGCTTCCTGAATTGCCAAAAGAGCTAAAATCGAAACCATTAAAGCCATCATTTCCTTGACCATTCCCCCAGAATCTAGTGCCACCATTTCCTCCTTGAGCAAAACCGCCGGCTTGCTCATAAGCTTCAGCGTTGCGCCATTGCTCGCCATACTTGTCATATTTGGCACGCTTGGCAGGGTCACCAATCACCTCATACGCCTCTGTTAGAGCTTGGAATTTGGCTTTAGCCTTTGGGTCATCGGGGTGAAGGTCTGGGTGAAACTGCTTAGCTCTACGCTTATATGCGGTCTTTACGTCTTCTTGTGGGATGTTTCGGTTAACACCTAAAATCTTATAATAATCTATGAATGCCATATTGATAACCTCCTGTTTTATTATAAGGTGAGCAAAATATATGCCATTTGTGTTCTTAGTCGTTGTGATTAGCGCTTATTCAAGTGCTTGCGATACAAGCTATCCGTTGGTAGGTGAGTATATAAAGAAAGCGTTACTTGTTGATTTACAACATGTAACGCTATATTTAGTTGCGGAGGCAAGACTCGAACATGCGACCTCCAGGTTATGAGCCTGGCGAGCTACCAACTGCTCCACTCCGCGATATTTCTTTTGTTTAAGCAATCAATTTCTCAATTGCGAGTGCAAAGGTACTGATAATTTTCGTAACCACCAAATGTATTGATAGGAAAATTCTGTTTTAACACGAATTTAACAATACAAGGCGTTTCTGTATTTTAGGTTGCACATCAGTCGAAGATGTGCTATTTTGTCTAAAATTATTTTGTCTATATAAAAAGATTGAGTACTTTTGCACTCAGGAACATTGTGTGCAAAAGTACATTCACTAAACGTTAATCCATTATGTCAATATCCAAAACCAGGCAAACATTGGTAGATGTGGCAAGACAACTGTTTGCCAAGAATGGTATAGCTAATACCACAATGAATGATATTGCTAAAGCCTCAGGTAAGGGCCGCAGAACGCTTTATACATACTTTAAGAGTAAGGATGATGTGTATTCAGCAGTTATCGAGTCAGAATTGGAACGCCTTTCAGATAAGTTGGATGAGGTTGCCAATAAGAAAGTTAGTCCACAAGATAAGATTATTGAGTTGATTTATACCCACTTGAGTATGATCAAAGAGACTGTGATACGCAATGGTAATCTTCGTGCGGAGTTTTTCCGTAATATATGGAAGGTAGAACAAGTCCGGAAAAACTTTGATGAAGATGAAATCGAATTGTTTCGTAAGGTCTATTCGGAAGCAAAGAAAGAAGGGGAGTTTGATATTGACGACGTTTACCTTGTGGCTGACATCACTCATTATTGTATCAAAGGATTGGAAGTGCCGTTTATTTATGGTCGCTTGGGACATGGGCTAACAGAAGAAGCTTCACGCCCCTTGGTGGCGAAGGTGGTTTATGGTGCTTTGGGAAAGAAATGAGTGAGCTTCTGAATCACCGTATGAGAGGCCTTTGTGGAATGGGTTAGATAGATAGAACCCATCTTAAGATTTCATGGGTATAATATACTATTACAATAATAGGGTTTAAACTCTGCGTTTAAACCCTATTATGTTTTTAGGAAAAATCCTGCTTCGCTAATATGTGTCTATTAAGCTTCTGCTGGTGCTTCCTCTGTTTCAGCTGCATTAGCTGCTGCTTCTGCTTCAGCCTTTGCTGCAGCTTCAGCTGCTTTCTTTTCAGCTACCTTCTTAGCGATAGCTTCGTTCATCTGCTTCTCAGCCTCGAGAGCTTTCTGAGCTGCAGCCTTCTTTGCGTCAGCGAGCTTCTTAACGGTTGCTTCTACAACAGAAGCCTTGGCATTCTTCCAAGCGTCAAATTTCTGCTGACAAGCTTCTTCTGTGAAAGCGCCTTTCTTAACGCCACCACGAAGATGCTTCATCATGTAAACGCCTTCGCGCTTCAAGATGTTACGTGCGGTGTCTGTAGGCTGAGCACCTGTCTCTACCCAATACAATGCACGTTCAAAATTCAAATCTACTGTGGCAGGATTGGTGTTAGGATTGTAAGTACCAATCTTTTCAGTAAATTTACCATCACGTGGTGCACGCGCGTCTGCAATTACGATGCTGTAGAATGCATAGCCTTTACGACCACCGCGCTGAAGTCTGATTTTTGTTGCCATAATTTTAAATAAAACTTTAATTAGGTTTGAATTAATGCTATCAACTCGTAATAGCCGTGCAAAGGTACTGCTTTTTTGTATTATACACTTTGGTAGCTCGCTATTTATTTAGTTAATTATTATTAATGAAGACGGCGGGGTGTCACGTTAATGCTTGATTGTACCCAATAATACCCGATTATCTTAGCTAATAAGTAAAAAAACTTAACAATTAAGGTGAATGTCGTGAAGTTTTGCTAAATTTGCAGATTAATAAAGGTAATATAGAAGTGTAACTTCTTCTATCTATATTGCGCAGGTGGCATCGGCTAACTTGCGCTAAGATGAACTAAAACATTAGGTAATATGAATTTGGAGGTTAATAAACTGTTGCGGTTTGTTGCGGAAAGAAGTGTGCGTCAAACTCTGATGTACGCTGCGATGATATTGGCAGCGTCCGCAATGCCGAGCTTCGCTATGGCTGATAGCACCGAAAACGGAACAACAAACGTGATTACGGGTGTGCAAGACCTTACCGGAAAGACGCTTACTGAGCTGAAGGCTGGCGCCGTAACGGCAGGCACTTATCCCACTGATGACATGGACAAGATTTTCTTCTTGTACAATGTAAAGACAGGAAAGTTTCTCAATGCCGGAGGATATTGGGGTACACACGTTTCGCTGCAAGAGGTTCCGCTCTCGTTATGGGTTAACGCTTCGACATCAAGTGACGTGATTGACTTCAGTCAGAGTTTGGGAACAGGACAAGGACACCTGCTTAGATGGACCATCACCAACTCGTCAAGCACCATTGATCAAGGTATATTTATTGACCGAGGTAGCAGCACGGGCTATTACGGATGGACATTAGAAGCCGTTTCTGACGACTCGCTGAACACCTATAAGCTATACACTTACAAGACCGCCAGCCCAAGCACATCCACCGAGAAGTATTATCTCTGTGCACATGGTGACGAAACTGACCAGGACAAAAACTGTGAGGCTTACACCGCATCGGATATAAGCACTAACAACCTGTCTGGCTACGACACGTGGCGCGTCTTCTCCATGCAGCAGATTATGGACTTGCAGGATTTGAACACTGATAACATGACCAGCTCGCTAGAACTTTCGTTCAAGCTCAAGTGTCCAGGATTTGCACGAGGCAATGACGATATCACTAGCTGGACCACCTCTACATGGGGCACAGGTACATCGAGTGGTCTACGTTTTGGTTTGGAAAAGTATTATAGCACTACAGCTAAAGTAAATAAAGACGTAAGTAGTATAAGTAGTAGCAACACCTATACCTTCGAAGGAACCACTTATTCTTCTGCTAATACTTACCAGCAGCAGCTGGCCAAATATTTCTGTGCCGATGCTAAGAACGTGCGTGGTGTCATATATCAAGATGTGCAAATCAAACATGGCGGTTCGTACGTAGTGGAGTGTAAGGGATATTCCAATACAACGGATGCGAAGCTCTTTGCCGTGTTGCTTGACAAGGATAAGAATGTTGTGAAGAATACCGTACACGAAACGGTGCTCAACCAGATAGATTATATGTCAGAAACGGAGCAAACTAACCTCCACACCTCAGAGCAGAGTATGGACTATGCAGGAAAGAATTTCTATGGTTCGCACAAGTATAAGAATACGGTGCTTGTTCATGCGCCTGAACTCACTGACACCACTTCCTATTATTATGTCCGCTTCGGTATTCTCATCGGTGAGGATGAGACCGATACCACGGTGGATGGTGACAACGAATGGACGGTGTTTGATGATTTCCGCTTGCTTTATGCTAGCAAGACCATTGATGAAGACCTTATCCTAGATGAGGATAGAGCCGACATGAGCTATCTTAGCGATTGTTCCAACACCTATAGTAACAAGGTGTTGCATCTCAATAAGACGTTCACACGCAACACGTGGAACTCCTTTGTGCTTCCTGTGAGCCTCACCACCGACCAGTTCAGACAGGCTTTCGGCGCTAATGCCCGTCTTGCCAAGCTGAGCGAATTGACCAGTTCGGAGATTAAGTTCTCTACTGTCAATCTTGACAATATGAGTTCTTCAGATACTGCTCTCATCGCTTATACGCCGTATATCATATTCCCCACAAGATACATTGCGTCAAAGGAATCGCCAGCCTATAAGGCGTTGCTTACCGAAACCGGTAATACCGAGGCAAAGACTAAGATCGTGATTGTCAAGGCTAACAATGTAGAAATACCTAACGTGAGCTTTGCTACTAGCACAGGCAATAAGAACGACTTGTCCAATATCGATACTGATACCTGGACCACAAAGAAGATGTATAACGTGGAAGGCAACGGCACAATGACGGCATGCGGTACCTTTGTTCGTACCTTTGGTCCCGATGATACTACGCAAGATACGGATGAGAACAGCGATACCTATGGCGTTTACACCTTTGGCGATGACAAGGGTACGATTATCTCAGGACGTGACGACTTAAAGGGCAGCTTCTTCTTCTGGAACGGCAACCTCTATAGCTCCAATACCCGTGTACGTGGTCTGCGCGGCTTCAGTTGTTGGTTCAAACCTACGAGTGCGACCGACGAGGCCAAGATGACCATGTACATCGATGGCGTGGCGCAAGATGCTACGGCGGATATCAGCGACCAAGTGGTGTTTGGCAAAGATGAAACCTTGGGAAAGGCTGCGCGAGGTATATTCAATATCAGTGGTCAGCGCATCAGTGATGAAACCAATTTGGCAAATCTTCCCGCTGGTATCTATATCGTCAATGGTAAGAAGCATGTAGTGAGATAAAAACAGACGTGCATCTAACACGCCCGATATTATAAAAGACAATAAGAAAGATGATGAAAAAGATATATGTTAAACCGCAGACCTGCGTTATAGAAGCAGCTCCTAGTGAGTTGTGCTATTTTTCTAAATGGAATGTAGATGACGCTGATAAGACCACCACACCAACAGATATACAAAAGGTAGACTTTGGAAATGTGGTCTATGATAAAAATCAGTGGGGGACAGATAAGAAGTCAGATGACCCCTGGAACAGTGACAACTGGTAACAGTAAGCTCACGTTCACATAAAAAGCTATTACGCCCTGGATACCAATCATGTGTCCAGGGCGTTTTCTATATGCTCCGTTTTGAGCATATAGGAAGTATGGGTAGTGGCTTTTTATCCAGAGATAAAATGTTCTTATCATATACATGGTTACGAAGACCAAACATAGCTAGGTATGATTATGGTATTAGTAGGTAGGTTAGGTCAACGTGTTTATGATCAGGTTGATAGGATTTCATAGCTCAATAAGAAACAACCGTCAGGCCAATATCACCCCTTATGTGGAAAAGGAAAGGCTTCGGTGTCTTGTTGTAGAGCCCGTTTCGACAGGAAAAATAATTTGATTTTCATCGAAAATTAAATTGATTTTGCACCAAAAACAATTTATTTCTTCCTCTCATATGGCACCTTTTAGCCTTTGAAAGAGGCTCAGCAGGCTTTTAAGAAAGGTCGTAATGGCAAGAGCTTTCACCTCGGCTGTTGACCGATAACCCGTTAAGCGATGTCCGCAAAAACAGAAAACAAAATATGTTCAATAAAAAAAAGAGTTCGACACCCAATGCCGAACTCTTTTTTATAAGTAATCGATTGTTTACAAATATTGCTTGCTAGATTTATTTTTCACCCACATTAACCACCGTGTAAGCTTTCTTTCCAGTAGGGAACATACCCTTGATGTATAGCACCGGATCCTTGCTGACGCTAGCTTTTTTAACCTCTTTCTGTAGGTCGTCTATCGTCTTGAGCGGTTGATCGTTAGCAGAAAGGAGGATGAAGCCACGTGTGATGTTTGCATCTTTCATGGCGCCATTGCTTACCTTGGTCACTTCTAGACCATAGTTGATGCCGAGCTGCTCCTTCTGTGCCTGTGTTACGGGTCTAAACTGTCCGCCAAGGATGTCAAGGTCAGCTTGTTCGATAGGCTTGGTGTTGCCTTGAGCGTTCTTCATGACGATGGTCTTGGTCACCTCTTTCTTGTTGTGGAGATAGGTGATGGTAGCCTTGTCGCCTGGACGCTTCGAGTTGACAAGCTCTTGCAGTGCAGACATTTTGGTGATCTTCTTGCCATCAAACTTCACGATGACGTCACCTGCTTGTAGACCGGTCTCGGCGCAGTTGCCATCTTCGTCTACCTTAGAGATGTATACACCTTCGTTGGTGCCTAGATCCACTTCCTTGCCTTTCTCCTTCTGATCGTTGATATAGTTGAGCACATCACCGCCAGCGACACCTAGTGTGACACGCTGCACGCTACCATACTTCTTGATATCATCTACCACCTTGTTCATGATTGTGGTAGGGATGGCAAAACCATATCCTGAATAAGAACCGGTCTGCGAGTAGAGCATGGCGTTGATACCTACGAGCTCGCCACGTGTGTTGACCAATGCACCACCCGAGTTGCCTGGGTTGATAGCGGCATCCGTCTGTATGAAGCTCTCGATGCCATTCTGCGAAGCACCCAGTCCGCGACCTTTGGCGCTGACGATACCTGCGGTAACGGTAGAGTTGAGGTTGTAAGGGTTACCCACGGCAAGCACCCATTCGCCAATCTTCAGATCGTCGCTATTGGCAATGGTGATAGCGGGAAGATCCTTTGCGCTGACCTTAAGCAAAGCCAAGTCGGTCTGCTTGTCCGTTCCAACGATTTTTGCGGAGAACTCGCGGTTGTCGTTGAGCGTCACGGTGAGCTCGTCTGCACCTTCCACAACGTGATTGTTGGTTACGATATATCCGTCAGCAGAGATGATAACACCCGAACCGGTAGCTTCTTTCTTTGGAGTCTGAATCTTCTCTTTGCGTGATCCGCCGTTGCCATAAGGATTGCCGAAGAATCCGAAGGGGTCAAAGAAGTCGCCGAAGGGATTATCCTGAACGTCTACAGTCTGCGTCTTTGAGTTCTGTACGTATTTGATATGCACTACACATGGAACAGATTTTTCAGCAGCATAAGTCAAATCCACGGGTTGCCCAACGGCATTCACGGTGGGTTGAGCTGCTTTAACCTGAATGAAAGCTCCAACAGAGAGTGACAGCGATAAGATGCAAGCTGTACCCATAAGATAATTTGAAATCTTCTTCATATTGTGTATTTTTTAAATTTGTAATCTTTTTGATCTAAGGCATCATCCCACCGCTTGGCTTTCAGAGCTGTTAGCAGAATGTTTGCCTTTCGATTTGTTGGTTGCAAAAGTAGGCGCAATATTTGTTAAATGGACATTTTGACATATATTTTTATCCCAATTTAACAGTTTCGGGAATGGGCTTAACGGCTCTTAATTAGCCACAAAGTGGATTTTGCATTCGATAACAGATACTAAAAAGCGTTGCGCCTTATCCCTGTCTGCTTTGCTTCAAAGCCTCTTTGATAAATCGTGGTGTAGCTCCGAGCTGGCTCTCTGCCACCTCCTCCGGTGTACCCGTGTTGAGAATCTCACCTCCGCCGCGTCCACCGTCGGGTCCCATGTCAATGATATGGTCGGCGAGCTTGATTACATCAAGGTTGTGCTCGATGATGATGACGGTGTTACCGCGGTTGACCAACATCTGTAGCACGTTCATCAGCACACGTATATCATCAAAGTGAAGCCCAGTGGTGGGCTCATCTAGGATGTAGAGCGTCTTCCCAGTGTCACGCTTTGATAGCTCCGTAGCCAGCTTGATGCGCTGTGACTCGCCACCACTGAGCGTCGTAGAAGGCTGCCCGAGGCGTAGGTAGCCCAATCCCACATCCTGCAAGGTCTTGATTTTGTTGACAATCTGTGGCACATTCTCAAAGAACTCTACCGCCATATTGACAGTCATATCAAGCACGTCAGCTATGGATTTGCCCTTGTATCTCACCTCAAGCGTCTCGCGGTTGTAGCGTTTGCCATGACACGTGTCACACGGAATCATCACATCGGGCAGAAAGTTCATCTCTATCGTCTTGTAGCCGTTGCCGCCGCAGGTCTCACAGCGCCCACCTTTGACGTTAAACGAGAAGCGCCCAGGCTTATATCCGCGTATCTTAGCCTCGGGCAGATTGACAAACAAGCTACGTATGTCAGAGAAGATGCCCGTATAGGTGGCAGGATTGGAGCGTGGCGTGCGTCCTATCGGACTCTGATCCACGTTGATCACCTTGTCAATATACTCTATGCCACTGATGCTATCGTAGGGCAGAGGCGCTTTCAGGGATCGATAGAAATGTTGCGAGAGAATGGGTTGCAAGGTCTCGTTGATTAGAGTGGACTTGCCTGACCCCGATACACCCGTGACCACGGTTAGCGTACCTAACGGGAAGGTGGCGCTGATATTTTTCAAGTTGTTCCCACGGCATCCTTGTAGGTGGATAAACTTGCCGTTACCGGTGCGTCTAGGTGAGGGAATGGTGAAAGCCAACTCATGATTGAGGTATTGTGCGGTGAGCGTATGCGTGTGGAGCATCTCCTTCGGCGTGCCTTGGAACACCACTTCGCCACCCTTACGACCAGCTCTCGGGCCTATATCCACAATCCAATCGGCTGCGCGCATCATATCCTCGTCATGTTCCACCACGATGATGGTGTTGCCCATATCGCGTAAGGTCTTTAAGGAGCGTATCAGGCGTTCATTGTCACGTTGATGCAAACCGATGCTAGGCTCGTCTAAGATGTACAACACGTTGACCAGCTGCGACCCAATCTGTGTAGCAAGACGTATGCGCTGACTCTCTCCACCGGACAATGTGGCCGACTGACGATTCAGCGATAGATAGTCGAGACCTACGTCAAGCATGAAGACAATGCGCTTCTTGATCTCCTTCATGATTTCACCTGCAATCTTGCTCTGCTTCTCATCAAGGTGCGCCTCGGCTTCGTTGAGCCATAGGTTGAGGTCTTTGAGATCTAGGTTGGCCAGTTGGGCAATGTCTTTATCCCATATCTTATATGAGAGCGCTTCACGATTGAGGCGGGCACCATGACATTCGGGGCACACCACGTCCGCAACAAACTGACCAGCCCATTTCTTTCCGTTGGCACTATCTTCACTTTCGATGATAGAACGCAGATATTTCACGATGCCGTCAAAGGAGACAAAGTAGTCGCTACCCGTATGTACCAGTTCCTTGTCGATACGTATCGATTCTAGCGAACCATATAGCACCTCGTTCATCGCTTCTTGGGGAATATCCTTGACCGGCGTCTTTATCGTGACCTCGTGCTTCTGCAGTATTGCAGCGATTTGCCAAAAGATCATTTGGTTCTTATATTTGCCTAGAGGTACGATAGCCCCTTCATGTATGGAAAGACTATCATCGGGTATCACTTTCTCTAAGTCGATCTGGCTCACCACGCCCAATCCCTTGCAATGAGGGCAAGCTCCTTCAGGCGAATTGAACGAGAAGATGTTGGGCGCAGGGTCCTTATATGATAGCCCTGTGACGGGATCCATCAGTCGTTTGGAAAAGTATTTGCCTTCATTCTTATCGGCATCGATGATCATCACAAGTCCATCACCCTGATTCATAGCCGTGGCGATAGAGTGGCGCAGACGATCCTGTAAGGTATCTTGTTTGGCGGTGATGGCAGATGTGAGTTTCATCTTGTCAATAACGACCTCGATGTTATGGTTCTTGTATCGGTCAGTCTTCATGCCACGTACTATCTCCTTCATCTCGCCATCCACTCTGATATACAGATAACCCTTGCGACGCATGCTCTCGAACAGTTCGCGGTAATGTCCTTTGCGGTTGCGTACCAGTGGCGCAAGGATGTATATCTTCTTGTCTTGGTAGTGATCAAGAATCATCTGCATCACTTTCTCTTCGGTGTATTTGACCATCTTCTCACCACTCATGTACGAGTAAGCGGTTCCGGCGCGTGCAAATAGCAAGCGAAGATAATCGTATATCTCGGTCGTGGTGCCTACGGTAGAACGAGGATTCTTGTTGGTGGTCTTTTGCTCAATAGATATGACGGGCGAAAGACCAGTGATGCGGTCCACGTCGGGACGTTCCATGTTGCCAAGGAAGTTGCGTGCATAGGCAGAAAAGGTCTCGATGTATCTGCGCTGGCCTTCGGCAAAGATGGTGTCAAAAGCCAAAGACGACTTTCCTGAGCCTGATAATCCGGTGAATACGGTGAGCGAGTAGCGTGGAATGGTCACGTCTACGTTCTTGAGGTTGTGCACTCTAGCTCCTAGAACTTCTATCTTCCCTTGCTCAAGCAAGGCATTATCCTTTGATATGGTTGGGTTCTTGGTGTCCTTTTCTGCCATTATGACAATCTTGATTATGTTCGTTCTACTTTAGACCTACTGATGGCTGCTTCATATAACAAGCCTCCATCAAAGAGCAAAGTTAATCATAATATCCCGTTTCTTTACCCTAAGATAGGATGAAAGTTGCGAAAAGTGGAATCTTTTCGTTATGAATGATGATATAGTGAGGAGAGAAATAACAATTTGTACACCTTGAAGATGCGTAGGTCACCGCCTCTCTGCTCTAGGTATCGCTTTAGTGAGGTGCCCATCAAGGTATAGAGTTTTGCCAATAAAGGCATGAGATGGTAGCGAGATAAGCGGTTGGCTAGATGCAATAAGCCCGAATAACCCTCTAGGTCGTCGCGAAACTGGTATAGCGTGTGAATCCCTTCTTGGGTCTTAGATATGAAGGCTGGGTTGTCTTCGAAGGTGTCAAAGGAGAGAGGGTTGTCAATATGTAGAATGGGGATGGCGTGCTTGAGCAACGTTTTGCCAAAGAACACATCCTCATAGCCATAGCACACAAAGCGTTCGTCGAAAGGGTGGGCGAGCATAAGGGTGCGGGGGATAAGGAAGTTGCTGGTATGAAAGTCGTTATAGGGATGCAGTTGTCGTTGTAGATAGGTGTGTTGAGGAAGGCTCGCTAGCTCATAGCAGTTGCGTAGGTTGCCTTTAAGCGTTCGTGTCACAGTGTAGCCGCCATAGATAACCTTGCCCGGTTGCATTGTGTCTAGGTAACGCTGGATAAAGGTAGGGGAGAGGATGGTCATGTCAGCATCGATAAACAGAAGATAATCGTATTGGGCTTCTCGTGCTAGGACGTTGCGGATGGCAGCGCGACCTACATTCTGACGTCGTTCGATGTATCGACATGAGGCATATTGATTGATTTCTCGGTTCTTCAGGATAATGTCTTGGTTGCTTGAACCATCATCGGCAACAAGTACTTCGTAATGGTCACGCACGTCACATTGCTGCAATTGGGCAACAAGCGCCTTGACAAGCGTTGTGCAAATATCGTTATATGTAGGAATCAGAACCGATAAACCTTTCATGAATCTATCTTTTTCTTAATGTTACAAGCGTGAAATAGAGTGGGAGCGTTTACTCGTTCCATATCACATCTGAAGAACCTTTGCCTCCATTGTTGGGTAATGACTCTTTAGCATAGTCGCCTTCATCTCCTTTCTGATTGTGGATTTGCGAACCAGCTAGCAGGGATACGCCCGTGTGGAGACTGATGATGGTTGTGGTAGGGGGTGCGTAATGGTGTGCGGGGCGGCTTGTTGTTGTGTGTTGGGGTGATGATGGAAGGCGTTTTTGGAGTAATTTCATGGTTTTTGTTTTAAGGGATGAATTCCCAATTAGGAACTCATCCCTATATAATAGCGTTCAATAAGTTTTTTACTATACCTTATATATAATAAGGTGAGTAATGTCCTGTTGATTAATCAATTCTTTTCAAGATGGCAAGCAAGTGATCCCAAACCATCTGTACGGTGGGGATGTGAAGACACTCGTCTGGTGTATGCACGTTGCGGAGCGTAGGACCGAAGCTTACCATGTCCATATCAGGGTATTTCTCAGAGAACAAACCGCACTCCAAACCAGCATGGATACCAAGCACTTTAGGATCCTTGTGGAACAGTTTCTTGTATTCTTCCACGGCAATCTTTACTAGCTCAGAGTCAGGATTCATCTTCCATGCAGGATAACCTTCGTTCTGCACAACGCTAGCACCTGCTAGCTCGAAGACAGCCTTGATGGTGTCGCTCATATTGCGAAGGTTACTCATCACGCTAGAACGCTGGCTTGATACAACAACGAGTTTGTCTACATCGCTTTGTACGCTTGCAATGTTGCTAGAAGTCTCCACTAACCAATCGATGGCTTTGTCTTGGCAGTTGGTAAGAGGGCCATTGTCTACGGCTTGCAGAGCACGGATGATGTTGGTGGACACTTGCTTTTCAATCACGGGTTGTGCTGAAGTGCTTTCTAAGCTCCAAACCATTGTGGGGTCGGTAACATGAAACTCGTCCTCTACGGCAGCGGTAAACACGTTCCAATCGGCCTTAACCTCTTCTTTCTTGTCAGCGGGTACAGCAAAGATAATCTTACCGTCACGAGGGATTGCGTTATGCATCTTACCCGAATTGAATTGAGCTAAGCGTAGATCCATCTTGTCTTGCTCCATATATAGGAAGCGAGCAAGAATCTTGATAGCGTTTGCACGTTTCTTATTGATATCATCACCAGAGTGTCCTCCGTTAAGTCCTTTCAAGCTTCCGGCAAAGAAGAAATAGTCGTTAGGTGCATCTTCGCGAGTATAGTTGAAGGTTGCGGTGCTGTTCTGACCACCTGCACAACTTACGAAGATTTGTCCTTCATCCTCGCTATCAAGGTTGATGAGATATTTACCAGTCATAAAGCCAGACTTCATACCGAAGGCACCTGTGAGTCCGGTCTCCTCATCACGAGTGAATACACACTCAATAAGACCATGCTCAATGTCGTCTGCATCTAGGATGGCTAGCTCGATAGCAACACCAATGCCATCGTCAGCTCCTAAGGTTGTACCTTTGGCATGAAGCCATTCGCCGTCGATGTAAGTCTGAATAGCATCCTTGTGGAAGTCAAACTCAACGTCTACCAACTTGTCACATACCATATCCATATGGCTCTGGAGTACTACCGTAGGCTTGTTCTCCATGCCTGGTGTTGCACCTTTGCGGATAAGGACATTTCCTGTCTCATCCACGATAGTCTCTAAGCCATGCTCTTCACCAAAGGCTTTGAGGTATTCAATCATTTGTTCCTCATGTTTTGATGGGCGAGGAATCTGGTTGATTTTTGCGAATTGCTCGAAAACACGAGCGGGTTTTAATTCTACGTTTGCCATTTTTTATAATATTAAATTTTGCAATCTAACCGAATTGTAGTAACTTTGCGACCAATAACAATGCAAAAGTAACATAAAATGATTGAAACAATGCTCTTCAGCGTGTTAATAATTGCAATAGCAATGATTTTACTTTGTGTTCGTGTGATTGTTAAGCCTAATGGCAAGTTTCAATCTATGCATATACATGACAACAAGTATCTACGCCAACAGGGTATTCATTGTGTTTTAGACCAAGACAAGGAAGCCCGTAAGAAACAAAAAGTACATTATTAATAATAAGGTCAAGCGTGGATTAGTGTCCCTTTTGTCTATGTAACTTCAGAAATATCAAAAATAAAATAAGACAATGAAGAAAGTTTTTAGCTTGGTAGCCATGTTCGCTATGACAGCAATGGTTTTCACCTCATGCAACCAACAACCTCAACAGAACGATTCTAAAGCATCAGATAATAGTTCTGCAACACAAGCAGGCAACACTGCAGAGAAGATAGCTTATGTAGATATCGACTCTATCATGAGCCAATACACTTATTGGAAGGATGTCACAAAGCTGATGAAAGAGAAAGAAGCTAACATTCAGAAAACCTTGAGCGGTAAACAGCAAGCGCTTCAGCAGGCTGCAGCCAATTTCCAACAGAACGTTCAAGCTAACAAGTATACACAAGAGCAAGCACAACAGGTGCAGGCTGGCATTCAGCGTCAAGCTCAAGATGCTGATGCTCTGCAACAACGCTTAGGCTCAGAATACCAAAATGAGGTTGCCAAATACAATAAGGCTCTCTCTGATAGCGTACACAACTACTTGCGCGAATACAATAAAGACAAGAAGTATGCTATCATCTTGGCAAAGAGCGGTGACAATATCCTCTATGCAGATAAGGCATATGACGTAACCAATGAAGTGGTTAAAGGACTTAACAAGTCTTATAAAGGTATGAAATAATTCTTCAACGATTTGTGTCCCGCTCCGTTGTAAAGCCCATTAGCTGCCTTAACGGATAGAGACTAAATTAGTTGGAAAAGTTGATAAGTCCCCATTCGAAACGAAACGAAAATCGTTCGAATGGGGATTTTCTTGCTTAAAAATGTTCTAAATGTTCCCAACGTTCGGAATATAATATCCGAAAAATAGGACAAAATAGTCTGTAACAAAGCGAATTTAACCTACGTTAACGCATTTATAGGGTGTTTTTTTTGGTGAAATCGGATAAAGACTATACTTTTGCACCATCGAAAACGAACAACAATATAAACTATTTAAGGAGACTTATTATGAAAAAATTGTTCCTCATGGCAGCTATGGTGCTGTCTTCAGTAGGTGCTTTCGCACAACATTCAGTAGGTTCTGTAACCTTGCAACCACGTGTCGGCGTTAATATCGCAGACCTTACCGATCTCAACGATTCAAAGGTTCGTGTTGGTTTGGCAGCTGGTGCTGAGCTAGAATATCAAGCAACTGACCTCTTTAGCGTGAGCGCAGGTGTTCTTTACTCTATGCAAGGTGCTAAGTTAGAGTCTAGCAATGTTACAACAACAGCCAAACTTGACTATGTAAACATTCCTATCATGGCTAATGTTTATGTTGCTAAAGGCTTGGCAGTGAAGGTTGGTGTTCAGCCAGGTTTCAATGTGAACAGTGAAGTAGAGGCTTCTGTATTAGGTCAGAATGGTTCTGTGAAAGCAGATGCTAAATCATTCGATTTCGCTATCCCTGTAGGCGTATCTTATGAGTATAGCAACGTAGTGCTTGATGCACGTTACAATTGGGGCTTGACAAAGACTTACGAATATGGTGATTCTAAGAACTCTGTGTTCCAAATTACCTTAGGCTATAAGTTCGAGCTTTAATACGCTAATCGTTTCGTATTATAAATAAAGAACATGAATTATAAACCCGGTGGCAATGTGCTGCCGGGTTTATTGCATATTAAACATTTTGCCAAATGGTCAAAAACGTGTAACTTTGCACTCTCGTAACCAATAACAAAGATGGGATACTTAACAACAGATAAGAAGAAGATTACATCCAAGACATTTATTCAGTTGAAACAAGCTGGTGAGAAGATTACGATGCTCACGGCTTACGACTATACCACCGCATCCTTGCTCGATGCAGCTGGGATTGATGGACTTTTGGTCGGTGATTCGGCATCTAATGTGATGGCGGGCAACGATGACACTCTTCCTATTACAGTGGATGAGATGATTATCTATGCTCGTTCCGTGGCGCGTGCTTGCCACCATTGCTTGGTGATATGTGACATGCCGTTTGGCTCTTACCAAGTGTCAGAGGAAGAGGGCGTACGTAATGCGGTGCGAATCATGAAAGAAACAGCCGTGGATGCTCTCAAAATAGAAGGTGGTGCAGAGATAGCTCCACTCGTTAAGCACCTTACCACGATAGGTATACCCGTGATGGGACATCTCGGTTTGACTCCGCAAAGCATTCATCAGTTTGGTGGTTACGGCTTGCGAGCAAAGGGTGAGGCTGAAGCCCAGAAACTTTTGGCAGATGCTAAAGCCCTCGAGGAAGCGGGATGCTTTGGTATCACCCTAGAAAAGATTCCTGCGTCACTTGCTGAACAAGTAACCAAGATGTTGTCAATCCCGACGATTGGTATAGGTGCAGGTGTCCATACGGATGGTCAGATTTTGGTTTATGCAGATGCAATGGGGATGACTCAAGGGTTTAAACCTAAGTTTCTGCGTCGATTTGCTGAAGTAGGAGAGGCGCTCACCAAGGGCGTGGAAGATTATTGCAAGGCAGTAAAAGAGCAAACGTTCCCTTCTTCAGAAGAGAGTTATTAATCTTAAAGACACTTTATGGATACACAAAACACACCGATTCATTTCCGAATGTGGAATCATAACTTTTGGTTCCTAACGCTAGCCAACCTCTTTGTGACCATGGCAGCCTACTCATTGGTACCCTTTATACCCATGCAGATGCACAATGATGGTTACAGTTGGTCTGACATAGCTATTATTATGGGAAGTTTTGGATTGGGTATGTTTGTGTTAGGACCATTTGTAGGATATTGGGTAGAGCGCTATCGTCGCAATCGGGTTTGCACCTTTGCTATGTTTCTGTTCTTCGTCGCTTCATTGGGGTTACGCCAAATGGATGTGCTTCATGATAGAGGTGTCGACTATATGTGCATTCTCGGACTACGATTGTTGCAAGGAATGGTCTATGGTTTGGCAGGAATGGTAATCCATAGCACGTTGGTGCTTGATACATGTGAGTCCTTATGGCGAACAGAAGCATGTCACACCTTATCCTATTTCAGCCGATTCGGTTATGCCCTAGGGCCACTTGCTATATTGGCGGTAAGCCACTTATGGGGCGACAATGCGGCATCGTTTCTGTCACCAGCGTTAGCATTGGCAGCCATCGTTCTAATTAGTATGGTGAAGTTTCCCTTTCGTGCCCCTAACGAAGTTTCGCATCGTTTTAGTTTAGACCGCTTCCTCTTACCCAAGAGCTGCTTGCTATTTGTTAATGTGCTTTTTGTGACCACCACCTTCGGTCTATGGCTATCGCTACCATTCCCAATGGAAGGCTATGCTTGGCTCTTGTTGGGTTTTGCACTCGCAGTATTGGCTGAGAAATACGTCTTTGCCGATGCCAATCTCAAGAGTGAGGCATTGACAGGTATGCTGCTTTCCTTTGTATCGTTTCTGCTTTTAGCCACTTGTGAGGTCCATTTGGTATCACGAGCTGTTCCTTTGCTGATGGGCTCAGGTATGGGATTGATGGGCAGTAGATACCTATTGTTCTTTATAAAGTTGTCCAGTCATTGTGAACGAGGTAGCTCTCAGAGTAGTTTCTTTCTATCCTGGGAACTGGGTATATGGTTAGGGCTGTTCCTTGGCTATTCAGTCTTTCATGAATTGTTTAGCTATGCCGAATATACCGCAATGGCAATCATTGCCTTAGCCTTCTTGTTTTACAATTATTTCTTGCATGGTTGGTATATGAACCATAAGAATCGTTAAGCCTCCAGTTTATGAAAAAGTTCTTCTTTCTCTTGTTCCTTTTATGCTTCAGCGTTCCGCTTGTGGCGCAACAAATGCTGAATGTCGCTGACATGATACAGATTCAGCAATCCGGCAATATGCGCTTTTCTGACCAACTGCTTCAAAAGAAAGGTTATCAGCGGTTTGATGCCACAGGCGTGGTTGCTGATTCGTTGGCATGCCAAAACCATTGGTACGCCCAAGGATGCGAACTTGATGACCATTTCTTCCCTGTAACCAAACCCACGACTACGGCTTCAGTGGTTGAGGTGATGGAGAAGAGCCATTATTTTGTATCGTTGATTGTGTATAGCGAATCGCTGATGAAAGATTTGGCTGCGCAAATCATCAACCAAGGATACAATCAAGAGCCCACCAATCTAGGCGAACAATATTTTACTAAAGGCGAAAGTTTCTTCTATATTTATCCCAACAGTGTGCATCCATCCTACTGGACCATTCTGCTAGGATGGAATGTAGATATTGACGAAATATAAAATCATCTATCTTATGTCTACCAATACATTCTCTTATACCGACGATCGTTTTGCTGACATACAGCTATTACGTTATCAGTTGCCCCATTTTGAGTCGTTCCCCCTTCGTACCAAACTCTATATTTATTGTCTGTCACAAGCCACGCTTTATGGCCGTGACATCACCTTCGACCAGTTTGGACGATACAATCTAGTTATACGCAAGACCTTAGAAGGCATTTATACACAGTATAAGGGCGATCGAGAGGCTGAAGATTTTAAAGCGCTAGAGGTCTATCTCAAACGTGTGTGGTTCTCCAATGGCATCTATCACCATTATGGCTGTGAAAAATTTGTCCCCGAATTCACCGAATCCTTCTTCCGAAAGGCGGTAGAAGCCACCCCCGATGATGTGTTACCCTTAGCTGAGATGGGGGGTGATAAGCAACATCTGCTTGAAGTTCTCGTTCCCGTCATCTTCCGAGCAGACCTTCTTGCCAAACGTGTCAACAAAGCAGATGGCGTAGATCTGATTGAAACATCAGCTTGCAACTTCTATGAAGGAGTGACGCAGGCAGAAGTGGAGCAATATTATGCTCAAATGAAAGGGGATAATCAAGAGCCACCTAGCTATGGTCTCAACTCCACTTTGGTCAAGAAAGGAGACCAACTAGAGGAAGATGTTTGGCATCTTGGAGGCAAATATGGTAGGGCAATAGAACGTATCATCGATTGGCTCAATAAGGCTAAGGAATATGCCGATACCGAACAACAACGGCAGATAATCTCTCTATTGGTGGATTATTACACCACTGGCGATCTGAGAACTTTTGATCAGTATTCTATCGCTTGGGTTAACGATCAAGATATCACCGTCGACTTCATTAACGGATTTATTGAGGTGTATGGTGATCCTCTAGGATTTAAAGGCTCTTGGGAGGGTATTGTGGAATATAAAGACGAGGAAGCCACTAAGCGAACGAGAAAGATTTCTGCCAATGCACAATGGTTTGAAGATCACTCGCCCGTAGATCCACGCTTCCGTAAGCCCGTGGTTAAGGGCGTCACAGCCAATGCCGTGTGTGCAGCGATGCTTGGTGGAGACGAATACCCCTCTACCGCTATAGGTATCAACCTACCTAATGCCGACTGGATTCGTGCCAAATATGGCAGTAAGAGTGTGACAATAACTAATCTCACCCATGCTTACTCACAAGCAGCCAAAGGAAATGGCTTCCTTGACGAGTTTGTTCCTGATGCTGAAATCCGAAAGATGATAGACACTTATGGTGACCTGTGTGACGATCTTCACACCGACCTGCATGAGTGTTTAGGTCATGGCAGTGGACAGTTGTTGCCCGGTGTGAGCTCTGATGCACTGAAAAACTATGGCAACACGATAGAGGAAGCACGCGCAGATCTCTTCGGTCTCTATTATATAGCGGATCAGAAGCTTGTTGAGCTAGGTTTGCTTCCCAACCTTGAAGCGTATAAGGCGCAGTATTATGAGTATATGCTTAATGGGTTGTTGACCCAGTTGGTGCGCATCAAACCCCATCATCAGATAGAAGAGGCGCACATGCGCAATAGAGCATTGATTGCTCGTTGGGCTTTAGACCTTGCAGGCCAACGCCAGACCGGTGAGAAACAAGCCGTAGAACTCCTTACCGAGAATGGTCACACCTCGGTTTGTATCAATGATTATGAAGCTTTGCGTGAGATCTTTGCATACGAACTGGCAGAGATTCAGCGCATTAAGAGTGAAGGTGATTATGATGCGGCACGCCGGTTGGTAGAAACATACGCCGTAAAGGTTGATGAGCACCTTCATGCAGAGTTGCTTTCAAGATATGAACAGCTCCATATTGCACCATACAAAGGATTCCTTAACCCCGTGATGAAGGTCCAGCGTGATGCAGAAGGCCAACCTATAGATGTGCTTATCGATTACTCAGAAGGATATGTAGCACAAATGCTGCGTTACAGCACCGAATATGCTACGCTGATATAAACAGATTGTCCGTCAGAGATAAAGATAAATCCACGATATAGAACGTTTTTTGTCTATATCGTGGATTTGTTGTTTCTAGGTTTTTCGCTGTTGCTCAGAGCGTGTGCTTACTGTTTGTTAGCCATCAAAGCCTCCGCCATATTCTTAGCAGCCTTTCTACCATCGCCCATCGCAAGGATGACGGTTGCTCCACCACGTACGATGTCACCACCAGCGTAGATGTTATCCATGCTCGACTGCATCTGCTCGTTGACCACAATGGTGTTCTTTCTGCCGAGCTCCAAACCCTTAATTGATTTGGGCACTAATGGATTGGGCGATACACCCACTGCTACAATCACCTGGTCACACTCTATGGTCATCGTTTCGCCTGTGGTTTCGGGACGACGTCTGCCGCTAGCGTCGGGCTCACCAAGCTGCATGATGTCAAGCACAGCGGCTTTCACAGCTCCGTTCTCGTCTGCTAGATATTCCTTAGGGTTGTGCAGTGTCAAGAAATGGATGCCCTCTTCCTTGGCATGCTTCACCTCTTCTAGACGGGCGGGCATCTCTGCTTCCGATCTTCTATAGACCAAGGTGACGTCGGCACCCAGTCTCTTGGCGGTGCGGCATGAGTCCATAGCCGTGTTGCCACCACCGACAACGAGCACTTTCTTACCGATATTCATAGGCGTGTCGGTCAACGGATTGGCTGCATCCATGAGGTTAACGCGGGTGAGATACTCGTTAGAGGAGAGGATGTTGATGGCGTTTTCGCCAGGGATATGCATGAAGTTGGGCAGTCCGGCACCTGTTCCGACAAAGATACCTTTAAAGTTTTCTTTCTCAAGGTCTTCTATAGTCAATGTCTTTCCGATGATAACGTCAGTTTGGAAGTGTACCCCTTGTCTACGCAGATTCTCTATCTCGACATCTACGATACGGTTAGGCAATCTGAATTCGGGTATACCATATTTCAACACGCCACCTATCTCATGAAGCGCTTCAAATACATAGACATCGAAGCCTTGCTTCACCATATCTCCAGCGAAACTCAGGCCTGAAGGTCCTGAACCCACAACTGCCACCTTGATACCATTTGATTGTACATGTGGGGTAGGGAGGTGCTCACCACTTTCGCGCTCATAGTCGGCAGCAAAGCGTTCTAGATAACCAATAGCCACTGCGGGTTCGCCCATCTTGAGGTGGATACACTTGCTTTCGCACTGCTTCTCTTGTGGGCAAACACGTCCGCACACTGCAGGAAGAGCCGATGTCTGCTTGAGCACCTGTGCTGCACCAAGGAAGTTTTCGCGCTCAATATTCTTGATAAATGAGGGTATTTGTATATTCACCGGACATCCTTCTACGCAAGTGGGGTTGGCGCAGTCCAAGCATCGGTGTGCCTCTTGCACTGCCATCTCCTTGGTCAGACCTTGATTGACCTCCTCAGTTCTTGTCGTGGCACGATAAGCGGCATCTAGCTCGGGCATCTTCACGCGTGGGATGGTGCGACGTTCCTTGGGCTTCATTGCCTTTCTGAGTTCTGCACGCCATTCAGCGTTGCGATCCGTCAAGAGGTTTGCATCGTCGTTATCCGCTTCAGCTAAACCTTCTGCTTGACAAGCAACGTCTGTTGGGGTTGAGGCTTGTGCGCAGCACTGCGTGGTTTGAGGTAAGAGATGCTCCTCATAGTGTTCCATCTCTTCGCGTTCCACCTCACTAAAGGTGCGCATTCTCTTGAGCATCTCATCCCAATCGACCTTGTCACCATCAAACTCTGGACCATCGATACATACAAATTTGGTCTCGCCATTGATGGTTAGGCGGCATGCACCACACATACCTGTTCCGTCAACCATAATGGTGTTGAGAGAAACCATATTGGGAATGTTGTATTTCTGAGCAAGAAGCGAGGTGAATTTCATCATCATTGGTGGGCCAATAGCGATAACTTTGTCCACATGCTCACGCTTGATAACCTCTTCTACGCCTACGGTAACTACACCTTTGGTACCCAGCGAACCATCGTCAGTGGTGATTACCACTTCATCCGAGTTGTCAGCCACTTCGTCTTGCATGATTACTAGCTCCTTGGTCTTGCCCGCCAAAACGGAGATTACCCTATTACCAGCGTTGTGTAGGGCTGTGAGGATAGGTAGGATAGCAGCTATACCAATGCCGCCACCGGCACATACCACTGTGCCATAGTGTTTAATCTCAGATGGTGTACCTAGAGGGCCTACGATGTCATGCACCGTATCACCTGGATTAAGGTTGCAAAACTTGGTAGATGATAGACCTACGGCTTGAATCACGAGGTCCAGTGTGCCTTTCTTAGCGTCACTCTTGGCAATGGTGTATGGGATGCGCTCACTGTTGGCGTCAACGCGTACGATGATAAAATTGCCTGGGCGACAACTACGTGCGATAAGCGGTGCTTCTACGCAGAATCTGAACACCTTCTCGCTGTACTGGAGTTTGCTGATAATTTTGTTCATAGAGTAGAAATAGATTAGGTAATGCTTTAAAGAAATAAAGCCTCCCCAAGTTCCTTCTTGGGGAGGCTGGGATTTTTAGTTTGGAAGATTCTTATTAGAAGTTCTTGTCGTCGAGCATCTCAAATCCGCAGTAAGGTACAAGCACCTTAGGCACCTTGATACCATCGGGGGTCTGATTGTTCTCGATGATGGTTGCTACGATGCGAGGCAAAGCCAATGCAGAGCCATTGAGGGTGTGGCAAAGCTCAATCTTCTTGTCGTCGCTATGGCGATAGCGGCAGTGCAGACGGTTAGCCTGATAGCTCTCAAAGTTGGATACAGATGATACCTCAAGCCAACGCTGTTGTGCTGCGCTCCATGTCTCAAAGTCGTAACAGATAGATGAGGTGAAGCTCATATCGCCACCGCAAAGACGCAGGATGTGGTAGGGCAACTCAAGCTTTTGCAGCAAACCTTCTACGTGGTCGAGCATCTCTTTCAATGATTCGTACGAGTGTTGAGGTGTATCGATGCGTACAATCTCCACCTTGTCAAACTGATGCAAGCGATTCAGTCCACGTACATCCTTGCCGTATGAACCTGCTTCGCGGCGGAAACATGCTGAGTAAGCGCAACGCTTGATAGGCAGATCTTTCTCGTCAAGAATCTCGTCACGGAAGATATTGGTAACTGGAACCTCTGCTGTTGGGATGAGGTATAGGTCATCTAGGTTGGCATGATACATCTGACCTTCCTTGTCAGGCAGCTGACCAGTACCCATGCCACTGGCTTGGTTGACCACGAAAGGCGGTTGCACCTCTAGATAACCAGCTTTGCGAGCTTCTTCTAGGAAGAATGCTTCTAGCGCACGTTGCAAGCGAGCCATCTTGCCAAGGTAGACAGGGAATCCAGCACCAGTGATCTTGACACCGAGATCAAAGTCGACAAGGTTATATTTCTTCAATAGATCCCAGTGGCAAAGGGCGTCAGCGGGTAGCTCGGGCTTTACGCCACCTTCTTTTACCACCACGTTGCCGCTAGCATCTTCACCTTCAGGTACCTGCTCGTTAGGAATGTTAGGGATGGTAAGCAACACTTCGTTCATGTCAGCTTGCGCTTTCTCCATGATTTCCTGTATCGCTTTGTCAGCCGATTTGAGCTCGGCTACCTTCTCCTTGATATTGTTGGCTTCATCTTTCTTGCCCTCCTTCATTAATCCACCAATCTGACGGGACAACTGGTTCTGTTGCTGCTTGTTGGCATCAAGCTTCTGTTGCGCTTCACGGCGTAGCTTGTCATATTCCAAAACCTTCTCTACAGCCTCGCGAGCACCTTTAAAATGCTTCTTTTCTAGGCCTTTAATCACGCGTTCAGTTTCCTCACTGATGAGTTTTAATGTAAGCATATGCGTTATATGAATTATTGATTTTCTTACTGAGAGCAAAAGTACAATTTTTTTTTCAATTAGCTTTGCTTTGTTATCTTGTTTTTTAATTCGTTCCAATCTTGTAACAAAGCGATGCTGATATGGGCTTTCTTATGGCCTAAAAATAAAAAAATGCTAACCGATAGGTTAACATTCAGACATCTTGCGTGGGTAGTGATGGATTCGAACCACCGAAGCTAGAAGCAGCAGATTTACAGTCTGCCCCATTTGGCCACTCTGGAAACTACCCAAAAACGAAAGGAAAGTGGGCGTTGACGGATTCGAACCGCCGACCCTCTGCTTGTAAGGCAGATGCTCTAAACCAGCTGAGCTAA
>CAVGNV010000008.1:0-87426 GCA_963630695.1 Paratractidigestivibacter sp. | reverse complement strand
AGGTCGGAAAACGGAAGTAGGAGGAAAAACTACACCGTTTTCCTCCTACTCGATTTCTCTCTTTCCTTTATCCATTTATCTCTTTAGCCAATTAGTATTGGCTCTCTATATGTTTTATCCGGTTTTCTGTAGGCATGGATAGGACAATTGTCACCGCTAGATGGATTAACTTTTTAGAAAAATCTATCTGATTCTTCTACTAAATCATTATCTTTGTTCTATCAATTATCGACCCAAGAATCGTATAACAACTAACTTATAATGATGAAAAGAATTTCAGTTTTAATGTTCGTGCTTGTGACCTTATTGTCCACAAACACCTTTGCCGCTAAGAACAAATCGAATCCTCAGCCATCAACCATCCCAGCTAAGAAAGTGCTTGAACAATCTCATCCGTGGTATGGCGCGCGTGTTGCTTTTCTTGGCGACTCTCAGACCGATCCTAACAACGATGGTTCACAGATGAAGTATTGGGGCTTCCTCTCTCAATGGCTTGACATCTCACCTTATGTTTATGGTGTGAGTGGGCATCAGTGGAGTGAGATTCCAGGGCAAATCAACAAACTATATAGTGAGCATCAAGAGGATGTAGATGCTATTATTATCATGGCTGGCACTAACGATTACAACCAAGGCATCCGCATTGGTTCGTGGTATGAATATGGTGATACCACCGTGGAGGCTGCTTACGGATACATGAAACGCCCCGAGTATCGTCATCATCGCAAGCTAAGCTATGATCCCAACACCTTCTGTGGACGTATCAACATTGCCATGCGTCTCGTAAAGCAACTCTACTCTGACAAACAGGTGATACTGCTCACTCCGATACACCGAGCTTTCTTTGATGGGGGAGAGAAGAACCTCCAACCCGATGAAGATATTGCCAACCGCGGCGGCTTATACCAGGAAGCTTATGTGCAGTGTGTGAAGGAAGCCGGCAATGTTTGGGCTGTGCCCGTAATAGATACCAATGCCATCTCAGGCTTCTATCCTCTTATAAATGGCACTCTCTATTACCATAACGCGAACGACTTGCTCCATCCCAATGATGCTGGGCACAAACGTCTTGCCACCACGTTGCTTTGGCAGCTGAGTAGCTTCCCTTGTCGATTCTGACCAATAGGCTGCGGCCTTTATCTCTGAGGGTTAAAAGATAATCTCCACTTATTCTGCTGATAGCCTTGTGTGTCTTTCGCACTATGAGGTTATTGGTAGAATTCTCGCTATGGAAGATAGGCTTTCGGTAAGCTGTTCCTTCTGCTATTACAAGTTCAAAGGTAGGGAACTGCGAGGTGAAATAGACTCTATGGAAGATAAAAATAAATTATTTTAGGAAGAAAAATAATTTATTTTTTACAAGAAATCAATTTGATTTTCGGTGTAACGGGTCCTTTGTTGATTTGTAAAATGTGAGGAATGAGGTTGTAAAATGTGCTTATCCTTGCTATTACAAAGTAAAGATATAATGACGAGGAAGCCCTCAATGAGATGAATAAGTGTAAAAACGAAAGTAGGAGAAAAGCCATGTGGCTTTTCTCCTACTTTCGTTTGTGCCAATCCACTTATGTGTATCGGCAGTATGGTTTCTTATTGTTTAGAAGAACAAGTAGCGGTTGTCCACTACGTTTGCCTTAGAAACGATGTCTTGCATGAAGTTGCCTACGTATTGCATCTGCTTCTGACGGCACTGCTGCAATGCCTGAGCTTCATTGTACTTGCTTGGACGCTTTGTCTTCTTCACTACCTGGAAGACATAAACACCAGCATTACCCTTAACAGGCTTGCTAGAGAACTTGCCCTGTGCTGTACCAGCTACAGCTCCTGAGAGTGCAGGCTCAGCTGCGCCAGTAGCAGGAATGAATGCAGGTGAAGCGAAGGTGATCTGGTCTACGGTGCTTACCTTGGCGCCCTTAGCCTTAGCTGCTGCAACGCTGCTTACACCATTGAGCTTAGCCATGAGCTTCTCGGCTTTCTTGTCGCGAATCACTTCACGCTTAAGAATCTCCTTTACCTGTGGGTCGTCCCAACTGCGATAACCCTCTGGGTGAACCTTGCTTAAGCCGATAACCATGAGGTGATCGTTGTCTTGACCTGCTTCGAAGAGAGGAGAAACGTCACCTTCCTTGTTAGCAAATACCCACTTGATAGCCTCGCGGATACCTGCGCCACCTACGTTAGCAATGTTATGGTTAGCGGTAACAAAGTTGTTGATGTCTTGTACCTTATATCCATATTTGCTTGCAAGCTTGGTGAGGTCGTTGATGCTAGCTGAACCCTTGGTAACAAACTCGCTGAAGTGGTTGTACTCGTGTGAGTAGGTATCCTTAGAGAACTGAATATCTTTCTTAACAACTGCTACAACAGCCTTGTTGGTCATAGCCTTACGGTCCACTACCTGTAGCACGATGTTGCCTTGTGTGAGCGCCACGTTCTGTGTCTTGTTTACCTCACCCTTGAGCAAAGCCTCGATGTAGGTGCGGTTGTCTTGGTTCATGGTAGTAGCTTGTTCGTACATCTGACCTGTGAACCATGTCTTCTGACCATCTTGACCATACTTCTTAGCGATAGCCTCGAAGTCGGCACCACCGTCAAGAGCCTTCTGGATACTGTCAGCCTTGCTGCGTGATTCTTCTACCGAGTTGGCTGCAACCTGAATCTGACGATACTCTACAGAGTCGGGGAGCTGCTCCTTAGAAAGGATGCGAATGATGTTCAAGGTGTTGTCCTGTGTGTTCTCAATCACACCTGTAGTACCTACTGCCATTGAGTCGACCTTAGCTGCTACGTCAGGATACTGCTGGAAAGCTTTGCTGCTTACAGGAAGACCTAGGTAAGCAATCGCGCTACCGCTCTTGCTGATTACCTGAGCAGGGTCAGCTGCTTCAGCAAGCTGCTTCTGATAGCCGTTCATCTCCTTCATGATGGCGTTGCGGTCGTTCTTGCTAGCCTTTACCTGGAAGTCAACCACCTTCAAGTCGCGTGTTTCACGATCTGAACGGAAAGCAGCTTTGAGTTCTTCATACTTAGCTTTGAGATCTTCGTCAGTAACTTTGATGTCAGCATCCTTGATAGAGCTATAAGCCAAAGAAGCCAACTGGATCTGTGCTTCTTCGTTTTCTTCATTGAATGCCATCTTAGCTTCTACCTTGTTAGAGAGCACGCAGTTGGCAAGAAGATTCTGATATTTCTGTGCCAAGAGCTGGTTGCGAAGGTTCTTCTCTACGAACAACCAATAGTTGTATGCAGGTTTGAGCTGTTCAAACTGCTGTGCGTTGTTGCTGCTCTTTGCTTTGTTATAAGCATCGATAAACTGCTTGAGGAGAGATACGTCAAAACGACCAGTCTGTTGGTTGATGAAAGGAGTCTGTGCCAACATAGGGTTGGTACCCTCGTTGAGCGTGTTTTGTAGCTCTGCCTCTGTTACCTTTAGACCGAGCTTAGAAGCGTCAGCCTCCAGCACCTTGTTGCTGATGAGTTGTTGCCATACTTGGTCTTTGAGTTGGTTGAGCTGATCCTCGTTGAGATTTTCGGTGCGCATGGTAAACTTCACAGCGTCTTGATACTCTTCAAGAAGCTTTTGGAAATCTTGCACATTGATTTTCTCACCCAGAACCTCACCGATACGTTGGTTAGCTTCACCCTTGATACCATTGCAAGAGCGGAAAGCTTCCTCAGCGATGAATGCAAACAAGCCCAAACCGATAATAACTATCAGTATGGCGCCTTTGCTTCTGATTTTTCCTAATGCTGCCATTTTTCTTTGTTATTTATTTGTTTTGTTTTATTATTTCATGTTAATGACACACGTCGCAAGTTGCTAAAATACTACAAAATGCGTACAAAATTAACAAAAAAAAGGCACATACGGGTGTTTTTCTTTAAGAAAATCCTTTTCCCTTTGTATGTTGCCTTGTTTTTTTATTGTTATAAGTGTATTTTCCTCATTATTGTTCGTTTACGTGTAGCTTGACGAGGATAATCTTGGTCATGGTGTTCTTGATGATCTTGAATTCGTATTTGCCCACTTTTACGATCTCGTTGAGCTTTGGAAAACTTTGATATGTGGCGAGGATCAGTCCGCTTATCGTCATATAATCAGTGCTTTCGGGCAGGTCTAGGTGGAAGGTCTCGTTGACCTTGTCTATCTCAAGACGTGCGGAGAGGATATAGTCGCCTTCTTTCGTTTTACTAGCTACGTATTTGGCGTTGTCATGCTCGTCCTCAATGTCTCCGAAGATCTCTTCTACGATGTCCTCCAAGGAGACGATTCCCGCTGTTCCGCCAAATTCGTCCACCACTATTCCTAACGATTTCTTCTGCTGAAGGAAGATCTGCATGAGCTTTGGTGCGGTCATGGTTTCTGGTACGAACGGTATCTTTCGGATGTGCGTGTGCCAGTTCTCGCGATCGCGAAACATCTCATGAGAGTGGATGTAACCTATGATGTGGTCAATATCTTCTTCGTAAACGATGAGCTTAGAGTTTCCGCTCTCGGTAAACATCTGAAGCAACTCGTCGGTAGTACTTTCGGTTGATACGGCATTAATCTCGGTGCGAGGTATCATACAATCGCGAACCCTAATGTCAGAGAAATCGAGTGCGTTTTGGAATATCTTTACCTCGTCTTCTACATTCTCGTCCTCACCTGCGTTCTCGATGGACGATTGTACTAGGTAATCAAGGTCAACCTTGGTGAATGTGCCATCGTCACTCTCCTTGTCTTGTTTTACGCCAAGGATGCGCAAGAACATTCGGCTGATGAATGTAGCAAAGCGGCTGATGGGCCACAGCAAGATGTAGAAGATATAAGCTATGGGGGAGAACAATGTGAGAAGCGTGTTTGGGCTGCTCTTGAATAGCGTTTTGGGTAAGAACTCGCCGGTAAAAAGAATCACCAATGTGGAAAGAACTGAGTCAACGATGACCAAGGTGGCTTCGTTGGTGATGCCGATTTCCTCACGCCAGATGCCATCAAAGATACGTGAGAACAAGATTCCATAAATCACCAACACAATGTTGTTGCCCACAAGCATGGTGGAAACAAATCCGTTGGGATTGTGATAAAAGATAGTAAGACATTTTTGCGCAATGCCGTTCTTGTCTTTGTCCATCTCTAACAATAGGCGATTGCTCGAAACAAAGGCAATCTCCATACCGGAGAAGAACGCTGAAAACAACATTGTCAGCAAGATGGCGATAACATAATAGGTTATATCCACGTTTTATTATTTAGTTTTGTGTATCGAATCGAGCGGGACGAGCCCTTTCGGTCCTGATGGGGTGGGGGCGCTAGGGGCAAGTTGCTTGTTTTCAAACAATCCCCATCCTTTCGTGTTTCTTATCTCGTAGTCGTTCATCTGCTCATCACTGACAAAGTAGTTGCCCTCAAGCTCGCGTTCAGGTGTGATGAGGTGCGAATAGGTCTTGGACCAAATCTTATGGTTGGCTTCGTCCCAATCTAGCTGTTGGCTGCGGAAGTCTAGACCTTGTGCGGTGAGAATGTGTACACGCCCACGAAGCACCCAATGACGTTCCTGGTCGTAGTAGATGGCAGAGTCGCACATGATGTATCCTTGTATATGCTTCTTCTCGTCAAACTGCGTGAGAAGCACACCTTTATTAAATATCCAGCACGATGGTTTCTTGTTGGTATTGATTTCCCATCGCTCGGCTACGATACGATATTTGATTACGCCAGAGTCGGATATCAAGGTGTTGACCCCATACGTGGTCATTACAGGCACCGAGTCGCTATCGCGGATAGCGGGTGCTGTATGTTCGTGCACTTCTTGACAAGCAGTAAGTGTGATGATAATCGAACAAAGCAAGAAAAGGCATTTCCTCATAGGTACGTCGTTACCTCGTGTAGCTTTATTCAACCTTGAACTTAGCAAACCAACGCTCGTTGAAGGTCAATCCTACGTTGATTCGGAATGTGTTCTCCTTCAGCATACCTGGCGCTTGAAGGTTAACCCACTGCGCAGAGATGTTTAGGATGGAACGGTTGTTGTAGTTGTTGACGATAGGTATACCCAAACCCAATGAAGCTGAAATCTCCTTGGGACCATTCTGTCCATTCACCGTGTAATAAGGAGTGGCATAACTTACACCGCCTCTATAATGCAGGCGACTGAAGAAGCCGTGATAGCGCTCGTCTTTGCAATATTCGAAACCGAGTGTAAACTTCTGGCGATCTTTGAGAACACCATTCTGCATCACGTAAGTGGAGACGCCATTGTTAGTTTGGTATTCAGGAAAGGCTAGTTTGCCCCATTGTTGCAATTGGTAGTCAAGGCCGATGGTGAGCTTGTTGTTATGATTGTAAGCTAAACCAGCTCCGAAGCGGTGTGGCATGTCTAGTACGTTCTCAATGACAAACTTGGCAGTGTCGGCTACGCTTGTCTGTGAGTTGGTAGATATTGTCAGGCATTCAGGGTCAGCATTGAGGCTATGGCCTAAGCCGTAAGTAAGACCTAGCGTCACCATATCTTTCTTAGATAGCGGTGCTGTCCATTGCAGACCAAAGGTGAGGTCGTAGCTTCTCACATCAACACTATATTGTCTTGAAAGCGTGTTGACATAAGAGTCGCTATAGTTGTTCAAGATGGTACGTGTGTATCCGCCCCAAAGGTAGCTAGCGTTAACACCCAACGAGAGGTTGCGTATAGGCTCAACACCTACGCCAAGGAACACTTCATGCAAGCCACCCTCGCCATCGTATGTGTTGGTGTAAGTGGCGTTGGCTGATTCGGTAGATGTGGCATCGTTCACTCGGTGTGTGCTTTGGTAGTTGTATCCCACATTGGTGAAGGGAAGCACGCCAAAACCTATTCCGACATGCTTGCAAGCTCTGAATCCGCCGATGACATATTCGATATCAGCATTTTGTGCATTCTTCTTATAGCCGTTCTCGGTGAAGTTGGTCAGCTGTAATCCTACGCCTGCGTCAAAGATGAACGACAGAGAATCTATAGCCGAATAGGATGCTGGGTTCTGTGCGTTGATCTGATTGTGTCTGCGCAAACCATATGATAGCCCGTTCATGCCACGATTGAAACCGCCTGAACGGTCAGACAATTCTCCCACGCCATATTGGCTATATGGTGAGTTGGTTCCACTTTGTGCAAAAACAGACATTGAAGCCATTGCCATAAAGGCAAGGGTGAGTATCTTTCTCATTGAATGAACGATAATTAATTTAAGTTGCAAATGTATGAAAAAATCTTGGAACGTGGAAAAGATAAACTCAAATTGTTGTTAAAACAAAAGGGAAGTACCGTTAAACGTCTACTTCCCTTATGCAATTATGATTTTTTTATACTAGTTTGTTATCTTTCGGGAAAACCACCGTGGGTTTAAAGGTCTTTGCTTCTTCAAAATCCATCAAAGCGTAACTCACGATAATCACCACATCGCCCACTTGCACTTTTCGTGCGGCGGCACCATTAAGGCAGATGCAACCTGACCCTCGTTCACCTTTTATAATATAGGTTTCAAACCGTTCACCATTGTTATTATTCATGATTTGGACCTTCTCGCCAGCAATAAAGTTAGCGGCGTCCATCAAGTCTTCATCAATCGTGATGCTACCAATGTAGTTGAGGTTGGCTTCGGTCACCTTGACACAATGTAGCTTGCTCTTTAAAACTTCAATTAACATATAGGTTTATGACTCTTTGTACTTGATATGATCTATTAATCGGATAGGTGTGGCACCGCAATTGACCGTGATGCAACCCACAATATAGGGGCTATCGTTCCAATCCTTTACCGGAAGCAAGGTGTTGCCATCAACAATCTCGAAGTATTCAACGTCTAGCATCTCCTCAGAGTTGATGCAATCAACTGTCGCCTTGTGAGTTTCAGCTAATGAATGAGTCTTGGCATAGGTTACGCTGTCCTTCAATGCTTTATAAATTTTTGGCGCAATGGCGCGCTCGTTGGGTGCTAGTAGGGAGTTGCGACTACTCATTGCGAGCCCGTCCTCTTCGCGAATGATAGGACACTCTACAATCTTTATAGGTAGCTTGATAAAGTCTACTAAACGTTTGATAACTGCAATCTGTTGCCAATCTTTCTCTCCAAAGTAAGCATTGGTGGGGTGAACGATGTAGAAGAGACGACTGACAACTTGGCATACGCCATTGAAATGACCAGGACGATGTGCGCCTTCCATCACTGTGCTCTGTGGTGAAAACTCAAACTGGCGCTTATCAGGGGTAGGGTACATGTCTTCTACCGATGGTGCGTAAACATAGTCGGCTCCACAAGCTTCTATCAGCTGGCAGTCGGCTTCTAGTGTGCGTGGATAACGCTCTAGGTCATTTTTGTCGTTGAATTGAGTCGGATTAAGAAAAACCGAAACCACAGTGACATCGCATTCTTTGACGCTTTGCTTAATCAAGGAAGCGTGCCCATTATGAAGAGCCCCCATCGTGGGAACCAAACCTATTGTTTTACCCTCCTTGTGAGCATGGAATAGCTCGTTCTGAAGGTCAACTTTCTTTTCGAATACTTTCATTTCGCAAAAAAATTTCGGGTGCAAAGTAACAACAATTTTGTGGAAAAGGCAAAATAATCTTTAAAAAACTATAGAACGTCTTTTACTTTATGCCAAATAATCAGAAATATAATTAAGTATCCAAAGTTTTTTTGTACCTTTGCGGCAAATTATAAGTTGATCGCTAAAGCGTTAATGAAGCGGTTGGCGAGAATAAATTTGAATTCGGAGAATGGCAAAAAAAGTATTGTTTATCAACCAGGAAATCTTACCTTATGTTCCCCAAACCGAGATGTCGACAATGGGAAGCATGATGCCGATAAAGATGCAGGAAGGTGGTTTCGAGATTAGAACGTTTATGCCCAAATGGGGAACCATCAATGAGCGTCGTGGTCAGTTGCATGAGGTGATTAGATTGTCGGGAATGAATCTTATTATAGATGATACGGATCATCCGTTGATAATCAAGGTGGCCTCAATCCCTCAAACACGCATTCAGGTATACTTTATTGATAACGAAGATTATTTCCAAAAGCGTTCGTCAATGACCAAGGATGAGCTTGGTAACGACTATCCCGATAATGGTGAGCGTGCCATCTTCTTTGCACGTGGCGTGTTGGAAACGGTGAAGAAGCTTCGTTGGGCTCCAGATGTGATCCATTGTCAAGGTTGGATGAGCGCGGTGATACCTTTCTATGTTAAGACGGCTTATCAGGACGAACCGCAGTTTGCCAATACCAAGGTGGTGACCTCTCTGTTTACCTCTCAACCTAAAGATGACTTTGGTACCAACTTTAAGCGTTGCCTTGAATTTAAAGAGGCTAAAGGTGGCTTGGTAGATAAGTATAGTGAGAACTTTGACTTTATCGATTTGGGTAAGATGGCTATCGACTATAGCGATGCTGTGGTTAAGGTTGGAGACGAAGTGAACGAGCAGTTGGTGGCTTATGCTAAAGAAAGCGCCAAGCCAATGATGAGTCATCCTTCTGATGAGAGCGAAATAATCGAAAAGTATAAGACATTCTATAACGAACTGATAGGGTGATTCGCTCTGGGAAGCATCCAATCTCTTATTTTAAGTAAGAAAGATAAATGATGAAGAAGAACTTTCTTTTCATTATAAGCGTGGCACTATGTGCTTGGTCTTTGGTTTCATGTGACGAGACGACAGGTAGCATTGGTACTTCGCTGATAGACGATGTAGATAACCTTAACGTAAAAGCAGATACCTTCGAGGTGACTTCGTCTACCCTGATGGCCGATTCGGTTATCGCTCGTAATATTACTGGGTATCTTGGACGAATCAAAGATCCTGAGACCAATGCTTATGTAACGAGCGACTTTATGGTGCAGCTACATACGTTGGCCAACTATCAGATTACGTCTCTAGATAGCGTGGTGAGCAAGGATAGTCAAGGTTTGGTCTATGCCGACTCTTGTGATATTGTGCTATACTATGATAAGTTGTTTGGTGATTCTCTTCAGCAGATGACGCTAACAGCTTATGAGCTTGATCATCCTTTAGAAGAAGGAACAGTGGTTTACTCTTCGTTTGATCCATACACGGATGGTTATGTGCGTCAAGATGGTCTGAAACAGAATCGCACCTATACGTTGGTCGATTACACCACTCCTGATAGTACGCGTCAGCTTGATACCTATAGTCCTTGTATCCGCATTCGGTTGAAATCAAACTATACTGATAAGGAAGGTAAGACGTATAACAACTTCGGAACTTATCTTTTGCAGAAGTATTATGCTGACCCCAATCTCTATCGTGACAATTATCGATTCTTACATGAGGTCAATCCTGGTTTCTTCTTTAAGATAACCAACGGCGTAGGCTCAATGGCTTATGTCAGTTCGGCACAGTTGAATGTCTATTTCCGTATACTCAGCAATGGCGTAGAGTCGAAGGCTTCAACAACCTTGGCTAGTACCGAAGAGGTGTTGCAGACCACGACGTTTACCAATGATAACAATCGCCTAAAGGAATTGGCTAATGATACCGAATGTACCTATCTGAAGACTCCTGCAGGATTGTTTACTGAGGTGACGTTGCCTGTGGAAGAAATCTTTAATGGTCACGACTATGACTCTCTCAATACGGCGAAGATGACAATACCTTGTCTTAACAATACACAGACCAGTGACTATCTGTTGTCGCCCCCCACGCAGGTACTTATCTTGCCTAAGAGCGAGTTGAAGACATTCTTTGCCAACAACCAGTTGCCCGACTATAAGAGTTCGTTCTTGGCAACATATAGTAGCAAGAACAATGCTTATACCTTTAATAATATATCGGGTTTGGTCAATTGGATGATGCGTCAGCGTCGTAGTGGAAATACCAATGCTGATTGGAATAAGGCCGTTTTAGTTCCTGTGACAGTAGGTACTGCAACCTTGTCATCTTCTTCGAGCAGTAGTGTGATTACGAAGTGTACCAACGATATGTCCTTGTCAAGCACCCGACTTGTTGGTGGCGCAGATAATCCCAATGCGCCGATAAAGATTTCGGTTATCTATAGCAAATTTAATGGCAGATAATTATCTAGAGCGTCGTAGAGCAGAATACGAAAAACGAAAAGCCTTGTGGCTTAAATATAGAAAACGTTCTAAACTAGAGATTCATCATCGTGAGATACCCCGTCAGGATGATGAATCCTTATAATATATAGGTATTAGGTTCGTTTGGAAACGTTGGCATACCTTTTGCATGTTTTCTTAACGTGAGTTTTTTATTAAGGTAATATTTTAAGAAAGGATTCTAAGTGGATATGATTAATCAGTTTACACCAAAGGTTTCGGAGATATTGTCATTTAGCAAGGAAGAGGCTGAACGTCTCAACAGCTCCGAGGTGCGCCCTGAACACATCTTGTTAGGCATTCTCCGTGATACGGGTGATGCCGTGAGCGAAATCCTTGCACATCTACATATTGATAAGAAGGAACTGAAAGAGCGTCTAGAAAGCTCAATCAAAGCCATAGATGCAACAGCAACTTTGCATCTAGAACATACGCAAGACATGGTCTTGTCAGAACAATCGAACAACATTTTGCGCCTATCTATCTTAGAGGCGCGCATTCGTCGTACCCTTAGCGTGGAGGTGTATCACTTGTTTCTTGCCATCTTGCATGATAAAAGCAACAATACGGCAAAGGATGCACTCAATGCATTGGGGGTCGACTATGAGAAGGCGCTTGCGATAGAGAAATTAAACAAGGAAGAAGACCATCGTTTGCCTATCAATGACGGCTTCGATGTACCTGAAGATGATGATGAAGAAGAATCATCGTTCTTCTCTCAACATAAATCAGACAAAGGAAAGCCTTCATCTTCGGTAAATACTAAGACGGCTAAGAGTAAGACGCCGATTCTTGATAACTTCGGAACAGATTTCACCCAACTTGCTTCTGAAGGTAAGTTAGACCCTGTGGTAGGCCGTGAGAAAGAGATTATGCGCGTGAGTGAGATCCTTGGACGTCGCAAGAAGAATAACCCCATCCTTATCGGTGAGCCCGGTGTGGGAAAGAGCGCTATTGTTGAAGGTCTTGCGCAGATGATTGTTAAGCACCTCACATCGCCCCTCCTATTTAGTAAACGTGTCATCAGCATAGACCTGTCTGGAATCGTTGCTGGCACAAAATATCGTGGACAATTTGAGGAACGTATCCGTGCGTTGGTAAGAGAGATTGAACAAAACGATGATGTTATCGTATTCATTGACGAGATTCATACCATCGTAGGAGCAGGATCTACTCCAGGTTCTATGGACGCAGCCAATATGCTAAAGCCAGCCTTGGCTCGCGGCACAATACAATGTATCGGTGCTACCACACTTGACGAATATCGTAACTCTATAGAAAAGGACGGAGCGCTTGAACGTCGTTTTCAGAAAGTGCTTGTTGAACCCACTACGGAGGAGCAAACCCTACAGATTCTTCATAACATAAAGGATCGTTATGAGGCCCATCACCAAGTGACTTACACTGACGATGTGCTTCAGGCATGTGTATCACTTACTCAACGATACATCACTGATCGCTCTTTCCCAGACAAAGCCATTGATGCGCTAGACGAGGTGGGTTCACACATTCACTTGCAGCATGCCGAAATGCCTCAAGAGATTATCGATATTCAGAAAGAATTAGAGGTGGTTAAAACGAAGAAACAGTTGGCAGTGAAGAACCAAAACTTCGAGTTGGCTGCGGGATATCGTGATAAGCAGACCGAGCTAGAGGCACAACTCAAACAGCAAGAGAGTCAGTGGGCAAATGGCAATGAAGCCGATAGGGTGACCATAACCGTCAAGAACGTAGCTGATGTGGTGTCGATGATGACGGGTATCCCTGTTCAGCGTATGCAGGAAGCAGAGAATACCCAACTCAAATCGTTGGCTTCAGATCTAAAGGCTAAAGTGATAGCACAGGACCGGGCTATCGATAAGGTGGTGCGCGCTATCCAGCGTAATCGTGTTGGCCTTAAAGACCCCAATCATCCGATAGGTGCTTTTATGTTCTTAGGCCCTACTGGTGTAGGTAAAACTTATCTTGCAAAGAAGTTGGCTGAACGTATGTTTGGTTCATCAGATGCTTTGATTCGTATAGATATGAGCGAATACACCGAAAGTTTCAATACCTCCCGTCTTGTAGGTGCGCCTCCAGGATACGTTGGTTATGAAGAGGGTGGTCAACTCACAGAGCGTGTCCGTCGTCACCCTTACTCTATTGTGTTGCTTGATGAGATAGAAAAAGCACATGGCAATGTATTCAATATGTTGCTTCAAGTGCTTGATGAGGGACGTCTGACCGATGGTAATGGTCGATTGATTGACTTCCGTAACACGGTAATCATCATGACATCTAACGCAGGAACACGCCAACTCAAGGATTTTGGTCGCGGTGTGGGCTTCAATGCGGGTAGCGCTCAGAGCTTTGCTCAGAATGAGAAAGATAAGGAATATGCCCGTTCTATCATTCAGAAGAGCTTAAGTAAGCAGTTCGCTCCCGAGTTCCTTAATCGTTTGGATGAGATTATCACGTTTGATCAGTTGGATTTGGCAGCAATCAAGCAGATTGTTGATTTGGAATTAGCGGGTCTCTATCATCGCATTGACGACTTAGGCTTCCATCTTCAAGTAACAGATGAGGCTAAAGAATTTGTAGCAAAGAAAGGCTATGACGTGCAGTTCGGCGCTCGCCCACTAAAGCGTGCTATCCAAACATACATCGAAGACCTTGTGTGTGAAAACATTCTCTCTGGCGAATTTGCCCAAGGAGACACGATGTTGGTAGCTAAGGAAGCCGAAGCAGACAAGCTCCACTGCACCAAGTCAGTAGGTCAGTGATACATATAAGGAAAGATTCGCTTTGCGTCAGAAGGAAAATACTGGCGTAGAGCGAATCTTTTTTGTTTTATAAAACGACACACGTCATGGCAAATGTGTGTTGTCGATATTTCGCAGTAAATGTTCTGATATTCATTCGCGAATGGATAATGTCCTCATTCATAGTGGAAATATCAGATTTAAGCAGTAATTTTGCATCTTCAAAAGAGAGACAGCATCAGATATTAACAGTTCCTAAATGGATAACATCAAGACAAGCCCTCAGACATCAAGAGCGGTTCGCATCTTCAAGAATATTATGTTCATCATAGGATTGGGTGTAATCCTTGTGATGATAACATCCTTTTGCGATAATCTTCAGTCGTTAAAGGCTGCCTTGTATCGTTCTGCCTATGTCATCCCATTGATATTAATCTTATGGATTTGCATCTATTTGTTGAATACATGGGCATGGCAAGTGATTATCAAAGGAAGTGGTCCGTGCAATGTTCGTTTCTCTAGATTGTTCAAGTGGACCTTGTCAGGTTTTGCTCTTAATAGCTTGACGCCAATCGATTGGCTTGGCGGTGAACCCTATAAGGTGGTGGAACTATCCCCACACATCGGTTCTCAGCGTGCCACATCGTCCGTGATTCTGTTTACAATGACTCATATCTATGGTCATTTTTGGTTTTGGCTGACAGGCATTGTGGTGTTTTTGTTGCTAGCAATGTTTGATGCCGTGCCTTTAACGGGGCAGATGTTGGGTGTGCTTATCCTTGCCATGATTCTATGTTTAGGTGCTATCTATCTCTTCTTGCGTGGTTATCGCAAAGGATTTATCCTCCAAATTGTACACCTTCTCAATCGCATTTGGCTCATACGTCGTTGGTCGCGCCGTATGGAACAACGTCATCAAGACACTCTGACTAAGATAGATACACAGATCAAACAACTGCATGAGCAGAGTCGTCGAGCTTTCTATGGCAGTTTCTTTTTGGAATATGCTGCGCATGTACTCCAAAGTTTTGAGGTGTTTATGCTCTTGGTTATGTTAGGTTTGCCTACTCATTGTGGTATTGATAGTTACTTGCTGCTATGGCTGCATTCTTTCCTTATCCTCTCATTCACCTCGCTCTTTGCAGACCTCTTAGGTTTTGTACCTATGCAGATGGGTACGCGTGAAGGTGGATATGTGTTAGGTGCGTTGCAGATGGGTTTTGCAGCAAGCCAAGGAGTGTTCGTTAGTTTGATTTGTCGTGCCCGCGAATTGTTTTGGGATGTCGTCGGATTGATTCTGATAAAGATTAAATAAGAAACGTTGAAACCCTAAGATAAATCTCCCTATAAATTCAATAATAACAAGTACCAATATATATGAAACGACTTCTCTTGTTCTTATATTTTACATTGATGCTTATACCTCTCTCTGCACAGGTACGAGGTGTGGTGTTGGATGCTGATGATGGATATGCAGTACCTTATGCCAATGTTACCTATAAGGACTTACGCCAAAGCGTACAGTGTGACGCAGATGGTCATTTCACCATTGCTTTCAAACCAGGTCATAAGCTAACCATAAGCAGTGTGGGTTACACCTCGCAGACCATCACCATCAAGTCGCAGCAAGATAGCATCGTGGTGCGTCTGCGTGCAGCTTCGCAAAATCTTGGCGAGGTTACGGTCAAGAGCCATCGCAAAAAATATCGTAAGAAGGATAACCCTGCAGTAGAGTTGATGCGACGTGTCATCGAACGCAAGAAAGCCACCGATCTGTCGCTCCATCCCTTCTATCAATATCAGAAATATCAGAAGCTCACCCTGTCAGAAAACAATATTGATACGGTGAAGCATCAACGTAAGCCGTGGTATCTGCAACAGGTAGAGTCTTCACCTATGGATAATAGTCTGATTCTGCCTATCTCTGTAGATGAGACCGTGACGCGTATCCAGTATCGCAAAGACCCAAAGAAGGAACAGACCGTCTTATTGGGTAAGCGAAGCAGTGGTATCAACAAAATCTTCCAAACTGGTGAGATGCTCAATACCATGCTCAAGGAGGTGTTCCAAGACGTGAACATCAATGACGACTATGTACGTCTGATGCAGTATCCGTTCCCAAGCCCTATTGGCAAATCGGCTATCTCATTCTACCATTACTTCATTCAAGACACGGTAAAGTTTGAGGGAGACAGTTGTTATCATGTGTTGTTCTATCCTGCTAATCAACAAGACTTTGGATTTAAGGGATATATGTACATTACCAAGGATAGTAACTTGCAGGTGAAACATTGCATCTTGGATATTCCAAAGAAAAGCGATGTCAACTTTGTTGATGAGATGCGCATCGAGCAAGACTTTACCCGGATGCCCACTGGCGAGTGGGTGCTTACCCGTGATGATATGATGGCCAATATGAAGCTATTGCCCATGATGCCGCAGATGCTTGTAGTGCGCAATACCCGCCTTGACAATTATAGCTTTGATAGCATTCCGCCACGAGAGTTACGCGGCAAAGCAACCTATAAAGAAGAGCCAAGCTCACGTATTCGTGGAGAGCATTTCTGGCAGACCGAGCGTCGTGTAGATCTCACTTCTGGTGAAGCCAATATGGATTACTTTGTTTATCGACTGACTACGAGTAAGAACTTCGGTTGGCTGCAGTTTGGTTTAAAGATGCTTGTCGAAAACTTTGTTGAAACGAGCAAACCCGGTAACAAGAGCAAATTTGACATTGGACCAGTCAATACGCTTGTTTCCCGAAACTTTGTGGATGGTTTGCGTTTGCGTCTTAATGGTCGCACTATGGCTGCACTCAATCCGCATCTCTTCTGGAAAGGCTTTGGCGCTTATGGAACCAAGAGCCATAAGTGGTATTATGGATCAGAGATTACCTACGCATTTAATGAGAAGGACAACTCACCCTTTGAGTATCCTATGCGCAATCTTACCTTTGAGATATACAAGGATTTGATGTCTCCTGCCGATAAGTACCTATCTAATAATAAGGACAACGTCTTTGAATCATTCCGAACACAAGAGGTCAAGCAGATGTACTTCTACAATCGGCAGATGTTATCCTATACATACGAGTCGGATTGGGGCTTGAGTTATAAGGCTAGTTTCAAGACTGAGAGCAATGAGGTAGCAGGTACGTTACATTTTATACCCGTTAATGGTGCTGATGAGGTGTTTAAGATTCGCACCACAGAGCTGTCTGGAACGTTACGCTATTGTCCTAATCAGACGTATATCAATACCAAACAACGTCGCTGGCCCGTTAACCTAGATAGCCCCGAATTTGAATTGACTCACACCATCGGACTGAACCATTTCTTAGGAGGTCAATACAACTCCAATATGACGGAAGCTCGCCTCTATAAACGCTTTTGGTTGGGTAGCTGGGGATACGTTAATACGCACCTTGTGGGGCGTGCGCAGTGGAATAAAGTGCCCTTTCCCTTGCTATGTATGCCACCCGTCTGTCTGACATACATGATGGATATGGGGGATGAGACCTTCAATCTGATGCGCAATATGGAGTTCCTCAACGACCGTTATGTGATGTGGTGTGCTTTGTGGGATCTCAATGGTAAGCTGTTTAATCGTATCCCACTAATCAAAAAACTCAAATGGCGTGAGTTTATATCCATCAAGGGTATGTGGGGACACCTTACGGATAAGAACAATCCCACGCTCCATCCTGACGACCCGATGCTGTTTAAGTTGCCTGAAGAGTCGCATGTGATGACCAATCAGCCATATTGGGAAGCAACGTTTGGCATCCACAACATCTTTAAGTTCTTCGGTGTCGATTATGTCCGCCGTCTCACTTATCGCGATTTGCCATCCGTTAAGAAATGGGGTATCCGTTTCAATTTCATGATGACATTCTAAGCCGTAAACACGCTCGCTTCATATAAGCCTCATCAATCGTTGATTGGTGGGGCTTTAACGTAACCCCAAAAAGGCTTTGATGACAAACCAAACGATGGGAACAAGAAGCGATGGGAGAAGGTTGAGTGTCTTGCAGTCTTTTAGGTTGAGTAATGATAAACCACTGCTGATGATGAGTAGTCCGCCCGTGATGAGCAGTTCTGACATCAAAGCATTGCTTATGGCTTGACTTGAAATTTGTGCCACAAGATAAAACGAGCCTTGCCATAGAAAAAGCAGAAGCGCAGTCAATATCATCCCCATGCCATAGGTGGATGCAAATACGCAAGATGAAACAAAGTCAAGCGTAGCATTGGTGAATAGTAGGGTATTGTCGCCTTTCAGAGCACTCACCACTGGCCCAAGCATTGATAGCGGTCCTATGCAGTAGAGTAGGGTAGCCGTAATCAGTCCGTCAGCAAATGACGTTTGTCGTCCTTCGGATGCGCTAGATTCTGTAGAAGAAGCCCGTGAATGGCGCATGATAAGGCGATGAAAACGCCCGTTGAGATCTAGCCAGGTACCTACGACACCGCCAATAGCTATCGAAAGAATGAAAAGCACGGGATATTGACTCTCCTTTAAGTGGCTAATTGAAGCATTGAGTCCAATGACGATAGAGGCCAAACCTAACGAATCATAGAGCACTCGTTTGTATTTCTCCTTAATGCCTGAATGTAAAAGGGTTCCTATGATGGTGCCTAATGCTATGGCGGCTGTGTTTACGATAGTTCCTAACATGCGAATTCTTTATCTTGTTAATTAGAAGCCCTCATGATCTTTTGCCATGAAATGGCTTTTATTTGTGCAAATATACTTATTTTCTAGTCGATAGCGGCAAGAAAAGGAAACTTCATATCCATATATATGCCTTCTGCCTGTTGCTCTATCGTTTAATGGTATGGACTGGAAATAAATAAAAAATAGGATTTCAAATTACTTGAAATCCTATTTTTGTAGTCGGTACGAGAATCGAACTCGTATGCCAAGATTGAGAATCTTGTATCCTAACCGTTAGATGAACCGACCAGTTAGCTCTTGCAATTCGAGAAACTTTCTGGCGGAAGGAGGGGGATTCGAACCCCCGGTACGAGAAAGTCGTACGTCAGTTTAGCAAACTGGTGGTTTCAGCCACTCACCCATCCTTCCATGGATATTCAGCTTATTGCCAAGCATCGTTCTCGAATGCGGATGCAAAGGTAATAATAAACGTTTGTTCCGCCAAATGTTTTTCAATGTTTTTTTAATAAAAATCTTAGTTTTTTCGCTCTAACCATGATTCCACCTTATTATAATATAAGACGATTGTGTTCACGATTAATAATAAGCATAGAATCTTGCGTTTATTGAAAGGAGACTCCCTACACAATAAACTACCCGAAGCTACGTTTATATAAGTATGATTAAAAGCAGAACGATTCAACTATTCATAATATTCGTGTTTACGCTTATGGCACAGATGACCATGGCGCAAACTTTCACGCTCCAAGGTAAAGTGACCGATACTGAAGGTAATCCCATCGAGTTAGCTTCGGTAATGGTTGTGGCACAAGGCAAGCTCGTAATGACTAACCTCAAGGGCGAATACAATATGACCTTAGAGAGTGCCGACTCGGTTAAGGTGCGCTATTCTATGATAGGCTACCGAACCAAGACGCGTGTGTTGGTACATCCCCAAGGCAAGCAAACATTGATTATCCAGCTAGCTGACGACAATGCGCTAGGTGAAGTGGTGGTTGAAGGTAAACAGGTGAGACATGGTACCACAGAACAGATTGATATCAAGAAGAATGAGGGTGCCCCCTCTGCCTCTGGTAATGCTGTGGAGGATATGATACAGACACAGGCGGGTGTATCCACTCACTCTGAGCTATCATCACAATATAACGTACGTGGTGGAGCGTTTGACGAAAACTCTGTGTATATCAATAATGTGGAGGTGTTCCGTCCTTTCCTCGTGCGTAGCGGACAGCAAGAAGGACTCTCGGTGATCAATCCTGATTTGGTGGCCAACGTAGGCTTCTCCACTGGCGGTTTCGAGGCTAAGTATGGCGATAAGATGAGTTCTGCCCTCGACATCACCTATAAGCGTCCCGTCAAGACAGAGGCGAGCATCTCTGCTTCCTTGTTGGGAGCAAGTGCCTACTTCGGTTTGGCTACCAAGAAACTCACCTGGACGCATGGCTTGCGATATAAGACCAATAGTTATCTCTTGGGATCTCTTGAAACCAAAGGCGAATATAATCCAAGCTTTGTTGATTATCAAACCTATCTGAGCTGGAAACCCAACAAACGTTGGCAGGTGGATTTCATTGGAAATATCTCAGATAGCCATTACGACTTCACGCCCGAAGACCGTGAGACCAATTTTGGTACGATGGAGAATGTTAAGAACTTCAAGGTCTATTTTGATGGCCAAGAGAAGGATGTTTTCCGCACCTTCTTTGGTAGCTTGAAGATCTCGCGCTTCTTTGGTAACGGCAACACCAATATCTCTCTGCTTGCTTCGGCATTCCAAACTAAGGAGCAGGAGCGTTATGACATTCAAGGTCAATACTGGCTCACGCAGACCGAGACGTCTGACAACTTGGGTGTCGGAACATATATGCAGCACTCACGCGACTATCTCAAAGCCTCTGTGGGTAGCTTCAAGTTGATGGGTACGCATCGCAGTGCGCATCATCAGGTAGAAGGTGCGTTGACCTATAAACTCGAACGTATAGAGGAAAACTCCATTGAGTATGAGTATCGTGACTCGGCTGGTTACAATGTGCCGCACACAGGTACCGATTTGAATCTTTACTATTCGATGCGCGCAAAGAATCAACTTAACAGTAACCGCATTGAGGCTTATCTGCAAGATAGTTGGAACTTCCAGACGCGCGACTCTGTGCCTACGCTCTTCACGCTCAACTATGGTGTGCGCTTCTCTCATTGGGACTTTAATGGTGAGAGCCTTGTGTCGCCACGTGCTTCACTGACCATCACCCCAGGATGGAATCGCAATCTGTCCTTCCGCCTAGCTACCGGACTCTATTATCAAGCACCATTCTTCAAGGAGCTCCGTGACACCACTACCCTCAATCATGTCACCTATGCCAACCTTAATACCAATGTCAAAGCTCAACGGTCTATTCATGCCATAGCCTCTATGGACTATCGATTCAATATGAAGGGCCGACCGTTTAAGTTCTCTGCCGAGGTCTATTACAAGGCCTTGTCACGTCTGACACCCTATACGGTGGATAACGTCAAGGTGACTTATTTCAGTGACCAACAGACTACGGGTCATGCCGCTGGTCTCGACTTGAAACTCTTTGGTGAGTTTGTACCTGATGCTGACTCTTGGCTAACGTTCAGCCTAATGAACACCAGCATGAAACTCAATGGTAAGTCAATACCCCTTCCTACCGATCAACGATATGCGGTCAACTTCTTCTTTACCGATTATTTCCCAGGAACCAAACGTTGGCGTATGAGTTTGAAGCTGGCTTATGCTGACGGATTGCCTTTCTCTGCTCCGCATCGCGAACTAGAGAACAATACCTTCCGTGCACCTGCCTATAAGCGTGCTGATATAGGTATGAGCTATCTGCTTTATGACAATCGTGAGGGCGATAAGAAATCCATTGTTAAAGACATCTGGCTAGGTATCGACTGCCTCAACCTCTTCGGTATCAATAACGTGAATAGCTATTATTGGGTAACAGATGTGACGGGTCAGCAATACGCAGTGCCTAACTACCTCACTGGCCGACAAATCAATGGTCGCATCAAGATCGATTTCTAGTATGTAGAACTTGCAAAACGATGGATTTTAGGTATTGATAGCATAGCTATTAGTGTGAAAAACAATTTATTTTTCTATGGAAATTAATTTAATTTTCCTCTAAAAATAAATTGTTTTCTGTTCTCAAAGGGTTGCTTTCACGGTGTAAGATGTTGTTGCTTGACGGTCAACATCATACCGGATATGGTGGAAAACAAGTGTTCTTATATCTGTGTTCTCTCCCTTTTGCTTTGTGCAGACTGAATGGTTACTAATAAAAACGAAATAGTTAATATAACATAAAATTAACTGAATATATGTAAGTTTTTATTAATCCCATCATAACTTTGCCTTTACTAACCATTTACAATCTAGTAAATAAAAGATGGCAAAGAGAAAAACAGACTTTATGTTCCTCATCATTGCGCTCTTTTGCAATTCTGTGGCTCATGCACAAAAGCTAGCTGTAGAACAGAAGGATTCCATTGATAACAGGAATGAAATTATAAAGATGACGGAGAACCATTCTGCCAAGGGCGTGGTGAACAATGCCCTTGACGTGTTGAGTGGTCAGGCGGCAGGTGTGAACGTGACCTCCAATGGTCTAGACCGTATGGCCATGCTCAATAGTGTGCGAGTGCGTGGTACAACCTCTATTATCGGAGGCAACGACCCTTTGGTGCTTATTGACGGCGTCACTTCTGATGTGCTTACACTATCCACAATCTATCCTGCCGATATTGAGAGCTTCCGCATCTTGAAGAACGCAGCTGAGACAGCTATGTATGGCTCGCGAGGAGCTTCGGGTGTCATTGAAGTTAAGACAAAGAAAGGTACTGGACGTGGCTTCCAAATCTCATATGAGGGCAATGTGGGCTTTGAGCAGATGTACAAGCATCTCAATATGCTTGATGCCACTGAATATGTAGCTACGGCAAAGGCTTTGGGCGTATATTGCAATGATGGTGGTTACAACACCGATTTCTATAAAGTGATTACACGCACCGGTTTGGTAAACAACCATTATCTTGCCTTTAGCGGCGGAACACCTCAGTCAAACTATCGTGCTTCATTCGGTATCATGGATCACAACACTATCATCAAGAAGATGGATTATGGCAACTTTGTAGCCAAGGTCGATGTGACACAGAAGGCCTTTAACGATAAGCTTACAGGTGATTTCGGTGTGTTTGGCTCATCATTTAAGAACCATGACATCTTTGACACTCGGATGTTGTTTTATTCAGCATCCTGTCAGAACCCGACATTCCCAGCGGGCACAGATGAAAACGGCAACTGGATAAAGAACGAAGCTGCTTCAAGCATCAACCCGCCGGGCGTTTTGCTTGAGGAGAAAAACGACTCTAAGGATTTGAACTTCGATACACATATAAAACTGAGCTACGACTTCAATCCCCACTGGCGCATATCAACCTTTGGCTCCTATCTGTATATCTCTACCGAGAATGGGATATTTTGCCCCACATGGGTATGGGCGCAAGGTAACGTGTATCGTGGCGAGTTCAAGAAAGAGGAGTGGCTTGGCAATGTCTCTCTCAGTTTCAACAAGAAGGTTGGTGTACATAAGATTTCAGCAGAGGCAAGTAGCGAATATCGAAAGTTGAAGAAGACCGCTTTTTGGGTATATGCAAAAGGCATTCCTTCTAACTATTTTCATTATGACAATCTAGGAGCGACAGCTGTCAGACCGTATGGCGGTACAGAAAGTACATACGAAGATCAATCATTGGCTTCTGTAATGGGAAGTGTCAGCTATAGCCTGCTTGACCGTTACACCTTGTCGGCAAATGCTCGTGGTGATGGTTCTTCAATGGTTGGCGATAACCACACATGGGGTTTCTTCCCATCAATATCGTTCACTTGGGACTTGAAGAAGGAAAATTTCTTTTCTGAAATAAAGCCACTTTCCATGCTCAAGCTCCGTACAGGTCTTGGACAGGCAGGCAATATTGGAGGTATCTCGGCCTATACCACGACGAATACCGTAAGGCAGACAGGTATTGTACCTATTAAGAGTTCGCCTACGGTGACTCTCGGAATGGTGAGAAACAACAATCCCGACTTAAAATGGGAAACCAAAACGACGTTCAACATCGGTGCCGACGTTGGCTTCTTTGCCAACCGACTCATGTTCACGGCAGAGTACTACTATTCAAAGACTTCCGACATGCTCTATGCCTACGAGGTGCCCGTTCCACCTTTTGCCTACAACACTTTGCTGGCAAACATCGGCTCGATGTCAAACCGAGGATTCGAGGTTGGAATGTCCGCACAGCCAATAAGCAAAAGGGATATGGAACTGAACATAAACATGAATCTGTCTTTCCAAAGCAACAAACTCATCTCTCTTAGCGGAGAATATAAGGGCATGAATATGTCAGCAGCTAACATCACCGCTATCGGCTCATTGGATGGGGCAGGTCAGAACGGAGGTGACAATAATGTGGTTTATCAGATAGTGGGTCAGCCACTAGGTGTGTTCTATCTCCCTCATTGCAGGGGACTTGTCAAGCACGAGAACGGTAGCTACTTTTATGACATTGAGGATCTAGATCATGACGGCACAGTAGATATAAGCGACGGTGGTGACCGATACATTGCCGGACAAGCTACGCCAAAGGTCACACTCGGTTCAAATATCAGTTTCAGATACAAGGATTTTTATATCGCCTTGCAGATGAATGGAGCTTTCGGACATAAAATCTTCAACGGAACAGGGCTGGCTTATACCAGTATGGCTTGCTTCCCAGATTACAATGTGCTGAAGGGCGCTCCGCAAAAGAATATCACCGACCAGAGGGTTTCCGACTACTGGCTTGAAAAAGGCGACTATCTGAATTTTGAACATTTGACCATAGGTTACAACGTACCATTGAGGAGCAACGTCATTCGTTCGTTGCGCGTGTCTTGCAATATAAGCAACCTGGGAACAATTACAGGTTATAGCGGACTAACGCCAATGATAAACAGTTACGTCGTAAATAGCACGATGGGTATAGACGATAAGCGCAACTATCCATTATATCGCACGTACTCATTGGGATTGAGTGTACAATTTTAAAGACAAAAGAGAATGAAAAAGATTATAAGCTATACGCTCATGGCAACATTGACGCTATGTATCTGCGGTTGCTTGGATGAGCATCCTAAAGATCAGCTTGATCAAGAGCTTATCTATAACAATGCCGACAATATATATAATAACGCCGTGGCTTCGTTATATAACTATATCGGAAGCAACCAAGAGTCGGAAGGACTTCAGGGTACATGCCGTGGCATATACGACTACAATACGCTTACGACCGACGAGGCGATGAATCCTATTCGCGGAGGTGACTGGTATGATGGCGGTTTGTGGGAAAATATGTATCTGCACAAGTGGACAGCTAATGACACCTATTTATATAATGTATGGAAATATCTGTTCAAGGTGATAGTTCTTTCTAACCAGTCGCTGACAGTTATTGATAGTCATAAGAATCTGCTTTCGACAGAACAGATTATCAATTACACGGCAGAGGTGAGGGCTGTGCGCGCCTTGTTCTACTACTATGCAATGGATATGTTCGGTCGGATTCCTCTTGTGACATCATACGATGTAAAACTAGAGCAAGTGGTGCAAAGTGAAAGAAGCGAGGTCTTTAATTTTATATTCAATGAATTGCAAGATATCGCTCCTGTGCTTGCAGACGAACATTCCAACAAGGAAGGCGACTATTATGGTCGGGTGACACGCCCTGTAGTCAACTTCCTTTTGGCAAAGTTGGCTCTGAATGCTGAGGTTTATCTAGATGATAATTGGACCGACGGAAAGCAGTTGGATGGCAACACTATCTTGTTCAATGTCAATGGCGAGAAAAAGAACGCTTGGGAAACCTGCATTTGGTATTGCGAACAACTGAAACAAGAAGGCTATGAGTTGGAACCCGACTACGCATCAAACTTTGCCGTACATAATGAAAGTTCCAAGGAGAACATCTTTATCATACCGTTGGATAAGAATCTCTATCTCAATGAGTATCACTATCTGTTCCGCTCACGTCATTACAAACATGGCGGTGCTTATGGTGGCGCTTCAGAAAATGGCACATGTGCAACCGTGTCAACAGTTAAGGCCTTTGGTTATGGTACAGATCATGTTGATAACAGATTCAAGATCAATTTCTATGCCGACACTGTATTTGTTGACGGAAAGAAGGTATATCTAGACAATGGAAATCCTTTGGTGTATATGCCGTTGGAACTGAAACTGAACCTCAGTGATAGTCCATATAAACAGACTGCTGGGGCACGTGTCGGAAAATATGAGGTTGACAGAACTGCCTATTCTGATGGACGACAGGTTGATAACGATATTGTTCTTTTCAGATATGCTGATGCCTTGTTGATGGAAGCCGAAGCGAAAGTAAGAAATGGTGAGGATGGTTCAGCAGAACTGAATGTTGTTAGGGAGAGAGTGGGAATGCCGTTGGTGGAGGCCAACTTGGATAACATTCTCAATGAGCGTCTTTTGGAATTGGTTTGGGAAGGTTGGAGAAGACAAGATCTTATACGATTTGGCAGATACACAAAGGCATACGATGAGCGTCTTCCCATTGACGGTGAGGAAAGTGGCTTTACAACCGTATTCCCAATACCGCAGAAATGCCTAGACTTGAATAAGAATTATATACAAAATTATGGTTATGAATAACATCGTGACGAAATAAAGACAATTACCATAGAACGTATCCCTCATAGTAGATTCTAGGTAACGTATATAGTTTGCTCTGCAAAGATAGTCAGGATTTGTGTTCTCTCTGACTTCCTAAGAAAGTATTCCTAAAGGAATGGATGTTAAGAATAAAACAAAATGGCGCTTATCAATTGCAGCTCCTCGTATGAGGTAACTCGCAAATGATAAACGCCATTCTTTTAGATAGCGTTAGAAATTATTTCTTGAAATAGCGGTTATATAAGCCGATGAATCCTGCAGCATGACGAGCCTCGTCCTTTGCCATCTCATGAATGGTATCATGAAGAGCGTCAGACCCTTCTTTCTTGGCAAGTAACGCAGCTTCAAACTTCTCTGCGCATGCACCTTTCTCGGCTTCGATGCGTGCTTCCAGATTACTCTTGGTGTCTTTGAGAACCTCGCCAAGCAACTCAGCGTAACGGCTCGCATGGTCGGCCTCTTCGTATGCGTAATGCTCAAAGGCACGTGCCACTTCGGGATAACCTTCGCGATCAGCTTGACGTGCCATAGCCAAGTACATTCCTACCTCGCCACATTCGCCATTAAAGGTATTCTTACAATGTTCAATCAGTTCGTCACTGACCTTGTCACGATATGCTATGCCAAGCTCGTGAACTGTGGCAAACTCGGTGTCGTCGCTCATCTCTAGCTCTTTAAACTTGTTTGCAGGAGCTTTACAGATAGGGCATTTCTCAGGTGCGGCATCGCCTTCGTAGATATACCCGCAGACGGTACAAATAAATTTCTTTTTCATAATGCTTTTGCCTTTTAATGAGTAGATAATGTTTATGTGTAGTACACGCTGCAAAAATAGGAAATAGATGACGAAACACCAACTTTGCTGAAGATATTTTATAATCTTTATAGCCCTTTAACTAGTTGTCTTTTGGTTTTTTGAGTAAATGTAGGCGGTAATGTGGTGTATTCCCGATTATTTATTATCTTTGCATAAGATTACTATGACTGAAGACAATGAAAGATGTCCTGTATCTTCATATTGAATTAGGAAACAATAAATGAAAATAACGCTTCCTCTGATAAACAAACTTCAACGCCTGTCTTTAGGCTACTCGCTTCCATCCAGTGCTTTACGCGGTGAGTGGGTAGAGGAATTGTTGCGTGATGGTGTGCTGATAAGTCGCTCGCAAGGTAGTAGATGTACCATTATCGCGGCGGCGCCAGCAACGTTGGAAACTTCTTTAAGATGTATTGATGAACGCCTAGGTAATCTAGAACTAATGCGAAGCATACTGCTAGATTCCGGTATGTCTCGCTCTGAACAAGCCGCCGATACAGGTAACTCGAAACTGGCGGCTACACGTTCTTGTCCAGGATTCCCCATTAATGCATATGAACCCATTCGGTGTTTGTTGAATGGTCAAGAAGTGGCTATTTGTCCGCATGAGGGGAGTTTCTTGTTTGTAGCCGATTGGAAACGGTTTTTTATCTCCGAACATGTGGTAGTGGTGGGTATAGAAAATATGGAGAATTTTCGTCTTATCCGTCAACAAAGACGATTGTTCTCATCCTTGATGCCCGAAGAGCGATTGCTATTTGTGTCGCGTTATCCACAATCCACCGACTTGCGCTCTTGGTTGCAGACTATTCCTAATCGTTACGTCCACTTTGGTGACTTCGATCTTGCGGGTATCCATATCTTTCTTACAGAGTTTCGTCAGTACTTAGGTGCTAGGGCGTCGTTTCTTGTTCCGCCAGACATAGAGAGTCGCTTGCAAAATGGTTCTGTAGAAAGATATCGCAATCAGTACACGCGCTTCGGTAACCTCTCATCTGACATTCCATCAGTACAACGCTTGATAGATCTTATTAATCGACACCATCGTGGATATGACCAAGAAGGCTATATCGGTTATACGGGATAAGCATTGTGAGAAACATGATGAATAAAATATATAGAACAACACTAAACTTTTGATATGGACACCATAACCCACTTTCATACATTAGAAGAACTGATACGATCCTTGGATAGGGAACGCAAACTGCTTAGCGGATTGTTTCAAGATCGTAAACGTCTCTCGTTCCACTATGACCTTGCACGGGAGTTGGCATCGAGGAGAGACGAGAGCTTGGACTTTCTGCGACGATTTGGAGTGATTAGAGATAATGGTGACTTCATCGAGCTAGAGGATGTGTATATGAAGTTCTTTGAGGATGTGCTGGAGATGAACGAGGAAATCAATGTGGCAAGTGTGAAGGAAAGTATTGGCAACCTGAATGCAGCCATTGATTATTATCAAAGCGAGAATAATCCCTCTCGTAAGTATGGCTATCTTAAGGATGTAAAGCGCATTCTTCGCAACATCGCCCTTAACACTCTTCGTAACGTTATAGACCTAAAGCGCAACATAGATAATACCTATAAGAACGAACCCACCTTCGCCATTAAGAAAAAGAAGCTTGTTCACCTAGACGAGAAGCGGAAAGATATCGCAGCTCTCATTAATGAGTGCGAAAAGGTGATAGATGAAAAACAATCTACTTTCTTCATGCTAGCAATGGATGTGCAGTTGAGAGATACTGTGAATGACGTGAAGTTGCAAATGCGAGAAGTGTATCACAACCTATTGGAACTCGATCGGCAAATAATCAACTATCTCAATCTCATCGAATACCAAAACCGCCTCTTCGAAAAGGTACAGAAACTGAAGTATCTACGCGATCAGATGTTGTTAGAGACCAACACCGATGTTAAGGCAAAGGTGGCAGTGCAAAACCCTGTGTGGATGGAGCCACGTCCGAGATATCCGCTAAAAGTGTCGCTTACGATGCTCCGTGCATCTGATATAGGTCTGAAAATATTACAAGAAGCGACTAAAGGAAACCATAATGACCGATTGCGTAAAGGTAATCTTGCTGAACCACTCACGGAGAACGAGATGGCTACACAACAGAGGGTACTACAAATAGTTGATGTACAAGAGGTAAAGACGGCATTCATGGCATCGGGTGATAATCTCTTCCATTTCGTGATGAGCTATTCTGCTTATCGTAAACCTATGACTGATGAGGAGAAACTTGTGCTTTTCTGCCAAATAGCAACACAATACCTTGACGAACTCTCTATCAGTGACGATTATCGTTGCTATCAAAATATAGAATATCCATTGATTTATCCCAAAATAGCTTAATCATCATGCGCTATACCAAAGACATCTTCGACATACTAAGCAAGGGCGGATTTATTTCGCAGAACTCTATTTCTGAACATCGTTCGCATCTATATGATGCTATAGAGGACGACTTTCAAGATTACCGAGAATATTATGAGGGAATTGGATTTTTGCTAGAGGGTGGCAACGGGTACTATTATTTCTCACGTACTGAGAATAAGGTTGAACTTTCCGATAAGGTGCAACGTTTCGCCACTTGGATAGATCGCTTAGATTTTTTAAAGACCTTCAATGCTGCCTTTGGTTCGGGTTTTAGTTTCCGCAAGTCGAATATCCTAGAAAAGTTTTCGAGCGACATTGAACTGAAGGAAAAGGCTTCCCATCTCTACACTGATCTTAAAAACAATGACGAGAAAATGGATAAGCTCGTTGCTGACCTAGAGCGTCAAGGATTTGTGGAGCTAGAGAACGAGCTAGACGGAACCTATAAGGTCACTGCTGCCTTTCATTACATAGAAGAACTTATAGATTGTCTCACCATTATAGAAACTGAATAGGAATGAGAGCATTACGCAAAATCGTATTTATAAACAGCGCACATATTCGCTACGCCGAGGTGCGTCTAGATGGTAACGTGCATTTTATCGGTACTCAGGGCGTGGGCAAGAGCACTTTGCTTAGAGCTATTCTTTTCTTTTATAATGCAGACAAGCTACACATCGGCATTCCGAAAGAAAAGAAGAGCTTTGATGAGTTTTATTTGCCCCATGTCAATTCGTATATCGTCTATGAGGTAGCGCATGAGCATGGTCCATTCTGTGTCTTGACCTTCCGTAGCTCAGGTAGGGCTTGCTATCGCTTCATTGATGCTGAATACAGTAAGAATTGGTTGGTAGACAACAAAGGTGAAGTGACGGCAGAGAGCAAGGTTATGCGTGAGCGGCTAGAGGGTGCTTACATGAGTAAGATTATCGACCGCTACGAGTGGTATCGTGATATCATATATGGCAATAGGCAAGCTGTGGGAAAGGAATTTGCGCGTTTCCAACTGATGGAGACTAACCGCTATCAGAATATCCCGAGAAGCATTCAGAATGTTTTTCTCAACTCTCGCCTAGATGCCAACTTTATCAAGGATATCATTATCAAGTCAATGAGTGAGGAGGAGGCAAATATCGATCTAGGCTATTTCCGCCGTCAGGTGTCTGACTTCGAACAAGAGTACAAGGACATATCTTGTTGGTATAGGCTTAACCAAAAAGGCGAATCTATTGTACGTAGACAGGCAGATGCGGTGGTAAAGGCTTATCATGATCTTCTATATCTGAAGCAACAGATAAAAGAACTATGTGGTGAATTGAAATTTGCAGTGCGCACTAGTCGGGAACGACTACCGTTGATAGAAAAAAGGTTGGAAGAATTGCAATATGAGCAGGGTAGACAGAATCGATTGCTTGATGATCTGCAACGGAAGTATGATATGGAGAAATCGAAGTTGAACCAAGAACAAGGTGTGGTAAACGATAATCTCAAACAATTGAAGGAACGCAAGGAATACTATGCCACCCAACAAATAGAACAGGTATTGAGGCGATTTGAAAAAGAATTGATGTTGCGGGGAAAATTAGAAGGCGACAAGGTTCGGCTAGTTGAACTTACCTCGCGCTTCAAAGATGTGACAGCCAAATACAACGTGCTTCGACAGAACATGAAAAATCAGTTGGAGACTTACCGACAGTCGCAGAACAATCGCATCAATCTGATGGGTCAGGAGAAACAACAAGTGGAAGAACGTATACTTGGCGAATATATTAATCAATGCAAGGATGTGGAAGCGTCTTTTGCCGATAAAATAGCTCTTGCAGGTCATGTCGTTGAGCAGAAGAAAGACGAGCAAACGGATGTTGAAAAAGAGTTGCTGAGGCTGAAATTCTGGCAGCCCAACCAAGAGGAACAAAAAAAACTGAACAAGAGTTTGGAATGTCTGATGTTGCGTGAAAAGGAACTTGTTGGACTGATAGCAACATCGGAGGCAAATATCAATCGTCAGCAAGCCGAATATGAAAAGCAGGAAGTGGAAGTGTTGTCTCAAATTAGGAAGCTGCAAGAAGCGAAGCAGCAAGAGATGGAAAATGTTTCTGCACAACTGGCAGAGATTGATGCGCTACTAGCTCGCACGAAAGGGTCTCTTTATGAATGGCTTGAGGATAATAAGTGCGACTGGGAACAGAATATCGGTAAGGTAATCAACGAAGAAAATGTGCTGTATCAGACGGGATTGCATCCCCAAAAGATAGATGGTACATCGCTCTTCGGTGTGAAGCTCGACCTCATCGATTTGCCAGTATCTGTACGCAAGCCTACCCAACTGAAGGCAGAGAAAGCTAAGTTGGAGGCTGAGCTTCTAGTACTGAAGAAGGACTATGCCTCGCTTGTGAAACGACAAGATCAGCAAGTAGCAGATCTGAAACGTCCGTTTGCCTGTAAGATGAAGGACTTGCGCTCGCAAAAGTCAGCCTATGAGATAGAGTTGCAGATGATGCCACAAAAACGGAAAGGCATTATGGTAAAGCTTGAAGATTTTACCACCAAGGCTAAGCAAGAGGTAGAGGATAGAAATCAAGAGTTGGTTACTCGTAAACAGGAAATAGCCCATCATCGTATGCTCGCTGAGGAAGCACTATCGAAGCTAAATAATGACAAGCAGAAGCAATTGGAAGCAGAGGGTAGAAAATACCAAAAGGCAAAGAATGAGAATGCCAAGCTGTATGACCAATTGGTGGCTGAGGTGCACGTCGAAATTAAGCAGCAAGAACAGAAGAATGAGAACGAACTGGTTCAGCTCAGTAAACAAGAGCTAGATGAGTTGCAAGGTCGCGGGGCGGATACTAGAATGGTGGATGACTGCAAAGTAGCGATACAAACCGCCGAGAAGGAACTAAAATTTATCGATGATCACCGCCGGTTGGTTTATGACTACCAGCGCGACAAGGAACAACTCTTTGATCGTGAAGAGCAACTCAAAGAAAGGAAAAAACACCTGACGGAAAAGCTTCAGCAACTAAATGAAAAATATGACCAACGCCGAGAAAAACACCAAACTCAGTTGGCAAATCTCAGTAAAGAATTTGCTGAGTATCGAAAGGAAAAGGAACGTATTGATGGTGAACTGCAAAAGGTTGAGCATTTCGTGCATGATGATAACCTTTGTCCATCTTCCTTTGCTGAGGCTTCAGAGATTCAGACACTTTGCACACCCGCACAAGTTGTGGATGAATTGACAAGTATCATTGTGTCACGTCAGAATCGCTATAATGAATTCAAGAAAAGCGTCAATGTGTTTAAGGCTAATTTCTCAGCCAAGAATACTTTCCACTTCCGTATGGAATTGCCCCTTGATGAAGACTTCCTCGAATTCGCTAATAATCTTGACGATTTCCTTATCAACAACAAGATAGAGGAATATCGTCGACGTACTAGTGAGCGATACATGGACATCTTGGCTCGTGTATCCAAGGAGATGGGTGAGCTAACAAGACATGAGTCGGATGTGGATAAAATTATCCATGATATCAATAACGACTTCCGTGAACGTAACTTCGCAGGAGTGATTAAACTTATCGCTCTTCAGCATGTGCCATCGGCTGATAAGATGGTGCAACTGATGAAACGCATCAAAGAATTCAATGATGATAATCAGTTTGCTATGGGTGAGCTCAATCTCTTCTCCACGGTTAATCGTGATGAGGTAAACCAAAAAGCAGTGGGACTTCTACTCGACTTTATGAAATCGCTCCTTGATAATTCACAGCGTCAGTACCTCACACTATCTGATCTCTTCCAATTGCAGTTTCGCGTTATTGAGAACGACAATGACACGGGGTGGGCGGATAAGCTCTCACATGTGGGTAGTGAAGGAACGGATACGCTGGTAAAGGCTATGATTAATATCATGCTTATCAACGTGTTTAAAGAAAAAGTGAGTCATCGCTTTGAGGATTTCCGCATCCACTGTATGATGGATGAGATAGGTAAGTTGCATCCACAGAATGTGAAGGGCATTCTCGACTTCGCCAATGCACGTAACATTTTCCTTATCAATTCGTCACCTACGACCTACAACGTTTCCGACTACCGATACACCTACCTCTTGAGTAAGGACGGTAAATCACAAACCGTGGTCCATCCGCTGGTGGCGAAGCAAGGGGGAGTGGATTGATATTAAAATTATTGTTGTCAAGTAAAACTTTCGCAGCAAAATTAGGGCAGGCATTTCGCACGAGGTATTAGCCCTTTAACTAATTGCATTTTTTGTCCTTTAAAGTAAAAGGAAACGAAAAAGCGGTGGTTTTCACAATTATTTCTTAACTTTGTATTGTGATGGTCTAGAAAGCGTATCAATATTTTGCTTGATTGTTATGCGCGCAGAGTAAGCATAATGATTACGCTCTTCTTGAAAGAATATATTTGGTCTAAAAAAATAAGAACTGATGATTTCGATTGAAGATAAGAAAAACTGCTGTGGTTGTAGTGCTTGTGCATTAATTTGTCCGAAGCATAGCATTGTGATGACAGAGGATAATGAAGGGTTTCTTTATCCCCATGTAGATATGGAAACCTGTATAGATTGCGGAATGTGTGAGAAAGTGTGTAACGAACAACATCCTTATGGAACGAATGAACCACAACACGTTTATGCTGCCATTAACAAAAATGAGCCGGTACGTTTGCGAAGTTCGTCGGGAGGCGTGTTTTACACTATGGCTGAGAAAGTAATTAGTGAAGGTGGTGTGGTGTTTGGCGCACGTTTTGATGAGGATTGGCAGGTAGTTATCGATTACACCGAAAAGATAAAAGGTGTAGATGCTTTTATGGGTAGTAAGTATGTGCAGGCGAGGATGGGAAATGCCTATAAAGATGCGAAGCGATTCCTGTCACAAGGAAGGAAGGTGCTTTTCTCTGGTACACCATGTCAAGTGGCAGGACTACATCAGTATCTGCGAAAACCTTATGACAATCTTCTCTCTATTGACTTTGTCTGTCATGGTGTGCCAAGTCCAAAGGTGTGGAAACTCTATTTGAAAGAGGTGATTCGTAAGGCGGAAAATCTTAATAACATAGAGTTTAGAAACAAGACTAAAGGATGGAAGGAGTTTGGATTTCATATTAGATACAACAAAGACAACCAAACGGTATCTTTGTTATCCCCTTTTCATCAGAATCCCTATATGAAAGCATTCTTAAAGGATATCATTCTTCGCCCTTCATGTTATGATTGTAAAGCAAAAGGAGGAAGAAGTAGAAGTGATGTAACTATTGCTGACTTTTGGGGAATCAATACAATCTTCCCTGAAATGGATGATGACAAAGGTACAAGTCTTGTATTTATAAATACTGACAAAGGTATGGCGTCGTTAGATTTTACACAATTTTATATTGCAGAAACGACTTTTGATAGTATTAAACCTCTCAATCCTGCTTGTTATCGTTCTTGCTTAAAGCATCCTAAGCGTGAAAAATTCTTTAGTCGACTAGATGAAGAGAACCTATTGAGCTTAATTGAATACACAACAAGAATACCTTTTAAGCAGAAAGTGAGAATACAGTTGGGAAAATGTAAGTCCTTAGTAGTGAATATGTTAACTAGTCATTCAGGGGGGGGCAAGCCGGAATTAGTGAGAGCGATGCGTATAACCATAAGTTATCGTTCATTATTGATACCCCGCAGATTACAGATGTATGCTTTAGAAGTAAAAGTGCAGGATGGAAGAACTATGAAATGGAAATTAGAGTCAAGCAGAAATCATAACTCAGCCATTCTGTTTGCTAATCATACGTATTATATTGCTGCAGCATAACTTTGAAAAGTTTGCACCATGTCAAAATAATTTTTGCATCGTTAGTAAATAACAAAAGAATCCCTCTTGGCAAATCTTAGCCGAGAGGGATTCTTTAAAGGATTATGGAGGATACCTTAATTATTGGTAGATCCTCCTACGATATCAAGCAACTCGTTGGTGATAGCTGCTTGACGTGACTTGTTGTATTGCAAGTTGAGGTCGCGTAACAGTTCGTCGGCATTATCTGTAGCAGTCTGCATAGCAACCATTCGGGCAGCATGCTCAGAGGCGATGCTGTCGAGCAAAGCGGTGTAGAGCATCAAGTGAAGCTCCTTAGGTATCAACTCTGTAAGCACAGTAGCCAAGTCGGGCTCTACAATGAAGTTGTCATTGAGAGGACGCACCTCGTTGGTCTCTTTGTTTTCATCGTTGTTGCCATGCTTCTTGAGATATTCTTGCGCACGCTTGGTAGCTACATTGGATGTAAGATCACGATCGTTGTCAGCGCCAATGTCATCGTTCAGATCGATAGGCAAGAAGGTGCGACGAGTGAGAATCTGTGAACCAGCGCTCTTGAAGTGATGATAGATAAGCTCAACCTTATCAAGTTGACCCTTGAGCCACAACTGCTCAATCTCTTGTGCTATGGTTCTGCAACCATCTGAGTTGGGCTTGTCGGCAAGATCAACGTACGAGCCTGCACATCTTACGCGCAACTTCTTCACCTTATCTTCCACCTGTCTTCCGATGGGGTAAACAAGGATGTCTTCATCTTGAAGTCCTGCCTGCTTATACTCGTCAATAGCATGCATCATCTGCTTGATGATGTTGGCATTGAAGCCACCGCAAAGAGATGAGTTGGAAGTGTATACAACCAGTGCCACACGCTTAACGGGACGTGCTTCCTCATACGGAGTCTCAACGTCAGGTGTTGAAACCAAGAATGTCTTGAGAATATGTTCTAGCATGTTCTCATAGGGAAGCATGTTCTCTATCGCGGTTTGCGCATGATGCAACTTACTGGAAGCCACCATCTTCATCGCACTCGTGATTTTGCGGGTGCCTTGAACCGATGCAATTCGCGTTTTGATTTCTTTTAATGATGGCATGTTGGATGATACAATTAAAAGTTAAACTTCTGTTATTAACACTTCCCCTGTACGTCCTCTTATTGGAGAAAGGTACAGGGAGAAAGGTTAGCTCTTGTATTGTCCAGCAATGTCGGTCATTACGGTCTCAATCACTTTCGTGTCTTCCTCTGCCAATTTGCCTGCAGCAAGGTTATCGATGACATCCTTATGAGCAGAACGCATTGACTCAAGGAACTGGTCTTGGCAACTACGTACCTGATCTACAGGAACGTGTTGAAGCAAACCATGTACACCACAATACATGATAGCAATCTGCTCACCTACGGGCATAGGACTGTATTGAGGTTGGATAAGCAACTGATTGTTCTTACGACCACGATCAAGCGTCATAGCGGTGACAGGATCCATATCGCTTGAGAACTTAGAGAACGATTCAAGCTCACGATATTGAGCCATATCGATCTTTAGGGTACCAGCCACTTTCTTCATACTCTTGATCTGTGCCGAACCACCTACACGGCTCACGGAGATACCTACGTTGATGGCAGGACGGAAACCTTGGTTGAACAAGTCGCTCTCAAGATAAATCTGACCATCAGTAATTGAAATCACGTTAGTTGGGATATATGCCGATACGTCGCCTGCTTGGGTCTCGATGATTGGCAAGGCTGTAAGAGAACCACCACCTTTGACATGACCCTTCATACATTCGGGTAGGTCATTCATATGTTCGGCAATCTCTTGCTGATCATTGATACGTGCTGCGCGTTCAAGCAATCTTGAGTGGAGATAGAATACATCGCCTGGATAAGCCTCACGTCCAGAAGGACGGCGCAAAATCAAGGACACCTCACGATAAGCTACAGCTTGCTTTGACAAGTCGTCATATACCACAAGGGCATGCATGCCTCGATCGCGGAAGTATTCACCGATTGCTGCACCAGCGAATGGTGCGTAATACTGCATAGCTGCAGGGTCAGACGCAGTAGCACTTACGATGATAGAGTAGGGAAGAGCACCACGTTCCTTCAGTGTTTGTACCAATGCGGCTACAGTTGAGGCTTTTTGGCCAATGGCTACATAGATACAATATACAGGGTTGCCAGCGTCATAGAAGCTTTTCTGGTTGATGATGGTATCAATGGCAATAGCGGTCTTACCTGTTTGGCGGTCGCCAATGATAAGCTCACGCTGTCCACGACCAATAGGTATCATTGAGTCGACAGCTTTCAGACCCGTCTGCAATGGCTCTTTCACGGGCTGACGGAAAATCACACCAGGAGCTTTACGATCCAATGGCATTTCGAAGGCACCTGTAAGATCGATGTCTCCCTTACCATCAATAGGCTGTCCCAATGGATTTACCACACGTCCGAGGAAATTGTCGTTCACGCGGATAGAAGCAATGCGGTGGGTACGTTTCACCTTGTCGCCTTCCTTGATTCCCTCGGTAGGGCCAAGAAGCACGCAACCCACATTGTCTTCCTCCAAGTTCATGACGATAGCCATCGTGTCATTCTCAAACTCCAACAACTCGCTTGCTTCGGCTTGGCGTAGACCATAGATGCGGGCTACACCATCACCCACGGTCAATACCGTACCGACCTCGTCGAATTGGTTTCCAGAGTTGATGTTTTCCAGTTCCTTCAAAAGAACCTCTGACACTTCACTTGGTTTTATTTTTTCAGACATTATTTTCTTTTTATTGTTTTTTGAGTTCTTTGAGGATAGAGCGTAATTGACGTTTTACGCTTGCATCCAAACGATAGGTGTCATACTCTAAGACAAATCCACCAATGAGGTTAGGATCAATCTCGGTATTAAACTCTACCGTTCCTTGAGTCTTGTGTTGCACCATTGCCTTTACTTTCTCCTCAGTTTGACTAGAGATAGGTACGGCGGTGGTGAGAGTTCCACGAATGATATTCTTCTGCTTTCTATAAAGAGTGATATAAGAAGTCGCCATGAATTGCAGGGCATTTTCCCTATCCTCTTTAAGCACGAGTGATAAGAATCGGCTTGTTAGCTCAGATAGCTGTTGTCCGCAAGCGGTCTCAAGCAGTTTCTTCTTTTGTGCTTTGGTGAGCATAGGGTTGTCTATCGTAAAGCGCAATTCAGGAACTTGGATGTAGCATTCTGCAAGTGTCTGCATCTCCTTATAGACCTGATCTTCGAGCTTTAGCTCCGTTGCACTCTTGAGAAGCGCACGTGCGTAGCGAACCGATATCACACCTAAATCCATAAGCTATTAGTCTTTATTAGTAGAAGAAACTTCATCCAGCAATTTGTCAATAAGCTCATTCTGCTTGCTGGGGTCTGAGAGCTGCTGAAGCAAAATCTTTTCAGCAATCTTTACCGATAGGTCTGCCACCTGTGTTCTGATTTCGCGCAAGGCGGCTTGCTTCTCGTTTTGTATCTCAGTGCGGGCTTCGGAGATGATGCGTGCACTTTCTTCTTGTGCCTTCTCCTGTGCCTTTTCAACAATGGCATCGCGAGTCTTGGCTGCTTCTTTTAAGATTGTAGCCTGATTGTCGCGTGCTTCTTGCAGCATGGCTTCACTTTCTTTCTGGATATTGGCTAGCTTTTCATTGGCGTCCTTTGCCTTCTGTAGACTTTCGTCTATGTATTTCTTGCGATCGTCTACCATCTTCACAATAGAAGGAAATCCCCATTTTAAAAGAATGAAGAACACTATTACGAAGACAAGGGTCATCCAAAATAGCAGGCCACTATCAGGGATTAATAAATCCATACTTACTGGTTAAAGTCTATAATACTTGATTGGTTATTACAATACTACTGCCAAGAGGGCAACGATAACTGCCAAGAAGGCAACACCTTCGACAAGGGCTGCTGCTACAATCATTGCAGTACGAAGGTCACCCATCTTCTCGGGCTGACGAGCCATAGAGTCCATAGCTTGACCACCGATACGACCGATACCGATACCTGCACCGATTACGGCAAGACCTGCGCCTAAAGCACCACCCATTTTTGCTAATTCTGTAGATACTGCTGCTAAGATTAATGATGATAACATAGTTTTAATTGTTTTTAAGTTATTATTTTTTGAAAATTTTATTCTTTAACGTGTGCCATTGAGATGAACACTGCACTCAACATTGTGAATACCATTGCTTGGATGTAACTTACAAGAAGCTCAAGCAACATCATGAAGATACTCAATGCAACACTGATAACTGACATTCCGGAACCCGCCAAGTTGTTAGTCAGCGCACTGTCTGTGAGGTGGAACATGATAAATATCATTCCAGCAAATGACAACGCAATAGCATGACCTGCCATCATATTGGCAAAGAGTCGGATAATCAGAGCAAGAGGTTTGGTAAAGATACCAACGAGTTCGATGATTGGCATGAGAGGAATAGGCACCTTGAGCCATGTAGGAACGTTAGGCCAAAAAATCTCTTTCCAATACTCACGTGTACCAGTGAGGTTAGTCACAAGGAATGTGCATACACCTAAGAAACATGTACAAGCGATGTTGCCCGTGAGGTTACCTCCACCTGGTGGGAATGGGATAATACCCATGATGTTGGCCACGAAGATAAAGAAGAAGCAAGTGAGCAGGTAAGGCGCATATCGTGGAGCCTCCTCACCTAAAGCTGGCTTGATCAAATCGTCGTAGACCGACATGATAAACATGTGCATCAGTCCCACGAATCCTTTGGGTGCGGGATCGTCCACTTTGTGACGGCGACACCACCTAGCTGGAATCAACACACATAGCAACAAGATGATGCTATCTATGAAGAGTACGCACGTTGTTTTGGTTATAGAGATATCCAATGGACGTGTTTCCTTTCCGTTGACTTCCTCGCAGATTTTTCCTGGATTATCGTTCGATTTTGAATCTTTGATGTATAGTCCATAGGGGCCAGGCCGATTGCCTTTGCTATCTTTCTCTTCAGAGAACTGGCTTGATGAGAAGACGTGCCATCCCGTAGAACTTTTTACTATCACTGGTAGGTTGATCACAATCGCGTGTTCGCCTACGTTAGTGATATGCCATTCATAAGAATCCTTGATATGTCCCCACAGAATCTCTTTCATATCAATCGTTCGCTTGTCGTTGGACGCCATTGAAGGCATAGCGATAAGAACGAGTAATAACATGAAGAGATATTGTTTGATTGATTTCATATCTATTGTTTCTTATTTAGATTAGATGTAGTTTTTCTATCCGAGAGAAGAAAATGCACTCATAAGTGAGGATGAGAAGGTAGAACACAGCAAACATGATGGCAAAGCCTAGTACCATAAACGTGTTCCCTTTTAGTACCAATATACCAACGGTTTCGACAATCAATGCCAAAATCATTTGTATCACTGAGCCTGTTAGGTAAAAACGTGTCAGCACTTGAGGAGAACGTACGGCAATGGCTTTCCAACTGATCTTGTATAGCCAAACACTCAATAATGAATAAACGGCAGTGAATAGCAAGGGATAGATAAGCGAATCGCGTGCAATGACTTGAATGGTTATCAGTGCAATCATTGTCAATGCCACCACTATCCATAAACCAAATTTGAAAAACTGGTGCGCTGTCCGTGCTATTACTTTAGGATTATCCATAAGAGCTTATGACTGTTGTTCTATACAAAGAGACACATTGTTGCGTTTCACTTCAACAAATCCTCCGTGAATCAAAAATTGTTGTTTCCCTTCTTTGGTGGCGTATTCCACACGCCCTTCTCCTAAGGTCGAAATGATAGGTGCGTGGTCTGTCAGAATCTCGAATTCGCCAACAGTCCCTGGCACCAAGACACTTTCAACCTCGCCTTGGAAAACGACTTTTTCTGGACTTACAATTTTCAACTTCAGCATATTGATTATCCTTTAGCTGCGTTAAGAAGTTGCTTTCCTTTCGCAATGGCATCGTCAATAGTTCCTACATTGAGGAATGCCTGCTCTGGAAGATCATCTACCTCACCATCAAGGATAGCATTGAAACCACGAATAGTTTCTTCGATAGGAACCATAACACCCTTGATACCTGTAAACTGTTCGGCTACGGTAAATGGCTGAGAGAGGAAACGTTGTACACGACGTGCCCGATTCACTACCAAACGATCTTCGTCCGAAAGCTCGTCCATACCTAGAATGGCAATAATATCTTGCAACTCGTTGTAGTGCTGAAGGGTCTCTTTGACGCGCTGAGCACAATCGTAGTGCTCTTTACCTACAATCAATGGATCAAGGATACGTGATGTGCTCTCCAATGGGTCAACGGCAGGATAGATACCAAGCTCGGTAATCTTACGGCTGAGCACGGTGGTAGCGTCAAGGTGCGTAAAGGTCGTGGCAGGAGCAGGGTCGGTCAAGTCGTCTGCTGGCACATAAACTGCTTGTACAGATGTGATAGAACCTTTCTTGGTAGAGGTGATACGCTCTTGCATAGCACCCATCTCACTTGCCAATGTAGGCTGATAACCTACGGCTGATGGCATACGACCTAACAATGCAGATACCTCAGATCCAGCTTGGGTGAAACGGAAGATGTTGTCAATGAAGAACATGATGTCGGCAGCTTCGCCATTCTTGCCACCATGATCACGAAACTCCTCTGCTACCGTCAGACCAGATAAGGCTACAGATGCTCTAGCCCCAGGAGGCTCATTCATCTGACCATACACTAGCGTAGCTTGTGATGTCTTTAAAGCTTCATGGTCTACGAGGCTCAAGTCCCACTTGCCCTCTTCCATGGCTTTCTTAAACTTCTCACCATAATTGATCACACCACTCTCAAGCATATCACGGATGAGGTCGTTACCTTCACGTGTACGTTCACCGACACCAGCAAAGACTGAATATCCGTTGTGTCCTTTAGCAATGTTGTTAATCAGCTCCATGATGAGCACGGTCTTTCCTACACCAGCACCGCCAAACAAACCAATCTTACCACCTTTCATATAAGGCTCCAAGAGGTCAATCACCTTGATACCTGTTGGAAGCATCTCTTTGTGGGTAGATAGATCTTCAAACTTAGGAGCTTGACGATGGATAGGGTATGCACCTTCCATATTGAGAGATTCCATACCATCAATAGGACGCCCGATGACGTTCAACATTCTACCTTTAATCTGTTCACCTGCAGGCATTGTAATAGGACTGCCTGTTGGGTAAACTTCCAAGTCGCGCTGTAAACCATCGGTGTTGTCCATAGCAACACAACGTACGGTATCTTCACCGATATGCTGACTCACTTCAATGATCAAGTCGTCATTGCCTGGACGCTTTACGCGCAACGCTTCGTTGATTTTAGGCAATACCTTCTCAGCGTCTTGACCTTGGGTGTCAAAGAAGACGTCAATGACAGGTCCAATAATCTGAGAGATATGTCCAATGACTTTTGACATAAATATTGTTTTTATTGTAAATAGTAATATTGTTAATAGATTGGTTAGCTCTCTAACAAAGCTTTAGATGCTTAACTCATCCAACACCTGGATAAGCTTCATGTCAAAGGGCTTGTCAGAACGAATGGCTTCTGATAATGGTACGTATACCACCTCATTGTTGCGAATACCTACCATGACATTGCGTTGTCCCTGCATGATTGCTTCTACGGCACCACAACCTGTTCGGCTGGCTAAGATACGGTCGCGAGCTGAAGGACGTCCACCTCTCTGCAAGTGTCCAAGGATAGATACTCTTACGTCGTAGTCGGGGAACTCCTTACGTACACGATCGGCATAGTACATTGCACCGCATTTGGGACTTTCGGAAACAATCACGATACAACTCTTCTTCGACTTACGTATGCCTCGTTCCATGAATCGTGCCAACTGGTCAACGTCCGTAGAATCTTCGGGGATGATGGCTGCTTCGGCGCCACTTGCAATCGCTGAGTTTTGTGCCAAGAATCCTGCATCACGTCCCATTACCTCTACGAAGAAGATGCGCTCGTGGCTTTGTGCCGTGTCGCGGATGCGGTCAACACTTTCTACGATGGTATTCATTGTGGTGTCATAGCCGATGGTGCTATCTGTGCCATAAAGGTCGTTATCAATAGTGCCTGGAAGACCAATACAACACAAGTCGTATTCGCGTGCAAAGTGCATTGCACCAGTAAGTGAACCATTTCCTCCGATGACTACTAGGGCATCAATTCCTTCTTTCTTAAGATTTTGGTAGGCTTTCTCTTGACCTTCTTTGGTCATAAAGGTCTTAGAGCGTGCCGTCTTGAGGATGGTACCACCCATTCCGATTATGCCGCTAACGTTCTCTGTAGTAAATGATTTGATATCATTGGCAACCAAACCATCATATCCACGATAAATAGCTTTAATATTGAAGCCATTATAAATGCCAGCACGAGTCACGGCGCGAATCGCTGCGTTCATGCCAGGGGCGTCTCCGCCTGATGTTAGAATGCCAATAGTTTTAATCTGAGCCATATTATTTGGTATTTAATTTCTGTTTTACTCTGCGTGCAAAAGTAACAAATAATATTGTGCCTACAAAAATTAAATCTTGAATTTATTAGTTTTTTAAAACTATAAAAACACTCTTTAACCATTCGTATTTTTACGATTTATGAACGGTTCTTGCCTAAGAATTGACGAATGTTAAAATACAACTCTTCTTGTAATCTGAAGAGGGACCATGAAAAAAGGATGGGAATATAGCCCAACTTGAAATAGTACTTACGATTTATAAGTTGTCGTTCAATGCTTTTCCAAGTAGCGTGCATAATCCTAAGTCCCTGCTCACATTCAGTAGGAGTCAGGTCCTTTCGGTGCTTATAATAGAAATAGTAAAGTCCGACAAGGTTTAGCCAACGCTCATTCTCATATAAGGCGATGATGGATGGTTCGCATTGCATGGCGACCAATTGCTTCTTCATGCTTTGGTTAGCAAGCAGATAGTCGAAACGATGGATGCTAATTTGATGTGTTACAGACCCATTATGCTGTCGATAGAAGTATTTTCCCTTGCAACATCTTACTTCGCGAGAGTTGATAAAATGGAGCCGGGTAGTGTTGTCGTCGCTATATGCGTGCGTAGCAGTATCATAAGGATACCGTATATGAATCTCTCGTCTTACCCCATATACACCATGTATCTTCCAGGTAAGACTATCCTTGAAGGCTTGTTCGCCGGTTGCCACATATTGCTCGTTCATCGGGTAATCAGTCTGCTGCCCATCAGGATACATATTAATAAGGTGGAACAACACGCAGTCGGTCGTTGGATGCGCCTTAAAAACGTCATTCATCTGCATCAACGCATCAGGGCTTAGCCAGTCGTCACTATCTAAAAAACAGATATATCTGCCTTGTGAGACGTTAAGCGCTTTGTTTCGAGCCCTAGCTTGACCTTGATTCGTGGTGGATGTTAACACCTTGATGCGCGAATCACGAGTGGCATAATATCTTAGAATATCTACCGAATGATCAGTTGAAGCGTCATCAACGGCAATCACTTCAAAGTTGCTGAATGATTGATGAAGCAACGAATCTAAGCAGGCTTTCAGATATTGCTCTGCGTTATATACTGCAACAAGAATGCTGAATGTTATCATTGCTGATGTGTGTAACCAAAGATGCGACCAAACTTCCTTTGAAGTGTTTCGATAAACTCAACTTTAGACCGCAAAATATATGCAGAATAGACAGTGCTCAACGCTATAAGCACCAATCCGGTCGACCAATAAACCCATTGATTGGTAAAAATGGTCGAAAGATAAGTGAGCAAGCCGATGCCTATCTGTATCAAAGCGTACTTATATAATATAGGTGAAGGGGAATAATCGAAGTGCCATCTAGCATAAATAAAAGTGATGAGAAGGTCAATGAAGGAGGCACTGGTAATGGCAATGCCTGCTCCTGTCAGTCCCCATCTGTTGAAACATAACACCACGGCTATCACGATGATTACGGAATAAATTCCTTCTAATAAAAGGTATGAACGTGAATCGCCTTTAGCAAGCGGTATATACTGCACTGGCAACTTTAATGCTCTAAAATACATAGCAATAATGATGATGCGCATCATTCCTAATGCTGGCGCAAATTTACCCGTGTATAACAGCGGTAGCAAGATAGGTAGGAATATCGAGAACGCCACTAATAGAGGAGCAACCACAAGTAGCATTACCTCAATCTGCCGATTGACCGTTTGTACAAAGGTGAAATGACGATTACATACACCTGACAACCGAGGAAAATAATCAGTTTCCATTGCCGAGAATACCATGCTGACATATGTCATAGTCATCATGTATCCCGCACTGAATAGTCCCACCATATCAATAGAGGTGGCATTGTTAAGAAAACTTCGAATCAAGAAGTCGGCCCCAGAACCCATTATGCCTGCTATCACAAACGCAATCCCTAGCTTAATCATTGCCGTTCCTCGTTTGAGAATCTGCCGTGAGATGGAAATCTTAAATGGGTACAACTTGAAAGAGTAGGCGATGGTTATGAGCATCTGTACAAAGGCGGTCATAACCAATGATGGCACGATGGCTTTGGCCGAAAAGCAATAGTAGAGTGGGACAGAGATAAACAACGCTGCTACCACATTATATATAGATATCTTGGCCAAAGCTCGTAATTTTCTAACTCCTTTGAGGATGGCAAGTTCACCCCCAGAGATGGCAGTGAGTGCTACCATTGGCGAAAGAAGAATAAAGTGGAGCGTATGGCCGTCCCATGAAAATGTAAACCGGCTAAGCCAAGGACTCAAGAAAATACATAGCAACATACCAATCAGCGCCGTTAATACGCTCCATGACCTTACGAGAAGGATGTCTTGCTCCAATTGTGCGATATCATTCTTGTCGTAAGATTCAGATATATTCTTTACACCGCTCATTGAAATTCCAAAGTTGGTGGAATCGCTTACAAGCTTGATGGAAGAATTAAAAAGCGAAATAAGCCCCATACCATACGGACCAAGGATAATGGCAACCAACTTGTTACGCACTATCCCAACCAAAATGTTAAGCGCTTGCACGCCGCCGAAAAGGCTTGTATATTTTAGAATATCAGTGTAACTGACCGACTTTCCCGCTTTTTTCATCAATTAATAAACGTAGGTTAAAACTTTTTATTATTTTTGCAAATGAATTTATGCCGAAATTAAGTGTCATTGTGCCCGTTTATCGTGTGGAGAAAAGCCTTAGGGCGTGCTTGGAGAGCATTCTTTCACAAGATTACACCGACATCGAAGTGTTGCTTGTCGATGATGGGAGTGATGATAATTGTGGTCTCATTTGTGATCAAATCGCTGCTGACGATAAGCGTGTGCGCGTGTTCCATCAGCCCAATCAAGGATTAAGTGGTGCACGTAACAACGGATTGGATAATGCACGAGGGGAGTATGTAACCTTTGTCGATTCTGATGATGTGATAGATTTGGGAATCTTGGCACAACTGATGACGACACTGGAAGAGCATCCCGAATACGATATCCTCGAATATTCGGTCATCGTAGCGGAGGGTGCAGCAGATGAACGCCAGCTTGATTTGCCAGAAAGGGTTTACACCTCGGCTGATACATATTGGCTTGAAGGTAGTGCTTATACGCATACATACGCTTGGAATAAAGTGTATCGCGCTACGCTATTTCATGATGTGCGTTTCCCTGTAGGGAAGGTATTTGAAGATGCTTATACATTGCCTCAATTGCTCAAGCACGCACGAGTGATAGCCACCACATCCATCGGCTATTATCATTATCGAGCTAATCCCGTAGGAATAACGCAAACGGCAATGGGGGCTGAGGTAAAACAACTTTTACAGGCTCACCTTATATATATAAAGGAAGGACATACTTTGTCTGCCCACTATTATGCAGCGGTATTAAATATACAACTTTGGGTTAATGAACTCACGCATGAAGACCCAGTGCTGCCCAAGATGAAATTTCATGGAACTTGGAAGCTTGAATTGTTACAACTAATAGGAATGAAAGGATTATGCAAACTGAACCGGTTTATTCACAGAATATGGGATCGCAACCATTGATTAGCTTTATAATCACTGACTACAATCTCCCTACTAATCTGCTAAAGGAATGTCTAGATAGCATTTTCAGACTCACCTTGACAGAGCAAGAGTGTGAGGTGTTGTTGATAGATGACGGATCAGACCAATGTCCATTGACCGATTTGGCATCCTATCAAGATCGTATCATCTACGTGCGTCAACGTAATAAAGGACTTAGCGCAGCTCGTAACTTAGGATTGAGTATGGCTAAAGGTCGATTTGTGCAGTTTGTTGATGGTGACGACTACCTTATTCAGACGCCCTATGAGCATTGTCTAGACATTGTGCGATATCATCAAACGGATGTCGTGTTGTTTGAATTGACAAGCAATCCTAATCATTCAGTCGAGTTCTCAAGCCAAGGACCAGTGGCTGGTAACGAGTATCTGCGCCATCATAACCTCAAGGCTTCAGCTTGTGGATATATCTTCCGTAAGTCTATTCTGATTAATCTTCGTTTTCATGAGGGTATTTTGCATGAAGATGAAGAGTTTACGCCGCAGTTGTTGTTGCGTGCTGAGTATGTCTATCATACGTCGGCAGAAGCCTATTACTATCGTAAGCGCACTGGCTCCATTACGCGTGAAAAAGGTAAACGCTGGAAGTTGAAACGCCTTAATGATGCCTTCCAAGTGCTTGATACATTGAATGATAAGCTCGATCGTCTTCCTGCTGATGATCGTATGGCTTTGCAGCGCCGGGTGGATCAGCTAACGATGGATTATATCTATAGCATCATCATGCTAACGCGAAACGCTTCCTATCTAGAAAAGTGCTTGAAACGACTGAAACGTATAGGCTTGTTCCCATTGCCGGAACGTAATTATACCAAGAAATATAGGCTATTCAGCAAGATGATCAACTCGCGCATAGGTCGTAAGATTCTGTTGCGCACCTTACCATTCCTCAAACCATGAAGATTCTGTTGCTTGGCGAATATAGCAACGTTCATGCAACTCTGGCTGACGGACTCAGATGCTTAGGACATCAAGTCACAGTGGTCTCAAATGGAGATTTCTGGAAAGATTATCCACGTGATGTAGATGTAAGCCGTAAACCTGGGCATCTAGGTGGCTTGCTACTATTGGCTCGCATACTCCGCCTTTTGCCTTCTTGGCGTGGGTATGATATCGTTCAACTGATCAATCCTCTGTTCTTAGAACTTAAAGCAGAAAGGCTGTTCTCCATCTATCGTTATCTTCAGAAACACAATAGGCATGTGGTGATGGGTGCTTTTGGTATGGATTATTATTGGGCGCATACATGTTCGGAGGTGATGCCATTGCGCTATAGCGACTTCAATATCGGAAAGACATTACGTCACAATGTTGATGCTGAAGTGGAACGTGCCGACTGGATTGGTACAGCTAAAGAACGTCTTAATAAGGAGATTGCGCAGACATGCGATGCTATTGTGACAGGTCTATACGAGTATGATGTCTGTTATCGTCCTGCGTTCCCTGACAAAACACATTTCATTCCATTTCCTATCAAGGTGGATAAAGACAGAACGGATTTCTCGTTCACACCACCTTTGAAGCTATTTATTGGTATCAGCAGAGGTCGGAGCGAATATAAGGGAACGGATGTCATGCTTCGTGCAGCCCAACGTGTGGTAAGCAATAATCCAGGAAAGGTTGTGCTACGCAAAGCGGAGGGGGTGCCCTTTGAACAATATGTCAAGATGATGCAAGGGTCGGATGCTATCTTGGATCAGCTATATAGCTATACGCCATCAATGAATCCGCTTGAAGCAATGAGCAAAGGCATAATCTGCATAGGGGGAGGAGAGCCTGAAAATTACGAGATCCTAGGTGAACAACACTTGCGCCCTATCATCAATGTGTTACCTTCTGAAGAGGATGTCTACCAACAGATTCAATGGTTAGCAGATCATCCAGACCAGATAGCCTCTCTCAAACGTGACAGTTGGGCTTATGTGTCAAAGCATCACGATTACCTAAAAGTGGCACGTCAATACGAATCGCTTTATGATCACTTGAGTAACAAGGCGTAAACTAAAGCATTAAGATATGGCTTGGCAGAAAACATATTCGTGTAGACAATGTGGCTATAAGGTTGTGGTCTATGAAGGCAAAGGGTTCATGGGACAACACATCACCATGATCACTTGCTCTGATTGCCACACCATCCAACCGCTCGTCGTGGGGGGTGTTATCGGAGATGTAGCCCCATCCTATCGTAGCGAAGCTGGGCGACTGTGTCTGCATTGTGGTTCAAGTGATATAAGGCGTTGGGATGGAACTACTTGCCCCAAGTGTGGAGGCGAAATGGTAGAACAAAGCGAGAAAACGTTTTGGTGCTGAATCTTAAGAAATTGTAAAATCTGAATGAAAGACGTTCTGTTTCAGATTTTCGATATATCTTTACACGCATAATCGATGCATGTCTTTTGTGTCGCAAAGTAATGGTTATTGATAGAAAACAGATAAGTAGTGAAACCAAATATCCTATATCCATCCCTAATCTCGATGTTATTATGCCTTGTTTTGGTATTTACTAGTTGCAATAAGCAATCGACGTCTCCAACACAGTCGGCTATGGATACCACCCAAATGGTACTTACCACGATTCATGAATGTTCTAGACTATACACGGTGGAATATGACGTGCATAAGGTGGTGCTTCATGTAGATACACTTAAGGTGAATGGTAAGTTCTTGCAGCACGACTTCAGTATAAATGTGCCTCAAAGTGCTCGTCACATAGCCATCCCCATGGATGCCACGTTTAAGGCTTATATCGATATGTCTACAATCGGAGAACAACAGGTTATACGTAGGGATAGTCAGATTGTGGTGATGCTACCCACTCCTCAAGCGGTGCTGACCTCCTCGCAGATTAATCATGCTGAGGTAAAGCAGTATGTTGCATTGTTAGGTAGGTCGTTCAGTGATGCCGAACTTGCCAATTATGAAAAACAGGGTAGGGAAGCGATTATAAAAGATTTGCCCCAACAACAGATCAAAGCCGATGCTATGCAAGCTGCAGTGCGTTTGCTTGTGCCGATGCTTGAACGCTTGGGGTATGCACAGAAAAACATCCGAATTGTTTATCGCGACCCTAATGAAAGAATCACGATGGGCCAGATTGAGGATAAATCTACGATAGAACGTCATGAATAAGATTCGATTATATATAATAGGTACACTGCTCCTTGTAGTAATGGTGTTAGCGATGGGTGTCTATCTGTGGCATAAAACCAAGGATGATAGCGTAACGGTGGTACGTAACGACAAGATAGAGCTTACACCTATGCAGGTGGAAAGTATTAAGAACATAGGTCAATGGGAGTTCCTTTCAGTGAGCGATGAAGAGATTGTGGATACCACAAAGTCGGGTCTCTTCCGTGATGCTCGCCTTGCTCGTATCTATTATGGTGAATTAAGACTGGGTATAAATCTTCAGAATGTCACAGATCAGTGGATTGCTTATCGGGACGACACTTTAATGGTGACTTTGCCTCCTATTACGCTGCTTGACGAGAAGTTTATAGATGAGGCTCGCACGCGTCCTTTCTACGAAGACGGTACATGGACCGAACAGGAACGCATGCAGCTATACAATAAGGCTTATCGGATGATGCGCTCACGGTGTTATACCGAACGCAATCGCGAGCGTGCTCGTCAACATGCTATTGAACAGTTTACTCAATTGTTTCATAACATGGGAATAGAGAACGTTCAAGTGACTTCTGCCAAGTAGAAACAAAAGATTATATTTGATTATCCGTGATATGCGCTTCTAAACGGTAGATAAATGGTAATATAGACTCTGTTTAGATTCCAAACAGAGATGATTAAAGTATTTACCTTCGCTATGAGATAAATAGAGATGGTACATCACATAATCTTGTAATATCTAGAATGCAGGATTATGACGATTATGGAAAAATGTAAATTCTATCCGCATTTATCGTAAAACCTTTACAAGTTAACTGCTGTAACTTTGCAGCAGATAACATAAAAGGATAGAACAATGAAGAGATCATTACTTTTAGCATTGCTCTTGACCATTGTCTTGGGCATGCAAGCACAGAATGGGAACGGGATACTCGTAACCTATTTTTCATGGAGCGGTAGTACGAAGAATCTAGCTGAGGAAATACAACGGCAGACCAATGCGGACATTTACCGCATAGAGCCACTCGTGCCTTACACGGACGACTACCAAACTCTTGCATACGATATAGCTTACAATGAAAAACAGGATAATGCACGTCCCGCACTGAAAGACACACTCTCCACGCTTAACGACTACAATATCATCTTCGTGGGTTGCCCCGTGTGGTGGTACGATGCACCGATGATTATCCATTCGTTCCTTGAATGTAAGGACTACAACTTCGCTGGCAAAACAATCATTCCTTTCTGCACGTACGCAACAGATTCCTATGATACGCTTGACGACATCATCAACGCAACACCTGACTCTGAACATCTTGAAGGGCTTGGTACGCGCGGAGGGCAAAGTAGCTACAGTCAAGTGGTGAAGAATTGGCTTGACCGTATTGGGATAAGCGACCTCGTCTCAGGAGTAAATGGTGTGACAGTTAATAAGGTAAGTGATTCCAAAGCATACACTCTGAGTGGAACGACGGTTGTGAATATAGACAAGGCTGAGCGCGGCGTTTATATTGTGGACGGCAAGAAAGTAATCAAACGCTAATCAAACAATATAATAGGTATGGCAAAGAAAACAATCATGCTGTGCGTTGCACTCTTTATGCTTTTTGCAGCTACAGCTTTTGCCTTGTGCAAATCTTCACAAGTCGAAAACATGAAGCAAACGAATACTCAACAGATAGAAAAGATACTGTTTATCAATGGTAGTCCCAACCGCGACGGAAACACAGCTGCTCTTGCTAAGGAACTGTTTGAAGGTAAAGACTATGAAATCATCGTTCTTACCGATTATCGTATCAATTTCTATGGGCAGACCCTTGACGGCGACCAGTTTGACGTTGTGTATCAGAAGATGAAGGAAGCCGATGTCGTAGTGATGGGTTCGCCAGTTTATTGGCACAACATCTGTGCCTCAATGCGTACATTTTTGGAACGTTTCTATGGTCCGATAGAACCAGGTACGTTTAAGGGCAAGAAACTTTTCTTCCTCTATCAAGGAGCCGCCCCTACAAAGATGATGATTGACGATGGTGAATACACCATGAGCCGTTTTGCCGAGATGTACGGATTCTCTTACGAGGGAATGGCGACCAACAAGAGTCAGGCAAAGGCTCTGCGCAGTAAATTGTAGAAAAGGAATGAGGCATTCATAACTTTTTTATAACCACATATTTGAAACAATACTATCATGACGGGTTGCATTGAAAGGCATTGGCTGACAATGCAACCTTTAATTTTCAAAGGAGGCACAGCGTATGAAAATGAAAACGATTCTATTGGTTTTGGCTTTTATAAAAGATATAAGACCAAAATCACCAATATTTTCAAATATTACTATCCCGTTCGACAACATTGATACCTTTTCTTGCTGACCCAAGCAGATGTTGAGAGGCGAAATGTTCGATCCACAGAACGAATGTGCTAAATAATAAACAAAATAATGAAATTCAGAACATTAGGAATGAGCGGACTGCGCGTGTCTGCCGTGGGATTTGGATGCATGGGCATGAGCCACGCCTATGGCAGACCTGCCGACAAGGACGAGATGACGGAACTTCTTGCCGAGGCGGTGGACATAGGTTATACGTTCTTCGACACCGCCGAACTGTACGGCACGCCCGACAATCCAAACTACAACGAGGAGGTGGTGGGCGAGGCGTTGCACCAGTATCGCGACAAGGTGGTCATAGCCACCAAGTGCGGCATTCGCTTCGCTCGCCCCGACCTTGCAAGCAACCACGACATCATCACCGATGGACGTCCCGAGTCGATACGCCGCTCAGTGGAGGGTTCGCTGCGCCGACTGCGTACCGACCATATTGACCTATACTATCAGCACCGCATTGACAAGGAGGTAGAACCCGAAGTGGTGGCGGACACCATGTCCAGCCTTATCAAGGAAGGTAAGATTCTGCATTGGGGAATATCAGAAACAACAGAGGAATATCTGCGCCGAGCCCATAAGGTGTGCCCCGTTACCGCCATACAGAACCGCTATTCGATGATGGCACGCTGGCATGAGAGTCTTTTTCCCGTATGCGAGGAGTTGGGCGTGGGCTTTGTGGCTTTCTCGCCCTTGGCCAACGGACTGCTCACGGAGTGCTATAGCGCAGAGTCGAAGTTTGATGCCGAGTACGACTATCGTGCCGTGATGCCGCAGTATCAGAAGGAGAGTTTTGCACAAAATAAGTTTCTCTTTGAGATGATTGACCAACTTGCTGAAACGCACCATGCCACACCGGCGCAAGTGTCGCTTGCATGGATGATGTGCAAGAAACCATGGATAGTGCCCATTCCTGGCACTCGTCGCCTCTGTCGCATGAAGGAGAATCTTGGAGCTGCAGACATTGTGCTCTCTGCTGAAGAACTATGCAAGATAGACAAGGCTCTCAGCACGATGGTGATGAGCGACGTGTTCGGAGGTTCGAGAATCGTCAAGGAGTGAAAACCGTCAAAAAACAAGAACAATGAGAAGATTATTCACAACTATTGCTGTCCGGTAAAATGACTATCTTTGCTCATGTTAATAATTTTTTTATCAATACAAAGATAAACAAAAGGGCTGATACCTCGTGAGAAGTATCAGCCCTAATTTATGGTGCCTACAAAAAAATTACCGGACAGCAATAATTAAGAAAAGTATTAGAGAGCATAAATGACTAAATAGCACGGCAACTGTAATAAACCTTTTGCTTTGCTGAACGTCTTAAATGAAAGAATCAGTAAAAAGGGACATAGGTATGGAACAGCAACGGAACATCATCATTAAAGATTGTCTTGACGACATTGGCAAAAGTCAATATAAGGAGTATTTGGGACACGCCCTTTGCCTTGGTGGTACCTGCCGCATTGTATGGACTGGTACCGAAATGGAAATGAAACAGGGTGACCTGATGATAGTGCGTAGGGGCAAGCTGGTAGAGAAGATTAAGCCAGAGAAGGATTTCCGTGTCGTCATAGTGTATGTCTCGTCCAAACTGATAGAGCTAAGCACTCCGCAAAGCAACTATGGCATGAAGGGACAACTCGCCTTGTTTCTTAATCCCATCATGCACCTCACCGCCACACAATTTGAGCAATGCAAGCGTAACTTCGACGATTTGCAAATCCGTATGCTGCAGACCGAACACAAGTTTTATAACGATTTGATGGTTAACAAGGTGCAGGCGATGATTATCGATTTCTTCGATTTCCATGCCACGTTGTACGAGGAAAGCGATGTGTCCACTCAGTACGCCTCACTAATGAACCGTTTTTTATCGTTGTTAGAGAATGGTGAGTATCGCAGTCATCGTGAGGTGACTTGGTATGCCGACAAACTTTGTGTTACCTCGAAATATCTATCTGAAGTATCGAAAACAGTGAGCGGCTATGCTGCAAATTTTTGGATAAATCGCTACACTGCGCTCGACATCTCTCGACTATTGCGCGATAAGACGTTGTCGTTCGTTCAGATTTCAGACATGTTCAATTTCTCGTCGCCAGCTTATTTCAGCCGTTATGTGTTGCACAATCTCGGTGTAAATCCGACAGAATACAGAAATTAGCATTAACGAGTTATATTCTCTCACGAGCCGAAACAAGTTGGATTGTTAGGGATCACTTTACGGTAAATATCGATTCCGCCTTTAACCAAATATGGTCTGAAAACAAATACGTTTTCAGACCATATTTTTTTAAATCCCAATAGGATGTTTATGCGCCGCAACAGAATAGAACAATCAATTGGGCGGTCAGAATCCTTAAGAACATTGTCAATGGATATACCGTTGAATAACCCAATGCGGGTGCTTCACCTGCACATACAGAGTTAGCGTAAGCCAAAGCGGGTGGGTCGGTGTAGCTACCTGCAATCATACCCATAATGGTGAAATAATTGAACTTGTATTTCAGGCGGGCTATTGTACCTATAATTAAGATAGGTATGATCGTGATGAAGAAACCGGTGTAAACGTATTTCAGTCCATCACCAGCAACCACTGTGTCCCAGAAACCATCACCAGCTTTGATACCTACTGATGCCAAGAATAGAGCCAAACCAAACTCGCGAAGCATCATATTAGCTGATGTAGTGGTGTAGGTAACAAGGTGCATACGTGGACCCCAACGACCGATAATGATTGCGATAATCAATGGACCACCAGCAAGACCAAGCTTCATAGGAACAGGCATACCAGGAATAGCTATTGGGAGCATTCCAAAGATGATACCAATGAGGATACCAATAAAGATGGTTGCGATGTTAGGATTATTCAGTCGCTTAGACGAGTTACCCATCATCTCTGCAATGCGTTCTACATTAGCCTTCGGACCTACTACCATCACACGGTCACCCACTTGGAAACGGTGGTGACGACTAGCAAAGAGGTCGATGCCTTGACGTGTGATACGAGTGATGTTCACGCCATATACGCTGCTGAAGTGCATCTGTCCTAAGACCTTACCATTCATTGAAGAGTTGGTAATTACGATACGGCGGCTAACCATCGGTTGCTTCTGCTCTTCTTCATGCCAGTCAACCTCAATCTCTGGCCCGATAAATGCTTTAATAGCTTCAACATCCGACTCGGTACAGACAATCATTACTTCGTCATCTAGCTCAAGCTTAGTGTCACGTTTAGGTATAATCAGCTCGCCATTGTGACAGATACGTGAACAAACGATTTCGCGGTTAAGGAAGTCATTGATCTCTTGAAGCGTACGACCGCTGATATAAGCGTTCGAAACCTTAAGATACATCACGTGAGGTTTGCCGTGAGGGTCTTCCGACTCGAGCAACTTGATAGCCTCGTTCTCTTCGTCAAAGTTGACCTTGCAGAAGAATTTCACTGCCAATGTAGCTCCAATGATACCTAAGACGCCAAGAGGATAAGCACATGCGTATCCAGAAGCGATGGTAGGAACATCTCCCTTAGGAAATACTGAAGTGAGGGCTTCACTCGCTGCACCAAGACCAGGCGTGTTGGTAACGGCACCATAGAGGGTACCTACCATCATCGGCAGGTTGTTAGGATTCTTCGTGTCAAAGAAGATGTAATAGCAACCAAACATGACAGCGATATTCAGAAGAACCGTAACGGTCGCTAACATGTTGAGTTTGATTCCACCTTTGCCGAAACTTTCAAAGAAACCCGGTCCTACTTGAAGTCCAATCATGAACACAAATAGAATCAAACCGAAGTCTTGCAGAAAGTTGAGCGTGGCCTTTGGTCCTGTGAATCCGATATGTCCAGCGATGATACCCACAAAGAGCACAAATGTAACTCCTAGCGAGATACCGAAAAATTTAATCTTGCCTAGGTACACACCCAAGGCAATGACAACAGAGTAGAGCAAGGCTATATGTGCAATAGAGTCTTGCTCTGTGAATAAATTGATTAACCAATCCATATAATTAGATTAAAATAATTTGCGTTGTCCAAATGTTTTAAGTCTCTAATAGTGTTAGTTATTTTATTTTAAGCTGTAATCTATTACGCTATTCTATTTCTTTGCAAAGATAACAATTGTTAAGCAATGACGCAAACCGAAACGTTAAAATCTACTTATAAACCAATAAGTATTTAAGCTTTTTAAAAAGGAATGCTGTTCCTATCTTATTGATAAAGGTAGAAGGATAACTACCTTAATTTACTTTATCCAATCTGTGTAAATATGAAAAAGCCGCTGAACATCAGCGGCTTTTGTTAGGGTATTATCTTATTGGTCTAAGTGGGCTTAACCAAAGTTGTCATACAAGATGCTATCTGTGTCTACGCCTAAGCTATCAAGATAGTCGGTCACGGTCTTGATAAGCATAGGAGGTCCGCAGAGATAGTATTCGCAGTCTTCAGGTGCTTCGTGATCCTTCAGATAGGTGTCACGGATACAATTCACAGCAAAGCCTGTGTAATAGTTTACGCCAGCTTCGTCAGCTTTTGGATCTTGACGGTCGAGCGATAGGTGGAAATGGAAGTTGGGGAACTCCTTCTCCAAAGCCCAAAAGTCCTCAAGGAAGAAAGCCTCGGTCAAGCTACGTGCGCCATAGAAGTAATGTAGCTCGCGATCTGTGCAGTGGAGCGTCTTGGTCATGTACATAATTTGAGCTCTCAATGGAGCCATACCAGCACCACCACCAATCCAGATCATCTCTTTACCAGAAGTGAGGTTAGGATGGAAGTCACCATAAGGACCACTCATCATCACCTTGTCTCCAGGCTTCAGTGAGAAGATGTAACTAGAACCGATACCTGTAGGTACATCCATAAAACCTACCTCAGGACGTGGCTTGAATGGGGTAGAAGCGATACGCACGGTAAGCGTGATGATGTCACCCTCATCAGGATAGTTGGCCATAGAGTAAGCACGTACGGTATCTTGAGGGTTGTGTGCCTTCAGCGAGAGGATGTTAAACTTCTTCCATGCGCCAATGTATTCTTCTCCGATGTCGTCCTTGTCAAAGTCTTTATCATAGTCGATGCAGTCGTATGCAGGAATCTTGATTTGTGCATACGAACCAGGCATGAAGTCCATGTGTTCTCCAGGAGGCAAAGCCACCTTGAACTCCTTGATGAATGACGAAACGTTCTTGTTCGAAATCACCGTACATTCCCATTCCTTTACACCGAGCACTGATTCGGGCACCTTCACAGACATATCGCCCTTAACCTTGCACTGACATCCAAGTCGCCAGTTCTCTTTAATCTGTTTGCGGGTGAAGTGGGGACGTTCAGAGTCGAGAATTTCTCCTCCTCCTTCTACCACTTGCACCTTACATTGTCCGCAACTAGCCTTGCCACCGCATGCCGAGGGAAGGTAAATGCCATTTTCGTTAAGCGTAGCCATAACGCTGCTACCTTGGTTGACCACAAGCTTCTTATCTCCGTTGACCGTAATGGTTACCTTACCACTTGGACTAAGAAAATTCTTGGCAACCAGCAAGACAATCACTAGGAGTAACATCACTCCTAAGAATATCCCGACGCTGTTTAATATAAAACTGAGATCCATAATCCTAATTAAAATTTAAGTCCAGAGAAGCACATCATGGCAATAGCCATCAAGCCTACTGTGATAAATGTGATGCCCAATCCTTGTAATGGCTTAGGTACATCGCTATATTCCATTTTCTCTCTTATTGCACCCATTGAGATGATGGCAAGTGTCCAACCTAAACCTGAACCGAAAGCGTAAGCAATCGAATCCCACACATTACCTATATATTGTGTGTTAGATGGGTCTAGATTGATGCGCTGCTGCATGAATAATGAGCAACCCATGATAGCGCAGTTTACCGCGATAAGAGGCAAGAAGATACCTAATGCGCCATACAATGAGGGCGAGAACTTCTCTACTGCCATCTCCACAATCTGCGTGATACCTGCGATAATGGCAATAAACAAGATAAAGCTCAAGTAGCCCAAGCCTAATGGGTCAAGAACCACTGTCTGCAATAGGTAATCAATAGGGACGGTAACGATCAGCACGAAGGTTACGGCTGCACCTAGTCCCAACGATGTCTTTACATTCTTAGATACTGCTAAGAAGGAGCACATACCCAAGAAGAATGCAAATATCATGTTGTCCACGAAGATGGACCTAAAGAATAAACTTAATAAATGTTCCATAGTCTTTACTTGTCTTCTTTATTGAAATAAGCACGATGGATCCAAATAACGCATCCTAATAAGATCAATGCCATTGCAGGCATCGTCATCATACCATTATTAATATATCCGCAATCGTAGAATCCTTGTGGGATAATCTTGAAGCCAAGCAGACTTCCGCGACCGAGCAATTCACGCACGGCGCCTACGATAACTAGAATCATAGCATATCCCAAACCATTACCGATACCATCAAGGAAGCTCGGCCAAGGTTTGTTGGTCATTGCGAAAGCTTCCAAGCGGCCCATCAATATACAGTTGGTGATAATCAGACCTACGTACACTGAAAGCTCTACGCTCACGTCATAGGCAAAAGCTTTCAGCAGTTGGCTCACCACTGTTACCAATGCCGCCACGACAACAAGTTGTACGATGATACGAATACGGTTAGGAATGGTCTTGCGTATTAAGGATATGATCACGTTGGCGAATGCGGTGATGATAGTTACCGACAGACCCATTACTATAGCCGGCTTCAGTTGTGAAGTAACGGCAAGAGCTGAGCATATACCAAGGACTTGCGCCAAGATAGGATTGTCAAGATTGAGCGGCTTGACAAATGCTTCTCTATTTTGTTTACTGAATAAAGCCATTGTATTACTTCTTAGAATTTAAAAATTTGACATAAGGCTGCAATCCACCTTTCTCATCTTGGAACATCTTGGTTACGCCATTACTTGTCAAGGTGGCACCAGTCACTGCGTCCACTTGCGTTTCAGGATCTTCCACTTTCTTTTCTACAGCGAGCGCAATCTTGTCTTGATTGTCTTTGCTGAACAAGTGCTTGCCTTTAAACTTTGCTTGCCAGCTAGCGTCATCCTTGATTTCTGCACCTAAACCTGCGGTCTCGCCTTCATGGTTGAAGTAAACACCGAAGATGGTAGCTTTATCCTCATTGATAGCAATGAAGCCATTGATAGGTCCCCAAAGTCCAGCACCATAAACAGGAATCACATACTTGTCTTTTCCATCTACCGTGCAACGGAACAGCGCCAACTTGCCTTCCTTGGCATCTTGGCTATTCAGTTTGAAACCATTGTCTACACCACCTTGTGTACCCGCTTTTACCACGTTACCGTCAGCGTCGATAATGTCATCAGCTACGATCAACTTGTTCCAAAGAGCAATAGCTTCTTCGTTGGTCATATTGCGGTCTTGGTTAAGCGCAAAGAGGATTTGTTTCTGTTGGTCAGCTTGCACATTAGCCTCTTGCATTGGCTTGAGCGCTTGGAACACAAATGCCAAAAGGAATGCAACGATGACTACAAGTATAACCGAGTAAACGATGGTATATGTATTACTATTTGTTTTCATCTTGTTTTTCCTTATTTGATTGAACGTTTAGCTCTATGATTGATATTAGATTGTACCACGAAGTAGTCGATGAGTGGTGCAAACATATTTCCGAGCAAGATAGCCAGCATCATACCTTCAGGATAACCTGGGTTCTTTACACGGATGATGACAGCCATCACACCGATGAGTAAACCATAGAACCACTTGCCTGTCTCTGTGCGAGCAGAAGTGACAGGGTCAGTAGCCATGAATACTGCACCGAAGCAGAATCCGCCCAGTACTAGATGCTCATACCAAGGAATAGGTGTATCTCCTAAAGCTTGGAAGATAGCTGCAGTAGCAGCACCGCCAACAAAGACGCTCAACATTGTCTTCCAACTTGCAATGTTTGTCCAAAGCAAGATAACTGCGCCAATGGCAATGGCAATCACAGAGGTTTCACCCATCGAACCAGGAATCAGACCGATAACCATGTCGCTGAACGAATTGTTTATCGTTGTGCCTTGTGCCAATTCGCCAAGTGGTGTTGCCATTGTGAATCCGTCAGGACAAGCATAGCCTAATCCGAAAATGGTGTCAGTGTTCACCCAAACGGTATCACCCGACATCTGGCTAGGATAAGAGAAGAATAGGAATGCACGAGCAATCAAAGCCGGATTGAAGATGTTCATACCTGTACCGCCAAAGATTTCCTTGCCGATGATTACGGCAAATGCTACAGCGATAGCCAAAATCCATAGAGGGGTGGTTACAGGAATGACCAAGGGTAGGATGATACCTGTTACCAGATAACCTTCCTGAATCTCCTCTTTCTTCCATTGTGCCCATGCAAACTCGATTCCAAGTCCGACGATATATGACACGAGGATCTTTGGCAACATTGCCAACAGACCATAGCAGAACATGCCAAACCAAGTAGCCTCAGCCAGTTTTCCAGCAGCAACGGCGTTTTGGTAACCAATATTGTACATGCCAAAGAGCATAGCAGGCATCAAGGCGATGACCACCATACTCATGATACGCTTTGAGTCGATGGCATCATGGATGGACGAACCGCTCTTAGAAGTCTCGTTGGGGACAAGCAAGAACGAGTCGAAACCATCATAGACGCTCTTGAAAGCATGTAGCTTTCCTCCCTCTTCAAACTGAGGGCGTATCTTATCAAGATAATTTCTTAAACTCATACTATTCTTTATAATCTTTATGCGTTTTCTTTACGGAGCAGATCTAGCCCTTCTCTTACAATCTTTTGCAGAGGAAGCTTTGAGCTATCTACAAATTCGGCCAAAGCAAAATCCTCTGGACTTACCTCATAGATACCTAGCTGCTCTTGTTTGTCGATATTTCCGGTGAGGATGGCTTTGATTAAGTATTCGCCATAGATATCCATCGGAAGAACGCGATCATATTCGCCACTCATGATCATGTGTCTTTGACCACCTTTGATGCGAGCGTCAAGGTTATATTCCTTCTTCTTTCCTTGTAGCCAAGAGAAGTAACTGCGCGATGTGGAGAAATCATTCAGACGTGGGCAGATCCATCCTGCTACCTCGTTTACATCATCTCCCTCTGGAATCAAAGTCACTTCTGACGTGTGTGCGCCTAGGCAGTCGGTCTTAGGATCGGATTGTTTGCCTGTAAGCGGATTTCCATTGATCACGCGGATATGATGTTCTGCGTTCTCGTTCCATTGACCTTTGAGCACGCTGTCTAGTGGTGTGCCAACGAGCGTCTTAACGTATTGTGGATGACTCGCTTCGCTACCAGCTACGGCTATCGTTCTTGTGAGATCCACTTTGCCTGTTGTGAACAATCTGCCGAAGAAGATTACCGATGTAGGCTCTACTGTCCAAACCACTTCGCCCTTATTTACCGGATCGATATGGTTTACTTGTATACCCACGTTACCTGCTGGGCAAGGACCATCAAATACCACCACTTCTACATCCTTGGCTTGCAATAGCGCTTCACTAGTTTGCTGAGCGCCTACGCCAAGGTACACTTTGGCCATCTTTGAAAGAGCCGTGAGTCCTGCTTGGAACGCAGCTTCTTCTCCTTTGAGCTCATATTCAAAGTCGCCTTGCAACGGTTTGTCACGTAGAGCAGACACGAAGATGGCTTTAGGAGTGGTGCCTGGTGTAGTGGAAACGGCATAAGGAAGCTGGTCGATGTATCCAAACAGACCGGCTTTGAGTAAATGCTGCTTCACCTCTTCGCCGTTGAGCGCAGAAGGATCTTTCTTACCAAAGTCGGTAGCTTTCTGTTCTTCATCAGCTTCTACCGTTATGCGTAGCACCTTTCTGCGGTCACCACGAACAATAGCCGTCACTTTCCCACTGACAGGAGAAGCAAATCCCACTTCTGGGGCATGCTTGTTGACAAACAAAGCATCTCCAGCCTGAACATGGTCGTTTTCACGAACAACTACCTTGGGAGTGATTCCAACAAAGTCGTCAGGTACTAGCGAGTAGCTTCCTGATGTCTTGAGTGTTGTTGTCAACTCTTCTGCGTGTCCTTTCAAACGAATGTCCAAGCCTTTACGTAGCTTAATAAATCTTGACATAGTTTATTTAGGAATTTATTTGTGTGATTTCTGCTTTTTAATAGACCTTAAAAACTTTTTGCAAATATAGAAAAAAAACCTCAATTGGGGAAGATTTTCCTAGATAAATTCCACAATAAATAATATTTTTTGTAGTTTTGTATTTACTATGCGGAGATTACGCTCTTTTATCAGCTGGCTACTATGGCTTTTGGTCTGTTTTTACTTGCTTTTGATAGTAATGTTTCAAGTTCCTGTGGTGCAAAATTTCATGGCACAGGAAGTTGCCTCGATACTATCTCATAAGTTGGGAACAAAGGTCAATATAGGCTCTGTCAATATAGGTTTTCTTAATCATATCATCCTTGATGATGTTCATCTATATGACCAAAGTCACCAACACATGCTTGACGCGACGCGTATGGCCGCCAAGGTGGATATTCTTCCTTTAACCCAAGGACGCATTATAGTTACTTCCGCCCAACTCTTTGGGTTACGGGCAAATATCTATAAGCAAACTCCCAAGGCTGCATACAATTTCCAATTTGTCGTCGACTCGTTGTCGTCGAAGGATCAAACCGCTCATACCCCCTTGAATCTTCGTATCCAGTCGTTGGTTATTCGTAATGGAGAGGTCAATTACAACGAATGGTATCATGCTCGTCAGCATACGATTGATGTGCATCACATCAAGGTCAATAAGCTCAGTACCCATATCGTTCTAGATCATCTCACGGATGACGCCATTGCTCTTCAACTCAAGAATACCTCGTTTATGGAACAGTCGGGCTTTGTTGTTGAGCATCTTTCTTTCGATTTCAACGCTGATAAGCATCATGCTGCCTTGTCACAGCTAGATTTGCGTTTGCCCCAATCGCGTATTCAGATTCCATCGTTGCAGGCATCTTATCGCATAGAGCAGGGTAGGCTCGTGAGTTCATCCTTGAATTACAGTCTAAACCTCCAAAACCTTCAGTTGTCTCCTACTGATGTGGCATGCTTCTATGCCCCTCTGAAATATGCATCCAAGACGCTAAGCGTACAAACCCAATTGAAAGGCAATCTAACCCATGTCAAGGTGTCTCGTCTACAAGCCCAAGGACAAGATGATTGGCTGCGACTCAATGCTCGCGGTAACCTCGATTTGACCTCTTCTATGCCTCAAGGAACATGGCATGTAACACAGATGGCTGTGGATGGCGACTATGTGGTGAATACGTTAAAGAAAGTATTGAATAAGGAATCATTATTACCACAGAGTATCAATAAATTAGGTGTTGTCTCTTTTGTAGGAGATTTAAGCAATGTTCAGCAGCGAATGACGCTGAAAGGAAAACTCTCTTCAACCTTCGGAAGCATCGTTGTGGATGGCTCATATAACCAACGCAAAGTGATGTTGTCGTTGCGGACGGATGGATTTGGTTCCAAGCGGTTATTATCTAATGACAACCCCGTATGGGTAAAGGGACGTATGTCTGTTGATGGTGTTCTTCCTGCACAATGGAAAGATGCCGATTTTAAGGTCAATGCAGATATAAGTCAGTTGCAATTTGGTGATTTCGCCTTCCAACGAATCATAGCCGATGGACGATTAAGCGGCAATCATCTTCAGGGACATTTCGCCATGAACAACCCCCATGGTGATATCGATTTCAAGGGCACGGTGGATAATCTCTTGTCCTTGATCTACAAAGAGCGTAAACCATTAGTTGTGGATGCTGACCTATCCGTTAAGCATCTCAATCTGCAACGTCTGAAGGTGACCGATGCGTTAGGCGATCGTACCTTCTCGTTCACCACGCATGTTCAGGGCAGTGGATCTACGCTTGATGACCTATGCGGTTTGCTCCGACTAGAAGATTTCTCCATGATTGGCGGTGGTGATCACTATGCGCTTAAGTCGCTCGTCTTAAAAGCAACCAACAACATCTTACATCGTCAGATTGACGTGCAGACTGATTTCGGTAGAGCAACGATAGATGGTCAGTTCCAATATCAGACGCTTGTGCAGAGTTGTAAGCAGGTGCTAAGTCGCTACATGCCATCTCTGATGCCAAGCGGTCTTACGCTTGCAAACAAAGATCACTTCCATGTATCGGCTAATTTGCAAAACTCCCAACTTCTATCTCATCTGCTTCGTATCCCTCTATCATTCCTGTCACCCATTAATATAGAAGGTGAGATTGATCACCGAAGCGGCATGTCAGATCTTGCTGTGCAAGCGCCATCAGTCACCATTAGCGGACAAAAGGTAGAGAATCTCTATGCTAACGTCACGGCTTCTGACTCGCTTCGAGCACAGGTGAATGGTCGTTATGTGATAAATGAAGATAGGGCTATTGATGTCACTGCTCATCTGCAAGCCTTGTCCAATCAGATTGAAACTGATATGAAGGTCAATGTAGGTGGTAAGCATCCTATGGGAGGTCAGTTGAATGCCCTTATAGACCTACAACGAATTAAGGGCCGTATCAATCCACGTGTCCACTTCAATCCTTCTACAATCTATGTAGACACCATACAGTTGCAGGTTCAACCATCAGATATCAGTTATAATAACCATTACTTGAGCATTGACCATTTCGAGTTGTCCAATCGCAACCAACATATCATTGTCAATGGACAAACCAGCGGTAGTCCTTCCGACTCGCTTACAGTGTCGCTTCATAACATTGATGTGCCTTATGTGCTAGATCTTGTCAACTTCCACTCCGTTGATTTCGGTGGCTTAGCCTCTGGCACGGCTTATGTCAAATACATCTTTACCAAACCTGAAGTACATGCGGATCTCACAGTATCCGATTTTTCCTTCAATGATGGCCCCTTAGGAACGCTTTATGCAGATGCTTCGTTCATTGACGGACAGATCAATATAGATGCTCAAGCCGTAGCCGATGCTGAATCATATACCGATATCAAAGGTTATATATCGCTTAAAGATCAGTATATCTGTCTGCCTATCTACTCACATCATACACGGCTCGATTTCTTGAAACGTTATTGCGGTGTGTTCATGCGCGACTTTGATGTCTATGGAGACGGTGTGTGTAGGGTGATAGGACCATTAAGCGATGTGAATATGGATGGTGATATGACGGTTAATGGTAATGTGAAAATTTCCTCAATAGGGGTCACTTATCATATACCTAAGGGGCATGTGGTGATGAAACCTAATGAGATCACCTTTGATAACGATACCGTCTATGATCGTCATGGCAATATGGGTGTGATAACGGGTGGCTTCCATCATGACGCTTTCCGTCACATGACCTTTGATATCAATATCAATGCCAATAACTTATTGTCCTATGATTTCCCAACTCCGCAACATGGCGATACCTTCTGGGGTACTATCTATGCCACGGGCAACTGCTTGATAGAAGGTCGTAGCGGTGAAACGACCATGACTATCAACGCTACGCCTAATCGCAATTCGTTCATGGAGTATAATGCGGCTTACACTGGCGATGTGGATGAGAACTCATTTATCAAGTGGGTGTCAGATGATGATCTGTCGAATGATACGCTAGTAACGATAGCCTCGCCCCTAAATGGCTCAGTCTCAGCCGGACAGACGCCTGCGTTCCACCTTCCAGCTAACCTTGAAGATGTGGATATACCTAGTGATTTGATTCTGAATTTCATCATTAACAGTATGCCTGACCTTACCTTAAAGGTACTGATGGATGAGAATACCCATGACGAGATCCAGCTCAATGGTTCGGGTGTGATACGCGCCAGCTACTTTAATAAAGGTGCGTTTCAGATGTATGGCAATTATCACGTCGATAGAGGAGCTTATAACCTAACCATTCAGAATCTGATAAAGAAGACGATAGAGTTTCAGCCCGAATCGTCTATCACCTTCGGAGGAAGCCCTTATGATGCCGATCTTAATCTCAAGGGACTTTATACGGTCAATGGCGTGAGCCTATCCGACTTAAAACTGGGGACGTCATTTGCTAACAACTCTATAAGGGTCAACTGCTTGATGAACATCCTAGGCACTCCCTTGCAACCCTTGGTGACCTTTGACCTTGCTTTCCCAACGCTTTCTGCTGATGGGCAACAAATGATTAGGTCGGTAATCAATTCGGATGAAGAGATGAGTCAGCAGGTGTTGTATCTTCTAGCAGTAGGTAGATTCTACCCACAGGGTGCAAACAACGCCTCGTTTGAGTCGAATGCTGCCCACAACCAGACCTCGCTTGCTATGCAAAGTCTTTTGTCGGGTACACTCTCACAGCAGATTAACACCGTGCTATCCAATGTCATTCAGAGCAACAACTGGAACTTTGGTGCCAACATCGCTACGGGTGATGAGGGCTTTAGTGATGCCGAGTATGAAGGATTGTTAAGCGGTAGACTCCTGAACAACCGCCTAATGATCAATGGACAGTTTGGCTATAAGGACAATGCCGTAACGGATAACTCCTCATTTATCGGCAACTTTGATGTTCGATACCTATTCAGACCTAATGGCAACTTCGCTATTCGATTCTATAACCAGACTAATGATAGGTATTTCACTCGCAACTCATTGACCACACAAGGTGTTGGTTTGATTCTGAAGAAAGACTTCACCAATATCTTTGACCTCTTTGGACGTAAGCAAAAGAAGAAGAAGGTGAAGGAAAAAGAAACTCATTAAAGGCTTACCCTAGCTCCTTTCTTTTATGCCAATCATGTTTTGGCAGCTATTAAGCAAGTGCTTAACGCATCAATAAGGAATATCCCGGTGTCCGGTGAGGCGAAGAAACAAAGTAGAGGAACGCTTTTCTCGATTCGTTCAGTACGGTTTGATCTTATGAACGATACCGAATGACGAGATAAGAAAGGCTCTTTGGAAACAAAAAATAAATTATTTTTAGATGAAGATTAAATTGATTTTCCTGTGAAATCAATTTAATCTTCATTCTATTTTCGCCTTTAGTGAACTCTAAAGACGTTGGTTTGATTTATCAACGAAGCACCTATCGGGAAGTGATTCGTATTCTATAATCCTTTGATATTAGTCTAAACTGCTAGCAGAAGACATACTTCTATTTAAGGCGCTTGTCCACTTTGCCGTTGCTATTGATACGTAGCTCAATGCAATAGGTGGTGGAGGCGTCAGGAATACCTATGCTGACATCATAGTAGAGCGCATCCTTTGAGGTGTGAGAGAACGTGATGCTGCGAAGCATACATTTGGCAAAATACTGCGAGGGGATATACTCGGAGAACTCAGCTTTGCGAAAATCATGCTGATAGGTGATGGTTCCATGATTCGTGATGGTGACGCGCACCATGTTGTCTAGATACCTATTGTCAACCTCTACACCTTGATCGTTATATTCTGATTTGATAATAGGATCCGATGTGGTCTCGGCATGTATCTTGGAATCGAAATATCCCATATCATTATTGACCATTGTATCAGCATCGTATGTGTTAAAGGTGTTGATAGCATATGTCTTGGGTTGCCCAAATTGTGCACGAAGCTGTTTGCTATTTCCCTTGACTAGCTTCACCTCGTCACCCGATTGGTTGCAGAAACGCAGTAGGTGGTCAGCTTGTTTCATGATCTTGTAACTATTGACATGGCTGCCTTCTAGGTACAAACTGTCATTAACAACCCAAAATCGTACGGGTAAGCTGGTGGCATCTGGATAGTATATGCTATCTCCACGTACCTCCCACACGGCTTCTCCATCATCCAGCGTCCAGTAGCCTTGGAGTAATTTCTTGGCTTGCGTATCTTCGTCAGATTGGTTAGCTGGCGCATTCTGACAACCAGCTATCAGCAATCCCAATCCTAAAGCACTAAGGCTCAGTATGAATCCTCTCTTTGTTTTCATGTTGTTACATGATTTTATTTTCCGATGCAATGGTATTCAAAACCATTCTCGGTAAGCTCTTCTGCATCGAAGATGTTGCGACCATCAATCACTAGACAATGGTTCATCGCTTTGGCAATAACCTTCCAGCTAGGCAAGCGGAACTCCTTCCATTCGGTCAAGAGCAAAAGTGCATCCGCATTGTTCACCGCATCATACATGTTGGGACAATAAGTGATGTCGGGTTGCGCGTCACGTAGCGCCATGCGACGCTTACATTCGCTCATCGCCACTGGGTCATAAGCCTGTATCTTGCAATGCGCTTTCTGCAGAAGGTCAATGATGACCAGCGCAGTGGATTCGCGCATGTCATCGGTCTCGGGTTTAAACGAAAGTCCCCAAAGTGCAATCGTCTTTCCTTCTAGCGATTCGTTGTTGAAGGCAGCGCAAAGTTTCTTATAGAGAATAGACTTTTGGTTCTCGTTAACCTCTTCCACAGCTTTCAGTACGTGCATGGAGTAACCATTCTTGTCGGCTGTTTTGATAAGCGCTTTGACGTCTTTAGGGAAGCAGCTACCGCCATATCCGCAACCTGCATAGAGAAATTTTCGTCCGATGCGTGTGTCTGACCCAATGCCTTGGCGTACCATATCTACGTCAGCTCCTACAAGCTCACAAAGGTTGGCAATGTCGTTCATGAACGAGATGCGGGTTGCTAACATTGAGTTGGCAGCGTATTTGGTCATCTCGGCAGAAGGAATGTCCATAAAGATAACCCTAAAATTGTTGAGCAAGAAGGGCTTGTAAAGTTTTGTAAGTATCTTCTTGGCACGTTCACTCTCTACGCCTACCACCACGCGGTCAGGACTCATGAAGTCCTTGATGGCGTTGCCTTCCTTGAGAAACTCAGGGTTGCTAGCCACATCAAAGTGGATATCTACACCACGTTTGTCCAGTTCGGCTTGTATGGTAGCTCTTACTTTCTTGGCTGTTCCTACGGGTACGGTGCTCTTGGTGACCACCACCATGTACTTGTTTAGATTCTCGCCGATGGTCTTCGCTACTTGTAGTACATATTTTAAGTCGGCTGAGCCATCCTCATCAGGTGGTGTTCCTACAGCCGAGAACACAATCTCTTGATCGTTGAGCACCTTGCTCAAATCGGTAGAGAACTGTAGTCTGCCTGCCTTGACGTTCTTAATAACCATCTCGTCAAGCCCTGGTTCGTATATAGGGATTTCTCCTTGTTTCAGACGTTCTATCTTTTGAGCATCTACATCAATACATGTCACATTGGCACCAGTCTCTGCAAAGCATGTTCCCGATACCAAACCGACGTATCCTGTACCAACAATTGCAATATTCATATATAATTTTTAGTTAATCAAACAATTCGGCGTTGAGCAGGTTGGCAGCCTTGAGATCTTTCTCGGATGTCAGTACGTCCTTAGCGTCGATAGGCCACTGAATGGCGATAGTGGGGTCATCCCAACGGATGCTAGCCTCGTGTGTCGGAGCATAAACGTTGTCAACCTTATAGGTAAAGATGGCTTCTTCGCTGAGAACTACAAATCCGTGTGCAAATCCACGTGGAATGAAAAGCTGACGCTTGTTGTCCTCGCTAAGCTCTACGGCTACATACTTGCCAAAAGTGGGTGAACTCTTTCGTATATCTACGGCAACGTCTACCACTTTTCCTTTGATAACCCTTACCAACTTAGCTTGGCTGTATTCGCCTTTCTGATAGTGTAGGCCACGAAGAACCCCGTAGCTCGACTTGGATTCGTTGTCTTGAATAAAGCTAACGTGCTTTCCTATATGGCTATCAAACTCGTCTTGCTTCCATGCTTCGAAGAAATAACCACGTGCATCTTTGAAAACTTTAGGCTCAATAACCCATACACCTTCAATGTCAGTCTTAATATATTCCATATAAGTACTATTTATAACTGCAAAGGTAGCTATTATAATTATGTTTTTAGTAATATTTTGCAGGAAAAGTCCAAACGTTTTGATTTTTTTGTATTTAGGTTTTTTAATGGTAACAAATGCTTGTCTTACTCGATTTTTTTCCTTAATTTTGCAAACGTGATTAGAATAAACAAACATATAGAAGCTCTGCTCCTTACTAACGATTGTGTAATCGTTCCTGAGTTGGGAGGATTCGTAGCTCATCATCTTGACGCAAGCTATGATGAGGAAGATGGTATGTTCTTGCCTCCTCGTCGTATGTTAGGATTCAATGCGCAGTTGAAGATGAACGATTCGTTGTTGGTGCAGTCGTATGTGGATGCTTACGATTATAGTTATCCCGATGCGCTAGCGTGCGTGGAGGCAGAGGTAGAGGCGATACGTCGCGTTTTAGAAGATGAAGGAAGCCTACTGCTTGACGGCTTAGGTACGTTGTATATCAACCAGGAAGGAGCGCTTAGCTTCAGCCCGTTAGAGTCGGGCATCTTAACACCATCTCTTTATGCCTTGAGTGGATTTGAGATGCAGCCATTGTTAACGTCATTAGCGGTTGAGGCAACAGAGGATAATAAGGTGGAAGAGCCTGCATCACCATTGGGTGTGGTTGCGATAGAGCGTGAACCACTTACAGGTGATAAGCGTATCTCAATCAGTGTGCGTGCTATGCGCAATGTAGCTGTAGCTGCATGTGTGGCTGCGTTCTGTTTCTTTGTGATGAAACCCATGCGCATGGCAGAACAAGGTGCAGATCATAATATAAAGAGCGGTGTCTTGTCTGAATTGTATTCCTCACCAAGTGCATCGGCAGAACCTACCCAGCTAGTAGAGACAAAACAACCCGCTACGGAAAGTGAGGCTTCAAAGGCTGATGTGGATAAGCGTTGGTCTATCGTTATGTGTACCAATGTAAGCCTTAGCGGTGCAGAGAGTTATGTGCAGTATCTAGATCAGATTGGTTATTCGGAGGCATATACAACGACCTTGAAAGGCAATTCTATGGTGCTCTATGGTGCGTATGCCACTTCAGCAGAAGCTCGTAAGGCGTTGAATGTATTGAAGCAAGATAAGCTTTTTGCCGACTCTTGGGTGATTAATGTAAAATAATTTAGGTAGATGAAACGCGTTAGATGCCCAAAGTGTGACAACTTTATAACCTTCGACGAAACCAAGTATGAGGTAGGACAGCGTTTGGTCTTTGTTTGCCCTAGCTGTAACAAGCAGTTTGGTGTCCGTTTAGGGGTGTCAAAGTTGCGTAAAACGCAAAAAGAAGAAAACTCCTCTAAGGACAACGAGCCTACGGGCGAATACGGTAGCATACTTGTAATAGAAAATGTATTCCATTACAAGCAGGTCTTTCCCTTGCAGATGGGAGACAACGTGATAGGTCGTTATATGAAAGGTAAAACGATTAACTGTCCCATAGAGACCAACGATCCTAGCATAGATATGGTTCATTGTGTCATCAACGTCAGTCGAGACAAGCAGGGTAAGCTTAAGTATATCTTACGAGATGGACCTAGCATTACGGGTACATTTGTGGATAATGTAATCTTAGGTGATCGTGAACGTCGTGTAATAGAGAATGGAACGTTGTTTACGATGGGGGCAACAAGTGTGATACTGAAGACGCCCGAATAGGTATAATTTTATTCTGAGGTATAACGATATGGTTAGGATAAGTGCAATTATTATCATGTGCTTGGCCTTCGTTACCGAAATCCAAGCACAGAAGAGGGGAGTGGTTATCAATATGGAAACAGGTTTCCCCCTTGCTAATGTGCAGTTATCAACCAATACCAATGTCAAAGTACTGACCGACTACCAAGGGCGCTTCTATATTCCAACGCCTTGCACCAGTGTTACGTTTACCAAATCGCATTTTGTGCCTCTATCTATGAGGACATCGCAGATGTGCGACACCATCAGTCTTCTACCCAAATTTAACACCTTAGAGGAAGTTGTAGTATGGGGTAAGCGTCCTAATGTGGCAAAGGAGGCCATAAAAGCTACCCCAAACTATCCTGTTTTTAATGCACCGACATCATCGGGATTGTGTTTTGATTTAGGTGCAGTGCTTCAGTTGTTTAAACCTAGGGTGGGGTTGACAAAGAAACAACGCGAGAAGCACGATTGGATTATTCAAAACTATTAATGTGCGCAGTGCAGAAACGAAAAACTGCGGAATGCGTCTTAAAACATTCTAAATACCGTCAACTACTGTTTGAAAAAGCGTTTTTTTTATTCTAATACCTTTTTCAAATGGAATAATATTTGTATTTTTGCAATTGAGAAAATGCGGTCTTAATCGCTTAGAAGCGATTTAAATGGCGTTTTAGGCGATTTTTTGGAAAACGAAGCCCGTCAGCACTAGAGCCCTAGAGGCTAGTTGGCAAACGATAGCATACTCGTGGCTCGCCTTCCGCATCACACTCATTAAATAAGACAGTAAATTATTAAATACAGATGGACGAAAATCAGACAATTGATCAAGACAGAATCATTAAGATTAACATCGAGGAAGAGATGAAGTCAAGCTACATCGACTATAGTATGTCGGTGATTGTGGCTCGTGCTCTCCCAGATGTGAGGGATGGATTTAAGCCCGTGCATCGCCGTATTCTTTATGGTATGCGCGGTATTGGCAACTTCAGTACCCAGCCTTACAAGAAATGTGCACGTGTTGTAGGTGAGGTTTTGGGTAAGTATCACCCTCATGGTGATAGCTCTGTCTATGGTGCTTTGGTGCGTATGGGACAAAACTGGAACATGCGTTACACCTTAGTGGATGGTCAAGGCAACTATGGTTCGGTAGACGGCGACTCGCCTGCAGCTATGCGTTACACCGAGTGTCGATTGTCAAAGATGGGTGAACATATCATGGACGATATCGAAAAGGATACCGTGGATATGGTAAACAACTTTGATGATACACTTAAGGAACCATCAGTCATGCCGACAAAGATACCTAACCTGTTGGTAAATGGTGCCAATGGTATCGCTGTGGGTATGGCAACTAATATCCCTACGCACAACCTTGGTGAGGTGATAGATGGCTGTTGTGCATATATCGACAACCCAGAGATTACCAGTACCGAACTGATGCAATATATTCCTGCACCCGATTTCCCAACCGGAGCTTATATCTACGGTCTGAAAGGTGTACAGGAAGCTTACGAAACGGGTCGTGGTCGCATCGTGATGCGTGCCAAAGCCGAGATAGAGAGCGATGATCAGCACGACAAGATTGTTGTGACTGAGATTCCTTACGGCGTCAATAAACAACAACTGATTGAGTATATTGCCGACTTGGTGAAGGAGGGAAAACTCGATGGCATAGCAAACGTGAACGACGAAACAGGTCGCCAAGGTATGCGTATCGTAGTAGACCTTAAGCGCGATGTGAATGCCAACGTCATTCTGAATAAGCTTTTCAAGATGACGGCATTGCAAAGTTCGTTCTCTGTCAACTGTATTGCGCTCGTTAAGGGTCGTCCAAGGACTTTGACTCTGAGCGAATGCGTGAAATACTTCGTGGAGCATCGCCATGATGTGACGATTCGTCGTACGCAGTTTGATCTGAAGAAAGCGCAAGAGCGTGCGCACATCCTCGAAGGATTGATTATCGCTTGTGACAATATTGACGAGGTGGTACACATCATCCGTCAGAGCAAGACCCCCGCTGAAGCACAAGTTAATCTCGAAAAACGTTTTGATCTAGACAATATCCAGTCGAAGGCAATCGTAGATATGCGCTTGTCACAGCTCACTGGCTTGCGTGTAGATCAGTTGCATCAAGAGTTTAACGACTTGATGGAGACAATTCGTGACTTGGAAGAGATCCTGAACAACCCCGAGCGTTGTAAGGAAGTGATGAAGGAGGAGTTGCTTGAGGTTAAAGAAAAGTATGGCGATGACCGTCGTACTGAGATTATCCCAGATGAACACGAATTCAACGCAGAGGATTTCTATCCCAACGATCCCGTTGTGATTACCATAAGTCATCTTGGATATATCAAGCGCACACCTTTAGCCGACTTCCGTGAGCAGTCACGTGGCGGTGTGGGATCAAAAGGCGCTAAGACACGCGATAAGGATTTCACCGAGTTTATTTATCCAGCAACCATGCATCAGACAATGTTGTTCTTCACACGAAAGGGACGTTGCTACTGGATGAAGTGTTATGACATCCCTGAAGGTGAGAAGACCTCTAAGGGAAGAGCCATTCAGAACATGTTGGCGCTTGAGCCAGGCGACACAGTCAATGCCTTCTTGCGTCTCCGTGGATTGGATGATGAAGAGTTCTTGAAGAACCATTACGTGGTGTTTGCAACCAAGATGGGTCTTGTGAAGAAAACAAGCCTTGAGGCTTACTCTCATCCTCGTACCATTGGTGTACGTGCCATCAATATCAATGAAGGCGATGAGGTGGTAGATGTACGCCTTACTAATGGACACAACCAGTTGATTATGGCTGACCGCAATGGTCGTGCTTGTCGTTTTGATGAGAACGATGTGCGTGTTATGGGACGTCTTTCTACTGGTGTTCGTGGTATGCGTCTAGACGAAGACGGCCAAGACGAGGTGGTTGGCATGATAGTTGTAAATAATCCTAAGGAAGAGAACGTGATGGTGGTATCCGAAGAGGGCTACGGAAAGCGTTCCGAGGTGGAAGACTATCGTATGACCAAGCGTGGCGGTAAAGGTGTGAAGACCATCAATATCACCGAAAAGACCGGCAAGCTCGTTGCTATTAAGAATGTAAACGATACCAATGACCTGATGATTATCAACAAGAGCGGTATCACGATACGTCTAGCAGTGTCCGAATGCCGTGTTATGGGTCGCGCTACTCAGGGCGTGCGTCTTATCAATCTTGCTAAGAAGAACGACGTGATTGCCTCTGTTTGTAAGGTGATGAGCTCTGAGCTTGAGGCACAAGTGGAAGAAGAAAGCCATCACCAGTTTGAACAGAACACGGCTAACGCAGCTCCTGTTAGTTCATCGGAGAACGTTTCGGACGTAGAGGCAGAGCCTTCAAATGATGCAGAAGTGGAATCTGCCACAGAAGAATAAAGAGAAATTAGTTAGTTTTAATAATTACGAATATGAAAAAAATGATGATTGCAGCACTGATGTTGTTAGGTACATCAAGTGCTTTTGCGGGCGACAGCAATGCCCTCAAGGCTATCATGAAAGCCAAAACCTATGATGAGGCAGCTCAATTGCTCAACTCATCACTTACTCAACTGACCGACAATGCAGAAAAAGCTAAAGCTTACAATCATTTGGTGGAACTTGCTTTGGGCATTGTAGATAAGGAACAGGCAGTGCAGATTGAGAATGAGACTGCTAAGCAGATGGGTAAAGAAAGCAACAAACCCGTAGATGAGGCTGGTATGTACACCGCTCTGGGTAAGGCTTTCGATGCTGCGCAGGAATGTAATAAGTACGATCAGCTTCCCGATGCAAAGGGAAAGGTGAAACCTAAGTATGGTTCTCTCGCTGATCAGCTTTATGCAAAGCGTGGTTTGCTTATCAATGGTGGTATCTTCTATCAGAATGCAAAGGACGATAACAACGCTTATAAGTTCTTGTCTGATTATGTAGAGACTGCAGAATGGCCTCTCTTCTCTAAGTTTGATAAGAGCCAGGATGCTAACCTCAATGAGATTGCTTACTATGCCACTTATTATGCATACCAGAACAAGGATTGGTCACGTGCAGAGAAGTACGTGCAGTATGCTCTTCAGAATCCTGATCGTGCCAAAGATGCACAACAACTTCAGTTGGCTATCCTCGGTTCACAACTCCAGACTCGTGAGGACTCATTGTCTTACGCAAACAAGCTAGAGACCCTCTTGGCTCAAGATCCTGAGAATGGAAGCATCCTCACTAGCCTTGCAACAACCTATAGTGGTCTTGGAATGCAGGATAAGGCTGAAGCTCTCGTAAACAATGCTTTGGAAAAGAATCCAAACAACTATGGCGCTTTGGTGATGAAAGGCCAGTATCTCAGCATGAAGCAAGAGTATGAAGGAGCAGCTGAGGCTTTGGAGAAGGCTTTAAGTCTTGCTACAGATGATACTCAGAAGATTGCGCTCAATGCTTCTATCGGTCAGTGCTACTTCTATCGTGCACAGAACGCAGCTTCAAAGATCAAAGGCGCTATCGTAGGTCCAGCACGTGAACAACTCGAAGTGGTTTACAACAAGGCTATTGGCTACCTCGAAGCAGCTAAGAGTCTCGACGTTACTAGAGAATTTAAGAGCCAGTGGGCTTATTCTCTCTATGGTTGCTATTATTTCGTGAAGGGCGAAAGCGCTCCTGAAACAGAACAGGCTGCTCAAGATGCAGGCGTGAAATAATACATAAGAATATCATCTTATAGCATATTGGCGGCATGATACTGCAGGCTCATCTTGAGAGTGCCGTGTTCATGCCGCCATTTTTTGTTACTTAATAACGCTTAGATTAACGAACCGCTCCCAATAAACCCAAATGACAATAAGACAATACATAATCCAACCTTTGCTTCCTAAGATTGTTAGGACGCTTAGGGTGTTGTGTGTCATTTTGGGATTGATGGTTTTTAATCCATTTATAGGCTTAGCGCAGAAAGACAATCGCTTAGCAGATGAAGCCAATCGCGAAGCGGAGCGTATGCTCAATCAGGTAATGAACCATTCGATTAGGGATTCTGTGGCCTTGTATCATAACGTGGTCCGAGGTGTAGAAGCATCGTTGAGATGTGATTCGCTCGACAGAATACCTAATCGCAATCATGTTATCAAACCACGATTCGAAGATGAGAATCGTGTAAGGTTACTTGAATTGCATCCTCTCTTAATCAATGCAGGCGAATATTTTGCGCGAAACAAGTACTATGACGATGGGGTAAAAGCTCTCAAACTCTATCTCAAACACCGCAATCATGCATTGTTGCAAGGCGAGGAAGACGAGAGTGGGGTAGCGTTATACGATTTGTCAACCATATATTATAAGATTCGCAACTTCCATCAAGCCGACTACTATGCCGATCAAGCCCTCGAATATGATGATGTGGCACAATATGCGGCTGAGATGAAGGCTCGATGCATGCATGAGATGCTCATGACGAGAGAAGATTCGGTGCGGTATGAACTCGTGTTACGCAAGCTCTATGAGACCGAACCTACCAACCGAACCTATTTCGCTTGGATGATGCAGTTTTATGATCATCCTTCTCAGCATAAGCAACTAGAAAAGTTTATCCAGTCGCAACTTGTTGGCAACCCAGGCTCTACCATGCCTTGGATTCTGAAAGGTGAGATGGCGATGACAGATAAGCGTTGGGCTGATGCCATCGAAGCTTATAAGCGTGCCGATGCCATTGATGCCACGTCCATACCTGTTATATATAATATAGGTGTATGCCTGAATAACCTCGCCGTGGAAACCATTCAGAAGATAGGTAAACCCTTTAAAGAGATGACTGGTGAGAACCGAAGCCAGGTAGAAGAATACTTGGTTGAAGCCCAACGATATCTAGAACGAGTGCGCGCCATGGATCCTCGGCGTAACAAAGTGAACTGGGTGGGTCCGCTCTATATGGACTATGAACTCCTTGATGACCAAGCCAAAGCCAACGAACTGGAACCTTTGGTGTCGAAGTTTCATTAAACGAAAGAATCAAAACATAAGACCTCTTATACCCCTAAATATATATAAGAATGAGAACGCTATTCATATTGACAATGCTCTTTTGTCTCTTGCCGATGCAAATGGTAGGACAAAAGAAACAGATACAAACCGCAGCCGATCAAGTAAAGAGCGGAAAAGACCTTGACAAAGCCATCACGTCTATGCAAGGTCTGCTGAAAGACTCAGCTAACCGACAGAATGTCAAGATCTGGAATGTGCTTATAGATGCATATACCAAGCAATATGAACAAGGTAACGAGAAGCTTTATCTTAAAGAGAAGTATGACACGGCAGCCTTGTTTAACACTACGATGAACCTCTTTCAGTCTATGTCATCCCTTGATACCATTGAGGCACGTCCCAATAAGCAGGGACAGGTGCGTCTAAAGTATCGTGAGGATCATGCCCGATACCTCAATTCCATTCGCCCAAACCTTTTCAGTGGCGGTGTGTACTTTACCCGAAATAAGCAATATGAGAAAGCCTTTGCTTTCTATAATGAGTATATCCTATCTTCTGATTGGCCGCTTTTCTCTTCATACAACTATCGCGAAAAGGATCCATTGATACCCCATGCCGCTTATTGGGCGATGTATTGCGGTTATAAGATGGGTTCGTCAGACTGTATCATAAAGTATCAAGACCTTGCGGAATGCGATACAAGTATGCTCAACTTCGTCAGACAATATCAAGCCGAAGCCTACCTTCTGCGCAAGGACACCGTCCACTATGTTCAGGCGTTGCTCGACGGCTTTAACAGATACCCCAACTTTGCTTACTTCTATCCACGACTCATCGATTATTATGAGTCTAATGACAATCACGTTGAGGCTTTGAAAGTGGCTGATCGAGCTATGGATGCCGATTCTACGAGTAGACTGTTCCGAGTGACACGAAGCGCCATCTTGCTCAATCTTGGCCGTTATGCGGAGAGCATCGAGATTAGTCAAGCCTTGATAGCAGAGAACGATACGCTAGCCGAACCTTATTATTATATTGGATTGGCTTATTTCAATCAAGCCATCGAGCTCGATAAGGTAGATCAAAGGGATAAGAAGTTGCGACAACAGATTATGGATCGTTACCAACAAGCGCTACCTTATCTAGAAAAGTATCGTGCTTTGGCGCCCCAACAAAAGCAACGCTGGCTCTATCCGCTATACACCATCTATCTGAATCTGAACATGGGAAAGGAGTTTGATGCGATAGATAAGTTGCGAAGCCAACCCTAACACCTATTATATAATAGTAATATAAACATTCAGACACACGACATTCATCATGGAAACCAATATTATAGAACGCCTCACCGCCAAACTTGACATCACGCTGACCGCCATGCAGCAAGCAGTGGCAGATGCTATGCTACACACCAAGCGCAACCTTGTAGTGCTTTCGCCTACAGGGTCAGGAAAGACCTATGCTTATCTCTTACCCTTGATACAACTGCTCGACTCCCAGCTTTCTGCTCCGCAAGCCGTGATAGTGCTCCCTAGTAGAGAGCTTGCCCAACAGTCGGCACGCGTACTCAACAACCTTGGGTGTGGCTTACGAGCTATGGCGCTCTATGGTGGTCGTCCCACGATGGACGAACATCGCTTGATTCGCAGTCAGCAACCACAAATCCTCTTTGGCACTCCTGGTCGTCTCAATGACCATATAGACAAGGGCAACATAGATGTGGCTACCATTAAGTGGTTCATTATTGACGAGTATGACAAGTGTTTGGAGATGGGCTTCCAAGCAGAAATGGAACATCTGCAAGCCTCACTCACCGCTATAGAACGTAAGGTGCTTCTCTCTGCCACGCAAGCGGTACAGATTCCGCGATACATGGGTGTGAGCGCACATGATAAACCTCTAAAGCTCAACTATCTGCCAACCGAGGAACAGATACCCGAACGTATCTGTGTTCAGTGTGTAGCATGCCCCGAGATGGACAAGCTACCTACGCTTGATAGGCTGCTTCGTCATCTTCAGACCGATAAGAGCATTGTGTTTCTCAACTTCCGTGATGCTGTAGAACGTGTGGCGGCTTACCTTCAAGAGCAAGGATATGTCATCAGTATGCTCCATGGCGGACTGGACCAGCGCCAACGCGAGCAGGCTTTGTATCGATTTGCCAATGGTTCTACACAGATATTGGTAAGCACCGACTTGGCTTCGCGCGGATTAGATATTCCTGACGTTAACAACGTGATCCATTATCACTTCCCTGAGAACGCAGATGCTTATGTACATAGGGTAGGGCGTACGGCTCGTTGGGATAAGACCGGACGCACCTTCTTCCTCTTAAACCCCAAAGAGACTATTCCTGAATATGTGGATGCTGAGACAGAAGATTATCCTTTGCCGGAAGAGCTACCCACCGCCATTCCACAACCACTCATGTCCACTATATATATAGGTAAGGGAAAGAAAGACAAGATATCTAAAGGTGATATCGTGGGCTTCCTCTGTAAGGCAGCTGGCATAAACGCTTCAGACATCGGACGCATCGATGTCATGCCTCGATATGCCTATGTGGCAGTGAAACGAAACCTTTTAAGACAAATTATCAATCTGACACGCGGTGTTAAAATCAAAGGAATTCGTACCATAGTGGAAGAAATCAAATAATCATTTTAGCAAAATGTAATTGTGCAAAGAGATTTGATAATTAGCCGGTTGACGCACCGGAGTATTGTCAAAAAAATACTGTTAGAAAAATTTGTGGTTATCGAAAACTTATCGTATATTCGCAAACAGAACGAAAGACATAACCTATTATTAATCTCATAAAGATCTATTAAGATGAAGAAGTACAATTTTAATGCAGGTCCTTCTATCCTGCCACGCGAGGTGATTGAAAATACAGCTAAGCAAATACTCGACTTCAATGGCTCAGGCTTATCCCTCATGGAAATCAGTCACCGTACACCCGATTTCCAAGCAGTTATGGATGAAGCTAGCGCATTGGTTAAAGAGCTCCTTGATGTGCCCGAAGGCTATTCAGTGATCTTCCTTGGTGGTGGCGCTTCATTGCAGTTTATGCAAATTCCTGCCAACTTCCTGGTAAAGAAAGCCGCTTATGTCAATAGTGGTACATGGGCAAAGAAAGCCATCAAAGAAGCTAAGCTCTTTGGTGAAGTGGAAGAAGTGGCTTCTTCAGCTGACGCCAATTATACATTCTATCCAAAGGATTTCACCATCCCTACGGATGCCGACTATCTCCATATCACTACCAATAACACCATTTATGGTACAGAGCTCCGCAAAGACCTTGACAGCCCTATTCCTTTGATAGCTGATATGTCTTCTGATATCATGAGCCGTCCAGTGGATGTGTCTAAGTACACGGTTATCTACGGCGGTGCACAGAAGAACATGGCAATGGCTGGTGTGACCTTCGTTATCGTTAAGGAAGACATGTTGGGTCGTGTAGAGCGTGACATTCCTACAATGATCGACTATCGCACACACATAGCAAAGGGTTCAATGTTCAACACTCCTCCTGTAGTGCCTATCTATTCATTGCTCGAAACCATGCGTTGGGTCAAGGCTCAAGGCGGTGTGCAAGAGATGGATCGTCGTGCACAGGAACGTGCTAAGATTGTTTACGATGAGATTGACCGCAACAAGCTCTTCCACGGAACAGTGGCTGAGGATAGTCGTTCGCTGATGAACATCTGCTTCGTGATGAACGAAGAGTATAAGGATCTAGAGAAACCATTCCTCCAGTATGCTACCGAGCGTGGTATGGTAGGTATCAAGGGCCACCGTTCAGTGGGCGGATTCCGTGCTTCTTGCTACAATGCACAGTCAGTAGAGGGCGTTCAAGCACTTGTTAAAGTGATGAAGGATTTTGAAAACGAGCATTAATCCATCGCTCTATTTATTCACATCTAACCTTATACAACTATGAAAGTATTGATTGCAACCGTTAAACCCTTTGCCGCAGCAGCTGTGAAGGGTATCCAAGAAGAGCTTGTTGCCGCAGGACATGAGGTGAGCTTGCTCGAGAAATATACAGACAATCAGCAGTTGCTTGACGCCGTTAAGGATGCTGATGCAATGATTGTACGTTCAGATAAGATCACGCCTGAGGTGCTTGATGCTGCAAAACAACTTAAGATTGTGGTTCGTGCAGGTGCTGGTTACGACTCTATTGACACCGCTTATGCTAAGGAGAAAGGTGTTGTGGTAGAGAATACACCTGGTCAGAATGCCAATGCTGTGGCCGAACTGGTAATGGGCCTCTTGGTATATATGCTTCGTAATCGTTACAATGGCAAGTCGGGACAGGAGCTGAAAGGCAAACGTCTAGGTTTGTTGGCTTTCGGTAACGTAGGACGCAACGTGGCTCGCATCGCCAAAGGATTTGATATGGACGTGATGGCGTATGACGCTTATTGCCCAGCTGAAGCTATTGAGCAGGCTGGTGTGGCTGTTGCTAAGACACAGGAAGAGCTCTTTAGCCAGTGTGATATCGTTTCGCTGCACATCCCTGCAACTCCCGAGACCATCAAGAGCATTGGTAAGAACTATGTAGCATTGATGCCTAAGGGTGGTATCCTTGTCAATGCAGCTCGTAAAGAGGTGATACATGAGGAAGAACTCCTTGCGCTGATGACCGAACGCACCGACCTTCAGTTTATCGCAGACATCAAGCCCGATGCTGACGCTGAGTTCCAGCAGCTTGGTGATCGCTACTTTGCTACACCTAAGAAGATGGGTGCACAGACCGCTGAGGCTAACACCAACGCTGGTATTGCAGCTGCTAAGCAGATCAACGCATTCTTCAAGGATGGATGCACTAAGTTCCAAGTAAACAAGTAATCACTCTTTCAGAATATCAATTATGGCAACAATCAAACCATTCAAGGGTGTTCGCCCCCCAAAAGATCTTGTTGAGAGAGTGGAATCACGTCCGTATGATGTGCTCGACTCTGAGGAAGCACGTGCCGAAGCAGGTACTAACGAACAGAGCTTGTATCATATCATCAAACCCGAAATCAACTTCGAACCCGGAACGTCTGAATATGACCCACGTGTCTATGAGAGTGCTGCTGAGCATTTCCAAGCTTTCCAAGACAAAGGTTGGCTTGTGCAGGATACCGAAGAGCACTATTATATCTATGCGCAGACCATGAACGGAAAGACGCAGTATGGTTTGGTAGTGGGTGCGTTTGTTCCCGACTATACCAATGGCGTCATCAAGAAGCACGAACTCACTCGTCGTGACAAGGAAGAGGATCGTATGAAGCACGTGCGTGTATGCAATGCCAATATCGAACCCGTATTCTTTGCTTATCCCGACAACACCGTTCTCAATGATTTGCTCAATCGTTATGCTCTAGGCGTAGCTCCCGAGTACGATTTCATAGCTCCGATAGATGGCTTCCGTCATCAGTTCTGGGTGATTAGTGATGCCAATGACATCCAAACCATTACTGATCAGTTTGCTCAGATGCCAGCACTCTATATCGCTGATGGTCACCATCGCTCTGCTGCAGCAGCGCTTGTGGGTGCGGAGAAAGCCAAACTCAATCCTCAGCACAATGGCACTGAAGAGTACAACTACTTCATGGCGGTATGCTTCCAAGCTAGTCAGCTCACCATCCTCGACTATAACCGTGTGGTGCGCGACCTCAATGGCATGAGCGCTGACGAGTTCCTTGCTGCTTTGCAGGTCAACTTTGGTGTTGAAGATATGGGCACAGAGATCTATCATCCACAATGTCTGCATGAGTTCTCGCTCTATCTTGACGGTCATTGGTACAAGCTCAATGCAAAGCCTGGCACTTACGATGACCATGATCCTATCGGTGTGCTTGATGTAGATATCTCTAGTCGTCTTATCTTAGACAACTTGATGGGTATCACAGACCTCCGTTCTGACAAGCGTATCGACTTCGTGGGTGGTCTCCGCGGCCTTGGTGAGCTCAAGCGTCGTGTGGATAGTGGTGAGATGCGTTGGGCATTGGCTCTCTATCCCGTAACTATGCAGCAGATTATGGATATCGCTGACAGCGGAAAGATTATGCCACCTAAGGCTACATGGTTCGAACCAAAGCTTCGAAGCGGATTAATCATTCATAAGTTGGACGACTAACCCTAATATCTGAACAGCTTATCTGTCGTCAGAAAGTGTATAATTGAAAATTGATGAACGACCAGTATATCACTGTAACCAATAATATAAGCGAGGGATTTTACTCTGAAAAACGGAGTAAATTCCTCGCTTTTTTGCATCATGTAACCACTGTTGACGAGGCAATGGACATCGTCAAGCAGTATCGTAAGAAGTATTATGACGCCCGGCATTGTTGCTACGCTTATGTTTTGGGTGCAGATCGTAGCGTGTTCCGTGCCAATGATGATGGCGAACCATCATCCACCGCAGGCAAACCCATCTTGGGTCAGCTCAATAAAGAGAATCTAACGGATGTGTTGCTTGTGGTTATTCGCTATTATGGTGGTGTCAATCTAGGCACCGGCGGACTCATCGTGGCTTATCGCACCGCAGCGCAAGAGGCCATAGCTAGTGCCGAGAAGGTGAGCAAGTGTGTCCAATCCACCATCGTCTACACCTTTTCCTATCCTATGATGAATGCCGTCATGCGTGTAGTGAAGGAAACGGGAGCGCGTATCGTGGCGCAGCAGTTTGACAATGCGTGTCAGATAACCTTGTCCATCCGCCAAAGTGAGGCAGATATGCTTAAATCGCGCCTTGACAAACTTTCCTTTGAATAAGATTTGACGTTCCAAAGAATTTCTGTACTTTTACAGATGCTATAATGAAAAGTAGCTAAGGAAGATTGGCAGAGTGACCGAATGCGCTGGACTCGAAATCCGGTATACCCTTTTCCGGGTATCGGGGGTTTGAATCCCTCATCTTCCGCAAAGCACGTAAGGAAAGTCAGTGGTATGGCTTTCCTTTTTTTAATGTGTTCCCTCACGTATCCCTGCTTGTGGTTTTTACCTTTGTAGAGGTCTGTCATTATCTTGTCGTATTAAGAAATCTCTACCAAAGGCGACTGGTGGAGTGAATAAAAGTGTAATCAAAAACCTTAACAAACGGGCTTCTGTGACTCGCAAATCCTGAATCAATGGCCGAATGGTATCTAAATTCGCGAAAAATGCAAGTACTTGATAGCTAACGTGTTGTAAAATTAAGGCCTTGAAAATGCCACAAAAAGCTAGCTTTTATTCCCCAAAAACGCTTCTTCCGAGGTGCAAAAGAGCCTCTTTTGCCTTCTAAAAGGGGTTCTATTGGTAGGCAAAAGAGCCTCCGCGGGTAGGTGAAAGGGTACGTTTTGCCACCTTAGTGGGTGTTTGGGGATAAATAACGAGCCACTCGTCATGTTGACAACTCTATTTTGATGTTTTTAGCAGAGCAATTTCTGCGAATAAAAGTTTACAATATTGGCTATCTGTTCAGTCGTTATATTTCATCCGTTTGGCTATGTTAAGCATCCACGCGAGCTTTCTTGGCGTTCGTTAAATGCGAACACAAACCGATGATTAGCCCTCTATATATGTACGTTGCGAGCATTGTTGGGGTGGTATTACTATTTTATCGTGGTTAGTGTTCGATATTATATATGGGATAAATAAAAAAAACTCCCACCGAAGCGGGAGTATAGGCTTTACGTTGTTGTTTGATGTGGATTCAAAACATATATGAACAATCAAGATAGAAGTGCAATGTTTTACATAATTTATCTTATTCTTTTGATTTCCACTGATACAAAACTACAGTTGAGCCTTTTCTTGTCTGTTCACTTCATCGTTTTCATATCAATCACATAACGAAACTTCACCTTGCCGTCTAACACATTCCGGAACGCACGGCTAATGGTATCCGCATCCGCCTTTATGATTTCCACCTGCGGGTAGATACCGTGGCTTACGGAATAGTCCACCGCTTCCTGCGTTTCCTTGATGCCGCCTATCATTGAGCCGAATACACGGCGGCCACCGTTCCAAATGAATTGGTCAAGCGACAAGGAAGGCAGGTCGCTGAACGCCGGAACGCCCACGATGCCGAATTGTCCGCCATAGTCCAACATACGAAGATACATGCTCATGTCGTAGGGTGCAGGAATGGTTGAGAGAATGAAATCAAACGAGCTATCCAAGTCCTTCAATTCATCTGCGTTGTTTACATTGACGTACATTTTCGCACCGAGCCGAAGCGCATCAGTGCGCTTGTCCTCCGTGATGTCAAATACGGTGACTTCCGCACCGAGAGCCACGGCATACTGCACCGCCATGTGTCCAAGTCCTCCGAACCCGGCGATACCTACACGGTCACCGGCTTTTACTCTTGCGAAACGGATGGGCGAATAGGTTGTGATTCCTGCACAAAGTAGTGGTGCGACACGTTTTAGGTCCGCTCCTTCGGGAATGCGTATGGCATAGTCCTCCGAAACAAGAAAGGTGTCGGAATAGCCGCCCTGTTGTGCCTCGTCACCGTGATAGTAATCCACGGAATTGTATGTCGCCACCATCTTTGGGCAGTACTGCTGGCGATCGTGCGTGCAACTGCCACACGTGCGGCATGAATTGACGATGCAGCCCACACCAGCGTAATCGCCCGGCTTGAAGCGTGTCACGTCCTTGCCTACTTTCACCACACGTCCCACGATTTCATGTCCCGGAACAAGCGGATAGTGCTCCTCCATCCAGTCCTGCCGTGCCTCGTGCAGGTCGCTGTGGCAGATACCGCAATAAAGCACTTCGAGCTGTATCTCGTCTGCCGAACATTCATGGCGGGTGAACCTGTACTCCTGAAAATCAAAACCGGGCTTCATCACTGCGAAGCCTTTTGTCCTCACTCCCTGCGCAAACGCACCGAGGCTGATTGCCAGCAGGAATAGAATTGAACAAGTCTTTTTCATTCTTGTATGCTTTTATCATTTGTCATTACTCTTGCATTGCCATTTCCACTATATTGGGGTCATCGTA
>CAVGNV010000007.1:0-88958 GCA_963630695.1 Paratractidigestivibacter sp. | reverse complement strand
GATAGACTTTGGCTTATTTGTTTTTTACACAATACGGCTTGTATGGGATGCTTACGGAGTATATGTTGTACCCATCGGTTGTCTGAAGGACTAAAAGGATAGTCCTCGCTCCTATTTCTACATCGATGATGCCGAGATAAGAGCGAGGACGTATTATTTTAAGAGGTCTTTTAAGGTATTAGCGTTTAGCCTTGAGTTGTTCCAAGGTCTTGTTCTTATTACCTTTTATCGTTGTGTTGCTCCGAGTCGAGTCGGATGAGGTCTTTCGTGCGGCAGCCTTCTTCACCCTACCCTGCTCTGTGGGTGCAGTGGCTATCTGCTCGTTGGTCAAGGTGTTGGCTACAGCGAAATGGCGTTTACGATCTATGCCTTGTTTGGCAAAGGCGTGTGTCTCGAAAGGTAGATCATCCATGGTTTCCGATTTGATAAAGACCTTCATCTCTACCGAAGCATAGGTCTCACGAAGATCCTTGATATCCTCATCCTTTAGGCGGATGCAACCCTCGCTGGCGCGTCCAGGCACACTCTCTCGGTTGTTGGTGCTACCATGAATGCCGATGCTACGGTTGCTAACCAAGGGATGTCCGTCTAGACGGAGCTGCATGAAGTAGTCGCCATAGCTACGGATTGATCCACGCCCATCCTTAAAGTCGTGGCACCAATCGTGTGCATTCTTGATCTTTTCGATATGGAAAGGTTTGCTCATTGACGTACAATGAGGCGTGCGCATATCACCGGTCTTGGTCTTATCACCCTTTTTGAGGGCGAAGGCACAATCGTAGCGAGCCAGCATCACCGTATCCTTACCCTGTGCTTCATACACATAGAGGTAATAGTCTTTCTTTGAAAGCACCAAGAAACAGTTTTTGCGATTCTTCATCAAAGCAGGCATACTGATGCTCTCATCTGGTGTGGTACGGATGGTACGATTACCATAGTCCAGCACCACATGCTCACGAATGCTATCATTGCTTGTCGCTGCTTCTGCAGAAGGTTGTTCCTTGACGCCCTCCTGCTTTCCGGTAGCCTTACCGCCGCAAGCCATCAAGAGCAGAGCAACGGTGAGAAGAGATAACTTCTGAAAATGTTGTGTGTTCACCTTATTATATTATATTGTTGAAAGGTTGTCAAATATTAGTATTCTAGATATGAGTACTCTTTGGACACATAGAATATTTCGCCCAAATAATACACTTGATACCAGTCGTCGTTTTCGCCAAGATACGTCAGGCGAGCGCCTTTCTTCGGAGCGCGTGTAGCACCATTACCCCATGTGAGGTAGCCCGAATCAAGACTAGGAGCGAAACGCATACGCACACCCGAGCCATTGATAACCACCTTAGCACCGCTACTGCTGCCACCACCAGCGCTCACTGCGCGATGTTCTGCCGCATGGGCAGCATGTTGCTTCACCACCACCTTGGCGTTAGCTGCCTGGGTAGCCTTCTGAGCTGAAGCCTTTGCGTCAGCCGTTTCTTGCTTGAGCGAGTCGAGCTTCTTCTTAAGCAAGTCGGCTTGTTCCTTCTGTTGTGCTTCTTTATCATTTTTATCCTTAGACGAACTGAAGAAGAAGAACGCGCCACCTCCTATCACCAAACATACCAATACGGCGATAATCACATACAGCAACGTGTTGTCTTGTTTGGGTTGAGGATAGTAGAATGGCTGCGAGGGTTGTGGTCCATTCTGTGATGCAGCAGGACGTGTACCATGAACAGATGCATTAGAGGCTTGTTGTGTTACGGTATTATCAAGGACTTCACCGCAATGAACGCAGAAGGAGTCTTGATCACCTACGGCCTTTCCGCAATTAGGACAAAATCTAGACATATTACAAATGGTATTTAGTTAATAATTTATCTACGTACGGGTCGTCTACCTTTAGTCACCACAGGTTTCTTTGTGGTCGTCGTGGTGGTCTGTGGCGCATAGGATGCAGGCAAGACGGCTTTAGCTTCGGGTGTGAGATAGTTCCATATCTTCTTGTAAGGCACACAGAACGATACCATTCCGGCTGCGTAGCAAGCTATCTCATAATCTTGATATACGAACATCACACCTTTCTCGGTCAGATAAGGTTCCACTGCTGGTAGAGGCATAACGTTTCCTTCTAGCTGCAGGTATTGCTTAACCGTACTCACAGTGACCTTCTCTCCGTCTTCGCTAAAGTAGTCGCACGCTCCTTTCAGTAGCAGTGCTTGCATCTGACGAGCGCTATTAGCCTTCACCACTTTAGTCAATTGCTTCCCTGTAGCCTTGCTAAAGGTGACACCACTGAATGCGCTGATGCCATGAGCACCGCCAGCATAATCGTAGCAATTCGTGGTCATGGATAGGAATAGGTCAGTCTGGCTATCTAGCTTCACTTCGACATCGCTTGCAAATGTTGGTAATTCCATACTTTCGCCATCGCCATCACCTTCAAGGAATCCTGCTTGCTCATCATAATCGGCTTTGAGCTGCGCAGCTTTTTGCTTCACATAGTAGCGCACCATATCCTCTCCGTTATCCAATCTGCCCGTGTAGGGGTTCACCTTCACATCCTTACCCGCATCCACATCATAGGTCGTAGGGGTCAACTCATCATTGATCCAGCGACGAATAGCATTCACAAGAGCATCATCGCCATTTGTTGGGTAAGCGATATTATATTTGACGGTATACGAATCGGTCGAATCGCCCAAAGCGATATTGGCCCATGTCAAAGGTGTAGCATCCTCAGCGTCCTCCGTTACATTCTGCACCTGTGCAGGAAAGGCCATATACTGTCGTGCCGACAGATTGCCACTATTTCCTATCAGCATCATTGTTGATAGCAATAAAGAATAGGTTCGTTTCATACTTATTATGATTAATGTGTGTTTAGTAAGTGCAAATATACAAAAAAAATACAAAAACCAAACAATTGTAAACATTATTGTCATACCTTTGCACCGAAAATAGTTAACAATCGGTATTCTACTGGATATTACAAGATAATTATCAACATTTCAAACAATAGTTTATATGAAGAAAGTTCTACTCTCTGTAGCCTTGCTCATGGCTATCACTTGTGGTGCGCAAGCACAGAAACGTGTCAGCGGATTTACATTCGACATGACCGAAGATATGGGCGGACAGTCGATTACCATTAATGGGAAAGGCACCATGACCTATAACGAGAACAGCGATTTGGCTTCTCTTAGCATATCAGCCTCAGCGATGGGATATCAGTTGGACATGATGTCACAAGAGTTTACCTATGACAACAACACCATCACAAGCCACGCTATCACCATGGCAGATGAAGGCTCGTTAGAATACTCCGTCAAGAGCGACCTAGCTGATGGTCTGATACAGACCGATACCTACACCACCAGTAAAGGCAAGACGTTCAGCTACGATTACACATACACCGATGGCCAGCTCACCGAAGTGGATGGCACCAATGAGGATGGCAACAATCAATATGTGAAGCTCACTTGGACTGATGGCAATATCACCAAGATTGAAGAATATGAGAACGACGAACTGATTGCCACCACCACAACCGAATACACTGATCTCGCTTTTGTACCAGAGGCGACATGGCTCTCTCCTATATTCGACTTGAGCAGTTTGACCGATTATACCACCACAGCGCTCCTACCAACCAAGGCTCACGGCTTGATGTGCAAGAACCTACCATCAAAGATTACACACGCTTTTACGGGAGAGGATCCCGAGACTAACGAGTTCACTTACACGCTGAGCAATGACAACTATGTCGTGGGCGTAAAGTGCTATGACCCTGAAAGCGACATGGCGGTCAATGCCACACTCGCTTGGGAGGACGATCCTACAAGCATCAAGGGCGTCAACACTGCAGAAAGCAGTCAGCCTTCAGCCATCTACAACATCAATGGTCAGCGCACCAATAGCCTCACACATGGTATGAACATCCTTCGCATGAAGGATGGCAAGACGCGCAAGGTAATGGTGAGATAGCTTTCTGCTCTTCAGAATCTACCACGCCGTTTAAGGCATAAGGGGCAACACCGTGCATGGTGTTGCCCCTTACTTTATGCGGAAAGATTAGTCTATTCGCTAAATCTCTTTACAAGCGGATGGTGCTAGCTTTGAGATCGGTGGCTTGCGCCTTAAGCGTGACGGGCTTCGTGGTATCTTTCACACGGAGCACCACCATACACTTGCCAAAGAACGCCTTACGATTGTCGGCCTTGAAACGCTCAGTGGAGAACTGGCTACCATTGTCCACACCAATAATCTCGGCATTGTCAGCAGAGAAGAAAATCTGATTCTCAGCGTTGGGGCAGAGGTTGCCATCCTTATCCATCACCTCTGCATTGACAAAGAGGGTGTTCGCACCGCGATAGTCACAGCTCAAGCGGATGTTCTCGGCAGCGCCAGCGGTATGAATCTCTTGTGAGCGCACTTCCTTGCCACCCTTGCGTGCCACCACTTTCACCGTTCCAGGTTCAAACTGCACACGCCACATCACGTGATACTGATGGTCATCTTTCTTGCTGCGCACACCCTGGCTCTTACCATTGATGTAGAGTTCCACCTCGTCAGCGTCGTTATAGTAGCACCACATATCGATGGTCTGACCTTCCAACCAGTTCCAGTGAGGAAACAGGTGCAGCACGGGCTTAGCCGTCCACTCGCTCTGATACATGTAGTAGATATCCTTCGGGAAACCGGCAAGGTCAATGATACCGAAGTAGCTGCTATGTGCGGGGAAGCCGTAGGGTGTGGGTTCACCGATATAGTCCCATCCGGTCCAGATAAACTGGCCTGAGCAGTAAGGCGTATGCTTCACCACATCCCATGTCTCCTCGTGTGTTGAGCTCCAAGGTGCATGACTGTTGTCATAAGCAGAGCACATCATCGTGGGGTCAGTGTAAGGGATATCCCATCTCTCAGGCATCACATAGATGCTATCTGAAGGCATACGATAGAAGCCACGGGTCTGTAATGCCGACACGCTCTCGGTCATAATGAAAGGCTTACCAGGGAAGTTGGTAGGCACATCCTTTATCCATTGGTGGTGATAGTTGAATCCTATCAGATCAATAGCGCCCGACTTGAAGAGATGACTATCTGGCGAAGGCTCGTTGCATCCAGCCGTGATAGGACGCGAATCGTCTAGCTGCTTCACCACGTCAGCGAGGTGAATGGTCAAGAGCGAGTTGGGTGATAGGTCTTTGCCATGCGCCAAGGTTGACGCATCGTGCCCAGCGTTCAGTATCAAGTTAGCCTGCTCTAGAGATAGCTCATCGGCGCTTGCGCTAGACCACTGTTCCAGCACCTCATTACCGATGCTCCAAATGAAGATACAAGGATGATTGCGGTCGCGCACCACAAGATCGGTCAGATCGCGTACGTGCCATTCGTCAAAGAAGCGGGCATAGTCGTTCTGTGTCTTCTTACGACGCCACATATCAAACGATTCGTCCATGACGATAAAGCCCATCGTGTCACACATATTGAGCAGTTCGGGTGCAGGAGGGTTATGGCTGCAACGCACGGCATTGACACCCATATCCTTTAGCTTCACTAACTGACGATGCAGAGCATCCTCATTGAGAGCAGCACCAAGGCTACCTAAGTCGTGATGATCACACACGCCATTGATCTTAAAGTTCTTGCCGTTCAACCAGAAGCCCGTTTTGTCATCAAAGCGGAAAGAGCGGAAGGCAGTGGTGGTCTTCACCTCATCCACCACCTTATTATTTACCACCACCTCGGTCAGAAGGGTGTAAACTGCCGGATGTTCCACGCTCCACAGCGTAGGGTTCTTTACCTTCAGCGTCTGTTGCACATTGGCGTTCTCCATCTTTGCCACCACATGACCAGCCTCATCGAGCAACGTGTTGCGTACGATAGGCTTTTGTGTCTGCGCACCATCGTTCTTCAGCGTCACCTTAACAGGCACGGTCCATTGCTTACCGTTCTTGGTCTGTGGCATCACCTGCACACCCCAGTTGTCCACTCTTAGATCATTGGTGGTGGTGAGCCATACATGACGATAGATGCCACACCCCGAATACCAACGTGAGTTGGGCTGATCCGAGTTGTCCACCTTAACCGCAATCACGTTCTCACCGCCACGGTTGAGGTATGGTGTGAGGTCATACTGGAACGAGATGTATCCAAAGGGGCGTGTGCCCAGTGCGTGTCCATTGATATACACGGTAGAGTTCATATACACACCATCAAAGGTGATAAGCATACGCTCGCCATCCTTGAACGATGCGGGCACACGGAAGTGCTTACGATACCAGCCTATTCCGCCAGGCAGAGCACCGCCGCCAGCGCCACTGGGGTTACTTGCAGAGAAGTCGCCCTCAATAGCCCAGTCGTGTGGAAGGTTGAGTAGGCGCCACTTACTGTCGTCAAACGCCACTTGCGACATCTGCGCATCATCACCAAGGACAAAGCGCCACCCCGCATCAAAGTTTTCATGCGTTCTCGCTTCTGCGTTCCATGCGCAGAGAAAAGAGAACAATAGCAGCAAAATCTTCTTCATCTTAATATTGAATCTATTGTTGTTTTAGGTTTTTATTGTCGTTTTGCGATTGATTTCATGTGAGACACAACATCAGAAATCATCATCCTTTTCCTTTCGTTTCAGATAGAACTGGTATAGTTTTTTACCTATCTTATCTTTAGTAAACACTCGTTCATGTTCAATCGGGATGGTAGATAATCTTACCTTTGCCACCCCTGAGTTTAACAACTCAAGTTGTTCGGGTGTTATTTTAAATTGTACAGTAGAATTATTTTCGGATACGGGAAACATTAAGTTTCCTATTATGAAGCCCATTGATTCCGTTCCTTGCCCTATAACACTGCCATATAGTTTAATCACCTGTCCTTCAAATGTCTTTATCTGCATAGTTGGATCTTTGAGAAAAGATAACCTTTCTGATACCAATGATGTTATAAGATAATACGATGTATCTTGTTTTACCACGCTATATTTCACTTTACAACCAGTGGCTGCTAATGGTCGACACGAATATCCTACCGTTTGCGCTTGTAGATTGAATCCAAATAATATGAATACAATAAGCCATTTCAGTTTCAAGCCAATATTGCCATTTATAATTGTCATTCGTATTTTTAGATTAGTTATTTTATTTTGCCATCAAACAGGCTCTTTATTATATAACGTTGTGAATATCTGTTCATTACAAAGAGCGTTATCTTGTAAGCTCATCCACATTCGTTTACGTTGCGAACCATAAGTCGCATACATTCCACAATTCTCAACAAAAATAGCAATAAAATCCGAAACATCATTCCTTCGAGCGGAATATTTTTGATTAACCATGCTTTTTAAGATTTTGTTTTACCCCAATCCGCACATTTAACGAAAAGGATATATCTTTCGTATGTATAGTAGAAGCAGGCTGAGCCAATGCTAGCCATTACAAAATAGGTCTAACAAACTAACATCAACGCTAATCGGGTATTTCACTAAAGAGAAGACAACATCAAATGTAGGACGAGGGCTAATTCTGCAATCAAGGTTAATAAGCCGCCAATCCAAATACGCTTTGTTTGGTATATTGTTTGTAACTTTGCATGCAGAAACCTCTTCTTTCATAAAGATATGAATACAATAATTGACCAAACCTTTGGTGGCGAGCGCCCCCTCTTTGGCGCACACGACCTACGCCTGGAACATATCACGATCACAGACGGCGAGTCGGGCATCAAGTGTTGCCGAAACCTAGAATGTGACAATAGCCGCTTTATGGGCAAATATCCTTGGTGGCACGTAGATGGAAGCGTGATAACCAACTGCTATTTTGCACCCGAATCACGATCGGCTATATGGTATAGCAACGATATGGTGATGAAACACTCGGTCATTGATGGGCCTAAGTTTTTCCGTGAGATGCACAACCTCACTTTGGAGGATGTGGTAATCAATGATGCTGACGAAACATTCTGGCGCATAGATGGTTTGAAGCTCACCCGTGTAGAACTGCATGGAGGCACCTATCCGTTCATGTTCTCAAAGAACATCTACGTGGACGGACTCAAGAGCGACGCTAAGTATGTGTTCCAATACTGCCAAAACGTTGAGGTCCACCACGCTGACATCACCACCAAAGATAGCTTTTGGGAGTGTGACAACGTCACCGTGTACGACTCACGCCTTGACGGCGAGTATCTCGCATGGCATAGCAAGAACATCCGCCTCGTGCGTTGCCATATCAGTGGCGAACAACCACTCTGCTATATGGATCACATCACGCTAGAGGATTGCACCTTTGACGCCACTTGTGACCGCGCTTTTGAGGACTGTAGCAACATCGATGCACACATCAGCGGCAGCATCACCAACATCAAGAACCCCATCTCGGGCACCATCAACGCCGATAGCATCGGTAGCATCACCCTGGACGAGTATGGCAAGGGCACACTGCTAAGCCAAGAACCCACCTGCGTGGTATTCAAAGACAAATAATCAGAAACACCTATACTGCACACAATGGAGAACAAGAACACATTTTCATTTGACACCGCCAGCCCCCGTCGCGGCACGGGCTGTTGTAAGTGGGACACCATGCCCAACGAGGTGATACCGATGTGGATAGCCGATATGGACTTTGATGTGGCGCCAGCCATTGCTCAAGCCGTCAAAGAGCGTGCCGCCCACCCTATCTATGGCTACACCTTGGTGAGTGACGCCTACTATGACGCCGTCATCAACTGGTTCAAGCGACGCCACCAATGGACGATAGACCGTTCATGGATCATCTACACCACAGGTGTGGTGCCTGCCATTTCAGCCGCCATCAAGGCACTGACCCTCCCCGGTGAGAAGGTGCTGGTGCAGACACCGGCTTACAACTGCTTCTTCTCAAGCATTCGCAACCAAGGCTGCGAGATTGTGGAGACGGAGCTCAAACGCGAAGGCAACAGCTATGTGATGGACTTTGACCTCTTTGAACGCCAATGTGCGGACGAGAAAGTGACCGTCTTCTTGCTATGTAACCCTCACAACCCTAGCGGCAGAGTGTGGACGTGCGAGGAGCTGGAGCGCATCAACGACATCTGCCTGCGCCACGACGTGCGTGTGATTAGCGATGAGATCCACTGCGAACTGGTGATGCCTGGCTACACCTTCACCCCGTTTGCTGCCGTGAGCGAAGCATGTCAAGACAACTGCGTGACGCTCAACTCGCCCACGAAAAACTTTAACCTCGCTGGTCTGCAGATTGCTAACATCATCTGCAAGAACCCCACTTGGCGTCGGCGCATTGATCGTGTGATCAATATCTTTGAGGCGTGTGACGTCAATGCCTTTGCTCCCGTGGCGCTTCAGGCTGCTTATAACGACTCAGAGGAATGGCTCGACGCCTTGCTCAGCTATCTGCATGGCAACTACGAGTATCTGAAGGAGTTTTTCCACACGGAGCTTCCCAAGCTGGAGGTGTGCCGATTGGAAGGAACCTATCTGGCATGGGTGGATTGCAGCTCGCTCGAGTTTACCAGTGACGAGCTCACCGCGTTGCTTCTCAACGACGCCAAGGTGCAGGTCAATAGCGGCACCATGTATGGTCAGCGTGCCGGACAAGGCTATATCCGCATCAACATCGCCTGCCCACGTGAGCAGCTCAAGCAAGCGCTCATCCGCATCGGTCGCACCCTCAGCCCTTACATGGAGGAAGATTTTGATTTGGGATGCCCACTATAGACGTATAATAAACTGCCCTTTATAGGTCAGAACATCATCTACCATAGAAAAAGCGAAATCCTATTGCCGTAAGCAGGTAATAGGATTTCTTCATAATAGAGCCCATCTTGCAATGTAAGATGGGCTCTGTGGTATGCTCACGGCATACGTTCTGAATGGAAAATCAATTTATTTTTGAATGAAAATTAAATTATTTTTTAGTTGAAAATAAATTGATTTCCCTTCCAATAGGTATGCTTACAGGTTGGCTCCGAAGCGGTTTGAGGGTACAGGAGCGGCAAAATAATAGTTGATATCGTTGCTACTGTCAAGGAAGATAACCTTCTTCAGTCCGAAGAACGCCAATCCGTTGGGGAAGAGACGGGTGAAATCGGTCACGCCTCCGGTGAGCGCTGGGCTGGTAGACTGAAGGTTGAAGTTCCAATTGGTATCGTATGGCAGTGGTGCACCGCTTTCTACGTCATCCACCTCACAGTTGATATTAATCTTTGAGGTCTGCGTGAAGTTGATTAGCAGCGGGTTTTGGTCTCCTGCTGAAGCGCTATGAATATCGGTATCATACCATATCCCGAGGCTCGCGTCCTTAGCCATCTGCTCCACACCGGTTTCGGTGGATGCAAAGTAGTAGTTGGGGGTCAACCTACCATGCTCTAAATCAGCTCCATCCTGTTTGGGTTGCTTCAGTCCGAAACGGCAATCGTAGATGAGATTGTTGACCAATATAGGTTTAGCAGCTTTCTCTACCCAGATGCTTCCACCCTTCTTGTTCTTGGAACGACGCCAACCACAGTTGACCATAGTGTTGTTATAGACTGTCATCTCGGTCAGAGGCACGGTCTCGCTATTGCCCGCATTGGATAGCTTGAAGGCGTTGGTGCAAGCATTATAGATCAGGTTGTTAGCCACATCGAGCTTACAACCCGACTTCACATTGATGGCTTCACCACCATCGGCAGCGTTACCTGAGTCGGCAAAGACGTTGTTATAAATCACACCTTGACCACCGGTGAAGTAGGTCTGGTCGTTATAGTTATCATGGAAGAAGCAGTGGGTCATGACAAACTTGCCATTGACGTTGCAGAAATGGAACGCGGGCACACCGCCATCAATGGTGGTCTTGAACAGCTTGTTCTGAAAAGAAGCTGACGACTCGGTAGGTGTGGCACCCGCATAAGCAATATCTACATGTGAGAGCACCACTTCCTCAGAGGCATAACCGCAGATGATGCCACCCCAGTCGGCTGGTTTGCGGGTATCTGAGGTGAAGGTCACGGGCTTCTCTGCTGTACCCATGCAGTAGAGATTGCCTAGCACGACCAGCTCTACAGGCACCTTAACATCGCTCTTACAGGTCACGGTGACACCTGGTTCGATGTAAAGCGAGGTGCCTTGAGGTATCTCTACGCTCTCAGTGAGGGTGGTGTCATGTGTCCAGACAAGCGATCCTTTGGGATATTCGGCAAGCGAGGTCTTGAAAGCATCAGTGGAACCTTGGTTGTCCGACTGGCTATTGTCGTTGCCATTATAGTCGTAGGGGTTGATATTGTCGTTCTCGCACGAGGCGGTTAGGATGGTCACCGCTCCAAGGAGGAGGCTGGTGACGAGGGTTGTCATTGTTTTCATTGTTTGTTATCGGTTTATCGTCAGTGGTGACGGATGATGCATTGATAGTGGGGTGAGAGATGTTTACACCTTATTATATATAATATAAGGATTAGAGCGTGTAGCGCACACCGAGCAAGAACGTACGACCATAGCGGTAAGTGCCCACCACGGTGCGGTCACTGCGCTGTCCTTCATAGTCGAGGTTGCTGGTGTTGACCGTCTTGAGGTAACGTTCGCGCTTAGCGTCAAGCAGATTGTTGGCCTTGAAGAACACGGAGATGCCATTGGCAAACTTCTTCTCGGCGCTCAGATCTAGCCCGAACATCGCGCGATCCCACTGATCGGCATCCTTGAAGGGTGACACCAAGGCGAGCTTAGTACCCGTATAGGAAGCTGCAAGCTGTGCGTTCCAGCCATACTGGGTGTCCTTATAGAGCAAAGACAGGTTGGCGGTGTGTGGCGCTTGGTTCACAAGCGGACGTGTCTGGGTGACATTGGCCTCATATTCGGCACTGCCCTGCTGATACTGGCGCTTGGATGTGGTGATGGAAGAGTGGGTATAAGTGTAGTTGGCCTTCACACCGAAATGGCGGATATACTTGATCACATCTATCTCAAAACCCATATTCTTGGCATTACCTAGGTTGTCAGGAGTGTAATAAGCATCCGTTCCGCTACCCAGCTTACCATCTGATGCAACAAAGACCTGCTCGATAGGATCCTTAAGGTACTTATAGAACACGCCCACCAATACCTGCTCCGTAGCCGAGGGGAACCATTCCCATCTGAGATCCACGTTGTCTATGCGGGCACGCTTAAGGTTAGGATTACCTTTCTCCATATATTCTTCACCCATAATCTGATAAGGCACTATCTCATAGAAGCCTGGACGATTCACCGAACGATAGTAGGACAAGCGCACATTCATCTTTGCGGTAGGAGTCCACTTGAGCGAAGCCGAAGGCAGATAGTCCCAATAGCTCTGTTCGCCGACCTGTCCCATACCACGAAACTTCTGTAGCATGGTGTAGATCTGGTTGGTATGCTCGGCACGGAAACCCGCATTGAGCTCACCCCAAGCATGCTTCATGGTCACCATAGCATAGACACCACCGATGTGTTCCTTTGAGTCATAGTTGAGTTGGGAAGCCTGTGAGTAAGGTGTGGTGCAGGTCCAGTCGATTGCTTGATACTGGCTGAAGTCGTTACCATCCAATCGCTGCGAGATATCAGTGGGATTGAAGATATAAGAATAGTAGCGGTTGCCACGTTCCTTGCGACGATATTGTGCGCCCACCTTCCACAACGCATCAAGCCCTGAACCCAAGGATGTGTCATAGCTGAGGTTGATATAGCCAGCTAGGTCGGTGTCATCATTGTGCTGATAACGTCGTTCCTGGCTCTTAGGTTGTGTCTTGGTGATGTGACCTGCACTCTGCCAGATGCTGCTTGTGCCATCGGTCTCCACCGTATTGGTCAAGGTGAGATAGGTGCGGTCGGGGTCTTTCTCGGTAGCTTTAGAGTAGATGCCAGACCAGTCGACGGTGAACGCAGGCGTGAGGTGATGCGTACCCTTGAGATGCGAGGCAAAGATGGTCTGTTGCTGATCTATAGAGCGCGTCTCGTCTTCCTGGGTATAGCTGTCAGCACTGATATATTCGGTGTTGACTGACTGTTCATAGCGCACACTTTTCTGCTCACTGGTGATGTACATGTTGTACCACTCCAGCTTGTGAAGCCCTAAATCGAGATCCACCTTGGCGTGAACGCCTGCCGTAAGGTCATGGATGGAATAATAGCGGTGATTGAGATTGGATATATACATGGCTTGTTCACCGGATGCCATCTTCACGGAGTTGTAGGTACGCTCGGTTCCTCGGAAGGTGTTCTGCACACTACCAGCCAACACTATGCCCAAGCGGTCATTCCAAAAGCGGTTGCCCACGGAGAGACCGCCATTGAAGTTGGGCGCTGGCATGGTGTGACGCGTGATGGTGGCGGGACCATTACGGAAGTCGGCTGCCGTAGCTTTGTAGTCGGAGCCATAAGCTTCATAAGGCGCCTGTGCGGTGCTGTTACTCCGATTAGAGGTGAGATAATCGTGACTGCCGCTCCAAAAGTAGTCGCTCATACCCACGGCTGCATTGGCTTGGAGCTGGAAACGTGAGGGAGCATCCTTCATCACCATGTCCACCACGCCACCGGCAGCATCGCCCTCCATGTCTGCCGTGAGCGACTTGGATACAACGAGGCGATCCATAAGGTCAGAAGGGAAGATGTTGAGCGGTATATAGCGGTTCTTGTCGTCCGGACTTGGTATCTTGACGCCATTGACCAACGTATAGTTATAGCGCTTATCCATACCGCGAAGGATGGCGTAGGAAGCCTCACCGGAGGCATCGCGCTCCATGGTCACACCCGAAACGCGCTGCAAGACGTTAGCCACATTGACATCGGGAGACAGCTGGATGCTCTGTTGGCTCATCACATTGAGCACGTTACCGGCATGTTGCTCTAGATCAATGGCGCTACCGTCGGTGCGATTGTTCTTCCGTCCTCGCACCACCACTTCATCTAGCTGCTTCGAGTCTTCCTCCATCGGGATGGTAACAACGCCGTCACGAGAGACATCCACGCTCATTTCGCAGGTCTTATAAGCGATATACGTTACCACAAGGGTGTAACGTCCCTTGTCGGGAAGCTCATGCAAGGTGAACGTACCATCAAGACCGGTAACAGCTTTGACGTCAGGTAGCTCCTTCACGCTAACCACGGTACCGATCAGAGGTTCGCCTGTGGTTTTGTCCTTGACCACGCCATCGAGCGTATGGGCTGCCATGGTGGTGGCAAATGCCCATAGAGTGGCAGCGGTCATCATCAGTTTCTTCATCAGTATATGTGTTGATTATTTGCTTTTAGTAATGGTATGGAGCACATTGCCTTCCTTATCTATCATGTAAAGGCACAGTTTGTTTTTCTCTGCAGAGATGATTGAGAAACCATCCGCATCACTACAATACTGTGTTCCGGTGATTGCCTGCACAGGACGAGCTAGCGATGCCGAGCTGTTGACCACATAGTCGATGTCGTCACCAGGCATACGGATGTGCTGGAAGTTGTGTATGTGCCCACAAGCGTATATCGCCACGTTGTGGTAACGTTGCAAGATGGGGCGCACCCGACGCTGCATGTCGGTGCGTTCATATTCGGCTTTGGATGTCTCGGCATAGATTGGGTGGTGTCCTACCACAACGACCCAGTCTTCCTTGGCGTTCTTGAGTGTGGCATCGAGCCAATCCAGTTGGGCTTGATAGTCTTGCTTGCACGCGTCGGGATACACGCTAGGGGTCTCACGATACCGATCGATAAGCGGAGTGGTATCCAGGAACACCACACGTATGGTGCATTTATCACCCGAGAACACCTTGGTGTAATAGCGGCTAGGCATCATCCAGCGACGACTTATGCTGCCATAGTTGAGCACTGCCTGCGTGTTGCCGCGGTATTCGTGGTTTCCAAGGATAGGAAACCAGTCGAGCATGAGTTCGGGATGAGCGTAGATCAGTTCATAATTGGTCATCCACAAGGGATCATTGACGGAGGCAACGCCATTGAAATGGTGGATATCTCCAGCTGCAATGACACATTCGGGACCTACGGTTTCGGCCATATGCCCCATCAGTTCGGCAATGGTTTTCTGGTCATAGTAACCATTGCGACCTAAGTCGTTAGCCATGTAAAGGGTTACATCGCCTTTAAGCGATTTCCAAGAGTTAGTGGTTTGTGCTGTGGAAGAAAGTGTGGCGGCCAGCATTACCATCCACAAAGCAAGGAGGGCGAGCACCTTCGTCTTGCGTCCTGTTGCAATCTTTGTCATCTACTTTTGCTTTATTAAGCGTGTGCTGATATCACACGCAGTGTTATTATACATTTTATTGACGGGTGTCTCATGGTGTGTCGTTGTTTGTAGAACCCGCCGTTAGCAATTAATTTCGGTGCAAAAGTAGATGTATCTTATGACAAATGTGTTTCAATAAAGTGAAGATGGGATGAACTGTGACATCCTTTGCTATTATGCCTTATCATCCGTGTCAGCCTCATCGGTGCCATGTGCCAGTGCCAACTTCTGATACTCGGAAGGTGTCATGCCATAGACTTTCTTGAAAGCACGGATAAAGCTCGTGGCGTTCTTATATCCCACGGCTTCGTAGATGGCTTGCATGGTATAGTTTTGATAAAGCTCTGGCGTGGCCATCTTGTGACAGGCTTCACGTATGCGGCGCTCGTTGAGGAGGGTCTTGAAGTTTTTCTGATAGGACGTATTGATGATTCGGGATACGTAGGTGGTATTGGACTCAACCATTTCGGCCAACATCTGAAGGCTGAAGTCGGGATTAGAGATCACCGTTAGGTCGTCCATGACACCATTGATCTTGTTGAGCAGCTTCTTATCCTCATCGTCATTGATAACCGATGTGGCTGCTGGCGCGTCTGAGATGGCTGGTTGGGGATGGTTGTCCAGCTGGCTGATGTAGCTCTCTAGCAAACTGCGGTTTTGCTTCTCACGCGTCTCCAGATCTCGGTTCTTGTCTATGAGCAGATGATGGGTGTGCGCCAAACGTCTGTTCTTCCTATATATAATATAGGTAAGGACGGAGATGAGCAATAGGAAGAAGACGATGCCCACGATGATATACACCTGAAGGGTGATGCGATCGTTGAGCGTGGAAAGCTCGGACAGGTGTACGCGGTGTTCATAGTCACTGAGTTTGTACCGCGCATTGTAAAACTTGTTGATGTTATAGACCGAGTCGTTCAAGCTGAAATAGAGCGTACGGTAATGCTGCGCTGAGTCGGCTTGATGCGTTTGGGTGTAGGCGTCGGCTAACATCTTGTACGAGTTGACCAGCAACTCGCCACTCTTGATCTTTCGCGACATGCTTTCGCAAGCATACCCTTGCTTGATGGCTTGTTGTGTCTTACCCATTATGACATAGAGATTGCCTATCTCGCTCATCTGAAAGAGCACATATAGGGGCGACATCTTATGTTTCTGGGCATAATCTAAGGCTTGCTGATGCACGCTGACGGCTTCGTCATAACGCTGTTCGGCGGCAAGGATGCGGGCTTTCTCATAGAAAAGATAGTAATGATAGCTATCTTGAGATATCTGATCGGGGGTCTTGAGCAGGATGTTATAGTAGTAACGGGCCTTCTTGGCATTGCCTGCACGACAGTAGGCGGTCACGATGTTGGTGAGAAACTGGGATTGCAGGGTAACCTCGCCTATCTTCTTGGCTTCATGATAGCCCTTCAGAAAGTAATAACAACTGGTGTTATTGTCACCAAAAGCATCATAGATGTTGCCTACATAACCTGTGCAACCGATATAGTTGCGCACGTCTTGCTCCTTGGTTGCCTCTTCCATGGCTTTGACATAAAGCTCAAGCGCCTCTGAATATCGTTCGGAATAGTAGGCCGTATCTGCCATAATGCGTAACCGAGCCGACTCGGTTACCGGTCGGTCAATGGCCCACACACAACCACCGCAAACCAACAAGAGCAGCAGTAGCATCCAACGACGATATGTAGAGAAAGGTTTCATGTTGATGCAAAGATACAAAAAAGAGAATAAATTATGCTTTAGATATGCAGAAATGGCACAAATCCGCTGACATTTTATAAAATATGAACGGTAGAAGGGCCGATTTCTTGGAATGAGGAAACGAAAACTATACTTTTGCCTTCGACATATTGTTGAACTAAAAACGAACGATAATGAGAAAATTGTTTACCCTTTGCGCCGCGCTATTGCTCGCAGCCACATCCGTTAAGGCTCAATGGAACCCTAGTTACACCGACTACAACGTCATTGGAACTGAAGGGGTCTATGGACAGAGTACTCCGAAATCACTGCGCACGCCAGAAGGCAACCTGGTGCTGACTTGGATCAATCATCCTAAAGATATTTCTTACAAGGACACCAACTATGGTTACTATCTCTATATGCAGATTTTCGATCCTCAAGGCAAGGCTTTGCTAGATCAAAACGGCAAAATCGTCGTTGGTAAACGTACACTTACATGGTACTCTGACTATGGTTTGACACTATCTGATGACGGCAACATCCTCATAGGATATGCCGATGCACGCAACGACGAGAGCAAAACCACTACCGAGAACTTCTTCTACTGCTACAAGCCGGACGGCACTTCGGTGTGGAACGAAGAGGGCGTGACGTTTGAAACCATCACTGAGCATCCCGACTATCGCGACATGGAGCCTAGCGTGGTAACCTGTGGAGACAACATCTATGCTATGATTGCTCACTCAGAGACCTATAACGTCAAAGCCGATAGCACCAACTGGCAGCCCAGCGAGTGGTATCCAGATGAAGAAATGCCCGATTCTGTCATGATGAGCACCTACAATTATCAGATGATGAGATTCAATGCGGATGGCTCAAAGGCATGGGATGAACCCCTCATCTTTAACCGTGATTTCATCTGGATGTACCCTGCAACGGACGGAAACGTTTACGTGGTATATACAAACAATGGGTATGGTGTGGACGTTCGTTGCTTAGATAAGGACGGAAAAGATGTTTGGAGCGAGCCTGTAAACGTTATCTCTGAACAGGTTGGTACAAGTTCGTACACCGATAAACCTGCTATCGAAAGCGACGGAAAGGGCGGACTGATCTTCGCTTATCGCGCTTTGGTATCTTTCAGTGGCTATCTAGCACTGCAACACCTCTATGCTGATGGTACGGTTTGGGGCGAATCGCTCAACGCTAACGGCTCGCAAGATGGCAACGCCACCAATCCTGAGATCGGTGTTAAGGGCGAAAGAACACTCGCAGCATGGTCATACGATAACGTTGAGGGCTCAAAGGATCTCATGGTCAACCAGTTTGACAACGACTGCGACTACACCTTGGATGGCGATAGCTTGCTAGGCTATGCCTTAGACAATAACGAGATGTGGGGATTGACAGCCGTTAAGGTTATCCCTCGCACCGATGGCTGGGTGGTATTGTACGGCAACGGACAGAGCTGGAACGGCGCCAACTTCTTCGCTTGTAAGATAAACGACGAAGGAAAGGTGGTCTGGAAGAGACAAATAGCCGAAAACGACTTCAAAGCATCCAACTTCTCAGTGACCTACGACGACCAAAACGCATACATCGTCTATACCTGTGACCAGGAGTATGATGACAACTGGGAGGCTATTCCTGGCGATGGCGGTTTGCGTATGATCTGCATCGACATCACGGACAATACGGACAACATCAGCAATATCAGCTCTAAGGAGAACCAAAATACGGTAATCTACAATGCACAAGGTATGCAGGTGACCAACACCAATGCACCTGGCATGTACATCATCAAGCAGAACGGCACAACAAAGAAGGTCGTTAAGAAGTAAGCAAATCTTCCTACAGCTTTATCATCATGCGTAGAACAATAATTATTATAGCACTTTTCACCGTCTTGTTTACATCCCTCTCCGCCCATACTATCGGTGTAGGGTATGTAAACAAGCAAGTGGGAGCCAATAGCGACATCCGTGTCAGTGGCAAAGGGAGCGCAAGTCTTGCAGTGAAGATTGCCCAGGAAGATCTCAGTCTGTACCAAGGCAACGAGATAAAGACTGTGCGTGTAAGTATGCCCGACGCCAAGAAGTTTATCGATTCAGTAGTGGTGTGGGTGCGTAAGGACCTTAACGGCGCAAATCTCGCTACCGGAAAGGCAACCCGATTCAGCGATGATGGGTTTGCAGACCTACAAGGCGACTGGAACGAAGTGGCTCTTGACCGCCCTTATACCATCCCTGGTAACACAGCGCTCTACGTCGGCTACACCTATTACCAGCGCACTCGCGTGGTAGCATCACGTGTGGTAAACACCAAGAGGGCTGAGACCTCATACGTCCAACTGGGTCCTAACGCCGATTGGGACGAGTATACCACCGGCACACTGGCTATCGAAGCGGGCGTTGATGGCGCAACGATGCCACAAAACGACTTTTGGCTCATGTCTGCCAAGGGATTTATCCTCGGTGATGGCACCCGACAGATAGAGGCACGCATATACAATCGCGGACAGGAAGCATCCTCAACGCTTACCTTTACAGCCACGGGCGCAACGCTCAACTATACCGGCCATGTGAATGCACAGGTTGTTCCTGACCAACTGGACACTTTGGTGATTAACCTTCCCGCTGGTACTGACCTCAATCCAGGCGACATAATCAATGTGGTACTGACCCAAGTGAATGGCAACGATGACGTCTATGCCACGAACAACAGTAGCGATGCCACGTTCAACTACCTACGCGTGATGTTGCTCGAGGAGTTTACCACGGAGAAATGCCCCAACTGTCCCGCTGCAGCAGAGAAGATTCACAACCTTCTCTATGGTCCCGACAATCTCGAACGACAAGTGGCTGTGGTGTGTCACCATACCGGATATAACACCGACAACTTCACCACATCTACCGATATAGCCTATGAATGGTTCTACAACAACGACGGTAACACCTATGCACCAGGCTTGATGTACAACCGTATGCCGCAGGGCACAACCCGCGGAGGCACTTCGCCTGTGACTGGGGCGGGCACTCAGGAGAGCATCAAGCAGAAGATAGAGGACATTATCAACCAAGAGTCGTCTCTCATCATCTCCGCTCAAGCCTCATACGAGGACGACGACACACGTATCAACGTCACCGTGAACGGCAAACGCCTAAGTAGCTTTGGCGTAACTCCTCCTCGCATCACGCTGTTCCTTACCGAAGACAATGTCTTGGCTACAGCACAGGCAGGCGCAGGCACTGATACCTACTATCATCAGCACGTCATGCGGGGTATCAACGACACTTGGGGAGAGGTGATCAGTTGGGTAGGTGACGAGTTTACCTATACCTATTCGTTCGATTTGGATGAGGAATGGAAGAAGAACGACCTAAAGGTGATTGCCGCAGTGGGCGACTATGACAGTACCAACCCAGGCAACTGCCAGATTGAAAACACGGCTATGGTTAAGCCATATAGCGCCACAGGCATCAAGGACGTGGATGGTCAGAAGAGCAACAGCACCATTACGGCTTACTACTCTATCAACGGTCAGCGTCTCCTTCAGCCTCAAAAGGGTATCAATATCGTTCGTCTGTCTGACGGAACGACACGAAAGATGATGGTGAGATAGAACCTATCACTTACCAAACTACATCTCTATAATTTTCTACTTATATCTGTCTAAAGACTAGACCCAAAAAAAACGGACTGCCACTCGAGCGAGCATGCAGTCCGTTTCTTTTATTCTATCGTTCTAAGATTACTGTTGCTTATACTTAGCCGCTTGACTTTCGATGAGCGCTTTGTCATCAAAATAATTGATTTGCATAGCCTTACGCACCTCATCCATGGTCTGTGCAGCTGCCTCGCGAGCCGCATCCGATCCCTTCTTGAGCACGTTGTAGATCTCAGGAATATCCTGTTCAAACTCGTGACGGCGTACACGGATAGGATCAAGCATCTTGTTAAGCACGTTGTTCAGTAGCTTCTTACACTTCATATCACCGATACCACCTGCTGTGTAAGCGGCTTTGAGCTCGTCAAGGTTTTGGAACTCGGGCCAGAACTCAGCAAAGTCTTCATCCGTAGAGAACGCATCGAGGTAGGTAAACACGGCATTTCCCTCTACATGACCGGGGTCAGAGACATTGAGGTGAGTAGGATCGGTGTACATTCCCTTAACCTTTTTCCATACCGTATCTTTGTCATCAGAAAGGTAAATGCAGTTGCCAAGGCTCTTAGACATCTTCTCCTTGCCATCAGTTCCTGGGAGACGGCGTGCCGTAGCGTTCTCAGGCAACAGGATATTGGGTTCTACCAACACTGGCGCATAGATCTGATTGAAGCGGTGAGCCAACTCGCGTGTGAGCTCAATCATCGGTTCTTGATCCTCACCAGCAGGTATCGTAGTGGCTTTGAAGGCCGTGATGTCAGCAGCTTGGGACACTGGATAGCAGAAGAAACCAAGGGGAATGTTGGCTTCAAACTTACGCATCTTGATCTCAGTCTTTACCGTTGGGTTGCGCTGAACGCGTGACACTGACACGATATTCATCAGATAAGTGGTCAACTCAGCCAGTTCGGGGATGCAACTCTGAATGTACAGGGTACACTTGGTTGGATCAAGACCTGCCGAGAGGTAGTCGAGCGCCACCTCAATGATATTTTGGCGAATCTTCTCAGGGTTCTCCGCATTGTCTGTGAGAGCCTGCACGTCAGCCATGAACACGAACATACGGTCATAGTCGCCTTGGTTTTGCAACTCCACACGACGACGCAAGCTACCCACATAGTGGCCTAAATGGAGCTTACCGGTGGGGCGGTCGCCAGTCAAAATGATTTTTCCCATATTTTGTTTTCTTTATTTATGATCGTTGATGCTTGCAAAAGTACGAAATTATTTTGGGACAAAGGGCGGTCATTCCTATTTTTAAGGGCAAACCGCTCCTATGCGCCTCTCCATCGATAGGATTGGGATGGAGGAGACGCATTGTGCTTTCATCATCTGCAGGGGGAGTGAAAGTATCCTCTACCCTGCTCTATGCCTCATCGTTCAAGCAACGGGAGCAACTCGTCTGCTATCTGCGCTGCCTCAACGCAACACATATTCTGCTGCAATTGCTTCACCGAACTGGCACCAACGAGCACGCTGGTCACACCCTTCTGTTGCAGAATCCATGCCAGGGCTAGCTCAGCAAGGTTCTCGTCACGTTGCGTTGCTGCCTCATTGAGGCGGCGGAGATATGCCAAGAGCTCTGGTGTGAGTGTTTCATTGCGTAGTGACTGGCCACGAGCCATCCTGCTATCAGCTGGCACGCCATTGAGATAACGATCCGTGAGCAGTCCTTGTGCCAACGGCGAAAACGAGATGAAACCGATGCCGTGGCTCTGACAGTAGTCGAGGATGCCTTTATCCTGTGGCGAACGATCCAACAGATTGAGGCGATCTTGGAAGATCAGTAGGGGCACATCGCGTTCACGGAGATACGCATCAGCCACCTTGAGTGCCTCGAGGGGCCACCGGCTGATACCCACATAGAGCGCCTTGCCTTGCTTGACCACGTCAACCAGCGCTTGAAGGGTCTCCTCAAGAGGTGTGTTGGGATCATAACGATGACTATAGAACAGGTCTACATAGTCGAGGTGCATCCGTTTAAGACTCTGATCAAGGCTCGCCATGAGATACTTACGCGATCCCCAGTTGCCATAAGGGCCTGGCCACATGTCATATCCTGCCTTAGTGGAGATGAATAACTCATCGCGATAAGGGGCAAAATCGTCTTGCATGAGTCGGCCCATGGTCTCTTCGGCGCTGCCATAAGGAGGGCCATAGTTGTTGGCGAGGTCAAAGTGGGTGATACCATGGTCAAAAGCGTAGTGTGTGATAGCCCTGCTTCGACTGTAAGGATCGTCCGAACCGAAGTTGTGCCAGAAGCCCAAGCTCACCTTGGGAAGCATCACGCCACTCTTGCCACATCTATTATATAAGGTGTCAGCGGCATCGTAGCGTGTCTGTGCAGCTTGATAAGATGGTGATATATCCATTGTAGGTTAAAAAAAATAATCGTTTGACGTGACAAAGATAGATATTTTCGTTTTCAATCAAGCGAAAAGGACGACGATTTTAAGCCTAAATCTCAAAATCATCGTCCTGGAATCTATTTACAACTAACTACCTATTATATTACTTGAAGAGCTGTGGGATAAACTGCAAGGAGTACTGACGCCAGTTGCTCCATAGGTGACCACGACTGCTTTCGTGGAAGGTATACTTGAGTCCGGCCTTATCCATGCGATCCATCAAGAGCTTGTTGTGTGACATCAGACGGTCAGCGTTACCGCAAGCAATCCAGTAAAGCTTCACACCTTTCTTAGCTTGAGCGGCAAGTTTAGCGTCTAGATTGGCATAAGCGGGTATCTCTTCCATCTTGATCTGGGTGAAATCCACTCCTGCTGAGTAAAGACCTACATAGTTGAAGAGGTCTGGATAGTTGGCCGAAATCATCAAAGTGTGTAGTCCGCCCATAGAGAGTCCAGCGATGGCGCGGTGCTCTTTGTCAGCGATGGTGTTGTATGTAGCATCTACATAGTTGACAATCTCAGTGAAAGCGGTCTCATATAGACCGTCCTTATAGTGTGAAAGGAAGTTGGTCATCACAGGTTTGTAATCGAGATTCTCGTATGTCTCACCTGCGGCAGCGGCTTTACCAAAGTTGCCATTAGGCATAACCACGATCATTGGCTTACACTTTCCTTCAGCGATGAGGTTATCCATGATGCGTGCGATGTTACCTAGCTCAAGCCAAGCGTTCTCATCACCACCGCTACCATGAAGCAGATAGAACACCGGATACTTCTCATCAGTCTTGCCATAAGAAGCGGGCAGATAGACGTTCATGCGGCGATCCTCGCCAACGGTGTTAGAATGATACCACACGGTGCGCACCTGTCCATGGGCAACCTTATGTACCTGGTATTCGTCAGCACAACCGTCACCTACGTAGAAGATGCTGAACACATTGCCTACGTCACGGCGTGTGAATGGATTGACGGGATCAACGCTTACCACGCCGTCCACATCAAAGCGGTAGGTGTACATCTCTGAGGTGAGTTGGGGTGTGGTATAGGTCCATACGCCATCTTTACCTTTGGTCATTGTGCCTACGCCACCGTTCTGTTCCCAGTCGGCCAGCACCTTTACGGTCTTAGCTTTGGGAGCTTGCAGACGGAAGGTCACTGAGTGGTCAGCGTTGACTTGAGGTGAGACGAGCTTACCTTCACGGAACGAAATGTTTTGTTGTGCATTGGCACTCAATGCTGCAAAGAGTACCAACAGGCTGAAAAGATATTTTTTCATAAGTCGTTTGATAGATTGAATGTGATGTATTGATTTAGATTGATTTGTCATCTAAGTGATTATTGAGGAGGATTGGGTTAGAAATTGATCTTTGCACCTATCTCCACGGTGAACGGACGGATATAGTTTCCGGCCATGAGTGATCCGGCATAGCGTGATCCGTCGGTGATAAGCTCTGATCCAGGGATGGTGCCTTGAGCTCCGGTCTGGTTGAGGAAGTTGACCACGTTGACATTGAACGTGAGATACTTGTTAACCTTATAGCTTGCTCCGGCAAAGGTTTCCCAGCGTCCTTGGAAGTAAACGGAGTTGCCCACGTTAGCATACTGCTTGCTATAATAGCGGAAGGAAGCCCAGACGTTGAAGCGATCATAGGTGTAGCTGGGGTCAAGCTCGATGATAACCTTCGACTGTTTGGTCACCGTCTTGCTGCTGAAGTCGTATTCCTTGTTGAATGCGGTAAACTTATAACCCGTGTATTTGGGGTTTTGGTATGTGAACATGGCGTGAAACTTGAAGCCCTTGAACGGCGTAAACATGGCATCGGTGGTCCAACCCATGGTCTGAATACCACTTGACGCACCCACCATCACGGGATCTTCGTTAGGATTATCGCTCATCACGGTGAGTCGGCTATAGTCGTTAGTACGACGAGCATAGGTGAAAGCGGATACTACGTTCACAAAGTCGCTATTGTAGAACACACCGAGGCGACCCAAGACAAATGGACGATGGTCATAATAAGGCAACGTGGTACCTGAGTAAGCTTCGAGATGGCGATACTGTTGTAGGAAGTTGATCTCACCTGTAAGACCAAAGTTGTGTGTGATGTTATACGTAGGAGCCACTGAGACAGCATAGTTGAGACCGGTCTTGCTATGATGTGTGGTGGCTACGGTCTGTGTGTTGCCGTCTGCATCCTGGTATTTGGCACCGAGATAGAAGTTGCTGAAGCGTGAGCAGGGGATATAGTCGACACCAAGATTGAACATCTCAAGGCGCAAACCATAGTTCATACGGAAGTTGGGGCTAACCTTCCAGGTGTCGCTAACATAAGCGGCGAGCTTGTTTTCTGTACCGTTGTCATACTCAGTAGAGCCGTTCAGGTTGGCATATTCCTGACCGTTATAGATCAGCTTACGTGGATTGGGTGCCACCTCATGGTAATACTGCGTGGTGCTACGAGCATAATCGATGTACGAATAGAGTTCATTCAGACCGAACACCCACTTGTGTGCATCGGTCTTCTTGGTCATCTCAGCGATGAACATAGCGTCAGTGACGGTGAAAGCGTTGATCTGTGCCAGACGACGCTGGATGTTTCCGTGATACTTCTCGCCCGTATCGGCATAGGTAGCGTCAGCATCTTCATAGAATCCCATGGTGAGCTGGTCAGCGCCGTGGCCAGTCGAGGTAGACACCTTGGCTTTGAGGGCCAGGGAGAGCGTTGAGTTAAAATCATAATCGAGCAACGCGGTAGCCTCATGGGTCTTGGCTTTCACAATGTCATAAAGGTTGTTGGTAACTAGCTCGCCTGTCTTGACATCGCGATACTGCATCATGCCATCCACGGGCAGGTAGCTATCACGTCCCATGCGGAAGCCGGCAACCTCGCTCACCTTGCCATCTCCGTCATAGGTAAAGGGTGCATAGTTGGCTGAAGTGGTCAGTGGGTGGGTCACATTATACTTATAGAACACACTGAAACGACCTTTGTCTTGATTGAACAGATGGGTGATACCAGCTGTATAAAACTGGGCACGGTCGATATAGTTGGTGAATTTGAGGTCAAAACTACCTGGGTCAAAGTTTTGGTATGCACTCAAGGTGTAATAGGTCTTGTGTGCCAACTTACCCGAAACGTTGAGATCAAAGTTTTGCGCACCATAGGTGTTAGTCTGATACTTGAGTTTTCCCTTAAACTGCTCGCCTCCGCGCTCCATGTACGAGTCGACACCATAACCTATTTCGCCAAAGCGGATAGCGGTGGTAGAGATGTTTTGCAGTCCTTGCTTGGCTAGAAGCTGTTCTCCGCGCCAGTGATTGCTGGTGGTGTTGGGCCAATAATAGTAGACGGCGGGTAAGCCATCCACTGACACTGCGGTATAGCTCATCGGCAGACCGATCTCTACCTGACGGGGCTCGGTGGCGTCCTTAGCGTTGAGCATCACACCATGGTCACTGCCCGAGGTCTTGGTCGTATCCTCAGCAAGGCTGTTTTCGGGATGATTGACATTGGCATGTGCACAGGCAAACGCCAATAACAAAGAAGAGATGAGATAAAGTCGTTTTCTCATAATCGTATAGGTTTTAGTTATTTGAAAGTTGATTAGTTGCTTTTCGGCTTACGATGGCAAAATTACGCAGCCTGCAACGCTTTCCCAAAAAATATACGGTATATAGACTTTATCTATCTGCTATATGGCTAAAAGCCAATGGTTTAAGTTTTAGCGTTATCCTTCCTAATATACTTCGATATTATTCCAAAGCTACTACATCCTCGTTCAGACGACGATAAAACTCGTCTTTGTCATAGAGCGAAGCAGCTATCACACGCGTCTTGTAGCTCTTGATGGTGTTGACCGAGTAGCTAAGCGACTGCGCCAGGTCGTCGTTCTTCGTGATGCCTAGCCTGATCAAGGCAAAGATACGCATCTCGGTGGTGAGTCGTTCGCCGTTTTTGAGGGTCAGACGACACTCGGGGCGGAGGAGCTCGTTAAACTTTTCGGCAAACTGCGGGAAGAGCATCAAGAGGATTTGGTCCAACTGATAGAAGGTATCAAAGGCTTCACCACGCTGCGCATCGAACACCGTGCGTAGTCCTTCATAGTCCTTGATGGTCAGACGACGCAACACTTCCTTGCGTAGCTTCATGATAGCAGCCTGGTGATTGGCGCTGCCCACGATGAGTTGGCCCAGCACTACCTCTTTGATATGGCCCGCCTCGAGCAGCTCACGATTGATGGTCTCTATCTGTCGGCTCTTTTCAGAGAGCTTGTTCATCTGTGTCTCGATAAGCGATTTCTGCCGATGTAGCATCCTGCGCTGCCTTATCATCACCACCAAGATAACCACAAGAAGCACCGTTACCACCAAGAGCACCACAAGGGCGATGGTCAACCAGGTGGTCTGACGCTGCGTATAGGCGTACATATCCTTATCTATCTTAGGATAGCTGGCAGCTATCTCGGCATAGCGGTAGCGCGAATGGTTGACCTCTGCGTTGCGCATCGCCACATTGATCATATGATATGAGTTGGGCACATCACCCACGATAAACGCCAGTTCGGCCATCTTGCGCATAGCTGGATAGGTCAGCGAGCCAGCTTTGATGTCTATCTCGGCCGACTGACTGACACATCGTGCAGCCTCAACGTATTGGCCCATGCCCATATAGTTGTACCCCAAGTTGCCCAAAGCGTATGCATAGTAAGGCGATTGGGGTGTGAGCTTAGCTAGGAGAATCTTGCTTTGAGCCACCGCATCCTTATATTTGGTCTGATGAAAGCTCATCTTCACCCGCATATCATCAAGGATATAAGAGTCGGCCGACACCAGTTGCTGCATCTTAGCGTAGCACTGCTGCATGCGTTCAAGGTAGACATTGTGGGGCAAACAACCATAGGGCATGTAGAATCCGTTCTCAAACTCGAGGTTGAACATCGTCATCACATAAGCTATCTGTACCTCCTTGGTGCATCCCTCAACGTGAAGCTTGCTAAGGGTCTCAGCTCCTTCACGGAAGAAACCGCTATTGGCAAAAGCCTGTGCCTGCAGCACCTGTGCCTCCACTATCTCGCTTTGGCTATCCATCTGACGCGCCCATTGCTCACATTGGCGTGCCATGATGTAGGCTTTCTCAAAGTTGAGGTTGAGATATTGCGCATAGAGCTGCTTACCTATCACATACTTTTGCTGTATGTCATGGGCTTGGTCTATCTTCTGTTGTAAGCTCTGGATGAGCTTGTCACGCTTCTTGTTGTACAGGGCGGTATCTGCCAGCACCTTATTGACAGCTTCGATATATGGTTTGACGGCTTGCCTCACCTCGCGACAGTGGCTTGCGGGATGGGTCTGAAACTCATCTCGCATCGTGAGGATGCGCATACGATTGATGCTTCCTGCCATAGGCGACTGAGCAAAGAGGCTCAGGGGGGTTGCGAGCAAAACAAATATAAGGCAACCTAAATGACTTATCAAGCGACGCAAGCAGCTGCTTGATGGGCATAAGGACGTTGTAAACATAGAGATAGTAGTGTTGATAGAGATTTATGTTAGATGCAAAGTTAACCATTTTTGGTTGAAACTGAACACGATTGACTGGCAAAAACGTCTCTCCTTGGTCTCTATCATACGCCAAAAGACCATCAGCGGGCATATGAAACCCACTAATGGTCTTCTTTATAGATAGATGTTTGACCTTGATTTACTTCACATAGAGCTTCTTAGCGCTACCATCGGCATACTTGACGATGACCAATCCGCGTGCGCTGGTATCCACACGGTTACCCATAGCGTCATAGCGTGCCACCTCACGGGTGTCGGCCTTAGAGGTGACGTTGTGGATGGCGGTGGTGATATAGCTAGGCGCTGCAATCAATGGCACACGCACGGTGTTGTCAACGGCACAGTTGGCTGGGTTAGAACCATCATAGTTGCATAGGAAAGCTATCACTTCCATGTTGTCCTTGTTCCATGAGCTATCAAGGGTAAAGGTGTGTGTGGTGGTGAAACGCTTCTTACGCCAGCGGAATGTTTCGCCCCATGTGCCAAGGCTAGCACGCGCTACGTGTTGGTGAACGAAAGGTTCTCTAGTGCCCTGTTGGTTATGTGCGTCGATGTTATTCTCAACAAGGTAGATCTGGCAACGTGGTTTGCCTTCCTCGTAGCTATCGTTGCACACGCCACCTGCAGTGACAGTGACCTGCGTACCATCATCACTGAGCTCAACCTTGAGATCCATCAAGGCTGTAGCCTCTACACGCTGAACATAGTTGATCCACGTCTTCATGACGTCAAAGCTCTTGATGCTGCTCACACAAGTGGCATAACCGCTATATGTTCCGGTGAACAATGGTTGACGATCGATACACATAGCAGGTGCATAGATCATGTTATTCTCATTATAAAGGAAGTCTAAGTCTTCGTCTGTGCTAAGAGTGAGCCAGTCAGTGCCATATCCGATGTGGTGGCAAAGGGTGATGAGGGTCTCCTTATATTGAGGTTGCTCATTGAGCTGATGGATGATAGCAGCACCATCTGGACAGGCGGAGCAGTTCTCAGTGGTAAACTCTTCAAGCAACACACGGTGTAGGAAGGTATATGCGGGGGTCACTTCATTGTTGTCAGCATTGCCATCCTGTCCATCATCTAGGTCGGTCAAGCGACATGTCCAAGCCGTCTCGGCGGTGGTAGACACACCTGGATCGAAGAGCACCTCGGCGGTGGTGTCAGCGCCTGAAGCTACGGGCAACGCCACATGGAAAGCCTGTGGACTGACGCCTTCGGCTGAAAGGGTCACTTCGAAGCCCGTCACGTCAGATGTACCATAGTTGTGCACATTGAGTGTAGCTCTGCAAGCGGTGGCACTGGTAGCGGGGGCGGGGGCGATAGTGGCACTGGTGAATCCGAGATCATAGTCGGCTGAAGCACCAGCTTGGGCAAAAGCGGTTAGCGAGGTGAGCAATGCTGCTAATGAAAGTAGTTGTTTTCTCATATTTTCAAGTACGTTTTTAAGGATGAAACGATTGGGTTGGAATCGATTTTTAAATTATTTTTCTTTTAAAATTAAATTGATTTTTCCTAATAAATAAATTATTTTTGATGCCCAAAGGGGCGGTTTGGGATGATAAAAGCTGCGCTTTGGGGTGATGATAGCAGCGCGGTGAGGTTATAAAAGTTGGGCGATGGTTTCGCGAACGCGCTTCTCTGTGGTGTAGAGAAGGCAATCTTCATCAGCATTGGGGTCACCCATGAACACTTCGGGGTTGGTATATTGCATCTTGCTCATGAACATCTCACGTGCCGAGAAATGATATTCGGTGATACCGGTGAGCCCATGCAGCAAGCGGATGTTGTCCTCGTTGACACCACAACCGGCAAGAATGATGATGCGTCCAGCTGCTTGCTCATGTAGCTGGCGTAGCAAAGGTGCGCCTTGGAGTGCTTGTGGTTGCTGACCTGAGGTGAGCACGCGGTCTACACCGAGGTCGATGAGCTGCTCGAGGGCTTCCGTGGGGTGGGCACATCGATCAAAGGCACGATGAAACGTCACGCTGAGCCCCTTGGCATGTTCCATCAAGAGGCGATTGGCAGCCATATCGAGCGTGCCATCGCTCTGCAAACAACCGAACACCACGCCATCAACGCCTGCCTCTCGAGCCGCATCAATGTCGGCTACCATACGTTCTAGCTCCATCGGGGTGTAGAGGAAGTCGCCTCCACGGGGACGGATGATGACGTGCAGATGGGTCTGTGTGAGATAGCGACGAGCCACCTGGATCTCTCCTATGGATGGTGTGGTGCCGCCTTCGGGTATGCCGGCACATAGCTCTACGCGGTCAGCGCCACCCTGTTGGGCAGCCAAACAGCTCTCTACGCCATTGGCGCATACCTCAAAACGAAAGTCGGTTCTGCTCATCTATCTGTTGTGTATGGTGTGAAACGTGTGATTGGTTCAGTGCAAATGTACGACGTTTTTGTGCGATATACAAATAATTGGATTGATTTGAGTTCGATTCTGTTACTATTTTCCTACAATAGTAAAGTAAAAGGGGTTCTTGCATCTTGCGACACAAGAACCCCTTTATGATTGGAGTGAGCCGGTCTAGCCGACTAATAGATTACTTTACAACAACCTTTACGGTGCGAGCGCCTACCTTAACGATGTAGAGACCGCTCTGAGCAGCGATGCGTGCGTTGTCCTTTACAGTGCCTGCGAAGACGCAAGCGCCTGCTGCATTGTAGATCTGAACGTAGTGGCCAGCTGCGCCGTAAACATTAACAGCACCCTTAACACCTACTGCTGAAGCGAGGTTGTTACCTGATACGGAGCTGATACCTGCTGGATCAGTGTTAGCATCGTTAGATGGAGCACTCTCAGCGTTGTCCAAAATAGCTACAACATTGTAAACATGGTAGTCGAGATCGTTATCATCCCATGTAGTGGTGTTGCCATCTACGGTGGTGAGATACTGTCCGTCACGGAAGATCTTATAACCTTTGACATCATATTTACCCAATACGAAGGTTACATCGTCTACGCCGAGCCAACTGGTTTCGAGAGTTGTTGCATCGGTGTGGTAGATTGCGAAGTACTTAGTTCCTTCGGGAAGAGCTACTGATGTCTGCTGCCATGTAGCATTAGCGATACCCTTCTGAAGTGGTTCGAAGCTATCAATGTCAGTGTCGGTGGTAGAATAGTAAACCTCGAAGTTTTCATCTGGGCAGTAAACACCGTCATCATCTGGTGCAAATGTCCAGAAAGTAATGGTCTGTGCCTTACCTGAGAGCAATGGAGAGATCAACCAGTCGAGAGTACCACGGCTCTGGTCAGCACGTGTACCGATACTTGCAGCCCACTGTTTGCCGTTATGTGCACCATACAATGAACGGAATGTTTCCCAAAGCTCATCACTCATATCGCCTGTTACAGCGTCACAGTTGAAGATGGTGTAAGCCTTTGGCTCGCCCATGTTAGGATAAGAGAGACCGCTGAAGGTGTAGGTAGCGCATTCGTCTTCGTCATATACTGACCAAAGACCAAAGTTGTCGATGGTGAAAGAGTCGTATGCTTCGAAGCCTTCAGTCATCTTCTGACCTTCGGTGTTGTAAGCATCCCAATTCAATGTAGCGTGGTCACCATTCATTACAGCGGTGAGGTTCTGCACTGCAGGATAGTCAGAGCCTGAAACGGTAACGGTCTTGGTTTCGGTTACGTTGTTAGCTGGAGCCTCATCAACATCCCATTCAGCCTTAGCATATACGGTAAATGACTTGTCTGAGAGTGAAGGCACATAGGTAAAGTAGTAATCGTGGGTATCAGTAGGATCAAGATTGACACCTACCTGAGATTGTACCTTGTTGCCATTAACATAGAGATCCACGGTGTAATCGTCAGCTGAGTCTTCACCAAGGTTGCTTACGTGAACCTTGATTTCAGCGCTTTGACCCTTCTGAATCAATGTAGGAGCAGAGATGGTAGCCTCGATGTTGAAGTCGACAGCGTCATAGATGCGGAGGTTGTCAACCTTAACAGTAGCTACATCGCTCTTAGCTGCGATGCGTGGACGGAAGTATTCGCAGTTCATATAGTCCTTGAGGTCTACTGAAACGAGCTTCCAACCAGCCTCACCATCGTAGTCGTTCATATCCACGAAGCTAACAAGCTCTTCCTCACCCTGTCCGTTAGGATCAAGATAGATGTACACCTGTGAGTCTTCATGAGGCATAGCATAGTAGTAGTAAGTAAGTTTAGGATTAGCAGAACCCTTCACTGTTACCTTAGGACCTTTGATACTACCCTTGTCTCCAGAGCTCTTGAGGTTGAGATAAACGCAACCGCCATCATCGTCCTGTGAGTCCTGACCTAGCGCAAAGCGTGAGTTCTCAGCTGCGTTGAGGTACCAAGGACCTTGCTGAGGAGTTGCACCTGGGAATGATTCATAGTAAGGCATCTCGTAAGGAGCGCCATAAACGTATGCTTCGGCACGACCATAAGCACTTGTAGCAAGTGAGTCGACAGCGTTGTTGGTATTAGCTGTCACTACGTATTGCTCACCATTCTGTGCTCCGGTCTGTGAAAGACCAGTGATAACGAGGCTTGTTCCTGAGATGTTTGTACCATCAGTAACCTCCCAAAGGTTTCCGTAATAGAGGCGGTTAACGGTGTATGTAGCACCAGCGGTGTTAACATATCCACCATGCGCACCCACTTCGGTGATAGGATCCCAGGTCATTGTGGCTGTACCATCAAGGTTATCTATCACGCGAACGTTAGTAGGAGTAGCGGGTTGATCCACACCTACGTACACGGTATCACGTGCTTCGGCGCTTCGTCCGTTTGCGTCTACTGCTACAACGGCATACTTATGGAGACCCTCGGTGATACCGGTATCGTTCCATTCGTAGTCGGTGCCAACGGTAGGATTGGTTATTGTATATGTAGCATCGGGAGCATCATCACGATAAATCTGCACCTTGGTAAGGCTGCTGATAGCCGCTCCGTTGGCATTGGTAGTAGGTGTGGTGAACGAAACCTTTGAGCTCACAGCACCATAAGCACCTACCTCTACCTTCAGGTTAGATACCTTAGCAGGTGAAACAGGGATGGTAGCGGTCTCATAAAACTTAACATAAGCCAAGGCCAACATACCTGCGCCCTTACTAACGGCGTGAAGACCTACGCGATAGTTGCCACTCTCAGTAACGGTGAAGGTTCCTGCTACGGGTGTAAGTGAACCATAGCCATACTGCTTATCTACCGTTGTAGCGGGAACAAACTCGTTATAATCTCTTGGATCATCACTTGTTCCGAACGACATGGAAAGGAGTTGCACGCCACCATTAGCGTAACCAGCTGCAGTTTCCACGGTGTACGTCTTGCCAGCTTCGAGCACCAATGGGGGCGAAACCAACCAGTCGTCAGCTGCTTCCAATGCGCCTAAACCGTTATAGTAGCACAAGCTACCATCGCCAACCCATGTTTTGCCGTCCTCATTAGCATCAAAGACTGTCCAAAGCTTGGCCTTGATGTCAGCTTCAGCGGTTTCCCACTTTTCTGTGTAAGGCAGGGTAACAGGCTCAGCTGTTGACGCTTCCTGTGCAAAAGCAGCCGATGGAACGAGCGCTGCCGCTGCTACAAGAGAGAGCCAAAATTGATTAAATCTGTTTCTCATATTGTTATTGTATTAAGAATGAATATGTTCGGTGTTTTACTTGTTGAGGTATTTCTTTCCATTCTGGATCACGATACCCTTATAGCTTGCATCTACGCGCTGACCAGCTACGTTGTATAGCTTACCGTCAGCTGCCTTAGGAGCTACCTTAACAGCGTCAATGGCATCAGGAACAGCGTCACCTTGAAGCACAACGATAGGATTGGTTGAGGTGTATCCCTTACCTACGAGGTTGAGAGTGCACTGGCGTCCGCTTACACCTTCGGGCAGAGCTTCACCTTTTACATATATAAGCAGCAAGCCATAGTCGGCTAGTGTGGTTTGGTCTACGGTCACCTTGGTTACCCAAGAAGGCATGCCGGTGATGGTGTAGTTGTCATTGCCATCAGCATCAGTCCAATCGCCATTGGTCAAAACCACTGCGCCATTGAAGTCGTCGGTAGCGTAGTTGCTGCAAGAATTGCCATCGTTAGAGAGCTGTACGGTAGCGAGGTTCTCGTATCCGTTGCAGTAATCATACTTAGAAGTGAAGGTTACTTGCAATGCGATGTTGTTATCTGAGTAGATATCAGCGGCAATTGTCTTACCCGAAGCATCGGTAAAGATTCCCTTTGCGGTAGGAAGGGTGTTGTAATAGTAAGGCATATCGCTTACGGCAACACCAAAGTCGACACCTGTATGGTCAAACCCTGTTACCTTAACGGCAAATGGTTTGTCAATCAAGAAGCCCTTTACAGCTGTAGAAGGAGCTACAGGATGGAAGGTAAGAGACAATGCGTTGCCGGTGTTACCGTCGTCTAGCGTTACCGCGCCTAGTCCGTAGGCATCCGCACGCTTTGCGGTGAGTTCTGCGATAACCTCTTCGCCAGGTACTTGGTTGCCTGAAGCATCGGTCACTACATTGGTAATATACATCTTTAGCGAGTCACCTCTAGTCACACCAGCAGCTGCAGACACACCATTGAGGAACACATCCTCTACCCAAAGGGCCTGCATGGGTTGTTCAAACACTTGATACACACCTGTGCCGGTATAGGTTACGCCATCCACTTTCACTGTTCCTGAGCCATAAACATAGCCATTGTCCATTGCACCAAAGTAGACACTGCTTACGTGATCGTCCGTAAAGGCGAGGGGTTGCATCACCTGATTGGCTTTGTTCAAGCCGCTATACATACGTGGATAATAGAAGAGCTGCGCATAAGGATTCTCATCTGTGCGTATAGCGAAGTAAGGATTCTCCTCAGAAAGGGTAAAGGAGTCGGTGCCACAAACGAGTGTTGGAATGGCATCGGTATAGTTCATACCAACCTTTAGATGGAAGTTGCCATCCTCGTCGGTATAGAAGTTGTCACTACTCTGGCCGGTTCTATCGGTGCTAGTCACCTCGTCATACCAGTCATAGACGTTCTGATGCCAAAACAAATCGGCACCACTGGGTGCAGTCTTAGCAAATACGACATCCTTGTCAGCAGGTACATACATGCAAGAGAAGCCATACATCTGACCAATTTTATCGCTATTCCAGAACAAAGCACCTGCTGGGCGAGCATAGTAAGCGCTCTTCTTCGCTGCTGCTCTTGCTTGTGCAACCTTTGCGGAGGGTTTAAGAGATGCTTGAAGACGAGTTTTTGAAATGTTGGAGAGTCGGTTCGCTGTATCCAAAGTCTGTGCTTGAAGTCCTGACACAGCCATTGTTCCCATAACAGCTAAGAGTAGAAGATTCTTCATAAATATTTTGTTAGATTTTAATGATAACAATTTTGATGCTTGCAAAAATACGAATTATATTGTAATTATAAAATATTTATTCAGTTATTATTACTTTTTGAGTTACTAAATTACGAAAAATAAAATAATAACGTGGCTTTTTTTATAGTTTCACACCAGCAACTTTGGTGGTTTAGCGGGATGAGAGGGCAAAGCCGCGAATAAGGGTAGACGCAGAAAGGTCACCGACAACACTATGTGATGCTGCCGGTGACCTTTCGTATTAGAGGTTCACTGGGTGGTTATTTCACCACTCTATAGTAATCAGCTTTGCGTGGTTTGACCTTCGCCTCGCCTTCGGGATAACCCAAAGACAGCGCTCCGATGCCTACAACGTTCTCTGGCAAACCAAGCTTTTGGATGATTTGCTTGCCTGCTTCGGTTTCGAACATTGCGTCTTCGCGGTTGATCCAGCATGAACCGAGGCCTATGCTATGTGCTGCAAGCATCATGTTGCCAAGCACCAACGAGCCATCTCGGAAATTGTTGGCATTGTCTTTACTAGCAAAAACGAGCACGATGGTAGGCGCACCATAGTAAGGATTGCTGCTTACGCCCATCACTTCGGCGTTCATCTTAACGAGTTGAGCGAGCAGTTCGGCGTTCTGTACAGCCACAATCCACGGATCTTGCTTGCCATTAGCGGTCGCTGCCCATGTGCCAGCTTCTAGAACGGCTTGCAACTCTTCGTCCGTGATCTGTCGATCTTGATACTTGCGGTAGCTACGACGTTCGCGGATAGCTTTCAATATTTCGTTGTCCATAGATAAAAATATGTTTAGAAATGTTTCGTTTTCGTCTCTTCGGTTGCCCACCAAGTGCTCAATGGCGTTGTCACCTTATATATTATAAGGGCTGGGGACGAATCTACAACCATCTATTAGGTGACAGAAGGGGGTGCTTACTTGTTGAAAGTATAGTTGATTCGGACCGATGAAGCAGAGGGGCGGCGCTGCAAACGGAGCGTGTTTCCTTCGGCTTTGAGGTAGTTGAGCGTATCGATCACACCGGCATGGGTCACATACATGCAATACTTCAAGTTGGTTGAGGGAAACTGGTAAGAACCCTCTGCAAGGGTCTTGTCGCTGTTCCAAGCCTTGAACGAGCCACCACCGAAGCGTATGGTCACATCATTGGGAGACACCGTAGCCACGGTGCGTTGCTTGTTGTTTTGGTCTACGATGATGGTATCGATCGTTGTCACTTTCCAGTCGCCCGATACCACACTCTCATCGAGCATATTCACCGACACCACTTCGTCATTGTCATCGCCACAAGCGGTAAAAGCGAGAGCCGCTACCAAAGCCACTGCTACGCTGTAAATCCATTTTTTCATTTCTTTTTACTTTAGATTAAATTACACTATTCTTATATTTGTAGGCTTAGAGCCTCTTTTTGTGATTGCCATGCTACCCCACTCGATCTGTCATCGTTAAGGATTGGCCGTGTTGGTGTGACTGTTAGTGGATCCCGAACGACTGCTTGAAGATCCCAAACGATTACTAGAAGAGCCCGTATGGCCATTACCCGAACCCGTCGGATGCGTGCTAGATGTGCTAGGAGAGGTCGCTGATGGTTGTGCGGGGGTAGAAGATGCGGTAGCAGAAGGCGATTGAGGTGCTGTTGAAGGCTGCGCGGACGCATTGGGATCAACCTGCTCCGGTGTAGGAGTGGTGGGATCAACTTCCTCGTCGCTTGGGAACGATTCGTCCTCGAGGGGTTCTTCCTCCTCTTGTTCTTCTACTTGAGGTTGCTCCACGATAGTATCCACCTGTTCTTGGGGTTGGTTAATCACGGGTTGTTCATACGGAATGGTGTCCACAGTGATTGGTTGCGAATCCTCAGGGAGCGGCGCAGCGGTCTTGTGCATGGCGAAACCTATCACGCAAACAATCACCACCACTAGCACGCAGATAGCAATCCACAACCACGTCTTCTCGTTAGAGCGGCTAGCTGCGTTGCTTTCATCGTGAGATGGTGCGCCCGAAGCATTGTAATGAGGCACCCTTGGCTGTTGAGAAGGTTGATAATGCTCACCTTTAGACACATCAGGAAGGGTTATTTGCATCAGTCCGCAGCATTTAGGGCAGCGACATTCCACAGTCTGCCCACCTTCGGCTTCGATTAAGAACTGCGTTCCGCAGTTGTCACAGGTTATTTGGTATTTCATTCTAATCGTGTCTCAGTTGTTGAAAAGGGTGTCTATTGTATTGCGATTGCAGCGATTGCCTAACTTCGGTGCAGCGTGATCAGAGCTTATCCGCCACGCTATCGATGACCTTGCGAGTAGCACCCGATTGCTTGCTGACGTAAGATCCCGCAGCCTCAGCACTGGTTTGGAGATATGCTTTATCGCTTTCAAAGCGATTCATAAGGCTCTCAAAACCCTCAAAATCATCTATTTGAAATCCGCCCTTAACAGCTTTTAGTCCTTGTGCTTCCTGGAAATGCAGGTTGTTAGGGCCGAAGATGACAGGCATATTCCACACGGCAGCCTCGAGAACATTATGGATACCCACACCAAAACCGCCTCCTACGTACGCCACCTCACCATATTGGTAGATAGACGAAAGCAGTCCGAAGCAGTCAATAATCAGCACATCGGCATCAGCAACGCTCTCTTCGGTAGCTTGTGTGTAGCGTACCACCTTCTTCTGAGGTATCATTGCGATGATCTGACGTAGGTGCTCATCCTTGATTACGTGCGGTGCGATGATGAGTTTCCAGTGGGTATGCTCATTGAAATAGCGTGTAAAGATCTCTTCATCAGGCGGCCATGACGACCCTGCGACAAACACATGGGGTGCATCCTGTACGAAACGTTCCACCAAAGGCAGATGTTTAGAGGCCTGCTTGATTTGCAACACGCGGTCAAAACGGGTATCGCCTACCACATCAACCGCATCAATGCCTATCTGAGAGAGCAACGATCGGCTTTCTTCGTTCTGAACAAAGAACCGCGTGAAACACTTTAGCACACGTCCATACTGCTTTCCATAAGAGCGGAAGAAGACCTGGTCGGGTCTGAAGATGCTGCTCACGCTATACACGGGAACCTTACGGCTCTTGAGGATGTGCAGATAATTGTACCAAAACTCATACTTGATGAAGAACGCCATCACTGGGCGAATGGTACGAAGGATGCGCCGTGCATTGCTCACGGTGTCGATAGGGAGATAGGTAACGATGTCTGCGCCAGGATAATCCTTGCGCACCTCGTAACCTGAAGGAGAGAAGAAAGTCAGCAAAATCTTGTATTCGGGCCAACGTTGGCGTATCTCCTCGATGAGCGGACGGCCTTGTTCAAACTCGCCAAGTGACGCTGCATGAAACCAGATATACCGTGCGTCGGGATCCATCTTACTGCGAATCGTTGACACAGCACGTCGTTGGCCGCGCCACATCTTACGTACCTTCTCGTTGAAAAGGCTATAGATGCACACGCCCAACTGCATGATATACATGATAATGTTGTACATGATGATGCTGAATTTGCTTATTCTGTTCCTATATATAGCTCTAGCTGGCACTTGCCATACCGATAGTGGGGGCTTACTTGAGCACCTCCACTGCGCGATGTAGGCGCTTGAGTGTCTCTTCCTTGCCTAAGAAGGCAGAGATATCAAACATACCTGGGCCCTTACCGATACCTACCAGTGCGAGACGGAAGGCGTTCATCACATCACCAAGCTTATATTCCTTATCCGCAACCCACTGCATCACAACGGGTTCCTGGCCTTCAATACTGAAGTCGGTGATATCCTGAAGCACCGCAGCAAGCTCCGTCATCTGCTGTGCCGAATACTCTTTCCAACGCTTCTTGACCGTCTTGGCATCATACTCGGATGGAGCGATGAAGAAGAACGAGCACAATGGCCATAGCTCATCTACAAAGTTGACACGGTCTTTCATCATATGCACCACCTGTGTGACCTGCTCCAAGGTTGCGTCCACGCCATTGTTTGCCACGATTGGGGCAAAGAGGCGTGCCACCTCATCATCGTTTTTCTGGAGCATATACTCATGATTGAACCATATTCCCTTCTTATAGTCGAACTTAGCGCCAGCCTTTGAGCACTTAGATATATCGAAAGCCTCCACCAGTTGGTCTAGCGTGAAGAGCTCTTGCTCCGTTCCTGGGTTCCAACCTAAGAGCGCAAGGAAGTTGACTACCGCCTCTGGGAAGTAGCCACTCTCGCGGTATCCCGAGCTAACCTCGCCCGTTTTAGGATCATGCCACTCGAGCGGGAACACTGGGAAACCCAATCGATCACCATCGCGCTTAGACAGTTTGCCCTTTCCTTCGGGCTTGAGCAGCAATGGCAGATGGGCAAAACGAGGCATCGTATCCTCCCATCCGAAGGCACGATAGAGCAACACATGGAGAGGTGCGCTAGGCAACCACTCCTCTCCTCTAATCACATGTGAGATCTCCATCAGGTGATCGTCCACGATGTTAGCCAAGTGATAGGTAGGCAATTCGTCATGGCTCTTATAGAGCACCTTATCATCTAGGATGTCGCTCTTAACACGAACGTCACCGCGAATCATATCGTTGACATGCACCTCTTGACCCGGCTCAATAAGGAAACGCACCACATACTGCTCACCTTCGGCTATCAAGCGTTCTACCTCAGAAGCCGACAGCGTAAGAGAGTTGCGCATCTGCATGCGGGTATGGGCATCATACTGGAAGTTTTTGATCTCGTTGCGCTTTGCTTCTAGCTCTTCGGGTGTATCAAAAGCTACATACGCTTTGCCATTATCAAGGAGTTGGTTGACATATTTCTTATAGATGTCACGACGTTCGCTTTGGCGATAAGGTCCATGTGAGCCTCCAAAGGATACGCCTTCATCAAAGGTGATACCCAACCACTTGAACGATTCAAGGATATACTGTTCTGCGCCGGGCACAAAACGGGTTGAGTCGGTATCCTCAATGCGGAACACCAAGTCGCCATGATGCTGACGGGCAAAGAGATAATTGTACAAGGCGGTACGCACGCCACCGATATGTAAAGCTCCCGTGGGGCTCGGTGCGAAACGCACTCTCACTTTTCTTTCTTCCATATTCCTATATAGTAATTAGGTGATTTTTCTGCAAAAGTACTATAAAATTTTGACTGTGCCATATTTTTTTAGTACTTTCGCCATGTAAACAACTTGTTAACACGGCTTTCATGAATCTATTCAGCAACACCAATAATATCAATTGGAAACATATCATGACGCGCATCGCGCTGGTATTAATCAGTGTGATAGTGATTGTTAGCTTCCTTCCGCGCACCGAGAACAAGTTTTTTCATTACACCGAAGGACAGCCTTGGCGCTACGGACAACTCATTGCGCAGTTCGACTTCCCTATCTTCAAGACCGACGAAGCTATCAAGCAGGAACGCGACTCTGTGACGCGGATGTTCCAACCCTATTTCAACTACCAAGAACAGGTGGGCGAAGCACAGGTCAAGCGTTTCCTTTCCAACTATAAGGATGGCATACCTGGCATGCCCAAAGAGTATGTCAAGATGGTGGCCGACCGCCTCAACGAGCTCTATGACGTGGGGATCATCGGTTCCACACAGTACAACTCGCTCACACGCGACACCAGCCAGACCATCCGTGTGGTTTACGGTAAAGAGGCCGAAAGCACGAGCATAGACAGCGTCTACTCTACCATCGGTGCCTATGAACACCTATTTATGGATGAGCATCTAGGTCCGATGCGTGCCAAACTGCAAGTGTGCAACCTCAACGAGTATATCGAACCCAACCTCAGCTACGACAAAGAGCGAAGCGAGATGGAGCTTAATGACAACCTAAGCATGATTACCCAGGCTAGTGGTATGGTGCTGAAGGGGCAGAGCATCATCACGATGGGTGACATTGTCAATGAGAAGACGATGCGGGTACTCAACTCTTATGAGGAGGCGATGGCTAAACAGAATGCCACACAAGAGCAGATACGTTCCACGTTTGTAGGGCAAACGATCTATGTGCTGCTGCTAGTGACGCTCTTTACGATCTATCTCACATTGTTCCGGAAGGACTATTTTGAGAAACCTAGGGCTATCACGATGCTTTATGTGCTCATCGTGTTGTTCCCTGTGCTGACCTCTCTGATGATGGAACACCCGCTCTTCAGCGTATATATCATCCCCTTTGCTATGGCGGCAATCTTTGTCCGTATGTTTATGGACTCGCGTACGGCATTCATCGCACACGCCACGATGACGCTTATCTGCGCCGTGGCGGTGAAATATCAATACGAGTTTATCATCGTGCAGCTCGTTGCGGGCCTGATTGCCATCTATTCGCTCAAGGAGCTATCCAAGCGCAGCCAGATATTCCTTACCGCTATCCTCGTCACGCTAGGCACGGCGGTGGTCTACTGTGCGCTCCAGCTCATCCAGGCGGACGACTTCTCAAAGCTGGATAAGGCGATGTACTACCACTTTGCGATGAACGGCTTCTTCCTGTTGTTCACCTATCCGCTGATGTTGATCATCGAGAAGATGTTTGGTTTCACCTCTACGGTGACGCTCTTTGAGCTCTCCAACACGAACAATCCGCTCCTACGCAAGCTCAGCGAGGAGGCACCGGGCACGTTCCAGCACTCAATCATGGTGGGAAACCTTGGTGCGGAGATTGCCAATCGCATCGGAGCAAAAGCGCATCTGGTACGTACGGGAGCGCTCTACCATGACATCGGGAAGATGGTGAACCCTGTCTTCTTCACCGAAAACCAAGCGGGCATCAACCCACACGACACGCTCTCTGACCTACAGAGTGCTTCTATCATCATCAATCATGTCAACGAGGGTCTGAAGCTAGCCGAGGAGAACAATCTGCCTCGCGTGATCAGCGATTTCATCGCTACACACCACGGCATGGGCGTAACCAAATACTTCTATATCAGCTATAAGAACAAGCACCCGAACGAGGACATTGCACCTACGCTCTTCCGTTATCCTGGACCTAATCCGTTCACACGTGAACAGGCTATCCTCATGATGTGTGACGCTGTGGAGGCGGCTTCGCGCTCACTGGACGAATATACGGAGGAGTCTATCAGTCGGCTTGTCAACCTACTCATCGACGCGCAGGTGGGCGACGGATTCTTTAACGACTGCCCTATCACCTTCCGTGACATCCAGACATCAAAGAAGATTCTCATCGAACGTCTCAAATCTATTTACCATACACGTATCCAGTATCCGCAACTCAAGGCTCCTGCCAAGCCGGCGGAATAGGTTTTGCACTGCCAAAGGGGTGCTTTGACCTACTGATACGAGCTCTATCGGGATCAAAAACAATTTGTTTTTGATCCTTTTTTAATTTATTTTTCTCCAATTTTTAATTTAATTTTCTTTCTTATACCGCCTCCATTTCTTCCCAAAACCTATTCGCCTATCTTTTAATCTCGCTGCGCCTATCTTTTAGTCTTGCTTCGCCTATCTTTTAGTCTCGCTACGCCTATCTTTTAATCTTGCTGCGCCATCCTTTTAATCTCGCTTCGCCTATTTTTTAGTCTTGCTTCGCCTACCTTTTAATCTCGCTGCGCCTACTTTTTAATCTTGCTGCGCCTCATTTGGTTGATTGAGTGTTTCGGGACTGAAAAAGGCAATAAGGGAGTGAATATGCGTTCCGAAGCCAATATATATAAATAGGTAGCAAAGGACGAAAGTAGACATTTGATAAGACTGAGATATAGATAATAGACGAATTATTTGGAAATATAGAACAATATCTATACCTTTGCAGCCGTTTTTTATTTATATACGAATGCAGACAAAGAAACTGGCAGGCATCGCGTTGATGCTACTCCCAACATTGCCAACCCTTGCTGGTGGCATCCTAACAAACACAAATCAGAACATCGCTTTTAACAGAAACTTTGCCCGAGATGGCGTGATTGCCATTGATGGTGTGTACAGCAACCCTGCTGGTGTGGCTTTCTTGCCCAAGGGTTTCCATCTCTCATTGAACAACCAAAGCGCTTTCCAAACGAGAACAATCCTCAGCGGGATGACGCTTCTCAAACCTGCGTCATTGCCCTACACCGATGAGCAATGGCAACAGACACCTTACTATCACCCACTAAGCCTCAACGGAGGCGACGCTAACGGCGTAAAGGAATATAAGGGTGAGGCTTCAGCACCGATCATCCCCTCGGTACAGGCTGCGCTCAACTATGACAACTGGGGCTTCCAGTTTGGTTTTGCACTCGTAGGCGGTGGCGGCAAGTGTACGTTCAACCGCGGATTGGGCTCGTTCGAACGCCAAATAGCGCTGTTACCCGCTATGCTTCAACAGACCAATCTCACCTATCAGCAGAAATACGGACTGGATCTAGGTCTAGGAAGTGACCAACCGAGCTACTCCGTTGAGAGCTACATCCACGGTCAGCAATATGTATTCGGTGCACAGTTTGGCGCTACATATAAGTTTAACGAGCACCTAGCCGTATATGGCGGTTTCCGTTTCAATTATATCTACAACAAGTACAAGGGTAGCATCAAGAACATCACGGTCAACATCGCTGGTGCCAACGAGAATCTATACAACTACCTCGGCACCAAAGCCGAGTTGCTAGCTACACAAGCTACCACCTACAAGGAGCAAGCCGCTCAATACGCTTTGCTAGCAGAACAGGCACAGCTAGCTGGTAACACCGCAGCTGCCGAGCAGTATAGCGCTGCCTCACAAAAGCTCACACAGGGCGCTGCACTGGCAGGTTCGGGCGCACAGGCGATGGAAGGTGTACGTGACCAGGTGGCTGACAAGGAGCTCGACTGTACCCAACGCGGATGGGCTATCACCCCAATCATCGGTGTCGACTATCGCTTTGGCAAGCTCAACCTTGGTGCTCGTCTTGAGTTTACCACCCACTTCAACATCGAGAACGATACCAAGGTGGACGATACCGGCCTCTTTACCGATGGTGTGAACACGCCAGCTGACCAGCCGGGCATCTTCTCTCTAGGCGCACAGTATGACGTTCTACCCCAATGGCGTGTGATGGCAAGCTACCACTACTACTTTGACAAGGACGCTCGCATGGACAAAGACAAGCAGAAGTTGCTCTCGGCCAACACGCAAGAGTATGCCCTTGGTACCGAATATGACATCACCAAGAACCTAATGGTCAGCGCAGGCGTTCAGCGCACCAAGTACGGACTAGGCGATGGCAGCTTCCTCAACGACATGTCATTTGTCACCAGCAGTTATTCGGTGGGCTTCGGTGCTGCCGTGCGCGTGGCAAAGAACGTGAAAGTGAACGTGGCTTACTTCTGGACCAACTATGAACACTTTAAGAAAGAATACACACAGACCTATAGCGCTGCGGGACAAGAGGTGCAAGCCATCAACACGGACGACTTCACACGTACCAACAAGGTCTTTGGCGTAGGTGTGGATATCGACTTCTAATCCTCTCACGAGATAGCTTAACTTGACAATAACAGCAAGGGCTGACAACCAACGAAGATCATCTTCAGCGTTGTCAGCCCTTCTTTGATGCCACGACAATTGATTAATTTTGGACCGAAAGTGTGCTGTTTGATTAATAATTTGTACATTTGCAATCGTGTTATATCCTCTCAAACGTGGCATCGTATGGCTTACAAGGTGGAAATACTGCCAAGGATTCGGAGTGCAATCGCCTTGGGCATACCGACTGATCCGACAGGTGATCAACAACCACACCACCTATCCAGCCTATGAGGAGCTTCGCAGCCTTCACCCGAAGCTCAACAAGCGCATGCGCAAACTCTATCGGCTCTATTACCGGATAGCCAAGAGTAGGCAGCCACACCTTATATATATAATAGGTGAACCATCCCCGGACGCAGATAGCGCTCGGCAGGGGCTTCATGCCTATCTACAAGCAGGAGCAAAGGAGACCGACATCACAGAGATAACACCTCAAGAGATGACGATGGTGGGTGAAGCATTTGACATCGCCATCCTCAAGGGATCGCCAACGTGCCACCATCACACCATGCAGATTGCTCCCAAGGCGGACGCCCACTCCCTGCTGATCATTGAGCACATACACCGCAACAAGACCATACGTGAGCAGTGGCAACACATCAAAGCAGAGGAAGCTGTACGAACCACCTTTGACCTCTACTACTGCGGGCTCGTATTCTTTGATCCCAAACGCTATAAGCAAGATTATAAGGTCAACTTCTGATGCCTTATTTGACCCATTTTATCATCAGAAAAAGGAGGAAAATCAATCTATCCCAAGGACAAACGTATTTCTAACGAAAAAATATTTGCCAAACGTTGGGAATTAAAATAAATATATTATCTTTGCGAGTAAATTTCGAAACGTAAAGAATTAGCTTATGTATTGGACACTAGAATTAGCTTCAAAATTAGAGGATGCACCCTGGCCTGCAACTAAAGAAGAGTTGATCGACTATGCAACTCGTTCGGGAGCACCTCTTGAAGTACTTGAAAACCTGCAGGAAATAGAGGATGAGGGTGATGTCTATGAAAGCATCGAGGACATTTGGCCCGACTATCCCACAAAAGAAGACTTCCTTTTCAACGAAGACGAGTATTAAACGATCATTATTCAGCTAGTTGAATTATAACTAACTGTTTATAAGCAATATGGATAATCCCTGACGGATTATCCATATTGCTTTTTATCATCTTCTACAATATATGTCATTGGGGTTCTATAGCCATGCTTAACCAGTTGGGTATAGCCCATCGCAAAGGGCGCAAAGGACGCGCTAAAGGTTTTCTGCTGATTGCTGACATGAGGCTATTGAATGGCTATTTTGGGCGGTTCACATTCTATTTTGGGCGGTTCACCTTCTATTTTTGGTTGAACACAAAGAAGGTCGTACCTTTGCACCAAAAAAATAGAGATGAAGAAGAGAATCGATACCACTCGTGACCAGATTGATTTCGGCTCGGGCAAGATTGGCCCTTTATTCCGAAAGATGTTCTTTCCCACCCTTGTGGGAATGATATTCATGTCAGCGCAAACCATCATCGACGGCATTCTCGTGGGTAGAGGCGTGGGCGCTGAAGGCATTGCAGCCGTAAACATCGTGGCACCGATTTGGACCATGGTGACTGGTATAGGTCTGATGTTCGGCATCGGTGCATCGGTCATTGCTAGCATGCACCTCGCTAACAACAATGAGAAGGCTGCCCGAATCGTCCTCACACAAGCTTTTGGTATGGGTTTCGTTCTCATCGCTGCATTGTTGGTGCTTTGTCTGTTCATGCCACGAACGGTTGTGTATGCGCTAGGGTGCAGTGCCATGTTGGAAAGGTACGCCCTCGATTACTTGCTATGGCTTCTGCCTGGAACCGTGTTTCTGCTTTGGCAGTGCGTGGGCATGATGATGGTGAGGCTTGATGGTTCGCCACGCTATGCAATGTGGATACAGATAATAGGTGCGGTGGTCAATCTTGCGCTTGACTGGCTCTTCATCTTCCCAATGGGAATGGCGGTAAAAGGAGCCGCTATTGCCACTTCTATAGCCTGCATCGTGGGTGGTCTGATGAGTATAGCCTACTTTGTGTGGTTCTCTAGCACCTTGAAGTTTTATCATCTGAAGGCAAGCGTGACATCAATCGTGCTCACCTTGCGCAACACGGGCTATATGATGAAGGTAGGATCAGCCACCTTTCTCACAGAGATAGCGATGAGTATCACGATGGTTTCGGGCAACTATATGTTCATGTCCATGCTGCACGAACAAGGTGTGGCGGCTTTTGCTATCGTCTGTTATCTCTTCCCCATTATCTTCTCGGTCAACAATGCCGTGGCACAATCGGCACAACCCATCATCAGCTACAACTATAGTGCAGGCGAGAGTGTCCGTGTGGCTCGTGCATTGAGGGTATCGCTCTATGCGGCTTTGCTCTGCGGAGTGGGCGTATTGTCAGCTCTTATCCTAGGAGATCATCTCATCGTAAGCGCATTTCTCAAGCCATCAGAGCCTTCATACCAGTTGGCCATCAACGGACTACCTTGGTTTGCCACCTGCTCACTGTTCTTTGCACTCAACGTAGCCTTCGTAGGCTACTACCAAAGCATCACGAAGGCCAAACGCGCTATGATCTACACCATGCTACGCGGCATCGTGTTTGCCGTCCTAGGGTTTATGACGCTTCCACGATTATTGGGCACCATAGGTCTGTGGACGGCGATACCAACAGCCGAAATGGTCACACTCATCATCATCATCGGTAGCTATGTTAGCGAGAAGAAGCGTAAAGAATAGCGGTGTTATACCACTTCTATATTCACAAAGCTAAGATTTTGGTTTCACAAGGAGATGATTGAAACAAGTCAAGGAATGATTGTAAAAATACATTTGTAATAAGAATTATACAATAAAACGCAACAATCATCGTTAAGAAAACGTGTTGAAACGTTTTTGCATAACATGTATCCTATTGACAGCGTGTGCCTTTGCCCATGCTCAATACGATGTGTCATTCAGCCATTACTGGGCGATGGAACCTTATTTCAACCCCGCCTCAGTAGGTAAAGACAACAAAATGAATGTTGTCGGAGCCTATGCGCTCGATTTTGCGGGCTACGAACACAACCCCAACACCTTTTATATAGGTGCGGATATGCCCGTCTATTTTGCCAAACAGCTTCATGGCGTTGGCGCACAGATCCTTAACGACAAGATTGGTTTATTCACACACCAGCGCATTGCAGGCCAATACGCCTTCCGCCACACGCTCTTCGGCGGAATGGTAGCTGTGGGTGTGCAGCCCGGACTGATCCTTGAGACCTTCGATGGATCAAAGCTTGACATCGAAGACACGTCCGACCCAGCCTTCAGCAAGTCGTCCATCAGCGGCAACGCCCTTGATCTTGGCGTGGGAATCTATTACACCCACGGCCGTTGGTATGCCGGTGCAAGTGCCCAACACCTCACTGCACCCACCGTTAAACTAGGCGAAACCAATGAATTTAAGATCGATCGGACATATTATTTGACTGGAGGTTACAATATTAAACTAAGAAATCCGTTTATAACTATACCTACATCCGTTCTTGCACGATATGACGGAAGAGGCTATCGAGCCGACATCACAGGCCGATTGGTCTACACACATGAGAAGAAACAGATGTATGCAGGTGTTTCCTATAGCCCAACCAACTCGGTGACGGGCTATATTGGCGGTAGCTTCCACGGCATCAACATCGGCTATAGCTACGAGATGTACACCGGAGGCAATAGCCTAGGTGACGGATCACATGAACTAATAGTGAGGTATCAGATGGATGTGAACCTGCAAAAGAAAGGTCGAAACTCACACAAGAGCGTGAGATTCTTATAAAGAACAGATATAATGACATTCCAACAAACGAATGGAGATTTGAGGAATATGAAGATTAGAAAGTATATAATGGCATGTTGCCTTGGCGTATTTGCCCTTAACGTCCTCACGGGATGCTTCGGCGGAAAGGCGACATCATCTTCCGGAAGAGGCGGAGAAGTAGTAGGCGTAAGCGGAAAGGGATTCAAAGAACCCGCACCCTACGGAATGGTACTTGTCAAGAGAGGCTATCTCAAGATGGGTATTGACAAGCAAGACAGCCTTTGGGGTAAAGAAACACCCGTTAAGGACATCAGCGTGGACGGCTTTTGGATGGACGAGACCGAGATCACCAACTCACAATACAAGCAGTTTGTGTCTTGGGTGCGCGACTCTATCCTACGTACCCGACTGGCAGATCCTTCCTATGGAGGTGACGAGACATACATGATAACCGAGGATAAAAACGGCGACCCCGTGAAGCCACACCTCAACTGGAGTAAGCGATTGCCTCGTAAGCCCAATGAGGATGAGCTACGCGCCTTCGAAAGTCTATACACCACCAATCCAGTGACAGGCGAAAAGCTTCTCGATGCCAAGCAGCTCAACTATAAATATGAGGTGTACGACTATGTGACGGCTGCCCTACGACGCAATCGGCTCAACCCCAACGAGCGCAACCTCAATACCGATGTGACCGTCAACCCTGACGAAGTGGTGATGATCAGTAAAGATACTGCCTACGTAGATGACGAAGGTAACATCCACCGCGAGACCATCAACCGCCCCTTGAGTGGCCCTTGGGACTTCCTTAACACCTACATCGTCAATGTATATCCTGACACAACGTGTTGGGTTAACGACTTCCGCAACTCGGATAACGAGACTTATCTCCGCAACTATTATAGCAACCCAACCTATAACGACTACCCCGTTGTGGGCGTAACATGGGAGCAAGCCAATGCTTTCTGTGCTTGGCGCACCGACTATCTGCTCAAAGGACTAGGCGGTGAGGCTCGTTACATCCAGCGTTATCGTTTGCCTACCGAGGCCGAATGGGAGTATGCGGCACGTGGCAAAGAGCAAAACGAGTTCCCATGGGACAACACTGACGTCAAGAGCGGTAACGGATGCTTCTATGCCAACTTCAAGCCGGACCGCGGAAACTATACCAAAGACGGTAACCTCATCACCAGTAAGGTGGGCATCTACTCTGCCAATAGCAACGGACTATACGACATGGCGGGTAACGTAGCCGAATGGACCAACACCGTTTACACCGAAGCCGGTGTGGATGCGATGAACGATCTCAACCCCGAACTATCTTACAAGGCTGCCCTCGAAGACCCCTACCGCCTCAAGAAGAAAGCCGTTCGCGGTGGCTCATGGAAAGATCCAGAGAGCTATATACGCTCAGCATGGCGCACATGGGAGTATCAGAACCAGCCACGATGCTACATCGGATTCCGCTGCGTACGCAGTTTGGCAAGCAGTTCGAGCGTTGCAGCGAAAGAAACAAAGAAAAGTAAAAAGAGAAAATAGTCATGTCAAACTACAGCAAATATAACATTATCTATCGTTTGCAGAAATGGATGGACAGCGTTCCTGGGCAAACGTTCTTGAATTATGGATATAGTTGGGGTGCATCTGTCGTGATTGCCGGTGCGCTCTTCAAGCTCACCCACCTTGCCGGAGCCAATATCATGCTCTTCCTCGGTATGGGTACTGAGGTGATTGTGTTCTTCCTGTCAGCCTTTGACCGTCCCTTTGACAAGACCGATGATGGCAAGGAGCTCCCCACACACTATTATGACGAGGAAGAAGAGGAGCAAAGCGAAACCGATTCAGAGGCTGAGACATCTGAAGCATCATCCGATCATGATGCGCAGATTGCTTTCACACCTATTATAAATGGTCCCGTGGCAAGTCAGCCTGCAAGCAACGGCGCTTCTTATCAGCCACAAGCTGGCGTAGCGGCAACCGGATCAGCAGCCACTGGCGCACAAGCGGCCGCAGCTCCCGCAGCTAACATCGCTGCACCTACGGCAGAACAAGTGGCAGCAGCTATCATCAACCAGCAAGGTAGCAGCCTAGGTCAGACACAGCAGCAGACGCCCGAGATGGTCGAAGCACAGACCTCATACGTCGATGCGCTCAAGAATCTAACCGATATGCTTACCAAGGTAGGCGAGCAGAGCGAGCGTCTGACCCGCGACAGCGAAGAGATGGAGAACCTCAACCGCACGCTTACCGGCATATCAAAGGTCTACGAGATGCAGCTTAAGGGCGCAAGCCAGCAGATAGGCACCATCGATCAGATCAACGAACAAAGTAGGAAGCTAGCCGAACAGATCAATCAGCTCAACCAGATCTATGCCCGCATGATTGAGGCGATGACCGTCAACATGCGTGCAGCGGCTCCAGGAGCCACAACGCCCAACGTAGATTAAAACCGAAAGAATGGCAATCAAGAAAATAAAGATATCCCCTCGCCAGAAGATGATCAACCTGATGTACGTCGTCCTCATGGCAATGCTTGCGCTGAATATCTCTACCGAGGTGCTCAACGGCTTCTCCATCGTGGAGGAGAGTCTGAATCGCACCACGGGCAACTCAACCAAGGAAAACGAGGCTATCTTTGACGAACTCAAGCTGATGATGCAGAAGAACCCCACCAAGGTTAAGCCTTGGTTTGATCAAGCATCTACGGTGCGCAGCATGAGCGATTCGCTCTTCAACTACGCCCAAGAGCTCAAGGTCAGCATCGTACGCGAAGCAGATGGCAAGGATGGCGATCCGCTCAACATCAAGAACAAAGACAACCTCGAAGCTGCCGGAATCGTCATGCTTAGTCCTAGCACAGGTCAGGGACAGAAGCTCTATGACGCCATCAATAGCTATCGCCAGCGCATCCTTACCTTCGTCACTGATCCTCTACAGAAACGTATCATCTCTAGCAACCTCTCGACCAAGCTCCCCTCAACAGCTCTAAACAAGAACTGGCAAGAGTATATGTTCGAGGATATGCCTACCGCAGCGGCCATCACCTTGCTTTCAAAGCTACAGAGCGACATCCGTTATGCTGAAGGAGAGGTGCTCCACAGCCTCGTAGCCAACGTAGGTTTGAAGGACATTAGGGTCAATAAGTTGCAAGCCTTTGTGGTTCCTAGTCAGACACGCCTCTACCCTGGCGAGACGCTAACGGCTCAGATGTATATGGCAGCCGTTGATTCGACTCAGCAACCACAGGTCTATGTCAATGGCCAACTGATTCAAGGCAACAAGATTACCGTCAAGGCGGGTGCTCCAGGAAAGCACACCCTCTCGGGATATATGCTCGTTCGCGACCTCTCTGGCAACGTGCTACGCCGCGATTTCACGCAAGATTATTGGGTGGTAGGTGGTCCCAAGCCCGACAACTATATCTCTCCGGAAGGCATGGAGAAGACGCCTGCCTTTGAAGGTATGGCTACAATAGCTGCCGATCTGATGAATGTGCTCTACGCTGGGTTTGACAACCCCGTGACCATCAGTATCCCTAACACCCCACAGAGCGCCGTACAAGCTACCATGACTGGCGGCCAACTCATCTCAAAGGGTAACGGCCACTTCATCGCACGTCCCACCACACCGGGTCAGCCCGTCACCATTCACGTCTCAGCGAAGGGACGCACCATTGGCGAATATGCCTTCCGTGTGCGCAAGCTACCCGATCCTGCACCCTATATCGCTGTGGGAAGCGACCGTTTCAAGGGTGGTTCGTTTGCCAAGGCTAGCCTCATCGGTGCAGCAGGCATCCACGCTGCCATCGACGATGGTCTACTTGACATTCCGTTTACGGTAACGAGCTTCCAGACAATCTTCTTCGACAACATGGGCAACGCCGTACCATTGTCATCCAATGGGTCACAGTTTAGCGCCCAGCAGAAGGAACAATTCCGTCATCTCAGTCGCAACAAGCGCTTCTATATCACCAATGTCGTTGTTCACGGACCCGATGGTTCAACACGTAACCTCGGTGGTGGCAACGCCATGCAAGTCATAGTAAGGTAACCGCACTAACATTCAAGAACATGAAACGTATATTTATCATAGCGTGCTTGGCACTCGTGGCACTCTCCATGACCGCCCAACCCGAACGCCGTCGTGCCGAACAACAGAAGGCACAAGCCCAGTCAGGAGCCAATGCCATCACCACTCGTGCACGCATATCATTCCCCACCACACAGGAGATGCCCGAAGACGTGGTTTGGCGACGCGACATCTACCGCGAGCTCAACCTCACCGAGGATGCCAACGCAGGTCTTTACTATCCCGTAGAGCCCATCGGCAGCCAGATGAACCTGTTCACATACATGTTCAAACTGATGCTTCATCGTGACATCAACGCCTACGAGTATCGCCTAGATGGTAATGAGCTATTCACCGACTCGTCACGCATCAAGCCTCTGCAGTTCTTAGACAACTATCACATCTACTACGAACGCCGTGGCAAAGGCATCCACCTAGACAATAGCGACATCCCCTCTGCCGAGGTGAAAGGCTACTATCTCAAGGAGAGCGCCTATTATGATCAGAACACTTCCACCTTCCATCGCAAGGTGATAGCCCTCTGTCCCATCATGTATCGTGAGGACGACTTCGGTGACGGTGTGACTAAGTATCCGTTGTTTTGGGTGAAATATGATGAGCTAGCACCATTCTTGGCTAAGCAAATCATCATGACCTCCAACCTAAACAACGCTGCCACGATGAGTGTGGACGATTTCTTCTCTATGAATCGCTACCAAGGTAAGATCTATAAGACCACGAACATGCTCGGACAAACGTTGGCGCAATACTGCAAGACCGACTCTGCCATGACCGCAGAGCAGAAGCGCATCGAACGCGAACTGAACGAGTTTGAGCAGAATATCTTTGGTAACAATGCCAAGAAGGACAGCGTGGACAGCGTCAAGATGGCCCAAGAGGACACAGGCAAGAAGGCCCGCAAGAGCCGCACCAACCGCCGTAGCTCATCCTCTAGCACCAAAACCGCAAAGAAGAGTCGTCGCTCGAGCGGTGGCAGCTCGTCTAGCGCAGCGCGTGTGACTGTACGTCGCGAACGTCACTAATCATTTCAGAACATAAACAACCATCTAATTACATGACAATGAAAAAGTTATTTACAGCCTTATTTGCCGCTGTGGCTATGCTTACAGCCACTAGCGCACAAGCACAGATACAGTTTGGTTTGAAAGCCGGTCTGAATGTATCAAGCATGTCGCTTGACAAGGAAGTGCTAGACGCTAGCAATCGTTGCGGATTCTTCGTTGGTCCAACCATCAAGTTTACCCTTCCTGTTGTAGGCCTTGGTATTGACGCCTCTGCCCTCTACGACCAGCGCGAGGCTAAGGTCAGCACCAACACCAGCAGCTCTACCGTAAACAGCCTCACCGAAGAGACCCTCAAGCAGCAGCAGATTGCCATCCCTATCAACCTCCGTTATGGTTTCGGCCTTGGTGACGCTGCTAGCATCTACTTCTTCGCTGGTCCTCAGTTTGGCTTCAACGTTGGTGACAAGAACCAATCACTATGGAAAGACGCTGCCGAGTGGAAGCTCAAGACCTCCAACTTCAGTGTTAACGTAGGTGTAGGCGTGATGGCGCTCAGTCATCTGCAAGTGTCAGCCAACTATAACATTGCTTGTGGCAGCACCGGCGAGATCAACTCGTCAAGCGAAGCCATCTCAAAGCTTGTCGAAGGTGCCACAGGTAAGAGCAACTCATGGCAGATTGCTTTGGCTTACTACTTCTAAACCTCTGGCTCTTCATGCGCCTTTGAGCGCATAGAACATACCCCAATAGCATTGGCGCAACCCTCCCTTAGGATGTGGTTGCGCCTTTTTTGTATTCTCAAAGGTATGCTTTGGGAGAGAAAAATAAATTAAAAACCGAATGAAATCAATTTATTTTTGTATAAAAAACAAATTGATTTGTATATTAAAAGGGTTCTTGCGAACTCGTCAAACCATCTTAAACGGCAAATCAAAGGATACCTAACAGAGTGAGAAAAGAGGGTAAAGGATGGCAAAAATGCAGAATAAGACCAGTTCTTTATGATTCTTATACGTTTCAGATTATATTTTGGCGTAAAATGATAAATATTTGTTTGAAAAATGGTTGCGAGTAGCCTATATGTACAATAACTTTGCAATAGAGGGTGAGAGATGTGATATCTCCACTCATTAAGCGCACAAACAAATTTCTGATAAAAAGAGATTAGGCGCATAAATTTACAATAAATAATAATAACAGAGGCAGATTCATTCTTCTCTGCGGACACAAAGGTGAATATACGTAATAGATAAAAAACTTTAGATGAGGTTATACCAACCTAGAAACATCTTTTTCAAAACACAAGTACAACACTATCCTTACGTTTTCATAGTCAGATTATTGTAAAACCATTGCTTGAGCAAATTGGCTTAAGGGGTTTCGCCCCCTACAAAGCCTATGGTACAAAAAGCGATTGTTGATATAGAAAGACGTTTTTAATATAATTATAGAATGTTGCTGGGGTCGCTTGTCGAGAGACACGTAGCCCCTTTTTCTTTTTCTAATGGTTTTGTGCTAATAGACAAACGGCTAGTCAGAAGAAACAGACAAGTGCTATGCATTTATAGAAAAGGAAGAAACTGGTATCGAAATAGTTTCCAAAGCAATCTCCATAGTAAACGATTGAGTTTACAAAAGTCTTTGTTTTATATTCTTTTTATCGTTTTTGTTGTTCTTTTTATCCGCTCTTGATAACAAATTGAACTATAGCGGTTGCACGACAAAAAGATATTACTTATATTTGCCAACGTAAGTAAGAAGCATAACTGCACCATTGACAATGGTTCTCATCTAGAGGAGAGATATTTAACGAAACTACTGAGTGAGAATCTACGAACCAAAGTGTACCATCAACAATCGTACCTTTAGCCGTAGCATAATGAAACCACATTCATTCTGCACAATTAGTTTATACGAACCTGAATACCCTACCTCAAACTGACATTATATGCTGCTACTGCAAGAGCCTTTAGAGTTCCTGTAACTTGGCGTATTCCAGCAACATGCTATTGAGACGAAAGCAACATCCTATCAAAAGGAAGCGACATTCTCTCTACAACCTATCAATATATATATATGACTAACATTATTTAAACGTAACATTCTATGAGAACAAGAACTAAACTTACCATGAGAAGAGCAAGGAGCATCTTTCTTGCAGCTTTTCTGACTTGCTTCACACATGTATCTGCACAAACCGTGAGTATCAGTCCTAACACTGGAAACATCATTGCTGCTGAAAGTTATAGCACCGAGCAACACATGGAGGGCTATGGCGGTTGTTGGATACATCATCAGTTGCCCCTGACGCTAATCTCTTCAGACAAGAGCGACATCACTGCCAACGGTTTGATGCAGGAGCATGCCAACAACATCAGTTACGCTAACGGTCAGCTAATCATCGTAGCCGGTGACCCACAGAGGATTAGCAATCACATGTCACTATCCTTGCCTAAGGGCTATCGCTTCACGGGGTACAAGATGACCTTAGCCTATAAGGAGGGTGATGCGTCTGTTTTGTCTGAGACCGATGCCACCTTTAGCACCACACACGCCTCTGCGTCCGTTACCAAAAGCACCACCAACGTGTCGCTAGCACGCACCAGCATGAGCAAGGAAGACATGGGCAACACGCTCTACTTCCTCCAGACACATAGTGGCAACAACGGAGGATACGTGACCATCACCTCGTTCGAAGTGACCTATGAGTGTTCAGAACCTTTTGTAGAGGCACTTACGCCGACAATAAGTGGAGATGGGGTCGACTGTATTCAGATTCCGTTTGAGACGGAGCGTGTAGACCTTGGTGCTATCAGCAAGAAAACGGTGAACAACTATACCTCATTCAAGTATAATTATAATGACGTAACCGACCTTGCAGCAGCTTTCTCGCTCTATGACGTGGATGGTATCAAGGACGGTGAAGCTGACCCTACCGCCATGCGGGGTAAGCACATCAGCACCGTGTTGGTGAATCTGACGCCTGCTTTCGGCTTACAGAACGACACCTACTATATCGAGACACCTACTGAAGCGCTTGCACAAGGTGACGTGGAGATAGCTTTAGGTTATCGCATCACGGGCGCCAAACTCTATTATAGCAATGCTTGTCAGAGCGCAGCGGTATTGGGTTCCGATCTATATATCATGGATGACCAAGGAAGGTATATGAATGCGAGTCTGCAGTTTACCTCCACGCCTGTGGTATGGCAGAGTACCAGTGCTGGAAAAATCTACACGGGTAGCACATACCTTGTCAGCAGCAGAGGACGCGGCTCTTCATCTACAACGCTCTCTACCACCACACGCAGCAACCAAGCCACCAGTTACACCATCAGTGGCACCAAACTATACGTTGACACCTATGTGGTGAGTTTCACCTCTGATGGTGCAGGCAGCTACTCGGGTACGCAAGCCATCGTCACAGGCACGTCGACATCAGAGAGCGCATACACCTTGACGCTATATGACAAGACAGGCGAGGCTATCGCTGAGCAAATGATGGTGGACAGCAGCAATCCTAGCGGTTACATCGCAGTGGATGGCATGAACAATGACGCCGTGAAGTTTGTCGTTTCCGACCTCACTGGTGAGGCAGCCTTCGTGGGTGTGGATCTGACTTTAGAGGCACTCAATCCTTATATTCAGAAGACCGATATCGTGGGAACACAGATTGACGGAAGCGAAACGCTCTCACAACAGTTTACCACCAAGGATTTTGCCCTTGGAACGGATGGTCAGGTAACGTTCAAGGTTCCAACCAACTTTGCACCAGAAGGTAAAAAGGTGAAGTTCTCCTTTGACCATCTGACCAACAAGAGCGCCGATGAGACCTACGGACCGCTCAGCAGCGTGGGCAACTCACGTTACCACTATGTCAAGTCGGCCTACTATGATCTGATCAACGAGAACCTTCAGGCGCACCGCACAGAGGCTGCCAACTATGATTACAGCATGAAGGTGCTGACCGAGTATGTGGGCAACCAGCAGTTTAAGGTTAACAATACGGACGAGTTTAATATCGGTTCGGACACCAACGACAAGACCTTCTATGTCACTGACACGCGTTTCTCTTACAATAAGTTTGCCGAGCAAGGCGGAACGTTCCAGGAAGTGGAGCTAACCAAGGACGAAGAGCAAGACTGTTACTTGATGGTGTGTGACGAGACACGTTACAACATCGCCCCCACTACCGTTCCCCGTCACTCTTACTACACATTCTACAAGACACATATCAAGCTACAGACCGAGAACTATCAGCCCGTGCTGACCTATCTACCTATCTATGACCATGCTATGTTGGCTTCGGGTTATGACGATAACAGTTATGTAGGTGTGAGCATCAGTCTGAAGGATGAGGACGGAACGCTTCTTGCAGACCAAAGCCAAGGTTACGTGCTGACCAAGCAAGTCACCGAGCAACTCAGCAACGACATCACCAACCAGGTAAGCGGCGCACCTGTGGATGGCAAACATGTGCTCTACGTGGATGCTAGCAACCTCAACGCCATGCTATATGGTGAGGAAAGCGAATGGGGTAAGCTAGAGAGCTTGCAAGAAATGATTGGATACAATGCACTGATTCTGCTTCCTCAAGGCACCACCTATTCGGCTCATAACATCGCTTCGAAGACGGTCTTTGGCGACTTCAAGGCCGAGAACGACATCATCCTCAGTGACCAGCAACCCTTCTACGCTCCTTATGACATCCGTGTGGATGCTGCCAACGAGGTGGTATATGACCGCTTGCTGACCAAGAACAACGGCACTGTGAGATGGTTTACCACCCTTCTGCCGTTTACCATCGCTATTGACGAGAACGGAGTGTACAATCTTGGAGGAGAAGGTGCTACGCTGACGTTCTATCAGATGAATGCCAACAATGCCTTGGACAACATTCAAATGGTGGACAACTACAACTATATGGCTGACGGCCACTTCTCACCCATCACGGGTCAGGTTGCCACCGATGCCAACACGCCTTACCTGGTGAGCCTCGAGAATATGCTCTTAGACGACGATAGCAGCCCCGTGATGTTCTCGCTCCGTCAGAGAGGATCCACCATCAAGAAGACCCCAACCTCAGAGAGCATTGAGGGCGAGACGGCACAGGCTTCAGCGACACGCTCTAGCGCCACACTCACCCAGTATGGCACTTATAGCGGAGAGCAGATCAGCAAGGAACAAAACGTGTTCTACTTTGCCAAGGATCGTTTCGTATCATCGGCTAACCTCCTAAGCGGTTTGGATTATGTCTACATCATGCCGTTCCGCACATGGTATGCAAGCAACAACGCAAGCGCACTGGCCAACATCGCTTACATCAATATCTCTACCTTACCAGGTGAGGTGACGGACATCGACGCCATCACTGCTAACAAGGATGCTCAGGGATTTGCTATAAGCACCAGCAAGGGCCATCTCACGTTGCACGCCACGCAGCCATTGCAGGCACGCATCTGCAACGTCAACGGTCAGAACGTCACCACCATCTATCTGAATGCGGGTGAGACACGCACCATATCAGTGGCATCGGGTATCTATCTTATCAATGGCACAAAGGTCATGGTAAGGTAACCATCCGCTGACCGCAGCAACAACTATAATTATCTATCATGGTGGGAGCACCCCACTCCCACCATACGCTAACCCACTTAAAACGAAACCTTATGAGAAAAAAGATATATGTTGCACCATCTTGCTCGGTGAAGAAGATGGTGATTGAGAGAGGTATATTAGCAGGATCGCAGAGCCCATGGGCCGATAGCAAAGAGGTTACACCCGACATTTGGGACGAAGATGAGCCTCCTATGACCGAAACGCTATGGTCGACACAACGCGTCAACCGACAACCGTTGTGGGATGATAACTTGAACGAGTAAGAAGCTTTAGACCTTAGAGAAGGTCATGTTATACATACATTAAGGCTACTAATATAGTTTATAGTTTCATCTGACAATTATGTAGAATTACTTTTATCGTATACGGATGGGCCGTGAGGCTCGTCCGTATATTCTTTTCACCTTATTATATATAAGGGCACGGACAAGAAAAATAATTGAGAGATAAGTTTGGGAAAGGGACAAGAATCAGTTACCTTTGCATTGGATTGCCATAGGGCAAGCATCGCATAAGCATGAAATACGTAGACGTCATCCTTCCCATACCGCTCGACACATTGTTCACCTATAGTGTCACTGACGAACAGGCCACACTGTTGCGACCTGGGGTGAGGGTGAAGGTGCCATTGGGTAAGACCAAGCACTATATGGGTATTGTGGCAAATGTCCATGAGGCTTTGCCCGCTCGGCTAGAAGCACAGACCTACGAACTGAAGCCCGTCAGCAAGGTAATGGATGGCAAACCTATCCTCCTACCCCAGCAACTGAAGCTATGGCAATGGATAGCCGACTATTATCTATCGCCTATCGGTGAGGTGTATAAGGCTGCGCTACCGATATTGCTCAAAGCCGAAGATGGTTACCATCCTCGCACCGAATGTTATGTGACCACCACGGATAGCTATCGAGATCCACGCGTGTTGCATCGTGTGGTGCTGGCTTTGCAACGGGCAAAGAAGCAGCAGGAAGTACTGATACGTTACATGGAGATGGCTGGCATCACCGAAGACAATGGCACACCACAACGCGAGGTGACCAAGGAAGAGCTGATGAACGACACTCACTGCACCACCACCGTTCTCCGACAACTTTTCTCAAAGAAGATTCTGCGGACGTATGACAAGGAAGTGGGCCGACTGCAGCTAGATGAGGAAGCGCACCCAGAGCGCATCCACACCTTAAGCGATGTACAGGAGGATGCGTACAATCAGATCAAACTGCAGATGATGCGCAAGAACGTGGTACTGCTACAAGGTGTGACCGCCAGTGGCAAGACCGAAGTGTACATCCATCTCATCCAAGACGCCATCAACAAAGGCAAGCAGGTGCTCTATCTCCTACCCGAGATTGCACTCACGGTGCAGATTATGCAACGTCTAAAGCATATCTTCGGTAGCCGTCTAGGCATCTTCCATTCACGATATACGGATCAAGAGCGTGCCGAGATTTGGCTCAAACAGCTCTCTGACCATCCTTACGATGTGATTTTAGGTGCCAGATCTGCCATCTTCGTACCTTTCCAGCGCCTAGGACTGGTTATCATCGACGAGGAACACGAAAGCAGTTTCAAGCAACAAGATGCCGCGCCACGCTATCACGCCCGCTCAGCAGCCATCGTGCTAGCAAGCCTCTATCAAGCCAAGACCCTCCTTGGCACGGCTACCCCCTCAGCAGAGAGCTATCACAACGCTATGACGGGGAAGTTTGGTGGGGTGAAACTCACCCAGCGCTACAAGGGAATCAGTCTGCCTCGCATCGAGGTGGTGGATGTCAAAGACCTCCGTCACCGCAAGATGATGAAAGGAATCTACTCGCCACAGCTCCTCGCCGCTATCAGACAAGCGCTAGCGCAAGGCGAGCAAGCCATCATCTTTCAGAACCGCAGAGGATTTGCGCCAAGGGTTGAGTGTCACGAATGTGGCTGGACCCCACGTTGTCCCCACTGCGATGTGGCGCTGACCTATCACAAGAACACAGCGTTGCTGACCTGTCACTACTGTGGTTATGCAATGACGGTTCCCGAAAAGTGTCCCAACTGCTTTGGCAAAGATGTGCGTAGCTTCGGCTTTGGAACGGAGAAGATTGAGGATGAACTGATGATGCTCCTGCCCGAAGCACGCGTGGCACGTATGGATCTAGACACCACACGAACCAAGAACGCATACGAACGCATCATTGGCGAGTTTGCTGCGGGTAAGACCAACGTGCTTATCGGTACACAGATGGTGACAAAGGGTCTCGACTTTGACCATGTGAGCGTGGTGGGCATACTCGATGCCGATGCCATGCTCAACGCTCCCGACTTTCGCGCCTACGAGCATGCGTTCACCATGCTAAGCCAAGTGAGTGGCAGAGCGGGGCGCAAAGGGAAGCAAGGATTGGTCATCATGCAGACGAAACAACCGCAGCTACCTGTAGTAAGGCAGATTGTGGGGCATCAGAGTAAGGAGTTTTATGACGACTTGTTCGACGAACGACGATTGTTCCATTACCCGCCGTTCTATCATCTGACGTATGTCTATCTGAAACATGCTCAAAACGAGATGGTGGAACGGGCTGCAAACGAACTAGGACAAACGCTCAGAAAGGCGTTAGGTGGGCGCGTGCTAGGGCCCGATAAGCCCGGAGTGGCACGCATCAAGAACCTTTATATCCGGAAAATCGTACTCAAACTCGAGAACGGAATCGACCTAAAAGCCGTTCGTACATACCTCAGACAAGCACAAAATGAGCTACTACAAAGCCGAAAATATGGCGCACTGCAAGTGTACTATGATGTAGACCCACTTACATAATTAAGAGAAAAGAAAGAAAAATATTTGTTTTTTACAACTTTTTGATTAATTTTGCAATAAGACAAAGGTACAAACCTTATCAAAAACGAGGCTCTGAATGACGAACAAACATATCTTTGCGGCAGTAATAACGATGGTGTTGCTATGTATCATGGCAATACCCCAATCATTGTTGGCCACAGGAAGCAAGCAGTTTATTCGTGTACCTCAAGGTAAAAACCAAGCTGCGATAAGAGAAGCCGTGCAGAGCATGAGTAGCAAAGACCTATATAAGAAAGGCGAGCAGCTACTCAATAAGGACTTGGCTGACAGCGCATTGTTCTACTTTGAGGTCATCAATAACCGCGAACCTGCCAACGATGAATACACATATGCCCAGTCGCTCCATCAAGCAGGCACCATCTACTATGCACACAACTCTTACGCACGTGCCATGGAGCTATACATGACCTGCTTGGAAATAAGCGAACGAGAGCACTATGACAAGATTTTGCCCACCCTATATAAGGATATTGGCAACATATATAGCATGTTTCATGACTATGAGCAGAGTAGCGCGCTATATAAGAAGACGCTAGATATAGCACGGAAGCAACACGATGTGCCCCTAGCCAACAAGATGCTCAACAATCTGATCTTTGCTTATACACCCAAAACACCTCTTGCTCAATACAAGAAATGGCTCAGTGAGATCAAAGCGCATCCCGAGAAACGACCACGCTATGGGTATGATCTCCTCATGATTGAAGGTCAGATTCTATCTTACGAGAACCGCAACCAAGAGGCTATCAGCTTCTTTAAGAAAGCAGTGACGTACAGCAAGACGCACAATCTCAATCAGTTGAGTTGCGTGTCGGCTTATTCATGCTTGATAGACATGTACCTAGAAACAGGGCAACGCGACTCAGCGCTGGTCTATCTGATGCAAAACAAAGCCATCGCTGAGCAGACGGGCAACACCGCTCTGCTCACCATGACGCTCAACAACCTCTCTACGGCATACGCCAAGACCAACAAAGAGTTGTCGCTGAAGTACAAGTCACAGTACCTGATGTTGAGCGATAGCATCTTTAACGCCAATGAGTTCAACGGTATACGCAACGCCCTGTTCTTCCACGAGATAGGAAAGAACACCAAAACCATCGACGACCTATCCGCACTGAACCAAGCCAAATCGCAACTGATCAGTTCGCAACGCTACGGAATCATCATCCTTGTCGTCTGCCTACTAGTATTTGTCGTTCTGACGGTGTTGATTGTCCGTAAGAACAAGCTCATCAAGACCACTTATCAGAACCTCTTCGCCAAGAACCAAGAGGATATCATCACCAAGAATGCGTACGCGCAAGCCATCAAGACGCTGGAAGAGAAGATCGCATTACTAAAAAGCGAAAATGATAAACAGGCCGCTAAGCCTGCAACCAAGACCGCCTCAAAGGCCTCGGACGAAGAATCATCAACCAAAACCACAAGCGGAGATAAGAGCATCAAGCTCTCTGAAGAAGCGCGCAACGAGTTGCTTAGCTCCATTCTGCATATCATGGAACATACCAAGGCGTTCTGTGATAGCGACTTCGGAATAGAGAAGCTCGCCACAATGGTTCATTCTAACGCACGATATGTATCGCTGGTCATCAATGTGGTGTACCAAGAAAACTTCAGAACCTTCCTTAATCGATATCGTATCAAGGAAGCTATGCTCAAGATGAACGACCAAGCTACCAACGGCAACTACACCTTACGTGCCATAGCAGAAAGCGTGGGGTATAAGTCGCAGGCCAATTTTATTAACGTTTTCACTCGTATCACAGGCATCAAGCCCTCCACCTATCAAAAGATGGTAAGCGAAAAGCAATTAATTACGATTGGAAACGAAAACCAAGAAAATAACTAAGATTGCGTTACTATTTCTTGTAATAGTAACGTTTTTAAAACAATAACCGAGGCAAAGCTAAATATTTGTTTTAACTTTGCCTCAAAATATAAATGTAACAAAGAATTTTTAACCCATCTAAACTTGAATGATTATGAGGAACAACTTACTTCATTTGTCTATGGTTGGTTTGGTTATGTTTGCTATGGCAGGTACTACTACCGCACAAACCTATCAAACACGCAATGCAGCAGCTACCCAAACCACTTCTCCTGCTAAGATGTTGGCAGGTCAGTTGGTTCAAAGCAAAGTCACAAAGGTTGCCAAAGCCTCTTCACAAGCCACTGTAACCACAGAAGATAATGTGGATCCAAGCAAGTATGGCGAGGTAGTCAACGTGATGACTGAAGACTTTAGCAAGATGACTACAGGCGAAGTAGGCGCACCCGACACTGAAACGTATATCAATAGCAGCGAATTGTCAGAGTATAACCATTGGATTAACGTGCTTCCCGAGTACACCAACGTCTTCGGTTGGGGTAGCGAGAACTGCGCTCCTGCAGGTGGCTGCATCGCTCTTGCTCCTACCATGCAACAATGGGGAGAGTATGAGCAGGCTTATGCACGCCTCAACACACCACGTCTTGACTGCTCTGGCGGTGACGGTATGGTATATGTACGCTTCAAAGCACGTACCGACGCTAGCGGACCACAGTTCTTTGGCATCGAGACAGCGGATACACACGGATGGGCTGCATCATGGGACAACTATGAGAGCTACACCATCAATGACCTAGACAACACTTGGAAAGAGTATGTTCTAGAGTTCCATGGAGGTTCAGAGACCTATATGTTCAATATGTACACCGCTCAGACAGAGCTAGGCCAGGTAATGGGTAACGTATATATCGACGACTTTGAGGTGCTCACCATCAACCCATACGTTCACATGCCTTCTGTTTTGGCTCACCATCAATACAACGGTGACAACTTCCTAGCATGTTGGACCAGCGTAGATGACGCAGATGGATACCTCCTTGACGTGTATAGCTTGATTGATACCAACCAGGCTGAAAGCGCAAGCAACATCTCTTACCTCCTCAAGGACCAGGAAGCATCTACCAATTCGTACCGAGTGGAGAACGCAGAGTCAGGTAAAACCTATTATTATAAGGTAAGAGCAAAGAAGGGCGAGCATGTTTCGACACAGACTGAGAAGCAGGAAGTGTGCGACCTCGTTGCTCCAGAACCACAAGCAACCCAACCTGTAGACCACCAGTTTACCGCTTCATGGGAGGCTGTACCTTCTGCTGAACGCTACAACTACTGGGCTTTCTATGAGCGCACAGCTGATAAGACAGGCGCATTTACCTTGACCGACCTCGACTTCGAAGGTATCGAGATGCCCGATGGTAGCGAAATCACATGGACTTTGGAAGAAAAGAACTATGGTTCATATGACAACTACGTGGTTAGCCCATTGAAACAAGGCGGCTGGATTGCAAAGAACGGTTTACCATACGTAGGCTTCGTATCTGTAGATGGTTTCCAATACATTTACAATCATAGCGACGCAGGTCTAGTTTCTCCAGAGCTTGACCTCTCTAAGGATGGTGGTAAGGTGAACATTAACGTGAAGCTTGCTGCTGAGAAAGGAACTGTTTACTATGATGACGGCACACAAGAGGATCGCTTGACACGATGCGCTGTGGCTTTGTTCAACTTCGATGAAGAGAAAGAGGACTACACTCAGAGCGAGCTGATTTACATTGACAACGTAAAAGAGACTTGGGACTCGTTTAACGTAGCGCTCACTAGCGGTACAGAACGTTCAGTATTGGGTCTATACGCTGTTTACTCTCCTACCGCATTGTACATCGATGACTTGAAGATTACCCAAAACTACAACGAGGGCGAGACCTTCTTGGATCCATTCTTCTTCAGTCGTTGGTATGATGGCACTTCTATTGACGTAGCTTTGCCTTATGACGTTGAGCAATCAGCTTGCAACATCTATCATAGAGCTACCGCTGTGAAGTATAATCAGTCGTCTAGCAAGCACGTAGAAAGCAAGTACTCAGCTATTGAGAACGTAGGTAAGACCACTGGTATCGCCAAGGTTAGCCTTGCTGACGCACCTGTACAGATCCAGGATGGCAACATCGTGGTGAAGAGCGATGCTACCGTGAACATCTATCGTCTAGATGGTAGCCTTGTATTCACAGGCAAAGGCAACGTAGCTTATCCTGCACAGCGCGGCGTTTACATTGTGAAAGTGGGCGATCAGAGCGTAAAAGTACGCTTCTAAAGGAATAGATAAACCTTTAAACTATATTATAATATGAGAAAAAGCATCTATGGCGTAACAACGCTGCTTTCCCTCGTATTTACCATGACTGCATCGGGACAAAGTCTGAAGACTTTCCCGGTGCTTTCGGGCGTAAATAAAGGGAACGTGACTTCTAAGGTTCAGAAGGTCACAAACCTAAATGAAGACAAGGGAATCCCTATGTATGGAGCAACACTTAACAACGCGGCTCAATACGTATCATTCACCAGTAAAGACGTGTATAACCTCAACTACCTCGGCGTGGTTGACCCTGAAGACGATGGTTTGCATCTGAAGAAACTTCGTTGCGGTGCCAACTGCGGTGGTGAGTACCTCGGTTATATCGTGAAGCAATACACATTGGTAGAGCAACCTGCTGCCTTTGTGAGAGTGGACTTCAACACTGGTGAAGCAACAACCATCCAGGAACTCGATCCTGAGGACGAGACATGGCCCACACTCTATGAGATGACTTGGGACTGGTCCAACAACGAGTGTATCGCTTTGGGACGCGGAACCAAGGATTATGCCACTTCTGACATCTATACCATCAACACGGAGAATGGTGAGTATGACAAAGTAGCTGAGCTCGACTTCTATGCCTGGGCTATGGCATGCGACTATGACGGACGTGTGTACGTCATCGAAGCCAAGACTGAAGGTGAAGAGATGCTGATCAAAGGCGCTTACCTCACCGAGCTTGACCCTAACGATGGTTACAAGGTGCTTAGCCGCATAGAGCTCAAGGACAACAACACGGCCATTCTGCCCTACTATACACATACCATGGAGTTTGACAACAACAGCAACAAGCTCTATTGGCTCTGTATGACAAATGAGAACAACAAGTATGAGTATGAGATTGATGCCAAGAAAGGCACTTGCACCAACATCGGCAACTTTGTTTTCAACACCGTTGTAGGTCTGACCATTCCTTTCAAGGGTGCCGACAATCGTGATGCTGCAGGAAAGGTGACCAATCTCACAGGTACCACACCCGAAGGAAGCACGTTACAAGCTACATTGTCATGGACCAATCCTTCTGTTTCTTGGCGTGGCGACAACCTCACCGAGCTGAATAGCGTTACCGTAAGCCGCGGCACTGAAGACAATGTCGTTGCTACGCTTGACGCAACAGGCAAAGTGGGGGCGCAGATGACATGGACTGACGAAGCACCTACCGCTGGCATAAACACCTATTACATCACTCCTTACCGCAAGTCGGGTGAGAAGGGTTTGGTAGACAGCGTCAAGGTATACGCAGGACAAGACGTTCCTACACATGTTGACTTCCTCGTGGCAACAAAGGACAACAACAACATCCGCCTATCATGGCAAGCTCCTACCACAAGCCGTTACGGAAAGACCTTCGATGAGAGCACATTGGCTTATGACATCACCCGTCTTCCTGATAACAAGGTAGTGGCTACTGACCTCAAGACCACCACATGGACTGACACTAACCTCGGTACTTATGACCAATACTCTTATCAAGTGACCACAAAGAACCAGTATGGTGTTGGTGAAACTGCTACCAGTAATGGTGTATATGCAGGTAATGCATACGAGGTAAACTTCGTTGAAGACTTTGAGACACAGACTCAGGCTGATCGCTGGCAGATTATCGATGCCAACGAAGATGGTCTTTACTTCACTTATATCCCTGAGGTATCAGGTGCATTCAAGGACTATCGTCTCAACATGAGCTCACGTCAGGAAAGCGACGACTATCTCGTATCTCCTCCTATCAACGTTAGCGGTGGCAAGACCTACAAGGTGACAGCCGTAGTGGAGCTCGGTCATCAGAAGGATATGCACAACTTCGCTTTCGCAGCAGGTACTAAGCTCGAAGCTAACAGCCTACAGACTCTTGAAGAGTATAAGAACCTCAAGGCTACAAAGACCGATGACGCGGTGACTTACAGCACGCTTTACACCCCAGAGAGTTCTGCTGCCACTTACTTCGCTATCCATTGCACCAGTCCTTCATCATCCAACTATTCTTACTTTGGCGTGAAAGCATTCAAGGTAGAAGAGGTGTTTGACACAGACCTCGCTGCTACAGCAATCAGCACCAACAAGGAGCTCGCAGTGAATGCAGCAAGCACAGCACAAGTAACCGTTACCAACGCAGGTAAGAACGCCGTTGCTGGTTACACCGTACAGGTGGTTGACGAATCTAACAACGTCTTAGGTGAAGCAACCGTAAACTCTTCTCTTGCTTCTCAGAAGCAGACTGAGGTGAGCGTCAACTTCACTCCTAGCACTGAAGGTGAGAACACGCTCTACGGAAGAGTGGTTCTTGATGGTGACGAGAACGACGCTAACGACCTGACCGAAGGCTTCAAGGTGAAGGTCAACAAGGAAGGCGGAGTGTCTTGGAACGTTACTTGCAAGGGCGAAGACGCTAACGTAACCTATATGCAACCAATCGATTTCTCTGAAGATTACTCTACCACCGAAACCGTTTATAGCAACGACGAGCTTGGCAATAAGAGCGGAGCTATCAAGGCTATGGCGTTCGAGTACACCGCAGATGCTTCGTTAACAGAGGAGACCGAGCCTTTTGAGGTAGAGGTTTACCTTGGCAACACCGACAAAGACGGTATGTACGAAGAGCATTACGATGACGAGAAGGACTACGAGGCTAAGCTCGCTGAGTGGACCAACAACTCTGAACTCACATTGGTTTACACGGGCACAGCTACCATCAAGCCAGGAACAGAGACCCAGTTGCTTTCATTCGAGTTTGATAAGCCATTCCAGTATGACAGCAGCAAGAACCTCTTGGTACAGGTTTGGAAGGCTGGTTCTACAGATAACATGTTCCCAGCAGGCTTCAATACCTACGATTCACAAGCTCTTGACATGATTCAGTGGTCAGGTTCTAAGATCTTCGCTTTCGAAACAAAGCAGTGGACTTGGGCTCAGTATGGCAAGCCAGTGGCTTACTTCTGCGTTGACTACTCAACAGGCATCAAGGACCTCAAGACCAATGGTAGCCAGTATGCTCAGGTAGAAGTGTTCGACCTTCAGGGTCGTAGCTTCGGTAAGGCTTCATCTGTTGATGCGCTCAGATCACTCAACGTCAAGAAGGGCGTGTACGTACTCCGCTTGACCGATGCTCAGGGCAACACCACATCACAGAAGGTGGTCTTAGGCAAATAATAAAAGAACATTTTTGATTTAAACCATGAAGAAATCAAAATATATCTACATGCTTCTTGCGCTTTGTCTTCTCTGTTTCTTTGGGGAGGCAAAGGCGCAAGATGCGCAAGATGTACGCTTAGGATATTGCATTGACCGCTTAGGTTCATGCTTGACTTGCCAGAGTGGTGGTGGTGAGAGCAACACGCTGAGTGGTGCAATCTATCTTAAACCCGAGATTCTAAAGAAATATGTTGGCGACTCTATCTATCAGATGAAGTTTGCTATCGGTACAAAGGTGGGTAAGATGGTCAGTGTCTTTATTACCAAAGACCTTGAAGGTCAGCCCCTCCGTTCCAAGACCGTCAAGGACTTTACCCAGGGATGGAACACCGTAGAGTTTACCGGCGTGACGATTACCGAAAGCATTGCAAGCTCAGGTCTTTACGTAGGTTACACCACTTATCCAGAAGGTGACGAGCTCTTTAAGCCTATCCTCAACTTTGAGAGCATCTATGGCGGAACAGAAGGGGTCAACTGGTATGAGCTTAACGGCAACTGGAACGTGACCAACGTGTCGCTGATCAACTGTGACCTTTCTATCTGCGCCTTTGCCAAGGGTCCGAACAAGCCTCAAATCGACTTGGGTGTCAATCGTATCATCAACTATGATATGGTGAAGCAGAACCAGCCCACTACCATCACGCTTCAGGTGACCAACTTCGGTATGGAGACCGTCAACGATTTTCTTGTCTCAGCCAAGTACAACGGTAACACCTTTGCCACACACAAGGCTGAAGGATTATCCTTGGCACACAATGAAGAGGTGACACTCAAGCTAGATGACATTGCCTTTGTCAACGATGGTAACATCACCTTTGATATCGCTCTGTCAGAGATTAACGGCAAGGAAGATGTCAATCCCGACGACAACAGCAAGCAGTCGGAAACCTATGTTGTAGATGCCAACGCTCGTCCACAATCACACACGATTCTTTTCGAGCAGTTTAATGACGAAAACTACAAGAACTGCATAGACGCTGACTCGGTCTATTACAACGTGAGTGTTAAGAATCGCGAGGATGTGATATGGGTAAAACATCACCTTAACGATGCTTATGAGCTATCAGACGCAGCACCATACATCTACTTCTTCGAGAACGCCGAGACCTTTGTGCCCGCTGTGATGGTTGACCGCATGGGCTTCAGCGATATGGACGAACGTGGTCCCGCTTACTTCCGTCAGTATGGTGAGTCCTTGGACGATATGTTCAACAGCGTGCAACAAGTACCTTGCTACGTCTTCCCAGACCTCAATCTCAGCTATGACGAAGGCACACGCCACCTCAACGTGAAGGTCAATGTGAACAGCCAAGTGAGAGAGATGCCTAAGCAGACCTCACTGCGCCTCAACGTTTACGCTGTAGAAGATGGCATCGTGTCACACACGCAGACAGGAGCTGATTCCTATGTACAGAACGGTGTGCTACGCAAGATCATGTCTTCATCATGCTGGGGCGATGAGATCAACCTCGAGACCAAGAAAGCCGAGAAGGAGTATGAGCTCACCTTGCCTGCTACATGGAACGCTGACAACGTACGTATCGTAGCTTTCGTAAGCAACTATGACGCTACCAATCCTCTCAACTGCACCGTGTTCAACTCTAATGAGCAACGCATTGTTACCTCAGGTGTGCATACCGCAAGCACCGCTGACAATGCACAAGCACATGTATGGAGCGACAACGGAACAATCATGACTAATAGCGGTTACAACATCGTAGCTGTTCATAACACCGCTGGACAAGCATTGACCAATGCATCGCTTCCTCGTGGCCTTTACATCGTGACTGTAAGCAACGGCGTTAAGACACAGAATGTAAAACTTAGAATACAATAAAAGATGATGAATAAAAAGACGTTTCTCTTGACTGCAGCAGCCTTTGCCCTCACTGCAAGTGCGGCTCAGGCTCAAGTCAGAATGTTGGTCTACCCCACTTCAGGCGCTGAAGCGACAACCTTCAACCTTGACGATGTGACCAATCTCACTTTCGGAGAAAGCCAACTGTTTGTCAACGCTTCCAAGACCCAAACCGCATTCTCCTTTGAGGGTGTGCGTTGCATCAAGTTTGATGGTCTGGTTGATGACATCTCACCCGTGATCAGCAACAGCGAGGCTCTTCTGAAAGCCTCTTATGCTAACGGCGTCATCACCCTTGCTGGTTGGCACGGTGGCGAGACACGCGCTGAGGTGTTCAGCCTCAACGGTTACAAGCAGTTGTCCATCGCTAGATGGAATGGCAACAGCATCTCCGTGGAAAGCCTACCCAAAGGTGTTTACTTGTTAAGAATCAACAGTTTTACTTATAAATTCGTGAAATAAACTATGAAGAAGATATTTTCTCTCTTGTGCTTGATGCTCATCACACTTACAATGTCAGCACAGGACAACCCTAACCGATTGATCATCCAGCCCAAGCAGGGCTACATCAAAGGATTCTTGGTTGACCGCATCGACAGTATTTACTTTGCCAACCTTGAAGGCCGCGTAGCTGCAGATGTGGAGTTTCTCAGATATGCACCTAGTGCTAAGGGTGACACGTTGTATGTTGCAGTAACCAAGACTGCCGAGTGTAGCTATTACAAAATCAACGTGATGCCTACCACACGTGCCAAAGCGCTCACCAGCGATGCCGTAGTGGAGAGCTACTTCAACCAGATTGAGACCCTCACGTCATACGACGACTTCACCAATGCTGCGATGACAGGCTTCGAATTCACATTCAAACCTAACACCAGCTACTCTATCGTAACCTTGGGCTATGACAAGTATGGCATTGCTTGCACCTCTTCACGTGCCGACTTCACCACTCCTAAGGCAGAAATCGCAGGTAATCCAGACATCTCCTATACGATTGATGAGCTTGGCACCACCGCTGCAAGTGTGACCATCACACCCAACTCTGACTGCGCTAGCTATGCTTGGTGTATCTTCAAGGCAGGCGAAGCTGAAGCCCAATTTGAGCAGTTTGCACCAATGTATGGCTTTGTGAACATGGGCGAGATGATTAAGATGTTCTGCTGGAACCTTTATAGCGGCGTGAACACAGCCTCTTACAATGACCTCACACCTGGCACTGACTATGAGCTCTATGTTCAACTGGTTGATGCCAACGGCAACGATGCCGACCTGAAGGTCATTCCTTTCACCACCAAGACCATGGGTGGCACAGGAACGGCTGAGGTAACCATCACCTTGGGCGACTTTGTTTCAAGCGGCAACACATACGGACAATATGTAGTGTATACTCCTAACGATGAAACCAGCCTCCACCGCGACATGCTCATCACTAAGGAAGTTTACAACACAGACAAGTGGGGCGACGAAGGCGTACTAGCTTACCTCAAGCAGGATAACAGCATGGATCCTTATTGGGATAGCTATGGCACACAAAACATCGGATGGACCGTAGACCCATCTACCGAGTACATCGCTTTTGCTGTGGCTCAGAATGCCAATGGCGAATGGGGACCTCTCACTCGTCTTGCCTTCACCACACCAGCTGCCGGCTCAGCATCCACTGCTGCAGCTAAGCACAACCTTCCAGCTAAGCGCGTCGCTGCACCTACCTTCTTCCAGAAGGGTCAGGCTCCACGTTTCTTCCAGAAGCAAGCTGACCGCAAGTTGACCATTAAGAACGCAGAATAATACCGCTATACCCAATCTCTTCCGACACGTCTGCACCTATATTATATATAGAGCAGCATGTCAGAAGAGATTTTTTGTTTACTGACAACCTTATTTACACATTAAAACTCTTACTTTTATGAGAAAACATCAACTGCTTTTAACCCTCTTCTTGGTTTTTGCTTCGATGGCTACCTTCGCTCAAAGCAAGGACGCAGAGCCTTTGAAAGCATTCAATCAAGCTGACGGCACAGCCGACATCTGGGGTTTCTTGACCTACGACATGAAGTATCGTACCAATGGCGTGGTGAAGTTCAACTCAGCCAAACCTGACGAGTACACACTGCTTAAGGACTATAAACGTGAGGTAGGTACATCCAAGTATCTCACCGCTGCCACTTACGTAGGCGATAAGCTCTATGGTTACTGCGCCACCTACTATGGTTCAGGTGCTTTGGTACCCCATTCTATTGGTACAATCAACCCCGACAACGGCGAATACACCACCCTATTGGAGGTTGATCCTTACACTGGATTGCTCTTCAACGACATGACTTACGATCCCGTGACGGGTCTGATCTACGCGATTGCTTACAATGAAGATTCTAACATCCCTAGCAACAGCTACTCAGCGCTTTACACCATTGATCCAAAGAGTTGCGAAATCGCATACGTGGCTCGCATCAATTATCTGCTCCTAGGTATCTCTTCAGACAAGGGTGCGCTCTATGGCTTGGCACGTGATATGAACAAGACCTATAACGATGTGAACAACTCGTTCCTCATTCGCATCCCTGCTCAGAAGGTAGCTGACAAGAGCTACACCCCTGAGACCTACTCAGGCGATCCTCGTTTTGGTATCAACGCTTATTACCTTGAGAGCTTAGAGTTTGACAAGACCACTCACCAACTGTGGTGGCTCACCCAGCCTGCCAACGGTTATCCTACAATGGTAGAGATTGACCCCGAGACAGGTAAAGCCAAGAGCAAGAAGACGATGAATCTGCAAGCTCAAATCATCGGTCTGTCTATTCCGTATCAAACAGGTGAAGACGATGCACCCTCACTGGTTAGCAATCTGAAGATTGCCGTAGCCGACAAAGGTGAGATGCAAGCTACCCTCACATGGAACAATCCCTCCAAGAATTTCGCAGGAAACACCCTTGAAAGTATCGAAGGCGTTAAGGTCTATCGCAACGGAACCATCGTGGACGATGTGGACGAGAGCGTAGTGGGCCAGACTGGATGCACATGGACTGACAACACCATCACCAAGAGCGGCTACTACACCTATCGTCTTGTGCCTTACAACGAATATGGCGATGGTGCTTACAAGGAGATAGAAGCCTTCATCGGTCGTGACGTACCTGGAAAGGTTACTGACCTTCTCCTCTCTGCTAACGGCAACACTGCCACCATCACATGGAATCCTTCTGCAAAGGGTGCGCACGACGGATGGTATGACCAAGCTGCTCTGACCTATCGCGTGGTGCGTCAACCTGACAACGTTGTTGTGGCTGCTGCTACCACCGCTACTAGCATCACCGACAACGTTTCTACCTTTAGTGGTTACTACTATCAGGTGACCGCAGTCAACAACGAAGGCGAAGGCGAGACAGCTAGTTCTAACGTGGTTCCTTTCGGTCCTGCGATGTCTATCCCTTACACCAACTCGCTTCAGACTGCTGACGAGTTTAACGAGTGGAAGATTCTTGACAACAACACTGACGGTACTACATGGCAGTTTAATGACGGCGACAAGGTGACCAACTACTTCTGGTCACTCAACAACGCTGACGACTATCTCGTTTCTCCTTCTCTCAACTTCGAGGAAGGCAAGCAATACCAGGTGCGCTTCACCTATTACACCTCCAACTATGTCACCCCTGACACCCGTGAGCCTGTAATGGAGAAGATGCGCGTTCGCTATGGTACCCAAGCTACCAAGGAAGGTCTCTCTACAGTGATTGAAGATCTTGGTTCGTTCCACACACCTAGCCTCACTTACCTACACGGCAAGGCTACCTTTAGCCCTGAGGCAGGAACTGGTTATGTAGCTTTCGACGCTTGCTCTGACGGTTCATCAGGTATCATCTACCTCAAGGATGTATCCGTACGCGAATATAGCGCTACCGATATCAGCGCCACTGAGCTCAATGGTAGTATGACTGCCAACGTTGGCACTAAGTATGCTTTCGGTGTGAACGTGGTCAATGAAGGTTCAGCTGCTGTAAACCACTACCGCGTAGAGGTTTACAACACCGCTACACGTAAGGTGGTTAGCACCAAGAACGTGACCGAGGCCCTCGAGGCAGGCGCTAGCCGCAACGAGAGTATGGAATGGACTCCAGACCAGGAAGGTCAGTTCACCTTCGGTGCTCGCGTCATCCTCGATGGCGACACTTATCCTCTTGACAACGAATGTGCTAGCCGTCTGATGGTCACCGTAAGCCCCGCATCATCTGCTAAGTGGCTCACCGTGAACAAGGACGCTCTCGATGAAGCATATGGCTGGACTTTGCCTTTCAACTTTGGCGATGCTTACACCCAGGTACAGGTAATCTATCTCAACAAAGAGATGCAGCTGAAGGATATCAATCTCACTGGTGCACAGTTCCTCTACAACAGTCCTGATGTGACCGCAGCCCTCACACGCGATGTACGTATCAGCATTGCAGAGACCGATCGCGACTACTTCAACATCGTAGACCACAACGTCGACTTCATCGATGCCGACTACAAGACGGTGTATGAAGGTCCTATCACTATCAAAGCCAACAAGCTCAACTCACCCGTAACTATCACCTTCGACAAACCTTACACCTACAAGGGTGGTAACATCGTGGTGAAATATGAGACTCTGTTTGATAACAACTATGTCACCGACAACCAGCAGCCTCTATGGCACTATGCTGACAACTATGATGACGGCGATCCTCTGTACAACCGCTCAGCTATCTGGCGCAGCGAAACCACCACCGAGGTGGTCAACTCACAGATTGGTGTGATGTACTGGACTCCATTCACAATGTTCTCTTATGACACCGCTAATGGCATCGGTGGTCTCGTGGCTCCTACCAACGCAGCCTTCAACCTCACACAGCAGGGCAACACGCTCCACTTTGGTAGCAAGATGGATCAGGTAGAGATTGTCAGCACCTCTGGCGCTATCGTACGTTCAGCACGTGCTACAAGTTCTCTCAACGTGGAAGGCCTCCATGGTGCTTACCTCGTTCGTGTGAACGTAGCTGGCAAGACCCTCACCATGAAATATGTGATCAAGTAATCTTGTCAACATAAGTCATACATTTAATATTTAGACAGTTGCGCCCCGGCTTCATCATCGAAGTCGGGGCGCATTGTTTTTGTTCTTGCAGAAAACCAACACCGCAACCCCTTTCTGGCAGATTTCTGTCAATGTTTTTGACCAAAAATACCACTTTAGAAAATGTGTAAAATAGAGCTCGGGCAAGCATCTCACACTCTTCGTTTTTCCCTAAAACATCCTTCACGTGGCAAAACCATACCTTTTACCTTCCAACGGAGCCCCTTTTAGAAGCTAATAGAGCCTCCGTGAGAAGGCAACGGAGGCTCTATTGTGGACAAGAAATGGCATTTTTGGGAAGATTCGAGAGCTTTTTTTGTACCTTTCGAGAGCCTTCATTCTTTAAAACACCTCATTATCAAGCAATTGCATTTTTCGCTGATTTGACATCCATTCAGCCGTTCATTCATAATCGGCGACGTATAAACGGCGTTTTGTAAATTAGTTTCATAATGGATTTCTTTCATCAGAATGGCTTTAAAATTGCGCTGTTAGATGATACACCAATACTATAAGATCCCGTGATTGTCAAGTTTTCGCGTTATTAAATAATAATTATTACACGGTTCTTTCTTAGATGCGAAGGAACATAAAGTAACATAAAGCTTGGTTATTTCCACAATATTTTATTATTTTTGCAAACAGAACCATCTACAATTATTGACACGCAGGATATCTATCCGTCACTCGCCACACCGGCGAGCGACCTTTTTGTCAATGTTATTCCTGCTCACATGGTCAATATCTAACTTTATTTGCACCTTCGTATGAGGATAACGAAGCATTACATATCCATCGGGATTACTATTGCCACCCTGCTCTTGATAATGGTGACCTATCAGTGTATCCGCAACTCTAGTGACAGATGGGATTCGGCTGCGAAGCTCCACTCTATCAAGCTACGCGGAAACGATTTTCTGCTGAGTGGCCAGCCGGATAGCGCCATGGCTTGTTACACATACATCACCTCCCAGTATGATGAGAAGATGGACAACCAACAAAAGAACGTCTGCGCCAAAGCATTCAACAACCGTGGATATATCAGCTTCTACTACTACCAAGACTTTGACCAAGCGTTCTCGTTCTACCTCACCGCCAACCACATCAATAAGGATATCCATGCCGATGCGTCAGCCTCATTGCTCAACATTGGTAATGTCTATGACGATTATGCCTCGCATGAGAACGCTATCAAGTATTACACCCAAGCGTTGCATGAAGCTCAGAGATATCACAACTGGAACATCTTCCTCGTTTCGCTAGTAAACCTGGTAATCAAGAAGGCCGAAAAGGGTTACCCTATCCAACAAGAGCTTAACCTCTATCATCGACAGCACATTCCGGATAGCATTCCTCTACGTCAGTTTGCTAGCTACAAGGTAAAGGGTGTGGATCTTTATATGCAGAAGCGTTACCCCGAAGCGATAAGCTATCTAGAGCAAGCTGCCCATCACGTGGACACCCGCGAGACACCCGAACGTTTTGCATGCTCCGCCTTGCTCCTAGCCACATCATGTTATATAGAGATGGGGCAACCCGAAAGAGCGCTAGCTACCTGCCAAGAGGCACTCGGCCTGACCATTCGTGGCAATGCTAACGACACACGCACATCGGTCTATGAGAACATCGCTAAGGTGTACAGGCAGATGGGTGACACCATCCGTGCCAATGAAGCCTTGCTCCACTCGTACCAGCTCATGGATTCGATCAGCCACAAGCAGAAGTTTGATAAGGCCAACGCCATGCAATACATGTACGAGATGAAACGACGCGATGAGCAGTCGCAGATCGATCATGAGCGCCGACGCATCCTCGACATCGTCTATGGCGTCACTGGCACGGCGGCTTTTATCATCATCTTGTTGTTGCTGGTCAACTATCGGAAGAGCCAGCGTCAGCTACAGATGCAACAAGAGCTCTACAAGCAAGCACTCAAGGAGTCGCACATCAGCAACCGCCCCACTCGCTCTACAGGCGAAGGTAAAGCCGATGGCGAACAAGCCACCATATATAATAAGGTGATAGAGTTTATGGAAAACAGCGATGAGATTTATAGCAACCATTTCACGGCTGAGCGTTTTGCCGAGTTGCTTGGCTACAAGACACGACAAATCTCAAGCGCCATCAGCGAGATGACTGGCAAAAACTTTAACACCATCCTTGGCGAATATCGTGTCCGTGAGGCTTGCCGACGCATCTGCGACCCCAGCTATGAACAGTTTACCTTTGCCGCCATCGCCGAACAGCTCGGTTTCCGCTCACGCACCAACTTCATCACGGTGTTTAAGCGCGTCACCGGACTGACCCCAACCGAGTTTGTCCGGATGAAAAACGAACAAGTCCAAAACCTATCATAACGCACCTACCCTGCACCTTCTCTACCCGTTCAGTGGACAAGTTCTATCGCTAAACATTGTAAAATAAGGCATTCTGAAAAGCGATTTTTTGTAAAATAAGGCATTCTGAGTAGGCAGAATTATGTAAAATAAGGCATTCTGTCATTTTTTTATTTTACCTTTGCACCTATGAAACAGGTAGTTATAGACAAAAGAAGCTTAGAGACCATCTTTAGTGACCAAAAGGAAGAAATCAGAGGTCGCCAAGAAGAACAACTTTGTCCTCGACGGGAAGAAGAACTTGTAGACTTAGGCAGTCCACAGGCTCAAGTGGTCATTGGGGTACGTCGTTGTGGAAAATCAACATTGTGCTTTCAAGCATTGCAACACATTGGAGAAACTTTTGCCTATGTAGATTTTGACGACGAGCGTCTTGCGGGATTACAAAGCAATCAGTTGAACGACATTATAGAAGTGCTTTATAAGATTTATGGTGACTTTCATTACATATTCCTTGACGAAATACAAAACGTGGAGGGATGGCCATTATTTGTCAATCGGCTACTTCGAACTAAGCTACATGTGGTCCTAACAGGAAGCAATGCCAAACTGCTGAGCAATGACCTAGCTACGCACCTGACAGGCAGAAGTTGTGAGATAGCACTATATCCTTTCTCTTTTAAGGAATACTGCACCATCAAGAAGATAAACTCCAATGGTCTTTCTACAAAAGAGACGGCTCTACGCAGAGCAACATTTGACGAGTATATGCAGCGAGGCGGTTTTCCAGAGCTTATGTCCATCAAAAACGATAGAACATACATATCTAATCTAGTTAACAATATCCTTAAAAGAGACATCGAGCAACGATATAAGATTTCTTTCACAGCCAACTTTGAAAGCCTAGCAAACCATCTCTTAAACATTTCTCCCGTAGTACCAGCCATCAGTGAACTAAGCAATGTGTTTGGATTCAAGTCGCCACATACCGTAAGAAACTATATCGACTATCTCAAGCAAGCGTACATACTGATAGGAATAAAGAAATATTCAGCAAAAAGCAAGATACGTGTGACGCAGGAAAAGCTATACGCAGTGGATGTGGCGCTGATGAACAAGCGAGATAACGCTTTTGCTGGTGACAACCTAGGTTGGCGTTTAGAGACGATAGTGCTTCTTCATCTGATTCGTAAATGCAATTACGAGAAATGGGATGTCTATTATCTAAAGGATCGGTCGGGCGAATGCGACTTCGTGGTATGTGATGGCAATAAGGTTTTGCAATGTATACAAGTGTCGTATGACATCTCAAACGAAAAAACGAGGAAGAGAGAGATTAACGGATTGCTTCTTGCCTATCGTCAAACCAAGTGTAAGAATCTACTATTGTTGACCGACCATGAGTATGAAGAGATAGAGACAGATGGTATACCTATCATAATAAAGCCAGTATATGAGTGGGCTTGCATATAACCAAGACTAAGATTAGGCTGTCACCCTATGCAAGGCGTCAGCCTAATCTTTTATAGAGCATAGACATGATATCGATAGGTTGACGGAACGTGTGCTTACGCACCATCATATAACACGTACCGCAGCTCGTTCTGAGCCACAAAAAAGGCACAACATTGTCTTGATTCTAGAATAAAGACACAACGGGAACGCTTATATAGAGCCAGTTATGAGGCAAATCATTAGTTTTGCAGCAGACTTTTCAAATCATTCATAAAACTGTTTGCTTATGACTAAGATTACCTCATTAAAGGTTGGAGCACTGGCCTTTGCCATGCTCACAGGCGTATGTGGCAGTGTTCAAGCACAGCGCACATTGCCCAAACAAGTGATCAAGATGACACCGTCATCAGTCAAAGCATGTCCTTTCGGCATTGCCAAGCGTAGCAACGCCAACATGCTCACACCTATCACACCACAACAGAAGCTGGAACAGCAACGTAAGATCAGCGAAGCTCTAGCCAGCAAACCCTCTAAAACGACACACACGCTCCAACGTGCTCCGAGAAAAGCAGATGCCCAATGGAACACCACGCTCGATGAAGACTTCGAATACATGACCGACGGCAACGATAGCGTACCAGGTGTACAGATCAGCGACGATAGTTCATGGGAGATTCCTGACCAGAATTTTCACACTCCAGGATGGACGGGCGAGGGTGTCTACCAAGCAGGCGGTGCGGTAGCGCTTGCTTATCCAGGCTATGGCGGTGTGCTCAACACACCTCTCAACAAGTACAAGGGTCACTTGAGAATCTCGTTTCGCGCCAAATCAATCGCTGAGCGCCGCCAGGTGGTCAGCGTAGTGCTGTGTCGCGGTGGCATAGAGGATCCACAAATGGCGGGTGACAACTATGAGTGGGTCAACTTCTACACCGCTGATGGGTGGACCGACTATGAGATGGAAACGACCAACTACTATAACCAAGACGACTGCTTCCTACAAATCAACGCAGGCTCTTACGACGATGGCATCATCATCGACGACCTTCAGATTGAGGAAGACCTCAACTTTGTGGGCAAACCACAAAATGCTGACGTGAGCCACTTCACCCACGAAGGGTTCACTGCAACATGGGACGCCGTAGACTATGCGGACCAATACCTGCTCAACCTTTACAAACTACAAGATAAAACTGGGGCTCAAACCGAGCAGATCACCGACTTCGACGACCTCGCTCTCAATAGCGAAGGCCGCTTTACCAACATTCCCGATGGCTGGACATTCAATCTCACGAAAGACTCTGTTGCTACTGGTTTCGACGGCTCCAACGGTGTAGCCTTCTGTGGAGACCCAGATGGATTTGACCCTGGATACATTGAAACCGAAGGCACAGGCGGTGTTATCACCGACCTAAGCTTCTATGTTACCATGCTCACTGACAACTCGGAAATGCTTTCGGGCTATGGCTACAATGTTAGCATGTCGCTCAAGGGATATGATGGTGAAGAATGGAACAACATCTGCTCGCTCTCGCTAGGCAACTTCACCAAGGGAGAGCCTCAACGTATCACAAGCGAGCTGCTCAAGGAGAATGGTATCGATATTGCGGGCAAGTACACTAAGCTGCGTTTCTGCGGTGGATTGAACGATGAAGGTTCATTCGTTATCGACCAAGTGGAGCTTTCTACACAGATAGCACAGGACACCGTGCTTTTCCAGAAAGACGTGACCACCTCTACCCCATCGTATGCCTTCACGGGGCTCGACATGGATCAAGACTACTACTATGACGTACGTGCTTCACGGAATGGTCTAGGCGAAGGTGAGGCTACGGACCTGGTACATGCCTTCGGTGTAGCTGCACCTAAGGCTACGGAAGCGACCGACATTGACGAGCGCGGCGAGTTTACCGCCAACTGGGAAGCTGAGCCACAAGCTAACGAGGGTTATGTGGTGTGTCTGAACAAGCAATACACCGCTCCCGAAGCCGTCAACGACTACGAGATTCTGTCCGAAGACTTCAGCAAGGTCACTACGGCTGCCACCGTGGACGAGCCCGAATCGTATGGGAACAAGAATCAGATTACCACGCTAGATGAAGCTACGCTGACGAGCGGATGGTATGGTCAAGGCAACTTGATGGCCAATGGCATGCTCGGTTGTCGTCAAGCAGAAGAGCCTATCTATGAAATCATCACACCCGAGCTATCTCTAGGCAATGGCGATGGTTCATTCAATGTCACCGTAACGGCTTACTTCGTTGACGCAGACACGCTTATAGTTCAAGGACGTCACTTGGCTTATATTCCCGGAAAAGCTGGCGAAACCGTGACCGCTACCGTTCCAATGACTGATGGCTATGAGGGATTGCGTGTGTGGTTCTACACCAAGAATTACGGATCGTTCTTCCTCGACGATATCAAGATAGACCAAGACCTCAAGAAGGGCGACAAGCTCGTTTACAACAACATTCAGCAAGAAGAGACCACCGATACAAAGTATACCTTCAGTGGGCTAGATGTCACACCAGGTACAACTTATAGCTACGTGGTATATGCGCTTCGCAGCAACTATAAGGAGAGCGTCGTGTCTGATGCATCTAACGAAGTGACTGTTGACGTACTCAATGCCATCCAAAGCATAAAGACCACAGGCAAGGGTAGCAAGCGTATCTATGACCTCAATGGTCGTGAGCTTCCCGCCGCTAAGCAACATGGTGTGTACATCATCCGCGAAGATGGTGAGACACGCAAGGTGGTAATGTAACCCTAATATCCCTATCCGTATGACGATAAAACTTATCAATCGTTCATTACTCTCAATCCTGTTGTTCGCTGGAGCTGCACAAGCTCTGGCAGGCGACAGGATTGTCTGTAACTTCCAACGTGGCATCCCTGCCAACTTTATCCTTGTGGACAACGACGGCAACGCCCCCTCCAACAGCGCACAGAAGCTAGGTTTCAGCAAGGGCGACGCATGGATAGCATGGGATGAGGATGCTAGCAATAAGGTGGCAGCTAGCACGTCATGGTATAGTCCGGCAGGACAGAGTGACGACTGGATGATTCTGCCCTCGCTCGATGTCAAGGATGGTGCCGTGCTCAAGTGGCGCGCCAAAGCCACAGATAGCAAGTATCGTGATGGTTATGCCATATATGTATCGACCACGGACACTGACCTAAGCAGTTTTGACACGACACGACCTCTCTTCAGCGTAGATGCAGAGGAGAGCGAATGGACCACACACAGCGTTTCGCTAGAACAGTTTGCCGGCAAGAGCATCCATATCGCCTTTGTCAACAACTCGTACAACAAGAGTCGCCTCTATCTAGACGATCTCTTCGCCGGCGTGCCACAAGCAGTGTGCATCACACCAGCATCGCCCTACGTGGTGAAACCTGGTGAGAAATTTGTGCTCCGCGCCACCATCTCCACTGAGCTAGATGAGCCTCAACAGGACGTAAGCGTCAGTTATCAGTGGGGAGGGCATCATGAATCGATCACGTTGCCAACGGCTCTGACCATAGACAAGCCACAAACCATCAGCTTTAGCGACTCGCTTGAGATAGCTGCTGCGGGCGATAGCATCACACCCGTGTTCAGTGCAGGCGAGACGGAAGCCTCACAGTGTATCACCGCCCACTACAAGCGTGTGCTCTGCGAGGAAGCCACCGGTATGTGGTGTGGCTATTGCGTCAATGGCATTGTGACAATGGAGCGGATGAAGAAGACTTATCCTAACGAGTTTATAGGCATATCGATACATAACGGCGACCAGCTCGTCCTTGACGGATACAGTGCTGAACACGTAGGAGCGGGCAACGATGGCTATCCCGACATGATAGGCAACCGCCTTGCTGCCTACCATGCCTCCCCGCTGAAGTTTGAACCTAAGTTTCAGAAGGCGTTGCAAGATTCGCTCGGTGCAGCTGTGGAGCTAGAGGCGTCAATTGGCGAGGATGGTAAAGTGAATGTGCTGACCACCACATGCTATAACACCACAGCTGATGCGGCATCCTATGCCTTGGCTTACGTGCTGGTAGAGGATAGCGTGCACCATCCCGATGACAGCCGTTATCGCCAACACAACTCGTATGCTGGTGGTAGCGAGGGTGAGATGGGAGGCTTTGAGAGCCTACCCGAGTATGTGCCAGCTTCGGAGATGTACTACATGGATGTGCCTCGGTGGTTAGAAGGCGGATATGAAGGTCTAGATCTCAGTCAGCCTACGAGCATCGATGCCGGTACACGATACACACATCGGTATGCCTTTGACGTGCCCGAGACGGTGGATCACATCAACCAATGTAGCGTTGTGGCGATGTTGCTAGACCGCATATCAGGCGCTGTGCTCAATGCGGCAAGCGCACATCTTTCGTCCACGGCTGACGCAATAGAGCGCATCACTGACACTGACAAGCTTTATTCCTCTATCATGGTCTACGATCTTCAGGGACGCAAAAGGATGGTTCTCTCTGAAGAAAGTGACCTAAATGCCCAACTACACAAACTTTCACCAGGCGTATACATCATCTGCGATGCCAGCGGGCATACAAGGAAACATCTGATCAGATAGTTGGGCACAAATAATCGCACACCTTTTAAGGAACTTATACAACCTTAATGGTGTGCGATCTTTTTCTATAGAACACGTTTTCTTGCGCTAAATCAGCAAGAAAACAGTTAGTTATGTCCGAAGGTGGATTGGTAATTGAGCTGCGTTATCAACGTTTCCATATTACGCTGACGCGTGCGATTCATAATGAGGAAGATATCTATAAGCCACCATATGTAACATCCACCACAAGTGATGAGCTTACCTATGCCCATACCAACATCGCCTAGGTAAAAACGATCTACACCAAAATAGCCCAAAACGATAGAAAGCACCAACGAGACATTGGGATCCTTGAGTTGGTTGCACATTGTGACAAGGGTGAGATCATCCACATTGCTGCGCAACAAAGCATCTCTTATCATAGCAATGCTCTCGGCAGGAAGTTTGTTAGAATGCATCATTAGCATCTGATTGACTTTTTCTTGATCCATAGTCATTCTTTTTTATTATATTTTTAAAAGGTTGCGCACCACTATCCACATCACGAAGGAAACGATATAAGCACGCACCACATATCTATTCTCGATATATAGGGTAAGCCTTTCGGTGAACTGCCGACATGGAACGAGCCAACGCACCACGAACAGCAACGCATAAGGATAAGCCACCACCGCATAGAGATTATAGGACACAGCTTGCCTCAGATGTCCATGAAGCAATGCGTAAGCTGCACGCTGTCCTCCACAACCGGGACATTGCCATCCAGTCAGCTGGCGAAAGGAACATTGCAAAGCCCATCGCCCTGACATGGGATCATAGTTGCCATAGAACACCAAGCCCAATAGGACAACAAGCAATGCCAGTAACCATCTATAACGATAACGCAAGGTGAGGATGCTTGATGATTATAGGCCAGCGTCCATACTTGCTCCTATTGCCGCAAGAGATGCAAATCCCCAGAATACCCAATAGAGCACTTGCCATACCAAGCCTAAGACTAGACCTATTATTGACCATTTCTTTGCGTCTTGAGCAGCGAGATAAGCCTCATTATATAGTCCTAGCACCCAAAAATCGTTCACTTTTGAGGCGCGAATAATAGCGTAGATACCTGTGGGTAGACAACAACAAAGGGTGGTAAAGATGGCTAGCGCCATGTTGTTGTTAGGTTTAATCATATTGGTTGGTTCCATAATACTTTTGTATTTAAAATGGTGAAATATAGCGTTTCAGTTTCTACAAGCGTATCTTTTATCTGAAAAATCCCTCTTAGTCAACATAGCAAATGCTGCGAGCAATCCACCAACCGGTGTTGCTACTATGCAGGTTCACGCGTGAGCCATCGGGGCGATAGATTTCGGCTATCTGATACCATCCGTTATAGATGCCTGAGACGTAGATATCATAGTCGACATATGCCTTAAGTCGCATACACACCGAACCATTGGGAGCGTTACGTAGGTTAGTTAAACCTCTAAGATTAGAGATCTTGACGTGCGTCATATTGATTGGGGTAGCTGAGACTGCCACTGCTCTTCTCGCTGGAGCAGCATTCTGCTTAGCGGCATTCTGCTTAGCAGCCTTGGCTTCGGCCTTAGCTTGCGTGGCACTAGCCTGTGCAGCTGCAGCTTGATCCTTAGCCTGTTGGAGCTCATCTTTCAATCGTTCGTTCTCTTGAGCAGTCTGCTCTGCTTGCAGTTCGGCTTTCACTTCTTCCTTCAATGCTTGTCGATCAGCTTTGCTATTACAAGAGAGAAGCAACGGAACAAACATCGCTACTACGAATAATTGTTTTCTCATCGTTCTTTCTATTTAATGATTATTAATGGACAAAGATATGTATAAATTCTGAAAACTTGGTTACTTTCTAAAGGAAATTGTTTCATAAACCCATATTTTCCTAAATAATTCTAATTTCTAGCACGCGATTCGACGTTATATTGTAAATAAAAGGGTAGAAGTAATCTATGCTCTTTGAGGCCTTGGCTGGCGCGAGCATTGACAAGCTACGCAGAGACTACATGGTTACGATGCTCAACTTCTACAAGCAGAACCTACAAGGAACCAACCTGCAGGCTTCAGCAAAGAAGTATCTCATGGAATGTGGCTTGAGCGAAGAGGAATGTGAAGCGCTACGCACCATCTTGACTAGCGCCAACTAACCGTCCAACATCCACCTTCACCCCGCACTATATATTATTAGCACAACGCCATACACATAAAAGGAAGCAATGCCAAGGCTACCCGATTGAGCCCCCGCATTGCTTCCTTTTTACATTTTGCGCTATATGCTACAATACACGATTATTACGCTTTGCGGTTTCTTTACGTTCTCTCGCACCGTTACATGGATCTGATATGGTATTTCAAAGTATCATACCAAGAATATTGAAACCTCTCATATCTATAGTTGCTGGAATGTTGATACCCCTCACGTCTATGATTTACTGCACGATATTCTAGCGGGATGCCGTCTAGTACGCTGTAACGTTCCCATTTACGGAGATTGCTACGCTTATTGGTTCCAGGGCTTTGTATGTAATTGAAGATTCCACGGAGTACCTTGTCATAGCTACTACGTCTGAAGGAGAAAAGCATTGTTGCACGATCTATATTTACGTTTTCTACCGCTATGACTAGTTTGCTAGGTCTAGCACCCGCCAAGGTAAAGATGAAGGCTTTCTCTAAGTTTTTGGTATCGTTGCTCTCGTACGATAGCTTTTCTATGCAAGGGATTACTTTATAACCATCTACTTGCAATGATGCAAGATGATTGATATATGGGGATTTCAGTTTATAGAGTTCTGCAGGAGTGTAGTTGGCTCCTTTAGCCAAGGCATCTTCAAAGTTCATCGCCTGTGAAACTATAGGTTTCTTCTTTATGCCGTCATTCTCGGGGTCTAAGATATCTTTGATATTTTTCTCTTTCATATATCGTATCGCTTGGGATAGATCTATCTCGTCCAAGAGAGTGAGTTTATTATCCTTAGCTACACAACGAATTAGCGGAAGTCGTCTTTGCATATATTCTTTTAAGTAGTTAAGCTGATATATGCTCTTTTCGTTTGCCACAGCTAATGGGGAAAACTTGACATTACCTATTCTCGGTGGATCAATCCTTATCCATTTAGCATAAAAGGTAACATCGTTCCAATTAAGGTTAAACTCCTGCGGCTTTAAGATATCTAATGCAGGTTCATTGTTTTGCTTTTTATAAATATCAAGCAGTTTTTTCTCATATGTATCTTCTGTTCCATTCCTTTTCTTAAGAATACTTGTCTCTACATAGCGACATAGGAAATTGTCAACAAAGTATTTCTGAAGATTAAGATTATTGGCTAAATGGTGATAGATATGCACCAACAGATAAGGGGTGAGACGATATCTATCCTTTGCCAATTTGATGGCGCGTTTGATTGCATCATAAGTTGATAATGGAAGCGAAACGCCGTCCAACATCTTGAGGGTGTCATTTCAACTGTGTCAATCTAGGACAATAGAATTATAACCCACTGCG
>CAVGNV010000006.1:90897-91232 GCA_963630695.1 Paratractidigestivibacter sp. | reverse complement strand
AGAAGTGTATGCTTGGAATGTTTCTTCTGCTAACGGATGCAAAAAATTATCTTTGAGCCCAACATGTTGGGCCCAAAGATAATTTGAACAAGTTGCCCAATAGTTTTTGCTGGCTACGGAAGGAGGAGTCGAAGGAGCGGAGCGTGTGGAAGTTTAAGTTCCGCGGAAAATATATATCATCGGAATGCAGACGGAACTCAGACGGAATTCGTCCGTTTAAATTCCGTTTAGTAATGTGTAAAAAAATAACTTGAGCATTTTTATTCGATAATCATGCAACTCATTCATCAACGACGGGCTGAAAGCCCAACCTGCGCCTAGCCCAGGGCAAGCGA
>CAVGNV010000006.1:0-90805 GCA_963630695.1 Paratractidigestivibacter sp. | reverse complement strand
CCCTGGGCTAGGCGCAGGTTGGGCTTTCAGCCCGCCGTGGCACATTTCTCGAATAAAAAACTGCTCAAGTTATTTTTTGACATTCACTTAAGTTCCGCGGATAATATATATCATCGGAATGTAGACGGAACACAAGCGGAGCTTGTCCGTTTAAGTTCCGTTTGAGTTCCGCGGATAATATATATCATCGGAAAGTAGACGGAACACAAACAGAGCTTGCCCGTTTAAATTCCGTTTAAGTTCCGCGGATAATAAATATCATCGGAATGTAGGCGGAACTCAGACGGAAATTACCCGTTTAAGTTCCGCGGATAACCTCCATAAGGCCGCCCTCTTCAGTCAAGACGGAGTCTTGCCCCCATGTGCGTTGCACCCAAATTGCGCATAAGTTCCGCAGATTATTATTGTCATTTTGGATAAAATGAGAAACGTAAGGAATAAACGTTGGAAATCGTGGCGGATTTGGTAATTTTGCCATGAAAATCCGTCGCAAGGGTATACTTGCTTGACAAAATGTAAATTCCAAAAAACATATTCCAAACAATGTCTCTTGAATACATTTTCTCCCGTTTAGACGTTCAGCAGATAGCGAGCGCCTTCATTGTGCTCTTTGCCGTAATAGACGTACTGGGGTCTACTCCCATTTTTATCACGCTCAAGCAGCAAGGGCGTCCCGTAAATGCCTTGAAGGCCACGCTCATTTCCACCGCACTACTGCTGGTGTTCTTCTTTGCCGGCGACGTCATACTCCAACTCTTTAGTGTGGACATAGAGTCGTTCGCCGTGGCGGGTTCGCTCGTCATCTTCTTCCTGGCGCTTGAAATGCTTCTCGACGTGGAGATATTTAAGAACCAGGGCCCCATCAAGTCGGCTACGCTCGTGCCGGTGGTGTTTCCTCTGATTGCCGGTGCGGGATCATTTACTACGCTCATCTCCCTGCGTGCGGAATATGCGCAGGTGAACATTATCATCGGTCTCTTGATAAACATGGCGTTCGTCTATTGCGTGCTGCGCGGGACGGACCGCGTGGAGAAGATATTTTCCAAGAGCACCATCTACATTCTTAGAAAGTTCTTCGGCATCATTCTTCTTGCCATCGCCGTACGTCTTTTCACCGTCAATCTGAGCGCATTGCTGCAGAGTTTCAGTTGACGTACTTTCCAAAAGCCAAAAAGCATCAAGGCTGCATCGCACGCTCAATCTGTCGTGCCATGCAGCCTTGATGTTTTTTTGTATGGGGGAATGTTATTCCACAATCACTTTCAGCGAAACGTTGTTTGCTTTCACCACGTACACGCCAGGGGCGAATACCGCGTCGGCGAGTGTGGCGGCAGAGGCAAAGACGCAGGTGCGTCCGTTGGTTTCCGTGACGGAGATGTGGCCCTGCGCTCCGCTTATGGTGAGATGTCCGTGTGAGGCAGAAATGGTTACATTCGGTGCCTCGGCCTGCGCGATGGCGTTGAGCGTCTGCGTTTCTACGGAAAGGGCAGCGCTTTCGTTGTTGCCGGCGTAGCGGCAAGCCACTTTAAACTGGTGCGTGCCTTTGTCAAGTCCGCTGATGAGCGTGCCGAGCGCCGTGGTCTGGCCGAGCAACACGTTGTCGCAGTATACGGAGAATGCGCGCGGATAGATGAGGTCGAGGTCCACGTTGTACGCTTCGTCGCTGAAGTCCATCGTCTGCAGCGTGGCGCTGCTCTGCGAGGGAGAAGCAACGGTGGCGGTGACGTAGAAATTGCCCTGCGCTTGTTCTACCTCCACGAAACGTCCGTCTTCCCATACCAGATTGCCCCTGCCTGGCGTGAGCTGTTTGCTGTCGCAGGCCAGCGTGACGTAGCCGTTGGTGGGCTGCAGGTTGAGCGCGAGCCAATAAGAGTGGCCTTCGCGGATGGTTACGGGTTGCGTGAGTTTTACGTCGCGTAGCTGTGCCGCGGCAAATTCTTTTACGCTGCGTTCCGACACGAGCTGCGGATTCTTTCCGTCGGCGTCGCCTTCGTAGATGCGCAACTTCACGGCGAGAGTGGCGGGACCTTGGATGGTAACGAACGCCATGCGGGTGATGGTGCTGCCCACATAGGTGCTGAGGTCGGCTGGCGTGTAGAGGTTCGCCACTTCCACTTCGTCGGTGTAGTCGTCAAACATGAGCAGACGGTCGTTGAACACCTCTGCGCGCTGAAGCGTCTTGCTGATGTCCCAACTGAGCCGTACGCCGTTGGCTTCGTTCGTGGCGGTGAGCCCAGTGAGTTTGTTGCCCGGAATGCGCAGTTGTGCCTTCTGCGTCCGCGACTTGAGACTGTCGGTGTACGTTGCGTCCACTTCGTAGCAGACGGTTTCTTCCGTAGGTGCCGAAAGGTCGGTGAACGAAAGTTCCTGCGTGCGGGCAATGGTGGTCTTGTCGCGGTATATATTATAATGGTGTATGCTTCGGCTGTCGTCGGGGGCGGGCTCGCTCCAGGTGAGATGCACGTTGCCGTCCTGTGCCTTGGCCTGGAATGCCGTAGGACTGGGAGGCTCTGCTTCGCGGCGGAAGGAGAAGCTAACGGTGCCGTCGGCATTCTCGCTGATGTCGTGCAGTCCGCAGTAGGCGTAACGTCCTTCTATGGAACGACTCGAAGGCAGCGTGAAGTCGGCGAATTCCGTATGGCCGTATTCCGAGGGGAAGGGAGCTGCCGCCGAATTGACGTCGCCGAACGAGGCGGGACGAAGGTCGGGGTCGACTCCGGCATCGGAACAGAGCGTATAGAGGCCTTGCGGATAAGTGGCGTTGATGTCGTTGGTCTGCAGTTTCTCCTTGATGATGTTTTCGTTGACGTGGTAGATGATGAGGCCGTGGCCGGGCAGACCGCCGTCAAACGAGCGCTGCTGACGGTTTTCCATCATGAAGTAGTCGCCCTCGGTGCTTGTGCTGAGTTTGTACACGGTGTCGTCGTCCTGTGCCGCGCCAAGCGCGCCGATGGTGGCGTCTTCAGTCAGTTCCACCGCATTGACCCATCCCCAAACCCACTTCTGCCAAGCGTTAATGCCCGCAGGATGTGTGCCGAGCGTGCCGTTCCATGCGCCGGAACCCATCAGGTCCCATGCTCCCGTGCCGCAAAACTCGCCGTCGGAACCGCTGTAGTCCGTGTCGTAAACGTCGGGCGCTCCGAGGTTGTGTCCGAATTCGTGGCAAATCACGCCGGGGTTCGCCATGGCGTTGCCCGAAAGCAGTTCGGGCTCTATCGTGTAGCGTGCCACGCGCACCCCTCCTATGGTGGTGCCGTAGATGACGGTGCTGTGCGACCATATATCGCCCGTGTCCTGCGTGATTTCCTGCCCATAACCTTGGTGTATGACGGCCAGTCCGTCGAGCACCCCATCGCCGTCGTTGTCAAACTGCGTGAGGTCGAGCGTGTCGGCTACCATTTGAAGGGCTTCCACCACGAGGTTCTGCGCATTGTCGGTGTTGTAGACGGCTTTGGCGTGCGGCACCTGTATCCAGTCCGTCACAGTGACGTCGATGTCGAGCTTGCCGTGCGACTGTTCCAGATAGTAGTCGCGGAAAGAGCCCGTGCCGTTGTAGCCCTTGGCGTTCATCATGTCGTGGAAATTTTCCGCCTTGTAGGTCGTCTTTGTGTCGGAGAAATTGACGAGAAGCACGAGCAGTTTGCGTTTCCCCGAGGTGGGAAACGTGGCGTCGATGGACATGCCTTCGGGCGGTGTGGTGGTTGCGTTGGCAAGCGTGTGCACCGCGCTGCTTGCGGAGAGGGCATTGCTGTAGGTGCGGAATGTGCCGAACCGCTCTTTCATCAGTTTCGTCTGGCTGGAGGAAAAACGCAGTTTGGGGCGTATGCCGCGCTGTTGCGCCTCGTCTGTCGTGCCGGTGTAGCGCAATGCTGAAGCCTGCAGCGCTCCCGTGGCGTCGGGTTGTGCGAAGGTGAAGAAACCTTCCTTGTCGCGCAGGAGGGTGAATCCGTCGGGCGTCTCCGTCCAATGGATGCGTTCGTCGCCACACGGGCGCACCGTCACAAACGTTCCGTCGGGTTGGCGCACCGTGACGGGTTTGGGATAGGCCGGAACCGCGTGCACTGCCGTTGCACCGGCCAAAAGGGCTATGAGGAGTAGTGACTTTTTCAAGGGAAATATGAGAATGAAACGCAGCGCCTGGGGAAAGACTCCATGCGCTGCGTCTTTTTGTTTATTTTACAATGAACTTCGCGCTTCCGCTCTTTGCATTCACGATGTAAACGCCTGCGGGGAGCGCAGAAATGGCTACGCGGCTGAGCGCGGCTGAGGCTTTTGCCGTGGCTACCATGCGGCCGGCGGCATCACATACGGTAATCTGTTCCCCTTCCGCCGTTCCGCTCACGAGCAAGTCGTTGCCTTCGGTGCGGGCGGAGAAAGCCACAGCACCGTTCGGTGCGTAGGCAATGGCGTCTGTGCTCTTGTCCACACTCATCCATGCCGTCACGTTGAGACCGAGACCTGCCAATTCGCTGTCTATTGAGTCAACGGGGCAATATCCGCCGTCGGGAACGAAAGCGCAACCTTCTGGCACTGCCGTGGGACGCACGTAAAGCGAACTTACTCCGCTCTTGTGGTTGAATCCGCCGAGTCCCACGATGGTGCGGCTCAGATTGGCGTCGGGGTCGTCAAGCACCACGGTGCTGTCGAACTCCATGGCGAGGAAGAACGGGCCGTTGGCAGTGAGCGGTTCTGGCAGTGTGAGCGTGCGCACCTCCGCCTTGGCAAGTCCCATCGTGCCGAGACAATCCATGAAGGTGGTCTTCGTGGAAGAGTAGACGTGCGAGAGGTCGGGACGTCCGTCTTTCATGCCGTAGAGCACGAAGCGTATTTCCTTGCCGGCTTCCGTAGCGGCGTCGCGGTTGGCGAGGCTGTAGCAGCAAAGGAAGGTGGTGAGTGCCGTAATCTTGTAGGTGTGACCTTCGGGCAGGTCGAATTTCTCCGCGATGTGGGTGTAGTAGTGGTTTACACCCGTGGCGTAGTCAGCATATTCTGCCGTGGGGAAATAGGGAATGTTGTCGCGTCCCATGAGCGTTTCGCTGGACGGATTGTAAACCGTGAGAGGAAGCATGGCGTCCTGGTCTACCACGTCCACGTCCACCGTCTGCGTGGTGACGCTTTCGCCTTTGGCGTTCGTGGCCTTGAGGCGGATGGTGTAAGTGCCTGAGTTGGGGAAGGAGAACGAAGGATTCTCCTCGTCGGTATTCTGCGGATTGGCGCCGGGAATGAGCCATTCATACTTCTCGCCGTCGGTGGTGCGGTTCACCATCTTTATTTCTTGCCCGTCAATCACGGTGAGGTGGCTGTTCATCTGGCTGAAGTATCCGTTGAAGGCAAAGTCGGCACGCGGCTTGCTGATGAGTCCGGGGGCAGTGAGCGTAAACAGGTCTATGCCCACTTCTCCGGCATTGACGGCCTCGCCGCCAAGGGCGAAACTGAAGCAATAGTAACCCGTGTGGTCGGGCGTGTAACTGACGGTAATTTTCTGCCAACCTTCTGCGGCATATTCCTCTTTCGTAAGGAGCGCAGTGTGGAAGTCGGCGTCCTGCTCTTCACCCACAGTGAACGAGAAGTTGCTCTTGCTCTCGCCGTCGCCCGGCATGTAGAGCCAAAACTCAGCCACGTAGGCCGTGTCGCTGCTGAGGCGGAAGAACGAGGTGTAGAGGCGGTCGGTGCGGGCAATGTTGCTCTCGGGTGCTACCACGTAGTAGGTGCCGTCCTTGGCTTTTACGCCCTCAATGTTGGCGGTGCGGAAGGGGAAAGAACCCGTGGAAAGCCAGCCGTGCGGCACATATTCCGTCTTGCCGTCGTAGTCGTTGTTTTCGTTGTCGAACGATTGCGAGTAGGGCAGGGCGTTGACCACCTTGTCGGGGTCGGGGGCGGGAACGTCGTCGGGTTCGTTGCCGCTCACTTCAAAGTCGTCTATGCTGATTGCGCCCGACTGGTAGAGCGGCGTGGTGAGGTTCAGGGCGAAGCAGTAATCGCCGTCGGCTTCGGGCGTGAACTCATAGGTTTGTTCGGTCCAAGCGGAAATCTTCGTGTTGCCCGTTTCGCCAAGCGTTGTGGTGCACGCTTCGACGGTTTGTGCCGTGCCGGCTTTCACCGCCACGTTGTTGTTGAACGGAGCTGCCACACCGCCCGGCATCACGAGCCAGAACTTTACGGTGTATGTCACGCCCGCTTTGAGTGTAAGCATTTTGGAGAAAACCCATTCGTCTCGCCCTTGCGAACTCGTCTGCAGTGTGCCGAGCACGTAGTCGCCGGAGTGCGTGCCGTTGCCCGTCCACGTGCCTTTGTAGCGTTTGATGGGTTCTGCTGCATCGTTGGCGAGCCATCCGTCGGGAAGCGCAGCGTTTTGGGTGAAGTGCGTGTCGTCGTCGAATGTCTCGAGATAACTGAATTCTTTGGCCTGGGCGGGAAGCGCCAATGCGCCAAGGGTGAATGCGAGGGTAAGCGATGGGGTAAAATGCTTCATATGCAGTACGTATTTTGTTGGCTTGATAGGATTTTTTGTAGACAAAATGATAGCCTTTGTCTTGGATTAGTTTGCAAATGTATAAAAATATCCCTGCGGAAGTTTGCAAACCGTGAAAAACTTGGAGATTGTGCTGACGGAGGTGTAGTGCTTGGTGGGCTGTAAAAACAAAAAAGCGAGCCTTGAAGAAGACTCGCTTGGGAGGAGATGCTGATTTCTTTTGTATTGGGTATTGTAGGATTGGAAAGTCAAAGGTTCTTTAGCCATTTTTCTCCTTTTGGGGTGCGAAGCCAAAGAAGAAAAGCTCCTACGCATACGATGCCTATTGCGAAGAACAAGGATAGCTGGTTCATAGTTTTAATGTTTTGTATTTAGTAAAACAAAAAAGCGAGCCTTGAAGAAGACTCGCTTGGGAAGGGTGCCTAGTGGGACTCGAACCCACGACATTCAGAACCACAATCTGACGCTCTAACCAACTGAACTACGTCCACCATATTGCTTCCCTTATCTTGGAAAGCGGTTGCAAAGGTACAAGTTTTCTTTGAAACCTCCAAATAAAACTTGCACTTTTTGCAAGAAAATTATTTTGCTGCAGGTTTTTCAGTGCCTTGAGCGGCACCATTAGCACTTTGAGCGGCACCATTAGCAGCGGGAGCAGCCTTTCCTTTAGCTGCAGAAGGAGCTTGTTTCTGCTGAGAAGCGCCGAAGTTAGGCATGTTATTAGGATTGGCAGTGCTGCTTTCGCTTGCTGAACGTTCGATAACGCTTTCGTTAGTAACTGACTGAGGAGCTACATAAGCGCACACGATGCTACATACTACCAAGAAAGCTGCCAATGACCATGTTGCTTTTTCAATAAAGTCGGTTGTTTTACGTACACCAAGTACGTTGTTAGAAGAAGAGAAGTTTGATGCCAAACCACCTCCTTTAGATTCCTGAATGAGCACGATGCCAATCATCAAGAATGATGCGAGTACGATAAGAATTACAAATAATGCGTAAAGTCCCATGTCTATTTATGAATTATTATTTACTATTAATTTCTCTAAAAAACGTATTTGATCTGCAAAGTAACGATTTTTTTTTGGATATTCCAAATTTAAACGCTTAATAATTTCCAATGCCTTGGTATATCGTCCCTGCTTGATGTAGATACGAGCGAGGGTCTCGGTGAAGTAGCCTGCATCGGTTCGGTCATCGGTTGCGTCCTCGGGCTCATACTCGGTTTCCTCCTGTAGGGATATTTTCCCGTCTTCATTGTTGATAAAATCGTCAATAAGCTCTTGACCTTTAAGCTGCGGCGTGGGCGCTTCAGCCTCTTCTTCGTTCTCGCTTTCAAGGAGATAAGCCACATAGTCGATGGTGGCATCCGCTGCGGTAGGCTTGCGCGTGGTAGCGGGCTGTTGCTCTTCGGAAGCCTCATCGGTGGGTATCTGGTTAAGGAAGTTGTCAATAAGAGAGGCTGTACGGTCAGCGGCAGGAGTGGGTTCTTGCGGTTGCACCTCTACCTTGGGCGTCTCGGCACGAAGCTGGTAGTGGTTGGCCTCAATCAGATTGAAGAGCTTTTGGCGTTCGGTGATGTAGATTGTGGCGCGTTTGAGCTCATCGTTGAACGAGGAGTCGTGCAAGAGATAGAGGTTCTTGAGCAATAACAATCGGGCCGACTGGTAGTATGGATAGAGCGCAAGCAGATTGCGAAGCTCGTAGAGAGTTTCTTTGTTAAGGTTTTCTGGATGTTGTATCAGTTGTGCTATATTCATATATCTACGTGTTTGGAGGCTTAGGTATCGGCTTGTGGTGGCCTATTACCAGTTGGCTACGGTGGCATTGAAGATCTGATCGGTGAGATCCTTGACCATTTGCTCCACTAGTTCTTGCTGAACGGAGGCTAGGCTCTGCGTGGTTTCATAGGAGCTGTTGGCTGTGAAATCGCGTTCGAAGTCTTCATTATGATTGGTATTGTTCACAAAACGTACGTGTACGGTGATTGAAAGCTCGGTCTGTGCCGAGTAGCCTTCGCTCGACACTGACTTGTTACGTTGCTGATACTGGGTGATTTCGCCTTCAATCTGCAAGTCGCCATCACGTTTGACCTGTGACAAACGGGTGTGACTGGCGAAGACATCCTTTAGTTGGTTGTTGAACATCGGCCCCATTGGTCCCCATACATACGCTGAGCGGATGGGGAACTCGGCTATCTGAATGGTTTTTACCTTCGAGTAGTCGATGCTGGCGCCGTTAAACTTATAGCTGACGGAGCACGCCGTGAGGAGCATCAAGAAAAGGATGGAGATGCCGGCGAGGTTTTTCACCTTATTTATATATACGCGTATGGGAGATGTTCTTTTCATTCCAAACCATATTGTTTGATTCTTCTGTATAGGGTACGATCACTGATGCCTAGCTCTTGAGCCGCTTTCTTACGGTTGCCGTTGTTGCGCTCGAGTGCTTTCTCAAGCATCTGACGTCCCATCTCATTGAGATTGAGCGTCTCGGTCTCAGCTATCTCTTCAGCTTCGGCTTCTTCCACATTATTGATGGAGGCACTGGTGGACAGCGTGGTCTTGCTAGGTACGGGCAGATTGGTGTTAGCTGGGGTGATCTGCTTATAAGCTGCGGTGGTGTCTAGCTCACGATAGGTTTCCAGTTGCTTGCGTACGGTGTTGAGGTCGCGGCGCAAATCGCTTACGTTTCCACGGAGTTCGTACAATATCTTGTACAAAATCTCACGCTCACTCTCGTAGCTGTGGCTACCCGTATGGGGCACAGTGGCAAGCTCGGTCGACTCCTGGTCATTGGGAATAAACTGCAACAAGGCATCACGATCAATCTCGCGCTTTTCGCTCAAGACCGACATCTGCTCGGTGATGTTCTTCAACTGACGTACATTGCCGGGCCATTTATACTTCAACAAGATGGTTTGAGCCTCTTCGGTGAGCGTAATCTTGGGCAGATGGTACTTCTCTGCCATCTGCATAGCAAACAATCGGAACAACAAAAGGATGTCGTTGCCCCGTTCTCGAAGGGGTGGCATCTGCACAGGAATGGTGTTAAGACGATAGAAAAGGTCCTCGCGAAACTTGCCTTCGCTCACTGCCTTGCGCATATTGACGTTGGTTGCAGCGACGATACGTACATTGGTCTTGCGTATCTCCTGCCCTCCCACACGGATATATTCGCCCGTTTCCAACACACGGAGCAAGCGCGCTTGGGTTGCAATGGGCAGTTCGCCTACCTCATCGAGGAAGATTGTACCCTTATTAGCTATACCAAAGTAGCCCTCGCTCTCACCAATAGCACCGGTGAAAGCACCCTTCTCGTGTCCGAAAAGCTCACTATCAATGGTTCCATCGGGTATAGAACCACAGTTGACGGCGAAATATCGCTCGCGTTTGCGTGGCGAATTGTCATGTATCACGCGTGGAATAATCTCCTTACCCACACCGCTCTCACCCATAATCAATACTGAGAGATCAGTGGGAGCGACCTGTAAGGCGATGTCAAGCGCACGATTAAGGGCTTCGCAGTTGCCTACGATGTTATATCTTTGCTTTATTCTCTGAAGTTCAGATGCATTCATTGGATGACAAAATTACATATTTAATTTGACTTTTCGGCACTTTTGGACGCACATTTTTACTTCTTCTTCCGTTCCATCTTGATCAGTAACAGACCGATGGCAGTCCAAATCAGTTCGCGCAAACGCACAAGCAATGCAACAAAGATACCCGCATTGGTGGTCAGACCTAATGCAGAGACTGACATCATGAACCCGCCTTCACGACCACCAAGCTGCAAGGGCATAAAGAAAAGCATATTGGCAAACAACGTTGTAAAGGCTATGACCAAGATACAATCGACAAACTGCACGCTTGGGAACAACACCAAGAGGATAAACATCACCTCTAACGCTGAGCACACGCGGCATGCCAACTCGAGCAACACCACGGTAACAAACGTGCGTGGGTTCTGATTGTGAAGGGCAGCAATCTGCTTATCGATGTTGGCGAGCTGCTCCTGATGTGAGTTGACGAACCTTATAGCCCACTTCTTCACACCCGGCACATGCTGAAGCAACGACAGGCATCTCACGGCGAGTCCTTTCTTGTACCCCGAAAGGAAGAACCAGATAGCCAACAGACAAAAGGCGCCCACCACGGAGAGCATCACCGACATCAGTGGCGTGAGGGTTTGGGTGACAAGGTAAAGCACCACGGACAACAACCAAAACCAAAAATGGCTGAAGATATGAGTCATTGCATACAACACAACGGACGAGGTGGCACGTTCAACACCTATATATGGTGTGAGCGCCATGATGCGATAAGGTTCTCCTCCCATCAATCCGCCAGGCGTAGCATAGTTGAGTGCGAACCCCGAAACGGTGACCTTATACAACCAAGCAAACGAGAAGCGACGCGGAGCAGGTGTATTCTCTGTGGCGTTGGGCTGATTTTTCAGTCCACTACGAATGATAATGTACCAAGAAGTGGCATTAAACATATATAAGAACAACCACAACAACACCACCGCCAAGAACCAATAGCCTGCGTGTCGGAGTCCTTCCCACACCTCTGCATAATCGAGTTGGGAAAGCATCACTGCTAAAACAACGATGCCAAAGATGAAGAATGCGTTCTGATATCTGCTTTTCATTTCCGATTATTGTTGTTTGCATCATCACGACGCTTGGGCATTGCGAAGCGCACCTTATCGCTTTCGTCGCGTCGTTCGCGGTAAAGCTTTGGCAAGGGATTGACCACCGCCTCATCATACTCGTTACGATTGCGGTAGATATCGATAGCAGTGAAGATGGCTTGGCGGAGTGCTTGCTCATCGGCGATGCCTTTTCCGGCAATGGATAGAGCCTCGGTCAGCGCGGGAGCGGTGCGTACCAAGGGTAAGCCTGCCGAATAATTGACGCAAGCTTCGGTGCTCAATGTACGGAAAGGCACCATACCCTGATCATAATACATAGCCAAGACCACATCAAAATGTTCCATCAAGTTGTCTCCGAAGAACTCGTCGGGAGCGTAAGGACCAAACACTTGCGCTTCTTCACTGACCAGTTGGGCCACCGCGGGTTGTATCACTTCTTGCTCTTCAGAGCCCAACAAGCCATTGTCGCCAGCTTTGGGGTTGAGCGAAAGAACCGCAATGCGAGGGTTGGAGATACGGAAGTCGCGACGCAACACCTTCAGAAGGGTTCTGCATTTGTCCTCAATACCAGCCTGTGTGATTGATTCGCACACTTGCTTCAAGGGCAGATTGCGTGTTGCCAAAGCCACTCTGATGTTGTTGCTCACCAACAAGGTCAGTCCTTCTGAATCGGTTTCCATGTGATCTTCGATATATCTGCTTTGACCGCTGAAGTGGAATGCGTCCGTATTCTCTATCGGAGCGGTCACCAAGACATCGAATAAACCGTTGCGATAGTCGTCCAACGCACGATCAAGCGCTTGCAGAGCAGCTACGCCCGAAGCCTCCGAAGCCACCCGTGGTTCCACTTTGATCTCGTCTTCCACACATGCAAGGAAGTTGACTGTGCCTTCCTCGGCATCCTTGGCATCGGTAATGATCTTGAAGTTGGCTTGTATCTTCAGTAGGTTGCGGTAGTATGTGGCTACCTTAGGTGATCCATAGATGATCGGCGTGCACAGTTCGAGCATCCCAAGGTCAGAGAATGTCTTGAAAATCAGTTCATATCCTATGCCATTAGTATCACCATGGGTGATGGCTACTTTTACTTTTGTATTATTCTCCATAAGTAGTTTTATTGTTAAAGACAACAGCTCGGAGCTGCTGCATGATGTTTCGTTTGGTTGTTTCGGGTGCATAGGCAAAGGCCAGCAACACGATCTGTCGATCTTTCAGCCTTGTCAAGCGCATCACAAAGGGTCCGCCCATGCTGTCGCCGTTCATCTGCCATAGCCCGCAGTAGTCGGTGGTTGTGTCAACTGAGTGGGGCAAGGTGACATGGCGTTCCTCTTGAATCGTAGAAGGAATCAGTTGCATATACATCTGAGCCTCTTCCCCCTTGATGTAGGCTCTTAGCAAGCCGTTGATTGGGGTGAGGATAGCCGCCACATCGTTAACGTTGACATCTGTCGCATGGCGCTGTGAGGTGTTCGTTGTGGGTGCGAGACGCATCACGCAAAGGTTTTTGATCTTCTCGTGGGTGTTATTCGAGAGCCAAATCAGGTTGTTTGCCTTCTTGTACGACTGCATCTCACTGGGTATAAGCATCTGCACGCCCAATGCCTTTTGCACCATCTGCTGCATGGTAGGGTTGGGATGTTGTACCAATTGGCGCTGCGCTTGCAATCGTTCGAAGGCTTGCAGATAAGCCTTGGCTTTGGCGAGATGTGCCACATCAGTGTGGATGACCAGTTGTGGATGAGCATGTACGTTCTTGTGAATGCGTAGTCCGCTTCCCGCTGGGTGCAGCATCACGATGGTGCGTGAGAGCAATCGGTAGCCTTCAAGGTCTTTCTCGGTAACCGATTTGACGTCAAACATCGGTTCCGACTGTGGCAATCCAGGACAATCAGTGCTTAGACTATCTGCCACAACATGCGCACTGTCATTGACCACAAGCACCTCGTAGGGTCGAACGGTGCTACTTGGCAACCCATGCGCTTGTTCCTTGCAGGACACAACGAGAGCCATCAGCGCCACACATAGCGCTATCCACATCGGTTTGCATCCCATACGCCACTTCATCTTCTTCCTTTCCTTATCCCATCGTGAGTTTTTCAATCAGCCACAGAAGCGTTTCAGTTCTTCTTCTGTTGGTGATGACGCACCTCATCTATCTGCTTACTGGTAGACAACAAGCCACAAGCGGCAAAGATATCCTGCCCTCTTGAAGCCCGAATGGTGGTAAAGATGCCATGATGCGTGAGATAATCACGGAAGCTTTCCATCTTCTTCTCATCGGTTCCACGAAGCGGAACGTCGGGAATCTGATGAAAACGAATGAGGTTAACCCTACATTCCAGTCCGGCTAAGAGGCGCACCACCTCCTTAGCATGAGCTTGAGAGTCGTTCAATCCGTTGAAGACGATATACTCAAAGGATAGTCGGCGCTGATGCGTGAAGTCGTAATGATGTAACAATGCTACCACTTCTTCGATGCCCATACCTCGTTCTGCGGGCATGATTTGGGCACGTTGATTGGGCAATGGAGAGTGAAGCGAAATGGCAACATGGCAGTCGCTCTCATCAAGGAAGCGTTTGAGCTTACCCTTTACGCCCACACTGCTCACCGTGATACGCTTTGGTGACCATGCCCAACCATAATCAGCGGTAAGAATTTGGGTCACACGCAGCACGTTATCAAGGTTATCCATCGGCTCGCCTTGGCCCATAAAGACGACATTGGTAAGCCTATCTACCTCCGGAAGCGAATAGATCTGATTGAGAATATCGCCCGCTGTGAGGCTTCCCTCGTACCCTTGCTTGCCCGTTTGACAAAACAAGCAGTTCATCTTACAGCCAATCTGTGACGAGACGCACAACGTAGCGCGGTCGCCATCGGGGATAAACACCGTCTCAACGAAGCCCGTCGCATCTGCCTTACGCTTGCTTTCATCGCTCACGGGGAACAGATACTTGATGGTGCCGTCCTTAGAATATTGGGCATCTATGGGGGCTTGGCATCCTATATGGTAATGGTCTTTGAGCAAATCACGGTGCTTCTTGGAGATATTGGTCATCTCATCAATGTCCTTGACGTGCTGTACATACATCCATCGGGCTATCTGCTTGCCAATAAAACCAGGCATTCCCAAATCCTTTACTATCTCTTGCAGTTCGGAAAGGGTTTTACCCAACAATGATATGGTTTTGTTTTCCATTTTGTTCCCATTCAATATTTGCTGCAAAGATAGTCATTTTTTAGACAAATTACGGGATAATCTCACCTTTTTATGTTATCTTTGCACCAATGTAAACGTAAAATCTAATCAGAATGAATCATATTATCGATTGCTTTATCCTCTACAATGATAATCCATCCACAGCCTCTTTTTACGAGACTTTAAAACAAAACCCATCAGTAAACCATATATACTGGCTTCTTGCACCCAATCAAGAGGCGCCCAAAGAGTTCCTAGAAGAGACGATTTGTCACCTTAAAGGTTCGCCTACAAGCACTGCTTCGATGAAAGCGATTGCTCAAAAGGCAGAAGCTAGATATATTCTTCTTCAACTGAAGGATACCAACATCGAGCTAGGTTATCGTTATCTAGAGCGCACCAACAGCGTGCTCAGCGACAATGGTGCCGTGATGTTATACACAGACCATTACTCTGTGGTGAATGGGGATACCGTAAAGCATCCGCTAATCGACTATCAAGCAGGTAGTTTGCGTGACGATTTCGGTTTTGGATCAATCGTTATGCTTCGTTCTGATGCGTTCAAAGAAGCTACACTGACGTTGTCTGAAGCCTACGATTATGCAGGATGGTATGCCGTGCGACTAGCTTTGAGCCGTAAGGGAGAGCTCTTCCACCTCAACGAATACCTTTATACGGAAAGCGAACTCGACACCCGCAAGAGTGGCGAACGGCAGTTTGACTATGTCAATCCTAACAACCGAAAGGTTCAGATAGAAATGGAAGCAGCCGTAACGAAGCACCTCGAGGCAGAGGGAGCACTCGTTGCCCCAGCTCAGTATCTCACGCCTGACTTCTCACAAGGCACGTTCCCTGTGGAAGCATCGGTGATTATACCCGTTTACAATCGTGCTAAGACCATCCGTGATGCCGTAGAATCGGCCCTCAAACAAGAGGCTTCGTTCACTTATAACGTCATTGTGATTGACAATCATAGCACCGATGGCACCACTGAGATTCTTAACGAACTAGCAGCAAGCAACCCTTCGCTCGTTCATCTCATCCCTTCACGCACCGACCTAGGTATCGGTGGCTGTTGGAACTGGGGTATCTACGATAACCATTGCGGCCGATTTGCTATCCAGCTCGACAGCGACGACCTCTACTCTAGCCCTCAAACGCTTCAGCGTATCGTGGATACCTTCCACGAGCAGAAGGCTGCCATGGTGATAGGATCATACCGAATGTGCGACTTCGACCTTAACACCTTACCTCCAGGGCTCATCAGTCACAACGAGTGGACACCCGAAAACGGATGCAACAATGCGCTGAGAGTGAACGGACTGGGATCGCCACGTGCTTTCTTCACACCTTTATTGCGTGAGGTAGGATTCCCCAATACCAGTTATGGGGAGGATTATGCCATGGGGCTTTACTTCTGTCGAAGCTATCGTATCGGCCGTATCTATGACGAGCTGTACCTCTGTCGCCGCTGGAACGGGAACAGCGATGCTTCGCTCAGTATCGAAAAGGAAAATGCAAACAACTTCTATAAAGACCGTTTGCGCACCATTGAGTTTGAGAAACGCAAGTCGCTCAACTGCAATCGATAATCCCCAAAGCCATGGAAACACTCTCTTCGTTTTTCAATAACCAGCTCAATGAGTGGCCCGAGGCTAAGGAACGCTTTGAGCAACTGTCACAAGTGCAGACCAAGGAAGTGGGTCTGCTCAGTGCGCAGCACAATCCTGCACGCATGGTAAGTACGGGAGCAAAGGTCGATAAGAAGACCATTGCCGAGCGTCCGTGCTTCCTCTGCAAGCAGAATCGCCCCGCTGTGCAACGCGAACTGCCCTTTGATGACACCTTTCAGATACTGATCAACCCCTTCCCTATCCTTCCCGAGCATTTCACCATCCCCGCCTTGAAACACCAACAACAAGCTATCTTACGTAGTTATGGCGTGTTTCACCATTTGCTCACGGCTTTTCCCGACAGGATGTTCTTCTATAATGGGCCCAAATGCGGTGCCAGTGCACCTGACCATCTACACATTCAAGGGGGCACTCGCAATGCCACGCCTCTCATACGGAAATGGAACGAATGGAGCAAACAGCTCACACCAATCATCACTAAGGGTGAGAATGAAGGAATATGGAGCATTGATGCATATCCCATACCGGCTCTTGTCATAAAGCATACCAACAAGAATACAGGTTACGACCTATTCCGTCGTCTCTATTATGCCTTGCCTTTGCAAGACGATGACATAGAACCTATGATGAATATCGTGGCTTGGCGTGAAGCGGATACTTACCTTTCGGTGGTATTCCCACGTCAGAAGCATCGCCCCGACTGCTATTATAAAGAAGGAGAAGACCAGCTACTCATCTCTCCAGGAGCACTTGACATGGCTGGTCTCGCCATTGTGCCACGCCCTACCGACTACGATAAGCTCACCCCCACACTATTATATAACGTGCTTGGCGAATGTGCTGTAAGCCAAGAGACCTTCCAAGCCATCACCCTCCGTCTGCAAGAAGCCTACGTCTCAGTGGGTATCGTCAGCGCAGAGCGGCTTCACTTCTGTCTCAATGGTTGTTACCTCGCAGAAGGCGCACAGCTCACGGGTAGCCAAGAGGTGGTCTACGACGATGGACAGATACTTTGGCAAGGACATCATTATGCCTCTCTGACCTTCGTACCACAACAAACGAGCCATACCTTCTCGCTTGATGACGTCATGATAGGTGTCAACTTCCACTGGCAACGCACCGAGACACAAACCTTTGAGGGCGTCCTTCGCATCATCGTGAACAACGGAAAGCTCTGCGTGATCAATGATTTGCCTGTGGAGCAATACCTCAAAAGCGTGATATCAAGTGAGATGAGCGCCACATCTTCGCTCGAATTGCTCAAAGCACACGCCGTGATTTCACGCAGTTGGTTGCTGGTACAGATGATCAATCGGGACCGTGCCCAACACAATACCCATACCGTTTGCGGCACAGAAGATGACAATGAACGTGTGCGCTGGTACGATCGGGACGACCATACCCTCTTCGATGTATGCGCAGACGACCACTGTCAGCGCTATCAAGGCGTCACCCGCGCCAACAATCCTCATGTGCTAGAAGCCATTGAAGCCACCCGCGGCAAGGTGTTGTGGTGTGATGGAGAGATCTGCGATGCACGTTTCAGCAAGTGTTGTGGCGGTGTGACCGAGGAGTTTCAATACTGTTGGGACAACACGCCTAAGCGTTACCTAGTGGCTTTGGCCGATGCTGCACCCTCACCTCAGTCCTTACCCGACCTACGCAATGAGGAACAAGCACGTCAATGGATCTTAAATGACACCCCTGCCTTCTGCAACACCCATGACAAGCAGGTGCTATCACAGGTGCTCAATGGCTACGATCAAGAGACACACGACTTCTATCGTTGGCAAGTGGTCTACACCCAAGAGCAGCTCCGCGAACTGATTGCTCGCAAGAGCGGTATCAACTTTGGTGACATCCTAGACCTTGTGCCCTTAGAACGTGGCACAAGCGGGCGCATCAGTCGACTTAAGATTGTGGGAACTCAGCGCACCTACATCATTGGAAAGGAACTAGAGATACGCCGTATCCTCAGCGAGAGCCATCTATACAGCAGCGCCTTCGTTGTGGAACGCTCACAGATAGAAGATGATATCCCCCAACATTTCTGCCTCAAGGGCGCAGGTTGGGGTCACGGTGTGGGATTATGCCAGATTGGTGCAGCCGTAATGGGAAACGAAGGATACAGTTACATGGAGATTCTTACCCATTATTTCCCTCACACGGAGCTACATCTTCTTTACCAATAACAACAGATATTCAAGGCTATAAAGCCAACCTAACCATATAAGACAATAGATGAAATCAATCAAGAGCATCAATCCTTGGGCGTGGATACCCACTCTATATTTTGCAGAAGGTCTCCCCTATGTGGCCGTGATGACCATCTCGGTCATTATGTACAAACGTCTCGGCATCTCAAACACCGACATCGCCCTTTACACGGGGTGGCTTTATCTGCCTTGGGTGATTAAACCCTTCTGGAGTCCGTTCGTTGATCTGATCCGAACCAAGCGTTGGTGGACCATCACCATGCAATGGATCATCGCTATTGCCTTTGCTTGCATAGCCTTTGCCTTGCCCACGCCGTTGTTCTTCAAGCTCACCTTGGCGGTCTTTTGGTTAGTGGCGCTATCCTCAGCTACGCACGACATCGCTGCCGACGGGTTTTATATGCACGCCCTATCCGAACATCAGCAGTCGTTATACGTAGGCATTCGCAGCACATTCTACCGTATAGCCACGGTAGCGGGACAGGGGTTGCTAGTCATTGTGGCTGGTCTGATAGAGACCAACACGGGTCTTGCCCCAGCCAACGTCACCATCGAAGCCTCTCCTCAATATGCCAACACGCTCACGTTGCCTCGCTCTGAAACGGCATCCATCACTGATGCGACCTCTAACGATGGCGAGCCCCACTTCGTGTTCACCTCCTCTACCGTCAAGGCGGGCATCCAAGCCACCCCTCAAACGGGCACTGACGCCAAGGCGCAGATAGCCGCCTTGATGGATAGCGTGCAGCAAGCAAACATTGCCAATGGCTTTGTGGCACAAGACACGAAGGATGCTAAGGCTGCAACGACAACCGCTCAGAACGAAGCCGAGCCCGCTGAAGAAGCACCAATAACCGACTGGGTTCGTAACACCTTTGGCGAAAAGAAACAACAGACAGCCGAGGCTGCGGTGGACAACATCGTCGTGGTAGGTGTCAAACTGAGTCAGAAGCCTGCCGAAGGCAAGACAACCGTCCTCAACTTTGCCTTTACAGATGGTGATCAGAGTATCTCGTTAGAGCAGAGCAAGTGTTCTTCGCGCTTCGAGTTTACCCAAGCCAACTGGGACAAGACGGCTTACCTTGTGTTCCATATCGACCATAAGCTCAAGGAACCGACCCAAGCCACCTTCACCGGAACATCGGGTAACATCCCCATTGCATGGTTAGTGGTGTTCGTGGTGCTATCAGCCTTCTTCTTGTTCTGCGCCATTTACCATAGCTTTGCCTTGCCTCGTCCTAGCTCAGACCATGCTCCCGAGAACGTCACGGCAAGCAATCTGCTGAACGAATTCTTTGCTACCTTCAAGGCATTCTTCTGCAAGAAGCAAGCCTTTGTGGCCATTCTCTTCATGCTCCTCTATCGTTTGCCCGAGGCACAACTGGTCAAGCTCATCAATCCATTCCTCCTAGACCCTGTAGACAAGGGCGGTCTAGGGCTCACCACTGGCGAGGTCGGACTGGTATATGGCACCGTGGGCATCATCGGTCTGACCCTTGGTGGCATCATCGGAGGCATCGTGGCAGCTCGTGGCGGTCTGAAGCGTTGGCTTATGCCTATGGCGTGGAGCATGTCGCTTACCTGTCTGAGCTTCATCTACCTCAGTTACTTCCAAGACCACTCCCTTCTGACTATCAATATCTGCGTGTTTATAGAGCAGTTTGGCTACGGATTTGGCTTCACAGCCTACACCCTGTTCCTGATCTACTTCTCTGAAGGCGAGCACAAGACCTCCCATTATGCTATCTGCACGGGCTTCATGGCGCTCGGCATGATGCTTCCTGGAATGGCAGCGGGCTGGTTACAGGAGACCATCGGTTATCGCCACTTCTTCGTTTGGACGATGATCTGCTGCGTATTCACCATTATGGTCTGCACCTTCGTCAAGGTTGACCCTCAGTTTGGTAAGAAAGAGAAAGCTTAAACCTTATGTCACCCACCACGCCCTCAGCTCCGTTACGTCCCGTCAAGCCCCTACCCACATCGGCATGGTGGATGCTCACGCTCTTCTTTGTGCGTGGAGTGCCTTACATGTTCATGTTGATGCTTGCCCCAATCATCATGAACCGCATGCGTCTATCCAATGGAACGATAGCCTTCTTCACCTCGCTAGCCTTCCTCCCCTTTGTGTTGCGCCCCCTATGGGTGCGTATCATGCGAACTCGTCTTGGCTGTAGGCGATGGATAGTGCTTACCGAGTGGCTACTGGCGCTGACGTTTCTATGTATGGCAGGGGCGTTGCAGCTCGGGTGGTGGCTTCCTTGCTTCCTCCTTCTATTATATATTCAGGCCGTGTTAGCAGCCACACACGATATAGCCGTGTCACGTTACATGACCTTAATGACCGGCAGCGTGGTACACGGCACACTCTTTGGACTGCGAGGAGCGGGTATGTGCCTATCGGTAGTGTTCGGTTTCGGCTTGGCAATGTTGCTCGGTGGCAACCTGGAAGTGGTCTATCGCAACGTATCTTTTGCGTGGAGCGCAGTGTGTCTATGCCTATCGGTGGGTGTGGCGACACTTGCCTTGGTTCACTCGCTGCGTCTTCCATATCTTTCTGAACCTATAATCAAGGCCAATCCTTGGCGCACATACGTTCTGCTGATACCCCAAGAGCTACGCCAACATCTCCTACAATCTCACTTTATCTATAAAATTCTCTTCCTGCTATTGTTCCTCCTTCCCGAAGGATTCTTCTTTCGCATAGGCATATTGTTCCTGATAGATCCCGGAAGCAATGGCGGGCTCTCGCTTTCTCCGCAAGAGCTAGGTTTTGTTCAAGGTTCGGTAGGAGGCATCGCCTTAATCATAGGCGGCCTATTAGGGGCGTATGCCATCCGCAGACAAGGCTTCAAATACTGGATTTGGCCCATGACCTTTGCTCTAACGCTACCCAAGATCTTCTACGTCTTTATGAGTTACACGCTCACCACAAGCATTACGCTCATCACCATCAGCGTGTTCTTAGAGCAACTAGGCTTTGGCATTGGTGCCATCACATTCGTAGCGTTCCTCGTTAGGCTTTATAAGGGACACCACTCGTTGATGCTCTTCTCCTATGGCAGTTCGCTCGCCGTGTTTGCCATCATGCTTATAGGTGCTTTTGCAGGCTATGTGCAAGATTATATGGGCTATCGCCATTTCTTCCTTTTGCTCCTTTGCATCAACATCTTGCCCTTCTCCGTAGTGGCATTCATCTTGTTTCATCCCTCATTCAGCTATCTTCGTAAAGACTAAACGAAGCTCACATGCCATCACGCTGACCTCCGTTTCTCCTGTCGCGTCATGGTTTCAAAGCCTATTGTGGGACGCTTTCCTCTACCAAATTTGTCATTCGGCTCTGAATCATGCGTTGAAAAAACAAGCCAAAAAATTTGTTAGATTCATTCAAACATCGTACTTTTGCAACCCATAGGTATGCAGAGGCATCCTATCTTTACTTACTTTTCATTGGGCTTGACTGGATTTGACGGCGAGATGAAATGGTATGTAAGCACGCGGAGACTCGTTGGCTATCTCCTAAATCTTAGCGAACACAAATTAATTGGCGAAAACAATTACGCTCTCGCTGCCTAATCGAAGTACAGTAGATTACTGGCTTAATTCCGTCACAAGGTGATGGAACGAGACATCGCTCAACGGATGTTGTTCCGAATCTTGTTGGTCAAGCGGTGCAGGTAAATCGGAAATAGTCGTTGTAGGCCTCGATGCCACGATGAAATTTAGAGGATAAGGGTATGGTTGGTGGTTCAGGTCTTGCCATATCACGAAAATCAAAGTCTGAAATAAGCGTGTAGAAAGCATATGGTTTCCTTGTGCGGACGTGGGTTCGACTCCCACCAGGTCCACTGACGACTTTGATTGCAATGCGAAGGCAAAGCAATCAAAGCCTTTTTTGTATCTTCAACAATTGCAACGCACACCTTAACTATCACAACGTACGCTTAATGAATCACAATCGGAGCCTCTTTCACCTTCCATTAGCGGTGCTTTCGTCTACCATTAGATACCAAAAGACAAGGCGAAAGAGCCTCGATGAGAAGGAGAAATAATTTATTTTTCTCAAGAAAATCAATTTATTTTTCTCAAGAAAATAAATTGATTTCTGTATTAGGAGCGTACCTATCGTCTTGCAAAATAGCACCGCTGAGAAGATAAAAGCACAGGGATGGGACGATCATAAATGCCATAAGAATCTGCCAAACATGACAATTGGGACGTTCATTGAGGTTTCAGCCGTTCCTTGCAATTCGTTCTTGCTGCGTATCAATGCTTCACGCAGCCTCTTCATCATTCCCTATAAAACAACTATCGGAGCGCAGATTACTTACAATCTACGCTCCGACAAGATATTGGTGACTCCGGCGGGACTCAAACCCGCGACACTCAGAACCGGAATCTGATGCTCTATTCAACTGAGCTACGAAGCCAAAAGTGTTTGAAAAGATAATGCAAACCGAACGCAATCAAACTTGTTTGGAATTGCTGAGGTGCAGCTTATCTTATGCAAAGGTACAATAAAAGTTGTGACCCGCCAAGATTTCAGACGAAAATAGGGTCTATCGAACATGGGGACAGGCCGAAAGACCGACAGCGCAAAGCCTTGGCGACGCTCATTCGGGCGTCCTCCACTTCATCATTAATGCTCGTGCGAAGCTAGGCAGAAGGCAGACAGGCAGTATTTTCTATCTCACGCAAGACAAAGACGCCCTCACCTACGCTCTTTACCTGGTCCACAATCATATAATACTTGCCGTTTTTCTCTTTCAGATTACAGCGACGGGGATGCAATCCTATATAGTTGATTACCTGGCCAAAAGCTTGGCTCTTATAGAAAGCACTGTTGACGTTGGACACAAACTGCATCTGCATACGGCCTTGCTTAAGCATCAGTTTCTCACAACCTAGACGCTTGCCCACTCTACGGAGCGTTACCACCTGCATGAGTTCCTCACCTTGACGGGGCACGGGGCCGAAACGGTCAATCAATCGTTGCTTGTAGGCTTCCAGCTCTGAGTCGCGCTCGATGTTATCCAGTTCACGATAGAGGAGCATTCGTTCTGAGCTACCAGGTACATAGTGGTCGGGGAAGTACATCTCTAGGTCACTTTCCACCGCACAGTCGTCTACAAAGTCGTCACCAGAAAGCGTCTGTCCTTGCCGCATCTGCTCGGTGTAGAGATCAGCAAACTCATCGTTCTTCAGTTCGGTAACAGCCTGTGAGAGAATCTTCTGATAGGTTTCATATCCTAGATCTTCCATAAATCCACTTTGCTCAGAGCCCAACAGGTTGCCCGCACCACGGATATCAAGATCCTGCATGGCAATGCTGAATCCGCTACCGAGGTCAGAGAAGGTTTCAAGCGCCTCTAGTCGGCGTCGTGCATCAACATTGAGATTAGCCAATGGAGGTGCAAGGAGATAGCAGAATGCTTTCTTGTTGCTACGTCCCACCCTTCCACGCATCTGATGCAAGTCGGAAAGGCCAAAGTGGTGCGCATCGTTGACAATGATGGTGTTGGCATTTGAGATATCGATACCATTCTCAACGATGGTGGTTGAGAGCAACACGTCATAGTCGTAGTTCATAAATCCAATCAGAATCTGTTCCAGTTCGTCGGGTTTCATCTGCCCATGTCCGATGGCAACACGGCAGTCGGGCACATACTTTTGGATGAGATTGGCAATGGATTGCAGACTAGAGATACGATCATTGACAAAGAACACCTGCCCATTGCGACTCATCTCAAAGTTGATAGCGTCTGCAATCACCTCTGCCGAGAACGACGCTATCTCGGTCTGGATGGGATAACGATTAGGTGGTGGGGTGCGCATGATGCTCATATCGCGTGCACCCATTAGGGAAAACTGCAACGTACGTGGGATCGGAGTGGCTGAAAGGGTCAGCGTATCCACATTGGTCTTGAGCTGACGGAGGCGTTCTTTGGTAGCTACACCAAACTTCTGTTCCTCGTCTATGATAAGCAATCCTAGGTCGTGCCACTTCACGCTCTTGCTGATAAGCTTGTGTGTGCCCACAAGGATGTCTATCTTGCCTTCTTGTAAGTCAGCTATCACCTCACGCGTTTGCTTCGCTGTACGTGCTCGCGATAGGTAGTCGATGCGCACGGGCATATCCTTGAGTCGGCCGCAGAAGGTCTTATAATGCTGAAAAGCAAGCACTGTGGTAGGCACGAGGACTGCTACCTGTTTGCCATCACATGCCGCCTTGAACGCAGCACGTATAGCCACTTCGGTCTTACCGAACCCTACGTCACCGCAGATCAAGCGATCCATCGGTCGCGCGCTTTGCATATCGCCCTTCACCTCCTGCGTGGCTTTGAGCTGATCGGGGGTGTCTTCGTAGAGGAACGACGCTTCAAGCTCATGCTGCATATAGTTGTCGGGCGAGAAAGCGAATCCTTTCTCCCTACGGCGCTTGGCATATAGCTTGATCAGATCGCGTGCAATGTCCTTGATCTTCTTCTTGGCTTTCTCCTTCAGACGGTTCCATGCACCCGAACCAAGTATCGACAAGCGGGGCGGTTCACCGGTATCAGCACGTCGGTATTTGCTTATCTTATAGAGAGAATGGATGGATACATCCACGATATCGTTGTGCTGATACACGATGCGAATCATCTCTTGATAGCTATCGCCCGTAGGTACGCGCACCAAACCGGCAAACTTACCGATACCGAAGTCGACATGGACAATATAATCGCCTGGTTCCATCTCCTGAAGCTCCTTCATCGTGAGTGCCATCTTGCCTCGATGTGCCTTATCCGACTTGAGATTGTACTTGTGGAATCGGTCAAAGATCTGATGATCGGTGAAGAAATCGGCACCTAAATCATGATCCGTGAAGCCTTCATGGAGGGTGTGATCCACTGCCGTAAAGCGGATATCGCTTGCCCCATCCTTGCTATCAAAGATGTCGCGAAGACGTTGCGACTGTTTCTCGCTATCGGCGAGGACATACAATCGATAGCCTTTGCTCTGATCAGTGAGGAGCGAGCTGACCAAGAGATCAAAGTTCTTATGAAAGAGCGGTTGGGCGGTGATGTGAAAGGTGAGGGTGGCTTGGGGTGTAGCTGAGGGTGAAGCGCCAAACTCAATGAGCTTAAACGCCTTCATATCGCTGGCAAAGATGGTAGGCGAAACGAGTTGGGTGTCAGCCGAATACTGATCCATAATCTGACGTTGTTCCACCTCACTCTTGCCTTCCACTTGTTCAAGAATGGCTTTTTGAGAAAATCCTTCGGCATAGATGCGGCCGATTGCATCACGGACAAAGGTGGTATCTTTCACCGCAAGCACTGCCGTCGGAGGGAGAAACTGCAAGAAAGGCATCTTCTCCTCAGTCAGATCATGCAGCTCGGGCACAATCTCCACCTCGTTGCGCTTGTCCTGTGAGAGTTGGCTCTCTACCTCAAAGGTACGAATGGTGTCCACCTCGTCACCAAAGAAGTCGATACGGAACGCATTCTCCGAACTGAACGAGTAGACGTCTACAATGCTTCCACGCACGGCAAACTGCCCAGGCTCATACACATAGTCCACTTCGGTGAAACCAAACTGCCTCAATGATTTAGCCACATCAAGGATATCAATGGTCTGTCCCACGGTCAAGGTGAGCGTGCGAGCATCCAGTTGTTTCTTTGACACCACGAGTTCGCTCAGCGCTGACGGCTCCGTGACGATGTATAACGGATGCTTCTTGCTTCCGCCAACGGCTGATAGGCGCGCCAAGGTCTCCGTACGGAGAATCTCATTGCCCGCATCTCGCTGTCCGTACTTCACCGAACGACGATAGGATGTGGGGAAAAACAACACTTCGGGAAGGATGGTCGACTGCGTATCTGAGGCTTCTGTATCTGTCAAGAGCGTTTTGAGGTCATTGTAAAAGTAGCCTGCCTCATCGGCGTCGTTGAGCACAAAGACCATCGTAGCGGAATGTTGCTCGGCTAAACCGGCAAAAAACATTGGTGCGGCAGAGGCAACCAATCCTTTAAGATAGACATGATTGGTGTCTTTGCCGCACAAAAGCTGAACGAGCGCATGCGTCTGTGGCTGCGCTCCATATATGGTTCTAAGTTGTTCTATGTTCATTGTTCAACCCAAATCAGTATTGGCATTGGGGTTAAAGTGGGCATCCGTTTACACAACGGGGCTCAAGCACGCTCCCCGACATTCCTCTAGCGGATAACGGCGAGAGCAATCGGGATGGGTGTTAGAGCTTGGGATAATTACGGAACCAGCCGTCCCAACGCAAGCGCATCACACCAAACAATGCCTCAGAGAAGATTCCGCCACTCATCTTACTGGTTCCTTCACGACGATTGACAAAGATAACGGGCACCTCTTTAATCTTTGCGCCCATCTTGTAAGCGGTGTATTTCATCTCAATCTGGAAGGCATAGCCCTTGAAACGAATCTTATCTAGGGGCAGTTTTTGTAACACCTTGCGTGAGTAACATACAAATCCGGCTGTCGTATCGTGGATGTTAACACCCGTAACAAAGCGTACATAGCATGAAGCGAAGTAGCTCATAAGCACTCGTCCCATAGGCCAGTTGACCACATTGACACCGCTCACGTATCTGCTACCTACCGAAAGGTCATACCCTTCGTCGTGGCACGCAGCGTAAAGGCGCGGCAGATCGTTGGGATCGTGGCTGAAGTCGGCATCCATCTCGAACACATAGTCGTACTGACGGTCCAAAGCCCATCTGAATCCGGCTATGTATGCGGTGCCAAGACCTAACTTTCCGCTTCGCTCAATGATAAACAATCGACCGCTAAACTCGCCATCCATCAACCGATGAACGATCTGCGCCGTACCATCGGGGCTTCCATCGTCGATGACGAGGATATGAAAAGCCTTCGGTAAGCTAAACACCGCCCGTATAATCTTCTCGATGTTCTCTTTTTCATTATAGGTTGGGATGATGATAATGCTGTCGCTTGTGTTCATAAAGCTTTGAATTAGGTGAAATAAGCGGCTTACTGCAAGTCGTTATTACTGGTTCGTTGTTGCCTAAATATGTTACCACGGATAGGATGAAGTTCCTTCCGTCTAGATGCAAAGTTATAGGTTTTCGGTCAATCTGCCAAAATTGCAACCACTTTATTGGTCTTTGTTCTCGCGATATCCTTGATATTTGGGTTCCAATCCGGACATCACAGCTTCATAAGAGAGCTCCATGAGTTGCTTCTCGGCTTCCGGACCGGTTGTCTCAACGCTCACCGGAGGGTGGATTGTGAGTGTGAGTGGATGCCATTGCACCCAATGCCAGTCGCGCATACGGGGCATAATGTCAAACGATCCGTTGATAGTCAGTGGACACACAGGGAGATGTATCTCATCGGCAAGCATGAAAGCACCTCTTCGAAAGATACCCATGTGACCGGTAAAGCTTCGCGCTCCCTCAGGAAACACCACCAATGACATGCCCTCACGTAACACTTCGCTAGCCTGTGTGTAGGTTTTACGAATCTTACTGGGGCCTCGCTTGTCCACAAAGATGTGGTGGCAAGCCTCACATGCCTTACCCACGAAGGGTATCTTGCGGATGCCTTGCTTCATCATCCACTTGAAATTGCGGTTGAGATAACCATAAATCAGGAAGATGTCAAAGGCTCCTTGATGGTTGCTCACAAAGACATAGCTCTGTCCTGGCTTTAGGTTCTCACGACCTTCGACCTTCACTGGTATCAAGAACAACCACAAACAAACACGTGACCACCACTTTCCTGGATAGTAACCCCAAAAGTGTCCGTCACCAAGGGTGCATCCGATGATGGATGTCAGAGCTGTGATAAGGGTGGCAAGAATCATGAGTGGCAATGCCACAAAGAGCTGATATATGCGATAAAGGTATTTCATTGTTTTTTATGTAAGGTGATTACTGTGATTTCGTTGGGCATATTGAGACGGAAAGGCACCACTCCTCCCATGCCAGCAGAGACATAGAGGTAGCGTTCTTGTTGCTCATACAGTCCGAGGTCTTCGGTATAACGGAGCATCGTGGGGCGCCAACCGAAGAGTTGCATCTGTCCTCCATGCGTGTGTCCGCTAAGGGTGAGCTGGGCGGAGGATTGTGGAAGGATATGCGGACGCCATGCAGAGGGATCGTGTTGGAGCATGATAACAAACTGCGAGGGGTTTACGCCGCTTGTGGTCTGTGCGATATTGGCTACCTGTGGGAAAGGTGGCTTACCGTCGTTTTCCTCCCCACAGATGATGATAGAGTCGGTTCGGCCATTGAGTTGCTTTCTGATAACCGTATGATGGTTGAGCAACACCGTCCAGCCGAGGTCTTTCTGCATGGTACGAAGCAGATGCTGACGCATCGTCTGAGCCATTGCGGGGGTGGCGTGAGCATACTGTCCATAGTCATGATTACCAAGAATGGCTATCGTTCCTTGCTTTCCCTTCATAGCTTGGCGCATGACTGGCACCTCGGGATCTACTTCCTCGGGGAGCATATTCTGCAAATCGCCGGTGAAAACCACCAGATCGGCATTCTGCGCACGCACCGAGTCCATCTCGTTACACAAGATCTGATGTCGCCATCCTTGGAAGGTTCCTAGGTGGAGGTCGGTAGTTTGCACTATTCGATAGCCGTCGAAAGCTTCAGGAAGGTCAGCAAACGTAAGATCAACGTGCTTCACCTTAATCTCACCTACACCCCAAATATATCCATAGAGGTACGTAGCCACGCCTAACAAACCCAACACCACACCCACGCGGTGTCCCCAGTTGGTTGCGGTATGGGTGATATAACGACGCACTAGCGACCCTATCAAGGAGCAAACCACGAACACAAACTTCGGACCGACGACGATTCCCACCAAGAGAAGGTAGATATTGAGCCACGTCATCTCTTCTGGTACAAAGCCGTGGGTCATAGACAGGACGCAGGTGTACACCATCATGAAGACACACGGCACCCACCACAACAGTCGTTTGAACCACGACAAGTGACGGCGCCGATGTAGATAATGCCTATCGATGTACCAATCGGATAGCAAAATGATTAGCAGGATGGGTATAAAGCTACGAGCTATCATATCAAGCTACTTGATAATGAGAGTTACAGGCGGAACGCAAGCGCCTCGCCACGATAAGTTTGGTCAAACTGTCCGTGATCCAAGAGCAAGTGGCCGTTGCAGATGGTCTGCTCCACTGACCACTGATAGGTGTGCTGAAGCATCGGGCTCCAACCGCATTGGCTCTGTATACACTCCTTGGTAACGGTCCAGGGGGAATGTGGGCGCACCACGACGAGATCGGCTTGATAGCCCTCTCGGATGAATCCACGATGATGAATGTCGAACAATGCGGCTGGAGCGTGTGACATCAACTGCACCATTCGTTCGATGGTGATGACTCCTTCATCTACCAGCTCGAGCATCGTGGGCAATGCAAACTGCACCATCGGCATACCCGAAGCGGCTTTACAACATCCTCCTTGCTTCTGCGCTAGCTGATGTGGGGCATGATCTGTGGCCACTGTAGTGATGGTTCCGTCAGCCAAAGCACGACGCAGGGCATCCCGATCGGCCTCGGTCTTCACCGCCGGATTGCATTTGATCAGAGCGCCTTTGCTCTGATAGTGGGCATCGGTGAACACGAGATGTGCCGTAACGGCCTCTAACGTGATGGGCGCATCGGCATATTGCGCAGCCAAAGCCAGTTCGGCTGCCGTAGAAACATGCGCTATGTGTAGATGGGTATGGTAAGTAGAGGCTAGCTGCATGGCCAGTTCGGAGCTACGCAGACATGCTTCTGTGCTACGAATCTCGGGATGATGAATCACGGCGGGGTCGTCACCATACTGCAACTGGGCTTGCTCCATATTGCGATTGATGATTTCAGAATCCTCGCAGTGGGTCATCAAGGGCAACTGCAAGTCGGTACACTTGGCAAAAATTTGCTCCAAGGCGGTACGATTATCCACAAGCATGTTGCCCGTAGAGGCACCCATGAAGAGTTTGATGCCTGGTATGCGATGCTTATCAAGGGCGGCAAACTGCTCGATGTTATCGTTTGTAGCTCCGAAGAAGAAGCTATAATTGACGCAACTATCCCGCCGTGCCCTGTCAAACTTGTCCTCTAGCGCCTCTAGCGTGGTGGTCTGGGGTTTGGTATTGGGCATCTCGAGGTAGGAAGTGACACCGCCGTAGGCTGCCGCACGACTCTCTGAAGCTATCGTGGCCTTGTCAGTGAGGCCTGGTTCACGAAAGTGGACATGCTCATCTATCACTCCCGGAAGCACGAAACACCCCGTGACATCTATCACTTGGGTATAAATGCCACGGGGTATCTGTGGGGATGGGAGTATCTCGGCTATCTTGTCATTCTCAATGACGAGGTCTGCTCTGAACGAACGACCTTCGTTCACAAGGACACCGCCTTTGATCAACATTCTCATTGTTACTTATCATTAATGTGGTTCTTACTGTACGCTATCGCTCGCCATGTCGTTAGGGGTTGGCGGAGCAGGTGCGTCACTGACGGATGTAGAGGGAACAGGTGTAGCGGGAGCAGTCTCCATACCGCTATTCTTGCGTTGCCACTCTTGGAACTGGGTGTAGAATTCCTTTACATCCGCATTATTCTTGAAGCTATCGGGTGCTTTCACCATGATATAATCTATCCAGGAAGGCAACTGATTGAGGGCATTCATCAGCATATAGTCGCTCATCCAAGCAGGATAAAGCCCCGGAGCACTGTCATAACTCACACGGGTGAGAAACGCCCAAGGACCTAAGACGTTGTTATAGTTGTCCGTGACAAACTTGGTGAACATCTTGTCATACTTTGAGAAAATCTCCAAGGCACGCTTAACAAGGCGCTGGTTGACCTGAGCCTCATCTTGTCCGTTGAGCAAAGAAGCGCTCTGCTCATGGTTTAAGTCGGCATACTGGTACTGAATCTGTAAGAAACGATTCCAAAACTCGCTGAGCTTATCATTCAGCGGCGTGCCACTCACCTTCTGTACCGAGTTGTCTAGCTTTACAGTGATATCTCCCTTCTCTACCACGATGGGCACCATCAGGTTCTTGTCGTCCATATAGATATGAGCAATACGGGCACTATCAGTGTTACCATTGAAGGTAAACTGACCATGAACCACGTCGCATGAGTCGAGATTGACCATCGCATCGCCTTTAGGAACCTTCAGATAAAGTTTCTGTCCATCAAGGTCTGAAACGTTGGACGACCCTTGTATATTATATGAACCCGCGCACGAAGACAGCGTGAGAACGGTAACGAGAAGCGTAGAGATCTTATTCATATTGTAAAACTTTGTCACGACAAATATACTTATATATGATGAATGTTCCGAAAATATTCCTTCTATTTAAAACTATTACAATTATTTTAGCGTTTTTTCAGCATTCGAAACTTCCTTTCGCAGCTCATAGCCGATGCGATGGGTGGTGTACATCTCGAGCGCGGCGCCTATCAGCAATGCCACGACCCAATTGTGACGGAACACATTGACGTATGTGGTATAGCCACTGATGCTCTTAGCAAAGACCGGGAGCAACAGATGGTAGCTGTCCTCGACCATAAACAGACCGGCGATGATAAAGCATGCCTGTGCTAGGAACATGATTCGGCGTAGGCGTCTGATGGTGATGCTCTGACCTTCATAACGTTGTCGCACTTGCATAGCTACAAAAAGGCATGCCCCTACTAGCATCACCCAACACATGATAGGCTGATATAAGAAGAAGGCATAGCAGCCTGCGCCTATTGCCAACAAGATACCACCAATCATATAAAGGATGCTCTCTATCCTATTCAATTGTCTCATACTTGGAAACTTTACGGTTTGACGGTTCGTCATCACTTAAAACAAAAATATCTTCGTCCTGCTTCTTCATGAAATAGCGTTCCCTTGCCACCTTAGCATAAGCAGAAGGGTCACGCCGAAGCTCTCGCAGCTGCTTCGTGTCAGCCTGATATTGCTTCTCATACTTGGAGATTTCGTCCTTGAGATCCTGTATCTGGTACTTATATTCGACATACTTCATGATGCTATTCTCGTCGAAAAAGCCTATCAGTAGCACACCTATCGCTATGACGATGTGGTACTTGAATCGTGCCAAAAGGCCTAATATATGTCCAGATATTCTTATCACCTCATTCGATATTTATCTGCAAAAGTAAGAAAATAAACGGAGATAAGATGTTGAGAGGTAAATAATTTTATCTTATTAATATAATTTTGGACATCTACAAAGCTCTTGTCAAGGCTTTTAATTACCTTTGCAGAAACCAACAATCAGATAATGAAAGATTACATTGTATCAGCTCGCAAGTATCGCCCGGTGTCCTTTGCCACGGTGGTGGGGCAAGAAGCGCTCACGAGCACGCTGCGTAACACCGTCAAGAGTGGCAAGCTAGCTCACGCTTACCTATTCTGCGGGCCACGTGGTGTGGGCAAAACCACCTGCGCACGTATCTTTGCCAAAGCCATCAACTGCGAGCATCCCACCGCAGAAGGTGAAGCATGCGAACTGTGCGAGAGCTGTAAAGCGTTCGAAGAAGGACGCTCTCTGAACGTCTTTGAGCTTGACGCTGCTTCCAATAATAGTGTCAATGACATCAAGAGCTTGATGGAACAGACGCGCATACCACCGCAAGTGGGTAGGTACAAGGTCTTTATCATCGACGAGGTGCACATGTTGTCACAGGCTGCGTTCAACGCTTTCCTCAAGACGCTAGAGGAACCACCCGCTCATGTGATATTTATCCTAGCCACTACGGAGAAGCATCAGATTCTGCCCACCATCCTTTCAAGGTGTCAGATCTACGACTTTGAACGTATGTCGATACCCAACATCATGGAGCAACTCAAGCGAGTGGCTGAGCAGGAAGGCGTAACCTATGAGGCAGAGGCGCTCAACGTGATAGCCGAAAAGGCTGATGGAGGTATGCGTGATGCGTTGTCAATCTTCGATCAGGTAGCTAGTTTCTCACAAGGACATATCACCTTTGAGAAGACGATAGAAGATCTCAATGTGCTCGACTCGGAGAATTACTTCCGCACCATAGACCTAGCGCTCGAGAACAAAGTTGCCGACATCATGCTGTTGCTCAATGGCATATTGCAGAAAGGGTTTGAAGCGGGCAACTTTGTCAATGGTTTGGCCATGCACATACGTAACGTCCTGGTGGCAAAAGATGCGGCAACGATTCAGCTCCTGGAAGTGAGCGAACGTCAGAAGCAACGCTTTGAGGAGCAAGCCAAGCGCTGCCCTACCCGCTTTCTGTACCAAGCGTTGCAGCTTGCCACCCAGTGTGACCGCGAATATAAGCGCTCATCTAACAAGCGTCTGCTTGCTGAGCTCACCCTTATAGAGATTGCGCAGATCACACAACCGGACGATGAGAAGCCCGGTGCGGGGCGTAGCCCTAAACAACTGAAATCCCTGTTCCGACATATCCTACTCAGCGCTCAGCCCAAAAAGGTTCAGCAGGTAACCATCACTGAGCGTCCTTCACATCCAAAGCCTTCCACTGAGGATGCGAAGCAAGAAACGACACCCGCCATCTCCGTACAGACCACCCAAGCATCAGGTGCTACCCACTCATTCAGCCTAAAGGGAGCCAACCTCAAGCTAGGCGGTTTTGGCACATCATTCAATGCCTTGCTGAATAAGGAAGAGAAGAAGAAAGCAGACGAAAACAACATCGAGGTCACCAATAAAGACGAAGATGCCCAGTTTACTGAGGCTGACCTCTTGCTTCATTGGCGTGCAATGTGCAACCGTATGCCAGACTCTATGTACGGCATGGCTCAGCGAATGAAGAATATGAAACCCGTCATCACCACCTATCCCAACGTGGAAGTGGTGGCTGAGAACAAGATTCTATATGAGCAGATGACGAGTATCGTCAAGCGAATACGCGCCACCTTAGCCAAGGATTTGCACAATGGACAAATAAACATCCTTATCCGACTGGCCAAGCAGGAAGAGATCAAACCTATGCTTTCACCCAGCCAGGCGCTAGAGAAGCTCATCAAGGAGAATCAAGCCGTGAGCAAGCTGGTCAAGACGTTAGGCCTCGACCTTGTGTGACATCCCTACACACATACGGAGAAGGTGGCTTTGCACCCCAAAAGAGGAGCGGCAAAGCCACCTTCGCTTTTTGTATGCTATCTGAAAGCTACTTATTCGGCTTCTCAAACGTCTCGTTTGATCATACAAGGGAGCCTATATTAGAAGGGAAATCAATTTATTTTTCACACAAAAATAAATTATTTTTCTTGGAAAATCAATTTAAATTTCTCTGCCAAAGAAGTGCTATTGGATGATGATAAAGGCCGTTTGGCTGCGTGATAGCATAGCGATGAGCAAGCAATAGAGTATCAATCATCCGACGACAACGAGCAAAAAAGAAGGACCGACATCCCACATGCCAGTCCTTCTGCTTATCTATGGTAGATAGGTATCATTCATTATAACTTACGGGGCGTCCGTTGATGGCATCAGCTAGCTGCTGAAGCGCTTGCGCCACTAAGGCTCTCGGACATCCAACGTTTAGGCGCATGAAGCCTTGACCGCCTGGGCCAAACATCTCTCCGTCGTTAAGGGCAAGGTGAGCCTTGTCGATGAAGAGGTCAAGCAAGGCATCGTGGTCGAGGTGTAAGTCACGGCAGTTGAGCCAAACCAGAAAGCTCGCTTCCGGACGGAATGGGCGTACAGCGGGGATATGCTCCTTACAAAACTGCTCCACAAAGCGGATATTGTCCTCAACATATGCCAACATCTGCTGACGCCAAGGCTCACCCTTGCGGAAAGCGGCTATCGTGGCGATGGGGGCAAAGACATGAGCCTCATCTAGCTCGTTTACCGTGAGCCACTGATAGAACACCTTACGTATCTCGGGGTTGGGGACGATGGCATAACTAGAGATGATGCCAGCGATATTGAAGGTCTTAGTGGGTGCTTGGAAGGTGATAGACAGGTCACGTGCCTTGTCGCTGACCGAGGCAAAGGGGATGTGCTTATGGCCGAAGAGCGCCATGTCAGCATGTATCTCATCGCTCACCACCAGCAGATGGTGGTCGTAGCAGAAGTGGGCTAAGCGCACAAGGGTCTCTCTATCCCAAGTGATGCCCCCGGGGTTGTGAGGGTTACAGAGGATGAGGAGCTTACACTTGTCATCACACACCTGTTCTAGCTGATCAAAGTTCATCTTATATCGGCCATCATCCTCCATGATGAGCGGATTCCATACCACCTCACGATGGTTGCCTTGAGGTGTGAGGAAGAAGGGGTGATAGACCGGTGGCATGACGATAACCTTCTCATCAGGTTTCAAGAAGAGGTTGCAGACGATGCCAATACCTTTCACGATGCCTGGGATAAACTTGAGCCAGTCGCGCTGTATGTCCCATTGGTGATGACTGCTGATCCAGTCGTGTATGGCTGGGAAGTAGTCGTCGGGCTCCATCGTATAACCGAAGATGGGATGATTGAGACGTTCGCGCATCGCATCGAGGATGGCTGGGCACACAGCAAAATCCATATCGGCTACCCACATAGGCAACAAGTCGTCACGACCCCATCGGGGTTTGAGTGCGCCGTGCATCAAGTCGCCTGATCCTTGACGTGAGATGACGGTATCAAAATCGTATTTTATGTTTTGTTCTTCCATTGTTTGTCAGCTAGATAAAGGACGAGTTAGATTCAGTCTTCAGCCTGCAAAGCCTGCTGAATGTCGGCAAAGAGATCGTCAACGTGCTCTAATCCCACCGACAGACGGATGGTGGTGTCAAGCACATCCATCGACTTCTTTTGCTCAGCAGTGAACGGACCGAAGATGGTGCTATAAGGATGGATAGCCAAGGTGCGACTATCAAAGAGGTTGGTGGCACGATAGATGAGCTTCAGATGATTGATAAACGAGAAGCATGCCTCTTGGCTAGCAAGGTCGATGCAGATCATTGCACCTGCCGTGGGGCCAAACTGGTGTTGTGCCAAGGCGTGATAAGGATTGCTTTCAAGGCCTACATAGTTGACGCGCTGGATTTGTGGCAGCGTGGTCAGGCGGTGAGCGAGGTCTAGCGCATTAGCGGCTTGCACATGATAGCGTGCCGAGAGAGTTTCAAGACCTAGCGTCTGCATATATGCCACCTGTGGTGTCATGTAAGCACCAAAGTTGAACACCACCTCGCCTTTGATACGCTGGGTGAGTCCGGGAACCGTTCCATAGTCGATAATCAGACCACCTAGACAGGTAGCACCACCGCTGAGATACTTGGTGCTAGACACAATCTCTACGTCAACGCCCAATGCATGAGAAGAGAACTCGGTGAAAGGAATGGTTGTGGTGTCAGCCACCACGGGGCAATGCTTCTGATGTGCGGCTGCACAAAGGGCGGTAAGGTCAGCCACTTCCATCTGCGGATTGGTGATAATCTCTAGGAACACACAAGCGGTCTGGTCATCGATAGCCGCTGCAACCTCCTCTACATTGGTCATATCCACGCAGCGTGCCTCCACACCGAAGCGGTGAAGCGAGTCATTGAGCAGAGACACGGTGTTGCCAAAGAGATGTTTTGAGGTTACGATGTTCTTACCTTGCGCCGTGAGAGCGAGCATGATTGCACTGATAGCTGCCATTCCGCTATTGAGCGCCACCACGGCATGAGCGCCGGTGAGAGCCTTGACACGATTCTCAAAGTTGGTCACCGTAGGGTTTCCGGTACGCGAATAGTCGGGCATATCTATTCGACCGCAGAACGCATCTGACATCGTCTGCGCATCGCCAAACTCGTATGCTACGGCGTTATACACGGGCATGCTCAACGCATGGTAAGCGTCGGGTTGCATAAAGGGCACGTGAAGTGCTTGTGTTTCCTTATTCATCTGTATATCCTAAATATGTGTTGCTAATGATTTTCCGTCTATTGTGGGTGCGTTTACATCAATACCACTGTATGGAATTGCTCACACCAGAGCGCTTGTCATACTTCAAAGCATCCGTGAGCGTAGCGGCGTTGCATCGGAAGGTGAAGTTGTATGATGTGTAAGGAGCTAGAACCACGGATGCACTCATGTTGAAACAGTGCAAATCGCGTGACAGGCTAGCAGTGGTCATACTCATCTTATGCTGGTCAAAGTCGTATCCTGAGGAGAAGTTGATGTTCCATCCATCACTGATACGAATGTTACCACTGAGGTTGAGCGTCTGCGTGAACTTGTAAGGATAACGCATGGTCTTGGTGTTAAACGTGCCTTGGGTGTTCTCACGCATTGTGATACCATATCCAATGGTGAGCGACCATGGCATGTTGAAGCGCATATATCCATCGTCATCGGTCTCTGCGATGTTGCTCTTCTTCTTACGTGCGCCATGCTTACCGCGTTCCATATCATCGTCAACGTTCGATTCGATGTCGGTATCCACCCCTTCATCATCGTCGTTGTCCACATCGTCCTTGTCGTTATCGCCACCGCCAAACCACTTCTTGAGCTTTTCGGGATTGAGGGTGAAGGAGAAGTTTTGGCTCATACCTTGGAATCGAGGCAAGCGACCAAATCCCCACTCGGTGTGGTTGCCTACGTATGGCTTACCTGTCTCGTCTAGCTCATAAGCGTAGGTGGCAAACTGGGCGTTGAGCGAGAAGGTATAGTTTTTCCACCACTTCAGTCGGAGACGCATGGTGAGGTCGCTCCAGCGGTGATAAGAGGCTGCTGCGTTGTAGCTCATGGCTGCACCTAGCTCATCAATGATGCTTATCTTCTTATAGCCGGTAGAGTCTTTGTCGCTCTTGACCTTCATCTCGATGTTGTTGCTCACATCCCATGAGATCATCTCGGTCTTGCCGGTACCTGGCACGCCATAGGTTCCGCCTGAGAAAAGTGAATAGTTTACCAGCTGCACGTTGCCATTAGCGTCGGTGTATTGGTAACTATCATAGTAGCCGTAGTTTGGCGTTGAGAAGTCGGGGGCGTATGAAACGCTTATCTGCGGGGTGAAGACGTGACGTATGGCTTGGATCTTGTCACCGAAGATCTTGCGGTTTGGCACCCAGAAACCATAGAGCTTGGTGGACGCACTCATCGAGAAGCTCCAGTTGTACACGTTATAGAAGCCGTAAGTGGTATCGCGTTTCTCCACCATCGCGCTCTCGTCCCAGGAACGCATCACCTTGTTGGTATACATTCGGTCCGTGAAAGAGAACGAGGGGGTGAGGTTGATATAATCAAATAAGGTGAAGTTGGCTTGCACCGGAATCTGATGTTGGAAAGCATTCTTCCAATCTTTGACCAGATTAGAGTGGAGCAACTTATCTTCTTTGGTGCTGATTGAGTTGGTGAGATGGCCCGTATAGCTCAGCGAAATCTTCTCATACCACTTCTCTTTGCCCGCAGCGTGCTTGCGTTTGAAGGGGTAGAAGCGACTGATATTGAGGTTGAGGTCGGGCAAGGTGATGGCGATGGACGAGTCGCGCATGTTCTGCGAGAGGTTGGCAGAGGTGCTCAGCGACAGTCCGATGCTTGAGAATTGGGTGCTATAGCTCACAGATGATGTACGGGTAGACTGGGTAAGGGTCTGCGGATTGTACATACTGTTGAGGTTGTTGCGCTCATAGCTAGATGTAGCAAAGTTGACACTGGCTGACAACGAGCTGAAAGGATTGGCCTTAGAGTCCTGTCTGTGGCTCCATTGGATTTTGAAACTCTCTTGCTCCGAGTAGTCGGGCATACCTTTATCGCCCGTTTTGGTGTTCTGAAAACTAAAGTAGAACGAGCCATTATAGCGATAACGCTTCACATAGTTGCTTGCCAAGCTGACGCCCCAAGAGCCTTGTGTATAGATCTCGCCTAGGAGTTTGAGATCCATCTTGTCGCTGAGGGCAAAGTAATAACCGCCATCGCGCAGATAGAAACCGCGGTTGTTCTCCTCGCCATAGCTTGGCATGATGAAACCGCTACTATACTTCTTGCTGAATGGGAAGAACCCGTATGGGATGGCTAAGGGTAACGGCACGTCAGCCACAACAAGGTAAGCGGGACCAAAGACGACGTCCTTGCCTGGACGAACCTTGGCGCGTGAGAGGGCGATATAGAAGTCGGGGTGTTCCTCATCGCAAGTGGTGTAACGACCATGCTTGAGGTAAACGGTACCAGAGGAGTCGCGCTTACCTATCTCGCCACGCATATAGCCATCGTCTTGCTCGGTATATACGCCACGAATCAAGCCTTTACGGGTCTTGAAGTTGTAAGCCATCGTGTCACTCTCATACTCGTCTTTGCCAAGACTGAACGTAGGACGATTGCGCACGCCGTTCTCTGCTAGGCTATCAGGGGTACCTGTAGCACGAACCAAGCTGCTATCCATGTTCATATAAATCTTGTCGCTGTTGAGCTTCATGGTCTGATAGTCGACCTTTGACTTGCCGTAAAGATGTGCCGAACCAGTCAAAGCGTCATAGACCAGGGAGTCTTCTGCCGTGAAATGTACGGGAGCGTCGATTCCGTTACGGCGTGATCGCATGATGCTATCGGCACGTAGGGAGTCGTCCACCTGCTTGTTGTGGTGATAAATGGCCAACTGCAGTGAGTCCATCCGTGTGGTATCGTTGGCCAAGAGTGAGTCAGAGGGGGTAGCAATCGTGCTGTCAGCATCCTCTGTCATAGCCCCATGATAGGTCACTTGAGGCATAGGTATACGCTGAGAGGCCATGGCTAAAGCCACAGCCGACACAACAAGAAGGCTAAGTAACGTTTTCTTTCTCATTCTTTACGAGATGCAAAAATACTTAAATAATAGCGGATAGATTCCTATTTTCGCAAATTTAACGCTTCTATTCGAACATTTCGTGCCATCTGAGAAAGCGTTGCCATCCATCATTTCCAAATCGTGCTATGCTTTTCTGTGCTTGTTCGAAGGTCTTTTCGCGCTCTAGATGACTCTTCGAATAGAACTTATCAGCATAACAAATCACTTGTTCCTCCATGCTCTCGGGCAGGAAGTCCTCATGTGGCAAGGGCAGTTGTTGGCTCACAATGTCGTCCATGGTCAGCCCTGCGCAGGTATGCCGCTCGCATACACGGGCATGACGGGGGTAGCCTTCGCCTCGCATGATCTCTGCACCCAGTCGGCCGTGACAGATATATGGCTCCGTGCCCATGCAGCAGATACCTGGAGCATCACAACGGAAGATGCCAAGGTCGTGTAACATCGCCGCTTCCTCAAGGAAAGCATTGTCAAGATGTAGCTCGGGATGGCATGCGCTGATACGTAGCGCCCTATCCGCCACCTTCCGGCTATGCACCATCAGGATGTGACGCAACTCGTCTTGCTGGGGATAATACTTGTTGATGATGGCTTGATAATCCATATCGGGTAAAAAGAAGAAGAGAGTTAAGGAAGCACGCACTCGCTCGGAATGGTCTTCTTTAACTCTCCCCTACTATCGTTTGAGGTTTAATCTTCGTTACGTTGGATGTATGCAATCACGTCACCCTTGCTCACCTTAGAGCCTTGCTTGGCGTTGATCTCTACGAGTTGGCCTCCAAGAGCTGCTGGAATGGTTACAAACTCTCCCCAAGGAGCCTGAATGTAACAGAAAGCATCGCCTTCTTTGTATTCCTTACCGATGTAAGGTTCTACCGCAGGAGCTGCCTCGCCATCGCCCTGGAACTCCCAGAACACCTGACCCTTAACCGGTGCAACAATAGCATCGGCCTTAGCGTGCTTGAACGCAGTAGCTTCCTCAACCGATACCTTGGCGCCAAGCTTAGCGTCCTTGGCTTTCTGAAGGTCTGAAAGGAAGTTTTTCTTAGCCTGTCCGCTCTTGTAGTTGCGATACTGTTCGGGGTGCATAGCTAGCTCAAAGAGCTCTTCATTGTCCTGGCCATACTCCCATCCGTTCTCATCCATTTCTTTCTTGAAGTCGTCTAGGGCATTGTCGAGCAATGTATGAGGATCAACCTCGGTAAACTCGCGACCTTGCTTCTGCGCAAGCTCTACCAGTTCGGGTGCTATCTCACCTGGCACCTTACCGCTCTTACCTAAGATCATACCCCACATAGCATCGTCTACGTAGACATAACGACCCTTGCCTTGCTCTAGAGAGAGAAGGTTCATCAAGGCGATATTCTTCACATACTGTGAGAATGGAGTCACCAATGGAGGATAACCCACACGTGGCCATACGTAAGCCACCTCGTCAAAGAGCTTGATAAGCAGATCGTCAACGCTCAGCTCGGCATCACCCTTCTTCTTACGAAGGTTGTTGATGGTGGTGCGAATGCCGCCAAGGTCGCTCATCATTGATCCCATCATACCGCCAGGCAGACCGCAGCTAAGCAGCAGCGAGCTCATAATCTTGTTCTGTGGGTTGATGAAGTAGCCCAACCAGTCATCGATAAACTCCTGAGTCAAGGCGCGTGCCTTCATGTAAGCGTCCATATTGATCTCAGGTACGTCAAAGCCTGCATGCTTCAACATGCTCTGTACCGAGATGATATCTGGGTGAACCTTACCCCATGACAAAGGTTCGATGGCTGTATCGATGATATCGGCACCATTCTCGCAGACCTCCAAGATGGAAGCCATAGACAATCCAGGGCCTGAATGACCATGATATTCGATGATGATATCGGGGTGTTTCTCCTTGATAAGCTTGGTAAGCTGACCCAAGAAAGCGGGTTGACCAATACCAGCCATATCCTTCAAGCAGATTTCCTCTGCTCCAGCAGCAATCTCTTCGTCTGCAAGCTTGGTGTAATATTCCAAAGTGTGCACCGGAGATGTGGTGATACAAAGCGTTCCTTGAGGTGTCATGCCTGCCTCTTTAGCCCACTTGATAGATGGCGCAATATTGCGGATATCGTTCAGACCGTCAAAGATGCGAGGGATATCAACGCCCTGTGCATGCTTCACCTGGTACATCAAGCGACGCACATCGTCAGGAACAGGATACATACGAAGCGCATTCAGACCGCGATCGAGCATGTGTGTCTTGATGCCGACCTCATTGAAAGGTTTACAAAACGCACGTACAGCATCATTGGGGTTTTCGCCGGCTAACAAGTTAACCTGTTCAAAAGCGCCACCGTTGGTTTCGACACGAGCAAAGCAACCCATATCAATAATAACCGGAGCGATGCGCTCCAACTGATCCTTACGTGGCTGAAACTTTCCTGAGCTCTGCCACATATCTCGATAAACGAGACTGAACTGAATTTTCTTCTTCATATTTGTTGTTATTGCTTTCGTTTGAAGTGCCAAAGGGCATCATCCTGCAGCCATTGGCACATAAATACAGGTTGCAAAATTAGATATTTTTTTCTGAATATCAGATATAACGTTTTATATTTTTGCAGTTTTTATCATTCGTTCAGCGTAACCTCTAGGCTTAACTTGCATCACCTTATATTGTTAAGCCACGCGTTGCATTCTTTTAATATGGCTCTTCCGCTAGATGTGCGAATCTATTTGCTAGCGCCATTATAGCTAGGATGGCGTTCATATCACACTGTAGCTAGCGCGTTTAAGTAAGAAAGTGGGGCGTTTCCTTTGATATATGTTCACTTTACGCTAACTTTGCATGAACGCTTACCCACCCCATTGTCTAATATTCTAGTTCTATGCAAACAGCCAAACAATCTTCTAGCCGTATCCTTTCGCTTGATATCCTGCGCGGAATCACCATCGCAGGCATGATTATGGTCAACAATCAAGGTGACGAGGAGCATGCGTTTCTGCCGCTCACCCATGCCGAATGGATCGGGCTGACCCCCACTGATCTTGTGTTCCCATTCTTTATGTTCATCATGGGCATCACCACTTACTTGTCTCTGAAGAAGTATCAGTTTGAGTGGTCAATGCCTTGTGTGAAGAAGATTCTCAAGCGCACCTTCCTTTTATGGTTTATCGGTCTTGCGATTGCCTGGCTTTTGGCTTTCTGCCGAGGGATGGTCACCCCAGAAGACCCCACATGTAGCCTAGGCGAAAGACTTTGGGCGGCAGCCAACACCTTTGGTACAATCCGCATCTTGGGCGTGTTACCACGTCTAGGTATATGCTACGGACTGGCAGCTCTTACCGCCATCACCGTGAAGCATAAGTACATCCCCTGGCTGATAGCTGCTATCTTCGTTGCCTACTATGTTATTTTGGAATGCTTCAACGGCTATGCACACGATGCAAGCAATGTGATTGCAGTGATAGACAACGCTATCCTAGGGAGCAACCACGTGTATCGTTGGGACTCACCCGACCCCGAAGGCATCCTGAGCACATTCCCAGCATGGGCGCACGTGCTCATCGGATTCAGCGTTGGACGTTTTGTCATGCAGAAGAAGGACTTGAATGACAAGATCGAAATGTTCTTTATCGTTGGTGCCCTGCTCGTCTTCGGAGGTTTTTTGTTGTCATATGCTTGCCCGATAAGTAAGAAGCTATGGACGCCTACGTTCTCTATGGTATCTTGCGGGCTGGCTTCCATCTTGCTAGCATTGCTCACATGGGTGATAGACAAGCGTCAGCATCAAAACCCAATCACCCACTTCTTCCATATCTTCGGTGTCAATCCGCTTGCGCTTTACATCTTTAGCGACTTGCTTCTCATCCCCTTGGCCATCTGCTTCCACGTGCAGCAGACTTGCTACCAAGACATCTTTGTTCCCTTGATAGGCGAACCGATGGGGTCGTTGTTATGGTCACTCATCTTCGTGGCGTTGGTATGGCTCTTCGGTTGCTACCTTTTCAAGAAGAAAATTTTCATCAAACTATAATCGGACATTATAATATTTTAGTACTATGATACTCATAGCAGATAGCGGTTCGACCAAGACCGATTGGTGTTTGGTCAACGACAATCAAGAATCCACCATCATCAAGACCAAAGGAACCAACCCGTTCTTTCAGACCGAAGACGAGATTGTTACCGAGTTGCAGACTGCGCTTGTACCCGCTTTGCCTTCCACGGATATTGAGAACGTCTACTTTTATGGCGCAGGGTGCACCCAAGAGAAACTGCCCGTCCTAGAAAGAGCACTAGGGCGAGTGCTTCACGTTACGCAACGATGCGAGGTGGCCACCGACATGCTTGCCGCAGCGCGTAGCCTCTTTGGTCATCAAGCCGGCATTGCGTGCATCCTTGGCACAGGAAGTAATAGTTGTCTGTACAACGGTGAGCAGATTACGCACAACGTTTCGCCTCTTGGCTTTATGCTGGGCGACGAAGGTAGCGGTGCCGTGCTAGGCAAAACGCTCATCGGCGACATACTGAAGGCGCAACTGCCGGAGCGTATCATCAAGGACTTTAACGCACAATATCACCTCACCGCGGCACAAATCATCGAACAGGTGTACCGCCAACCATTGCCCAACCGCTTCCTAGCCTCCTTTGTACCATTCCTTCAGCAGCACCTAGACGAACCATCGATCTACGCACTGGTAGTGGAAAACTTCCGACGCTTCCTCTGTCGTAATGTCAAGCAATATGAAGGGTGGGATCGTCTGCCTATTGGCTTCATCGGTTCGGTGGCTTACTACTTCCGTCACCCACTCAATGACGCTCTAGAGCTAGAAGGAATGACCATGGGAAAGATTGTCCAGACACCGCTCGATGGGCTCGTAACCTTCCACTCACACAAGCCATTGCCACCCATCACGGAACAATCGTCGCTCTATGACGACCTTGAGAAAATGTCCACTCACGACCTTCTCACTAGCATCAACACCGAAGACAAGAAGGTGGCACTGGCTGTTGAGAAAGCCCTACCGCACATTGAGGCTTTGGTTGACGAGATTGTGCCACGCATGAAAGCCGGCGGTCGCATCTTCTACATGGGTGCTGGCACTAGCGGACGACTTGGTGTGCTAGATGCTTCAGAGCTCCCGCCTACCTTTGGCGTACCTTCCACAATGGTTATCGGACTGATTGCCGGCGGTGACACCGCCCTACGCAATGCCGTGGAGAACGCTGAAGACAACACCGACAAGGGTTGGGAAGAGCTGCAAGCACACCATATCACTGACAAGGACACCGTCATCGGCATTGCCGCTTCGGGCACAACGCCCTATGTGGTAGGCGCATTGAAGCAAGCCAAGAGCCACGGCATACTGACGGGATGTATCACGAGCAATCCCGGAACCAAGATGGCTGCCGTAGCTGACCATGCCATTGAGATGATTGTAGGCCCCGAGTTTGTCACTGGTAGCTCACGCATGAAGTCGGGAACTGGTCAGAAGATGATACTCAACATGATTTCCACCTCGGTAATGATCAAGCTAGGACGCGTTAAAGGCAACCGCATGGTGAACATGCAGCTCACCAACAAGAAGCTCGTTGACCGTGGCACGCGTATGTTGGTAGACGCGCTAGGTGTCGACTATGAGCACGCCAACCGTTTATTGCTCCTTTATGGCTCAGTGGACAAGGCCATTGAAGCTGTAAACCACCAATAGATCTCTCAACAACACCCCACCATGCGAAGACCTTCCGCCGTGCTTCATCAGCGCTATACGGAAGGTCTTCGTGTTATATATAAGCACTATGGTAAGATTGCAGTGCCTCTAACCCACATCTAATCATCTAATCTGCCACGACGTATAATCACCTCGTTATTATCTGACGCCTCTCTCTATCTCTTATAATCCTTATCCACCATGCTCACATGGTAAACTCTAGATGCTGCAAAAATGCCTAAAACGTTTGGCTTATCCACCCCTTCTCTTTGCTGAAATACTTTTACAAACAGGTCGTCATAACTTTTAAATTAATCAGCAACGGCCATTTGGTTGTGAAATCAAGCAAAAATGTATATACTTTATTACCAAATACTTACATTAAAACCAAGAAAATAAGGCCATAAAATCGGGAAGAAACAAGATCTTTTCGCTCCAAAACGCCTTGTAACGGAGCCTCTATTGCCCTCTAAAACGTGCCCTTTGGGAAGGTAAAAGAGGCTCCGTTACATTGCGAAAGAGGCTCCGTTGCAATTTTATGGTCGCTATTTTTCTTAGAAAACGATATTTTAAGAAGTCGGAATTCTATTTTGCGTGTTTTTCGGAACCAAAATCATTGACTTTTGTTTTACATTCCATCATCTTGAAAATTCGGATTTCAGAGACGAAAAAAGCAAATCCCTAAAACACGATAAAGAGATTTGCTTTTATATATTTTCCACCGTTCCAGGAGGCTAAACGGATGTTGGCGATATGTATCTGAAATATTATTTGTAGATCTCAGCTAAGGCCTGCTGAAGTTGTTCACCCCGTAGGTCAGAGGCAATGATCTTACCTTGCGGATCAACGAGCACATTGGAAGGAATCGACTTCACGCCATAGACCTCTGAGGCAGCACATCCCCATCCTTTCAGATCGGACATCTGATGCCAATCCATGCCTAGATTCTTAACAGCAGCGGCCCACTTTTCCTTGTTGTTATCAAACGATACGCCTACCACATCAAATCCTTTGGCGTGATACTTCTTATATGCCTCTACAACGTTAGGCATCTCTTGACGGCATGGTCCGCACCAGCTTGCCCAGAAGTCGACCAACACATACTGGCCCTTACCTACCCATTGGCTCAGTTTGACGGCTTTGCCATCAAGGTCGTTCATCTCCAGCTCGTGGAACATGCTGCCTGGAAGACGGAGTGCTAGCCCTGCCAACAGACGCTTGGGTGCTTCCATCTCTGCCTCGTTATAGAAGCCCGTAGAGGGGTCACAAAGGGCTTTGAGCTCTTCATAGCTGAGGTCATACATAATCTCACTGACATACTTGGCTGGGAATGTCGTATCACGATAGTCGTCTATGAGCTGTTTTACAAGCACGGTTTTGACGCTATCCATCTTGTCAAACTTGGTTTCGAGGTCGTTGAGCTGCTGTTTTTCTTCATCAGTGAGCGACTCTTTCTTAGCCAAAGTTTTATAGTCGTTGTAAATAGCCTCTTGCACACTCTGAATCTTGTCCAGCTGCTCCTGGTAGCTCTCCTTCGTGGGCTTGTCAGAAGAGGTGGTTTGAGGTTTATTGGTCTGTGCGCAAGCAGTGATTACCACACTTGCTAGCGACAAGGCGATGAGCATTTTCTTCATAATCTCTTTATATTAATTAGGTTATACTATCCTTTATGAGGATGCAAAAGTAATGATTTTCTTTGAGTCCGTTCGGTATATTCAACAAAATTAACTACCTTTGCACTCGTATTCGCTACAGGGGTACTTGCTCAACCCCCTTTAATAAAACAAGACAATGATTAAAACCAGACAACAAGTGAGTGTGCTGTTCATGCTTTTCAGCATACTATTTTGTGTTTGCTTGATTGCAGCAAACATCTTAGAGACAAAGCAAATCTCAGTGTTAGGAATCAGTTTGACAGGCGGCTTGATCGTCTTTCCCGTGTCGTACATCATCAACGACTGTGTGTGTGAGGTATGGGGATTTGGCAAAGCGCGTCTGTTGATATGGACCGGCTTTGCGATGAACTTCTTCTTCGTTGCGCTCGGTGCGCTCTGTGATGCCATTCCTGGCGCACCTTATTGGACCAACGATGCGGGCTTTCATGCCATCTTCGGTCTTGCACCACGTGTTGCAGCAGCATCGTTTATCGCTTTCATCATTGGTAGCTTTGCCAATGCATATGTGATGAGCAAGATGAAGATACGTGATGGTGGTAAACACTTCTCGGCACGTGCCATTCTGAGTACCATTGCAGGTGAGAGCTTTGACTCGCTCATCTTCTTCCCACTAGCACTAGGAGGCGTGGTGCCCACCGAGGAGCTTCCCAAGCTTATGCTTTGGCAGGTGATTCTTAAGACGCTCTACGAGGTAGTGGCGCTCCCTATCACCATCCGCGTGGTGAAGATGCTCAAGAAGCACGAGGGAGAAGATGTATATGACAATGGTGTAGACTATAGCATCTGGAAGATCTTCAGCCTCACACCTAGCACCAACGCCGCTGGAGAGCAGAACCAGTAACACCAATCAGCATTTCATCCGTATGGCGATGACACGCCACACTCTAATATTTACATAACAGCAATGACAGATACACGTAAGGACGAAGGTCTGAAACAGCTCGGCGCTAAGACCCAATATCGTATGGATTATGCACCCGAGGTGCTCGAGACCTTTGTCAACAAACATCCTGGCAACGACTACTGGGTGCGATTCAATTGCCCCGAGTTTACCAGCCTATGCCCTATCACAGGGCAACCCGACTTTGCCGAGATACGCATCAGTTACATTCCAGATGAGCGAATGGTTGAGAGCAAGAGCCTGAAGCTTTATCTGTTCAGTTTTCGTAACCACGGCGACTTTCATGAAGACTGTGTCAACATCATCATGAAAGACCTCATCCGTCTGATGGACCCAAAGTATATCGAGGTGACGGGGCTATTCACTCCTCGCGGTGGTATCAGCATTTGGCCTTATGCCAACTATGGTAAGCCAGGCACCAAATACGAAAAGCTGGCTGAGCAGCGTTTTGCTAGCCATCAGTAATCGGCATTGCCACATCCATTAACAAGCGACACGCCTCCTTGCGGACATCATATTCCACAAGGAGGCGTATTGATTATCGTGCTTTTAAGCTACTATAGGATCTAGGCGGTGCTGCATTCAGCCTTAAAACCTATAGGTAACACCCAGCAGCACATACCCAGGCATCTTCTGATAAATCCATGTGCTGGTGTAATAAGGCGTGTTGGACGTGTCTACCCACTGGTAATGATTGATATGGAGCAGGTTTTCGCCCGTGAGTTTGATACCCCATGACTTGATTCGATACTCTAGGTTGAAGCCAAGGTTCACGCTTTGTTCGTCATGACTCGAGGTATGTCCCTTTCGATAGTCGGCATGCAGAGTGGCACGCCAGCTCTTATCCGCTATATGCAGCGCACCATCGAGATGCCACTCGTCATTGTGGTAGCTAGCATGCGTGAGCGAATAGCGCGTAGTGTTATATCGATAGCCACCACTGAGCTCACCATTGAAGATGCTCTTGAAGGTAGACGTGAATCCCAATGAGCTTCTGATGCTATGTCCTCTGAGCAGATTATCAGCTTCATTGAGCCTACTGCGATTCTGATTGTACGAGTAATTGAGCGTCCAATTGGCTGCAACGGGAATAAACATCAAGCCTTTCCGCCACGAGATGTTACCATAATACAAGGACGTGCGGCCATCATTGCAATAGGTCGACACCGAACTAAGCCCCGCTTGGCTAATATACGGCCGCACCATATCTAGGTTGAGGATATATCCCGTCGTCAGATTGAAGAACGACTGCGCCAACAAGGACGTCACATGAAAGGAGGATGTCATGTTCCACTTGCGATAATAAGGTTTGCTGACGGTGGTTCCGCCGAACATACGATTGTATCTTACAACCACGGGCAAGTCGAACAGTTGATCTACGGTATTGTCCTCAAGGCTATAGGTGGCGTTAGCTGACCAGCTCACCGTGTTGGAGAATCGGTAGCTAAGGCTCAGATTGGGCAAGAGCGCCCATTTATGCTGCGTCAGTTGTGCGTCATTGGAACGATACCGAAGCGATTTGAGAGCTGCGCCTAAGGTGTACTGGAAGGCTCCTTTGCTCTTGCTCAACGATGCATGGACTGACAGATCGTGCGCCGTAAGGTAGGCCTCGTCATAGGATTGATTAGCCATGACATAGGAGGTTTGCTGCCGATTATAACAATAACTTACTGAGAAATCGGCATTATAGACCTGGTCAAACTTGAGGGTGTACCCCACTTCCGGACTAATCCTACTTTGCAGATACTTCTTATTGCTGCTGACCACATAGAGATAAGCAGCATCGCCTAGTTGGGGAGCGGAGATGGGCAGATAGAGGCTATCCGTCTGCAAGCTATCGCGTTTGCGTTGGTTGGCATAAGTGAAATCGATATTGCCATAAAGCACACCTTTTCCGAGCTTAAAGGTAGCAGCAAAGCTCTGCATGAAGCGCCAGTTCTTCGACAGTACACCTTGTTGTGCATGGAGCGGAAGGCTGCCATTGCCTTCATCAAAATACTGCTTGTGTGCATCAAGGTAATCCACCTGGGTAGCACCATTAAGTTCAAAGCAATCAGATGGTTGCCAATATTCAGATAGCGTCACTCGTGCAAACTGGTGTCTAGAGTCGGATGCTGCTTGCGAATGCACGGTGGTGCTATCCGTGAGGTAGGTTTCGGACACATCACGCTGGGTGCGCTGCCCCAAACGGTTGAACATCAAGTTGCCCTTAATATGAAACTTATCCGATGGTTTATAGTTGGCTGACAACGAAACGAGCCCTGCCTGTTTCTTGAACACATCTGAAGAAGGGTACAACATCTCCGATTCTTCAGGACTTATACTCACCTCATAACTATTATTGCCCAACCCAAACTCAATGCCTCGCACATCTCTCACTAGGTCATCAAACGTCAAGATGGAGTTGCCCACGTTGTTTCCAGAGAGCAGACCCGTAAGCGATAGTTTCTTTCCGACGTGTATCAGTGTGGCTTTGCCTAGATACTTATCCTTTATACCTCCTTGTATAGCAGCGTTACCCGTCACTGACCAGTTGCCATCGGTCTTGATATTCAGTGCGGTGAGCTTACGATTGTTATACTGGCTTGCAATGCTCTTGTCTTTATAGTTGGTCAATATCTCAGCTCCTGTCACCAAATCGGCATTCATATTGTTGACCAGGACGCCATCATCGCCCGAAGACACAAGGTCTTTGCCATCAATCAGCAGCTTATCCATGCCCTGACCTTGGTATGACACCTTTCCTTCCGTAGAGACCTCCACACCTGGCAAGCGCCGAAGAATATCTCCCACGTTATCCTCAGTGCCTACACGGAAGTGATTGGTGTCAAACTTGATGGTATCACCCACTATCTTCATTCCGCTATAATGGCCCTTCACCAACACATCATGTAAGGTATGAGCATCTTCTTGCATCACAATGGCATAGTGGCTACGCACGCTGTCCAAACGCAGACACACATCAGCATAGCCCAAACTCTTCACGATAAGCCAATCACCTTTCGTGATTGTAGCTTTAAAAGAGAAACGGCCACTCTGATCTGTCAGTGCATACCCTTTCAGAGGAGCCGTTGTTGTAGTGTCGCCACGCAGCATTACGGTAACTGAAACCATCGGTTCGTTCTTAGAATCGGTCACTTGGCCTTGGAAGAGGCTTTGCGACTGAGCCGTAGACGGAATGCACAATAACAACAAGATGCTTGCCCAAAGCAACAATAAAGGATTATCTTTCAGACCATTTTCTTTCATTCTATTTTTGTTGAGCAATGCTATTCAGTTTTGCATTGTAAGCTTCAACATACGCATTGTATTGTTCCTCACTCACAGGTGTTCCTTTCGTAGGCTTGACTATACTTGCATCATTGGAATAACTAAAGCTACCTAGATTGTAAACAAGACTGGGAGTACATAATCGAACTATCATCCCTGGTAAATTGGTTTGCATCATTGGACCAACAGAAATCGGAACATCCATCGTAAACCATGCTACATATTGCGGAGAATAATACTTAAAATACGCTTCTGTGTAAGTTGCTTTAAAGCATGTCATTCCGTTTATCGTTTTTGTTTCTGAAGTAATCTGCCATTGAAAAGGCTTCAAACGACCTGTTACAAGATAAGTCTTAATTGGAATATCATCATCTACATAATTACAAAAAAAGATCTGTGAAGTATATATACTATCTTTTAGGTCAATATAATCTTCCAAATGATCCTCCACTAATTGCGTTTCAGTATTGTCATAAGTCTTTTTACACAAATAGGCTTGCTGATTATAAGTTACTTCATACGTCTTCTTATCTTTTCGTAGGGACTTATTAACATTTTCGTCTTCGGTAAACGAATTTAGTTGGGCATTATAAATGCAAGTAATAGTCTTTGTTTGAGCATAGCAAAATTGAATTACCATACTCTCCAAAAGCACCAAAAAGGCTACAATATACTTTTTCATCATAATAACAACCCCGCCTTTTGAGGTGCCAAACAGGTGGTATTAGCGTTAACTACTTGTGGTGCTACGAAACAAAGTCCCATGAACAACAATACGTTTAAGAAACTTTTCTTCATCATAATATAAATTTTTAAAGTTAAAAAAATACATTTTATGTAATAGAACTAACTATTACGACGCAAATATAAGGAATTATTTCATTGCTTCCAAACATTTGTTTCGATTTTCTCAGATTGTCTTTAAAAGACGCCAAAGTGCTTTAAAACAAGAAAACCAACCCTTGTATTGCGGTACACAAACACAAGGGTTGGCTTATATTTTTAAGACTAAGCGAATCTATTGCTTAGAGTTTCTCACCGAAACAAAGGTCGCCTGCGTCACCAAAGCCTGGCACGATATACTTATTCTCGTTCATTCCTGGATCTAAGGCTGCGCACCATACCGTGGTGATTGCTTCAGGGAAAGCACGCTTCACCGCCTCTATGCCCTCTGGAGTGGCAATGACAGAACACACGTGGATATGACTCGGCGTTCCCTTAGATACCAAAGCTTGGTATCCTAGCGCCATACTGCCACCCGTGGCAAGCATCGGATCGGCAAGAATCAACGTCTTACCCTCTAGGCTTGGTGTTGCCATATACTCTACATGGATGCCCACTTCGTGGTGAGCCTCATCGGTATAGGTACGGAAAGCACTAACAAATGCGTTCTCGGCATGGTCAAACATCGCTAAGAATCCTTCATGAAAAGGCAGCCCTGCACGCAAGATGGTAGCTAAGACCACACGGCTTTGCAACATCTCCGTGGCACTTATGCCTAGAGGAGTGGTCACATCGGTGAGCGCATAACTAAGCCGTTTGGACACCTCATAAGCCAAACACTGTCCTATGCGTTTGACGTTGTTACGGAACAAGAGACGATTTTGCTGATAATCTTTATCGCGCAACTCAGCCATATATTGGTTTATTAAGGAGTGTTGCTCGGATAGATTGATGATTTCCATGCTTTGATTTATTTTATTTTGTTTTGTTGTGCTTGTTTATTGACAGCTGCCTGCGCCTGCTTGTTGGCTTCGGTAGCATTGGCTTTGCGGTGATATTGCATCACCTTCTTACCAAAGAGAGCAGCCATTGAGTCGGTGGAAAGGAAGACCATCTTGCCATCATCGTGCCCCACAGAGTCGTTAGGCAAGCGCTGTCCTTTCTCGTCAACAGTATCCTTATAGATATAAAGCATACCATTGTAGATATGCCAACCTGTGTAAACGGTCACTTTGGGATATTCCACGGGGCTTTCATCCTCAAGCGTATTTTGCTTTTGGATGTACCCTACAGGCGATGCAAGGTTGTGACTCCTTAACGTGAAGCCGTATTCGCGAGGCACAAAGAGCGCTTCTTTCATCGAGTCGGTCATCTCGGCAAGGATTTCATCCTCGGTCTTGGTGGCACTCGGCTTGAGCTTTGGGGTCACTTGGAAGGTCCAAGTGCCTTTAAGCATCTCTAGATCGATCACCTCCGTAGCCTCGGTCTTGTCGTTAGGATTAACCACCACAGCCAATTCGTCACCTATCTCTATTTCGCCAAAGACCTGTTGGTTCTTCATAGCACGGATAATATTATACTTCACGGGGTCACCACCCGCATTAGGTAGCAACACGATGACCGAATCGGAGCATCCATCACACGCCAATCCGTAGATGGTATTATCCCCTTTAAGTTTCTGTTCATCACTGATGGCACCATGATCGCCGCTCGTTGCCTGGTCATAACAGCTAGTAAGCAGCAACACCATCAGCATCATTATTGGACAAATGTATTTCATTCTTTTCTATTTTCGAATTCTTGTCTTATGCAAAGATAATGCAAACGAGCGGAAAGGAAGTTTACTTCCACTTTCCCGAGTGCAGCTTATCTTATGCAAAGATAATGCAAACGAGCGGAAAGGAAGTTTACTTCCACTTTACCGAGTGCAGCTTATCTTATGCAAAGATAATGAAAATCGGACGCAGATGTGCAATGTTTACATATTTTTAAGGCTTTGAGACATTCTCACTCCGCTTTAGGAAGCAGATAGTGGAGGATGGTTTGCATCAACTGCGCTTGCGTTTCGCCACCCTTTACCGCCTCGAAGGGGAAGCCTAGCACCACCGTGCGCCAATGATCCGTGGCGTTTCCACCAAACACCACCCCACCGCTGAGCCCATTCTCGGCATATCTGAAGGCGGTGTAAGCACACGGATCAGCAGGTTCTATGGCGTCGGGCGACTCCACTACATACGAGGTCTCATTGGGGCGGTTATAATATTGGAGCTTCAATGGAGCCATAGTCAGAGGCGATGGTACAGCCATCACATCGCCATCGGTGGCTGCTCGGTTGTCACGCCACTTGTATTTCAAAATATCTTGGGCAAACTTGATGTCAGACTGTTTACTTGGCGATAACTCATTAAACCACAAATCCGTTCCCACATAAGCTCCCGAAACCAGCACATTGCCTCCCGCCTTGCAATAAGAGGTCAGTGCTTGCTGCATCGTAGCGTCGAAAGTCTTAAAGGCGAGAGCGTCACCAGTGAAGCGTCCTTTCTTGCTTTGCTTCTGCTTCCCTAAGATTACATCCACCGCGCAATAAGCTTTGGGGGATAGATTGACGTCTAGCGCGGCACGCGAAGTGGACACAAAGCTATATCCCGCCTTCAAGATGGCTGCACCATGGAGCGCAGGATAATCGAAGGTGTTGCCTGCAATGAGGAGCTTTTCGCAGTTACCATAACTATCACCGAAGCCACCTGAATCGTCATCGGTCCAAGGAATGCTACGTCTAAACTCCTTCATCTTTCCCGTGAACGAGATGTCATAGAGATAAGGCACGCCATTATCCTTATCCGCAAGGAATCCGGCTTGCTCGTCATCGCTGCTTCGGAAGTCGTCAGGCGCACTGATACGATCAAATCCATTGACCACCAACACGGGCAGCGCAGCGTTATTGGCACTACTGAAGCCCACCGACAATACCTCTGAAGGGAAGCTCTCACCACCCTCATTGACTGCGGTGACCTTGTAGCTCACCACCACATCCTGTGGCACCTCAGTGGTAAAGGATGTGCCTCGCACCAACGTGCCATTGTCAAAGTCGCCATTTCCGATGCGCTTATACACCACATATTGCTTAGCTACGGCTGTAGCCTCAAGGCTATCAACCACGGGTTGCCAACTGAGTTGTATCTTTCTACCTTTGAGCATATTGATAGCAAAGTGGCTAATGGGAAGCGGTTGCACCACATAATCATATCCGTACTCATCACTTAGGAAGCGCAAGATACCCTTATAGACCGCTCTAGACACGGTGAAACGGAAGCGCGGATCCAGTCCGTAACGCATATCGGCAAAGTTTTCGTGGGAGAGCAACTCAAGCAACATCGCCGGCACACGAGGCTTCCAAGCCTCAAAGTAACGCGAATCCCACATCCCACGACGCGTCCAACGAGGTTCATAAAGGGCCCGAACGTCACGCGTGATGCTAGACAACACAAGGTCACAAAGATCATGATTGGCTTCGCGGGATGTACCATCGGCAAAGACGCCACCATACTGGCTCACCTGATAGATACCCAACGTGCCAATAATAGAGTCGCCCTTCACCGTTCCTGCATCAGAGTGGAAGGCGAATGAGAGATCCACAGGGATATTCAGCCCCTTTATTTCGGGCGCAGCCTTCGTGCCACCGGCAAGATAATTGACCCAAGCGCCACGGTTCTTGTAGTCGTCACCATAGTCGTCACGTCCATGATTGGGCGACCAAATACTGTCGGGGATACCCGCCCACTGCATGTAATAGCGTGCACCCTCTAGGTAACGAGGATAACCGCTCACCTGATAAGCATATTCGATACGTGGTTGCCACTGCGAACGAGGTGTGCGCGTGCTTCTGCGATCGGTCTTTGTGTTAGGTACAATACTATCAATCTCTGCCCTTCTGCCGATGTTACCCATACCGCCACCAAAGCGCACCGCATCGGCAGTGACCACTTTGCTGTCAGAAGCCTGATTGCTCAGCACCACCTTACCCGTCGTTCCCTTGTCAAAGGCAAACGTTCCGAGGTAGATCCAGGTGCCGCCACCCATCGTTTGATTGACCGTAAAGGCGGTTTTGCCATCCTTATGGTAAACCGTATAATGAGCTTGCGTGGTGCTATTGGGCAACGAGTGATAAGAGACGTACACACCATATCTGCCCTCTTCCGGTATGGATGGCGTCCAAGTGATGGTGCTCAGATGCTCTTTGGCGGTGGTGGTAGACGTCTGTCGGTAAGTGCCTTCGGTGAATGGATTTTCAAAGTCGACATACATCGGTCGGCGATAAGCAAACCCCACATCCTCACCGGTCTGCCAAGGCAAAGCACCATCATGCTCCTCATAAGCCGAAACAGCCAATCCGCCATCATTGTCCACCACTACCTCATGCGAGTTGAGGTCTCTTTCGCGTGGCGTCAGCACCATAGCGCCAGCATTCTCTAGCATCGGGATGAGGAACGGCAACACATAACTCTGTGTATACTTGTCCTCCACCGTCTCAAACATACGTGCGCGCTGCCATCCCCAACGGTTAAGTGCCAACTCAAAATAGTTGCCATGGCTCTGCCATAAAGCAATGTGACGATTCTGCAAACCGCGTGTTGGTGTGTAAGGACGATTCAGCGGTGTGACAAGCGGTGTCTGAGTAGGATTGGTGAAAGCCGGACGCTTATCTGCCGATGCTTGATAAAAGCGGGGAACGAGGCTTTCAATCGATTTACCATCGGTGATGACGTGTATCGAATCAGCCACATATTGGTTACCGAACACGCTTGACAAATCTGCCTTCATCTGCCGACAGTTGTCCGTTCGGAAAGGAATGTAAGACAGATTGCGATTAGCAAAGAGCGTGATAGCTTGGTCGCTACGATGGCACGAGTCTACAACGAGCGGGCCCGTCTGCACCCCAACGGCATATTTCTGAAACACCTGAGTGACGGTGTGCCCCTCCTCTGTGGTCAGCTGTTGCGCTGCGAGATATGAGGGTGCAACGAAGAGGATGCCAAAGGTTGACAATAAGAGTGATTTGCGCATAATGTTTGGGTCAATAATTGTTGCTTCCACCTTGTTTAGGGAGCAATAAACGATAGCACAAAGATAGCAAATTCTTTTGACGGAAGCGTCTATAAGTCAGATATTTTGTAGCGAGTGGCTGATTTACGTTATTCTTTTAGCACTTAGCACACAAAAGGCTGGACTCCAATCCGAGTCCAGCCTTTTATATAATGTATAGCGTCTCACCCCACTGGGGTAAGCATGCTCGTGTTACCAACCTAGGTTCTGCTTGTTGTTCTTATTCAGATTCAGCTCGTTTGTAGGCACTGGGAAGAGATAATACTTCTTATCATACTTGCGCGACTTATCGCAAACCACCATATACTTGTTTGCATTCACTGTCACGTTGCAGTCGGCTACGTTCGATAGGTTTGCTCCGAGGTAGATGTTAGGATTGTTGTCAGTATCCAACTTATCCAATTGATGCCAACGAACAAGGTCCCAATAACGATACCAGTTGTCAGTAACCAACTCGCAACGGCGGCAACGACGAATCTCCCACAACAGATTGCTTACACCCATGTTGTTAGCAGGGTCAGCCTCGGGGTTGAGTGTGAGTGCAGGAACATCGCCACGCTTGAGCAAGAGGTTCACCGTGTTATCAAGATCGCTCTGTGTGATGGTGCCAAGCTCAGCCTTAGCCTCAGCCTTATTGAGCAATACCACAGCATACCAGTAGAGCGGAGCATCGGTGTAACCCGTCGTAGTGTTGGTACGATAGTAAGCATCTAGCGTGAGGTTGTCATACTTGCTGATGGTGTAACCAGTGGATGAGGTCATCTGTGGGCCTTCAGCCACACCATTGCTGTTCACGCGTGCCCAGCTATGTCCTTTGATACAGATGATTGAATCGACCAAGATGCTCAGACGCTTGTCACGTACAGAGAGTGGCTTCGCGATAGAATAGTTGTCATCTTGATTTGCTACCGCCTTATCGTCCTTATCTAGAGAGGTGGTGGCAAGAGGCTTACCATCCTTGAAGAGGAACGCATCGAAAGCGTCTTTGGTGATACCCCACTGCTCAGTAGAGCTACAAGTGTAGTCGACCAAACCATGCATCACAAGGTCTTTCTCATAGTTGCGATAGAAGATAACCTCTGCGCTAGAACCCAGTGCGAGCGAGTTGTACACCTCACCATAGTTCTTGGTCAGTTCATACTTGCCCGAATTGATTAGCTGATCAGAAGCGTCAGCAGCCTCTTGGAGATATTTCTTAGCACGATTGAGGTCAGCAGCCTTTCCGTTTTCAGCCTGCGTACGATACTTAGCGAATGTTCCTTCATAGAGACACACGTCGCTCTTCATAGCCAAAGCCATGTGGCTGCTCCACTTAGTCTTATCGCTCACGGTGCTGAGGTTAGCCGCAGCATAGTTGAGGTCGTTGAGCACTGAGTCCATTACCACGTCACGGTCAGTGCGTTCGCCGTACACGTGCTCATCATCAGGATTGATAATCACCTCGCTGAGCCATTCCACATCACCATATTCGCGCACTAGCTGATAGTATTGCCAAGCACGATTGAGGCGAGCCACAGCCGTATAGTAAGCCTTCTGCTTAGCGGTTAGGTCTGAGGTAGCTACGTTCTGAATCACATAGTTGGCACGACGCACCTCCTTGAAGCCACTGGTCCAGTAGGTTGAAGTACTAGGCACGGTGGTGAAGAGCCAGTTGTCAAAACCAGAGTTGCCCTGATCGTCACTCAAGCTCTTAAAGTAGAACCAACCAAAACTACCCTTTTGGCTATAACCGATATAGTTGTCATAGAACTTATTGGTGTAACTCTCTACGTCATTAGAGTTGCTCCAGAATTCGTTGCCATCAACAAAGGTATCGCGCGGATTCTTTTCAAGCATGTCATTGCAGCTAGTCAGCAAGCAAGCTGCGATACCGATAGAGAACAATATTTTATTTTTCATCATTCTTTTCTTTTAAGTTATCACTCTGTTTAGAAGTATACCTGTAGGCCAACTGACCAAGAGCGTGTGATAGGATAGGTACGTCCCCATGTGCCGTAGCCGTAAGTGCCCGATGGGCCGTTGTTCATCTCAGGGTCAATTGGGATGTTCTTAGCACCATTGTGCAACAGACAGAGGTTGTTCACGCTTGCATAGAAGCGCACCTTCTGTATGTAAGCCTTACGTGTGAGCTTCTCAGGCAAGGTGTAACCTAAGGTGATGTTCTTCAGACGAAGGTAAGACAGGTCTACCAAGTACTTGGTTTGTGGGTAGTAGTTGTGGCAACCACCGATAGCTGCGAGTGCTGCTACGTTACCAGCATACTCGTTACCAGGATACAAACAAGGATAATCGTTGTCCTCAGAGATGTTGATCACACCATTCTCAGGGTCATACACGTTGTAGCTAGTCTGGTTAGAGTAGATAGCCAAGTCGGCCTCACGCATCTCTGGGAATGCGAATGAAGACTGAGTCCACATAGAACGCTTGCCAACACCTTGGAAGAACAAGTCGAGATCGAAGCCCTTGTATGAGCCACCGATATGAAAGCTATACTCATAGCGTGGCATCGTGTTACCGATAACCTTGAGGTCACCGTGGTTTTCCAGCGTACCGTCACCGCCAGTGATCTTTCCGTCGCCATCAAGATCCTTAAACTTGATATCACCAGGACCATAAACAAAGTTGTCAGTCTGGATACCTGTCTGATCAGCTACACCTTCTTTATAGTTCCATGAGCCATCAGCATTCTGTCCATTGAAGTCGTCTTCGGTGAAGTAACGATCGGTCTCGAAGCCCCAAATGTCACCCCAAGTCTCGCCTTCGTAAGCATACATCTTGGCGTTGTAGTCGGTATCGATACCACCGGTGTGTCCGATGATCTTAGAATCGTTGTTCCACTTGGTGATCTTCGACTTAGAATCGCCAATGTTAAAGTTAGCATAGAGGCCTAGATCCTTATTGATCTGCTTACGCCAATTGAGGCTAAGCTCCCATCCACGTGTACGAAGCTGACCAGCATTGGTATAAGGTGCCGATGCACCCACTGATCCAGGAAGAGCCTTACCTGGTGCGAGCATATCGTTGGTGAGGCGCTGATACCAGTCGAAGGTAAAGGTCAGCTCATCACGCAAGAAGCTAAGGTCAATACCTACGTCCGTGGTCTTGATGCGTTCCCATGTCAATGTAGGGCTAACCCACGTTGGCATATCAAACTGGTTGACACGCGTGTTGCTGCCATCGAGCCAATAGGTGTTGCTAGCAGCGATAGGAGAGATGGTAGATAGGAACATATTGTCGCCCACTGCTTCGTTACCAATCTCACCATACGAGAAGCGTAGCTTACCATTATTAATATAATCGTGCAGATTGTTCCAATAAGGTTCCTCTGTGAAACGATATCCTAGAGACAAAGAGGGGAAGAATGCCCACTTATCGCCAGCAGGGAAGCGAGAACTTCCGTCGTAACGGCCATTGAGTTCGAGCAGATAGATACCCTTATAATCATAGTTGATACGTCCGAAGTAACCTGCTGTGGCACGGTCGCCGGTAGATGAATTGAGTGTAGCCTTGGTCAGATCGCCATACGCGAGGTTGATTTCAGGATAGTTTTCATCATAAAGCTGGGTACGACGTACATAGAAATAGTCGGAGCGATAGCTTTCGCCATTGACACCCGCCATCACGCTGAGGTTGTGTGCATCGTTCCATGTGTGATTATAATTAAGGTAAGCGTTGGCTGTCCAACGGCTAGCCTTGGTGTTATTGCGCGTTGCGTTGGTGGTCGAAGTTTGCACAATGTAGGTAGGTGCGGTTCCGCTCCAGTTCATACCATACACTGAGTGGTTGCTCGACTTGAAGTTGGTGTTCTCCGTTTGGAAGGTATAGTCAACGTTCAAGGTCAAGTCCTTGGTGATATGAGCGATGGCATAGGCATTCATACGGAGCACATCGCGCACGGTAGTCATGCGAGTGGCTTGCTTCTGCATAGCTATCATACGATAGTCGAGCGTCTCGCCATCTTCGTCTACGATATATCCAGATGGGATAAAGAATGAACCCCAACGCCAAATATACTGGTAGATGTTGCTATAGGCATTGGCACGACTCATGTTGCGGCGTGTAAAGTTGACACGTGCACCAAAGGTCAACCAATCGGTCAGGTCCGAACGGAGGTTGAGCGTCATGTTATAGCGGTCACGTTTGCCGGGATTAAACTTCATCAAATCCTGTTTGTAGTTGTATCCCAAAGCTGCGTAAAATTGTGTTTTGCCGCTTGATCCGCTCACAGATACATCGTGGCTAGATGATGGTGCTGCGTTGTCATACCATATATCTTGAATGTCATAGTCGGCATAGTAGAAGGTCTTGTTACCATTAAAGTAATAGTCGCCCACATTGTTATCATCCACATAGGCGTTCATCTGGCTATAACCCTTCTTACCGCTATGTTGCTGTTGCCATTTCTGTGCGTAAGGTAGCAGTTCGTCAAAGTACATACCGAAGAGCTCCACTGATCCGTTACCCTTACGAGCCTTAGCCTGCATAGCAGCGGTGAGCTGTGTAGGTACATCGGGGAAGTCGGGCAGCACCGTTGCTTTGTCCCACGCAAAGTTGCCGTTATATTTCACTGAGATCTTATCGCCTTTATTGGCTTGCTTGGTGGTGATGAGAATCACACCGAAGGCTGCACGGCTACCATAGATAGATGATGAAGCTGCGTCCTTAAGAACCGAGATAGAGGCGATGTCGCTTGAGTTGATCATCGACAGGTCATCTGTAGGAACACCATCAACCACGATGAGCGGGTTAGAGGTCTGCGAGTTGGACAACGTACCTAGACCACGGATGCGGATGCTAGGCTGCGAGTCGATATCACCACTGCTATTGAGAATGGTCAGACCAGGCACAGCACCTTGCAAAGCCTTTGCCACGTCCTGCTCAGGACGTGAGGAGAGCGTCTTGTCTAGATCCACATTAGATACAGCACCGGTAAGGTTGACCTTCTTCTGTAGTCCATAACCCACCACAACAAGCTCATCCAGCTGGGCATTGTCATCTTGCATTACCACTTTCATATTAGCAGATGCCACAACGTTGGCGGTCTTGTACCCTACGTATGAAACGCGTAGCTTGGCATTGGGAGCAACGTTAAGCTCAAAGTTGCCATCGATATCAGTCACTGTTCCTCGTGTTGTGCCCACCTCGATGATACTGGCGCCAATGATTGCTTCACCTGAAGCATCCACAACGCGTCCTTTAATCACTGTGCTACTTTGGGTAACATCCTGCGGCTGAGGGGCGGCCATAACATAGTTGCCTGTCAGTCCAGAAGCTAGAAATAGTGCTCCTAAGAGAGCCCACTGTTTATTCATAAGCTTGCGATTTAAAAGTTAGATGTTATTCATTTACTATTTGTTGCAAATTTATGTAAAAATTAGGGAAAGTCAAAATCTATTTCGATATATTTCGGCTTTTTCTTGTTAATTTGTTTGTATTTCTTTCACGATTCATAACATATCGTGCTCTCTGACGGGTAAAGCAAATTAATCTCACGTTTATTTGGCGCTATTATGACTAATTCGTATCTTTGCAACAATAATAACTAGAAAACAGCTTAATAAGAAACAGATGGAGATTACCCAACGATTTATCAATTACACTAAATTTGACACACAGTCGGCAGAGGATTCGCAGACTGTGCCTAGCACTCCCAAGCAACTGATCTTTGCAAAGTATCTGAAAGAGGAGCTCGAACGTGAAGGATTAGAGGACGTAGAGATGGACGAGATGGGCTATATCTACGCTACATTGCCAGCCAACACCAAGAAGAAGGTGCCCACTATCGGCTTTATCTCTCACTACGACACAGCGCTTGACGCTAGCGGAGCCAACATCAAGGCTCGCATCGTGGAGCAGTATGATGGCAATGACATTGAGTTGTCACCTGGTATCGTATCATCACCCAAGATGTTCCCAGAGCTTTTGGCACACAAGGGCGAAGACCTCATCGTCACTGACGGCACTACCCTCCTCGGCGCTGACGACAAGGCGGGCATCGCAGAGATTGTGCAAGCTATGTGTTACCTGCGCGATCATAAGGAGATAGAGCATGGTAAGATTCGTGTGGGATTCAATCCTGATGAAGAAATCGGTATGGGTGCTCACCACTTTGACGTGGAGAAGTTTGGTTGCGAATGGGCTTACACCATGGATGGTGGTGACCTGGGCGACCTAGAGTATGAGTGCTTCAACGCTGCATCGGCTAAGGTAACCATCCACGGTATGAGCGTGCACACTGGATATGCCAAGGGCAAGATGGTCAACGCTTCTCGCTTGGCTTGCGAATTTAACAATATGATTCCTGAGACCGACATCCCCGAGACCACCGAAGGTTATCAGGGCTTCTATCATCTCTTGGGTATCAACAGCCACTGTGAGGAAGCTAAGCTCTCATATATCATCCGTGACCATGATAGGGGTCACTTTGAGGATCGCAAGAAGTTTATCCAGCAATGTGTGAAGCGCATCAACGAGAAATACGGAGAGGGCACTTGCGAGGTGGTGCTTAACGATCAATACTATAACATGCTTGAGAAGATTGATCCAGACAATATGCATGTGATCGACTTGGTGCTCAAAGCGATGCACGAGACGGGCGTTACGCCTAAGGTAGAACCTATCCGCGGCGGTACCGATGGTGCACAGTTGAGCTACAAAGGTCTCCCCTGCCCTAACATCTTCGCTGGTGGTGTCAACTTCCACGGCCCATACGAGTTTGTATCGGTGCAGGTAATGGAGAAAGCGATGCAGGTAATTGTCAAGATCTGCGAGCTCACTGCCCAGTACAACGACTAAGGAGCGGGTTCTGAAACACACCGTATATAATATAAAGGTTGCAAACTCCCTTGATTAAGCATCTTGTTAACAATTCTCACACCTTACACAACCCATCAAGAGCTTAATCGTTTGCAACCTTTTTCATGCCCTTTTGCGAGCTAAGCGAGGCTCTAACAAGGTGGCAAACGTCCTCGTTCATCCCAATTATTAATTTATTTTTCATCAGAAATCAATTTATTTTTCTCTGAAAATCAATTTGATTTCTATTCCCAAACGTGCCCTATCACATCATGATAGAGCCGCCGCGGCATGGTCATAGCATAGGAAACGCCTATAAACGGAAGCTCCCTTCGCCATCGTTAAGTCACGATGAGGAAGGGAGCGTTATGAGGGCTGAGGATGATGCGCTAGGATCAAGCAATCCGCGCACCTACGTTCAGCAGATAGTCATAAGATTATTCGAAAGGATTCTCCGTTGGATAAGGGAGCGATTTGGGCTGGTTGTAAGCCACATCCTTGATGCCTAGGTATCTGAACAGTTCGAAGAGATACTTGCCTACGTGCTCAAATGCCACTGCACCGTGGTGAGGATAGCGCTTCTCTACCAACACGTGACGATAGAAGCGACCCATCTCTGGGATGGCGAAGATACCGATACCACCGAATGAACGGGTAGGAACATCGAGCACCTCACCCTGAGCGATGTATGAACGGAGGTCACCATTGCTGTCACATTGCAGACGATAGAAGGTCACAGGGCTAGCTGCGATGTCGCCTTCAAGCGTACCACGGGTGAAGTCGGGTTTGCCACCATTCTCCAACAGACGGTTCTGGATGAGCTGATACTTCACGGCACGGTTGGCGCACATCTTACATGAAGGTGTGTTACCACAGTGGAAGCCCATGAAGGTGTCGGTGAGCTTATAGTCGTACTTGCCCTTGATGTCCTCATCGTAGATATACTGGGGCACTGAGTTGTTAATATCAAGCAGTGTTACGGTGTCGCCAGAGATACACATACCGATGTATTCGGACAGCGCGCCATAGATATCCACCTCACATGACACAGGGATGCCACGGCTTACGAGGCGGCTGTTGACGTAGCAAGGCTCAAAGCCAAACTCCTTAGGGAAGGCAGGCCAGCACTTATCAGCAAAGGCTACATACTGACGTGAGCCCTTATGTGTCTCAGCCCAGTCGAGAAGGGTCAGCTCAAACTGTGCCATGCGACGGCTCAAGTCGGGATAATAGCGTCCTTCACCCATCTCCTTAGCCATATCTTCGCACACGCTGTCGATGCGTGGGTCGTTAGCGTGCTCACGATAAGCCACAAGCAGATCGAGCTCTGAGTTTTCCTCAACCTCTACACCCAGCTCATAAAGACCCTTGATAGGTGCGTTGCAAGCGAAGAAATCTTGTGGACGAGGACCGAAGGTGATGATCTTCAAACCCTTCAGACCGAGGATGGCACGAGCCACTGGTACAAAGTCGGCTATCATCTTAGCGATATCCTCTGCCGTACCTACGGGATAAGATGGGATGTAACCCTTTAGGTGACGCATACCAAGGTTGTATGAGCAGTTGAGCATACCGCAATAGGCATCACCACGACCATTGATCATGTCGCCATCGCCCTCAGCTGCAGCTACAAACATACAAGGACCATCAAACTCTTTTGCGATAAGTGTCTCTGGGGTCTCAGGTCCGAAGTTGCCTAGGAATACCACCAAGGCATTACACTCTGCTGCCTTCACTTCGCTGACAGCCTTTAACATGTCTTGTTCGTTCTCTACGGTAGTCTGGCAGTTGAAGATTTCGCCTTTATACTCTTTAACGATGTTCTCACGGCGTTGTGTACTCAGAGCGATTGGGAAGCAGTCACGGCTTACGGCAATAATACCGAGCTTTACCTGCGGAATATTAGTACTTGTCATAATGTTTTGTTTTGATGTGTCTAGATGATTTTAATTATTCTATTTTCACCTGACAAAGGTAAAACAAAAAAGACTAAATCGCAAAGAATTTAGTCTTTTTTAATGTGAGGGTTAATTATCTAATCACCACTTTATAAGTGGCTTTCTGTGCGCCTTTCAACACCTGTAGGATGTAAACGCCTGCTTTGATAGATGTTGTGGAGAGTGTCGGTGCCGTGAATGTTGCCACTTTTTTGCCATCTATAGCATAGAGAGCGGCTTGATCAAAGGCGCCTTCTATCTGAAGCGTGCGTCCCTTGCTATCCACGTTCACAGCCAATGCCTTGTCAGCAAAGGTGCTCTTGATGGCCGTCACGCTGCAAGGTGTGGACAGAGGTGACACGCGGCCATCCGTATAAAAAGCCTGAACGGCATACTCTGCCGTACCTGTGGTGAGCGGATCATGGTCCACATACTGCAGATAGGGGGCATACACGGCGGTGGTATTGAGCCACTGACCATTGCGATAGACGTTGTATGCCAAGAGCGAGGGATCCAATGCGGTAGCGGGTGCGGTGGCTTGGTCGGTGATATTGGCACGGATGGGCCAGATACAATAGGCGCGGCTTCCATCGGTATTGTCCTTATTAAAATTGTAGATGGTCTGCCAGGTCTTTCCTTCGTCCTCCGAATAGAGGTCGGTCACACCGGTGATATAATCGTCTGAGCTCGACTGATAATAGAGCGGACTCTGTTGTGCATCATAATCATGGATGCGCACGGCTACACGATAGTCTACAGCGTCTTCTATCAGGATAGGCTTGTCTAGCACCACGGTGCAAGGATAAGCGTTGCTAGAGGCATCGGTAGCAAAGGCTTGACGTGCCACTTCCACGCCATCGGCATAGATGATGGCTTCAGCCTGTGTGCTCTGAGCCGAATAGAGCGACGGATCGTCATAGACAAACGAGGTCACCGAGGTGATGTATCGTCCGATATGCTGCGACAGTTTCTCTGCGGGGAGGTCGATGGCTACCATCAATGGGTTGCCTTCATTACCTATATTATAGTCGGCTAGGACGTTGGAGTTGCACAGATAGGATGCTTCATAAGCCTGCATACTGTTCTGCCAGGTGAGGCTCACCTTGTTATCACCCGTCGTTGCAGTCACACCTTGTGGTGCTTCGCCGGTGAGGGTGTTGGCAATGGTGACATAGTCGAGTGCCCAGCGCAGTTTTCCCTTGCCCTCGCCATGTGCATTGAAGCGGATCTGGAAGGCCTTACCGCTAAGCTGTGGAAGGTCTACCTTATAGAAGTTCCATGCGTATGGAGTAACCGATGCGGCGTTGAGGTCATATACCGATGTCCAGTTCTCACCGTCAAGAGAGTATTGGAGCGAGAGGATATCTGACGACAGGTCCTGACGGATGGCATTGACGTAGGTCATATTGCCATAGAACACCACGTAAGGATTGCTAATCTGGGTAGCGTCAAAGAAGTGACTGGTGAGCGTAGCCTCGTAAGGTTCATCTGAGGTGTTGGTCACTGAGGCAAAATAGGTATTGTTCTCAAAGTTGCCCCCAGCGACATTCCACATCAAGATCTCTCCTTGTGCCCCACTGACCAGTTCCTTGGTCCAGCAATTGGTGTCGAAGCTCTGACTTTCAAAGTCGTCCGTCATAGGCAGCGCATAGGATGATGGCAACGACAGACTCACCTTCTGAGAAGGAGGTGAAGCCACGACGGCATCGCCTTTAACATACTGGCACACTACATACGCCTCATGCTTACCTGCCGTAGCGGATAGCTGCACCTTCACCACATCTTGTCCGACATTCACCTCAGAAGCATTCGTCACCAACGAACCATCCACGTAGAGATCATATTGCTTGAGGGTCAGCTCCTCGGTGTTGGAAACAGCATCCCAAGAAACAGTCATCTGGTTCAGCGCACTGGCATATAGCTTGACATTGTCCACCCCTGGAGCCATCTCGCCATTGGGGTCTACCTGCAACCACCATGAGCTGAAGATGCCATAATTGTTGTTATATCCCACGAGCGTATGTCCATCAGCGGCTACACTGACGGGTATAGCGGAGGTGTTGATGGTCTCGCTATCCACATTGGGCGCAAAGGTGGTGCGGTAATAGTCCATATCCACCATCACATTTTGGTTCTTTGACCAATAATAGGTCTTGGTGAGATACTGCTTATTGTCGGTCACTTGGAAGAAGAAGTTGCCTTCATCGTCTATGGTGAGTCCCTTTGCCTCATACGCATCGGGCACCGTGATCGTGTTAGTTGTCTGATTCATCACATCGTAGACACCTATCCGAGGTAGCGTGGCGCTGTTGATATGTACCAACACGTATCTGCCATTGCTGCTAACGGCTGTGGCGGCGCCATTCCAGATGTCTTTCACATCCACGTCAAGGGTCATCTCGGTACACACCTCGGGGCTTGTCCATACGGCAGGACGACTCACGCCATTATAGCTCACCGTACCCACAGCCACCTTTCCGTCAGCCGATAGGGCATTGATGGAGCCTACACCAGCCACATCAGGGAGGGTGTATTCATAATAAGAATAGGTATCCTTTGTGGCATCATAACGCCATCCGCAGGGCACGCAAGCCATATAGCCGCGATAGAGATAGCCGGCGATGGTGTTGCCATCGGCTGAAATGGAGTTGGCATAGGTGCCATCAAACTCATCAGCGAGTTCTTCTACATCATGACTACCTAGGCCTAGCTTGGTCACCTCATCATTGCGCCACACGGCGGCACTGACAAAGGTGTAGGTGTAAGGGTCTGACCAGTCGTCACCGGGGAAGTACTTGGTGAGATTAGGGTCTTTCACAGCACCTACAATGATGCTATCGTCATTGATAGAGAGAAACTGTCCGCTCTTGGTAAGGTCGGTTTCGTCATAGGATGTGGGCCACTGTTGCTTCTTGGATGTAGCATCCCATACATAACTATGGAAGGCTTCGGTGCCCATTGCGGACGCATTGCCCACTACATATTTGCCGTTGGGCGAGATGGCACGTACCATACCGTCGCCTAAGGACTGACATTGATCGGTGGTGGATTGTGCCGTAACGGTTGTGACAGCACACATCGCAAGACCAAGCAGGGATAAAGGTAAAGAGTATTTCATATGTTGATAAATGATTGGGTAAGGAATTGACACACGTTGGTGTGCCTGAGAAGAATCAAAAAAAACATATACCACAATGTGAAACGTTCTATGCGGTTTCTCATTGTGGTATATGTCATTATGAAAAGGTGATTATTTGCTTTCTTCTTCAGCAGGTTGCTCAGCCTGACTGTCTGCGCTTTCGCCTTCAACAGGAGCTTCCTCGGTTTCAAAATCGGTAATGCCTGCCTTTACAAGGATATCATACCATTGGAGCAACTTCTTGATATCGCTGTTGTGTACACGGTCGCGGTCAAAGTTGGGGAGCACCTCTGCAAAGTAGTCTTGCAGTTCTTGAGCAGATGCTTTGCGCCAGTTGAGTGAGCAAACCTTGGCCTCTTCCTTATCACGTACCTTTGCAAGGATATCTCCCAAAGGTACATCTTCAGCGTCGGTGTACATTGCGATATCGGCAAGACTGGTTACACGGTCTGTAGCGAAGGCGGGTTGACGACGATGTGTCTCGTCAAGTGCCTCAACGATGAGGTTGTTTCGTCCTCTGTTCACTAGCTTATACAGTCCGGGGCGTCCTGCAATTGAAAGAATAGTTTGTTGCATAATTCTCTTGTTTCGTTATTTTATTTGATTTAATATATTCTCTATCTGTGGGCGCAAGGGCATGATACCATCATTGACAATCTCATAATCGCTTCGCCGCACCACCTCTGCTTGTGGCATCTGGCGGTCAATCCATGCTAGCGCCTTGGCTTCGCTGATATTGTCTCGGCGCATGATGCGATCAAGACGCACGCGGTGTGGGGCTGTGACGCACACCACCTTGTCGGGATGGATGCGCTCATCAAACTTGCTATCGAAGAGGATGGCGCTCTCAATCCATTCTTGTCCTGATGCCAAGAAATGCTGCGCCACCATGGGATGGATAACCTCGTCTACCGCCAACGCATTGCCTGGTGAGGCTAACAGGTACTGGGCTAAAGGCGCTTTCTGTAGGATTCCGTCCGGAAAAAGGTCAACGCCTACTAGCTGCGAGAGCTGTTGCTGCAATTGTGCGCTGGTTCGCATGAGCATTTTGGCTGCTGCATCACAATCGTACACAGAGATTTGGTAGGACTGTAATAGCTTGCAGACATACGATTTTCCGCTGCCTATTCCTCCTGTTATTGCTATAATCATTGTTTGGCATAAGCGCATTGCCTTGTGCCTGATTGTCAGCAATCGGCTTGCTTTGCGCAAATTTTGCAGACAAAGTTATATAAAAAACGTTGAATAGCCACGATATTGCACGAAAATATTAGCCTTTTGAAGGATTAACGTGGGGCGGTGGATAGACAAACGAGGCATGCGGCTTATCGCCAGCTAGGCTACTTGGCTAGTGAGGAGATGGGTATAAACACACAGAAAGCGACCTTCTTTGGGGAAGAAAGTCGCTTTCTGCGTAATGTATATTGCGGTTTGGCGCTTTGTTTAAAGCAGCGGGAACTGATCAGAGAGCAGGTCTTGCTTACGCGTTATGACCACATCGTCATACATCATCATGATAATGTCGTCATCATACTGACCTATATTCACCGGATTTTCGATGCCGTGGATATTATTCAGAATCAGTTTGACAAAGTCGACGCCTGCTCCATAAGCATGGAGATAGGCTCCGCCAAAGCGTGGATTGATTTCGGAGAGATAGTATTCGCCATCTTTGATGAAGAAATCCATATCGCATGGGCCATTCAACTCGAGCACGGAGCACACTTGCTGGATAAAGGCAAAGAGCTTTTCGTCCTTGAACGAGATGGTTTTGCTGGCGCCACCAATACGGCTTTCAATCTTCTTCTTGCTGAAAGCTGCCACGGCTTGATGGCTGATGCAGTCGACATAGACATCGGCATCACAGTCGCCGCCGGTCATGAGTTCCTGAATGATATATTGAAACTTGCCATCATTAAACTTAGCTTCGGCTTCCTCCCAGCTATTTACCTTGCCGATGCCCACACTTCCGCTACCCGAAATGGGTTTCATAAACACGGGGAAGCTCACCTCACCACGCTCCAAGCCTTCCTTCAGACCTTCTAAGGAATTGTAGGTAAGCACGGTGCGCACGCCTTTGCTATGGAGATACTTGAACATCTCATACTTGTCAAAGCATAGATGGGCGGTCCAGGCAGCAGGACAAAGCGGCAAGATGCCTCTCTGAAGGAGTTGTTCACGATGCTTTGCCAGCAGTTCTATCTCGGGATCGATAACGGTTGTGATGGCTTTGATGTGGTTTTGCTCGCATATATCGAGCACGGTGTCAAAGTAAGTGGGGTCATCTATGCGTGGCACGAGGTAGGTTTTGTCTGCAAAGAACAGTGCGGGAGCTACCGGACTGAGGTCAGTGGCAACTATGTTACCGCACCCTTGCATTGACTGATGGAAGTTTTTCAATAGCTTTGCGCGCCTTCCTACGCTGCAAAAAAGAATGTTATCGCCTTCTGATAGTGGTGTATTGGGGTTACTTACGAGGGTGTTGTGATTGTTATTTGAGGTCTGATCATGCTGCATAGCAAAGTTTCCTTTCTTTTTATAAAGTATTGATTTACATTTAATCTATCCCATCCGGAGGATTACTTGCGGCTTGTAGGGAAGGGACGCGTAGGTCTTTCCTACTACATTTATATTATTATTAGATGTTGCTTATATTATTGTTAGATGTTGCTTGTCACTTCTGCTCTATGAGATAATCCACTTGGTTGACCACCAAATGGGCATCTCGCACACCATTGGGCGATGCTACGAGCTTGGGGTGACACCTATCCTTGACGCCTTGGGCTATCTCGTTATAGTCCACTATCACTCGGAAGCCAGTGGGAAGGAAGCTCTTCTTATCGGGCGTCTTGGGCATCTGTCTGAGCTTGTTGGCTCCTACCACGAACTGCACACCTACCGAAGCGGGGAACGTACGCACCACCTTGTCACTCGGGAGATTGATACACTGTATCGGAACCATCACCGTCTCCTCGGTTAAGATATCTGCATAAAACTGCGCCTTGACCTGCGTAGGTGTACATTTCACACCTTTGATCTTGCGAAGGGGCAGCGTTGCTTCCTTGGTATCGGTGAAAGAGCCTATCTTTGTATTCTCCGTATAGATGCACTGGATGCTGTCCAACATCTTCTTGGTAGAATAAATGGTAACGCTATCGGGTGAGAACTTTACGCCAGACATATAATAATTCTTGCCTGGGGTGACGCTTCCATATAGCTTAACGGGCACGCGCTTACGCAAACCGAGGTTATACTGAAAGTGAACACCATCGGTCTTAACCTGCGTTATCTTTGTTCCTTTGAACAGTTGGGTATAGATTTGGCGTTGGATATCAGCCGGAGCGATAGTGCCATGACCCTTTCCGTCACTCACAGAGTTGAAGTCGAAGAAGACAGGACGAAACTGAGCTTCAGACAGATATAACGCTATGATGTATCCTTTGTCGCGTACTGTGAAGGTCACACTACTGTCGGGATCCTCCGTTATGACCACATTGCGTGGCACACCAGCAAGCCGCACGTCAATAGTGAGGTCTTTCTCGTAGGTCTCATTGAGCGTCATGAGCAACCAAAAGATGCTGCTGAGCAGGAGAAAAAACAAAAAAATCAGAAACTGCTTGTTCAATATCTTTGACAAGAAGTTTCTGAATAGGTTTAGTACACGCAAAAGCCTGTCCATAGATACGGTCTATTTCTGTGCGGCGCTCATTGACTCTTGTACACCACGGAACACATAGTTCTTGTCCACAGTGATTACCACGCCACGTGCAATCTCTACATCTATCTTGCTAGATTCGGCGTTGATGTGCTTCACTCTTCCGTAGATACCACCGCCAGTTACCACTTCGTCACCCTCTTTGAGAGCGTTTTGAAAGGCACGAATCTCTTTTTGCTTCTTCTGTTGTGGACGAATCATAAACAGCCACATAATCACGAAGATGGCAATCATCATAAAGATCATTGGCATTGGACTTCCGCCTTGTTGGCCTTCAGCTGCCAACATCATCATTGTATTCATTTCTTATCAGTTTGTTTTCGTTAAACTTATATTCGTTTCTGCGTTTATTGTTATCTCGACGTGCGTTATTTGCGTTCTGGCATCGGCTTTAGCATCTTGCCAGAGTTGACCAAGTAACGTGCAATGCTATCAAGCATACCATTGATATAGCCACCACTCTTAGGCGTACTGTAAAGTTTGCCAAGGTCAACATATTCGTTGATGGTCACGCTCACAGGAATATTGGGGAACGTAAGCATCTCAGCGAGGGCAATCTGCATAATCACCACGTCCATGTAAGCTAAGCGAGAGAAGTCCCAGTTGCGACTGGTCTCACTCATATAGCGCTGATATGTGTCTGCGTTGAGAATGGTAGAGCGGAATAGTTTGATAGCAAATTCCTTGTCTTCTTCGTCCGCATACTCGGGAAGGAGCTCTTGATTCTCACCGTTTTGGAGCTCAAAGCGCTTGATAGTCTTCAGAACGAAGGTATCAACAATCTCTTTATCATCGTTCCAGTAGAGGCTCTTCTCCTCCAAAAGGGCATCAAGGTCTTCGTTTTCCTGTATCAATGTACGATAAAGCTTACGCCAAACCTCACGATCTTGCTCATATCCAACCTCCGTTTCAGCCATGTAATCCTTGTAGATGGTGCTTTGTTCGATCTGATCACAAAGCTTACGCACTGCTTCAAGGTCATCGTTCCAAAGCTGATTGTTTCTTTCTAGGAACAGATTGAGCTGAATATTGTTCTCCAATTGCAAAGCAAACTGGTTGTTAATGAACCGTTGCGAGGGGGGCTCTGTACCCTCTCTTAGGGCACGATTGGTAGCAATTTCCACTCGGCGTTGCTCTTCTTCGGTAATAGACACAATGAGTGCCAACATGTAATTGTAGAGTTCATAGGCTTTGGACAAGCTACATAGCAGCTCTTTCTCGGCATTTTCTAGATTATGATTACCGTTTTGATAGTAAGCGTAGGTTAACTGGACTATCTTAAGTCGTATTAGCTTTCTATTGATCATTGCGCAATAACTGTGTTTTTGTATTATTTAAAGATGTGCAAAAATAGACATTTTAATCCGTTCCGACAAGCAAAAGACCGAATTTATTTATTATTTAAGATTTATCAAGACACGTTTCCACTCCTCTTGGTCTATCGCAGCATCGGTCTGCACCTCTAGCAGGCGGGGCAATGGGGCGTCAGCCGTCAGCCAAGCGATGCCTTGAGCCAAATGATTTTCGTCACAAACAACCTGATAATCCACATGATTCTGATGACAAATCCCTTCCGCCGAAGTGGCATGTGAGGCAGAGACGAGTGTGTCGCGCACCTCACTTTGCTCTAAACCGGGCAACTGCCGGAAGATTGCCCCACCACCATTGTTTAGCAGCAGAATGCGTAGGTTGCTGCGAAGGGCTTGGTTCCATAAGGCGTTTTGGTCATAGAAGAAGCTCAAATCGCCAATAACACAAACCACAAGTGACTCTGTGGCCGTCAGCGAATAGCCCGCCGCCGTAGACAAAGAGCCTTCGATGCCATTCACTCCTCGGTTGACATGGATGTAATGAGGCGAGAAATAGTTGCCCAAACGCACCGACATACTATTGGCATAGAAGTAAGTGGCTTGGAGTTTCTGCTTCTCACACCAAGCGTGAAGGCACTGAACGGCAGCCGATTGAGAGTAGCGCAGACTGAGAGATGTAACAGATGAAGCGGCATTGGCAAGCAGATGGTGCCACGTAGCAACACTGTCCGATACCGAGCAAGGCGACAACGATGCCGCCAAGGATTGCAGAAAGGTGACAGGCGAAGCCTCAACCACATCGGTTAGGTGCATGAACGTGTCGCACACCTCGCCCGAGCGGCTCACTCTGATGGACGTATCGGGATGACAAGAACGAAGATAATGACGTAGCTTCTTGCCAACCAACGTGCCACCAAGATACAAAAGCCAATCTGGCGCAAGCCCTTCTTGTGCCTCAACATGGTCAATGATGGCATCGGCAAAAGCCGAATCGCTTCCCTCTACATCCGCTAATCGTTCTTGTACAACCACCGCTTGTTGACGCAACAACCTTATAGCATCACGAAACTCGGGGTCAGAAGCTACCGCATAGGGCAACTGCCCCACTACAATCATCGGACAACGAGCTTGGGAAAAGCTTTCAGTGAAGACGCACCAAGACGGATCAGGCTGGTCAGATGAGTGATATCGAATCACACGGCAGCGTGGCAAGGTAGGTGTAGAGAACCCGAAGAGCGGTTCACTAATAGGCACATTGATATGAACGGGGCCTCCACCATGACGCAAGCTATCAACCAAGGCTTCGCAAATCAGCCTATTGCAGTGCCAACGCGTCTCATCATCAATAGGCATAGGAAGGTTGACATGCCGGCGAACCACAGCCGATAGCGCCGCCCACTGCTGCAACGTCTGTCCATCGTTCTGATCTATCCACTGCATAGGGCGATCAGCTGACACCACAATCAATGGTACTTGACGATAGAATGCCTCTGCCACGGCAGGCGCCACATTGAGAAGAGCCGACCCCGAGGTGACACACACCACTACAGGCTGGCTTGTCTGTTCACTGATACCGATGGCATAGAACCCTGCCGAACGTTCATCGGTCACCGCATGACACGTAATGTCGCCACACTCGGCAAGATTGTGCACAATAGGAGCATTCCTGCTACCAGGACACACCACCGCATGGCGCACACCATAAGCTATGAGCAACGAGGTGAGTTGGTTGACTTGCTCTATATCTGAAAACATTTTTCGCTGAATTAGTATTCTTCCTACGTTACACCAATAATCGTTCTATGCTACATCTATGCGCATCTTACGACACATTAATATTACTCTTAATCAAAATTGACTCAATCCGCCAATAATGATAACATGGTTTGCAGTTTGGCTTGGGTTTCATCCCACTCTGCTTGCTCATCACTTTCCTTGAGCAATCCGCCCCCTGCATAGAGGCGATATTCCTCATCCAAGATCTGCATACACCGCAACGAGACATATAGATGTGTATCCGCTTGAGGATCTATCGTTCCCATAAAGCCCGAGTAATAGGCTCTTTGGGTGTGTTCATGCTGCAAGATGGCTTCATAGGCTTGCCGCTTAGGCAGTCCGCACACAGCTGGCGTGGGATGCAAAGTGGCCAATAAGTTGCCAAGAAGGTCAGGATTTTTCAAGGCAAAATGAAAGATAGTACGCAGATGAATAAGGTCAGCCGCTTGTGTGGTGTGCGGCCCTTCCGCTGTGATATCTGAAGCAAAGGGTTGCAACTGCTGCTGGATATAATCGGCAACCAACTGCTGCTCACGTTGATTCTTATCGCTCCAACAAGGTGAAGGCTGCGCTTTCATCGTGCCTGCAAGCGCCATCGTGCGCCATTGACATGCCGATCCGTCTATCAAAATCTCCGGCGTTGCCATAAGCCAAGTACCTGTAACTGGGGTAGATACCAAACATACATACTGACGGGGATAGCGTTGACATGCCCGCATGAACAGTTGTTCGGGCGAAAGCGCATCTCGTCGTTGCTCATGATCACATCGAGCAAGCACCACTTTCTGCAAACTACCATCTTGAAGGAGCTTGCGAAAGTAAGCAAAATCGGCTGAATAGCATCTTCTCTGTGTCGTTTGCAATACGCTCGGGCTCAAGGTTTCCAACCGAGCCACCGCACACTGAGATTCGTCAGCATATTTGACAGACATCCGCTCCACCCTATCGGGACGTAGCAACACTATCGGAGCATCTGGCGTGGTCGCAAAAGGAGCTATCACAAAACCACGTTGCCCATTGAGTTGCTCAAAGGATGACAACACCATAGGTTCGCCCTTTTCTTGTGTTAAGCGGACGCAGTGGTCTTGATAAGGCAAACGATAGATTGCGTAAGCCGCCATATCACTTCTTAGGAGTCAAGAGATAATTGGTCACTTGCACCGTAGAGATCAGGTCACCTGCCTCATTCTTGATATCCACCTGCCACACATGCAACGTTCCTCCTTGGTGCATGATGCGTGCATGGGCTATCACTGTGCCGCCATAAGGCATAGCTTGGACATGGTTTCCCTGCACATTGACACCCAAGGGAACGCGGTCTGGACAAAGCGCCATAGACCCTACGCCAGCGGTATTCTCTGCTAGGGCGAGTGATGCGCCACCCGAGAGGAAGCCAAAGGGTTGCTTGGTACGATCATCCACGGCCATACGAGCCATAAGCGTGTCAGGTTCGGGAGTGGAGAGAAACTCCATCCCTAAGGTGTTAGAGAGCCCGTCGTGCTCTATTAAGTATTGTGCTTGCTTTTCTACGTTCATCGCTTTTAAATTCATCGGGCTGCAAAAGTACGCATTTTTTATGAATTGTACCGAGTTATCCCATCGATTTTGCGCTATCCATAGGCACATTTCCCTTTAGGATAGCTTACCAGCACCTATCGCTCACCAACGTTTATGCTGCTTCTGCTCCACCGAAACACAGACCGATTTAGGCTCACACGCATCGTTTACCTTATAATAAAAAAGATAAAAAGCAACGCTATGTCGGATAATCTTCGTAACTTTGCATTTCAGAAACATATTCGAATATCAACTAATATGAACGTTTTAGAACTAAGCGAGCAGGAGATTGGCCGTCGCCAAAGTCTCCAAGAGTTGCAACAGATGGGCATCGAAGCCTATCCCGCAGCCGAGTATCCAACCAATGCCTTCTCTACAGATATTAAAGAACAATTTGACGAAGGCGAGAAACGCGAAGTTGTTATTGCAGGACGCATGATGTCGCGTCGCGTAATGGGCAAAGCCAGCTTCATCGAGCTACAGGACAGCAAAGGCAGAATACAGGTATATATCACCCGCGATGACCTTTGCCCAGACGAAGACAAGGACTTATATAATAAAGTGTTCAAGAAATTGCTTGACATCGGCGACTTCATCGGTATCAAGGGATTTGTGTTCAAGACCCAGATGGGTGAGATCTCCGTACACGCACAGAGCTTGCAGCTATTGTCAAAGAGCCTCAAGCCCTTACCAATCGTAAAATATAAGGATGGTGTAGCTTACGATAAGTTTGACGATCCAGAGCTACGCGCCCGCCAACGCTATGTTGACCTGGTTGTCAACGACGGCGTTAAGGACACGTTCCTCAAGCGTGCCACCGTGCTACGCACCATGCGTAAGTTCTTCGACGAGCACGGATACACTGAGGTAGAAACCCCTATCCTACAGTCAATAGCAGGCGGAGCCAGCGCACGCCCATTCATTACCCACTTCAATGCGCTCAACATCGAGATGTATATGCGTATCGCCACCGAGCTTTATCTGAAGCGTTTGATTGTCGGCGGATTTGAAGGCGTATATGAAATAGGCAAGAACTTCCGCAACGAGGGTATGGACAAGTATCACAACCCCGAGTTTACCTGTATGGAGCTATACGTTCAGTATAAGGACTACAACTGGATGATGTCCTTCACCGAGACCTTGCTTGAGACCATCTGTAAGGAAGTGAACAACGGACAGACCGAGGTTCAGAACGGAGACCACCTCATCTCATTCAAAGCGCCATTCCGTCGCCTACCTATCCTTGAAGCTATCAAGGAGAAGACAGGCTTCGACCTCGAAGGAAAGAGCGAAGAAGAGATTCGCCATATCGCCATCAACGATCTGAAGATGGAAGGCATTGACGAGACCTTCGGCAAGGGCAAGCTGATTGACGAGATCTTTGGTGAGTTCTGCGAAGGCACTTTCATCCAGCCAACCTTCATCATCGACTACCCCGTAGAGATGTCACCACTGACCAAGATGCACCGTTCTAAGCCCGGACTGACCGAGCGCTTTGAGCTGATGGTCAATGGTAAGGAGCTAGCCAATGCTTACTCGGAGCTCAACGACCCCATCGATCAGGAAGAACGCTTCAAGGAACAGATGCGCTTAGCAGACAAAGGCGATGACGAAGCGATGATCATCGACCAAGACTTCCTACGCGCTTTGCAGTATGGTATGCCTCCTACAAGTGGTATAGGCATCGGTATCGACCGTCTTTGCATGCTGATGATAGGTAAGGAAAACATCCAAGAGATTATGCTCTTCCCACAGATGAAACCCGAAAAGAAGATTCCTCAGAACACCATCAAGGAATGGGCAGAGATCGGTGTACCCGAAGAGTGGGTGTATGTGCTACGCAAAGCCGGATTCAATCTGCTCACTGACATTGCCGAAGAGAAAGCGCAGGGTCTGCAGCAGAAGCTTGGCGAAATCAACAAGAAGTACAAGTTGGGTTATGAGAAGCCATCCGTTGATGAGATTCAGCAATGGATTGACCGCGTGAAGGCTTAGCCAAGATACCACAACGGGTAAGACAGACATGAACAAACTCGGAAATATCGCAATCATCGGAAGCGGTAGCTGGGCCACAGCTATTGCTAAGGTGGTGGTAGAACACACCCACCGCATCGGTTGGTATTTTCGCAAGCAAGATAAGATCGAGAGTTTCAAGATAACCGGGCACAACCCCGGCTATCTGCGAAACTTGCGATTTGACACCTCTGAGATTGATTTCTCTTGTGACATCAACGACTTGGTGGCACATTATGACACCCTTATCTTTGTTACTCCCTCCCCTTTTATCAAAGATATTCTAAATAAAATCAAACAACCTCTTTACGACAAATTCATCGTCACAGCGATTAAAGGCATCGTCCCCGACGAGGATATGGTGTGCACGGAATATATCCGTCGCGAGTTTGGCGTGCCCCAAGACCACTTGGCATGTATCGGAGGTCCCTCCCATGCTGAAGAGGTGGCACAGCACCGGCTCACCTATCTCACCATCGGATGCACCGACCTAGACCGCGCCGAGCTCTTCACGCAAGTGATCAGGTCCAAGTATATGAAGACCAAGACCTCTCGCGACGTGATAGGTATCGAATATGCCGCTGTGCTGAAGAACGTCTATGCCATCTGTTCGGGCATCTGTGAAGGGCTAAACTATGGTGACAACTTCCAAGCCGTGCTCCTTTCCAATGCCATGCAAGAGATGAATCGTTTCCTTAACACCATCAATCCCATCGAACGTTCGGTCATTGACAGCGTGTACCTAGGCGACCAGCTCGTCACGGGCTACTCACGTCTCTCACGCAACCATACCTTCGGACTGATGATAGGTCGTGGATATAGCGTCAAGAGCGCACAGATGGAGATGGAGATGATAGCCGAGGGCTACTTCGGAACCAAATGTATCAAGCAGATCAACAATAAGCTGCACGTGTATATGCCTATCTTGGATGCCGTTTATCACATCCTCTATGAGCGCATCAACCCCACGGTGGAGATTGACCTGCTTGCCGACTCGTTCAGATAGTGCCTTCTCACATCAATAGATATAAGCTTTTTAAGATAACATAATTAATATGGAAAGTATTAAATTAGACATTTCAAAAGCGCTTCCTTTCCTGAACAAAGGAACGCTTGAGGCTCTAGCTTCAAAGGTTAACAACGCACAAACCACGCTTGAGGACGGTACATGCCCTGGCAACGACTTCCTAGGATGGCTTCACCTGCCTTCAAGCATCACACCCGCATTCCTTGATGAGGTGCAGGCTGTGGCTGACACGCTACGTAGCAAGTGCGAGTGTGTAGTGGTAGCAGGTATCGGTGGCTCATACCTCGGTGCACGCGCCGTGATCGAAGCTCTAGGCAATAGCTTTGCTTGGCTTGTTCAGGATAAGAAGAATCCTACCATCCTCTTCGCTGGAAACAACATCGGTGAAGATTATCTTGCCGAACTGACCGACTATCTGAAGGACAAGAAGTTTGGTGTGATCAATATCTCAAAGAGTGGAACCACCACCGAAACCGCCCTTACCTTCCGTCTGCTCAAGAAGCAATGCGAGGCACAGCGTGGCAAAGAAGAGGCTAAGGATGTTATCGTAGCCATCACTGACGCTCACAAGGGTGCAGCTCGTGCTGCAGCTACCAAGGAAGGATATAAGACCTTCGTTATCCCTGACAATGTAGGTGGCCGCTTCTCTGTGCTCACTCCCGTAGGATTGCTTCCTATCGCAGTGGCAGGATATGACGTGAAGGCGCTCGTTGAGGGTGCGCAGGATATGGAGAAGCTCACAGGCGCTGACGTAGCATATAGCGATAACATCGCTGCTCAGTATGCAGCCGTACGTAACGCCCTCTACGGACAAGCTGGAAAGAAGATTGAGATCATGGTCAACTTCCAGCCTAAGCTCCACTACTTCTCTGAATGGTGGAAGCAGCTATATGGCGAAAGCGAAGGTAAAGAGTACAAGGGTATCTTCCCTGCAAGCTGCGACTTCACCACCGACCTCCACTCTATGGGTCAGTGGATTCAGGAAGGCGAACGTTCTATCTGGGAAACAGTGATCAGCGTGGATGAACCTAACCACAAGTTGCTCTTCCCACACGATGAGGAGAACCTCGACGGCCTCAACTTCCTTGAGGGCAAACGTGTGGATGATGTCAACAAGATGGCTGAGCTCGGCACCCGATTGGCTCACGTGGATGGTGGCGTACCTCAGATTCGCATCACCGTACCTAAGTTGAGCGAGTACTATGTAGGCCAGCTAATCTACTTCTTCGAGAAGGCTTGCGGCATCTCTGGCAACGTTTTGGGTGTAAACCCATTCAATCAGCCAGGTGTAGAGGCTTACAAGAAGAATATGTTTGCGCTCCTTGACAAGCCCGGCTACGAAGCTGAGAGCAAGGCTATCAAGCAGCGTCTAGAGGAAGAGGCTTAATAGGGGCACGCTTCCTAAATAGGAACAAGAACGAACAAGATGTTTGACAACGAAATCAAACAATATCTCAAGCAGCATGGCTTCACGACATTCAGTCCGAAGGCCGTGCTGTTTGACATGGATGGCGTGCTCTACGATAGCATGCCTAACCATGCCAAGGCATGGGTAAGGTGCATGGACGAGTTTGGAATCCAGTTTTCCGAAGCCGACTCGTATGCCACAGAGGGGGCACGCGGCGTAGATACCATCCGCAGATATGTGAAGCAGCAGACGGGCAAAGACATTGATGAGGAGGAAGCCCAGCGTATCTATGATGTCAAGACACGCTATTTTCACGACTTGCCAGAGACGCAGATCTTTGACGGTGTGATAGATCTGATGCGTAAGCTTCAGCAGCGCGGACTGTCTATCAACGTGGTGACGGGTAGCGGACAGCGCCCTTTGATTCAGCGGTTGCTTGCCGACTTTGGCGACTTCCTAGACGAGACGCACATCACCACGGCTTATGACGTCAAGCACGGCAAACCCGCTCCCGACCCTTACCTACAAGGTCTGCGCAAGGCGGGCAACCTACAGCCTTGGGAAGGCATCGTGGTGGAGAACGCGCCCTTAGGCGTAAGGGCTGGCGTAGCGGCACAATGCTTCACCATAGCTATCAATTCGGGGCCTCTGCCTGACGAGACGCTCAGCAAGGAGGGATGTAACCTACTGTTCCAAAACATCCGTGAGCTGGAACAGATGCTATAATCCCCACCCCACCTTATCTATATAATAACTTGCCCTTTACCCTATCGACACTGCGATATAGGTAAAGGGCAAGTTATTTTTTCTCCCTTCAGTTGCTCTATCGGCTAAGGTCTGCCTGCTTGCAAGCGTCAATCGTCTTGCTAGATAGGCTTCCTTGCCACATCATCTCTTGGGTTTTGCACATCAACGGAGCGTCTTTCAGACCCAAAATCAAATTGATTTTCCAAGAAAAATAAATTAATTTTTATCGAAAAACAATTTATTTTTCCTCACCTTACGACCTTATCTTGCTTGCGATAGTATAGGTTTCAGACCATGAGACCTAAACTATCACCTTGCAGTCCATTATCTTTCATATGAACATAGACTTTAAATCTATATTAAATCCTTGATACTCTTCTTGCAAATTAGTATATTCTGAATTATCTCCAGCTTCTTACAGACTTAAAATAATTGCCGAGAAAATAGTTGTAACCTAACCTTTGGAGCATATACCGTTTCCAAATACTTACAGATCTAGGCTTCCTCAAGGCATTACCATTCAAGAATCTATTATATTTTGGAAACATCTGACAAAGATAAGCCCGTGGCTTGAGCTATCTGTGCATCAGTCAAGCCCATACCTTTCATTTGCTTTGCGATTTCCAAAGAACGTTCTGCTCGACCTTCAGCCAAGCCTTCAGCTCGACCTTCAGCATGACCTTCTACCATACCAGCAGCATGTCCTTCGCTATAACCATCATCATGGCTGGTATAAAAGAGGCTGCGCATGTGTCTGACCGACTCCATGTAGCGTTCATAAGCGCGGCGATCCTTATCGGGAAGCGAATCGATGCGAAGCTGCTCACGAGCCTCAGTAAGACCTGCGGTTTGGGTGTCATCATCTATCTTGCCTGTCTTGAGAAACTCAATCCATTCGTCAAGCGGTGTGGTGGCTACCTTATCAAAGTCGTTCACACGCAAGATATAATACTCGGGGAATAGGTCGCCGGCGTCTTTTCGTTGTTCTATGTCAGCCTCCGTGATACCCAAGAACTTCTCGCTCTGCCGAGCGGATAGCTTCAATAAGTCATACGGAGCATGCAATCCCTTAAACTGGGTCTTGCCATGATAGACATAATCCTTGCCTTGCCCCAACTCAAAATAGACGATATTAATGGAATAGACCTTACGCACCTTATCGTATGAGTCGCCTTTGTCAATATATTCGGTTATAGCCTTAGACACACCATAAAGCATACGATGAAAGTAAGTGATCTCATGGCTATTCTGAATCTCAATGATAATCAGTTCGCCATCCTCGTCTTCGGCAAGCATATCCACACGGTTATACTTGTCAAACTCTTCCTCTTGATTGCTCTCGCTCTCAAGGAAGTGCTTGATGGTTATCTTCTTACCTATCAATGAATATAACAAACCTTCTAACACGACGTGATTGGTCTTGTTACGGAGCAGGCGTTTCATAGCCCAGTCAAACCTTATATACTTGTCGTAATATCGTCCCATAGCTTATCTCCTTATCGTAAATATTGAGGTCTTGCACCATGCGTTTGCTTTCAGCGACAAATTTAGCAAAAAATATCGAAAGGCAAAGATTCATACTTATTTATTTGCTTTTCCAAAGGACAACATTCATGCTATCGTTAATGGTTACAAAAGAGCGGGATACAAAAAAAAGAGTTCTTCACGTCAAAGCGACACTAGCTCTATAGGATGCGCGCTTTTAACGGAAGAACTCTTTTCTTTATGTCAACGAATGCGTGAGGCTACATATTCTCACATTCGTCCTCGGCTTCTTTTGCGATTTTCTCTTCTGCGGTGGTTACTCTTACTTGGTATCCTATCTTCTGAAACTCCTTTTGGAGCTTCTCCACAGTGGTCTTATCTGCATCGTAGGTGATGGTCACCTTCTGATCCTCTACGCTGGTCTCAATCTTCTTTACACCTTTGGCAAAACGCAGATTGCCCTTAATCTTGTTCTCGCAACTCTCACAATGCATCTGTGGATGGGTGGTGAAGATGACGGTTTGGATGTTCTTGGCCGATGCCATCACTGCTATGACAAGCATCAAGGTCATCAATAATAGTTTTTTCATATTCGTTTCCTATTTTGTATGCTTTAATTATTAACGTGAATAGTGTTCGATTATTATTTCAGATTGAATCTAAGCCCCACATATCCCATAGCACCACTCACTGGGCCATAAATCATTGTAGGGTCGAAAGCACTGCTCCAGGGCTGATGACAACCCACGATGGGATGTTTCTGCTTATATCCCGTGAGATTCTCGCCTCCCACATAGACATCAAAATGGCGAAACTTGCGGGTGATTTGTGCATTGACCGTGGCAAAGGCTTTATAGTTTTCGTTCCACGAAGCACTGCCATCTGCGGTGGTATAAGGCACGGGCATGCGGCCACCACCATTGAGCGCCAACGTTGCATCAAACTGCCATAGCCCCAACCCAGGCTTGTAGCTTGCAGAGAGCAATGCTTTGTAACGACTCTGGAGCGGTTTCTGTCTGAGCATGCCGCCGAGAGTGGCTTTGACAATGTTATATCGGTAAGCCATGGTGAGGTCTAATCCCTGAATAGGCTGATAGTTGGCATCAATCTGGAAGGTGTGCGAGTAGCTCTTTCCATCAAGGTCAGATATCTTGATTACCTGCGGATCAGCATCATAGTCGATCACGGTTTGATTCAAGAAGTGGGTATAATAGTACTCGGTGGTAACCTTCAAGGTCTTATGGGCTACGGGGATGAGCCATGTTGAGGTCAGTCCGTAGTTCCACGCAGCTTCTTGTGAGAGCTTACCTATCTCAAGCGTTCGTCCGCTAGCAAGGAGATAATTGTTCTCTGCCAACACATGCGGACTGCGATAGCCTTTTCCCGCAGAGAGACGCAGCGTCAGCAGATCGCTAACCATCCACTTAAGATGGGCACGCGGTGTCCAAAACGTACCATACACATTGCTATGATCGACACGCAGACCCGCCATGAAGATCAGTCGGCTGTGCAGATTGAAAGTGTATTGGGCATAAGCACCTGGAACGGTCTCGCTCTCTATGGCTCTTTGAGGTGACGCATCATCATTGGTGAGACGCACCAGTTGGTGATAATAGTCATGATTCCAACTTAAACCCGCAGAGAGATTGTGTTCAGGGGTGAAGTTGGTCTCAAACACCAACGACGCATAGGCATTCTTCTGATTGACCCAATACCATTTCTTACCGTATGAGGCATCATGTTCGTGCATAGACACGTTGCCCATCAAGGCTATATTGGTTCCATGATCATTGTCTATCACAAAGGCGTGCTTCATGTATCCTTCATAGCGATTGGTTTCAATGCCAGTGCGATACAGTCCTTTCTCTGGATCAATGGTCACGCTGCTATGACTATGGCTGCCATCAACCTGTCCGCTGTAACGGGTCTCCTTCAATGCGGATAGACCACCATGGAAGATGTATCGACCTTGGCGAGCAAACCAGCGATTGGACAGATTATACTGACGCACCTGCGGATCATCCTGGAAGCCATCGCCATTGCCATCGTGCTTGTTCTGCACGTTCTCAAAGTGGGCCAGAATCTCCGTACTCAAATCTTTGTTACCATTGATATGTACGTTGGCTGCGGCATTGGCTTCAATCTTACCCATGGTGTTGCCAAAGAGATTCACCAACACGTTTTGTTCATCATCGGGCTTGAGATATTCCACATCGATCTGTCCCGTCATAGCCTCATAGCCATTCTTAACCGAGGCATTACCAGTGGATACCTGTATGCTGTTCATCCAAGAGCCAGGCACATAACCCAAGCCAAAAGGCATAGCGGCACCACGAAAGGCTGGAAGGTTCTCAGCAAGCATCTGCACGTAGGTACCACTCAACCCCAAGAGCTTGATCTGCTTGGCACCAGTGGTAGCGTCGGTATAGTTGACATCCACAGCGGCATTGTTGACAAAGCTTTCACCGAGATTGCAGCAAGCCGCCTTGAATAGTTCTTGTTTCATCATGCTCTTTCCATTGATGGCTCCACCCATGGTGCGCACGGTCTGACGGTGGGTCACCACCACCTCATTAAGGGTTTGATCGCTAAGTGATGTGCTATCGCTATCTTGCGCTGAGACCACTGATGGCACACCCATTGCAAGCGCCATCAGCATCATTATCTTATTATTGGTTTTCATTACATTTGATTATTTGAATGTCATTGATTTACGGATGCAAAGGTATGGAGAATCTGATGCAACAAAGTTGCAAAGGTCTCAACCCTTACACACGAAGAAAAGATTGGGCACAGAATCTCCATGCCACAACAAGGACGGACTGGCAAGACATCAAGCTTGCCACCCCTTAATCAAATAATCAAGACGGATAGTTGCTGCAAATAGCATCGCGGAGGGCTATGCCACTTGTCTGCGTGAAGGTATTGCGACCAAACGTGGCAACACCAACGTGGTAACATGATGGCGCTCACCAGCAACATGGGGAGCAACATCATCACTTGTGGAACGATATGAAGCGACTGTTGCGAGGTTTGATTCATCGTGGCGAGCTTCATCACCTGCACCTTCATACAGTGGGTATCGGCATCTCCACGACAGTCTTTCTCCGACTGTTGCTGTGACAATGGTAACACCAACATCATCCTACCGCTATGCATACACTGCATAACGATAACTCCTGTACCCATCCAAACTAGAAGGATGGACAAGAGCAATGGGAAAGATCTATGCAACCATCGCTTCATTTGGCTGCAAAGGTACTAAAAACATATTAATCGTATCTAAAACAAGGCTTAAAAAGTAATAATTTGAAGACAGACTGATTATAAAAAGGTTATTTGTATCTCTGCGGATAGAATCCAGACAGAAACGATGCGTTATATCAGTAGGAATTCACATCCCATCTATACCGCTGATTGCGGTTAAACAATGTTAATCAACAAAACAATAAGCGGGCTTTGGACGAAAATTAATATTTTTGTTAGCTAAAAGAAAAACTCACCCATTAGCAACAACATGAAGATTCTACATATATTGCATAACAAGAAAATCCTAGGGGGAGCCTTGGGATTTATCATCCTCTCGATAGTGGTATGGCAACTGATGCCTATCTCGGAGAAAGAAATCAAACGCAATGAAGTTAACGTTGAGGTGACAACATGGTATACGCTTAGCGTTGATGGTAAGACACTTCTCACCTTTACTGACATTGAAGGTGACACGGCGTTTGTTGGTGTATCAACGGATACGGTGAAGGTGAATGCAAAGAAACAAACCGTAAAGGGCTATTGGGTCAATCAGCTGCGGCGAGTGCCTTCATGCTTCGGCCGCATCGTTGTACCCTCAGCGCCTAAACCTAGCTTGTTGGTGCAAGCAGATGGAAAACAACTGCGAGAAGTGGTCATGCGACAAACGGGAAACATCGACAACTATGTGGCTCAACTGCAATCTAAGCAAAACGAGCTGCATTACTACTGCCGTAGCCATAACGTGCAAGACTATGGATATAATAGCATCGCAGCTTATTCGGCTCTTGTAGATCAAGGTATCGACTCGCTGCAGCCTGCTCTTGACAAGCTATTCTCTGTGCTTCCGAACGATAGCAACCTCACCCTCACTTACCACACCTCTTACAAGCTTGTAAAGTCGACCGAGGGCGCACATATATATAATAAGGAGTGTAAGCCAAGTGCGGAGTATGACGATGGTTTCACAGTAATCCAGTTGCCTACCCACCAAACGCCCAAGCATGTCATAACCCACATGAGCATTGCACAAGGTAAGACGTTGCTCCAAAGCGCCATAAAACCCAAACCACAAGTTCTGCCCCACGATGATGTGACGCTACACGACTCGACGGGCATCTACATAGGTGAAATTAATAAGCAGAAGAAGCCCAATGGTTATGGTAAGCACATCGGAAGAGATGGTTCTTACTATGAGGGACATTGGGTAGATGGAGTCTATGATGGCTTCGGATTCTACGTGGCGCCACGCCAATATCTGAAAGTTGGCGAGTGGAAGGAAGGCGTGTTCAAGGGTGAACGCCTCACATACAACGCTGACCGCATCTACGGCATTGACCTTTCACGCCATCAACATGAAAAGAATGGCGTCACCTACCCTATCAATTGGGACAAGCTACGTATCACGGGGCTAGGAACAATTACTACGAAGAAGGTCAGTGGTAAGGTAGATTACCCTATCAGCTTTGCTTATATCAAGTCGACCGAGGGCACTACGGTTCTCAATGCCTACTATGCTGAAGATTACAAACAAGCGCGAGCACATAACATCACTACTGGTACCTACCACTTCTTCTCCACCACCAGCAACGGAACGGCACAAGCCAAGCACTTCCTTCGTTGCAGCAAGTTCAGCAAAGGAGACCTCCCTCCTGTGCTAGACATTGAACCTACCGACGCTCAGATACAACAGATGGGCGGTGCAGAGGTGATGTTCAAGCATGTACGCCTTTGGCTTAAGGAAGTGGAAGCCTCCACGCACGTACGCCCCATCCTCTATATCAGTCAGAGCTTTGCCAACCAATATATGCCCCTTGCTACCGACTTGGGTGACAACTACTTTGTGTGGATTGCACGATATGGTGAATATAAGCCCAACTTCAAGCTAACCATCTGGCAACTCAGTCCTGATGGCAAGGTGCAAGGCATCCATCCCGATGTGGATATCAATGTGTTTAATGGATACAAGAATAGTTATCAGCAATTTCTAGAGCGTCACTGCTTCAAATAAGCGAGTAATAGCCCAGCTACATAGCTATTACTCTAAGCAGATTTCGCCACTGCCATAACAACGATGATGGTCTTCGTCATACACCACACAGAACTGTCCTGGTGCTACACCATGTATGCGTGCATCCGAATGGATCACATAACGACCATCGTCCCGCACCTCCACTGATGCTGGATGATACTCTGGTGTATGACGTATCTTGAAGGTGATGCGCTCAGGAAGCGCTTCGATGCCTTCGGTAAGAAAGTCGAAATCGTGGATAAGGAAGTCTTGCTTGTAAGCCGTATCAGGATCATAGCCATGACTGACATAAAGCACATTGCGCTCCACATCCTTCTTTACCACAAACCAAGGACCACCGCCAAGACCTAGACCCTTACGTTGGCCAATGGTGTGAAACCACAACCCTTTATGCGAACCGATGCGTTTGCCAGTTTCTAGTTCGATGATATCGCCCTCCTGCTCACCTAAGTAACGGCGTACATACTCGTTATAGTCGATATTGCCTAGAAAGCAGATGCCTTGCGAGTCCTTACGTTTGGCGTTGATGAGATGCTCACGTTCTGCTATCTCACGCACCTCTCCCTTTTGGTAATGACCAATGGGGAACAACGCCTTCTTGAGTTGCCATTGATAGATCTGCGCAAGGAAGTCGGTCTGATCCTTCACGGGATCCGGACTAGTGGTAAGCCATTTCTTTCCATCAATCCACTCAGTCTGAGCATAATGTCCCGTAGCAATCAAATCGTATTCGTGTCCGCGTTTCTCATGGAACGCACCAAACTTGATCAGCCTATTACACATCACATCAGGGTTGGGGGTAAAACCAGCCTTGACCTTCTCCATGGTGTATCGCGTCACCTGGTTCCAATATTCTTGGTGGCAATCGACCACCTCTAAGCGACAACCATACTTGTGAGCCACAGCGGTGGCCATCTCAAGATCTTCCTCAGAGCTACAGTCCCACTCTTCCTTTTCCTCTGGTCCTATCTTGATATAGAAGCAGTCGGGATGCAATCCCAACCGAGCAAACTCATATACCACCACGCTACTATCGACACCTCCCGAGAGAAGCACCGCAATGCGCTTGTCACGCAATTCGTCTACGACGTTGTCTAACTTCATATTGGTTTATCTTTTACAACTGCAAAGTTAATCAAAAAGCACACAAAAAGCCTCTGTCAGCTTTATTTATTGCAACATTTTCTTTAACTTTGCATACTTACAATAGTCAGATACCAACCTATTGGTCTAACATTCTATATCCGTAACTATTCAGCGGTGGCAAAAATAGTCCATTCCAACCTTTTAGTTTTTGTTGT
>CAVGNV010000005.1:0-91397 GCA_963630695.1 Paratractidigestivibacter sp. | reverse complement strand
GATTCTCCAAGTTGTTGCTATAGCAATATAGCTCCTTTAGTTCGGGACAAGAAGACACATCTAGGTCGCTGATACCAGTGCTCTCGATTCTCAGCCAATTGAGCTTTTTACAATCCTTGAAACTGGGAGCTTGTTCTAAGGCATTGGTTGGACACTCAAACTCTTCAAGGTTTACACATCCATCAAGGTTGACCGATGTGCATCCTGTGTTACCAATGTTCAAGAACCGCAACTGCGACTTAACAGTAGGAGTCAGTTCGATGTTTCCTAGGTTTTTGTTCTCATGCACATAGATAGAATTCAGCGCTTGGTTATCACTTAGGTCTAGATCAGTCAGATCGCACATGGAAGCAATCAACTCTTCCAAGGTTACACAGCCCTTGAGGTTGATGCTAGTCAGTGTAGGCATATTGGAACAGCTAAATAGCTTTAGCTTAGACAGGTTGCTGCAATCTATTGTCGTCAGCTGGTTGCTAGAGACATCCAAAGTCTCCAGATTAACGAATGGTGTGACATCGATCGTTTCCAGTTGAAGCTTTGATACGTTCAGTTCTTTCAGTGTTGGAGCCAAGTAAGTGAATCTAGATAAATCAAAATTGGCAATATTCGTCATACCCACATTCAATACCTCAAGGTTCTGTAAACCTTCGATATTCAGATCCACAAGGCTCATAGAATAAAGCAGATCTATCTTTCGCAAGCCAGTGTTCTTATGTAGGTCCACTGCTACAAGGTTATTGTTGTTGGTAAGCGCAATGCTCTCGATGGATGTAAAATACTCAATACCTTGAAGCGAAGCGATGTCAGTGTAGCCAATAAATATCTCGCCCTTGTATGCTTCGGCGTCCTTATTGCTAAAGTAACCAGAGCCATTGGCAAGGTTGGTGTCAATCCAGGTTCTAAAGAACTCATCAGGAACATATTCCTCAGAGAGAATATTATATTCGGATATGGGGCTGGCTGGTGCATCGGACAATTTGTTTATAGACGAAAAGGCTTTCCATCCTTCCGCATTCGCATAGTCGTCCACATTGGCATCGGGCACATAAAGCCGAATGCCATAAGGGGCAGGGTAGAATGAGCTGGACGAAGCTGCTGGCGGAACAATGGCTTTCAGCACCAAGTCCATATCATAAGACGCAAAAGACAAGAGATAATCGCCTACGCTATCTATTGTGGAAGGAAGCGAAAGATAAGAGAGTGCTGTGCAAGACGCAAAGGCACGCGACCCTAGCCGCTTTACACCTTCCGGTATCACTAGTTGCTCCAAACTCTTACATCCGTCAAATGCCGACTCGCCTATTTCTTCTACCACAGGCACGTTGACTGATTGAAGAGAAGAACATGATTGGAAAGCCGACTCACCAAAGGTTTTGATCGATGAAGGCAATGTCACTTTCTCCAAACTTTGACAACCGTAGAACATCCTTGATATATCTAGCGTTCCGCTTGGGAGGGAAACCTCCTTCAGCGCGCTACATCCCATAAACAATGAATGGCCTATAGATGCAATCGTGGTAGGCATCGATATCGTCTGTAGGTTCATACAGCTCATAAAGACTCTATCGCCGATGGCCTCCATCTCCTTAGGCAGGTCAATCGCAGTCAAGGAATTGCAGTTGCCAAAGGCGCTTTCTCCAATCCTCTTCAAAGTGCTAGGAATGGTTAGAATGGTCAGCGAAGATGAATTCTCAAAAGCGCTGGCATTGATTTCGGTTATAGAAGAGGGAATCACAAATGATGTGCGTGCGTTAGCAGATGGATATTTCACTAGCGTGGTAAAAGCATTGTCATACAACACGCCATCCTCAGACTTATAGTAGGCGTTGGCATCCGAAATCTCTATTTCGTCTAAAGATGTGCCATCAAAAGCATTCGCAGACACCGAAACCGTATTGCTTGGCAGCACAAGATGCTTCAGTGCACCACAATAGCTGAACATCTTGGCGCCTACCACTCGGTCAGCAGTGTACAATTGCTCAGCATACCCCTCCGTATTATAATAGGTACTATAAGCATCGCCACCCGCAACAATGGACGCTTCAGACAAGTCGAGCTTCTCCACGTTGCCCATCACTTCTGCCCAACTGCCGCATACCGTTTGTAGATAAACAATATCGTTACCATTCAGTTTACCCTGGATCTTTAGCCCAGTGAATGTTTGCATAACGCTGTCACGTTGCGCTTGGTCAGTCCATGTTTCTGCGGGGAAAACCTTAGAAAGCGTTCCTGCCTCTGATACTACAACCACCGTGTCCTTCGACTCAATGTCCGCTGCATGTAATGTTAGCGAACAGGCCATTGTTAATATGACAACAGCACTTTTCTTCTTCTTGAACATACACCTTGATTTTAGTTAATAATACATTGATAGCATAAAATTCACACATTGTTGAGTAGATACAATAATCTGCATTTAGCTTTTGTTTAGGTCTACTCACATGTAAAAGTACGTAAATCACGATGTACGCCCAACGGCTTTTGCGCCAGTTGGGATATTCAAAGAGCGAAGTGAGATATATGAGGAACGAATTATTTCGTCCTTTACCGGTTTAGCAGAGGCTTATGGCATAGACCTTCCTCCTAGCCAGTTGAGCACGCTTTGTCTTCTAGCTGCACTAACCGTTACCTCAAGCGTTTCGTTACCCGCTGCGATGGTAACCTGAAGACGACCTTTGAAAAACCTAGCCACTTGCTTGACGGCATAGATGGACGTCACAACATTCCTACTGATCAAGGTAAAGTCGTTAGGATTTAGGTTTGCTATGACCTCGTTTAAGTTGGAAAACTCCGTCAGTCTACGCCTACCATCTAGCAGATAAGCGTATACATACTTGTCCTCACTTAGGAAGAATGCTATCTCGTTGACCAATATCGGAACATAATGGTCGCCACTCAAAGCAAGGATCCGATTCCGGTAAGGATTTAGTTTCATGGCAAGGTCTTGGTATAGCAACCCCTTCTCTTGTGGTTTGCAAATCGTTTCAAACTTAACAATAGCCTTATGGAGCTCCCCTTCTTCCAAAGGCTTCAATAGATATTGTACGCTATTGATGGAAAAGGCTTGAATGGCATACTCGTCATATGCGGTAGTAAATATCACAGGGGTATCAACCTTCACTTCCTTGAATATCTCAAAGCAGTTGCCGTCAGCCAACTCTATGTCCATAAAAATTAAATCGAGTCCATGAAGCACCGAAAGATACTCCACGCTCTCTTCGATAGATTCTGCAGTCATCTGCAGTTGCCATGCTGGGCGAAACGACTGAATCATATCTTGTAACTGCACTTGGGCAATGTGCTCATCTTCTATAATTGCATATTTCATGGTTGTTGCCTTTTTATGTTAATTGCTATGAGATAGCTTGGGTGTTCTATGAAAGAACGCTGCCGAATGATATATATATTGTTCAAACGATGTATGGAATGCACACAGAGAACTGACGCCCATCGTTCTTGATAATCACTTCCTTGTTATGCGTCGCATAAAGCTGCACCAAATAATTCAGCCCGAAATGATTGGAAGCGGCAGTCCGCTTCAGACGGATTGCGTTTTCTACCCATAGGCACGATTCGCCTATTCGGATAAGAACCGTCATAGGTTGACGCATGGATATAACGTTGTGTTTGCAAATATTCTCTATCAACAATTGCAACGAGTAAGGTATCACCTGATGTGCGCCAATGTGTTCCTTTCCCGTTATCTCAACTCTCAGCTGGTCATTGTATCGTGTCCTTAATACGGAAACATAGCTTTCAAGAAACTCCATTTCCTTCGAGAGCAGAACCGTTTCAGATTGTTGCTCTTGTAGCATATAACGAAAGGTCTTAGACAGTTCGATGGAGAAAGTCTTGGCTCTGTCTACGTCTTGGTCTAGCAATGAGTTGAGAATATTAAGCGAATTGAACAAAAAGTGTGGATTGAGGCTAGCCTTCAATACATCATAACGATATTGTATCATTTGCTGTTTAATCAGATTCGCCTCCAACTCGCGTTTACGATAATTGTCAAAATAATATGCTAGCTCTACAATTAACCAAATGAACGTGTTGTTGAGCGTCGTTCCCGCCCAATCCACATGGCTATACTCTCCTCCTTCCATGACAAAGAGAAACAACAGATTGAAAAGGACTGCAAAGACGTTGGATAGCAATAGCTCTATGATAACCTTATAGGCTCTGTTCTTTACTTTCAACAATCGGAACACAAGCCAGACGTTGAAACTAGCAATGCAGTAAACAGGCACAAAGTTGAACAACGTACTCAGACAAAAGCTATACACATCTGTATAGGGAAAGATGTCCCTATAAGTTATCCAATTGTAAAATGACTGGAACATAACATAATACGCTCCAACCACTAATGAATAAAGTGCAAATGGTCTCCTTTTAAACATATTGCGGTGCAAGATAGCATAAATAAAGGAAAGAACAAAAGAATTATTGAAAAAGTATCATCTTCGCATACGTGATTTTGCTGCGTTCGCTAGCCGTACATATAATCAAGCGAAGTGTCTTAGAAGTTTTGTTTTGTGTAATAAATACCACTAAAAGGAGTAAGTTTTTCAGATTTTATGCATACCTTTGCCATATGTCAGATAATCTTTGGTAGGTTTTTAAGCAGCACTAAGGCAAGTGAACATCAGCTATATGCAAGTGTTGAACCACTTTTTTGTAGCTCTAAAACGTTTATATAGAAACATAGAAATTCAAGCGTATGAACATCCATTCCATTTGTAAAAAACACACCCGAAGCCTTCTTGTGGCAATGTTGCTGATTATAATTTGTGTACAAGCGTCAGCTCAGTTCCGTTTGGTGGACAAAGCTGATGGGCAACCTGTAGCAGGGGCTTACATCTTGGATGATAACAACCAACTGCTATGTATGAGCGATGCCGATGGACAGGTGAAAGCGCTTCAAGGCAACGTGATCATAAGCACATTGTCATACCAACCGCTTACCATAGATGCATCAACAACGCATGGTGATGTGGCGTTGGAGCAGAAGGAGTTTACGCTGCCCGAGGTGGTAGTGAAGAAGGCCGACTATATCAAGGTTCGCGGTGCCTTTCGCGATATATGCACCAATAATGATAAGACCATACTCTATCGCGAAGGTATCGAGGATTTCTACATTAATACGAAGAATGGCAAAATCAAACGTCACGTATGGGCTTGCCGTGAATATGAACACAAGAAGCTAAGAAAGCTATTCAGCTTTGAGACCTTTATGTTATATGGAAAATCCTTCAATATGGCTAAGGTCAATCGTCTCACCACCGACTCGGTAAGCAGCACCAAGGGTGATACCACTTTCCTAGCTATCAGTATGCGTAAGTATAGCGCCGATGATGCTTGCATGGTTATTACGGATCAGAAGAAAGGACTTTATCGGGCAGTGATAGATAATGCCAAACTTAGGGATATGAACAGTAAGTCGCTCACCATATCTACCAATATCAGTGACTGGACATTTAGTCAACCCGAAAGTAATATGAGTGCGCTGGTCAGCTTTCGTGGTCTTCTCCAATATACGTGGCGGTGGGATAAGCAGTCGGATCCCATTGAGTGTAAGGAAATCAGAGACTTTGTGACCTTAGATGTGCTCATGCTTGATAAGAAAGAGGCTGAAGAGGAACTCAAAGATAAGAGCGAGACCGATGTGTTTGACCTTCCCGATTGTCTTCCAGCCATCTCCTATGATGTCAGCCAAGAGACTCAAGGTCTTGAGAAAAGAACCTTTTGGGAATGATAACCTTTGCTCAGAATGAGGAAGACCGATAACTCTGTACAGATGTCGATCCTCTTAATCTCATCTTGATATAGTTTTTTCCTTCACCGATAGCGGTAGGGATAGCTTAGGCGATGCCTAGTAGCTCAATCTCGAATATCAGCGTGGAGCCTCCGGGTATGCCAGGTTGTGAGAACTTGCCGTATCCCATGTCCGCTGGGATATACACTTCCCATCGGTCACCCACACACATCTCTTGCATAGCGATGATCCATCCCTCAATCAGGTCGCATAGGCGGATGGCTAGCGGAGCCCCACCGCAACTGTTGTCAAACTGCTTGCCGTCTATGGTCCACCCTGTGTAGTGGGCTGTCACGATGCTTCGGGGTGAAGGGTGACGTTGGTCATTCTTCCCTTCAGCCAACACCTTATAATATACGTTGTTCTTAAGCGGCTTCACGCCTTCTTCTTTGGCCTTATTGGCTAACCAGTCTAGGTTAGCTTGTTTGTATTGTCGTTTGTTCATATCGTCGTATCTGAATCATGCTATAATCGCTTGCAAAGATACGCTTTTTTGATAATCTGACCAAGCCGCCTTGCGCCTACTGCGCTTTACGTCTTGTTGTCTATTAGCAGTCTATTAGCGGTTCTCCCTTGTGTTTCCCAATGCAAAATGTTTGCAAAACCATTAATAACACAAAACAATTCTGTAACTTTGTAATCGGCAACCATAATCGATAACCTTGTAATGGTTGGCTTTTTCATTTATAAAGAAACTAAGGCATGGTCACCTTATTTATATATAAGATAGCTGAATGAAGAAGATTTTGGTGTTGTTTATCGTGCTGCTTGTCACAGTTGTGCTTGCGACTATTTGCGGCTCGGTCAACTACGATAAGATATATAACCAATGGAAATCTGTACCCGTGCGCGAGTTGAAGCTGCTCGGCAACGAATGCCTTGACAAAGGGCGTATGGATAGTGCGCTAATGTTCTTCACCATGTCGGCAGAAAAATACCGTAGCGACATGCCCGACAGCGACAAAAGCATTTGCGCTGGGGCATACAGCAACGCCGGCTACATATACTTCTACTACCGCAACGACTACTCATCGTCGTACACCTGTCTGCTGAAGGCGCAGGAGATAATCGACGAGGTCAACGACACGACGTTGTACCCATACATATACCTCAACATGGGCAACATCTACGTCAACTACAACGACTACAAGACCTCGTCCGAACTTTACCGTAAAGCCTTCTACGCCAGCGTGAGGGTGAACAAGCTGGACATATTGTTCACATCATTCTGCAATCTGGCCAACCTTGCAGTCTACGCCGACGACGCCCAAAGCGTGATGCCGGAGGTAAGAACGCTGCGCCGACTGAAGATACCTCCCATGACCATGCGCGACTATACATACAGCGTGTGCAACGCAATGGAGTGCGTGGCCCGTGGCGACTACCGTGGAGCTATAGAGTGGCAGCGCAAGTCGCTTGGGCAAATAGACACCAAGCTGACGCCCGAACGCTATCGGCTCGGCTCGATGAACATAATGGCACACATGTACGCCAAGATGGGCAACTACGCAGAGGCCGCACGGATAACGAGTGAAGTGGAGCGTGAGTCGCGCGGACTTGCCCTTGACCTGCAAGCCGAGGCTTGCGAAAATCTGGCAGAGTATTGCGCAAAGATGGGCAACGACAGCAAGGCCGTACTGTGGCACACCCGCGGTCTGCAACTGTCCGACTCGCTGTTCCGCAGTCAGCAGTACGGGCGCATACGCGACATGAAATCGACCTTTGAGACAGGCAAGATAGCCGACAAGATGCGTGAGTCGGAAAATCGACGGCAAACCATAACGCTAGTGCTCATCGTGGTGGGCATCGGCGCAGTTATCGTGCTCGTCATGGCATTGCTACTGAAGCTGAAAAACAACAAACTACAACATAGCAATCGCGACTTGTTCCGCCGCAACGAGGAAGTGATGCACTTGGGCGAGAGTGAGCGCCGCCGCAGCGACATCTACGAGCGCAAGATAGCCGAATACGAGAAGCAAATAGCTGAACTGAGCCACAACGACGCGTCTGACTCACAGCCGGAACAGAAGTATCAGGGCAGCACGCTCGACGACTACGCCAAGCAGCAACTGCTCAGTCGCATCAACGCTACGCTCGACGATATTGACGAGATCTCCGTCAACGACTTTTCCGTTAATAGGCTCGCCCAACTTGTGGGCTCCAACTCTAAGTATGTCTCACAGGTGATACACGAAGCCTATGGCAAGAACTTCAACACCCTGCTCGGCGAGAAGCGTGTGCGCCAAGCCTGCATCCGTCTGTCTGACACCGCTGGCTATGGCAACGTCACCATTGAGGCTATAGCCAGTGGTTTGGGCTTTAAGTCGCGTAGCAACTTTGTCACCGTGTTCAAGCGCGTCACAGGACTCACACCATCCGAATATAAACGCATCAGCATTGACCAAAATCACGCCGAATAGTAGGCATCCGCAGAGCGGCATTTTCATCAAAAAGTCACCACATACGCACGTTTTTGTGTCAATTCGGGAATAAGCACATACTTGTTCCCGTTTTTTTTGCCCGTCAAGTGACACATAAGTAATTTTGGGGCATCGAAATCAACCGATTTATAAACTTAACTGAAAGCGTATGAACAACATGAGACGCACATTGATGTTTGCGGCAGCATTGGTTATGGCAGCCGCGCAAACAACAGCCTTTGCCACCAACGACGGAGGCAGGCACATGGCAACAGCCACGTTTACGCAGTCGGCATCTGCGGTAAAGCACTCAAAGGACGACATGAAAAAGATGGCCGACCGCACCGTGGAAAAGATGAAGAAGGCACAGCCCATCGAGGTAGGCCAGTTGCAGCAGATGCGCAAGGCACAGAGCAAGGCCGAGGCAGACGAAAAGTGGGAGACACTGGTTTCCGAAGACTTCTCGCTGTGGAGCAAAGGAACCGAGGACGCCCCCGACTCCATCATGTATCCCACCACATATAACGAAGACGGAAGTTGTGTGTTGCCCGACAGCATGTTCCACACGCCCGGCTGGAGCGGAGTGGGACTATACCAGGCCGGAGGCAACATAGCCCTCGCCTATCCTAACGTGGGCGGCGTATTCAACACCCCATCCATGGTCATGCAAGGCAAACTGCGCGTAAAACTGCGCGTAAAGGCCATCAAAGGCAGCGTACTGTTCTTCATGAATGTGGTGGCCGGCAACTGGATGTATCCCTACGACCCCATCGGCTACCAAATGAACTATTACAATTTGGAGCCGGATGACGGATGGCAGGATCTCGAGCTTGACATAATCAACACATACGGCGGTAGCGACTGCTTTGTTCAGGTGAACGGAATGGCTTACAACAAAGGTGCAATCATCGTTGACAGCATCTCCATTGAACGCGACGCCAACTTCGTATCCACCCCAACAGGACTTGGCGCAAGCCACTTTACCTACACGGGTTTCACAACATCGTGGGACAAGGCCGCAGGTGCCGATTCCTATGTGGTGAACCTCTACGAGAACAAGAAGACGAGCGACCAGAACTTCATCAGCAACAACGACTTTGAGGATGCTACGGTCAACGCCGACGGCTCGTTCACCGGACTCGGCGAGGGCTGGAGCGGACGGTTTGCCGACGAGGCCGCCTCGCCTTGGATTACCGACGACCCCTTCGAGGGCGACAAGTCGCTCAAGGTGGCAAGCGACAACGACACCCTCTTCTTCGAGCTCCCTGGCAGCTACATACGTGACCTCAGCTTTGCGGTAAAGTCAATAAAGTACACAGAAGACGCATATGCAGAAATAAACTTCGGATTTTACAATGGATCAAAATGGTCAACCTATGCCATCAGAGCAACTAATGCTGCCGACTGGACAACGGCGAAGTTCTCCGATGTCAGCACTTTTGTGCCGGGCAACTACACCAAACTGCGCATTTACGGCTATGATTTCGAAAGCGATGCGGTTAACGGCGACTCAACCGTGATGGCCATCGACGACATTGAGGTGGAGACCACGCCCAAGGTTGAGATGACACAGGTGGTGAAGGACGCCATAACGACCGACACCAGTATGACGTTTGACGACCTCGACACCAACAACGAGTACCACTTCACCGTGCAGGGCGTGACCGACGACGGACGCTCATCGATCATAAGTGCCGACACCTATGCCTACGGCGTGGCCGCACCTCATGTGCTTGAGGCCACCAACGTGGACAAGCGCGGAGCATTCACGGCCAACTGGGAGGCTGCTCCAAATGCCGAAGCATACGTGCTACGTAGCTATGAGGTGTACAACTTGCCTGAGGACCAAGAACAATATGTGGTGTTTGATGAGAACTTCAGCAAGAGCACCGAGGGAACAGAAGATCAGCCTAAGTCGCTTGAGAACGATTCATATATCAATCTAGACGCTTATGCAGACAATGCTGGCTGGACTGGCAATGGTACCATTCTGTGCAACGGCATGGTGGGATGCACATACGACTACTACTCGGCATACGACATGCTCTCGCCCGAAATCAGCCTCAACAACAATGGCGGCGACTACAACGTCACGGTGACTTTCAAGACCCTTGAGGACGGCACCACACTCTATGTGCAAGGCGACAACACCACTTATCAGGCCATCAAGGCCGACACGGCCGGCACATACACCGCCACAGTCAAGCTCTACGGCGGCACGCGCTTCAGCCACCTGATGTTCTACGCAAGCAGCTACGCACAGTTCCTGCTCGACCGCGTGACGGTGACTCAAGACCTGAAGAAGGGCGACCAGCTTTACACCTGCCTCTCAGAGTCGAAGATAACTGACGGCTCTACATCCTTCCGCATAAACGGACTGGAGCCTGACCCCGACTACTCCTACGCCTACAACCTCGTGTCATACACCCTGCGCTGCGGCACCACATACAGATCCGAACGTTCTGACAACCAGGAGGTGAAGTTCTTCGATACCGATGATATCCGCTCTGCAGCAGTTCAGGACGAGGCAACGAGCGCAACTGAGATTTTCGATCTGTCGGGACGCCGACTGCAGACCATAGGAAGCAAGGGAGTCTATATTATAAAGAACGGCGACAAGGTTCGCAAAGTATCCGTAAACAAGTAAATAAAACACTAAAACACACCTAAAGAGGCCATGGCCATGTACAAAAAGCCGTGGCCTCTTGATGTTTTAGAGATGAAAAAACAAACCCAACAATGCACATCAAAGCTACATTATCATTTATGTTATGCTGCTTGGCTCTTGCTGACAGCATGGCGCAAGACGCAGTCAGCGAGATACGCTGCGGCTTCGACGGTGGCATACCATCTAGCTTTACGCTGATTGACGCTGACGGCAACACACCATCATCCGATCTTGGCAAGTATGGCTTCAGCGTAGGTACACCTTGGGTGGCCTACTATGTGGAGAAGGAACAAAACTTTGTGGCAGCAAGCACATCGTGGTATGAACAGAGCGGTACGTCAAGCGACTGGCTCATTCTGCCCCCGATAACCATCAAGGATGCTGAGGCTATCGTGTCATGGCGTGCCAAGGCTACCGATAGCCGATATAGCGATGGCTATGCGGTGTATGTCACCACGGGTGAAGGACAATCAGTGGCCGACTTTGATACCACTGCGCCTCTCTTCTCAACCAAGGCTGAGGCTCCGACGTGGACTCGCCACAGCATCAATCTCGCCCAGTATGTGGGGCAGACGGTACGCATAGCCTTTGTCAACAACTCCACCGACTGCTCGGTGCTCTACCTCGACGACGTCTTTGTAGGTAAGCCCAAGGCGGCACGCGTATCGCTCGATATGCCCTATGTGGTGAAGCCCACCGACAAGGTTACCGTGAAAGGCTCTGTGTCCACTGACCTTGACACTGCGGTGAAAGGGTTCACCGTGGGCTACCAGTATGGCAAGAACGAATGTACCAAGACCTTCGCTGATGCGGAGCTTGCTCCAGGCACAACCTACGACTTTACGTTCGACCCTGATAGCACGATTGACCTTGGTTCAGCTACCACCCTCAGCGTATGGGCAGAGCACGATGGCGATAGCTCACACGTAGAACGCACGTTGCAGTCGCGTAGCCAGAAGATGGTGGTAGAGGAGCTTACGGGCAGCTGGTGCGGCTACTGCGTGCGTGGAACGGTCAATATGAAGCACATGCTCCAGAAGCACCCCGACACGTTCATTGGCATTGCCGTACACAGCGGCGACTTTCTCAGCGTAGACGACTACAGCCTATACGTGTACACTCTGGCCTCCAAGGCCGGCGACGTGGGCTTCCCCTGCTCCGTAACGGGACGCGACTACACCATGGGTACAGGCGTTGACCAGTGGAACGAGCTGTACGACTACATCACCGCCCAACCCATAGAGGCTACGGTAGGGCTGAGCATAGAGCCTACCGGTATTGACGGCGAATACACGGCCACATCGAGCGTGGTGTTCAACGCGCAGTCGCTTGGCAGCCGCTACCGCTTGGCCTACGCCATAATGGAAAACGATGTGTATGAGCCTGACGACGCACGCTATCGCCAGCACAACTCCTATGCTGGAGGCTCGCAGCCTATGGATGGCTACGAGAACCTAGGAGAGTATGTCACCAACTACCACTTCGATCACGTGGCACGCGGCACGATAGGCGCACCCGAAGGTATCGACGGCAGTCTGCCCGAATACATCGAGCCTGGCAAGGAATATGAGCACCAGGTCACCTTCCAACTGCCCGACTCGGTGCTCAACGCCAATAACGTGCAGGTGGTGGCTATGATTATAGACAACCGTGACAACACCATCGTCAATGCCGAGCGCGTCAACCTGATAGACACACCGACGTCCTTAGGTGGCATACGCACCAATCGCTGTCACCAAAAAGAACGATTCTACACCATTGACGGACGTGCTGCCACTAGCGATAGGCGTGGTCTGCTCATCGTGCGCAACGCTGACGGCACGGTGAGGAAGATGGTGCGCTAAGCATTTCCATATCTTTCTTTAACTCATAACAAGCCAAGGGCGATTTGCCTCCTATGCTTCCTCCCTTCTGCGGGGACATATATAGCACTGGAGGTAAGTTGCCCTTTTATGCTACACCCATACTATTTCCTTCGCTAAGATAGGCTCGTAGCGAGATGATAGCCGTGTATTTTTCTCTTATATCGTTTTGTATATCGCAGAAAGACCTTACCTTTGTAGCCGAATACATTATCCAACTATTATCTCAACCTATAACCATTATGAATCATTCTTATTACAAGACCAGCCTTGCTGCATTGGCATTGATGATGACTTGCCATGTGGCTAAGGCGCAAATCATCTATATAGACGATTCGGGTAAGGAAGTGGAGCAGAACGACTCCGCCCATTTCACCCGCCAGTCGACACCAGTTAAGGCGTTGCGCCCAGTACCGGCTAATAGCGTTCGCTTGCTCCCAGGACTGTTCAAGGAACGTTATGAGCTCAACCGCAAGTATATGATGATGCTCGAACCAGAAAAGCTATTGCAGAATTTCTATGCTGAGGCTGGCCTCAATAAGGAGTATATGGTGGGCAAGGATGGCAATCTGAGCAATCTGTATTGGGGTTGGGAGAGCCCGATGGGGCAGTTGCGTGGTCATTTCTTGGGCCATTATCTCTCAGCTTGTGCCTATATGTGGGCAGAGACGGGTGACGAAGCCATCAAGCAACGTGCCGACTTTATTGTCAGCGAACTGGCTCGTTGTCAGCAGATCAATGGTGGCGAGTGGGTAGGATCTATCCCCGAAAAGTATCTCTATCTCATGGCGGATGGCCGTCCGATGTGGTCTCCTCAATACACCTTGCACAAGACGCTTATGGGTCTCTATGATATGTATGCACTTACGGGCAACAAACAGGCGCTAGAGGTGCTTGACAAGATGGCCGACTGGATGCATCGCTGGACCTCAGAGATGATAGAGAAGGGGAAAGCCGATGCTATCCTCAATGGCGAAACCAGTGGTATGCTTGAGATCTGGGCAGAGATGTATGAACTCACGGGTAAGCAGAAGTATCGCGAACTGATGCAACGCTATGGTCATCCTTGGATGTTCACCCAGCTACTCAAAGGTGAAGATGCGCTCTCGCTTGACCATTGCAACGCATCTATCCCTTGGTCACATGGCGCAGCACGCTGCTATGAAGCCACAGGTGACCCCTATTGGCGCAAGCTCACGGAGGCTTTCTGGAAGTGTGCCATCACCGATAGAGAGCAGTATGCTACGGGTGGTCAGAATGCGGGCGAGCACTGGATACCTAAAGGACGCCTTGCCGACTTTGCTGGCGAAAACAATCAAGAGCACTGCACGGTGTATAACCTCATGCGTACAGCCGAGTATCTCTATACATGGACGGGTGATGTGACCTATGCCGACTATGTAGAGCGCAACCTCTACAACGGAATCTTGGCGCAGCAACATCCCCAAACCGGTATGGTGGCTTACTTCTTGCCGATGGCTTCGGGCTATAAGAAAGGTGGTGAGAAAGGGTGGGGCGATCCCACGATGGACTTCTACTGCTGCCACGGCTCTCTGGTGCAAGCACAGACACGCTATATGCGATACATCTACTTTGAGAACGACAAAGGGTTGACCGTCAGCCAGTATATCCCTTCCACCCTCACATGGCAACATAATGGTACAAACGTCAAGGTGGAACAAGACTTTGATGGTAACCAATGGAACAAGAACGTAGATGCACCACGCTGGACTATCCATCTCAAAGTCAATGCTGACAGTCCCACAGCCTTTGCCTTGCAGCTCCGTTTGCCTTGGTGGCTTGATAAGAAAGCCGTGGTCAAGGTCAACGGACAGCCCGTCACGGTCAATGCGCTGCATGGTTATCTCACCATTGACCGCACCTGGGGCAACGACGAGGTGGACATTGCCTTTGCCGATCGTCTTTGGACGGAACCCCTTCCTGGCAGTAGCACAGGCGAAGTGGCGTTTATGGAAGGACCTATCGTGCTAGCATCACCTACCACCGAGGTGACACTCAAGGGCGATGTACGCCACCCCGAGCAACTGCTTCAGCGCGAATACGACCAGCAGTATCGCACCGTGCGATGGACGCAGAGCCATTATCGCACCACGGGACAGACATCTCTGCTACGCTTCAAGCCCCTTTATGAGATAGCAGATGAGGCTTACACCATCTATTTCCCCGTAAACAAGTAGGCAGTAAGACCTATAACGAGCAAGTCCCCAATCGGTTTTGTACCGATTGGGGACTTGCGCTTTCTGCCCATTGAGGCTCTTTCACGTTACCATAGCGCTTCTTTCATATCATCGTTGTGCCCCTTTCATACCATGAAATAGGCTCATTGACAATGAAAAATAAATTGTTTTTGACAGAAAAATAAATTAATAATCTATCAAAATCAATTTGATTTCCACTCTGATTAAGCTTCGTTGATGTTGTCAATAGGCTTCTTTTGCATCGTAAGACCACTTCTTTTACCCAGGATGTCGCTTCGCTTGTCCTGAGCTAAGAGCAGATAGGGCTTTCTGCCCGCTATTGCTTGATACCTTATTCGTCATAGACGGTAGGATCGGGAACGCCTGCTAGGAGGAAAGCCTCCTTGCGTTCACGACATGTGCCACACTTGCCGCAATGCTGGTCACCACCTTTGTAGCAGCTCCATGTGTGACCATAGTCAACGGCTAGGGCAGCTCCGCGTTTCACGATGTCCGCTTTGGTGATGTTGGTGTAGGGCGCTACCACTTCTAGGTGTACGTAGGTGCCAGCTTGGGTGGCATGGTTGATGGCGTCGATAAACTCGGGACGGCAGTCGGGATAGATGGTGTGGTCACCTCCGTGATTGGCTATGAGCACGCGTTTGAGCTCATGGCTCTCAGCCACACCGGCTGCGATGGAGAGCATGATGCCGTTGCGGAAAGGTACAACGGTCGATTTCATATTCTGCTCGTCATAGTTGCCCTCGGGGATAGCGTCAGCGCCATCGAGCAGCGAGCTCTCAAAGTACTGGTGCATGAAGCCCAGTGGGATGGTGATATGAGGTATGCCGAGCTGCTTGCAGTGCCATTGTGCATAGGGAAGCTCACGGCTGGCGTGGTTCTGACCATAGTCGAAGGAGATGGCAAGGGCAATGTCGTCCTTGCGGTCGTGTAGCAGCGTCACTGAGTCGAGGCCGCCGCTGAGGATGATAACTGAATCTTTCATAAGGCAAAGGTAACGATAAAAAACGAAAAGACACAAAAAAAAGCTCGTTCTATCTGTCCTCAATGACAGATAGAACGAGATAAGATAGGTAAGTTTGTTGGCCTTCAATAGACGCGAGGCCCGACATTATAAGTGATAGGTAGATTAATTCTTGGGTTGCTGACAGGTGCGGCACTTACGCTCGCAGTAGCGTTCGCATTGTGCGCAGATGTCATATCCGAGCATTGCACCGAGGATAAAGTCCTCCTCGGGGGAGAGCTGGCTGAGCGGTCGGGTGAGCATCAGGCGGATGGCATCAAGGCATTCGCGCTTTCCGAAGAACAGGTTCATCCGGTCGTTGCCCACAGGTTGGATGATGTAATGGATGTTCTGATGGCGCAGACGTGTGAGTGCATAGTCCTCATACTTCTTGTTAAAGGTGAAAAGCACCATCTGTCTCACACCTTTCTTATATTCGTAGATGTGATTCATCAACACTTTCATGTCCGCAGGCATACGCTGGCTCTCCATAGGCAATGTCGTTGTGAGTGAGATTAGAGGCTAGGTTTGATTTCTTCTACCCAAGCATCGAGGCGTGACTCGGTCTTGTCGTCTTCGTTGACATCGTCAAGAGCAAGACCAATAAACTTGCCGTCAACCACAGCGGTAGAGTCGTCATAGCTATAACCGTCAGTAGATACAGCGCCTACGAATGTAGCACCTGAGCCCTCAAGTCCTTCGTAGAGCTCACCCATACCACCGCAGAAGGTGTCACAGTATGACTCGCAGTCGCCACAACCGAAGATAGCCACTACCTTTCCATTGAGGTCGGCAGCCTTGAGAGCCTTCAGACCATCATACCAGTCGTCCTGTAGCTCACCAGCACCCCATGTTGATGTGCCAAGAAGCAAGTTCTTATAGTCGGCCACAGTGTCAGCACTGATGTCAGCTGCATTGTACACATCGGCAGAATCTACACCTAGTTTGTCAGCGAGTTGCTGTGCGATATTCTCGCAGGTTCCTGTTGATGAACCATAAATAATACAAGTCTTGTTCATTTTCGGTATTTGTTTGATAGTATTTCTTTTGTTTCAACGATGCAAAGTTATCGAGATATCCGATGAAACGCAATACCTAAAAATGAGGTTTCTGCCAATACCTATTTTGTGTGAATACCGATGGCTCGCTGACGGGTCATCTAGAGCCGTGTTGTCACTGAGCTATGGTGCTTCAGTGTAGCTTCAAAGATAAAGTCAATAATGTTCTATTATCCATGATATATTTACATTTAAGCTAGCTGAACCAATATTGTAACGCGTTAAACCTTTTGTATAGGAGAAATGATAACGATTTGAAATAAAATCGAAACTTTAACAAAGAAACTTTAAAAAATGTTTTATTTCTTAATGGCTTTTTCTTAAATTTGTCACCAACAATAGGTTTTAGTAGAAAAATGAAAGCACATCTTGATCAATAAAGACAAAGTAGAAGCTTATGAGATTACGTGTATTAATGGTGTCCGCATTGCTTGCAGCAGCCGGACAAATGATGGCGCAGTCGCCCGGATCACTAGGCGGAGTAGTTGTCGATGAAAACGGAGAACCAGTTATAGGGGCTCAAGTTTTGGTGAAAGGTACACAGACGGGTACCGTTACCGACATCGATGGAAAGTTTAGTTTGCCCTCGAGCGTGAAGCGCGGTGCAGAACTCGTAGTAACTTATGTCGGTATGGAGTCGCGCACGCTACGCGCTGCATCTGGAATGAAAGTGAGTTTGAAGACCAACGAGCAGCAGCTAGACGATGTAATCGTGGTGGCATTTGGTCAGCAGAAGCGTTCCTCGTTCACTGGTTCAGCGGGCGTAGTGAAAGGCGACTTGCTAGAGAAGAAGCAACTAACCAACGTCTTTAGCGGCTTGCAAGGCGAAGTGGCAGGTGTACAGATGGTTAACAATTCGGGTTCGCCTACCGCCACTCCTACCATTGCTATCCGCGGATTCAGTTCTATCAACGCTGGCACATCGCCACTGATCATCGTTGACGGCGCTCCATACGACGGCGGATGGAACAACCTCAACCCTAACGACGTGGAAAGCGTCACGGTGCTCAAGGATGCAGCCTCAAACGCTCTCTACGGCGCACGCGGTGCCAACGGCGTCATCATGATAACGACCAAGCATGGTAAGGCGCAGAAAGCCACCATCACCCTCGATGCAAAGTGGGGAGCCAATAGTCGTGCCACGGTTGACTATGACCGCATCACGGATCCAGCTCAATACTATGAAACTTACTACAAGGCACTATATAATTATAATGTACGTGATAAGGGAATGTCGGCTTATGACGCTCACGTCAACGCCAACAACACGCTCGGTCTCAATGGTGATGACGGTGGTCTAGGCTATATCGTCTACTCGGTACCCGAAGGCGAATACCTCGTGGGTACCAACGGACGCCTCAATCCACATGCTACGCTAGGCAACCGCGTCTACTATAAGGGGCAGTTTTATACCCTCACACCTGACAACTGGGTGGACGAAGCCTTCCGTACCTCGCTTCGACAGGAGTATAACATGAACCTTACGGGTGGTTCGGACAAGATGACCTATTATGCTTCGTTAGGCTATCTGAAGAACGATGGTATCGTCTATGCATCCAACTTTGAGCGTTACACAGCCCGACTGAAGGCCGACTATCAAGCCAAGAACTGGTTGAAGGTGGGAGCTAACGTCAACTTCACCCACTCGGATCAAGACGATGTGTCGGGCGGATCACTGACAACCTTCAGTCAGACTACCTATTTCGGACCAATCTACCCCGTCTATATGCGTGACGGCGACGGCAATATCATGACCGACGAACATGGCAACATGTACGACTATGGTACTGGCGAGAACGGTGGGGCACAACGACCAGCTAACATCGACCCCAATCGTAACTTCCTACAACAAGACCGCTTGAACACAAACCACACCTTTGCCAACGTGATAACCTTAAACGGCTATGCTGACATCACTCCTGTGAAAGGCCTTAAACTGACGTTCAATGGTACGGTGACTGACAATGAATGGAAAACCACCGCCACAGAGCAACCTTTCTATGGCAACACGGCAACCCTCAACACGGGTGGATATGTGTCCAAGACCGCTTATCAGACCTACACGGTCAACTTCCAACAGATAGCCAACTATAATATCGAGTTTAACAAGCACACCATCACCGCCATGCTCGGACATGAAAACTATAAGTACATGTACGATTATCTTTATGGCGATCGTGAGAAGATGTTCTCTTTCTTCGGCGCACAGGAGCTTGATGGTGCTGTGAAGGTGAAGAGCAACGGTAGCAATACGGAGAACTATAACACCGAAGGTTACTTCTCCCGACTGATGTACGACTATGATAACAAGTACTTTGTACAAGCTTCTTATCGTCGTGATGCCTCCTCACGTTTCCATCCAGATCACCGTTGGGGCAACTTCTACTCCTTTGGTGGGGCTTGGATCATGTCCAAGGAGAACTGGTACAATGTGTCATGGCTCAATATGCTTAAGCTGAAAGCCTCTTGGGGACAACAGGGTAACGACGCTATCGGCAACTATCGTTACACGGACACTTACTATCTGAGCAACTTCAACAACGAGATATCCTTTGTGCTCAACACCGTGGGCAACCCCAATATCACTTGGGAGACCAATAGCAACTTTAACATGGGTGTGGAGTTTGAGATGCTCAAGAGCCGCATCACGGGTAGCGTGGAATATTTCAGTCGGAAAACGACCAATATGCTCTGCTTTGTCTACGTGCCTTTCTCGGGTGGATATGCCGGATCGTATGACAATATCGGTAATATGCTCAACCGAGGCGTGGAGTTTGACTTACACTTCAACCCCATCCGAACCAAAGATCTCAACTGGATGATTAACCTCAACGCCACCCACTTCCGTAACAAGATTACCATGCTCAATGAGGATAACAAGGGTAGCGTGCTCGACGGACACCCCGGTTATGTCTCGGGTAGCTACTTCTACGGCGAAGGATTGCCTATGCACACCTTCCGTCTGAAGCGCTATGCGGGTGTGTCAGAGACGGGAGAGTCGATGTGGTACAAGCTTGATGAGGCTACGGGTGAGCTTACCACCACTACACAGAGCTCGTCAGCAAGTTTCTTCAATTGTGGTACCTCTGACCCAGACATCTATGGCGGCTTCAGTACCACGCTCTCCTATAAGGGCTTCGACTTCTCATGTACCTTCAATTATAGCATCGGTGGTAAAGCACTCGATTCGGGTTATCAGTCGCTGATGGGCAATCCCTCAAAGGGAAACACGGGTTTTGCCTTGCACAAGGACATCCTTAACGCATGGAGCGAGACCAATACCAGCTCTGACATCCCACGCTATCAGTTTGCTGTGAAGGACGTTGACACCAGCTCTAACGCCACTTCGGACCGCTTCCTGACCAACGCATCAACGCTCACCTTGCAGAATATCAACATCGGTTACACCTTCCCAAAGAAGTGGACCAGCGTGCTAGGGCTGAGCAGCGTGCGTGTTTATGCCTCTGGTGACAACCTCTACTACTGGAGCAAGCGCAAGGGCTTTGACCCACGCGGTAGCTTCTGGGGCACATCTTCAGAAACATCCTACTCGCCTGTACGTACCATCACCGGTGGTATCACGGTGCAGTTTTAAGCGCATGGATGGTTAATCAACACTGAAAAGCAGTATCACAATAAAACGTAGAAGCTATATGAAAATCAACATAAGACATATCCTCATGACAGCTACGGCTGCAATGACACTCACCTGTGTCACGTCGTGTATCGAGGAGACCACTCCCAATGATGAGGCAACCAATGAAAGCATTAGCGCATCAAGCGAGTCGCTGGAGTATCTGACCAATGCGCTTCCCTCGTTTCTCACCACATGGTGTACCTACGGGGAGACTTATTACACGCAGGACTGGGGTTATCCCTGCCAGATGTACATGCGCGACTTGCTCCTGAACGACTTCCCGATGAACGATAACAACTGGAACTACTGGTTGTACACCGAGAATGGTGAGTCGCTCCGATATGCTTACTATTACCCTTACTACTACTATTACACGTTCATCAAGAACGCCAACAACGTCATTAAGGTAGCGCAGACATCCGTAGACAACGGCAGTCAGACGGCCAAAAACTACCTAGGACAGGGTTATGGCTACCGCGCCTTCTTGTATCTAGACCTCTCTCGTCTGTACGAATATCGTAAGACAGGTGTGGACAAGCTAGATAAGGAAGCCGAACAGACCGGTGTCATCGGCATCACGGTGCCTATCGTGAAGGAGAACACCACCAAGACGGAGCTCACCAACAACCCTTGTGCACCATTCTACACGATGTATCGCTTCATCATGACCGACCTGAACAAGGCCGAAGAGTGTCTCTCGGGATACACCCGCAGCAACAAAGCATATATGGATAAGAGCGTGATATATGGCTTGAAGGCTCGTTTTTGGCTCGAGATTGCAACTCGCTTTGACAAGAACGCAGACGACCTGGCTAAGCAGGTAGCTGCCGAAGGAACAGAAGATGGATACGACGACCTAGGCGTTAGCACCACACAGCAGTGCTATGAGAAGGTGATCGAATACACACGCAAGGCTATCAACTCTGGCTACACGCCTCTGACGGAAGCTGAGTGGAGCGATCCTACAACGGGATTCAACACCGCTAACAACTCATGGATGTTTGGAACGCTGGTCAATAGCAAGGAGCAGATCAACGAACTGTCATGGTACACCTTCCTTGGATGGATGTCATCAGAGTCGTCTTGGGGTATGTGCTCTAGCCAGTACAATGCTTATCGTTGCATAGGTAAGTCGCTTTATGACAAGATTAGCGACAAGGACTGGCGCAAATACAGTTGGGTCAACCCCAAAGATGCTGGTGCTTCGTCAGTGCCTTCAGGCTATAAGACCAACGTCACGGGTGATAAATGGGCGTCAATGCCTGCTTATGCCAATATGAAGTTCCGCCCAGGTGGTGGCGCAATTGATGATTATGAGACCGCACTGATAGCCTCTTTGCCTCTGATGCGTATCGAAGAGATGTACTTCGACTACTTTGAGGCATTGGCTCACACGCAAGGTGTGGCTGCAGCGGCATCGGCACTGCAATCTTGGGTGAACACTTATCGCTACACCGATGGCTCATATAAGTGTACCGCGACGGACATGGACTCGTTCATCGAAGCCTTGATGGTTCAGCGACGCATCGAACTTTGGGGTGAAGGACTGGTCTACTTCGATTATAAGCGTTTAGGTTTGGCAGTGGTGCGCCGCTACACCGGATCCAACTACGCTAGCAATCTGCAGCTCAACTCCTATGCGGGCTATGTGGCTCCGTGGATGAACTATATGATTCCGGAAGACGAGCGTGACCGCAATCCAGCTGTAATCCTCGCACCTAACCCCTCTGGCGCCATCACCGTGGAGTGATCTGGGCAGAGAAGCGAGTATATCTTTAGTGTTTAATCATTAGACAATAGTATATATGAACAAGCTACATTATATCATAAGCGCACTGGTTTGGGCACTCGTCATGGCTTCTATGACTGCCTGTAGCGATGATGACAACTATGAGCGCGCAGCAGAAGTGGCTGACGATTGTGTTGCCGCCTACTTTGATTCGTCCAACACTTCAAGCGAGGTGCTGACCCCAACCGAGTATGCCGATCGCCAGTATATCACCTTAAAGGTAAAACGTGAAAAGACCAACGGGGAGGTGCAAGTGCCTATCGTGGTAGATTATGCCGACTCGGTGTTCCAGATTCCACAGGCCGTAACCTTCAAAGACGGGGAGGCTGAGACCCAAATCACCATCAGTTATCCCAATATTGAACAGAAAAAGGAGTACAACTTCGCCATTCATCTTGACGAAAGCTACACCAATCCGTACATTGAGACAGCTGGTTCGCCCGTGTTCAAGTATAGCGTGATGGTGGCACGATGGATCAAGGTGGTTTCGCAAGCACAGTTCTACTACTCTAGCGGCATGTTCCCAAGTGTCTATTCGGACATCTATGAGCTAGAAGGACAGAATCGTTTCCGTATAGACAACTTCCTAGGATCAGGCATTGACCTCGAATACTATATCATTGCCAAGGACTCGGAGACGGGCGACTTCACCACGGATGCCTTTAACGCCAACGACCGCACCACATGGAACGGTATCTTCATGCCTCTAACCAATGCTTATACCGTGACCGACACGGGTGGTTATCAGTACTGGTATCTCATGGAGAATGCTGATGATCCTGAAAATGGATATGCTTCTTGGCAGCCAGAGGATAGCCAGACGAGCATCTACTACATCGATTTCTATCTCGATAAGACTACCGACGATTATGGATCGATAGATATGAGCGGTTCCACTACGTCCTATGCAGGATTCCTTACCTATAATATGTACACCTCAAACGAGTCGTGGACTGGTTGGAATTATATCTTGATGTATTGGACTCCGTCAAGTATCCCTGCACAAGACGAGCAATAATAAACCGCCGTAAGAGATATTCTAACTAGGGTTAACATCCAAAATACATGACAATATGAAATATTTTAAATCTATCATATCACGCTGGGGTGTGTTGCTTTGTGCTGCAACGCTCACATTGAGCAGCCTCAGTTCGTGCAGTGACGACGATGCTAAGACGCCACTAGCACAACCCACAGTCACCGAGGGCGCTAAGACCGTAAGTTCTCTCTCGTTCAATTGGGAACCTGTAACAGGCGCATCACAGTATGCCTATGAGCTTTATGATGCTGAGGGGAACGTGGTGCTAGGCGCAGTGACCACTACCACATCCGTCATAGCTACGGGTCTGAAGCCCAACTGCCAATACACGCTCAAGGTTTGGGCCTATTCGCCAGTGGATGGGAAGTCGACCACGTCGCCCATAGCAACCATCACGGCTATCACCAATGCCCAAACCCAACTCGCCACACCCGCTACGCCCGATGTGAAGAGTGCCAATGGCGGTGTGACCATCACTTGGCCTGCAGTGGAACATGCCACTGAGTATAAGTATTCGTACCAAGCTGATGGCCAAACCTACAACGGCACCACCGAGACCAATAGCGTTACCATCACCGGGCTAGCCATTGGCCAATACACAATGACGATTATTGCAAGTAGTTCGGACGAAAACTATTCTGACTCTGAGCCTCTCACGCTTACCTTCAACCGCACCAAGGCAGAGCTTTGGCGTCAAGATGGCGTGTACACATCAGACGCATTAGGAAAGCAATTCAATGCGCAGATTGTGGCTTACGATGATGGCTCGTACACCATCGAGGCTCCTTATGGTGATGCCGACTACTCTATCAGTTTCAGTCTAGCCTCTGGCAGCTCTGAGATCGTTCCTCTCGACTACTATGCAGTGTCTGGTGGCTATTACTTCTACAACGTTAGCTCGGCTTATACACTCGGAATATACACCGCTGGAGGCTATTCGTCCTTCACAGGTGATAAGCAAAGCGGTGAGGTATGGTTCTATGAGCTCCTTTATAACGAAGATGGCAGCGAGGCTGGAAGCGGTTATGGCGACTTCACATGGGGTGGAAGCCAAGAGATGACGGTTGATAATCTCTGCGGTAATTATACCGCAACCATCTCGTCTTACGACTATTTCTCTTCCACCTGGACGCTGCAAGAGGTCAATGGTACCTGTGACATGACGATAAAGAAGAACGATGATGGTACGATAAACATCAGCAACTTCTACAATTGGGACGAGGACTTCACTGGAACAGTGGACCTTGAGGCGAAGACCATCACCATTGAGCCTACCACTTGGGCCACTTATTACACCTTTGCGGATATCTCTTCGGATACCACGCCTGTCGTTGGAACAATCGCTGACGATGGTACGATAACCTTCCAAAACTTTACCGCATGGTACGGAGGCTATTCTTATATCGAGAGTGATGCCCGATTGGTGATGACTAAGAAGTAAATCCTATCATTATACCAATATGACTAAGAATCTATCCTTATCCTTTGTTCTCTCTATGGCAGTGGTTTGCGCCACTGCTACAGAGCGTTCTTATCAAGAACAATGCCGCATAGCGCAAGCCATTCTTGCACCTCAATCATCGGTTACGGCCAAGAGTCCGATTGCGCCAGGGCAGATGCAGGCGCTCACTATGCTTCAGCGCAACGACCAACTCACCGTGCTGGGGTATCAGCGAGGCGGATTTGTCATCCTTTCTAATGACGATGCCAACAAAGCCGTGCTGGGCTATTCTACCACTTCACGCTTTGCCGAAGAGAATGCGTCGCTCCAATGGTTCTTGGAAAATGCATCGCATACACTCGCTACCAATCGTGTCGCCGCCCAATCGGCTACTATTCCCACTGACTGCAAGGCTAGCGTAGACCACATGCTCACCACCAAATGGAGCCAAGGTGCACCTTTCTGGGATAAGTGTCCTACCGATCGCAGTGGCACTCGTTGCTGGACGGGATGTGTAGCCACTGCTATGGCACAGATTATGCGCTATTATCAGTATCCCAGCTACGGCATGGGCCAAGACACTGCCTACTTTGAGAAACAACCGTATGTGGTCAATTTTGCTAACACCACTTACGATTGGAACAACATGATTGATAGTTATGATGGCTCATATAGCGTCCAAGAGAAGTTTGCCGTTGCCACATTGATGTACCATTGCGGCGTGGCTGCACACATGACCTATGGTGTGGGTGCTAGCGGAGCTTACCTCTATGATGCAGCGGAGGGGTTATCTGACCACTTTGGGTATGTTACAAAGTATTATGGATACAAGGATTATCCTACCACTGACAACTATAATGACGCTCAGTGGCGCGAGGTGGTCTACCGAGAGCTAAGTGATGGCCATCCCATCATGTATGCTGGAACCTCCAATGCCAATGGAGATGACAACGCTTGTAGCCACTGCTTCGTGTTTGACGGATACGATAGCGATGGCAATATCGGTGTCAATTGGGGTTATGGAGGACTGGGTGATGGCTACTTCGACTTTGATGCACTCGTCTGCACAGCCTATTCGCCTAGCGAAGACTTCAAGTGGTATCATGAGATGGTGGTCATTCATCATCCTGATGCAGGCCCAATCAGTTATGATCTTGAAGCTGCTGATATTCATAAAGCGCAGTCGGTGGATGGCAATGAGCCTGTACAGGTGTATGATCTGAGTGGTCGCTTGATCTATACCACCACTTCTTCTGCCTTTACGCTACACGATGTGCCCACTCAAGGTGTGGTTATCATCAAGCAAGGCGATACCGCCCGCAAGGTGGTAGTGAGATAACATGAACCTCTTGGGGGTGATGCTGCCTCATGGGTGGTGCACCTCCGTTGAGATATTTATTCATTCTTTAAATACACAACACTATGATTAAAAAGTTTACTTTGGCTGTTTTTGCAGCTCTTGCTTGCCTAACGGCAAATGCACAGGTTACCTCTGTAGATGACCTCGTGGGTACTTATACTCCTAATGCATCCGGTTACGAATACATCTCAACTGCTGGATGGACCAGTATGGCTAAGGATTACGAAGTGACCATAGAGAAAAATGCAGATGGTACCGTCCAGATCAATAACCTCTTGGATCTAGATGATAGCTTCGTAGGTACTGTGGATCTGACCAATAATACCATTACCATTGCGCCACAGACCTTCGCTACCTATTACACCTTTGCTTCTAGCGATACAACCGACGTCGTAGCAACTATCTCTTCCGATGGTGCCATCACCTTTGATGATATCGATGCTTTCTATTCTACGTACAGCTATCTTTACAATTCATACATCTCGCTAAGCAAGAAGCAACCTACCACTGTGGAATGGGCTGCAGAAGGCACATTGACCTACTATAGCAACGATGCACTTTACCACTCAGCAACAGGTACTATCACCAAGTATGCAGGTGCGTCAAACTATCAGTATGGTGTGACTTTGGATGGTCCTGATGCTAGTCCAGCCGAGATTCTCTTCAGTTCTACCGATGGCGGAGTGGCTATCGCTAATGGCTCGCAGTACGCAGGCTACACTGGTGCTTACTTCAATGGCGCATTTGATGGCAACTACACCACATGGTTTGATACCACTGATGGCTATTGCTCATTCTCTGGAACACAAGAAGGTGGTACGTTAGAGCTCTACTTCTACGCTTACGCTGATGATACATACGCTGATTACGTAGAAGGTCAGTTCTTCTTCAAGTGGGGAACAGAGGACGGAATCAAGACTGTTAACACCCAGAAGGCTGATGCCAATGCTCCTATCTATGACCTCTCAGGTCGCAAGGTGGCTTCTGCTAAGGCTCCAGGCGTGTATATCTGCAATGGCCGCAAGTTTGTAGTGAAATAAATTCTAGCCCATATAGATGCGTATGAAAAGGTCACTTTCGCTTCTCTTGATGTCGTTTTGCCTCGTTGTGATGGTTTGTGCGCAAGCACAGACCGCTACCACCACATGGTCGCCGCCGCAAGGATGTCGTGCAGAAGTGCCCGCCCTCATACGCACTACATGGGATCAAGGTGAGCCTTACTATAACTTCACACCTACCGACTCGCTAGGGACACATTGCCGAACGGGGTGTATCGCCACCTCGCTGGCGCAGATTCTCAACTATTATCAGTGGCCCACGCAGTTGACCGACGGCACCGTGATACCCTGGAAGGATATGTTACCCTCCTATGCTGGTGCTTATACGCAGCAGCAGGGTGAGGCGGTGGCATTGCTGATGGCACGTTGTGGCAAGGCAGTGTCGATGAATTATGGCGTAGGTGTGAGTCTCTCTTACCCTAAAGAGACCTCAGTGGGATTGGTGCGCGACTTCGGTTACATTGTCAAAGACTATGGTTATCGTGACTATCCCGTCCGTCCTCACTATGATGAAGCCCGATGGAAAGAGGTGGTCTACCGCGAACTGAGTGCCGGACGGCCCGTTCTTTATGGTGGAACCTCCTATAAGCATGGACAAGATGCCTACTACTCGCATTCGTTCATCATTGATGGCTATGACCGAGAGGGTCGAGTGCACGTCAACTATGGCTTCAGCGGCAAGGGCGATGGCTATTTTGACATAGACCAGTTGCCTATGCGCTACGAAGATGTGGACGAGGAGTTTGATACCTATCAGACATTGGTGGTCATCCATCGCCCCGTTGATGGACCAATCACCTATGACCTCACTCCCTTGGCGCCCGCTCAGCCCGTAGGAGAGACCCGCTAATAAGTCAAGCAGAGGCTTACCAAACTCTAAAATACGCTTTTCGTGCACGTAGCACGATATTACTTACACAGGAGATCAAGACGGCTGGTTCGTCTTGATCTCTTTTTCGTTATGCCGTAAAAGGTTAATGAAAGTAGAATGAACCAGATTTTAACATTCTCTGAAGTAATAAAAACATTGTAAAGATTTTGCATTTCTTTACAAATTCTTTACCTTTGCGACCAAATACTATAAAATCATACTTACGAATAAGCTTCACAACGATAATCCTTAGGCATCTCATGCCCTCTCAGATCGTATCTAGAGGAGCGTGCAGCCCTTGGTTTGATACCCGCCTTACACCTTATCTAATATATATAGATAGCAAGAAACCATGCTGAATGAGTAGCTAGATGGTTGCTGGAGCAGACGTAACATAACGTCGTACGATGAATAATACACAATTACGATTATAATATAAGAACCTATGGACAAAATGCAAGTCAATTTGCTAAGACTGTTTGTCTCATCCGCTTTGTGTTTAGGAGCAAGCCATAGCTATGCCATTGCAGGCAATAGTGATGTCATGCCCCCACTGACTAAGGTCAATCAAGGCGCTGAGAAGACAGTAAGCGGACAGGTGGTCGACGAGAATGGCGAGCCTGTTATCGGAGCAACGGTGGTCGTTAAGGGTACCAACATTGCTACAGTGACCGACATCGATGGTAAGTTTACGTTCAAAGTACCTACTGGAAGCACGCTCGTGATCTCGTATGTGGGTTATGCCAATGCAGAAGTAGCAGCCACCAGCACAGATATGAAGATTGCTTTGGCGCAAGATGAGAAAACCCTTGACGAGGTCGTGGTGACCGCTTTGGGTATCAAACGCTCTGAGAAGGCGCTGAGCTACAACGTGCAACAGATGGGAAGCGAACAGCTCACCACCGTGAAGAGTACCAACTTCATGAACTCGCTTGCCGGTAAGGTAGCTGGTGTGAACATCAATGCCTCCTCAGCAGGTATGGGTGGTGCTACCCGTGTGGTGATGCGTGGTCCTAAATCAATCAATCAGAGCAACTCCGCACTTTACGTTGTGGATGGCGTGCCTATCAACAACCGCAGCAATGGTGAGGTGAGCAGCATCTATTCAAGCCAACCTGGTGGTGAAGGCATTGCCGATATCAACCCCGAGGATATCGAGTCGATCAGCGTGTTAAGTGGTCCTGCCGCTGCAGCGCTATACGGATCGGCTGCCGCTCAAGGTGTGATTATGATCACAACCAAGAAAGGTAAGGAGGGCAAGGTACAGGTGACGGTGACCAATAGCACCCAGTTCTCTTCTCCATTCAAGATGCCCGAGTTCCAAAACGAGTATCCTAACCGCCCAGGTGAGGTACGCTCATGGGGTGAGAAAGGCTCGTCCGAGTACACTGGATATAATCCTGAAGAGTGGTTCAACACCGGTACCAATATCCAGAACAACGTAGCGCTTACCGTGGGCAACGATAAGAACCAGACTTATCTATCCGTTGGATCAACCAACGCACGTGGTATCATCACCGATAACAAGTATAACCGCTACAACTTCACCTTCCGCAACACCACATCGTTCCTCAATGACAAGATGACCCTCAACGTTGGGCTCGACTATATCAATCAGAACGACCGCAACCTGATGGCGCAAGGTCAGTACTTCAACCCACTGGTGCCGCTCTATCTCTTCCCCCGTGGTGAGAGCTTCGACGCTATTCGTACCTTTGAGGTATGGGATCAGGCGCGCGGTATCTATGTGCAGAACTGGAACTATGGTGATGCCTTGCAGATGCAGAACCCTTATTGGGTGGCCAAACGTATGAATCGCATCAGCCACAAGCACCGTTACATGGCCAATGCCAGCCTCAAGTATCAGATTACCGACTGGCTTGATGTAGCTGGACGCATCCGTTTTGACCGTGCTACCACCAAGTATGAGGATCAGCGCTATGCTTCTACAATCAATATCTTTGCCCATTCTGACTATGGTTTCTATAAGTATGAGAACGTAACCGATCAGAATCTGTATGGCGACTTGATGTTCAATGTCAATAAGACCCTGGGCGAATTCTCCATCGGCGCTAACCTTGGTGCATCTATGTCACGCACGCTCTATGACGATGAAGGCTTCCAGGGCGGTCTGAAGGCTCCTTCCAATATCTTCACGCCTAACGCCATCGATTATGGATCAGCCACCAATGACAACCGACCCATCTATGGTTACAACAAGCATTACATCAACTCGCTTTTCGCCAACGTCGAACTGGGATGGCGTAGCATGCTTTACCTCACCCTGACTGGCCGTAACGACTGGGATTCGGCGCTCTCTGGCACTGAGAACGAATCGTTCTTCTATCCTTCAGTGGGTGCATCGGCTATCATCTCACAGATGACCACGCTGCCAAACTTTATCAATTATCTCAAGGTACGTGGCTCATGGGCATCCGTTGGTTCAGCTATCAGCCCCAATATATCATCGGCATGGCGCTATGCGTACAACCCCGCATCACAGAGCTATTCCACAGTGACCTACAAGTTTCCCAAGACGTTCTACCCAGAGCGCACCAATTCATGGGAAGCCGGACTCACCGCACGTTTCTTTGGCAATGCGCTCTCCCTTGACGTGACCTTCTACCAGTCTAACACTCGTAAGCAAACCTTCCTCCGTCCCATCACCGTGGCAGAAGGATATGGTAGCGAATATGTGCAGACGGGTAACGTTCGCAACCGTGGTTTGGAACTCTCTCTCGGTTATAACGAGACCTGGGGCGACTTCACCTGGAACTCAAGCCTCACCTATAGCATGAATCGTAACAAGATTATCGACCTTCTTGATGATCCCGAAGAGACCATTACCGAAGCCGGACTCAATGGCGTGAATGTCATCTTGAAGAAAGGTGGCACGATGGGTGACGTGTATAGCTCCACCACTTTCGCCCGCGACAACGAGGGAAACATCGCCCTTGATGCTAGCGGCAACGTGATTCGCCAAACCTTGAGCAACCCCGAGTATCTTGGAAGCGTGCTTCCTAAGGGCAACATCGGTTTCTCTAACGACTTCACTTGGAAGGGATTCAACCTTGGTTTCCTCTTCACGGCACGCTTGGGCGGTATCGTGATGAGTCAGACACAAGCTCTGATGGACTATTATGGTGTATCTAAGCGCAGTGCTGAGGCACGCGAGGCAGGCGGCGTACCCGTCAACACCGGTATGGTATCAGCCGAATCCTACTACACCGTGGTAGGCGGTGACAACCCAATCTGGTCCGAATACACCTATAGCGGTACCAATGTGCGTCTGCAAGAGCTTCACCTAGCTTACACCTTCCCCAAGAAGATGCTCCGTGGCTTGGATCTCACACTGGGATTCACCGCCAATAACCTATGGCTGATCTACTGCAAAGCACCTTTCGACCCCGAGTCGACCGCTTCTACAGGTACGTTCTATCAGGCTTTAGACTACTTTATGCAACCCAGCCTTCGCTCATTGGGTTTCAATGTTAAACTGAAGTTCTAACCTTTCAAACGATTACAACAACCATGACTAATATTTTCAAATCATTATCATACGGGGTTCTCTCAGTATCGGTGCTGTCTTTGGCAGCATGTACGGCTGGTTTTGAAGATGCCAACCGCCCCGGTCAGAATGCTTCGGCTGAGGAATTGAGTCGCGACAATTACAATACGGGCTCATTCATGATACAGATGGAGAACGAAGCCTTCCCCGAACAGGAGAACACCTATCAGATGAACCAAGACCTTATCGGCAACTATCTAGGTCGTTACATGACTTATGCTAACAGTGGTTTCTCTGGAAGCAACTTCTGTAAGATGAACGCTCCGGTCAACTGGGTGCGTTATCCGTTCAACGATAGCATGCAGAAGACCGTCTCTGCGTTCAACGAGATCTCACGCCTCGTGAGCTCAGAGAGCCTGGCTTATGCCTGGGCGTTGATTCTCCGAGCACAGTCGTTCCTCCGCCTCACTGATATGTATGGCCCACTTCCTATCGGACAGGAAGACGATGCCAATGCTTACTCGTCACAGGAGAAGGTCTATCGCACATTGATTGCTGACCTTGACAATGCTACCAACATCATCAATGGTATGATAGCAGCCAATGGCGGCACGCTGGAACAGTTTGCTAGCTCCGACAATGTCTATGGCGGCGACTTCACCAAGTGGCTCAAGTTTGCCAACTCGCTCAAGCTACGTATGGCTATCCGTATGCGTTTCGTGGCACCTGCTTATGCTAAGGAGGTGGGCGAACGTGCCGTACAAGCCGGTGTAATCACCAGCAATGACGACAATGCCTGCGTGACCTACGTGCCTAACGGCCAATATAAGACCTCAGTGGAGTGGGGTGACAGTCGCGCTTGCGCTGATATTGATAGCTATATGAATGGTTATGGCGACCCACGTATCACCCGTTACTTCACCACACCATCTACCTCGGGTGACCGTACCATCATCGGTTGTCGTGCCGGAGCCAATATTGGTAACAAGTCGGTGGCTGATGCCATCTATTCGGCAGCCAATGTGGATCGCGATACACGTGGCGTGTGGATGACCGCAGCTGAGATGACCTTCTGTCGTGCCGAGGGTGCGCTCGCAGGATGGTCCGGAATGGGCGGTTCTGTGGAGACACTCTATAACCAAGCCATCACGCTCTCCTTTGATCAGTGGGGCGCTAAGGGTGTGAGCGATTACCTAGAGAACAGCACCGCCACACCAGCCGACTACGTAGATGCCGATGGCGGTTACGGAGCAGGCCACGCCAAGATGTCCACCATCACCGTGAAGTGGGACGAGAGCGCATCTGCTGAGGAGAAGATGGAACGTCTGATTGTGCAGAAGTGGATTGCCCTCTATCCCGATGGACAGGAAGCATGGTGCGAGATACGCCGTACGGGTTACCCCAAGGTGTTCCCCGTAGCACAATCGACCTCTTACAGCATCGAGGTGCCCAATCGTATTCCGTTCGATTACACCGAACCTATCAACAATCCTATCAACTATCAGAAGGCCGTGCAGCTCCTCGGTGGCGCTGATGACTATGCTACCAAGATGTGGTGGCAGACCAAGTGATCCTTCAGATACTAACGATTAACGAATAATAGCAATGAAAAATATATTTAAGTTGTTGCTCATCCTAGCCGGACTGTCCGTTGGTTTCGCTGCTTGCGATACCGATGTGGAGCTCAAGAACCCCACCAATCTCACCGATGCGCAACGCACACAAGAGTATTATGAGCAGCTACGTGCCTACAAGCAGACCGATCACCCCGTGGCTTTCGGATGGTTTGGCAACTGGGTAGGTGCTGGCGCGTCCCTTGAGAACTCGCTACGCGGGTTGCCCGATAGTGTCGATTTTGTCTCCATTTGGGGCAACTGGAGCAACCTCTCTGAAGCTAAGAAAGCCGATCTCAACTATGTGCAGACCGTTAAGGGTACCCGTGCCTTGCTCTGCTTCATCGTACAGAACATCGGTGACCAGCTCACACCTTCCGGAACCACCGCAGAGGAGTTTTGGGGAACAGGCGATGCCGCTATAGAGAAGTATGCCAACGCCATCTGCGATACCATAGAGAAGTATGGCTATGATGGTTTCGACTACGACTATGAGCCCAACTACGGCCATTCGGGTAACATCTCGGGAAAGAAAGAGGCTGAAAAGGTGTTTATCAACACCCTTGCTAAGCGCATCGGTCCTAAGTCGGGCACGCAGAAGATGCTTGTCATCGATGGCGAACCGCAGACCATCAACTCCGAACTGGGCCCTTGCTTCAACTATTTCATCGTCCAAGCCTATGAGTGTACAGGCGAATCCAATCTCGATTCACGTCTTAGCAGCACCATCAACAACTTTAAGGGTGTGCTCACCGCAGAGGAAGTGGCTAAGAAATACATCGTCACCGAGAACTTTGAGAACCACGCTGCTGCCGGAGGTGTCAACTTCACCGACCGCAATGGTAACACCATGATGAGTCTTGAGGGCATGGCACGTTGGCAACCCATCATCGATGGCCGTAAGGTACAGAAGGGAGGCGTAGGCACATACCATATGGAGTATGAGTATAACGCTGGTAAACAACCCTCTTACCCAGCTCTACGCAAAGCCATTCAGATCATGAATCCATCAGTAAAGTAAACGATTAACAACACAAGAGATGAAAAATATATCTAAAATCATAATCGGTAGCTTGGTCGCAGGAGCCTTTGCGCTGACCGCATGTAACGATGCTACGTATGATGTGCTTCACAATCAGGCTTACATCCTGCAGACTAGCACCAACGCCAATAGCTCGGTCAAGCTTACCGTGGGCAATGATGCCGTGACCACTAGCCTCAATGTGCGTCTCTCTGACGTGGCTACGCAGCAGAGCACTTACCGCTTGGTTTACGATACGGCAGCAGTGAGCGCATACAATGCCAAAAACTCCACACCGTATGTGGCGTTACCCGAAGATGCTTTCACCCTTTCAGGCAACGAGGTGACCATCCAGGAGGGTAGCTCCGTGTCCGATCCCGTGACGCTTACGGTCAATCCTTATACCGCAGCGCTCAAAAACTCGGGCAAGAAATACGCTTTGGCTTTCCGCCTTGAGAACACCGACGGTCATGCCTCGGTGCTTCAGTCGGGTAGCGTGTTGGTCTATGTGCTTGATCAGGTAGTGATTCAGCCCGTGGTGGTGTTCAACAACTCCCATTATATCCACACCGATCTCTCTCAAACCTATAATCTGAACGAGTGGACGGTTGAGTTTAATGTCAACAAGGATATCCTTGGAACCCAAGTGGGACAGTATAACAACCAGGCATTGTTCAGCGCAGGTCCTGACGAGATATACATCCGTTTCGGTGATGCTCCTATCGAGGGCAACCGTTTGCAGATCAAGACACAGGGCACACAGATGAATAGCCAGATGCTTTTCAGCACCAATACCTGGTATCACATCGCCTTTGTCTGCACTGGTACCAAACTTTACCTCTATGTCAATGGTCAGCTCGATAGCTCGATGGATCTGCCAGGTAAGGAGACACAGGTGGATAACATCTGGGTTTGCACCAACTCGACCTATTGGAAGGGTGACGCTCGCTACAGCGAGGTGCGTCTATGGAACAAAGCTCGCAGCCAAGCTGAGATCTCTAACAACATGTATTCGTGTGACCCATCCACTCCGGGTCTGCTCGTCTACTATAAGCTCAATGAGGGACAGGGCTTCAGCTTCAAGGACGCATCAGGCAATGGAAACGATGCAACCACCGTTGGTGAGACCACACCTGAATGGATACAGGATGTGCGCATCGACGGAAAATAAGACAACTACTATTTAACGAAAGAATATTTCAACTATAAATAAGGTTATGAAATCAATCATCAAGCATTCCTTACTGCCTCTTGTGGCGCTGATGCCTCTGCTTACGGCATGCCAAAGCGAGCCCGAGGTGGGTACGCCTCTGCACCCGGTTGACGCCGAAACGTATGGCGCAAAGGTATATATCAACGAGATTGCAACGCCTACGAACACCTCGTCGGCTAAGATCTTGCAGACACCTGTCGAGCTGATTTACAGTCCTGACACCTGTCAGTTTTATGTTCATCTGACCCAACCGCTCTCCACCGACATCACCGTGACGGTAGCTGAGAGCGAGGAGGCTGCCACGGCTTATGACGCTGAGGCTACCGCGCTTCCCGTAGGTACGCTAAAGGTGCTCAATGGCACCGTGACCATCCCCGCGGGTGCTACCGTTAGCACCGAGCCAGTGCGTTATGTTGCTCCCGAGAGCGAGGCGCTACGGTCGTTCACCGGTAAAGCGGTGTCAGCATTGACGCTTCAGAGCGTGAGCGGTAGCACGGATGTGGCTCTAGGCAGCGATCATAATGCCTACTATCAGGTGTTCACCAAGGTGGTGACCAACTATAAAGGGCAGAGCAGCGCGGAGCTATCCACGCACACGCCTTTGGCTTACAGCACCTATAGCGTGAGCATCGATGGCGAAACCACAACCGACCTGAGCGATGACAACACCAGCTCCTACTATATGCCTTATGATGGGGGTGCGTTTGAGGTGCTCTTCACCTTTGATCAGCCACAGAACGTGGGTGCGCTCTCGTTCAAGTTTGGTTATTCGTGGGGATATACGCCTATGACGGTGGAGATCCTGACCAGCACCGACGGTAGCGAGTGGACCAGCCAAACCGGTGGCGAGGTGCAGAACGAGCAGTTTAGCTATAGCAACAAGGATATCCCATTCTGCTTCTATTCGGCAGTGCCATGCCGATATGTCAAGCTTCGCGTGCTAGATTGCTATTACGGCGTCTATTACGGATCCGAATACAACTACCCATGTATCAGCGAGGTGAAGCTCTATGAGTAACGATGCCTATTCGCTTTAGAATCGTTCTATAACCCATAGGGGCGCAAGTGGTCATTCCATTTGCGCCTTTTTCTATGTGTAAAAGGTGGTTTTAGGTGTCATATTGTCAAGAAATGAGGGTGGGGAAGTGGGTTCCGGGGCTGAAAATGCCAAAAAGTCAAAAAAAATGCGTATCTTTGCAAAAAGGATAACATAGCTTTATGACTAAGAAAGAACAGATTGTCTCATTTCTCTGGCAACATATCTTGTTGCTTGTATCATTGTTTGTCATGACCTTTGGCGTGGCTTTGTGTGTGCGAAGCATGCTAGGGTCTAGTGTGATCAGTACCATTCCTTATGTCTTTGAGACGGCGGGCAAGCGTTTTGCGGCTATCCCGAGCTTGACGATAGGCCAGTACACCTATATCATGAATGGTATCTTGGTGTTGGGGCAGATTGCGGTGTTGCGCCGCCAGTTTGAGTTGGTGCAGTTGTTTCAGCTCTTGGTGGGTTTCGTCTTTGGTACGCTGATTGATGTCAACATGTTGCTCACCTCATGGGTCGTTCCCACATCGTTGCTCACCAAAGCCATTGTGCAGATTGCCGGTTGCACGGTTCTCGGACTGGGTATCTCGTTTGAGGTGCGCTGCGGTTCGGTGACGATGCCAGGTGAGGGCTTCCCCGTGGCCATCACAAAGGTATCGGACATCCCGTTCCATAAGGCAAAGATCATCGTTGACATCTCGATGGTGACGCTAGCCGTGGTGTTCTCGTTCATCTTCTTTGGTTCATGGCAGTGGTATATCGTAGGTATCGGTACCCTCTTCGCTATGGTCTATGTAGGCACGGTGGTGCGCTTGGTGGGCAAGCACATCGGATGGTTTGACCGCTTGCTAGCTTATCAGCCCGGTTTCCGCCGTTACGTCTATGGTTTGGCACGCTTCATCTTTAAGCAGTAAGACCATGTTATGGTATTTTTTGAAATTATACACAAGGTGACGCCTGGCTCGAGCATGCTCAAGAGCTGGGCGTCATTGATTATGTGGCAACCATCTTGCATGGCGATATAGCTTCTCCGCCATTCTGTCCGCTATGGTTTGACAGGCCGACGGAGCACGTTTGGTGTGGTGAAAGGGCTGGTATGTGAGTGAAAAATAAATTAATTTTAGACGAAAATCAATTTATTTTTCTTGGAAAATCAATTTGATTTCTATCCCGATAGCGCCTCCGTTGGCTTGTAAGACAACTGCAAACGCATCGTAAGGAAGCATCCAACGTACGTTGATTCCTGTTTGACGGCTTTCGTGGAATAACCTCAAAGCATGTGAAAAAGTTCCAAAAAGACCCATGAACATTTGTCTACCTCGGATTATTTTCTACCTTTGCATTATATAATAATGTATAGATTAGATTAAAACAGAATACAATGGAAAAAGAATTTTATATGCGACGGGCCATTGCTTTGGCTGTAGATAATGTGAAAAATGGCGGAGGCCCTTTCGGGGCAGTGATAGTTAAGGATGGGCAGATCATCGCCGAGGGTGTCAATCGCGTCACCTCTCAGCACGACCCCACGGCTCATGCTGAGGTACAAGCCATCCGTGCGGCATGCCGAAAGTTAGAGACCTTTGACCTGGAAGGGTGTGAGATCTATTCGTCTTGTGAACCTTGTCCCATGTGTCTAGGTGCTATCTATTGGGCACACCTTAGCCATTTATATTTTGCGGGCACAAAGATAGATGCAGCCAAGGCTGGTTTTGATGATGCGTTTATCTACAAAGAGCTGCCGCTTGAGATACATGAGCGCCAACTTCCCACCGAAACCATGATGCACGATGAGGCGCTTGAGCCCTTCAAGGAGTGGATGAGCACGAGCGACAAGATCGAATATTGATAGGAAAAGGGGTGTTGCAATGAAAACACAAATATAGAAATGAGTTTTTAAACAGGGCCTCCGTCATCGCTACAAGATGAGGTTTGGTATAAGCGTGGCTAAGTAATGGTGTATCAAAGTTACTCTGCTACCGCTAAAAATCAAGACTTGTATCAACCGACTGGTAGCGGGAGATATGTCAATAATGGGATTTGGACATGGTCCGAATCCCATTATTATTTTGTGCCAATGCGCCCATTGTAATGCTATTGAAAACTTTATACAAACCAATTGTTATGCTTTGATGTTAAAATGTGTTTAAAAATGGAGAATTTGCGTATTTATACCGAAAATCAAAGGGATGTGTAACGGAGAGTGTTAAAATTATAAATAATATGTATTTTTTCTTTTCCTTAAAAATAAAAATATCTATTTTTGCAACCAAGCACTTTAATTTTGTAAGCATAGATTGCTTAAACGAAGCGATTCGTTATATATAATAGGTATAATAATACGTCTTTAATGGATGGCTATCGAGCCTCCGAAGCAACATAGAGAGTTATTTTTTTAGTTAAGTTTAATAAAGATTGTTTATGGGAAAGCAAATCATTATGTTATTGGCCGTTCTCTTTCTAGGTATAGGAGGAGCTAAGGCACAAACAGAAGTTACCGGTACCATCGTTGACGAACAGGGTGATCCCGTGGTAGGTGCAGCCGTTAAGGTTGCCGGAACACACACGGGCACTGTGACCGATCTTGATGGTAAGTTTAGCATCTCCGTTCAGAAGCCTGGTGCTTCGCTCGAGGTAAGCTACATTGGAATGAAGAGCGAGACTGTCAAGGCAGCTCGCAACCTACACGTTGTGCTTCATACCGATGGTAATGAGCTCGATGAGGTGATGGTGGTAGCTTACGGAACCACTAAGAAATCGGCTTATACGGGTGCCGCTTCAGAAATCAAAGCTGAGAAACTCGAGGACCGTCAGATGTCCAATGTATCTTCTGCACTTACCGGTACCATGTCAGGTGTGCAGACACGTGCCACTAATGGTCAGCCAGGACAAGACCTAGCTGTGCGTGTGCGTGGTATCAGTAGTATCAATGGTGTGACCGCACCTCTCTATGTTGTGGACGGTGTGCCCTTCGATGGTGACCTGTCAAGCATCAACACCAATGATATCGAGAGCATCAACGTGCTCAAGGACGCCGTGTCTACCTCATTGTATGGTTCACGTGGTGCCAATGGTGTGGTGATGATCACCACTAAGAAAGGTAAGGAAGGTAAGGCTAAGATCTCTGTTGACGCTAAATGGGGTTCTGTAAGCCGTGAGGTGCCCAACTATAAGGTGCTTGGCAATGCCGCTACTTACTATGAGACATTGTATCAAGGTTACTATAATGGTTACAAGTATAACAGCACAGCCAACTATAGCGACACCCAATTGTGGCAGCTCGCCAATGCTGATGTGCTCAGTCGTACCGGTTATAAGATCTATACCGTGCCTAATGGTCAGTACCTGATCGGCAAAAACGGTAAGCTCAACCCCGAGGCTACCCTTGGATATAGCGACGGAACCAACTACTATACACCTGACAACTGGGCTGATGCAACCTTCCAGAATACCTTGCGCCAGGAGTATAACGCATCTATCTCGGGTGCAACTGACCGCATCAACTACTTCAGCTCTTTCGGTTATCTTGATGATGAAGGTACCATCAAGGGCTCAGGATTCAAGCGTTTCACCACACGTACCAACGTAGATTATAAGGTACGCGACTGGTTGACCGTTGGAACCAACCTCAGCTATACACATACCAATAGCTATTCACCATCTGAGCAGGACGAAGACTATTCTAATTCATCAGGCAACGCATTCTTTATTGCCAACAATATCGCTCCTATCTTCCCATTGTATATCCGCAATGCAGATGGATCAATCATGTATGACAACAACCTCGGCACTCCAGTATACGACTATGGAGATGGCGTGTACAGTGCAGGATCACGCCAATGGATGAGCATGGCCAACCCGCTTGCTGACCTCACTTACAACTCTCGTGAGTACTCTATGGACATCTTCAGCGGCAACTGGTATGCTAAGCTCGACCTTACACATGGTTTCACCTTCACCGCACGCCTTGGTCTGAACTCTAACAACACCATCCTTCATTCTTCATCGAATGCTAACTATGGTCAGTCGGCCAACTATGGTGGTGCGAACACACAGGAACAGACACGTACCACAGCCCTCACGCATCAGTACTTGCTCAAGTATAACAACAGCTTCGGTCTGAACAACCTCGACCTTACTGCTGGTTTTGAAGGCTATCGCCTCAAGGTAGAGGACTTCTATGCATACGGACAGAACCTTTATCGTCGTGGCGACTACACCGTGGGTAACACCATTGACAACAAGTTTGGTTCAGGTTCGGTGAACGAGTATATGACTGCTGGTTTCTTCTTCAGTGGCAACTACAACTATGACAACCGTTTCTTTGTCAACTTTGGTTATCGTCACGATGGCACATCAGCCTTCGCTAAGGACAATCGTTGGGGCGACTTCTACAACTTTGGTTTGGGTTGGAACCTCAAGAAAGAAGCTTGGCTACAGGAAGTGGACGCTGTTGACCAGCTCAAGGTGCGTGCATCATTCGGTCAGACAGGTAACGACAACCACAACATGAGTCTTGCTTGGAGCTCACCTTCTTATGCTACATGGTATGCTTATGCTGACCAGTACACCGTAAGTGGTGCTGATGGTGTGTTCACCGATGGTACACTAGCTTATAAAGGTAATGCTGATCTGAAGTGGGAGAAGACTAACGCCTTCGACTTTGGTGTGGACTACTCTTTCTTCAAAGGACGTCTGACAGGTGCAGTGGACTTCTACTATCGTGCTACAAGCAACCTGCTCGATCGTAAGAACGTATCCCTCTCTAATGGTTATAGCTACATCTATGTCAACGCAGGTACCGTACAGAACTACGGTCTTGAGTTTGAAGCCAACTATAACATCATCCAGAAGCACGACCTTACATGGGCTGTCAACTTCAACGGTACATTCCAGAAGAACCGTATCAAGAGCCTCAGTGCCGATTATGACAACGGACGTTATGTCAATGGTTCTTACATCTATCGCGAAGGCGAAAGTATCTATAACATGTACCTCACCCACTATGAAGGCGTAGATCCTGAAACCGGACTCGCTCTCTACACTGGTGTAAAGGTAGATGAGGACGGTTCACCTGTAAAGGACGCAAATGGCGACTACATTGAGGAATCAACAACCGACTGGAGCAACGCTTACAACTACAATCGTAAGGAGTCGGGCAGCTTGTTGCCTAAGTTCTTCGGTGGTCTTGGTACCACATTGAAGTGGAAAGGCTTCGACTTTGCCTTCCAAACCAGCTTCCAGCTTGGCGGACGTATCTACGATGCAGGTTATCAAGACCTCATGGCTACAGGTGGTACAGCCTTCAGCCCTGGTCAGAACTGGCACCAGGATATCCTCAACGCATGGACACCAGAGAACACTACCTCTAATATCCCACGTGTAGACGTACAGGATAGCTATGCCAACAGCACCTCAGATCGTTGGCTCATCAGCTCCGACTACTTCTCTATCGACAACCTCACCATTGGTTACACTCTCCCATTGTCATGGACAAAGAACCTCGGTATCGAGAGCTTGCGTATCTTCGGTTCTGCAGAGAACCTCGCATTGTTCTCAGCTCGTCAAGGTCTTGACCCACGTTTGAGCTACACCATGGCTTCTACCAGCTGGTACACATCACGTCGTACCATCTCAGGTGGTATCAAGATTGTGTTCTAATAACATCCGTTCAATTACTTAACACATAGGAGAAAATAATTATGAATATAAAGAAATATATCCTTTTGGCAGGTACACCCTTGCTCTTCGCAAGCACAGCAATGCTTACTGGCTGTATGGATAGCGAGCCGCTGGGTAGCAATGTTACCAGCGATCAGAAGAAGCAGACAGCGGAAGAGAACCCAGATCGTCTTGAAGCAGGTGTGGCAGGTATCGCAGCCAACTTCTCACAATACATGGCCAACTTCTCTTCGCAGCACTCCGACTTCGGCTACCCATCCATTATGCTCCACCTAGAGCACCGCGGTGTAGACCTGGTGTCACGCGATAATGGTTACAACTGGTTCGGTTACTCATACACTTACGACAATGTGACCAACACCTATCGTAACAATGTAGAGATTTGGGGTACGCTTTACAAGCAGATTTTCTCTGCCAACTCAGTGCTACAGACTGTCGATTCGACCTCAACCGATCCTCAGATCCAGTACTATATGGCTCAGGCACTGACCTTCCGTGCCTTCGACTACTTCCAGCTCACACAGATCTATCAGAAGACTTACTCACAGGTAGATCCTTCAACCACCGGTACGGTGCCTTATATCACCGAGGCCAATGCTACCGAAGTGGCTTCAGATGGTTGCCCTCGTGAGCCAATGGATAAGATGTATGAGCACATCCTCTCTGACCTGACAAAGGCTATCAACCTCCTTGACGCCTCTGGCATCAAGCGTTCGGACAAGCGTTATGTCAATAGCAGTGTGGCACATGGTATCCGCGCACGTGTTTACCTCGTGATGAACCAGTGGGCCAACGCAGCAGCTGACGCCGAATATGTAATCAATAATAGCGGCGCCACACCTAAGTCGCTCTCTGAGACAGGTGTTCCTTCATTCAATAGCATTGACGAGAACGACTGGCTTTGGGGTATCAAGATTGCTGAGACCGATGATGTGGTACAGAGTGGTATCGTCAACTTCCCTTCACACATGGGTTCTCTCTGCTACGGCTATGCCTCTGCAGGCTGCGCTCGTGGTTGCAACAAGAAGCTTTACAACGCTATTCCTTCCTCTGACCGTCGTAAGTACTGGTTCTGTGACGCTAACAACGTAGGCGCAACCCTTACCAGCGAGCAGCAGGCATACGTAGATAGCTACAATGGCGATCCCACAGCAACCGGCTATGTGCCTTATCTCCAGGTCAAATATGCTCCTTACAAGAACGTTGTAGGTCAGTCGACCAACGCTAGCGACATTCCTTTGATGCGTATCGAGGAGATGTATTATATCAAGGCTGAGGCTCAAGCTATGGCAGGCAATGTGCAGGATGGTGTCAACACTCTTGTCAACTTTGTTCGCACATACCGCGATCCTGCCTATTCGTTCCGTGCTTCAAGCGGCACCGATGTACAGAACGAGGTGTTCCAGCAGCGTCGTATCGAGCTTTGGGGTGAGGGATTGATCTGGTTCGACTATGTACGTCTGAACAAAGACTTCGACCGTAGAGGCGGTGGCTTTGAGGCTTCTTACTGCTACAACATCCCATCTAATAGCTACACAGCTATCTGGCCTCTCCCTTACACCGAGATTCAGTATAACAAGCAGATTTCAGAAGAGCAGAATAACCCATCTGTTTCTAAGCCTACACCAGTGGCTGACGAAGACTAATAGTTCTCTTCTAATCACAGATTATAAACCCATTCCTACGCTTCGGGTCTCCACCTTATATATATAAGGCACCCGGTAGGCTCGAAGCGGTAGGCAGAAAAGAAAGAATCAATATGAAGAAATACAGTTTATTGGCATTCCTTACGCTGGTGGTATTGCTCTTTACAGGTTGTACAGCAGGTGATGAGGACTACACTCCCGCAGAGAAAGAGGCTGGAGCATATCTTTATACAAGTGCAAGCAGCTACACTTTCTTGCCCGATGACAAGCAGACCTTCGCTCTGAATGTAGGTCGTTCAGATGCTTCTGCAGCACAGGACATCACGGTGTCATGTGACAACGATGGTGTGACATTCAATCCTAACGTATCTTTCGCTGCTGGCGAGACATCAAAGGCAGTTCCTGTTACTACCGACTTGCAGCTGGGCGAGAGCGTTACGCTCACCTTCACCCTTCCTAGCGGTGCTGGTTTCAACTATGGTGATGACACCCTCAAGGTCACCATCAAGCGCGACTACAACTGGGTTGATGCAGGATATGGATCGTTCACCGATGCAGTCTTTGGCTTAGGCCCATCGACCGTGTACGTTCAGAAGGCTGAAGGCACATCGCTCTACCGCTTTGTACAGCCATACGCAGTTCTTTGTGAGGATGCGGGAGAAGAGGTTCTTCCTACTGGTGGTAACATTGAGTTTACCTTCCAGAATGGCACCTTCACCATGGAAGACGGCAGCTATGACCTTGATGAAAGCGATGAGGTGATTGGTTATGAGCTCTATTGGGATGCTACCCGCTACGGCGACTACTGTAACGCTACCGTGGATGGTACCACCATCACCGTCAATGCGCTCCTCCTCAGTGGCAGCAGTATCTATGTTATGGCTCCGTTCTTCACCTTCGACTGGGTAGACGGATTCCCCGAATAAGAACCTTATAGACCTTTAATATAAGGGACTTTCCCTATCTCTTAGGCCTTCTACGACGATTGATGTCGTGGAAGGTCTTTTTTCATGGATAATAATCGTATCTTTGTATCAACACAAAATGCTCCTTATGCTGACCAAAACAAAAAAAACTTTTGATTTCTGGTCACAAATCGTCTAGTTGTTGCGTATAGATAATAAAACGATTGAACAACTATTCTATTTCAAGATTATGAAGAATATCATATCATCCATCCTATCGCTCTCCCTTGTGGGACTGAGCTTGATGCCTGCCAAGGCTTCGGCAATGCAGCCAATAGCCGCTGTACCTGCGCCGACAGGTGTCAACAAGGCTAAGCCGATGGTCTGCCGAGAGTATGCTTGTGGTAGTTTTACCGATCTAAGCCTTACCCTTTCCTATGCCACCATCAAGGTGATTGAAGGTCAAAAACCCCGCGTGGTGGTGCGTGCATCGCAGAAATACCTTGACCATCTGAAACTTCGTGTGTCTAATGGCGTCCTTTACATCCAGTCAGACAAGTCCCGAAGCCACTCCATGGGCGAAGCCGAGATCTTTATCTATAAGAAAGGTCAAGGCAGCTATACCTATAATGGTAAGGGATGCAGCCTTAGTGTGAATTCTGCCACAGATGACCTGTCGTCCTATGCAGCGCTCACACCATCTGAAAGTTATCCAGTAGAGTCAACAGGAAGCATCGGTGACGATAACGTGGTTAGCTCTGAGGTCACCACAGTGACCACTATGCACGCTGGCGAAGCGCCTACCACCATCATCCGGCGCAGCGGTACGCCATCCACTAACACCGTTACGATTACTACCGACAATGATGTGGATGATCTATATAGCTATGCGCAAGGATCACGTGAGACGGTTGTGCGCTCTCTTTCCCTCGGAACGTTCACCGGAATCAAGTGTTATGGCTCTGCCGTTGTCCACTTCACGCAAGGCAAGGAGTGTGCCGTGAGGGTCAAAGGAACCGAAGCAGAAATTGCCAGTAAGGAAGTAAAGGTAGATAATGGCACCCTTGTTATCCGAAACAAGAAACAGACACAAAGCGGGCAAGAGCACTTTGAGGTTTTCGTTACCGCTCCTTCACTCACCTCAATCAATATCGCTGGCACTTGCACGTTCACCTCCGACGCTATCACCACGCCTCACTTGGCATTGGATATAGCCGGCGTGGGGTCGGTAAAGTTGGGCAAGGTGTGTTGCGATGATACGCGTCTAGATGTGTCAGGAGTGTCCACTGTCACCGCAGAGGTCTCTGGCGATAAGCTTCGGGTTCAGTCGAATGGTGCCTCTACGGTGAATATGTCCTTCAAAGGCTCAAAAGCTACCATCAACAATAGCGGTGTGGGAGCAGTGAAGCTCCATACCGACTGCGACACGCTTACCGCAACCAATAGCGGAACAGCCAATGTCACGCTCACTGGTGCAGCCGATCACACCGAGATCCATGCTTCGGGTGTGTCCCAGATAGATACCTCTGGGCTCAACAACTATTAAGTGCGCTCACCCATAAATCGTTACTCATCCAGTCACCACACATGAGCGAAACCGAATTCTCACGCGAAGTAGCTGCTCTGCGACCAGCTTTGGCTCTCACCGCACAGCGCTATCTCCATGACCCTCAAGCAGCCGAGGACGTTGTCCAAGATGCTTTGCTTAGGTTATGGCAGATCCGTGACACGCTTCAGTTGCCCATTCAAGCGTTTGCCCAAGTGTTGGTGCGCAACCTCTCTATCGATACCATTCGCCGTCGCCATCCCCAAGTGGACGTCACCGCCCTTGCTTCGCTTGCAGCAGACGTACCCTCTGACGACGATCGCTACCTCCGCGTGATGCAACTCGTTGACCATTTGCCATCCATGCAGCAGACCTTGTTTCGTCTGCGACACATTGAGCAGATGTCATACGCCGATATCTCCGCCATCACAGGTTCCTCTGAGGCTGCCGTGCGGAAGGCTATCAGCCGGGCGCGTCAGTCCATCCTCCAACAATATCAGGCTCAGCCTTCATGCAGATAGATTCTCCTCGTTCATTTATCCATAACCCATTATGACCCACTACTCATCCATCCATCAGTTGATAGAACGATTCTTACAGGGCGAAACCACCTTGGAAGAGGAACAGCAGCTCTATGCTTTCTTTGCTCAAGAGACGATTCCGAGTGACCTGCAAGCCTATGCGCCTTTCTTTCGTGACCTAGCCACGATGCCTCAGAGCCACGATGTCGATGCCATAGCGCCTACACCCACCATCGCTGCACCCGAAGCACCAGCACGACAGAGCCTTTTCACACGTTATCGTAGATGGATTGCGGTGGCTGCCGCGGTGTTGCTGCTCGTCATGGTGGGACGATGGGGATACCATCAGTATGAGGAGCGACTACTTGCAGCTACGTATGACGGTAGCTACGTCATCGTTAATGGTGAACGCAACGACAATCTGCGCCAGATACAGGACACCATCAGTCATGTGCTAGCCGAAGCGCAGAAAGCCGAACAGACCGTTCAAGCCTCCTCACACATAGAGCAAGCTGAACAAGAAGTGCTCAGCAACGTGGACGATCCAGCTCAACGCCAACTCATAGAAGAAATGCTAAACCAGTAAACCATGAACAGATATATATTGATAACGCTTCTCTCGATGCTCTTCCTACCTCTTGCTCTACATGCACAGAACAAGATTGACGATATGGTGCAACGTTACTCCACTGTTGGTGAAGCGACATTCACCACCGTGGTGCAGCGCAATCCCTCTACGCGCGCTGTGGAAAAGGTGGTCAAGAAGCTCTCTATGACCAGCACCGTGAGTAAGCATCTCATAGAAGGATTTAACGCTGAGGCATCCCATCACAGCGTTACGCGTAAGCAAGAAGGCGGTTACACCACCGTGATCTTTGCTGTGCCAGGTGCCAAGAGCAATCGCGTGTATATGATCAAGTATCAAAGCAGGTCTTATGTGCCGTTTGTTGAGGTGACCATCATCATCAATATGAAGTAGGCCTAAGGTCTAATCATAGAAGAAAGCCATTCCGTTAGGGTGTGATCCCGAGCGAAATGGCTTTCTTTCTTGGTTATATTATCGTCTCCGTTTAGCGGCGCTGGACGTATTTGCTGGTCGTTTTGGTGCCGTCAGCATAGTGTATGGTGCGCAGATAGACACCCTTGCCAGGCTTCTCGATGGTGCGACCGGAGAGGTCTGTGAAGGTTACGCTTGTGATTTGCTTATCCTTGGCGATGTTGCTATCTATGCCGTCCACGTTCACATCATACGTAGTGATGCCCGAACCTAGACGTGTGTCACCATCAATGTAGAACGCTTCCACTCCGAAATGTTGCACATCGGTATAGAAGTAGACTCTGCGTGTGTTCTCGTCCACTATCTCAAAGTCACGATCCTTGTAGGCGTAAGGCACGTCAGTCATCTCGCTTGTTAGGTCAGTGTACTCGTCTGGCGTGAAGGTCTTGAGGTTACCATCAAAGTAAACGTTGTAGTAGAGGTTGTTGGGGTTGAGATAATTGCCATCCGTATCATAGTAGCTGATCTTAAACTCGATACCGCCGTCACTGCCTCCGTAGGGTGATGGGCCGAAAGGCATATAGTTGGTGAAGATCGGAGGGTACGGTGTGCCAGCCGTCATCACAGTAGGTGTGATCTGAGGGTGCTGGTATGTGTCGTAGGTATAGGATGGTTTGGTCTCGTTGCAACCCTTGTTGATGATGATGTTGCCACGGAAGAAGAGTGTGCCATCGCTTTCGTTGTAGGTGAAGGTGATGGGTTCGTCTAGGAAACTAGGTGTGAGGTAAGTGCCGCTATACGGATCTTCCTCTGTCTCAATATTGGCATTGCAAGCATAGATGTAGGTGCGTGTGATGCTATCGATGCCTAGATAGTTCTTGGCGTCAAACGTAGCCACGCCATCCTTGAGCGTTCCTTTCATCCAGAAGCCCTGCATGTTGGTGGTGAGGTTGCCTAGATACACGTCGTTGCCATCATAAGCCACCTTTACGGGATATTGTTTTGCAGCCGTGCCGTATTGGTATAGCATCAGCGCATCTTGCACCTTGGCTGTGCTTGAAGGCTGTAAGGTGCTGTTTTCCACCACGCGGTTCGCTGACGTCAACTCGCCGTAGCCTATCCATGCACCACTTTCCGTTGTCACACCGAGCATATCCTCGTCCACCTTGACGAGCGAGTCGTTGCGCAAGACATATTTGAGGTCTTGGCTTTGGTCATCTACCTCATAGTTGTAACCATCGCTAGTGGGCTTCATCCGGTAAGCGTAGCCGTATGCCACTACGCCGTTGTACTCCTCACGATAGATGGCCTGGGGTAGATGAAACACCACGGTGTCACCCTCAGCCTTATATCCCTTGAGCCAGCTACGGGTGTAGAACGAGTTGAGCGGGTTCTCTAGATACACTGCTCCGTCCTCTGCCACCACTAGGCGGGTCCAGTCACCGTCGCTGCTATGGTCGATAGCGTTGTAATAGAACGACTCAAAGCCAGTGGAGTGGCGGTACAGATTGTAGCACGTACCTTCGGGTTGAGCGGTGATGTAGGTGGGGTCTTCATCGGCTAGGGCTGGTGTGGCGCTCAGCGCGAGTGCTGCCGTGCATGCCATTCCCATCATTCGGAAGTATTTGTTCTTCATATTTGTATGATTTATAATGTTATTTCGCTTGATGTTGAGATTCTGCTTCAAAGTTAAGGAGATTTCTTTGAAACTGCAACTTTTTACGTCTGATATTCTCTTAATTCCCGTTTTTGTCTACGATTCGCTTCCTATCTGCATACCTTTGGGACAGATTGGGGGAGCTTGTGTGGCGTAAACGACACAGCCCAGGGCCGCGAGGCTCTGGGCTATAAGGGTAGGGGATTGTGCGATGAGGCTTTAAACCAGTGTGGCAACGATCTCTTCGCGTGTGCTGAAAACTTATTTCACAATCTTCTTTCCGTTTATAATATACACTCCCTTAGGCATATTGTTGAGGTTATTGCCCACACATTGTCCGTTGAGATTGTATATCTTGGTAGAACAATTGACATCGGCAATGGGGCGAGAGACGCTTGTTACCTCTCCATTAAGATTGATTTTGGTCTCATCGGCGGTGTTGTTATTTATCTGGAAGAAGGCTCGGTATCCACGCAAATGGTTGGCTTGACCATTTGTGGAAGATGGATACTTGAGTTTGCCGTCGGCGGCAAGGAATAGTTCGGTGCGGTCACCCTTCATCAAATAGGGACTGAAGGTTCCTGTAAAGATATAGTCTGTGCTGATGTCTGATGGCAGTGGCTGGGTCTCATCGTCTATGTACACATTGTTAAAGACAAGATAGTCTTTGTCCTCCGCGGTCTGTACAAGATAAGGCTTACCTGCCTCCATGCTCTCTACCTTGCTGAAGTTCATAACTATTCCTGTGAGGTTGGTGTATTCGTAGACCTCTGCTTCAGTGCCAAAGCCTGCAGTCATTTGGTCAGCGGTGAGTGCAAAAGGTAGGCATATGGTACCTATCCTTCCATTGGAGAACGACCGTAGCACCTTAACCTCTCTGTCGTAACTATTCATGGCTTGATAGGCGGTAGTGTCATCAAGCACAAGAGTTTCTGAGTAGGATTTAGGACCATAGACAATCTCGTTTGTTGCGATGTCGTTGTTACTCATGTTTGCCATGAATATACGAAACTTATAGAAGGATGCGTTTGCGGGAATTGAGATTTGTATATTGTCTTTCTGTTGGGGATTATTGATGGTATGCGCTAGCTTCCAAGTCTCGTTGAAGTCGGTACAATAATAGATGTACGCAGCTCCTACGCGTGTTTGATACAGGTCATCGTTCATGGCGTAAGTCAGTGTAGGCGTTAATCTGTTAGTTTCGGCATCGAAACAGTTGTCTAGCGACTCTTCAAGGGCAATATGGGTGAATGCAGGAGCGGATGTTGATGTGGCAAGCAACGTAGTGGTAGTGCTGTCGTCAAATTGCTTCATGACGCTCTTAGGCTTCACGATTATCCTAAAGAGTAAGCTATCGCTACACACTGGCACGTTGACCGTCTGTGATCCGCTTGCCGAGGTTATGTCTGCTAGTTTCTGCCAGTGGTTTCCCGTGTTGTAGGGGCAACATTCAATCACGCCACTACCGAATGCTTCGGCAAAATTTTCGTCCATTTTCCATGTTACCTTAGGCGAGTATGACCTATCTGTGAGATATTTTGCATTGGTGAAGTCTTTCCGTATGTCGTCTACGCTCATTACGATAGGCATGGCATGACGTTTTATTGTGTAGTCAGAAGTTTTGCTTGTGAGTTGCGATAGATTGTCCATAAAGTAAAACTTAAACTTTTCCCTGATGCTCGCTACGGCTTTATACTGTACGTTGGACGTAGTGCGTGGAATCTGTAAGGTAATGCTATCGCAACAATGATTGCTGGTATGCACTACATTCCAACTCTTTCCGCTGTTGTAGCTTGCCATGATGTCGACCTTCTGAAGCGTAGAGTCAGTGATTGGACTCACGTTCCATTTCAAGGATTGGGTGTATTGGACCTTCGTTTCATCCAACACGGGGTCTTCTGCAACTAGCTCTGTTATTGCATACAGACGTATTCCGTTGTCGATACAGTCATTGATTTTATCCATGTGTGACTTATCGAAAAACATCAATTTGCTCCAAGCATGGGTTTCTCCGACCACTACAAGGCATACATCAGCAGTTAACCCCGAACCGCCAATTCCATGTGTAGTCCTTTTAAAAAAGATGTTCATTATTGCTGTTCTAGCTGAATTGGCATCGTGTCCGTTGTGTCGTGTCCGACTATAGTCTGCGTTCAGCAATTCTTTATCAGTACCATTGATATATCGTATGTCGGCAAATCCAAATATATATTTTGATGGTACATTGTTGTACCAAATCTGCTGACCGTATTCGTTTTCCCCAAGTAGGTAGAGATCTTGTATTTCACCAATTGCGTTGGTTTGTACTCTGGAGGCATCGAATGCCGTTTGGCCCACGATATTGAGACAGCAACATGTCATTGCTACTGCCAAACAGAACATATGTATCCTTATCTTCATTTACGTTGTAATTGTTTAAAAAGTGAGGTCAGGTGTCTCGGCAGAGCAAAACTTGTCAATGTCATCGGTGCGTGATGCTACTTCAAGTCGTAAACGACATTGTCCGCGTGATGTGTCGATTATCAATGTGCGGTTACCCGATTTGTTGGGAAAAAATTGTTTAGTAGCATTCCATGTTTTGCCGTTGTCGTACGAATAAGAAATTACCGCATAATCACGTAGCTGCCACAAGTCTTCGTTGAGCGTATAGTTGCATGTCACTGAACGCAACTGCCCATTGTCGCTTATGGCGATACAGCTATCTATTGTAAAAGAGGTAACGGCTGGCTTGTAGGTGACGATGAGAGTGTCAGAAGCAATGATGCTGCGATGTAAGGCGGGAATGTCTAGCAACTTGCTTTTGAGGTGTAAATCCACGCTCAACAGATAGTGTGTGTATCCTGCTGGTACTTTTACGTCTAACGTGCCGTTGGTATCGTAGCTATTGTCGGTGTTCATCCATGTGTTGCCATTGTCTGTGCTATACTTGAAGTTGAGTGAGTAAATCCAGTCAGTCTTCTTGTTTGGCACATTCCATGAGATGTTAGCCGTGTAGGTGCGTTTGTTTGTAGCTTCGTTGTCGGTATATGCTGTGCGGTCTATGGCATTTGCAGTGATGTCGATGTCGTCATCGGGTATGGTTATAAGGAAGTTTTCTGTTTCGTATGTCCAGTATCCATCTCTGGTTAGCGTCTTATAACCATCCTTCGGATAGAGCCTAAGGCGGTAACGCACAGAGTCGCCTTCACCAGTAAGATTAGCTGTCAATGTGTTGCTGAAGGATAGAGATCCCTTAGTAAATGTATCATCTGCTGACCGATATATCTCTGTCCACGATTGTCCCTGGTTGTAGCTTGCTTCTATCAAGACATAGTTTATCATCTCCCCATTTACATCGTCAATGGTGTAGGAGAGGTCTTGTTGCACCCCAGTCTTGGTCTCGCTGATAAAGAAATCGCTTACGGGTTTTAGCGTGATGTCGGCAAATACGTAGAAGCTATAAGGATGAAACGTTTTGTCTCCATACCATGTGCAGTAGTCGGCAGCTTCCTTCCCTTTCACCTTGATATAATGGTAATGTGCGCTTCCGTGTGGTATGTCTCGATAGTTGCCGCTATTGTAGTCGGTCATGAGGGTGTAGTCGGTGTTGCTATAGAAGTCGCCGATAGATAACGAGAGCTTCTGCCCATTGTCTATTTTCCAATAGGTGTATCTGTGCGAGTCTATTCCTTGACATGCCCATATCTGATAACCCATCTTGGTCTTGCCGAGGTAGGTCATGTAAACATCGGTTCCAGGGTTGCCAGTGTTCATGATTACTTTGCTAGCATTGTAGGGCGCAGGATGGAGCTCAAAGTCCTCGCTTTCGCAGACAAAACTATCCTTTTCCAAAACAGGCTTGAAATAACTCATAGGAAAGAGAGTGGCACGATAGCGCACTAGGCGATGCTCACCTGTAAATCTCACGGGTGTTGAACTAGTAGGGGGTAGAAAAGAATCTACTAGTTGCCATGTGCTTCCCTGATCGAAGCTATATTCGATACGTGCATAGTCGAAAATGTTTCCGTCAAAACCTGTATAATTCATCGCCACTTGGTGTGTGATGTGCATTTCGTCTTCTTCTATATTGATATCAGCGACATATGGCGTGATGGTTCCTGCAAGTTGAAACTCTTTTGCGAATGAAGGTATATTCGGTGGGCTCCATGTAAAGAAGTCAGCCGTAGTTCGCGTCTTGACCTTAAGGAAGTGATTGGCAGTGGTATCATTGCTTGTTCTGCGAGTGGATTCGCTATTAAAGTCAGTGTTTAGCTCCCATTTATAGTTTGCTACAAAGTCGTTTCTATTGTTTTGGGAGATAGGGGTACCGTCATCAATGGTCCATTGGGCATACTTCTCGTATGCCATTTTCGAATCGTTGGGGTATGCCCATATCTGATATCCGTCGCTAGTGGTGCCGAGCAACGCCATTTCGCGTGAGCCGAGAATATAACTCATCACCACTTTGCTAGCTATATAGGCAGTATCTTTGCTTGCAGGGTGTGCAGCACAGGTGATGACAGTGATTGCTATCAAGAGACAGGCATATAGTCTTTTCTTCATATTTAGCTGATTTATAGTGCTATTCGGTCTGTTGTGTTTTCGAGTACAAAGTTAATGATAATCCGTTGTAAGGGCAAACTATTCTAGCTTTTTTACAATTTTTCTTTCATAGGTCTGCTTCAGAGTGCATCCATTCTAGCCAAAACCATACAAACGATACAGCCCAGGGCCGCGAGGCTCTGGGCTGTAAGGGTAGGGGATTGTGCGATGAGGCTTTAAACCAGTGTGGCAACGATCTCTTCGCGTGTGCCGGGTAGCATATCTATCACAGGGATCTCAGGCATGGTGTAGCATCCGGGGGCTAGACGCATGCTGGCGCGAGCCACGTTGACCAGCACCTGTGCGGTGAGGGCAGGGTTGTTGATGCTCATGTTAAACTCGATGCGCTGGTTAGGCGTCTGTCCGCTTACACCCTTGCGCACCAGGTTCACGCCGTGTCCCATGTCACGCACGTCGTCTACGCTGGTCACAGCAAAGACGTGTGTCTCGTCATGAGCAAAGTAAGGATCGGCTTTGACCTCCTTGGTCACCTCGTCTAGCGTTGCACCATCTTCTAGCTCCACGTACACCATACGGCGATGGATGCCTTCGCCTAGAGGAATGGTGACGCTGAGGGCATTCTTCACACCCTTCTTAGAACGTACACACACGCTGTGTCCCATAGACATACCTGGTCCAAAGTTGGTATAGGTCAGACCTTTGGGCGCAAGGCTCTCCATGAGCACGCGTACCACCGAGTCGCTTCCAGGATCCCAACCAGCTGAGATCACACTCACGCGACCCGATTTCTTGCAGTGTTCCATCTGCTCACGACGATAGTCGAGGATGCTTGTGTGGATGTCAAAGCTATCCACGGTGTTGATACCTAGCGCCACGATGCGTTCAGCATATTCGGGGCAAGAACGTGTTGGGGTGGCGAGGATAGCCACATCCACATCCTTTAGCTTGGCGATGTCGTCCACCACCTCATACGGAGTGAGCTCCAATGGTTTGTCTTTGTCACCCTGTCGGCGTACGATGCCGGCTATCTCAAAGTCTTTGGCAGCCTCAAGTGCCTCCACTGAGTATCGTCCGATGTTGCCGTAACCCACTACGGCGGCTCTGATCTTTTTCATTTTGTATGTATAATGTTAGTTATTTCAATGTTAGGTCGATTGCTTTTTGCTCCGCAAATTTACACTATTTCGTTCGAATATCGGCAGGGTGGTATGGCGTTTTTTGTGGTTTTACCTATTATAGGTGAACCGTTACACGCTCATACCGCTCCTTTGGCGATGTGATGGGGATGGTTTGGCGACCTGAAAGGGTAGGTATGGTATGGAAAAATAAATTAATAATCGGATAAAATCAATTTATTTTTTCCTTGTTTTCAATTTGTTTTTCTCTGCATTCGGGCTTCCTTTGGATGACGATGGGGGCATAAAGGGAAGCCGATTGAGGCTTTGTGATGTCTTGCTAAATTAATAATTGCGACAATAACGTGCCTTTTTAGCGTTATTATTGTGATAACCAATCAGTCTACAGACAATGCAAATACATTTCAGTTTTTCTATTTCGTTCCCTTTTAAGCGCAAGGCAAGTGTGCGTGCACATAACGATTTGACGCCCCATCTGCGCTATCCCTTCATAGCCTTGGCACAAAAGCAGGTGCGGAAGCAGCGTCGTGCGTGTCGTCCAAGCACGATACGCAACTATCTCACGGCGCTGCGCTCCTTTGACAGCTTCCGTTCGGGCAGTGACCTGGATGTGCGCCAAGTTACCTCTGAGGTTATACGGGCTTATCAGCAGTGGCTCAGCAGCCATCGGGTGTCACGCAACACCAGTTCGGCTTATCTACGTTCCTTACGCGCGTTATATAATAAGGTGTACCCGCGCAGCCTCATTCGTCGTGCCAATCCTTTCCTAGGGGCATTCACCGGCAATGCGCCCACAGCCAAGCGTGCACTTGGTGCGGACGATGTGCGACGTCTGAGCATGCTGGATATCTCTGCTACGGATGCCACTCTGCGGTTGGTGCGTGACGTGTTCTTGTTTTCCATCTATGCTATGGGAATGCCGTTTGTGGATGTGGCGCGTCTGCGCTATGAGCAGATAGCGGATGGCTACCTGGTGTATGAACGCCGTAAGACGGGTCAAACCCTCCGTGTGAAGATGGATCAGCGCATGCTTGTTATCGTCAGACGTTACCAGCGTCAAGCTGCTCCGCCAGATACCGATTATGTCTTTCCCATCCTTGCCTCGCAGGATGGTAGCCTTCAAGGGACACGGCGTTATGCCTCGGCGCTGGGATGGTACAATCGTCAGCTCAAGCGTCTCACCGCGATGGCGCATATCCGCCGTCCGCTCAGCTCGTATGTGGCACGCCACACCTGGGCAAGCCTTGCTTATCGCAGCCATGTAGCCTTGCCAGTGATATCAGAAGCGCTTGGACACACCAATATCCGTACCACCCAGATCTATATTAAGAGCCTAGGTGGCAGCGCAATCTTTCAAGCCAACAAACGTATTTGGGATGGTGTGTTTCGCAATACCTCTTGCAAAGAGGTGTGCAGCTGCATCTATAACAATAACGATAGCCATTAAGCATCTCCTTATGTATCCTCAATGGCACGGCTATGGATGCGTATATGCACTCTACACCGCTGCAAAGGTAGCAATAAATTATTAAAACGTCATCATGTTCGCCATATTATTTATGTTAAAGCAAACGTTTCACGTCATTTTTTCCACTAGCTATCTATCTACAAACGAGTGGTATAGCACCTTTCTCGGGATAGAGGAAGCATCATCATCTACATCATTACTCATCCCTATGCACACCTCTTTGCAAGAGGCAAGCTACGTAGTGGTATTATCTTTAATGAGGCATCGCTTAACTAAGAAAGTTTAGGTGAGTAATATAAACGTTTAAGACAAAAGTTTAACAATGATGATGAAAAATCTATCTACGGACAAGAGATCCGTTGGCGAATCTCTTTTGGCTCGATTAAAGCAAACCTGTGAGGCTTATGCTTTAACCAAGCAATCGTTGCGCAAGTCAGCAATGATGATCCTTCTCTGTTTGTCTGGCTTCTCGGCTCAGGCGCAGACATGGACGGGAACCAGCATTAGCACGGCTGCCAGTTCTACAGACACCGAGGTGAATACGGTGTTTCTCTACAATGTGGGTAAGAAACAATGGCTCTGCCGTGGTGGTCACTGGGGTACGGAAGCTGTGCTCAGCGATGTGGGTACACCCTTTAGTGTTGTGTCCAGTGGCAGAGCGTACAAGCTTAAGACTATATTCAAGACCGAGGCTAGCTCTTATAGCAACTCTTATCTTACCTTTTCGGGTGAGGATACCAGCTCGGGCATCACACATGATATGCTCAACTACTATGTGGATCAGAACGTAGCATCTTACAACGCGTATACCTTTACCTCAGTATCCACCACGGATGGCTCTACGCAGTACCAGATTAGCAACGGAGCCTCGGGCACAACTTATTATATGGTAGGTGCTTACAATCAGGAGTCGACCTCGCTTGCCGACCACACCGACCAGGTAAATGCCTTCACTAGTGACGATTTGCCATCGGATAACAGCGACAAGTGGATTGTGGTAACACTCAAGGAACGTAAGCAATATTTCTCCGATAGCGAGGCAACGTTCGCTGCTCCCGCTCCAGCAACATTCTTAATAAACGACTACAACTTTGCACGTCGTGACGAGGGAATTGCTTATTGGAAGTATCAGAAGGGTTCTGATGTTTCTAGTTTATACTATGGTAAGAACGGTGAAGGTGAAGAGACGTTAGGAAACCCCTCTCAAGCCCAAGCAGATCAGTACAACTACTATGTAGGTTGTGGCTATAACAATGAAGACTATAATGTGGATCCCATCACGGGCGACACCCTAACAGGTTCTAGCAACAATCTTCAGCAGTATTACGGCGGTATGTGGACCGCTAACATTCACGGTGTGGAAGGCGCTATCTATCAGACGGTAGACGATCTGTTCCGTGCCGGTTGGTACAGTGTGAAGGCGCGTGTGTTCACCACGGCTACACAGGGTAACGTGAAACTCTTCGCCTCTGTGGGCGGCGCTACCGAGAAGAAGGTGGATCTGACCGACTATGATGAAAATGATGTGCTTCGTATCAGCGCAGATCAGCGTCCTGCTACCTATGTTGATGGTTGGAAGCTAGTCAACACTACCAAGACCGTGAGTGGCGAGACCGTGTACACGTATGATGTCAGTGTTGCTGTCTATGTGAAGGAGAAGACTGGCAGTCTTGATGAGCTCTCTTTCGGTGTAAGAGTGAGCGATGCTGATAACGCAGCATGGACCTGTATGGACGAGTTCAGACTGACCTACCTCGGTGAAAGCGAAAACAATATTGTTGTGCTCGATGAGGATCAAATGAATGTCGACTATATCAATACCCAGGCTTATAGTGCTTACACAAACGGAAAGAAGAGCACCGTGTATCTTCATCGTACGCTGAAGACCGGTCAGTGGAACTCTATCGTGCTGCCTATCGAGCTCCCCGGTGATGCTATTTCGGCAGTATTCGGTACAGGAACCAAGGTGGCTGAGTTTAAGGGGGCTCTCGACGAAATCCATCCCAACCGCATCTACTTTGAAACCACTACCGATATCCAGCCTCTTAGGCTCTATATCATCAAGCCAACCAAAGAACCACAAGCACTGTTACAAGCAGTTGTAAGCTCGGCTGCGGATGACGTCACCTTGGCTCAGGGCACTCCTTGCTATACCATAGCCGGCATGTCGTTTGGTTTAGATACTGACCAATCTTTCTCATCTAAAATCTATGGTGAGATAGGTGATGAGACCTATGCAAGCGATGTCAAAGTGCAGTTTGTTGGAACGCTCGTTAAGTTGTCGGATGACAACCTCATTCCTGCCTACTCATATGTGCTCAATGCTGCGGATGGTCTGTGGTACTATCGCACCGTGACCACTCAGTGTAAGGGTTTCCGCGGATGGTTGGAGACCGTGGACGAAGAAAATGAGCTAGCAAAGGGGCCGTTACAGGTTGTGATTGACGATGAGGCTACTGACGTGACCGCTATTGACGGTGTGACAGTGGACAACAGCGCTCGTCTTGCTTCACAGAAAGTCTATAACCTCAACGGACAACTTGTTCGTACAGACTCTACCACAAATCTCGCTAAGGGTATCTATATCGTAGGCGGAAAGAAGGTAGTGGTAAGATAAAGGTGATATAACGTAAACTAAAACAAGAACTAAAGATAATGAAAAAGCAATATATAACACCCTCTATTAGCGTGCTAGCTATCGAGCTAGATGGCTTGATGATAGCTCATAGCATTGAGGTGCTAGATTATGGAAAGGGTGATCCAACTGAGTTCTATCAGCCCACTATCAAGAAAAGCGATGATACAGATTTTGAAGCAGGTGCTAAGAAAAACGACACTTGGACTGTCTTTGACGAATAAAGCGTACGCATGAACAATATCATAAATAGTCAATAAAACGCAAAACCGATTGGAGCGAGCATCACGTGGTGCTTGCCCCCTTCGGCTTTCTCCCTTACAATGAAGCAAACTTACCTATCTCCTGCCATCCAGGTTTATCCGATGGCTAATCACAACGAACCGCTCTTGGCTACCAATAGCAAAAGCGAAGGCAAGTATGGCATAGATTTGGACGGTCAACCGATTGTTCCTGTAGGGCCACAGCATCAGAATCCCGATGACATTGACGCCAAACCCAATCACATCTTGGACGGCAACGACTGAGGCAACCCTTCAGGATTGCTTATGGTCAGTGCATCGTCGGTTACACAGGTTGCTCCGACGGCTCTTGAAGCGGTTCGCTCCAATAGCATATTAACAATGTTACACACATATTTACCTATTAAGTTTTAATATAATTAGTAAAGTAAAGTAGTGCTTTCAGTCGTGATGACACATTGCACTCAGCTTTTCTAAGGCGAAAAAAGCCTCTAATGAGCACGTACACCAACCGGCAAAGCGTTCCAACCGAATAAGCTTTGCCGGTTGCTTTGTTATGTAGGCGTTTCTGAACAAAAATCGTAGAAAAGGACATAATGATACTATTAAGTCTGTAAAACTGTTGCAATATTGGGCCGAAATGATTACTTTTGTCACGAAAACAAGTTTTAAACCGAACGTATTATGAAACATTTCAAGAATCTTTCCGTTCTCTGCTTGTTGCTTATGGGTTTTGTCTCATCAGCAATGGCAGGCGAAGCAGGTGTGACGTTCCTCTTCCGCAATGGTACGAAAGCCAGCTTTGCCTTCAGCGCTAAGCCTTGTCTTGCAATGACTGCAGATGGTATCAGCGTCACGGCAGTGGGCGAGAACACAGCAACATTCCTCTTTAGCGACGTGCAGCGCTATTATTTTGAAGACGACATCCTCACATCCATTCAGGTGGTGAAGGACAAGGTTACCTCCAACCCCCTCTTCCGCTATGCCAACGGAGCCGTGTCAGTCAGTGGGATGAAGCCCGGCGAACGTGTCAGTGTGGCTACAGTGAGTGGCGCGCTTGTCTCTACAATCAATGCCGATGCACAAGGCGCAGCCCAAATAGACCTTAATGGCGCACCCAAAGGAATGTACATCATCGGTACAGCAAGCGGTGTAAGCTACAAGATCGTTAAGCGATAAAGGGCCAAAGCACTGGCTAATGATGCTAGTGACGCATCCTATAAGAAATAAAACATATTCAATCAATCAAAGAAACAAACATTATGCGCAGATTATATACTCTTATTTGCTGCTTCGTCATGGCAGCGTGGTTCTCCAACGCATTGGCACAAAACCAGATGCAGATATGGAAAGATGGTAAGGTGGTGGCTTCATACGATGTGTCTGAGGTCGATTCGGTTACCTTCACACAGTCGCCTTACCAGTTGGTAGACCTTGGTTTGCCTAGCGGCACCTTATGGTGCGAGGTCAATGTGGGTGCAGCCACCCCAGCAGATACCGGCGAATACTATGCTTGGGGTGAGACAACGACCAAGACCGACTATAGCATGGAGACCAGCCTATGGTACGGAAAGGCATATGATAAGGACACCGCTCTTGTAGCTGAGGACGATGTGGCTACCCAGGTATGCGGTCCCGACTTCCATATACCCACTCCTGCACAGTTTAACGAGTTGTTCTTGACCTGCCAGTCAGATTGGGTTTTGAAGACCACCTCAACAGGTGAGGATAGCTATGGCTATCTATTCACAGGCCCTAACGGCAACCAGATCTTCCTCCCCGCAGCTGGCTACTATAACCAAACCGAGATGGTCAGCCTCAATGATCGTGGCAGCTATTGGACCAATAAGCCCGACTGCGCCAACAACTTCAGTCAGTATATCAGTTATCTGATTCAAGGCGATCCTAGCACCGGCGACTATCTACGCTCTAATGGATGCTCAGTGCGTCCTGTATCTGATGGAAAAACTAAATAAACAAGATAGAATTCAATTTTAGGATTTGAGCTGAGGCAGGACGTGAGTCCGTGGCTTCAGCTTTTTTTCTGTCTATGAAGGACCTAAAAAAAGCCGATTGGCCTTGTTGTTATCCTCTGAAACGTGTATCTTTGTGGACAACGCGCCTTGCTGATGGCGTGAGAATCCTAAATCATACGAAAACCAATGAACAAACGAATGATCCTTTTAGGCATGGCGACCCTATTTGCCATGGTCCTATCCGCACAGTCGCTCTTTGTCGGAACGTACAATGTGCGCAATCAGAATGATGATGATGCCCGTAACGGAAACGGTTGGCCACGTCGCTGCGAGGCTATCTGTGGCCTGGTCAACTTTGAGTCGCCCGACATCTTTGGCACACAAGAGGTGCTTGTGGGGCAGCTCCACGATCTGCTCAAAGGCTTGGACGGCTATAGCTATGTAGGTGTGGGACGTGATGATGGTAAGGAAGCCGGCGAATACTCGGCCATCTTCTACCGCACAGATCGCCTACGCTTGGTGCGCGATGGTCACTTCTGGCTCTCCGAGACGCCTGAGAAGCCCGGGCTGGGTTGGGATGCGGTGTGCGTGCGCATCTGTACTTGGGGCGAGTTTGAACAGAAAACCACCAAGAAACGTTTCTTCTTCTTCACCCTTCACACCGACCATGTGGGTGTGAAAGCACGCCGCGAGGCCATGCATCTAGTGCTCTCACGTATCAAGACCATAGCTAAGGGTGCGCCCGTTGTGGTTACAGGCGACTTCAATGTGGATCAGAACGATGAGTCGTACACCATCTTGGCACAGTCGGGATTGCTGAAGGATAGCTACGAGGCAGCCCGATTGCGGTTTGCCGAGAACGGAACGTACAATGCTTTCCGCCCCGATGCCTCTACGCCAAGTCGCATTGACCATATCTTTGTGTCGCCATCGATGAACGTGGATCGCTATGCTATCCTCACCGACTCCTACTGGACAGCGCTCGAAGGAGAGCAGCCGGATGCCAATAACCTCACACGCGGTGTGCGACGCAACCCCTCTGACCACTATCCCGTGTTTGCGCATCTAGCGTTCGGAGAGTGATGGTGAGATGGGAACACCCCAATATACAATACAACAAAACCGGCGCAATGTCCATCAAGGGCAATGCGCCGGTTTGTTATATATCATTCGTTCTGCTTAAGGCTTATGCCAATCCTATGATCTCGCCATTGACCACATCCATATTCTCGCTTTGCGGATGGAGTGGAAGGCCAGGCATACGCATCACGTCACCCGCAATGGCAACGATCATGCCCGCACCATTGTTGATAACAAAGTCGCGCACGGTGAAGGTGTGCCCCTCGGGAGCACCGGCTAGCTTGGCATTGTCGCTGAAAGAGTACTGAGTCTTAGCGATGCAGACCGGTAGCTGCTCTAGGTTCCATTCCTTGATGCGACGCAAGGCTTTGTTGGCAACAGCGGTGTACACCACGCGCTCGGCGTGATAGATGTTGGTTGCCACCTTCTCAATCTTAGCTGTGATGCCTTCCTCTAGGTTGTATGCGTAACGAACGGCAGGCGATGGGTGCTCGGCAAGCGTTTGTAGGCAGAGCTGTGCCAACGCTTCGCAACCCTCACCACCCTGTGTGAACGAGTCGTTGAGGGCGAAACCTACGCCTAGCTTCTCGCAATGGGTGCGCAGAAGCTTGATCTCTTCCTCGGTGTCAGAGCCATAGTGGTTGAGCGTGATGACCACGGTCTGTCCTAGACGACGGAGGTTCTCCACGTGACGATCAATGTTGGCAAAGCCTCGTTTGAGCGCTTCAAGCTGCTCAGAGGTGCTTGCCTCGTCAGGCATGAAGCCATTGAGCTTGATACCCTTGATGGTGGTTACCATCACGGTGAGCTCGGGATGGATGCCCGCAGCGCGACACTTGATGTCAAGAAACTTCTCTGCACCGAGGTCAGCGCCGAAGCCCGCCTCCGTGATAGCATAGTCGCTATAGGTCATTGCCATCTTTGTGGCTACGATGCTGTTACATCCGTGAGCGATATTGGCAAACGGACCACCATGCACAAAGGCAGGTGTGTGCTCGATGGTCTGCACCAAGTTGGGGCTGATAGCGTCATGTAGCACCACCAGGACAGCACCTACGCTACCCAGATCCTTGAGATAGAACGGTTTGCCTTCACACGTGATGCCTAGCAAGATGTTCTCCAAGCGTGTGCGTAGATCCTCTTCATCGTTGGCAAGACAGAGGATAGCCATGATTTCGCTGGCTGCAGTGATGTCAAATCCGCTCTCTCTCACCACTCCGTTGCCAGCTCCTAAGCCAGTGACCACTTGGCGTAAGCCGCGGTCATTGGTGTCTGTGACACGTCCCCAAAACACGGTTTTCAAGTTGTTGGGCTCGCCTTGGTGACGGAAGATGTAGTTGTCCAGCAGCGCTGTGATGAGGTTGTGTGCGGCAGTGATGGCGTGGATGTCACCTGTGAAGTGCAGGTTGATCTTATCCATCGGTAGCACCTGTGAGTAGCCACCGCCCGCAGCGCCACCTTTCATGCCGAAGCAAGGACCCATAGACGGCTCGCGCAGTGCCAAAACGCTCTTCTTACCGAGGCGGTTGAGCGCCATAGACAATCCTATGCTCACGGTGGTCTTACCTATACCCGCCTTTGTAGGCGACATGGCGGTGACCAGAATGAGGTGGTTTTGTTTCACTTTCTCCTCGTCAATGAGCGTTGCTGGTACCTTGGCGATGTACTTGCCATAAGGCTCTAGATGCTCTGAGGGAATGCCGTAATTGTCAGCAACCTCTCCGATGGGGAGCAACTGTGCTTCTTGTGCAATTGCAATGTCCGTTTTCATGTGTGATATTGATGTTTTTCAGTTAAAGCGTAAAGCTCCATTAAGGCATACAAAGTTACGGAAAAGTAGTGTGGTGACATAATAGCTTAATGTATTTTAACAAAAAGCCAACGTCCTCCCTCTGGGCTTCCGCGCCCTACGCTTATGGCTAACCAACCCCAATTGGCAGAGATACTGCCAACGTTGTCAGAAAGATATAAAAATATTAACCTTTGTGGTCAACTTGTCAGTAGGCGTAGCTAGGCTTTCGGGCATAGGCACGCATGTTGTATCTATCCTTAGTGGCTACCGAAGGCAACCGAAAGGAAGCCGGAGAGCCAAACTAAAGTAGAACAAACAAAAAAAGAATTAGGAGGTATTTATTATGTTGTATCCAGTATTACGCACAGCAAATGATTGGTTGAACAATAACTTTGACGACTTCTTTGACCACAGTTGGATGACCAAACTCAAGGCAACCGCACCTGCCATCAATGTCAAAGAGAACGAGAAGCAGTATGACTTAGAACTGGCTGCTCCTGGAACGACCAAGGACGACTTCAATGTGAACATCAATGACGATGGATGCTTGGTGATCAAGATGGAGCATAAGGAAGAGAAGAAGGATGAAAACAAGAAAGCACATTATCTGCGTCGCGAGTTCTCGTATGCCAACTATGAACAAGCACTCTCCCTACCAGAGGATGTTGATAGCGAACACATCACCGCAAAGGTGGAGAATGGTGTGCTGAAGGTGACCCTTCCACGTAAGGAACAACCCAAGAAGGATCAGAAGAAGATAGAGGTGGTATAACCACTGAGCTATCAATCATAGCGTTAGATGTTGAGTAACCATGCGGACAAAGCGTTTTCGGACGTTTTGCCCGCATCTTTTGTAATAGATATTACATTTTGCTGTCACAGGTTTGTAATATCGTCTGTATACCTTTGCCACCGTAATAGTAACGCTCTAAGATTCAAAGAATAAGACGATATGAACAAACTCATGCTCTTGGCAGCTATGCTCTGCATCTCCTCTGCAGTGTCAGCACAAGACGAAACCAAGAAGGTAGACACCACACCGCATATTGGCGGTACCATTCGCAGCAAGTACGAATATCAGACCGAGGAAGGAGAGGGACGCTTTGAGGTGCGCACCGCTCGCGTTAACGTCAAAGGAAATCTCACCCCCGTTGTGTCATACACGGCAGAGATTGACCTCTGTGACGAGGGAAAGATCAAGATGCTTGATGCTTATACCCGCTTAAAGCCTTGGAAAGGATGGCAGTTTACCATCGGACAGATGCGTGTGCCATTCACCATTGATGCCCATCGTAGTCCTCATTTGCAGTATTTTGCCAACCGCTCGTTCATTGCCAAGCAGGTAGGTAACGTCCGTGACGTGGGTGCTGCTATCGGATACACGTTCCATCCAGGTTTCCCCGTTGTCCTTGAGGCAGGTATGTTCAATGGTTCGGGACTCACTAATCAGAAAGACTTTTGGACCAACAAGGTCAACTTCTCAGCCAAAGCACAGATGCTCTTCCCCTGTGGACTGAACCTTGTGCTCAGTACGCAGAAGATTCAGCCCGACAATGTCAACGTGATGATGTACGATGCAGGCTTGACCTATCATCGTGGCGGATTCATTGCCGAGGTGGAATATCTCTACAAGCATTATCAAGACGATGCTTTCAAGGCGGTGCATGCCTTCGATAGCTTTGTGAGCTACGACATCCCGCTACGTAGCAAGTTGTTTACCAAGGTGTCACCCTTGGCACGTTACGACTTCATGACCGACCACAGCGATGGTATGCGCTACCTCAATGGACAGACCGACACCAAAGGTACGCTCATCGTGAACGACTCGAAGCGTGGTCGCCTCACTGGGGGTGTGACCTTCAGTCTTGCCAAACCCTTCTCAAGCGACATTCGTGTCAACTACGAAAAGTATTTCTACGGACATGACGCCACCCCAAAGACATCCGAGAAGGACAAGATCGTGGTGGAGTTTGTCACCCATTTCTGATTTCTCATAGCGTTTTTAGGTTGTACGGCAGGCTATCTCGTGTCTCACGAGGCGGCTTGTCGTAATGCTTTTTAGCGTAGGCAGCGAGCAGATACCCTGTCATAGACCTTTGTGGTTGTGCGGTTCTAACCTTATTTATATTAGAAAAAACGCTTTACACTTTGCGTTATGACCGCTTATTCGTACCTTTGCAAGGTTATTCACGTCAATTACGAAATGAGCGAAGAGAATACTTTGAGCTTTCTCAACAAGATAAACGACCCCAACGATTTGCGTCAGATGAGCATGGAACAGTTGCCCATCGTGTGCAGAGAACTACGTCAAGACATCATCCAAGAGGTGGCGTCCAACCCTGGCCATTTGGCCTCGAGCTTGGGAGCTGTCGAGATCACCGTGGCGTTGCACTACGTCTATAACACACCCGAAGATCGTATTGTGTGGGATGTGGGCCACCAAGCCTATGGACATAAGATCCTCACGGGACGCCGTGAGTGCTTCTGCACCAATCGCAAGCTGGGTGGTGTGATGCCGTTTCCGTCACCTAAGGAAAGCGTCTATGATACGTTCACCTGTGGACATGCCTCCAACTCGATCTCTGCCGCGCTAGGAATGGCGGTGGCAGCCCAGCTATCCGATGCTGATCCTAACCATGCTGACCGACATGTGGTGGCTGTGATTGGTGACGGAGCGATGAGTGGCGGACTGGCTTTTGAGGGTTTGAACAACGTGTCGAGCCAACCCAATAACCTCCTTATCATCCTCAACGACAACGATATGAGCATAGATAGGGCAGTGGGAGGTATGGAAAAGTATCTGCTCAACCTAGACACCAACGCCACCTATAACCGTTTGTTGTTCAAGGCAAGCCAATGGCTCAAGCAGAAGGGGCACCTCAATGACGACCGCCGCAAAGGCTTGATACGTCTGAACAATGCCATCAAGAGCGCATTGTCCCATCAGCAGAACCTCTTTGAGGGCATGAACATCCGTTACTTCGGACCCTATGATGGCAACGACGTGGTGGAACTGGTGCGCATTCTCAACCAGATTAAGGATATGACGGGGCCTAAGTTGCTCCATCTACATACGGTGAAAGGTAAAGGATATGAACCCGCAGAGAAGAGCGCAACCGTGTGGCACGCTCCTGGAAAGTTTGATCCCGAGACCGGTGAACGTATCCTAAGCGATGCAACCAACTGTCCTCCAAAGTTTCAGGACGTCTTCGGCTATACGTTGTTAGAACTAGCGCAAGCCAATCCGCATATCGTTGGCGTGACACCAGCCATGCCTACGGGTTGCTCGATGAACATCATGATGAAAGCAATGCCCAATCGCACCTTCGATGTGGGTATTGCTGAGGGCCACGCTGTGACCTTCTCGGCAGGTATGGCAAAAGATGGTTTGCAGCCATTCTGCAACATCTATAGCTCGTTCAGCCAGCGCGCCTACGACAATATCATCCACGATATGGCGATACTCAACCTCCCCGTGGTGCTCTGCTTGGACCGCGCAGGACTGGTAGGTGAAGATGGCGCTACCCATCATGGCGCATTTGACCTAGCCGCCTTGCGTCCGATACCCAACCTTACCATCTCCTCACCGATGGATGAGCATGAGCTGCGCAACTTGATGTACACCGCCCAGCTACCTGACAAGGGTTCGTTCGTGATACGTTATCCACGTGGGTGTGGTGTGTGCGTGGACTGGCGCAGCCCCATGCAAGAGGTTACTGTGGGTACAGGACGCCGCTTGAGCGAAGGCACGCCACAAGAAGGCGACATCGCCGTGCTATCTATCGGACCGGTAGGCAACGATGTGCAAGCAGCCATCAAGGCGTTACAGGAAACTGGAAGATTGGGGCAGACCAAGGTGTTCCATTATGATATGCGCTTCCTCAAACCGCTTGACGAACACATCCTTGAGGAAGTGGGACAACATTTCAAGCACGTCATCACCGTGGAAGATGGTGTGCGTTGTGGCGGTATGGGCTCGGCGGTGCTCGAGTGGATGAACGATCATCGGTATAGTCCTTCGATTGTGCGACTGGGCTTGCCCGATCAGTTTGTCGAACAAGGCACCGTGGCACAACTCAGACACCTCTGTGGCATAGACTGCGAAAGCATCCAAAACGAAATCATCAAAGCTTTATGAAGATAATTATTGCTGGTGCATACACCATTGGTTCTTATCTTGCCAAGCTACTCACACGTAACAACCAAGATATCACCATCATAGATCAGAACGAGGAGAACCTTGAGGTGCTCTCACGCGACTATGACTTGCTCACCATACATGATTCGGCTACGAGCATCAAGGCGCTCAAGCAAGCCCGTGCCGACTCGGCTGACCTCTTTATCGCCGTTACGCCGGACGAGAGCTATAACCTTGCGGCTTGTGCGATAGCCAAAACACTGGGCGCAAAGAAGACCGTAGCCAAGACGGATAACAGCGAATATGTGTTGCCTGCCAACCAAACGCTATTCAAGCAGATGGGCGTAGACAGCGTGATCTATCCCGAACTGCTTGCTGCTAAAGATATCATCAATGGTCTGAAGATGTCTTGGGTCAGACAGAGATGGGATGTGCATGACGGCGCACTGGTGATGCTGGGCATCAAACTGCGTGAGACCTGTAAGATTCTGGATAAGCCCTTGAAGGAGATTAGTGGTCCTGACGACCCCTATCACGTGGTGGCTATCAAGCGCAAAGGGGAAACCATCATCCCCGGTGGTAATGATGTGTTGAAGCTTTATGACCTGGCCTACTTTATGACCACAAAGAATTATATCCCTTATATCAGACAGGTGGTGGGTAAGGAACACTACGTCGACGTGAAGGATGTGATGATCATGGGTGGTGGCACCACTGCGGTGAGAGCCGTGAAGATGATGCCCGAATATATGAACGTGAAGATAATAGAGCAGAATGTGGAACGTTGCGAACAGCTCAACCAGCTCCTCGGTGAAGATACCTTGGTGATCAATGGCGACGGTCGCGACTTGCATCTGCTCAATGAAGAGGGTGTGAGGAGCACACAAGCCTTTGTAGCGCTGACCAGCAAAGCCGAAACCAATATCCTGGCGTGCCTCACCGCCAAGCGTCTTGGGGTGAGAAAGACCGTGGCTATGGTTGAAGACTTTGATTACGCAAGCATGGCTGCAAGCCTAGATATAGGTACGATAGTCAATAAGAAAGCCATCGCTGCAAGCCATATCTACCAGATGATGCTGGATGCGAATGTAGACAATGTGCGCTTCTTGATGTCAGCCAATGCCGATGTGGCTGAGTTTGTACCCGTGCAAGGCTCTAAGATCACACGTAAGCCTGTGCGCGAGCAGACATTGCCGGCAGGAATGACCATCGGCGGACTGGTACGTAACGGTGAAGGAATGTTGGTGTCGGGTAACACGCAGATCGAAGCGGGTGACACCGTGGTGGTATTCTGTCACAACGTGAATATTACAAAGTTGGAGAAACTATTCAATTGATACTCGTTTCTCCCATCTGATAAGTGAGGCGCGGTGCGTCTAGATAGAAAAAGAAGAGGGTAAATGCTTAATATCAAACTTATTTCGAAGATCTTTGGCTCGCTATTGTTTATCGAGGCAGCCTTGATGTTGCTATGTATGGTGGTTTCCATCATCTATCATGGCAGCGATACCCTTCCGTTTGCTTGGAGCATAGTATGCACAACGATAACCGGTTTGGCGTTTCGGCTATATGGTCTTCGGGCATCCAACTCCCTAGGCCGACGCGATGCCTACTTCGTGGTGACCATGGTGTGGATCTGCTTCTCGCTCTTCGGTATGCTTCCGTTCTTGTTTAGTGGCTCGCTGACTAACGTGACGGATGCGTTCTTCGAGACAATGTCGGGCTTTACGACGACTGGTGCAACCATTATCGACTATCCCGAGCGGCTCCCTCGTGGCTTGCTCTTTTGGCGTTCGCTCACCCAATGGATAGGCGGTTTAGGGATTGTGTTCTTCACCATTGCGCTGATACCCTCACTCACGGGCGGGTCGGTGAAGGTCTTTGCAGCCGAAGCCACAGGTCCTATCAAGTCGAAGCTTCACCCTCGGTTGAGTACGGGCGCCAAATGGATTTGGAGCGTGTATGGCGTGCTTACCATTGCGTGCATAGGCGCATATAAACTGTGCGGTATGCACTGGTTTGATGCGTTCAACTATGCGATGACCTCTACCGCAACGGGAGGTTTTGCAACCGAGAGCGGTTCCATTGCCACCTTCCATTCGCCCTCGGAGGAGTATGTCTGTACGCTGTTTTGTTTCCTATCGGGTATCAACTTCACCTTGTTGTATCTCTCTGTGGCTAAGTTGAAGGTCAAGGAACTCTTCCGCAACACCGAGTTTCGCTTCTACCTTATATTAGTAGCGCTGTCCACGGCATTTATCATGGCAGAGCTTATCTTCCGGAACCATTACGACCTAGAGCACGCCTTTCGCAGTAGCGTGTTCCAAGTGGTGAGTTTCATCACCACCACAGGTTTGTTTAGCGATGATGCGGGCAAGTGGCCTCATGTGACATGGGTTGTGTTGTGCCTCTGTATGCTTGTCGGTGGATGTACGGGAAGCACCAGTGGTGGTATGAAAAGCATACGCGTGGTGATGGTGCTTAAGGTGATACGCAATGAGTTTATGCAGATATTGCATCCCAATGCGGTCTTGCCGATGAAGATTGATGGACATAACGTACCGCAGTCGAAGCGCGTGACGTTGCTGGCGTTTATCGGGTTGTATCTTATTTTGGCTTTTATCTGTACGTTCACGATGATAGCCGCCGGTATCGACTCGGCCAATTCGTTTACCATCACATTGAGTTCGCTGGGCAATGTGGGCCCGACGTTGGGTATAGAGATAGGTCCTACGATGTCATGGTCTATGCTACCCGCCTTTGCTAAGTGGGTGAGTGCCTTCTTGATGCTCGTTGGACGTCTAGAGCTATTTACGGTATTGGTGCTCTTTACACCTGCTTTTTGGAAACAACGTTAAGCTTTATACACTTTCTGATGTCATCCATCAGTAGTCGGAAAGGCGCAGAGGTCATGTAGCCCGTGTTGCGACGCAGCATCGTGGTGATGTCGCTGGTGCTATGTGCGTAACATGATAGCTCGTTGGTGCGCTGCGTCTGATGTATCGCAGTGCGACAAATCTCCGATTGTCGCATCTGAATCAGTTTGTCACAAATCTTTCCAAGCATTGGAACCACAACGTTATCAAAGAGGTGATGACCTTGAATATATAGATAGGTGGTCTCGGGTGTGACACCGAGATGAGCCAGGTTGTCTTTCAGTGAATTGATTTCAGTGCTTGCATGTGGATATTCTCGTTGCAGTTCTTGTATCTTATGCTTGACGTTACGTTGTAGACGAGCTAAGATTTGTTGGCTTTCGTTTATGCTAAACTTACCCAAGGCTATTACTTTGTTGAAGTCGCTCATCGTCATCGTGCTATATTTGCGCTTTCGGTAAAGCCAAATGTTCCAAACAAAGAGCGGATAGATGATGGTGCTATAGGTAGAGAGATAAGCGTTAAAATCGAACAACACATGGTCATTGAGCGTTACCGCCACGCACACGTCATGCAGACTGGGAGCAAAACACTGATAGTTTTCAATGGCATAGACGTATGTATGTAGGACGTAAGGGTTTTGGCAAACTTCAGCCGACTGGCTAGTGGCACCTTGCAGCAGATAGTCGTAGTCGGCATCGACACACGCCAACATGTTCTCACCTACATGTCCGCGTAGCAGATTCATCAATACCGACTTCTTCCCATGTGACAACTTCTGCTTCGAAGGTAGCATTACCTCAAAGTAGATCTTGTCGTTCTCAAACTGGCTGAGCGCCATTCGCCAAAAGAAAATATCATCATAAGCCTCCACGTAAGCCACTATGCGCTTGCGTGCGGTTCTACTTTTAAGCGAATTGGCAGCCCCGAAATAGTCGGATGTAAGGTTGTCGCGTAGCCGGAGTCCCATGATGTGCCTCCTTTCTATTTAGGTTCTTCCTCTGTGATGTCAGTTACCTCGGTGACATGATCCATCCATCCGTTCATGATCACAGCCGGACTGTGTGTGGTGAGGATAATCTGCACGTTGGGATTGAGCTCTAGGATGATATCAATCAGGCGTTTCTGCCATTCGATATGCAGGCTCACTTCGGGCTCGTCCATAAACAACACGTAGTTTTTACCATCTTCTACAAGCACCGTAAGAAGGATGGCGAGCATCTGCTTCTCACCGCTTGAGAGCTGATAGGGTAGGAGCGTCTCGCCAATCTGTGAAAACTTGATCTCGTTCTCGGTGCGGATAATCTTCTTTCCCGTCTCGGTGAACAAGTCGTCCATAAGGTCTTGGAACCGCTTCTTGGGTTGACAGAGAGCCTGCGCCTGCTGAGCGGCATCGGCACTGCCCGACTGTAACACCTCAATCATGCGGTTGCCTATGTTCACTTGATAGTCGAGATACTTGCGTTGGAGCTTATACAGTTGCCAGTCTAGCTCGGTAGCAAGGGACGCATCCATCTTGGTGATGGTCTCGCTGTTGATGAGCGGACGGTCAAACGAGCGAATCAAGTCGAACCGAACCCATTTGGCATCCGATGGCTCGACACTCAGATGCACCCCCTTCAGTAGATGGCTAGGAAACTCTCCTGCTTGAGACAGGCTCTTGACCACCTTGTTCAGAATCGTGCTCTTGCCCACACCATTGATTCCGCTGAGGATGTTCACACTGCGATCAAGCTTCCACACGATATGCTTGCGTCCGCTCCATAGCGAATCAATCTCTATCTCGGTAATATAATCGGCATATTTCAGCATAACGAACATTATCTTTGAATATATGCAAAGATACGTATTAATGCCATGTTGACCAATAATTGTAACCAAAAATCTATATGGAAATTTTGCCCATCAGCGTTTTTTGCCTAACTTTGTAGCAATGAACACACAGGAAAATCAGAAGATCAAGTGGAGCGAATGCACCATCATTGCAGATGCCGATTATGTGGACAAGGTGGCGTTCAATCTCATCGTGAATTTTGAACGAATGCTAGGCCGTCGTATACCTCCTGCCGACTTCAGTCAGTGGGTAGTGGATGTGTCGCTGGATGGGCGTCTCAAGCCAGGCGATCATCAAACGCAAGTGGTGCTACTGCACGGGAAACATGAGGTGAAACTTGCCAATTTTGCCCCCGCCGACTATCAGCGTGAGCTCAATGGGCAGGCCTTTCGGCATGAGGCTTTGGGCGAGTTTGTAATCAATACTATCCCCACCGACCAGTCAATCGCCCGTAAAGATGAGGTAATCCTAGACCTCTTGCATCTCTTGCTGACCAATCCCACTGCACATCGCATCCTGATTGTGGGCAACTTTGAGGAGGGAACGCTTTACAACGACCTACGTCAAGCCTTGCAAACGGCGGATGACGAGGAGAAGCATGTCACCCTTTTCACTATGCAGCCGGGCTTGCCTAACGGCAATTTCCGCCAAGAACTCCTTGGCTACTCACTGATGAATGCCATGGGAATCACCCAAGCCGAGATAGATAACAAAATGAAATAAAGAACAAAACATAATGAGCAGAGTATTAATGATAGGCGCTGGTGGCGTCGCTACCGTAGCAGCGTTTAAGATAGCACAGAACGCTGACGTGTTTACCGAACTGATGATTGCTAGTCATCATGTAGAAAAGTGCAACCGCTTGGTGGATGCTATTCATGCCAAAGGATATACAATGGATATCCGTACGGCTGAGGTTGATGCCGATGACGTGGAGCAACTCAAGGCGCTCTTTAACGATTACAAGCCTGAGCTAGTAATCAACCTAGCGTTGCCTTACCAAGATCTCACTATCATGGATGCTTGCTTGGCTTGCGGATGCAACTATCTAGATACCGCAAACTATGAGCCTAAGGATGAGGCCCACTTCGAATACAGTTGGCAATGGGCGTATAAGGATCGCTTTGAACAGGCTGGTCTCACCGCCATCTTGGGTTGTGGATTTGACCCCGGTGTGTCGGGCATCTTCACGGCGTATGCTGCAAAGCATGTCTTTGATGAGATTCAGTATCTTGATATCGTCGATTGTAATGCCGGAAATCACCACAAGGCATTTGCAACCAACTTCAATCCGGAAATCAATATCCGCGAAATCACCCAAAAGGGTCTCTACTATGAAGATGGCAAATGGATAGAAACCGAACCGCTAGAGGTACACAAGCCTTTGACTTATCCCAACATTGGCCCACGTGAGAGCTACCTCATGCACCACGAAGAGCTCGAGAGCCTCGTTAAGAACTATCCTACCATCAAGCGCGGACGCTTCTGGATGACCTTCGGTCAGCAATATCTAACCTATCTCGACTGCATTCAGAACCTCGGAATGAGTCGTATCGATGAGATCACTTACGAAGCACCACTAGCTGACGACCCTGAGAAGAAGGTTAAGGTCAACATCGTTCCTTTGCAGTTCCTCAAAGCCGTGCTCCCCAATCCACAAGACCTAGGTGAGAACTATGACGGCGAGACGTCTATCGGATGCCGCATCCGTGGTCTCAAAGATGGCAAAGAACACACCTATTATATATATAACAACTGCAAGCACCAGGAAGCTTACCAAGAGACAGGTATGCAGGGTGTAAGCTATACCACTGGTGTGCCAGCTATGATAGGCACAATGATGTTCCTCAAGGGGCTTTGGCGCAAAGCTGGTGTGTGGAACGTGGAAGACTTTGACCCCGATCCATTCATGGAACAACTCAACAAGCAAGGTCTGCCTTGGCACGAGGTGCATGACGAAGACATCGAGTTGTAAACAGAAACCAACCTATTTAATATTTCCATACTATGGCAAAGAAAGACGAAACACAGCAGAGTGGGGAGCCTAAAAACGGAAAACTGCAGGCGCTCCAAGCTGCTATGTCTAAGATAGAAAAAGACTTTGGTAAAGGCTCAGTGATGAAACTGGGTGAAGGCGAACTGCCTGGCATAGACATTATCCCTAGCGGAAGCATCAGCCTAGACAAGGCTTTGGGTGTAGGAGGCTATCCTAAGGGACGTATCATCGAGATCTATGGTCCCGAGTCATCAGGTAAGACAACCCTCGCTATCCATGCCATCGCTGAGGCACAAAAGCAAGGCGGTGTGGCTGCCTTTGTTGATGCAGAGCACGCTTTCGACCCCGCCTATGCTGCAAGCATCGGTGTGGACATCGACAACCTCATCGTTTCGCAACCCGACAATGGTGAACAAGCGCTTGAGATAGCCGATCAGCTCATCCGTTCGTCAGCTCTTGACATCCTTGTGGTCGACTCAGTGGCAGCGCTGACACCTAAGAAAGAGATCGAAGGTGATATGGGCGACAACAACGTAGGTCTGCAGGCACGCTTGATGAGTCAAGCATTGCGTAAGCTTACGGGCACCATCTCAAAGACCAACACCTGTTGCATCTTCATCAATCAGCTACGTGATAAGATTGGTGTGATGTTTGGCAATCCCGAAACAACAACTGGTGGCAATGCGCTTAAGTTCTATTCCACCATTCGTATCGACATCCGTAAGGTCACAGCCGTTAAGAATGGCGATGATGTGGTGGGCAACTTAGCACGCGTCAAGGTAGTGAAGAACAAGGTGGCACCTCCCTTCCGTAAGGCCGAATTTGAGATTACGTTCGGCGAAGGTATCTCAAAGATTGGTGAAATCATCGACCTCGGTGTAGAGTATGACGTGATACAGAAGAGCGGTAGCTGGTTCAGCTATGGCGGAACCAAGCTTGCTCAGGGACGCGAAGGCGTGAAGAAGGTGTTGCGCGATAACCCAGAGCTCAGTGATGAGCTTGAGGCTAAGGTGCGTCAAGCCATCGCTGACAAGAACGAAGAAGAATAAATAACATTATAAATCATAGCGAACAATAACATGAAAGATCTAAAAGGAACAAAGACAGAGCAGAACTTGCTCGAAGCTTTTGCAGGCGAGAGCCAGGCACGCAACAAGTACACCTACTTTGCATCAAAGGCAAAGAAGGAAGGTTACGAACAGATTGCAGAGCTTTTCCTTGAGACCGCCAACAACGAGAAGGAACATGCCAAGATGTGGTTTAAGCTTTTAGAAGGCGGAAGTATCAAGAGCACAGAAGAGAACCTCCGCGCTGCTGCAGAAGGCGAGAACTTTGAGTGGACCAATATGTACGAACGTATGGCTCGCGAGGCTGAGGAAGAAGGCTTCCATGAGATTGCTCAGCAGTTCTTAGGCGTGGCAGCTATCGAGAAACATCACGAGGAGCGCTATCTGAAGTTGCTCAAGAACGTCCAAGATAAGGTGGTGTTCAGCCGTGAAGGTGATGCTATCTGGCAGTGCCGCAACTGTGGCCACATCGTTGTAGGTAAGAATGCTCCTGAGGTTTGCCCAGTGTGCAAGCACCCAAAGAGCTACTTCCAAGTTGAGGCTCAGAACTATTAAATCTTGATTTAACTCTTCCACGTGGAGCAAATGTCTCATATAGACGGTTAGCTCTGCGTTTGGAACAAGACCTATAAGCCTTCTCATCCTATCTCACTGCGCTTGCAGCGGATGGATGAGGAGGCTTTTAGTGTATGCTTAGCATAAGCATGATCTAACGGGCGCAGCTCCTATCTTGTTAGAGTAAAAAGCGGATGGTCAGGTGCTTTTCAGCAATTCCGTTACTTTTTTCCGTAAAATGTATAAGGATTATTCAAATAATAATATTTAATTTTACAACCGAAGAGAAACATTATGGAATTATACAATATCTAAAACAAAATGATGCTTAGAAAGATCAGACTCACCTTGGCCATCATCTTCTTCGGTCTCATCACGTTGCTGTTCCTCGATTTCACGGGAGCGTTGCACGGTTGGCTCTCTTGGATGGCCTCCATTCAGTTCTTACCGGCGCTGTTGGCATTCCACTTTGTGGTGGTTGCCGTCTGGATAGTGCTTACCCTTGTGCTTGGACGCATCTATTGTTCTATCATCTGTCCTCTGGGGGTGATGCAAGATGTGGTATCGTGGCTCAGTGGAAGGAGAAACAAGAAGCGCAAACGCCTCCGCTTCTCTTATTCACCAGCTAAACAATGGCTGCGATATGCGATGCTCGTGCTCTTTATCGTGACATGTGTGGCGGGCATCGGGGCTGTACCGGCATTGTTGGCACCTTATAGTAGCTACGGACGCATCGCTCAAAATCTCTTCCAACCCATCTACTTGCTTGGCAACAATGCCTTGGCTTATCTCTCCCAGCACCTAGAGAGCTATGCTTTCTACGAGCAGGAGGTATGGATTCGCAGCATGCCCACCTTCCTTATCGCTCTCGCCACCTTTATTATATTGGTGGTCTTGGCATGGCGCAATGGTCGAACCTACTGCAATACCATCTGCCCTGTGGGTACCGTGTTGAGTTTCTTCGCCCGCTTCTCGTGGATGAAGGTGCGCATTGATGAGGCTAAATGTGTCAGCTGCGGTCTCTGTGCCAAGGGCTGCAAGGCCTCTTGCATCGATGTGAAGAACCATAAGATAGATTATTCGAGATGCGTCGTCTGCGGTGATTGCCTCGACAACTGCCACAAGGACGCACTACACTTTGGCAAAACGCAGAAGAGTGGCTCCCCTCAAACTGACAAAGAAAGTGCATCAGAGGATGCCAACCAATCCGTTCAACCCAATAACGAGGTAGATACATCCCGTAGACACTTCCTTCTTGCCGCTGCTACGGTTACGGCTTCAGCCGCTTTAGCGCAGGATAAGAAGAAGGTGGATGGTGGTCTTGCTGCCGTTACCCAAAAGGAACCTTTTCAGCGAAGCACCCCTATCACACCACCAGGTTCTCTCTCTGCCCAAAACATGGCGCAGCATTGCACGGCTTGTCAGCTCTGTGTGGCTGAATGTCCCAACGATGTGCTGCGACCATCTACCGATTTGAATACTTTGATGCAGCCTACGATGTCCTATGAGCGTGGCTATTGCCGTCCAGAATGTCACCGATGCAGTGAGGTGTGCCCTGCCGGAGCAATCAAGCCCATCAAGAAGGAGGACAAGTCGAGCATACAGATAGGCCATGCCGTGTGGTCAAAGAAAAACTGTATCGTCTTCACCGATGGGGTAGAGTGTGGCAACTGCGCCCGCCACTGTCCCGCTGGCGCCATCATGATGATCCCGGTGGATGCCAATGACGAGAACTCACCCAAGTTTCCAGCTGTCAACCAGAGCCGTTGCATAGGTTGTGGGGCGTGTGAGAACCTCTGTCCGGCAAAACCATTCAGCGCCATCCATGTGGAAGGACACGAAGTACATAAGTATATCTAAACATAAGCAACTATGAAGCAAGAACTCAATAGACGCGCTTTCCTCAAGACTCTCGGTGCCGGCGCCGTGGCAAGTTCCGCTCTTCTCTCTGCTTGTAAGGGAAAAGACGGTGCAATGAGTGCCAAAGGCAACTACCAAGAACCTCCCGTTGGAAAGATGACCTACCGCGTCAACCCCAATACAAAAGATAAGGTGAGCATCCTTGGCTATGGTATGATGCGACTGCCGGTTAAAGGTGGTGGAACGGGACGCGAAAATCCCGATGCCGAACTTGACCAAGAGATGATCAACCAGCAGATAGATTATGCCTTAGAGCATGGCGTCAATTATTTCGATACCTCTCCAGCTTACTGTCAAGGTAGGTCGGAGGCCGCCACGGGCATTGCTCTTCATCGCCACAACCGTAAGGACTACTTCATTGCTACTAAGTTGTCCAACTTTGATCCAGCCACATGGCCAGCGTCTGCATCCAAAGAAATGTTTGAGAACTCGCTGAAGTATCTGCAGACCGACTACGTGGATTATCTCTTGCTTCACGCCATCGGCATGGGCGAGGAGGGTATGAAAGACTTCTATAGCAGATACATTGACAACGGAATCCTTGATTGGCTCGTGGAACAAAAGAAGAAAGGGCGCATCCGTAACCTAGGCTTCTCCTACCACGGAGATATCAAAGTGTTCGACCTCGCTCTGAAATGGCACGACGAGGGAAAGTATCACTGGGACTTTGTGCAGATCGAACTGAACTATCTAGACTGGAACTATGCTGACGAGATTAACGACCGCAACACCGACGCCGTCTATCTCTATGGCGAACTGAAGAAGCGCGGCATCCCTGCCGTCATCATGGAACCGCTCTTGGGTGGACGACTAGCCAACGTGCCTGATGCCATCATCGCCAAGATGAAGGCTCGTGAGCCGGAGAAGAGTGTTGCTAGTTGGGCTTTCCGTTTCGCCGGAACTCCCGATGGCGTGCTCTGCGTGCTGAGCGGCATGAGTTATATGGAGAACCTAAAGGAGAATCTATGCACCTATAGTCCACTGAAGCCGCTGACTAAGGAGGAGAATGCCTTTCTGATGGAGATAGCCAACGATATCTATAATCTGAATACCGTGCCCTGTAACGAGTGCAACTATTGTATGCCTTGCCCTTATGGTCTCAACATCCCCGCCATCTTCTCCCACTATAACAAGTGTATCAAGGAAGGCAACATGCCCAACAAGGGAGAACAAGACCCCGACTATCGCCGTGCCCGTCGCGCTTTCCTCATCGGTTACGACCGCCGTGTGCCTAAGCTCCGCCAAGCAAGCCATTGCGTGAAGTGCGGAAAGTGCATCCCACATTGCCCGCAGCGCATCCAGATTCCGGACGAGTTAGAGAAGATTGACCAATTTGTGGAAGGGCTGAAGCTCAACAGCGACAAGCTATAAGCGTTGTATCGTATGGAACAGATCAAGAAAATGCTATACGAGGGAAAGCATTCGTTGGTGATTAAGACGAAGGAAGGAAAGACGATTGCTTTCGATGGACCAGGCGTTAGAGACTTGCTCTTGCTGCTACGGGAATCGCCCCACTTCCTCGACGAAGCTTCGGTGGCAGACAAGGTGGTGGGCAAGGCTGCCGCTGCCCTTATGATATTGGGAGGCGTGAAGGCTATCTTTGCCGATATCATCAGCTCGCCCGCCATTGCGCTCTTTGCTTCGGCAGCTTCAGATGTTGATGTTAGCTATAATAATAAGGTGAAGTATATCGTCAATCGAACTCAAACGGGTTGGTGCCCGATGGAATTAGCTTGCAAGGAAGCCAAGACTCCCGAGGAATGCTTGGAGAAAATCAAGGCTAAACTTGCAGAATTAAGCAAGAAACAATAAATTTGTAATTTAAGAAAAGAAGATTATGACAGAATCATCCGTAAGATTATACCAGTACAACTATACTGAGGCGAAAACCTATCTCTTGGCGTTTGCCTTCGTTGTGGGCAATGTCGTGATGCCCCAACTCTTCCATGCCATCCCGCAAGGAGGTATGATATGGTTGCCTATCTACTTTTTTACGTTGATAGGTGCTTTCAAGTATGGTTGGAAAGTGGGTCTGATGACCGCCGTTGCATCTCCCATCGTCAACCATCTGCTCTTCGGTATGCCCATGCTTGCCGTCTTGCCAGCCATCCTTATCAAGTCGGTGTTGCTTGCTCTAGGTGCAGGCTTCATCGCTTACCGCTATCAGAAGGTTAGCATCCTAGCTATGGTGGGAGTGGTGGCGTTCTACCAGCTGTTTGGATCATTGGCTGAGTGGGCAATCACAGGAAGCCTAACCGCAGCCTTGCAAGATGTCCGTCTTGGTCTCCCTGGTATGTTGCTGCAAGTGGTAGGTGGTTATCTCTTCATCAAGTATCTCATCAAAAGATAAGAAAATAGTATCACCATAAATTCTTAATAATATCTCTTATGTTAGGAACACAAGAAATTTTACTGATAGCCCTCGTTATCTTGCTCCTCTTTGGAGGCAAGAAGATCCCTGAACTGATGAAAGGCTTGGGCAAGGGCGTGAAGAGTTTCAAGGACGGAATGAAAGGTATCGATTCTGATGATGCCACGTCCAAGGATGAAACCAACGAAAAGAAATGAACGAGGAGCTCATGTCCTTTTGGGATCATCTTGAGGTGCTGCGAGGAACTATCTGGAAGATAATCCTCGCAAGCATCATTTGTGGGGTTGCGGCTTTCTTTTTTAAGGATGAAATCTTCGCCGTGATCCTTGCTCCAAAGGACAACCACTTTGTTACCTACCGCCTCTTTGAACGTCTAGGCAGTTGGGTGCCGGGCAACGAAGGCGTTGAGGCTTTCTCTGTCAACCTGGTTAACACAGGCTTGGCTGGCCAATTTGCCATCCACATGAAGGTGGCGCTCTATGCCGGTCTTGTCGTTGCTTCCCCTTACACCATCTATCTCCTGTTGCGTTTCATCACTCCAGCTCTTTACGAGGGCGAACGCCGCTACACCTATCGCTTGGTGACGGGTGGCTATGCGATGTTCATGCTAGGCATGTTGCTCAACTATTTTCTTATCTTCCCTTTTACGTTCCGTTTCTTGGGCACATATCAAGTGAGCCAGGAGGTGGATAACATGATTACGCTAGAGTCGTATATGGACACGTTGCTGATGCTTAGCTTGATGATGGGCATTCTCTTTGAGCTACCACTAGTGTGCTGGTTGCTCGGAAAGATAGGTATCCTCACCAAGAACTTCATGCGTCGCTATCGTCGGCATGCCATTGTGGCAATACTAGTCATCGCTGCTATCATCACCCCGACGAGCGACATCTTCACCCTTACGCTCGTTTCGCTTCCCATCTGGTTGCTCTATGAGGCGAGCATCCTTTTTGTTCCTAGTAAGAAGAGTTAAGGCTGTAGGATTCTTTCCTACAGCCTTAACTCTTTAGGTACGTTCAGTATCGGTATTATCTTGCTGCCTTTATAGCTGCACCTGCATGGCTTGCCCCGTGTAATGTACGGTCTGCGTCTCTTTCATAGGCTGATTGCCTTTGCCGCTATTGGGTTTCACCAACACGATGCGGAAGCTACGTTCCTGTAACATCCCCTTGAAGCTACCTTTGCGTGGGGCAATGCCCAACGTCTTGGAGTTGTCATCCCAAGTAAACTGAATCTCGGTGAATCGACCTTTCTCATAGTTATAGTTGTCACCCTCGTCTTCATAGAGTGTAAACTCGCCGTTGGCTCCAGGATAAACGCGAATCTCTAGGTCATCCCAAGCCTTCTCGTTGCTATACTGTACCTCTGGGCCAAAGGGCAGAATGGTGCCCGCCTTGACATACACGGGGATGATGTCAATGGGGCAAGGACGCTGAACGGTTTGTCCGCCATCATACATGGCATTGTCCCAAAAATCGTACCACTGGTTGCCTTGAGGCAGATAGACGTCAACGGGAGCGGCGGCTTGCTTCACGTCGGGATAGATGGTGTGGCCTTTCTTATCCGCATCTTTCCACGTATAGAGAGGGGAAGTGACCGGTTTGACCAATAGGTTGCGACCGAAGAGATACTCGTCGTTTAGGCGCGACGCCTTCTTGTCAGCGGCATAGTCCATCACCAAGGCACGCATCATGCTACCGCTGTTCTGAACGCAGTCGCCAGCATTGCTATAGATATATGGCAACAGTCGATAGCGGAGCTTCACGGCATCCACCATGGCATCATAACACCAATCGCCCTTTGCGCCAAACTCATAAAACTCGCTTACCATTGGCGAACAACAATGGTTGCGCATCAGAGGCATGAACGTGCCCCATTGCATCCAACGTGTCTTGAGCTCCTGTACGGCAGGATCCTTCGGTGTCTGAGTGAACTCATAATAGTTGAATCCACCTATATCCGTGTTCCAAAATGGGATGCCGCAGAGCGTATAGTTGAGCCCGGACGGAACCTGTTGCTTCATTGTCTGCCATGACGAAACGATGTCACCGCTCCATGAGAAGGTGCCGTAGTGCTGGATGCCAAATGTACCGCTACGTGTCATTTGTACAGAGCGCTTGTTGTTACCCTTCATCGCACGCTGATGCTCGTAGATGCTCTTGTTGTGCAGAAGGGCGTAGGCGTTCTTCACGCTGCGCCACGATCCGTCATAGGTTTGGTAGTCGGCATCGCCTTCTCGCTCAAAGTGGTCAGGCTCAGTGGAGTCGGTCCACCACGCATCCATGCCCATCTGGTATAGGTGCGTGAGGTAACGCCAGTACAGGTCGCGTGCCTTGGGGTTGAAGACATCGTACGGATGCGCATCCACATTTTGTGGCCAGGTGTCAAAGGGAAGCAGCGCATGTATCTTGTCCAGATCCTTGTATAGCTGCGTCCAGGGGCCAAAGGTAGGCCAAATGGTAATCATCAGATGCGCGTGGTTCTGATGCACATAGCTCACCATCTCTTCGGGCGACTTCAGTCGAGGCTCCCCCTGCACCTTCAAGCTACGCATATCCTCTGGCAGATACTTGTCATAAGCAGGGTCTCCCACCTTATTTATATAATAAGGGTTCTGAAATCGCATAGCGTTCCAGTTGCTATCACATCCCCAATACTGCCAGTCTTGCACGATGGCATCCATCGGGATGTTCAGTTCACGATATCTATCCAACACGCCAGCTAGCTCGTCGCTGGTCTTGTAACGCTCTCTACACTGCCAGAAGCCCATAGCCCATAGCGGGAACATCGTGGCTTGACCGGTGAGCTCACGTATGCTAGCTATCACGCCATCCTGTGTGCCATCCTTGTACATGAAGTAATAGTCGGCACATGTGCCCACCTCGCTGGTGAACGATGTGCCCGTATCGTCATCGTCAAAGTGCGAATCGCCTGCATTGTCCCAATACAAGCCATATCCTTTCTCCGAACTGAAGTAGGGGATGGCCGTGTAGGTGTTATAGTTCCATAGGCGTTGGTGCTGTCCGCGCTGACTCATCTGCCCATTGTTGAGCTGCCCCAGTCCGTAGATAGCTTCATCCTTGTCAAGGCGGAAGGTCTGCTTGATGCGATATTTACCCTTGTTAGCCTCGTCCGTGCGTTGTGTCAGCGAGGTCTGTGTGTCCATTAGCAAGGGGCTTCCATCGTTGGAGCAGAAAGTGATCAGTCCTGTCTTCTGATTGAGAGATACGCTGATGTAAGCCGACTGTATGGTGACGATGTCGCCATCGGTGTGCGTGGATACGTTGTTGAGCGCTTGTGGCTTGAGGATGACCGAATAGCTCTTCTTATCTAGAGAGCTTGTCAGTGCTGCATCGCTCTTTACCACTCGGACGATGGTGGGCGAATAGAACGTGATACGGATGTTCTGATCAGCCACTTGCCGATCAATCTCTGTGGCATTAGCTTCCTTCGCAATCGTTACCTCGTCCGTCTTGGCTTGGATGCTGCTTGGGTTGCCCCCGACGAGCACCCCCGCAAGGATAGGAAGTGTTAGTGATTTGGGTGTCATGTTAGTTGTATCTATTATATGTTGAGTCTAAATATGTCTTTATTGAGGAATGATCTCATACACGTCAAGCGCTCCCGATAGCACGGCCTTGGTGGCTTTGGCATCTACCTTTACGGTGAAGAACGATTGGTCAACCTGCGTGGTGCTTAGAACCTTGCCTTTCTTGTCATATTGGGTCAATGTAGCACCTGCGGCTTTGCGTGTGTCTAGCAACATGGTATAGGCTTTGGTTGTGGGTGCAATACCGAAGGAAAGCTGTCCGTCGCTGGTGTAATATGTACAAGGATTCTGGTCAAAGGCGCGCATCGCGCTCGCGGTGTCAGTGGCATTGACCTCAAAGCCTAAGCTCTCGGAGGTGGTAGGATTGACCTCAAACTCTCTGACGGAGAGCCAGCTTTTCTTTTCTGAAGCCAACTTACGTATGCGGATGTAACGGGCATCTACGGGTTCGCCCTTCCATCGGATGTCGTATGTCTTCAGTAGAGGGTCGGTAAGCGGCTTCCATGTTTTCCCGTCAACCGAGCATTCGAGGATGGTGTTGTCATAATAGTCGACATCATCCGTTGAGTTGCGCCCTTGAAGGATGTGTATCTCCCTCACCTGACGTGTGTCGCCAAGGTCAGCGCCTACCCAGTCGTCTGTGTTCTGACCAGTGCCTGAGTGGTAGTAGGTGGTGGCGTCGTGGTCAAACATGAGTTTGCTCTGCGTGGTTCTCACGGTTGGGTAAGTGCCTACACCTCTATAGAAAGCCGGTGTGTAGCCCGTCAAGGCTTTGTAGAATCCGGATGCCATATCGTCCATGGCTGTCTCGTAGAATGGTTGCAGCGTCATCGTGCCCGACTTATGCGCTTCGTAGGCCTTGCGGTCAGCAGCGCTCATGGTGTTGTCTATGTAAGCATTCCAAAACGAAGCGTTGTCGCCAGCTTGGTAGAGCTTGATAAGACGGAGTGCTTTCAGCCCGCGCTTACCCAGTTTCTCAAATTCGGTGAGCCAAGGACGGAGCTCAGAAAGCAACAACGTGTTCTTGCAATTGGCCTCCATCTGTGCGGGTGCTTTCTCCACTTTCTCAAACTCTTGATATAGATTGTCATATTGCTCTTGGGTAAACTGATCTACACGGAAGGTGCTCGTCTCCCACGATTCGTCCCGGCGGTATCCCGTCTCGGTGTCACATGAGTGGATGGCAAAGGTGCGGTAAGCATCGTGTGCCTCGGGTGTGAGATCCTCTAAGGCGCGCTCCCAGTTGTCCATCGCATTGTAGGCAGATACGTTCCAGTTGTAGTCGGCCACGCCATAGAGCGCTAGCTTAGACGCTTCGCCGTGTTCCATAGGGTTGCTAAGCACGCCGCAGGTCTGCTCTTCGGTGAGCGAAGGGTCTAAGCCATAGGCTGGACCTTGCATGATGATGTGTCGTGCATAGTCGGTTACGGGGAAGTTCCACCAGTAATAAGCGGGTCGCTTGATGCGCTGGTCTACAAAGCTGAGCGTCTCGGGGGTAAGGTCGCTGCATACCACTTCGCCCGTCCAGAACACGCGGATAGACGGGTCGAGCTCTTGACCATAGATGGCGAGAGGACCATCGGGCTTGGGATTGGCCCAAAGCTGCGAGTAGTCGGTGGGGCAAACCACCAGTGGTGCCACGTCACCTTTTTGCTTTACAAACTCGTGCGTGAGCCTATTGAGCAGATCCACCTGCTTCTTGGGGTTGGTGCCTTCACCTTCGATGTCGTCAAAATGGATGGCAAATGAGCGTACACCAAGCTCGTACATCATCTCAAACTTGTTTACCAGGTTGTTATAGTCTTCCTCGTTCCACTGGATGTCTTTGCCTGGATGTATCGCCCAAACAAAATCGACCCGGTTTCGGCGGCATGCTTCCACCAGCTCATGAATGTTTTGGGCTTGCTCAGCGGGGTAGGGTAGACGCCAGTTGGGGCTGCTATGATAGGGATCGTCCTTCGGTCCATATACATACTGGTTCATCTTGTTGCGCCCATAATAGTTGATGAGTGACAAGCGCACCTGGTGTGACCACGGATTGCCATAGAATCCTTCCACCACACCACGCAGCGGGAGGTCTGGGTAGTCGTTACAGGTAAGATAAGGAAGACGGCCTTGCGCAGCCTTACTCTCCATAATCTGCTTCATCGTCTGTATGGCATAGAACGCTCCGCGCTCATCATATCCGGTTATAGATATGCCCTTGCTATCTACCTTGAGAAGATAGGCACCCGAGGTGAGCTTCTTCAGTCCGGCTTTCTGTGCTTGTTTCTCACCGAAGGTGATGGTCAGCCGTGTGCCCTTGGGGTTAGAAGAGAGGAAACGGAGGTCGTCCGTGAATTTTCCCGACTTGTCTTGTAGCTTGACGCCCTTGCTTAGATCCACCCATTGCGCACGATCTATGTCGAGATAATGAGGGGTGGGGTTGACCACAATACCTTGATGGTCTACTTTCTTTCCGGGTACGCGTTCTATATTCTGCTTCTCTGAACGTTGCGAACTGAGGTCGAAGTTGTCCTCTTGGGCATAAGCGCCTAACGTACAAAGAGAGGATACAAGAACTGTCAGTAGGAGATTATGGTTGATCATTTGTTTGATGGTTTTAGGTTATTATATAAGAGCGTAGCGCACAAGCTAAGTAGAGGTACGCTTCTAAGACACAAAGATAAGCATTTGCCGCGAGAATAAGAACTAATGGGGCAAATATTATTTTCTTACAATATGATTTTGATTTCTGCTTGAAGCCATCTTAGCCCTTAAGCACATCTTTCCCTATTTTATGTAAGGAGAAAGTCTATTGCTGAGCGGATAGCTCTTTGCATCTATATGCAGCCCAACGCAAAGCTGATAGCATCGCTTTTACCTATCCATAGCTATCGTCTGATCATCCGAAAGAGGCTTGGTGGCACAGAAAAATAAATTGATTTTCGTTAAAAAATAAATTATTTTTTGAACAAAAACAAATTGATTTCCTCTCTCAAACCACCACAATGGGTGGACAGAAAAGCACCTTTTGGCATATAAAACGTACTCAGAAGTGACATAATGGCACATATATTGGCGGTTCGTGGCAGAGAGATGGCATGAAAGGGCGAGTTGGCACGGGGTTTGTTTAATATCTACCGAACGCTGAAAGCTCAGCGAAAACAATTCAAATCAGATAAAAATAAAAAATAAATACAATCATGGGAAAAATTATTGGAATTGACTTAGGAACAACTAACAGTTGTGTTGCCGTATTCGAAGGTAACGAACCAGTGGTAATCGCTAATAGCGAAGGCAAGCGCACCACACCTTCTATCGTAGGTTTTGTAGATGGAGGTGAGCGTAAGATTGGTGATCCTGCTAAGCGTCAAGCTATTACCAACCCTAAGAAGACCGTATACTCGATCAAGCGTTTCATGGGTGAGAACTTCCAGCAGTGTGAGAAAGAGATTGGCCGCGTGCCTTATACTGTAGTGGATGAAGGCGGATTCCCACGCGTACAGATCGATGATCGCAAATATACTCCACAGGAAATCTCAGCAATGGTGCTTCAGAAGATGAAGAAAACCGCTGAGGACTACCTCGGACAGGAAGTGACCGAAGCCGTGATCACTGTGCCAGCTTACTTCTCTGACTCACAGCGTCAGGCTACAAAGGAGGCAGGAACCATTGCCGGACTTAACGTGCGCCGTATCGTTAATGAGCCTACCGCAGCTGCTTTGGCTTATGGTGTAGATAAGAAGAACAAGGATATGAAGATTGCCGTATTCGACCTTGGTGGTGGTACGTTTGATATTTCTATCCTCGACTTTGGTGGTGGCGTGTTTGAGGTGCTCTCTACCAATGGTGATACCCACCTCGGTGGTGACGACTTTGACCAGGTAATCATCAACTGGCTTGTTGATGGATTCAAGGCTGATGAGGGTATCGACCTCAGTCGCGACCCAATGGCTATGCAGCGCCTCAAGGAAGCTGCTGAGAAAGCTAAGATTGAGCTTTCAAGCACCACATCTACCGAGATCAACCTTCCTTATATCACAGCCGAGGGTGGCGTGCCAAGACACTTGGTAAAGAACCTTACACGTTCACAGTTTGAGCAGTTGGCACATGGCTTGATTCAGGCTTGCTTGGTACCATGCCAAAACGCTCTGCGCGACGCTAAGCTTGACGCAGCACAGATTGATGAGGTGATCCTCGTAGGTGGTAGCTCACGTATCCCAGCTGTTCAGACATTGGTAAAGAACTTCTTCGGTAAAGAGCCTTCTAAGGGCGTTAACCCTGATGAGGTAGTGGCTGTGGGTGCAGCTATCCAAGGTGCTATCTTGAACAAAGAGAGTGGTGTGGGTGATATCGTCTTGCTTGACGTTACTCCTCTTACCCTCGGTATCGAGACCATGGGTGGTGTGATGACTAAGCTCATCGATGCTAACACCACCATCCCTTGTAAGAAGAGCGAGGTGTTCTCAACCGCTGCTGACAACCAGACTGAGGTGACCATCCACGTGCTCCAAGGTGAGCGTCCAATGGCTGCACAGAACAAGAGCATCGGCCAGTTTAACTTAACAGGTATCGCTCCAGCCCGTCGCGGTGTGCCACAGATTGAGGTAACCTTCGACATCGACGCCAACGGTATCCTCAGCGTGAATGCCAAGGATAAGGCTACTGGCAAGGAACAGAGCATCCGCATCGAGGCATCAAGTGGCTTGAGCGATGATGAGATCAATCGTATGAAGGCTGAGGCTGAGCAGAATGCAGCAGCAGACAAGGCTGAACGCGAGAAGATTGATAAGCTCAACCAGGCCGACTCAATGATCTTCACCACCGAAAACTTCCTCAAGGACAATGGTGACAAGATCCCCGCTGACAAGAAGCCAGGCATCGAGCAGGCTCTCCAGCAGCTCAAGGATGCACATAAGAGCGCAGATGTAGCAGCTATCGATTCTGCCATCAACAACCTCAACACCGTGATGCAAGCTGCTACACAGCAGATGTACCAAGGCGGCGCTCAAGCAGGTCAAGGCGCACAAGACTTCAATGGCGCAGGTGCCGGACAGCAGAACGCTGGTGGTCAGAAGTCGGATGACACCATCCAGGACGCTGACTTCGAGGAGGTGAAATAAGTATAGATAACTACCGAAAGGTATAGATAGACAAATCCGCATAGCTCAATGAGTTATGCGGATTTTCTTTTTAGTTAAACTCTGCGTGTCTTTCGTTATTTCGCTATAATTATTGTACTTTTGCGTTATAAAGAAAGCCTGCGGGACATATAGGAATAGAATATGAACTCATATAGCGAGCAGATGAATGAACTTGATATTCGCCAACTGATAGGCGAAGCATAAGGAACTTGTACTGAAAGGTTCAAATATGTCGTACGATAGCCTCTCATCTCGTTGGCGATTTGAGGATATGGCATTCACAGTGCTGCGTGCCACTTACTTCAAGCGTACTAATCGCTCATTCGAGGAAAGTGACTATGAGTCGTTTGGTATCATCAATGAGAAGGGTGAACTGACCAATGCTGGTGCCCTTCTTGCTGACTACTCGCCCGTGCGTCACTCCCGTTTGTTCTGCACACGCTGGAATGGACTGGACAAGGCAAACGGAGTAATGGAGGCATTGGACGACGAAGAGTATAGCGGCAGTTTGGTCACACTTCTTCAATCTGGAATGGAGTTTGTGCGCCGCAATTCTAAGAAGGCATGGCGCAAGACTGCCGACCGTCGTCTTGAATATCCCGAGTATCCTGAGCGTGCCGTCGAGGAAGGATTGGTCAACGCTCTCATACACCGAAATTATCTGGAACTTGGGAGCGAAGTGCATATCGACATGTATGACGACAGGCTTGAGATATATTCTCCAGGCGGTCTCATGGACGGTGGCTCTATCAAAGATATGGACGTAATGAATATGGCCTCCCGTCGCCGTAATCCTGTGCTTGCCGATATCTTCAGTCGTTTGAAATATATGGAGCGTCGCGGTTCCGGTTTCCGCAAGATTGTCTTAGCCTACAAAGGGCACGACGGTTACACGGAAGGCATGGATCCTACCTTCACCACACCTTGGGACAGTTTTGTCTTGACATTGCCGAAATTCAATGTCGTTGGTATTGATGGAGTGAATTTCAACGAAGAAGAGAATTCCGATACTACCAACAAACCAGGTGGTCAGACAGGTGGTCAGACAGGTGGTCAGACAGGTGGTCAGAATAATATAGACACCATACTGCAACTCATAAAAGATAATCCTGCAATCACAAGAAAAGTACTTGCCGAAACCATAGCAATGTCTCCGAGTGCTATCCAAAAATATATAAACCGGCTGAAAGCGGAAGGATTTATTCGTCGTGTCGGTGGTGATTATGGAGGCCATTGGGAAGTATTGAAGGACTAACGCTCTCCAAGAAGCGGTATAACCAATACCTATTTTTGCCAATCCTTTTCTTGCTAAGTGGATTTTATAATTCGGCCTAAAAGTAAACGAATGTTTACAAGTGGCTGATATTCAGGCATGAATGCATTCTAGGAGGTCAAGTAATGCCACCAAGCAAATACATAATAAACAATAAGCAAATGTGTGCAGCTCTGGTGAGTTGCACGCATTTTGCGTTTATAGGGGTTATGGTTTCTATGCCTTTGTTATA
>CAVGNV010000004.1:0-93546 GCA_963630695.1 Paratractidigestivibacter sp. | reverse complement strand
CTTCCACCTGTTTTCTGTTCCATCTGTATCCACGCTGATAGCAAGGCACATAAAAACAGTTCTTTCCATCAAGCAGACTGCCTATAGTTTTAATATCTACAATATTATTTGCCATTAGTCCATTTATAATAGTTGATATCATTGGCGATATTATGCGTTGAAATTCTTAGGCCATTATCACATATAACGCTAAAATACTTGATAAATTGTATAAAAAGTCTCTCTATTCGGGACAAGATACTATATGAAAACGAGGCTAACAAATCAAAGTCGTTAAGACCTCATAAATAACTGACATATAGTGTACTTTGTTCGATATGTTATTATTTGCTTTATCCCGTTCTCCGTGTAGAATTTCATAAAATAGCATTTCTATTGTGGTAAAAAATACTAAATATAAGAAATGTAATAGGATTGTAAATAGAATAATTAGTAATTTTGCAATGCTAGAAAGGCAAAGATTTCTTATTGTGAATAGAAAAGACATATTTAGGATTGGTATAGATGTAGGTTCTACTACGGCGAAGATAGTTGTTCTAGATGCATCTAATGAGATTATATTTTCGCAATACAAACGTCACAATGCACAGGTAGGGGCATTAGTAGCCGAATACTTTAAAGATATCTGCAAACTAATAGGTTGTCATCCTGTAAAGATTTGTGTGACAGGATCGGTCGGAATGGCAGTAGCGGAACAACTACGTGCGCCATTCTTACAAGAGGTAGTAGCGGCAACAGAGTATGCACGTATCGCACATCCCGAAGCAAAATGTTTGATAGACATCGGTGGCGAAGATGCCAAAGTAGTCTTGTTTGATAAGCATAACACCCAATTGCGAATGAATGGTAATTGCGCTGGCGGTACTGGGGCGTTTATTGACCAAATGACGGTATTGATGGGTGTAGATAACACAAGACTTAATGAGCTAGCTTTACATGCTAACCATTTCTACCCTATGGCATCTAGGTGTGGTGTGTTTGCCAAAACGGATGTTCAAAATCTGATGGCACGTAATGTATGCAAAGAAGATATTGCCGCTTCGATCTTTCATTCTATCGCTGTAGAAACCATCACCACGCTAGCACATGGAGCTGTCTATGAAGCACCAATCCTCTTATGTGGAGGTCCATTGACATTTATGTCTGCACTGCGGAAGGCCGTTGCCGATTACTTAGGATTGGATGAAGATAAAGATTTTATCATTTCCAAGCAAGCAAATCTGATACCTGCCATCGGATGTGCTTTCCATGCGGGGCAGATTATCGAGTCAAAGGATGATGATAACGAAGTCTCTACAATAGAACAACTGATAAAGAGACTCGACTCTCAAACCCACGTACAATGGCACAGCAACCTAAAACCGCTATTCAATGACGATACTGCATATAAAACATGGAAGGAGCAAAAGGCTCGTTATACAACCAACAAGCAACCAATCCGTTCTAATGCTACAGAGAAAGTATTTATAGGTATCGATTCGGGGTCTACAACAACAAAGATAATCGCCCTAAGAGAGGACAATTCGATAGCGTTCAGTTATTATGCTATGAATCTCGGCAACCCTATTGTGGCTGCAAAAAAAGGTTTGGAGCAATTATTGGAGGAAGCAACTACCAAGGGGACCAACATCAAGGTCATAGGTGCAGTGTCTACGGGATATGGCGAAGAACTCATTAAGAACGCGTTCAACCTAGACGAGGGGATGATTGAAACAATAGCCCACTTCGTTGCTGCGAAACAGTTGAAACCTAATGTAAGTTTTATTCTTGACATAGGAGGTCAAGATATGAAAGCTATCTTCGTAGAACAAGGTACTGTGGTACGAATGGAACTCAATGAAGCATGTTCGTCGGGATGTGGCACATTCATTCAGACATTTGCCAATAATCTCAATATGGACATTGCCAACTTTGCAGATGCGGCATGCCACGCTGATGCCCCTTGTGATCTCGGAACACGATGCACAGTGTTTATGAATTCGAAAGTGAAACAAGTGATGCGCGAAGGAGCAACGGTTGCTGATATCAGCGCAGGCTTGTCCTACTCGGTCATAAAGAATTGCCTTTACAAGGTACTGAAACTTCATGGCAATGATACCTTGGGCGAAGAAATTGTTGTTCAAGGCGGAACGATGCGCAATGACGCTGTGGTGAGAGCTTTCGAGGTGATGACTGGTAGAGATGTAGCACGTTCAGACATGCCCGAGCTAATGGGTGCTTTGGGATGTGCTCTCCATGCAAAAGAACTCAATACAAACAAGGAACGTGAGATAAACGACTTTCTTGCTTCAGCCGACTACACAACAAGAGAAACACAATGTAAAGGTTGTTCCAATCAGTGTCGAGTCATGCAATATCACTTTGCAGGCGGTGGACGTTTCTATTCTGGAAACAAATGTGAACGTATCTTTAACAACTATGCCAAAGGGACACAGATAGGCAGAAATATCTATACGACAAAAGAACGGCTTTTGTTCGGAGGTGCGACGACAACCTCAACAATTATTCATGAGGCTTCAAGCAGACCTGAACTTGTAGTTGCTATTCCTCGTGTCTTAGGCCTTTATGAGGATTTTCCGTTTTGGCAGGCATTATTCACTAGTTGCGGTATAAAGGTTGTGCTTTCTTCAGATAGCTCATTTCACAAATATGAGCAGCAACTCAATAGCGTGATGAGTGACAATATCTGTTTTCCCGCTAAACTGGTTCATAGTCATATATACGAATTGGACCAATGGTTGTCGACAATAAACGCTAAGGATAAACGAATCTTCTTTCCCTATGTGGTGTTTGAAAAGAAAGAAGACGCAAGAACCGACAATTCATTCAACTGTCCGATTGTAACAGCCTACTCTGACGTGATTCGTAATAGTATGGCTCTTAAGAACGAGATGGATTCACCGGTGATAACGTTTGCCAATCGACAATTGCTTCAAAAGCAAATAATGCGTTATCTCAAAACTTGGGGAATAAATAAAAAACTGATTTACACTGCCTATAAGGAGGCATGTCAAGCACAAGATGACTATAACGCTAAACTTGTAGCCGAGAATAAGGCCATTTTGGAGGAAGCGCGAAAGAAGAACCAGCTCATCATCTTATTAGCAGGTCGACCATATCACACGGATCCGCTAATTCAACATCGCCTTTCTGATATGATCGCTTCTATGGGGGTATGCGTCATCTCGGATGATATCGTTCGCGGTGATTACAATACGGAAGCACGCGGAACGCAACTAGTGGAGCAATGGGCTTATACCAATAGGATTATCAAAGCGGCACAATGGGCAGCTAATCAGCCTCAAGATGTTCACTTCGTAGAGATGACTTCATTTGGGTGTGGGCCAGATGCTTTTGTTCAAGACGATATAAGAGACATTCTGAAACGTAACGGAAAGCCGTTTACTTTGCTTAAGATTGATGATGTGAGCAATATAGGTAGTCTGAAACTGCGCATCAGAAGTCTGATAGACAGTTTGATGATAAAGAACGAATCGGGCAAGAAACATCCTTTCATCAAGACGAAGGTTTTTCACAAAGAAGATGTACGCCGTACGATCCTTGCACCTTTCTTCACAGAGTTTCTTTCTCCCCTACTTCCACCATTACTGAAACTGGCAGGATACAACCTTGAGACACTGCCAATGAGTGATGCCCAAAGCGCTGAGGAAGGTTTGGCGTATGCTAACAATGAAGTGTGCTACCCAGCTACCCTAATCGTTGGCGATATGATCAAAGCACTGAAAAGTGGCAAATATAATCCAGATGACATTGCCTTTGTTATGACGCAGACAGGAGGTCAATGCCGAGCAACTAATTACACAGCATTGATCAAGCGCGCTTTTATAGCTAATGGTTTTACCGATGTACCCTTAATCACATTAGGTGTATCAACTGAAGGTGGAGATAACGAACAAGATGGATTTAAGTTCCCTTGGATTAAACTATCGAATATCACGACGAACACCTTATTATATTGTGATGCATTGGCAAAGTTATACTATCCATCAGTAGTAAGAGAGAAGAAGCCAAATGCAGCAAAGACTCTCAAACAGAAATATACTAATCTCGCAATAGAACGTATTGCAAAGAATGACGCCAAGGGTCTAGTAAGTTTGATACATGAGGCTGCGACTGAATTTGCTTCTATCTGCTCAGACAAGAAATGCGGACAAGTAGGTTTGGTTGGAGAGATATTCTTGAAATTTAATCCTTATTCGCATCAGTTCCTAGAAGAACAGCTCATAAAGAAAGGGATAGAGATTGTGCCACCACTGATAACTCCCTTCTTTGTTCAAGACTTCGTGAATATAGAAGTGCAAGAAAAAGAGTGCCTAAAGGAAAACAAGATTCCTACTGTTATTCTGCATGCGGTCTATAAATTAATAGAACACAGACAGAATGTATTTAACAAGGCAGCCAAGGCTTTTCCTTATTTCCGAGAATTCACCTCAATCTATGATGATGCTGAAGGTGCGAAAGGCGTGGTAAATCTCTCTGCTCAGTTCGGTGAAGGATGGTTATTACCCGCAGAGATTACTGCATTTTATAAAGATGGTATTAAGAATGTCATCTCATTACAACCTTTTGGCTGCATTGCCAACCATATCATCTCTAAAGGTATAGAGAAGAAGTTGCACGAGAAGTATCCCGATTTGAATTTCTTGAGTCTAGATTTCGATTCAGGAGTCAGTGCCACAAATGTTGAGAATAGGTTGTTGCTCTTTCTGAACAACCTTCAACAAGCTTTATAGACATAGCTGAAACAATTCTAATAACATCAAAGCGTCCGAGGTCAATGCGAACTCTTTCCTCGGGCGCTTTGATGTAAAGGTGCTCTAGTCCTAATCAACCTAAAGTAGGCACGATTGCAAAATAAACAGCATCATGATCTGTGAGGTTCTCCATATAGTGAGCATGTCCTTCTGGACAATAATGCGCTTGCCCTACCCTACACACTTCCACTTTATCATCGTAATGAAAGGTGAGCTCGCCACTAATAACATAGATAACCTCAAATGAGCCAGTATGAACATGCAGTCCGCTTGATGCTCCTGGACGCAAGGTAGAATACATAATCTTTGCTCGATCGTCTGCATAAGAACGGCTATCAATCAAGCCTTTACCGCCTTTAAAACCTTCGGTATGAACCTCTGGAATCTTGTCAAAATCTATAATCATATTGTTATGTGTAAATCGTTCATTCTTCTAATCTTCGTTGTTATGGTTTTGCCTTCTCACTGAGATGTTTTTCTTGGGGGTATCGGCAAGTACCGAAACGACATGACAAAGATAGCAATTAAGTATGAGATTCGCACACTGTTCCAACAAAAAAATGATTATTCTTCTAGCCACGCCTCCATACCGATACGCTTTGCCGCTGCGACGTTCTTTGGGCTATCATCGATGAAGAGGCATTCGGTTGGGTTAAGGCCGTAGCGGTCGAGTAAGATGTGGTAGATGCGAGGATCAGGCTTAATCAGGTGTTCCTCGCCCGATACCACAATGCCATCAAAGAGCTGAAAGAAATCGAATCGTTCCATCGCCTGCGGCAGCGTCTCCGTCGACCAGTTGGTGAGTCCATAGATACCATAACCATCGACTTTCAGACGACGCAGCCAATCCGTATTCTCTTTGATTTCACCTCCAATCATCTCTATCCAGCGACTCCAAAACATCTCTATCTGCGCGGAGTATAGCGGATATTGAGCCTTAGCTTCGGCAACACCTTCGAGGAATGGGCGACCCGCATCTTGTCGGGCATTCCACTCATCGGTACAGACATTGGCAAGAAACCACTCCATCTCCTCCTCTGATGTAAACACCTTACGATAGAGGTAGCGCTGGTTCCAGTCAATCAGTACGCCACCGAAGTCGAAAACAACGTTCTTTATGCCCGGTATACTTCTATTAACATTCTTCATAGTCAGAAGTGATGCGTTATTTATTGTTATTCAACCACTCCTGACGCTTAGCATCAGGCAGATGCTTGACGTGAAAGTCGGAGAACTTCGCACGGAAACCATTACCATCAGGACAAGCAGCCATCAGCCCAACCATGACGGGCGTATTTTGCTGCATCCACAGCGTACGCATCATGGTATATTCTTTGTCATCAAAGGAGTAGAACACCTCAATAGCATCCTTACGCCGCACTGCCTTCAACCAAATGTAATCCACAGGCTTATCTAGCCGGATGAGGCTCCAGTCGCTCGTGTTATGAGTAACAACTGTACTGATGTTGAACTTACCATCAACATATTCGATGCCACACTTCATGTAGTTGTCCTTGTCGATGCGGATTATCATACCTGCTTGATCGAAACGTACCTTGTAATCACCTGACACTTTCACTTTCGCCTCAAACTCTCCGCCATACATGCCGTAGAGGAACGGACCATCGTCAACGGTGAACCCATAGTGTGCGACACGCCAATAGTCGCATTGCGCCGGTACGTCCATGGTCAGCGTACCATTCTTAATCTCATACTGCTCTGGCTCGTTGAACCATTGCATTTTTTCTAATTTTTGCGCACTCATTGATGTGGCGACCATCATAAGGCCAATAGTTAGTAATGACTTGTACATAATTTATATTGTGATTTCTATTTCTAGATTCTCAGGCCCTAGAATGCAACTCTCATAATAGCCATCACCCGTAACCCGAGGTCCACTCAATCGTTGATAACCCTTAGATTCGAGGCGTTGGGTTAAGATGTTCACCGCATCAGGACTTCCTACACTCATGCTTATGTGTGTCATGCCTTGCCTTCGTTTCTTATATTCTATAGGTGTTGTGTCGGGCCACGACATCAGTTCCAATTTTGCGCTACCTGCTGGGAATAATAGCATCCATGAATGCAGCCCCGTTTTCGGGTTATGATATTCCGCACCTATTTGAGCATTAAAATATTTCATAAAGAACTGTTTGACTTGTTCTAAGTCCATGCAGTTGATAGCTATGTGATTAACTCTCATTTCTATAGTAGTTAGATAAGTTTACGATGAGGGGGGTATTATTTAGCTTGCTTGAATAGCTTCTTTCTCAACCAATCACGTACAGGCAGGTCGTAAAGTTTGAAAGACGCATACGCCACAATGATAGAAAGGAGGAAGATGCTCACCCCTACAAAGATATGAGTACCCAAAGGAGCGTCTTGATGCTTATCTACCCACGCCATTTGCATATAGATAAGTGGGAAATGGGTAATATAGATAGGATAACTAATATCCCCAAGAAACTTATTTATTGCAGCTGATTTACCGCCTTTCACTGAGCTTCCTGCGCCAATCATTACGATAAGTGGGAACAACACGAGGATACACACCGCTTCATAAAGTCCATTTGTCCAACGACCTTCGCCAGTTACATCCATTCCCATCCAGGGCATACATAATAACACGACAACCATTAGCGAGCACCACCAGAAGCCACCTTTTACCTTAATCAGTTTGCCCATACGTGAGATAAGTAGTCCACAGAAGAACGGATAGAGAAGACGGGTAAGACCTATTTGCAACTGGTCTGGCATAAGACTCCAACCTCCTATAACGGTATAGGAAGCATACTGCCGAAATCCTAACCATCCTGTCACATCAATATTCAAGCAAAGGATAAGGGTCATTGCTGCAAATATAGCTACACAAACGGCCAACGCTGTCTTGGACAAACGACGGATAAACAGTGCATAGAGGATGTTGGCTAGGTATTCCCATTGTAACGACCAAACTGGGCCATTGAGAGGATTGGTCTCAGCCCAACCTCTAATATCCATGCTAGTAGGTATAGGAATCATCGTGAAAGCCCAAAGCATCACAAGCAGAACCATATACCACGGGGTATTGCTGATAAAAGGAAAAGCCCGGCAATCGCCAAAGTAGAACAAAGCCGCTCCTATCAAAGTGCCGAAAATCACCATTGGATGTAGGCGAATCAGTCGGCGCTTGAAGAAATTCCACGTCGTCATTCGGTTCCATCGGTCATCATAGGCATAACCAATGACAAACCCCGAAAGCACAAAGAAAAAGTCAACGGCAAGGTAGCCGTGGTTAATAGGCTGGTTAGGCGCTGTGTGGAAATAAGTCTCAAATAGATGATGTGCCACGACAAGCATGGCAGCGACACCACGAAGTCCGTCAAGGATTTCATATCGTGGCTTGGATGCTAGATAAACATTGTTACTCATTGTTTTATTGATTCTTTGATGATTGCTTTTCCGCATTTGTTGCGGGTATTCTAAATTAGTTGCAAAGATAGACCAAGATTTACTTGTCTAATTGTCGGATTATCTAAAATATTTGTTGTATCTTTGTCTCATTATGTTAAAAGCCAATACTATCAGTTATGATCATGTTCTGCTGAAGCCCACGGAGCAGATAGGTTTACACCATTGGAACTCGTGGGAAATGTCATATATCATCTCGGGAGAAGGACGCCGTATCCTTGGTGATACAGAAGAGGGGTTCAGTGAAGGAGAGATTATATTGGTTGCACCTGAGATGCCTCATCAATGGATTTTTGATCCTAACAAGACGGATAAAGATGGTAATATTGAGAACATCACCATTTCTTTTCCTACTAATCTGCTAAAGAGTTTGTCTTTAGCCATGCCTGAGTTTTGTAAACTGGCAGAATGGTATGAGCAGCTTGATAGCTCTATAAAGTTTAACCGCTCTGAATGCGAAAAGATAGCCATCATCTTGCGCAGAATGGAACATGAGTCAGCTGTAGAGAGAATCACATCGTTGCTTCAACTGCTTATCTCCATTCAGAAAAATAGGAACTACAAGGTGGCAGGTCGCTTTGCAGCGCCATCCACCGACGAGGATAAGATTAAGAAGATAAAGATATATATCAGTTGCAACTACAACCATGATATCAATATAGACCAATTAGCAAAGTATGTTGGCATGAACCGTAGTTCACTCTGTACATTGTTTAAGCGACATACAGGTAAAACCATCATAGAGCACCTACAAAGTCTACGTATTGAGATTGCCAAGTACCTACTGATCTCCACCCCAGAAAGCGTATCTACCTGTTGTTATAGATGTGGTTTCAATGATGTGCCCCATTTTAATCGAACATTCAAGCAGATGACAGGTGTGACACCAAGAGAGTATCGGGCACAAAATGCCAAATAGAGGAAAGGAGGCACTGCGATTAGTTCTTATGATTACTCTTTCCTTTTTATATATAATATGTATCTATAAATGACACATTATGTAAAACACATAACTCTTAAAATGTAAAACTATAATCACATAAAACACCCCTTCCGAAACTGATGAAATAGATTATTCTAGTACAACATCCCCTCTCACTTTATCCCAATATCCCCTTTTATTTCCAAAAGGGATGCTTTGAGCAGCTAAAACGATACCTTTCACCTTCCCATTGAGCCTCTATTAGAAGGTAAAACGAACTCTAATTTATTTGCAAAATGGCGCTATCTAACAGAAAATAAGCATTTTTAAGACACCTCTCAAGACCTTCCTAATGTAAACGGCTGAAAATAAAGCAATTGGAGAAATCGCAAATTTCAAGGCAATTTAGGCACGCGTCAAGAATATTCGACATATAAATCTTAAATTGTAAGAACTTTTGAAACACTCCATCCTTTAATAAAAATCTTTATCGAGTGAACAAGTTGGCATCATCCAGCAAATTTCTATTCGTTTGATAAATTGCTAATGTGCTTGCCTACCACATATCCTGTGGTCCACGCAGCTTGAAGATTAAAACCACCCGTAACTGCATCAATATCAAGCAACTCACCCGCAAAGAATAAATTTGGATGCTGTTTACTTTCTAAAGTATTAAGATTAACGTTGTTAAGCGCTAAGCCACCACAAGTAACAAATTCTTCTTTATACTTACCACGGCCATTGATGGGGTACTGGTCATTCGTAAGAATCTCTATTAGGTGATTGATAGACTTCTTTCCTACCTCTGCCCATTTTCGATCAAGCACCAAATGTGATTTTCCGAGCAAATAATGCCATAATCGAGATGGAAGTGCAAAGGGATTAATAGTGGACAACTGCTTCTTGGGATTGCTTATAGCAAACTGCTTTAATTGCTTTTCTATATCTTCCCTACCGAGCTGAGCTAACCAATTAACAGACACCGCGCAAACATACTGATGTTCTGATAGATAACGAGCTGCATGCGACGAAAGCTTTAACAACACAGGACCACTCATCCCAGTATGGGTTACGAGCAAGGAGCCTTGCACACGAAACTTAGTGGAAGGTATAGATAGTGACACCTCTGCAACAGCCGTACCTGACAATTCGCAGAACGCTTTATCTGTAACTACTAGCGGGAAAAGCGAAGGAACGGGAGCCTCAACCATCATTCCTAAGGATGAGAACATCTGCAGGCCTTCTTTCTTGTGCATTCCGCCCATCGTGAAAGCCACTCGGTCAAACGTTTTTTCTATTAGCTTGTTACATCCATCTGCTGTGGGATTGGATGAAAACTGGAGGGTATAACGCGACGAATCTTCGCACGGCGTAATCTGCTTAAGATTATATCCCGCAACCATCTTAACCCCTACTTGGCGAGCTTGAGAGGTGAGACAGCTAATGATAGTTTGCGCATCGTCCGACTTGGGAAACACACACTCATTGTCCTGCACATAGAGAGGCACACCACGACGTTCAAACCATTTGATAGTATCCGCATAATCGAATTGTTTGAACAATCGTTTCATCAGTTTATGCCCCCGAGGATAAACTTGCTTGAGATCAGTCACATTACGAAACGAGTTGGTCAGATTACAACGTCCCCCTCCTGTCAAACCCACTTTAACAAGCATCTGCGGATTCTTTTCAAAGATATAGACCTCTGCAGAAGGATTGGTTTCCTTGGCCGTGATCGCAGCAAAGAAGCCGGATGCGCCACCACCAATAATTGCGATTCGTAACGATTCTGACATAAGCAAAATTTAAATTCGTCTGCAAAGATACATTATTTCGGCGGTAATCATCCTTGAAGCACGTACAAAAACATTGGTGGGCTTTGGTCAAGTCAGTATTATTTAGTAATTTTGCCATCAGTTTTTGTGTTACTGTAATAATGAGCGACTCTTTATCCATAATCAGACTGTTCGTACTCGCTACACCTCGGGCAAATTTCCCGATAACCTACCGCATACGCAAAAACTGACTTTAAACAGAAATATTTAAGATAACATCCAATCTATAGGAAACAAAACAGATATGAAAGAATTTGAACTCATTGCCAAAACATTCATGGGATTAGAAGGTGTTTTGGCACAAGAGCTTACCGAATTGGGAGCAAATGATGTAGAAATTGGTCGTCGAATGGTATCGTTCAAAGGCGATAAAGAGATGATGTACCGTGCCAACTTCCAACTACACACTGCCATTCGCATTCTTAAACCAATTGCCCATTTTACAGCTAAATCTGCTGATGATATGTATGATGCGGTAAAAAAGATTGACTGGAGTCAATACATCACACCAGGCAAGACTTTCTCCGTAGATTCTGTGGTCTATTCAAGTGAGTTCACTAATTCACGTTTTGTCACTTACAAGGTAAAGGATGCTATTGTGGACCAATTCCGTGAGAAGACAGGGACACGTCCAAATATTTCTGTAACCAACCCAGATATTCGTCTCAACATCCATATCGCAGAGTTTGATGCCACACTATCACTCGACTCTAGTGGAGAATCACTCCATCGTCGTGGCTATCGCCAAGAGAGCGTAGAGGCTCCACTTAATGAGGTGTTGGCTGCCGGAATGATTCTAATGACAGGATGGAGAGGTGAGACCGACTTTATCGACCCTATGTGTGGTTCAGGTACATTGCCTATCGAAGCCGCGCTCATAGCACGCAACATCTCACCAGGTATATTCCGTAAGGAGTTTGCTTTCGAGAAATGGCCCGACTTTGACCAAGAACTTTTCAATGAGATTTACGAAGATGATTCACAAGAACGTGAATTCAGTCATCACATCTATGGTTACGACTGTGATATGAAGGCGGTCAACACAGCACGCCTCAACGTAAAAGCTTCTGGCTTATCTAAAGATGTAACCATAGAATGTCAAGACTTCAAGAACTTCAAAGCACCAACCGAGAAGAGCATCATCGTGATGAATCCTCCTTATGGTGAGCGCATCTCCACTCCTGACCTGCTTGGCACATACAAGATGATAGGTGAGCGCCTCAAACACGAGTTTATGGGCAATGATGCATGGATATTATCTTATCGTGAAGAATGCTTCCGCCAGATAGGTCTAAAGCCTAGTATCAAGATTCCCGTGTACAATGGTTCACTAGAATGCGAATTCAGACGCTATCAGTTGTTCGATGGAAAGATGAAGGAATTTCGTAGCGAGGGAGGCATCGTAAAAACAGAAGAGGAAAAACGCGAAATGGCGCAGAAGCATCGCTTCAAAAAGAATCGCGAATTCAAGCAACGTTTGGACGCAGAACAAGAGAATGAAGAAGCTGACATTCGAAGTTTTACCTTCCATAACTTTGACAACAAAGCCGAAAGAGACGCACGTCCTCGCATGGGAAAGCGTTTCGGAAATGATGACAAACGCGACAAGCGTATGAACAAAAGGCCGTTCAAGGGAGGAAAACGTAATAGCAAACCTACATTTAACGACTATGAATAATAAAACAAGAAAAGGGCTTATGGCTACCGCTATTATTGGTGCATTCCTGTTAAGCCCTTTAAGCTCGCCTATGGCCATGGCTCAGAAGCAATTCACCTTAGAGGATCTCAATTACGGTGGAACCAACTACTATCAATTGTTACCAGAAAACCGCTACACCACTTGGTGGGGTGACGAGTTGGTAAGGTTGGATAGTGACCAATGCAACGTTTACAATGCAAAGAACGGCAAGGAAACAACTCTCTTTACGCTTAGCGACCTCAACCAATGGGCAAGCCTAGACAACGAACATAAGATTAGAAGTCTGTATTATGCATCATTCCCATATGCTGACAAATCACAAGTATTGGTAAGCAATGGTCAAGAAAGAATCTTGGTAGATTTTGCCGCACATAAGGTAGCCGCACGATACGTTATCCCTGCGAATACCAAGGTTGAGGATTGGAATAGCACTTCAGGCAACACGGCATACATCAAAGACAATCAGTTGTATGTGGCTGACTGCGCAAACAATGTCAAGCAACTCACTAATGATGGCTCACGAGACATCGTCTATGGACAAAGCGTACATAGAGATGAGTTTGGTATTGACGGCGGATTGTTTTGGAGTCCTTCGGGAAAGCAGATTGCCTTCTACCGTATGGACCAAAGCATGGTTACCGACTACCCTCTCGTCAATGTTCCAGAGATCAATTGGAGTCCCGCTAATGGCGAGTCGCGTTGTGCAACGCCCGCCCCAGAAAAATATCCAATGGCGGGAGAGACAAGTCATAAGGTAACCGTAGGTATCTACAACTTCGATACCCAGCAAGTGGTTTACCTCAAGGCAGGAGACCCAACTGATCGTTATTTCACCAATATCGCTTGGAGTCCTGATGGCGATTTGATTTATATGTTTGAGCTCAATCGTGACCAAAACGATTGTTATCTTAACGCCTACAATCCCACTACGGGTGAGAAGGTAGCTACGATTTATCATGAGACTGATGCTAAATATGTAGAACCACTCCACCCTATCGTGTTCTTGCCATGGGACAAGAACAAGTTCATCTTGCAGAGCCAGAAAGATGGTTACAATCACCTATACCTTTTTAATAATAAGGGACAAGAGCTCAAGCAGATCACTCAAGGCAAATGGGTGGTAATGGATATGATAGGATTTGACACCAAGCGTCACAACATCGTTTACGCAAGTAACGAATGTAACCCCATTCAGCGCAACTTATGGAGTGTCAACATAGACAATGGCAAACGAACGCTCCTTGACAATGGACGCGGATGGCATAATGGTGTACTCAGCAACAAAGGCAATCGCTTAGTGGATAGCTATAGTGAGCCTACAGTTCCACGAGTGATAAACGAAATCAGTTTGGGTAGTAAGCCACAAACCACAAACCTACTCACCGCTGCAGATCCATGGCATGGTTATAATGTTCCTGAATATAGTAGCGGAACTATCAAAGCAGCTGATGGCACAACAGATCTTTTCTGGCGCATGGTGAAGCCTGTCGGTTTTGATCCAAACAAGAAGTATCCAACTGTAGTATATGTTTATGGTGGTCCTCACGCTCACAACGTAGACGCACGCTGGCATTATGCTTCACGTTCATGGGAGACTTATATGGCACAGAAAGGTTACCTGCTCTTCATCTTGGACAATAGAGGAAGTGAAAATCGTGGCAAGGACTTTGAACAGGCCACATTCCGACAGTTGGGACAAGAGGAAATGAAAGACCAAATGAAAGGTGTAGATTATCTTAAGTCGTTACCCTATGTCGACCAAAACCGCATCGGTGTACATGGTTGGTCTTTTGGTGGGTTTATGACAATCTCGCTCATTACCAATTATCCCGATGTATTCAAAGTGGGTGTAGCCGGAGGGCCTGTAATTGATTGGAAATGGTACGAAGTGATGTATGGCGAACGTTATATGGATACGCCACAAACTAATCCAGAGGGATATGCCAAGACTTCTCTTCTAGCCAAGGCAAAAGATCTCAAAGGGAAACTTCAGATTATAACAGGGCTCAACGATCCAACGGTAGTACCACAACACTGCTACAGTTTCCTTAAAGCATGCATTGCTGCAGGCACACAGCCCGATTTCTTCGTATATCCAGGTGAGCCTCACAACATGCGCGGGCATCAAAGCGTACATCTACACGAACGTATCACACAATACTTTGAAGATTACTTAAAACCAATAGCTCAATGAAGATATTACTATTAGGAGGAGGCGGACGTGAACACGCCTTAGCATGGAAGATTGCTCAAAGCAACAAATGTGAGCAACTATTTATAGCTCCAGGCAATGCCGGTACAAACAATGTAGGCACTAATGTCAATATTGGTGTAAACGATTTCGACAAATTAAAGGATTTCGTGGTAGACCATTCTATTGATATGGTAGTGGTAGGTCCAGAAGATCCATTGGTAAATGGTATCTATGACGCATTTAATGCCGACACACGAACCGCTTCAGTACCTGTAATCGGACCATCTAAACAAGGTGCTGTATTGGAAGGTTCCAAGGACTTTGCCAAAGGGTTCATGAAGCGTCACCACATTCCAACGGCTGCGTATGAAACCTTTGATGGCACAACCTTAGAGGATGGTTTACATTTTCTTGAGTCACTTAATCCTCCTTACGTGCTTAAGGCAGATGGTCTTGCCGCAGGAAAAGGTGTACTTATAGTACCTACATTGGACGAAGCCAAGAAAGAACTCAAAGAGATGTTGAGCGGAATGTTTGGCAATGCCTCGGCAAAGGTAGTTATCGAAGAGTTTCTTAGTGGTATTGAGTGCTCTGTATTTGTACTCACTGATGGCAAGCATTACCAGATTTTGCCCGAGGCTAAAGACTACAAGCGTATTGGCGAACATGATACTGGTCTGAATACTGGTGGCATGGGGAGTGTTTCTCCAGTTCCTTTCGCCACGAGCGAATGGATGCAGAAAGTGGAAGATCGAATCATCCGCCCCACAGTAGAGGGACTTGCAGAAGAAAACATTGATTATAAAGGATTTATATTCTTTGGTTTGATCAATGTAGAAGGCGAGCCAATGGTCATCGAATACAACTGCCGTATGGGTGATCCCGAAACCGAGAGTGTAATGCTACGACTTAAGACAGACATAGTAGACCTCTTTGAGGGTGTTGCCAATGGCAATCTTGATACCTACAACGTGGAGTTTGACGATCGCGCAGCAGGTTGCGTGATGTTGGTCAGCGGAGGTTATCCTCAAGCTTATAAAAAAGGATACGCCATTACAGGCCTTGATCAGATAAATGATGCGGTAGCATTCCATGCAGGTACAGCTATAAAAGACGAGCAAGTGGTAACTAGCGGCGGACGTGTCATTGCTGTTAGTTCATACGGAAAAGATATTCATGAAGCCTTGAAGCATAGCTTTGAAGAAGCTGACAAGATTACTTTCCAAGATAAATATTTCCGTCGCGACTTAGGTCAAGATTTGTAAATGAAGCGAATACAAAACAAAATTGCAGAAAGTAGGTGGTCTCTGCCGGTACTAGCCCCAATAGCCATCGCATTGTGGGGTGCGGCCGGGATTGCTAACTATCATATTTGGATAAATCTCTTGTGTTTGTTGCTTTCCACCTATCTGATGGTGGAACTCAACAACGCAAATGCTTTGATACGTGTCTATAGTCGTATGGTATCAAGCGCATTTGTGGTAATGGCGACCATTGCCATGTTCCAGATGGAGTCGTACCGGTCGGCGATTGTGATTTTGTGTATAGTAGGTTATTACACTAGTATCTTTCGCACCTACCAAGAGCCCGCCTCACCTGGTTGGACATTCTATGCATTCATTTGTATTGGATTGTCAAGCATTGTTTGGGTGCAGGCTCTGTTCTTCTTGCCTTTCTTATGGCTAACGATGGCTATCAACCTTCGGGCTTTAAGCTTTCGCAATTTTTGCGCTTCCATCTTCGGTTTGATTCTCCCCTATTGGATTTTTGCTGCCTTTGTAGCTTCAACTGGAGATTTCACCATTTTTATTAACCATTTTACAGATATAGCAACATTCGACAAGCCGTTCAACTATGAAGCATTATCTATCAACCAGATTGTAACTGCCTCTTTCGTTATTCTTTGCAGTATCATTGGCACTTTTCACTTTTTGCGTCAGCAGTTCAATGATAACTTACGCACGAGAATGATATACCAGGTGTTTATAATTATCAATTCTATAGCGTTAGCGTTTCTCGTGTTGCAACCACAACATTACGATGCACTATTAGGAATATTGATAGCAAGCACATCACCATTGATAGCACATTTCATAGCTCTAACCCACACACGATGGACCAACATGTTGTTTAAATTGTTGTGCCTATTGTCATTGGCTCTCGTCGTTTACAACTTATGGATCAACTTATCGACATTCTTACCAGCTATGGTTATATAGGCATGCTTATCTCAGCCTTTCTAGCTGGGAGTTTTTTTCCTTTTAGCAGTGAAGCAGTGATGCTTGCATTATTGGCCGCAGGGCTCAATCCAATAGAATTGATTATTTATGGTTCAGTAGGCAACGTTGCGGGATCAATGTTCAACTATATCGTTGGACGCATGGGAAAGCTAGAATGGATTGAGAAATACTTGCATGTCAAGAAAGAAAGTATAGACCGAGCCCAACGGTTCATGGCTGGTCATGGTGCTTGGATGGGTTTCTTTGCCTTTATTCCTATCCTAGGAAGTGGCATAACCATTGTTTTAGGTCTATCTAGAGCAAACATTCCCTTATCTGTTTTAAGTATTACAATTGGTAAGGTGTTAAGGTATATTATCCTAGTTTATGGCGTAACATTCATATTTTGACATTCTTCATATAATGGAAGACGAATCAAGAAATGAACGATAGGATTCGTTTACATATTTAAAATAAAATAAAAAACTCGCCTACCTTACCTTTGTACCATCATAATTTAGTATTTTTGCATCTTAGTAAAAAGAAATAACAACTAAATGTGGTATTCATTCCACAGTCTTTAATTATTTAATAACATCAATGAAAAAGTTTAAACTGGTGGACACAGTGCTAGGATGGGTTGCATTCTTTATTGCAGCCTTTGTTTACTGTTCCACAATTGAACCGACAGCCAGTTTTTGGGACTGTCCTGAATTCATTACAACAGGGTATAAACTTGAGGTTGGTCACCCACCCGGGGCACCTTTCTTTGCACTCACAGCCAACCTCTTTTCTCATTTCGCAAGTGATCCAACCCAAGTAGCTCGTTGGGTCAACACGATGAGTGCTTTGTTGTCTGCCACATGTATCATGTTCCTCTTTTGGACCATTACGCATTTGGTTCGCAAACTCATTGTTCGCGATGAAGATACCACTTTCTCATTGGCAAAGACCATTGCCATTGAGGGATCAGGATTGGTTGGTGCACTTATCTACACATTCAGCGACACATTCTGGTTTTCTGCAGTTGAAGGTGAGGTTTACGCTTATTCATCTGCATTCACAGCCATTGTATTTTGGCTTATCTTGAAATGGGAAGACTGTGCTGATCAGCCACATAGCGATCGTTGGTTGATTTTGATTACCTACATGACAGGTTTGTCTATCGGTGTTCACTTGCTCAACTTGCTATGTATTCCTGCCATCGTACTTGTCTACTATTATAAAAAGGTGCCAGAAGCCAACCTTAAAGGTTCCATATTGGCTCTATTAGTATCAGTAGTATTAGTAGCAGCCGTACTTTATGGCGTCGTTCCTGGTATCATCACTGTAGGTGGATGGTTCGAGTTGTTCTTTGTTAACACACTGGGCATGCCATTCAATACGGGTTTGATTGTATACATTCTATTGTTGGTAGGCTCATTTGTTTGGGCTATCTTTGAAACATACAAAAACAAGAATGCTACTCGAGAGAACATCGCATTCCTTGTAGCATTTGGTCTGTTGGGTATTCCATTCTACGGATATGGTTGGTCAGCATTCTTTATTGGTGTTGTAATTTTGGCTATCGTATTCTTTGTTTTGCGCCTAAAGCGTACAGATAAGGAAAAGAAAGCAAAAGTAGCCATTGTTAGTTCACGCATAAAGAATACAGCATTGCTCTGTATGCTTATGTTGATGATTGGCTATTCAAGCTATGCTTTGATTGTGATTCGTTCTTCAGCTAATCCTCCAATGGATCAAAACTCACCTGAGGATATCTTCACCCTTGGCAACTACTTGAGCCGTGACCAATATGGTGACCGTCCATTATTTTATGGACAAGCCTACACTTCACAGCCTGCAGTAGCAGAAGACGGAATGCATTATAAGTTTAAGGAAGGTGCACCTATCTACGAACGTAAAGAAAAGGCTAGCCCTGATGAACCAGATAGCTACTTCAAAGTAAGAAACAAGTCTACCCAGGTCTTCCAGCAGAACATGTTCTTCCCACGTATGTATGATGCTGCACATGCAAGCAACTACGAACAGTGGATGGGTGGAATAAAAGGTCACGATGTGGATGGCGTGAAAGTGCCAACACAGTTTGAAAACCTCAAATTCTTCTTCTCATACCAATGCAACTTTATGTATTGGCGCTATTTCATGTGGAACTTTGCTGGTCGACAGAATGGCCTACAAGGTAATGGCGAGAAAGAACACGGCAACTGGCTTACTGGCTTTGACTGGTTTGACAATCATGTATTAGGACTTGGTGACCAAAGCAAGATGCCTGATTTGCTTAAGAATGATAAAGGACACAACGTGTTCTATTGCTTACCTCTGTTCTTAGGTTTAATCGGATTGTTCTGGCAAGCTTTCCGCGGCAAGAGAGGCATTCAACAGTTTTGGGTGGTATTCTTCTTGTTCTTTATGACAGGTTTGGCCATCGTGATTTACCTTAACCAAACACCATCGCAGCCTCGCGAACGTGACTATGCTTATGCTGGTTCGTTCTATGCATTTGCCATTTGGTGTGGTATGGGCGTGGCAGCGCTCTATGATTGGGCTAAGAAACTGAAAGTGCCTGCAGTATTGTCAGCAAGTATCATTTCGTTGGTATGCTTATTGGTTCCTATACAAATGGCATCACAGACATGGGACGACCACGATCGTTCTGGACGCTATACTTGTCGTGACTTCGGACAAAACTATCTCATGTCACTACAAAAGGAGGGCAATCCTATCATCTTTACCAATGGTGACAATGACACCTTCCCATTGTGGTACAATCAAGAGGTAGAAGGTGTACGCACTGACGCACGTGTATGCAATCTCTCATACTTACAGACTGACTGGTACATTGATCAAATGCGACGTCCGGCTTACGATTCTCCATCACTGCCAATCAATTGGTCACGTCTTGATTATGTTAGTGGTACCAACGAATATGTACCTGTAGCACCAGACTTTAAGCAAACAGTGCTTAAATACTATCAAGACAATCCTGATGTAGCTCGCAAACAGTATGGAGATGATCCATTTGAGTTGAAGAATATCCTAAAGTATTGGGTATGTTCAAAGGATGCAGACAACCATGTCATCCCAACTGATACAGTATATGTAACCATCGATAAGGATGCAGTACGCAAGAGTGGTATGCTCTTACCTTCAGATAGCATTCCTGACAAGATGATTATCTCGCTTCATGGCAAAGATGCGCTATACAAGAGCGACTTGATGATGCTCGAGCTGATTGCTAATTGTAACTGGACACGTCCTCTTTATGTAGCATTGACTGTAGGTGCGGACAACTTCATGAACCTTGGCGACAACTTTGTACAAGAAGGTCTTGCCAACCGTATTACTCCTTTCAGAACGGTGAACGAGAATGATCATTCGATGATGGACACTCAGAAGACTTACGACGCAGTTATGAACCGCTTTAAGTGGGGTGGATTGCGTACCAAAGGCTTCAATATGGACGAAACCATTTTGCGTCTATGCTACACCCATCGTCGTATAATGGCTGATTTAGCATTACAACTCATCCAAGAAAGACAAGACGCTAAGGCTCTTAAGGTATTGGAAAAAGTTGAGCTAGAATTGCCAAGCTACAATGTTCCATTAGAATATGTAAGTGGTGCTGGCCAAATCGCACAAGCCTACTACCTATTGGGCAAAACCAAGAAGGCTGAAGAATACATCAATTGGATGTGGAAGAACAGTTCTCAGTTTATCAGTTACTACACATCACTTAACGAGATTGGCTTCAACATGTCGCAATCAAGCGTAGGCATGCATTTGCAGATCTTAGGAACATTGATGCAAATCACATCACAATATGACAAAACCTGGTGTGAAAAGCACAATGCTCAGTTTAATGGTATGATTAAGGCGTGCCAAGCTCGTGGCTATAACTTTGGACAGCAATGATCATTGAGCAACCGGCTAAATTCTTAAGGTGGTTATATCCCCATGCCTTATGGCGTATGAACCCATCCGAGCGTGTGGTTTACCTCACGTTCGACGATGGGCCCATACCCGAGGCAACCCCTTTCATTCTTGATCAGCTAGATCAGTTTGGCGTCAAAGCTACTTTCTTTATGGTGGCTGACAACGTAAGAAAATATCCGGAGCTATATAAAGAGATTGTCAAACGTGGGCATCAAGTGGGCAACCACACCTATCACCATATGGGTTCCTTTAAGCATTGGACACTAACGTATGCGGTAGATGTAACCGAAGCCAATGGCTTAATACATGCCAAATACTTCCGTCCACCTCATGGGTGGCTTCGACACACCGTGTATTGGTGGGTAAAGCTACACTATAGAGTGGTGATGTGGGACTTAGTAACGCGCGACTACTCCAAATGGCTCAATGCAGATGATGTATTTAATAACATCAAGAAGTACACAAGGAATGGTTCCATTATCACGTTCCACGATTCTCTTAAAAGCATAGATAAACTTAGGACCGCTCTACCAAGGTCTCTCCAATGGTTAAAAGAACAAGGATACGAGATGCGTCGTTTACCTGATGATCCAGAAGAAACCAAATAATCGTCCTCTATAACACATTAGGAGGTAAATACTTCGATTAGTATTTACCTCCTAATGTTGTTATACGACAAGCGTTATATATGATTTAACCCCAATCAGCCAAAGATCCGATTGGGGTTAAACTCAGATTTATTTATGCATCTTCAGCCTTTTGCTCAGCTTCATGCTCAGCAATGAGTTGCTGCTGGATGTCATTCGGTACAAGTTCGTAACTAGCAAACTTAGTTGTGAATGAAGCACGACCACCTGTGAGCGAACTCAGAGATATGCTATAATTAGATAGTTCCTTCAAAGGAATCTTAGCTTGAAGCTTCTGATAACCCGCTTCACTATCCATACCCATAATCATTGCTCTGCGTCCTTGCAAATCACTCATCACGTCGCCCATATAATCAGCAGGAACAAACACTTCAAGATCATAGATAGGTTCAAGAATCTTAGGACCAGCAGCTTTGAATGCGTCAGCAAAAGCGTGACGAGCAGCAAGCATGAACGAAAGTTCGTTTGAGTCTACTGGGTGCATCTTTCCATCATACACAACAACACGAACATCACGTGCATAAGATCCAGTCAGCGGACCATGCTCCATACAATCCATTACACCTTTTAGGATTGCAGGCATAAAACGTGCGTCAATAGCACCACCCACTACAGAGTTGAGGAAAACGAGTTTGCCGCCCCAATCTAGTTCCACTTCTTCGCGGTTCTTAATATTCATCTTAAACTCTTGTCCATTGAAGTTGTAAGATGTCGGATCAGGCATTCCTTCTGCGTATGGTTCTACGATAAGATGCACTTCGCCAAACTGTCCAGCACCACCACTTTGTTTCTTGTGACGATAGTCAGCACGTGCCTTCTTTGTAATGGTCTCACGATATGGGATACGTGGTTCTTCAAACTTTACTGCTAATTTCTCGTTGTTTTCCATACGCCATTTCAGAGTACGGAGATGGAATTCACCTTGACCATGTACAATAGTTTGACGCAACTCTTTACTTTGTTCTACAACCCATGTTGGATCCTCCTGACGCATCTTCAACAATGCAGCCATCATCTTTTCGGTATCCTGCTCGTTTACCGCTTTGATTGCACGAGAGTATTTTGAGTTGGGGTATTTGATAAAGTCGAAGCGTTCTTCTGTTCCTTTACCATTAAGAGTGTTTCCCGTCTTTACATCTTTCAGTTTCACTGTACATCCTAAATCGCCAGCATTGAGTTGTTCCACTGGAATACGATTAGCACCAGCGCAAGCAAAGATCTGTCCTAGACGTTCCTTGCTTCCTCTATCAGCGTTAGCTAAGTCATCACCCGGTTTTACGCTACCGCTCATTACCTTGAAGTAACTCACTTCGCCGATATGTGGTTCTAGACCCGTCTTGAAGAAATAAAGACTTTCCGGTCCTGCTGAATCAGGTGTAACCTCTTCTCCACGCGTATTGTGAATCTTTGGCATCTCGCTTACAAATGGCACCACATTGCCCAAGAACTCCATCAACCGCTGAACACCCATATCCTTATGCGCATCTACGCAGAACACGGGGAAGATGCTACGCGTCACTAGACCTTTGCGAATACCTTCGCGCATCTCATCTTCTGTAAGTGCTTCTTCCTCAAAGAACTTTTCCATTAAGCCTTCATCGTTCTCCGCAGCTGCTTCTACTAAAGCGCGATGTAGCTCCATTGCCTTATCCATTTCTTCTTCAGGGATGTCTTCACGCTTAGGAGCACCTCCATCAGGTCCCCATGAAAGCTTCTTCATGATTAACACGTCAATAATCTCATGGAAACCAGGGCCCGTTTCTACAGGATATTGTACCTGCACACACTTAGGTCCATAGATATCTTGCATATTCTGCATTAAGAGATCAAAGTCGCACTTATCTGAATCCAATTGGTTGATAAGGAAGATTACAGGCTTCTTTAGCTTCTCTGTATATCTGAAGTTGTTTTGCGTTCCCACTTCTGGACCATATTGTCCATTAATAAGAATGACCGCTTGGTCAGTCACGTTGAGTGCAGTAATGGCTCCACCTACAAAGTCGTCACTACCTGGGCAATCAATAATATTTAGTTTCTTATTATTCCATTCAACGTGCAAAACTGTTGGGAAAACGCTATAACCATATTCTTGCTCAACTGGGAAATAGTCGCTCACGGTATTCTTTGCTTCTACCGTACCACGACGTTTGATAATACCAGCTTCAAAAAGCATACTCTCGGCAAGTGTAGTCTTGCCGCTTCCCGCACTGCCAAGCAGCGCAATGTTCTTGATTTCATTTGTCTGATATACTCTCATATTCAGAAAGATTTAAGTTGTTAGTAATATCGATTTTTAGGTTTCTCGTCTTTTGAGAGACATTTGAATGTCCCTTTCCGCCGTCTAAGTTAGTCTATTTTCACCAAAACACCAAAACAAACGGCAAATATCTATGCATTTTTTAAAACAAATTAGTATTTTTGCAAATGATATGGCAGGTATTTACATACATATTCCTTTTTGTAAAAGTCGTTGCATATATTGTGGCTTCTATTCTTCCACCTCGGTTTCAATGCAAGATGACTACGTAGAAGCATTGTGTCATGAGATGAAGTTACGACAAACGGAGATTCAAGATGTTCAGACAATTTATTTAGGCGGGGGCACTCCCAGCCAACTATCCGAAGCCAACCTTCAAAAGATATTCCACCATTTACATTCTATATATGCGCCACAAGCCAATGAAATCACCATAGAATGTAATCCGGACGACGTTACGCCTGCTTTTGCGAAGATGTTAACCACACTAGGCATCAATCGTGTATCGATGGGAGTACAAAGTTTCTCGAATAAACGCTTACAGTTTCTCCATCGTCGTCATACAGCAGAACAAGCATTAAACGCTCTCGATTGTTTACACCATGCGGGAATTGACAATATCTCTATTGATCTCATATTCGCTTATCCCAACGAAACGTTAGATGAGGCTTTGCTGGATATTGAGACAGCCGCCCAAGCTGACGTAACACATATATCAGCCTACAATCTGATGTACGAAGAAGGAACCATTCTGAACGAATGGCTCGAGCAGCATAAAATAAAAGAGGTGGATGAAGAACTATCTCTTTCTATCTATAATCATATCATGGATATCTTGTGCGCACATGGCTTTGAACATTATGAAATAAGCAACTTTGCCAAACCAGGATATCGCAGCAAGCACAATAGTAGCTATTGGCAAGATATACCCTATCTAGGATTAGGTGCCTCTGCTTGTTCCTATGATCAACGGACGCGAAAGCAAAACATAGCAAACATTTCCCAATATATAGCAGCTATCCGTAAAGACACATTACCACTAGATATAGAGAGAGTAACACCTACCAGTCATTACAACGACATCGTGATGACTGCTCTACGCACCTGCGAAGGCATAGACCTTAACTATATCAATCAGCACTTTGGCTCAAAAGTTGTCACCTACCTACTTCAACAAGCTACACCTTATATAAATAGAGGATTGTTAAAACAAGTGGATCAACATTTAAGATTAACCAAAAATGGAATCTTTCTCAGCGATGGCATTACCGCTGAGTTAATGCAGATAAACGAATAAGGATATGACCTTATTAAGGCGGATAAGATAGAAAGTTTTGGAATAAGGTTCAAAAAAAGCTAAGGTTTATTTTGTATAATCAAAAAATAGAGTTAATTTAGCACACAAGTACAAAATAACCTAAACAATTAGTTAAACCTTATTATTTATGAACGACGAAAATCAAAATGCCTTTTCAAACCGCATTGATACCAAAAAGTTGTGGCAACTTGTGGCTATCATTGTGGCAACCGTTGTAGTTTGGAATCTTCCCATCACATGCTTTGGCATAAATGGGCTTACCATTGTTCAGCAACGTATCATTGCAATCTTTGTGTTTGCCACGCTTTCATGGCTTACAGAGTGTATTCCTTCATGGGCCACTTCGCTTACCATCATCACGTCGATGTGTTTTACGGTTTCCAACAATGCGTTAACATGTTTCAAAGGCGACCATGTTGGTGAGTTGATGAAGTCGGATGAGATTATGGCTTCCTTTGCCGACCCTGTGATTATGCTATTCCTAGGTGGTTTTATCCTAGCTATTGCAGCAACAAAATCAGGACTTGACGTCTTGTTAGCACGCAATCTGATCCGTCCATTCGGTAACAAGAGCGAGAATGTGCTATTAGGCTTCTTGCTTATCACAGGTCTGTTCTCCATGTTTGTGTCTAATACTGCCACCGCAGCCATGATGCTCACATTCTTGACACCAGTATTTGCTGCGCTTCCCGCTAATGGTAAGGGGCGTATTGCCTTAACGCTTAGTATTCCTTTGGCAGCTAACCTTGGCGGTATGGGTACACCAATCGGTACACCTCCTAACATGATTGCTATGAAGTATCTCAATGATCCCGCAGGCCACAACTTGGACTTAGGCTTTGGGCAATGGATGGCATTTATGTTCCCCTTAGTTATTATATTACTCCTTATTTGCTGGCGACTGCTTTTACACTTCTTCCCATTCTCAAAGAAAACCATTGACCTTGAGATAAAAGGTAATGTACAGCACGGATGGCGTATGTGGGTAGTGGCTATCACCTTTATTGTTACCATCTTGCTATGGGTTATCCCTAAGAGTATTACAGGTATCGATTCGAACACTGTAGCTATGCTACCTATGGGCGTATTTGCCATCACGGGTGTTATCAACGCAAAGGACTTGCAGGAAATCAATTGGAGCGTCATTTGGATGGTTGCTGGTGGCTTTGCACTAGGACTCGGAATGAATGGTAGCGGTCTCGCAGATGCAGCTATTGAGAGTATCCCATTCGGTCAATGGAGTCCGATTGCAATCCTTGTCATCTCAGGACTGATTTGTTACTTCCTCTCCAACTTCATTTCGAACACAGCCACAGCCGCTTTGCTTGTTCCTATCTTGGCTGTGGTATGCTCTGGTATGGGAGACAAACTTGCAGGTATCGGTGGAACTACCACCGTCTTGATAGGTATTGCTATTGCAGCAAGCTCTGCCATGTGTCTGCCTATATCCACACCTCCTAATGCTATCGCCTACTCTACTGGCTTGGTTAAACAGAACGATATGCTCAAGATTGGTCTCATCTGCGGTTTAATCTCCTTAGCTCTTGGTTACACCATGCTCTACTTTATTGGTGTCAGCGGCTTCTTAGGCTAATAGCGCATTCTATCTTTATAAGATTACACATATGAGGATATAAGTTTAGCAACCTAAGCTTATATCCTTTTTATATTTTATAAAAATAAACTTAAGTTCGCACATATAGTTAATTTAGTTAAATCAAGCGCAAATAATTAACGTTTTTATGTTAAGCTATTAAGATTTACATTACTTTTGCAAACAACAACATAGGACGAAAGGCACGAGTGCTTTACCCCTCACCTATTCTCCTCGTAGACTGATAGATATATGAAGAAGAAAACGATTTGGACTGTCGCTATAATAATGGGGCTTTCATTCATCGCCTTGCTATTACTTCAACTTAACTATATTGAAGAAATGGCTGATATGAAATTGGAACAATTCGACGAATCTGTGAACCGGGCCCTCTATCAAGCATCGCGCAATATGGAGCTTAACGAGACCTTGCGCTATCTTGAAAAGAATGTAGATAAGACAGAACGATCCACTGCTTCAAAGAATTCTGATTCAAACATCCAAGAAGATAGCTCTGAACCATCGCACAAAAACACCAACACGGACGGACTAGGCAACACCTACTCTTCATTTGAGATGAAGACCATGAAGATGAAACCATCCGAAACACCCAAAGCGATGATTCTGCGAAATGATAGCAGCTCTATCTCTGCCACCAAACGCAGCATGCAAGAGATTGTACGCAATAGATATGTGTATCAGAAAAGTATGCTTGACGAGGTAGTGTACGACATTCTATACTCCGCTTCAGAAAAGCCTTTAAAAGAAAGAGTTAACTTCAAGCTGCTCGACCAAGACTTAAAGGCAGAGATGATGAATAATGGAATCAACATTCCATACCACTTCACCGTTACCACCGTTGATGGACGAGAAGTGTATAGATGCCCCGACTATGTGGACGATGGCGAAGACAATTCGTTCAGCCAAACATTGTTCCGTAATGACCCACCCAACCGCATGGGCATCGTAAAGGTACATTTCCCAGACATGAATAGCTACATCTTCTCAAGTGTACGTTTTATGATTCCATCTGTACTCTTTACATTCGTTCTGCTTGTAACATTCATCTACACGATAGTTGTAATCTTCAGACAGAAGCGATATTCAGAGATTAAGAACGACTTCATTAATAACATGACACACGAGCTAAAGACACCTATCGCCAGCATCTCGCTTGCAGCGCAGATGATGAACGACAAGAGCCTCACCAAATCGCCTGATATGGTAAGCCATCTAGGAGGTGTAATCAATGACGAGTCAAAGCGCTTGAGATACCTCGTGGAGAAAGTGTTACAAATGAGTATGTACGATAGGAAGAGTGCGGTACTCAAGAAGAAATACCTTGATCTGAACGAGATGGTTGAGACGATTGCCAAATCGTTCACCCTTCGCGTAGAACACACTGGCGGAAAGGTGTATACAGACATCGAAGCTATCGACTCTACCATGTATGTAGATGAGATGCACTTCCAAAATGTCATCTTCAACCTTCTTGACAACGCCGTCAAATATGCCAAGCCCAACCAGTCACTAAACGTATATATCAAGACGTGGAATACGGAGGACAACCTCTATCTCTCCATTCGAGACACGGGGCAAGGTATCAAGAAAGAAAATCTCAAGAAGATCTTCGAGAAGTTTTACCGAGTACACACTGGTAACGTACACAACGTAAAGGGATTCGGACTTGGCTTGGCGTACGTTAAAAAGATGGTAATGCTCCACGAAGGTGACATCAAGGTGGAAAGCGAATTTGGGAAAGGCACTAAGTTCACCATCAAGCTACCAGCCATACATGATGAATGACGCTCATATACATTATATATAATAGAACAAATAAAAACAAAATATTATTCACCCAGGGAGATCAGACATCTCACTAGCATCAGAGATGCCACTCTCATTAAACAGTAAAAGACTATGGACGAGAAATTGAAAATCCTATTATGCGAGGACGATGAGAATCTAGGTATGTTGCTTCGCGAATATCTTCAAGCTAAAGGTTACCAAGCTGAGCTATGTCCTGATGGTGAAGCAGGTTATCATGCATTCTTAAGAAGCAAGTTTGATATCTGCGTGTTAGACGTAATGATGCCAAAGAAAGATGGTTTCACATTGGCACAAGAGATCAGACAAGCCAACGCTGAGATGCCAATCATCTTCCTAACCGCTAAGGTGCTCAAAGAAGATATTCTCGAAGGTTTCAAAATCGGAGCTGACGACTACATCACCAAACCATTCTCTATGGAAGAACTCGTGCTGCGTATTGAAGCTATCCTACGCCGTGTAAGAGGAAAGAAGTCGAAAGAAAGCACCTTGTATCATATTGGCCGTTTCGTTTTCGACACCCAAAAACAGCTGTTGACCATTGGTGACAAGCAGACAAAGCTCACAACCAAGGAAAACGAACTATTGGCGCTTCTCTGTGCACATGCAAACGAGATTTTACAACGCGACTATGCGCTTAAGACCATTTGGATTGATGACAACTACTTCAATGCTAGGTCTATGGATGTGTACATCACCAAGCTACGTAAGCACCTCAAAGATGATGACCAAATAGAAATCATCAACATCCACGGAAAAGGCTATAAGCTCATCGTTCCAGAAGAAGAATAGACGAAAGCCATACTAAAGAATTGCGTCCTTATCAACGCTTCAGTTTAAAGCACCCTTGTAACCCATTCTATCATGGAGGACAAGGGTGTTTTGTTATATCAGTTAGAATATGAGATTAAAGGAACTCAAGGCCACCTTTAAATAGCCAAACCATTACTTCTATATGGTGAAAGGAGCACGAAGGAAGCAAAAAACAAATTAATAATTGAAGAAAATCAATTTAATTTCTCTTGAAAAATAAATTGATTTTCTATCCCATAGCAATGCTCTTACGTTGTATTACCATAGGTTTCACCTATGATTACCTATGCGCTTGCTTCATAGAATAGATACATCCCCCCACTCCAGCGAAGATTAACAACGCTCCTATATATAATATTACATTGTTATTAGGCGCATACCAACTACGAAAGCAGCAAGTAACGATACCCATCTCCATAACTAGCAGAGCTAATAAAAGCGACTTGATTTTCATTGTTAAGCAACTTTACATTCTTAGATGAAGGCAAAATTAATCAAAATAATTTGTATAGTAAGAAAAAAATAAGTAATTTTGCACCGCATTTTCTGAGGGCACGTTGTTTCGTGCAGTAGGAATGATGCAACAATATATATTAAACACATTATTTATTAAAAGAGTAGTATGAATCAGTACGAAACCGTTTTCATTTTGACTCCCGTTTTATCTGATGTACAGATGAAGGAAGCGGTCGCTAAATTCAAGAAGCTCCTCACCGACAATGGTGCTGAAATCTTGAACGAAGAGGCTTGGGGTCTGAAGAAGTTGGCTTACAACATTCAGAAGAAGTCATCTGGCTTCTATTGCCTTATCGAGTTCAAGGCAGAACCAACAATTGTAAACACACTTGAGACAGGCTATCGCCGTGACGAGAAAGTGTTACGTTACATCACAGTTAAACTTGACAAGTACGCTACAGCATACGCAGAGAAGCGTCGCAACAAGTTGGCTAATAAAGTAGAGGAGGCATAATCATGGCAGAACAGAAAAAGACCGAGATCCGTTATTTGAACGCTCCTTCAATTGACACTAAGAAGAAGAAGTATTGCCGTTTTAAGAAGAGCGGTATCAAGTATATCGATTACAAAGATCCAGAGTTCCTCAAGAAATTCTTGAACGAGCAAGGTAAAATCCTTCCACGTCGTATCACTGGAACATCTTTGAAGTATCAGCGTCGTGTAGCACAGGCTGTTAAGCGTGCTCGTCAGATTGCTTTGCTTCCTTACGTAACCGATTTAATGAAATAAACAAGGAGGTCAGAAGATGGAAATCATACTTAAAGAAGACATTATCGGACTTGGATACAAGAACGATATCGTAAACGTAAAAAACGGTTATGGCCGTAACTACCTCATCCCAACAGGCAAAGGCGTAATCGCTTCACCTTCTGCAAAGAAGCAGCTCGCTGAGAACTTGAAGCAACAAGCTTCTAAACTCGCTGCACTTAAGGCTGACGCAGAGAACCGCGCTAAACAACTCGAAGGTGTTGAGCTCGTTATTGCTGCTAAGGTTAGCGCTACTGGCGTAACTTACGGTTCAGTTAATGCTGCAACTGTAGCTGAAGAGCTTGCAAAGAAAGGCATCGAGATTGATCGCAAGATTATCACTATGCACGATGCAAAGAAGGTTGGCAACTATGAGGCAACTGTTCACTTCCACAAGGAGGTTGAAATCAAAGTTCCTGTACAGGTTGTAGCTGAGAACGCTCCTGCTCCTGTAGCAGAAGAAAAAGAAGCTCCTGCTGAAGAGGTTGTAGAGAACACTACAAGCGAAGAAACAGTAGCTGAAGCATAAAGCAAAGCTAATATTCAGTAAGCCAAATCAATAATAAGCTATTGAATATTAAAAAATAAAGAAAGTCCCTTTCGTCGAAAGATGCGAAGGGGCTTTTTTCTATTAAAACGATTTTGTGATTCATAAATAATTGATTACCTTTGCAATACAGGTAAAAATAACATATATAGACTATATCGAATGAAAGCATTTGTATTTCCGGGACAAGGTTCCCAGTTTGTAGGTATGGGCAAAGACCTCTATACCAATAATACGCTCGCAGAGAAACTCTTCAACCAAGCTAACGAAGTGCTCGGTTTCAATATCACAGACGTTATGTTTGATGGTACGGACGAGGCCTTGAAAGAAACCAAGGTTACACAGCCCGCCGTATTCCTACATAGCGTTATCAGTGCTTTGTGCCTTGAGGAAGACTTTAAGGAGACTCTCATGGCAGGTCACTCTTTGGGTGAATTCTCAGCATTGGTAGCAGCAGGAGCGCTTAGCTTTGAAGATGGTCTGAAGCTTGTTGCAGCACGTGCCAACGCTATGCAGAAGGCTTGTGAGCTAAATCCTGGTACAATGGCAGCGGTAATAGGACTAGCAGACGAGAAGATTGAAGAGATTTGCAACGAGGCAAGCAAAGATGGCAAGGTTGTAGTTCCAGCCAACTACAACTGCCCAGGTCAGCTTGTAATCTCTGGTGACGTAGCCGCTATTGACGAAGCATGCGAGAAGTTGAAGGCTGCAGGTGCTAAGCGCGCACTGAAGTTGAAGGTGGGTGGCGCTTTCCACTCTCCACTAATGCAGCCCGCTAAAGACGAGTTGCAAGCTGCTATCGAAAGCACCAACTTTGCAGAGCCTAAGTGTCCCGTATTCCAAAACGTTGACGGAAAAGCATATACCAATCCCGCAGAAATCAAAGCTAACCTCATCGCTCAGCTTACTAGCAGCGTGCGATGGACAGACAGCGTACGAAACATGATTGCTGCAGGTGCGACCGAATTTGTAGAATGCGGCCCAGGCAAAGCGCTACAAGGAATGATTGGCCGAATAGACAAGACCGTAACCGCACATGGACTCGAATAATCGAATTCTGATTTATCAAATCTTTACCCGCACCTTTGCCAACAAAAATCTCACTCGCAAACAGAATGGGGCTTATAGTGACAACGGTGCGGGAAAGATGAATGATATCAATGCCGACGTTCTGAAACAAATTCATGACCTCGGCATTTCTTATGTATGGTACACAGGTGTTATCCGCCATGCATCCACCACCGACTATTCTCGCTTTGGCATACCTGTTCAACACCCGAAAGTGGTCAAAGGCAAAGCTGGATCGCCTTATGCAATCACCGACTATTACGACATTGACCCCGACCTAGCTGAAGACGTTAATGGACGTATGGATGAGTTTGCCGACTTGGTTGACCGAACCCATAAAGCGGGAATGAAAGTAATCATCGACTTTGTCCCCAATCATGTAGCGCGCCAATATCATAGTTTATGCAAGCCTAGCAATGTGAAGGACCTTGGCGAGGACGACGACACCTCAAAGCATTTCTCTCCTCAAAACAATTTCTACTATTGTCCTAATTGTCACTTTGAGCCTTCGTTTGACAAAGGCGACTATGACGAGTATCCAGCGCGTTGCACCGGAAACGATCGATTTGACAATCATCCCACAATCAATGATTGGTATGAAACCATCAAGCTCAATTATGGCATAGACTATTGTGATGCGGGAGGACGTAGCAATCACTTTGACCCCATACCATCAACCTGGACAAAGATGACGGATATCCTGTTGTTTTGGGCAACCAAGGGGATTGATGGTTTCAGATGCGACATGGCGGAGATGGTTCCGCATGAGTTTTGGGCTTATGCGACGAGCATTGTCAAGAAAGCATTTCCACATATTATATTTATAGGTGAGGTGTATGCGCCTAGCCAGTACCGCACTTATATCCAGTCAGGGTTTGATTACCTTTATGACAAGGTTGGTATGTATGATTGTCTCCGCGACGTGATATGTCATCGTCGCCCTGCAAGCGCTATCACACAAGAGTGGCAATCCACAGATGATATACGTGAGCACATGCTCTACTTCTTGGAGAATCATGATGAACAACGCATTGCATCCGACTTTTTCTGTCAAGACGGAAAGAAAGCCGTTCCTGCTCTGATGGTCAGCGCTCTGCTTAGAAGTAATCCGCTCATGATTTATGCCGGACAAGAGTTTGGCGAACAAGGAATGGACGCAGAAGGCTTTTCAGGGAGAGATGGTCGTAGCACCATCTTCGACTATTGGACAACATCTGAAATCTATAAAGGCTATTTTGCTCGTAAACAACTATCCCAAGAGCAATTGCAGCTAGAGGCATTGTACAAACAAATCATGCATCTAGCTAAGACAGAGAAAGCTATCACGCATGGTGAGTGCTTCGATCTGATGTACGTCAATGGTCTGACTGAACACTTCAATCCCCATGAGCATTTTGCGTTCTTACGCAAATGGGAAAATGAATTGTTGCTTGTGATAGCCAATTTCTCAGATAAAGACGCCAAACTAAGCGTGCGCATACCTGAACATGCGTTCAATTTTTTTTCCATTCCAGAGGATAACCTCAAAGGCGAAAACCTTCTCGGCAAAGACGTAGCCATCTATTCGTGGAAGAAGGATCAGTCCCTTACCGTAAATGTGAAGGGTAATATTGGTGCAATTATCAAATTCACGATACCTATGAAAGATACAGATTCTTTATTCAATGCGCACAACAAAGAAGAGTTTCCACCTGCACACACGGCAGAGCACCTTCTCAACCAACTGATGGTTAGAACGTTTGGTACAGAACGTAGCAACAATGCACATATTGAACGCAAAAAGAGTAAGATTTCTTTTGTACTTGACCACAAACCATCCCGAAAAGAGGAGACGGCTATCGAGCAGGAAATGAACCGACTCATTGCTGAAGATATGCCTATAAGCTACGAAGTGGTGGACAAAGCACACTTACCTTCAGAGATAGATGCTAGTAGACTGCCCAAAGATACTTCTGAAGCTATTAGGTTGGTCAGGATTGGCGACTATGATGTTTGTCCTTGTATCGGGAAGCATGTTCGCAGTACCGCACAGATAGGAACGTTCCATCTACTTGGAACCAACTGGGATGAGGCGACACACACTTTCCGGATACGCTTCAAGGTAGTGCAGTAGCAATACAAAACTTGATACATCACCATTTGGGTGAATTTAGAAATCATATCCACATCCATCAAAAGGAGAGCCATACACACTTCAAGGCTCTCCTTTTGCCATTATTAACCAACACCACAACACTATTTCAATCTTACACCAACACAAGCAACAAATCGAAAAAATTACAGAATTATTTCTTTAATTTATACTAATTTCAGTGTTATTGTAACAAATTTCCTATACAAAAGTTTGTGAATAGATGGTTATTTCCTATTTTTGCAAAAACATTTACACTTTTAAACAATATCACCTATTAATATCATAAAACGATTAAACATAACTTTGTTGCTTAAATACAATTAAATCTAACACATTCGTGTAACATCTCGCATACAAATGTATCCTTAGGAACGTTACATTGGCAATAAACATTTTAGTTTACATACATTAATTAAAAAACTTACTATTATGAGAAGAACGTTACGGAAAACCATGGGTTCCTTCCTGTTAGCTTTTATAGCTTTACCAGGACTAGCCCAAACATCGTTACCCTATTCTATCTCTCTCGGCGAAAGTCAAGAAGGTTGGAAAGCCCTTGACGCAAGTACCGTTGCTGGCACTACATGGACGCCCGGAGAGTTTTATGAGTACAATAGTGGCAGTTATATCAATGGAGTCACTACTCCTATAGATTGGGACTATAGTTGGAACGACTATTACATCTCACCAGCCTTTAACCTCGAAGCTGGAAAGAACTACAAAGTGAAAACGCGCTCTTGGAGAAATTCCGATCCAAGTGCCTTTACGCTTACGCTAAAAGCTGGTACATCTGATTCGGACGCATCTACATTTCAGACAATATCAGGATTGAGCATGCAATACACCTATGATGCTAATACCACAGAAGATCATGTGTTTGCTGTAAAGACAAGCGGCACATACTACCTAGCCTTCCTTGCTACGGCATCGGGCATCACTAATGAGAAGATTGCACTCACCTATTTTGACTTAGAGGAAACCAACGAGACGGCGGAAGTAACCATTGGTGACAATGGCGACACTCCTCCTGTAACCGAGGAGACGAAGGAGTTGCCTTACTATCAGAGCTTTGCTTTCGAAACAACCGACTGGAGCGTTCTGGATGCCAACAACTCAGGTAAGACATGGAGTCATGACAGCAATTGGGGATACTATTGCGGTGGTTACAACCCTTGTTACTTGCTAGAAAGCGACGTAGACGCTGACGACTATTTCGTTTCACCAGCTTTCAAGTTTGAAGCAGGAAAGACCTATACGATTGCGTTGACTAGCGGTCATCGAAGTTATAGTGGGACACTTGACCTCCAGTTGGGAACAAACAAGAGCGACGCTAGCACTTTCAACAAGTTAATGGACATCACTGGTGATGCAGACACTAAACTAGAAAGTAGTTACGAGTTGACAGTTGATGAAACGGGTGTATATTATCTTGCCTTACACGCAACAACTGAGGGAGCTACCGAGAATGGTCCTTATCAGTACTTGTTAGACTTTGGCGTGACTGCAAAGGAAAGCGTAGAACCGGAAGTTCCTCTCGCAGTTCCTTATAGTGTTACATTCAACAGTAGCGATATTGCCAACACCTGGACAGCTATTGACAATTCTTCAGAAAAGGACATTGAATCTTGGCGATTTAATGAGTATGCTTATTATGATGGTTCCACAAACTATCCTGGTGTAAGCTTTAATGGAGACTGGGCTGCTCCTGCTGATGACTATTTTGTTTCACCAGCTTTGGCTTTAGAGGCAGGTAAGACTTATAAGGTGAGCGCTAACACTTCTCTCCGTTACGATGATAGCAATATGAAACTCTCTTTCGTTTACGGAACATCCAAAACCGATGCTTCTACCTATAACGAAGTAGGAGACATCGCTTCTGGCTTAACTTACGATGCTAACCGTAGCGACGAGTCTACCTTCACCGTTCCTACCACTGGCACATACTATGTTGGTATTCATGGTGTATCACCAGAGGATGCTACAGCACAAGCACAATGGCAGCTCTCAAAAGCAGGAATATTCAACTTCGCCATCGAAGAGATTGAAACGAAGGAAGACACCCTTGACGTTCCTTACGCTGTTACATTCGATGCTAATAACGTAAACACATGGTACGCACTTGACAATAGTGAAGTTCCAGGTGTAACATGGGCTTGGAATGGAACAGGCTACCAAGAGAAGGACGCTGAGAACAATAACGTAGGCGAGCCTCATCCATGTGTGTCTCTCAAGACAGACAACAACTCAGCAGCATGCGACTACTTCTATTCACCAGCACTCCGTTTGAAAGAAGGTAAGAGCTATAAGGTGAAGTTCCATATCGCAGCATCTTCAACCAACGAGATGAACCTACAATTGGTTTACACACAAGACAGGAAGAATCCTAACGAATTCAATCAATTTGATTGGCTAAGCCCATCAAGCCTACATAGCAGTTATGATGCAGCCGACTCTACCTACACTGTAGAAATCAGCAAGGATGGTATCTACTACTTTGGCGTGAAAGCTCTCAGTTGGGAAGCAGGAACCGAAACTGATGTAAATGTATTCTCATTCAGTATCGAAGAGAAAGTTGAAGAAGCTGAGGTGGCTCAAGAGTTACCTTATAGCATCGACTTCACTCAATATGAAACACAAGAGACCGAATGGGGTGGTACTGAAGGTGTGGACCCAAGTTCTGCATGGACCGCACTTGACAGAAGCAATAATCCAAGTTCTACATGGAGATGGTCTTCATATGGATACCAAGAATACGACGATAACTGGCAGACGATTGGCGAATGCCATGCAGCCGTAAGCTATAACAGTGATTGGAGCTCTAATGCAAACGACTATTTCGTTTCTCCAGCATTCGATCTCAAAGAAGGTAAAGTTTATCAAGTAAAAGCAACTGTTACTTGTAACCGCACCTGTCTTGAGGCTGGAACCACCAATATCACTCTTGAAGTTGGTAATCAGAAGAAGGTAGCAGGTTCTTACACAGCGTTTGCTACAATTCCTCTCCACACTGAGTATGAAAGCACTTACAACGATGTTGCTTACGAATTTACTGCCGACGCTGATGGTTTGCATTGGGTAGCTCTCCATATTGCAGATGAGACAGGTCAAAACGCATACGGATACTTCATGCAATTCTCTATCGAAGAGAAAGTTGCTCCTGCTGCAGAAGCCGTAACTGAGCTCACTGCCGTAGAAGATGCTTCAACCAAGTCGGTTACACTAACATGGAAGAACCCAACAACTGACACACAAGGCAATGCTCTCGCAGAAGACGCAGCTCTCACTGTGAAGGTTTACGAAGGTGAAGAACTTCTCACCACTCTCGAAGGACAACTTCCTGGCGCAAATGGCACCTATACTTACGAGCCAGCCACATACGAAGGTGTACACAACTACAAGGTAGTGGTAGTTTATAATGAGCAAGATTCAGAGCCAGCAGAGACTTCACTCGAAATCATCAATACTGGTATCAAGAATGTTGATATTCCTGCTAATGCAACCGTAACCGTTCATTCACTCAATGGCGCTTTGGTTAGCCGTTCTGCAGACCTATCAAATCTTGAGAAGGGAGTTTACATTATCACGATACGTGATGCACAAGGTAACGTAAAGACTTCTAAGATTACTAAGTAACCCTAATTTGTATCTATCTTAATATTGGCTGTGCTGAGATTCTTTTCTCAACACAGCCTTTTTATTTATAAAGCGTTAATATTGAATTGTTCCACTTATCCTTTTGCCATATCCAATCAAAAGGTAACTAAATAAAGCGTCTTATTATCTTGTTCCTACTATCCAAGGAAGAAATCTATACACAATCCATGCAACAAAACTAGCAAGAAGCCAAACTAGTAAGAATGCGACAAGCAAAAGTCCGACATTGCCATTGTATGTCGGCATAACATATGCAACACATATCGGTACGCCACCACTAAGGAAATAAATCACTAAACTATGTCGACCTGTCCAGGATAGCATCCGCAAACGCAGCCCTTGCTTCTTTTTTAGAAGAGCTATCAACAACACACACGATAATAAGGTGTCAGCATAAAACAAGGGGAAAGAATCAATACGAATGTAAAAGAACGTCATAAAAACACCAGCCTTGTATTCGTAGAATTTCATAAAGAATAGCAACAAAGTCATGCCCACAAGCACCCAACTTCTTTGAATAACAGATATTCTATGTTCCAGCAATCGATATATTCTGCCTAAGAAGATAAAGACAAGGGATATCGTAGTGACAGCCAATATATCAATAGAGCCATATTCGTCTAATATAAGATAACATAATAGAGGCGATAGCATACAACACGACTCCCAAACCACTCCACTACGATTCGAATGACAACAATTATCAGCTAGATATCGAACCAATGCATAATAGATTTCTGCTATAATAAGCGTGGCAATAAACCAAGAAGCCTTGCCTGTAACTATTGGGATTAAGATAGATAAAAGCGATATCTCGTTATGATGAACCCAAGCTTTAGGAATAGCCATCAACAAAGTGAAAAACAAGTAAGGCACTATCAAACGACGGAGAACCGACTTTATCTTTGCAGGGAGACTATATGCACGCGACGAGGCGAACAAATAGCCTGAAAGAAAGAAGAACAAAGCAAGCGCATTCTCAACAAACATTACATAAGGTAAGAGTTCCTTTCCCGCATAATATACCTCAGTGTGAAACAACAGAATGGCGAGCATTGCCAACCCTCGTGCTTCATCTATCCATATGATTCGTTCTTTCATTCTTCAAATCTTGTATTACATATTGTTTCATACCTCATACAAAGTTACATAAAAGAACGAAATAATCGCTTATGTAAGCTGATATAGCTCCTAATATTTTCCGAGTAACACCGAAGAGGCATATCTGCCTTTTGCAAGATTCAGAAGATTTGACTAACTTTGCATAACAATACTCTAGCATCCAAATGACACATTATTCAAAAGATATAGCCCAAAAGCTCAACCTATCAGCATCAAACGTTGAAGCTACTCTTACATTATTAGATGAAGGTTGTACCATTCCCTTCATAGCACGGTATCGCAAGGAGCGAACAGGTCATCTCAACGACATACAGATAGTGCAAATCAGTGAATGGCAACAACGATTAGAGGAACTTGCCAAGCGTAAGAGTACGATTATAAAGACGATACAGTCACAAGGAAAACTCTCCGATGATTTGCAAAAACAAATCGAAGACTGCATAGATGCATCTACGCTAGAAGATCTTTATCTGCCATACAAACCTAAAAGAAGGACCAAAGCTGAGATTGCGCGCGAGCAAGGATATGAGCCAATAGCTATACTTATCATGGCTCAACGCGACCGAAACCCAGAACCAGCTATCATGCGTCTACTTAAAGGACAGAATGAGAAATGGGATGAGGCAATTGCGGGCGCAAAAGCAATTATTGCAGAAAAGGTAAGCGAAGACGCAACAAGCCGTAACATAGTTAGATCGCTCTTCAAACGTGAAGCAATGATTACGTCAAAGGTAGTCAAAAAGAAAGAGAAGGAACCGGAAGCGCAAAAATTTGCTGACTATTTCGATGTTTGTGAGCCTCTGAAACGTTGCTCTTCGCATAGATTGCTAGCTATGAGAAGAGGAGAAAGCGCTGGAATATTGCGCGTTTCAATCAGCATAGATTCTGATGAAGCTACAACAAAACTCAAACGAAGATTCGTACATGGCATCGGCACATGCCAAACTTATATATCAGAAGCCATTGACGATGCCTTCAAGCGTCTCATCAACCCAAGCATTGAGAACGAGTTTGCTTCTATAAGTAAGGAAAAAGCCGATGAGGAAGCGATACACGTCTTTGCTGAAAACCTAAAACAGTTGCTTTTAGCAGCACCTCTAGGTCAAAAACGCACATTAGCTATAGACCCAGGATTTGCTAATGGATGCAAGACTGCGTGTCTAAGTGCCGAGGGACAACTCCTTCATCACGAGATAATCTACCCCACTCCACCACGCAACCTCATCGCACAGGCTTCACAAGCACTTCTGCGCATGATTGGCCAATTTCAGATTGAAGCCATTGCTATTGGTAATGGCACTGCTTCTAGAGAGACCTATCAGTTTGTAGAAAACACGCTGCGTTCTCTGCAGAGCACCACCACCAACAACAAGCAGATTGCTTCACCTACGATATATGTCGTTTCAGAAGATGGAGCCAGCGTATATTCGGCTTCAGAAACAGCAAGGGAAGAGTTTCCAGATGAGGATGTAACTACACGTGGGGCTGTATCTATTGGTAGACGTTTGATGGATCCATTGGCAGAACTTGTCAAGATAGATCCTAAGAGCATCGGAGTGGGTCAATACCAACATGACGTAGACCAAAGCAAGTTAAAGCAGGCCTTGGACATGACCACAGAAAGTTGTGTAAATCAGGTAGGTGTAAATCTCAACACTGCTTCCATTCATCTTCTTACATACGTTAGCGGTCTCGGGAAAGCATTGGCTAAGAACATCGTTGACTATCGCAACGCTAATGGTCCTTTTACCTCAAGAGCACAACTCAAGAAGATACCTCGATTAGGCAACATTGCTTATCAGCAATGTGCAGGCTTCTTACGCATACCACAGGCTACCAATCCGCTTGACAACACAGCGGTTCACCCCGAAAGCTATGCCATAGTTGAGCAAATGGCTAAGAACGCAGGATGTTCTATCTCTGAATTGATAAGCAGCAAGGAGAAACAACAAGCTATTGATATTACACGTTATGTCACTAACACCGTTGGATTACCAACACTCAAAGATATCATGGAAGAGCTTGACAAACCAGGCAGAGACCCACGACAACAACTAGAAACCTTTAAGTTTGCTGATGATATACACGAGATTGAAGATTTGCAAGTGGGGATGATCCTCCCAGGTATTGTTACCAACATCACCAACTTTGGGGCATTTGTAGACATTGGAGTTCATCAAGATGGTTTGGTGCATATATCGCAACTAGCTAACAAGTTTGTTTCTGACCCTACCACCATTGTCAGCCTACACCAGCATGTCAGTGTCAAGGTCACAGATATAGACTATAAACGCTCTCGCATCAGCCTCAGCATGAAACAGGCAAAGCAATAACCCATACTATAAGACAACTATTAATAATAACTTATACCTAACTATTTTATGAAAAAATCATTATTAGCTCTATTCGTTGCAGCGACAACCGTCACTTCGGCATTTGCTCAAGGTGATGTGTATGAGCGTAGCAAGACTTACGAATGGCCTACTGATCAGCAAGTGGTTAACAAACTTCACCAATGGCAAGACCTAAAGTTCGGTGTACTCCTGCATTGGGGACTATACAGCGTACCTGGCATTGTTGAGTCATGGTCAATCTGTGACGAAGACTGGATAACGCGAGATACCACACAGACATTCCAACAATACAAGGATTGGTATTGGGGATTGTCCGATCAGTTTAACCCAACACAGTTTAATCCTCAGCAATGGGCATCCGTACTTAATGATGCTGGTATGAAATATATGATTTTCACCACAAAGCATCATGATGGGTTCTGCATGTTTGATAGCAAATACACCGACTTCTCTATTGCTCATCACGCATTCAAGGATAATCCTAAGCGTGATGTCCTCAAATATGTATTGGACGCTTTCAGAGAGAAGAATTTCATGATAGGTACTTATTTCTCTAAGCCCGACTGGCATTCGCAAGACTACTGGTGGGATGTATACCCAACAAAGAGAGGACGTAACGTCAATTATGACGTTAAGAAATGGCCATGGAGATGGAACAATTACAAAAACTTCGTTTACAACCAAATGGAGGAAATCCTTTCACGATATGGAAAGGTGGATATCCTTTGGCTTGATGGTGGATGGGTTTGCAAAGAAAATAATCAAGACATCGATATGCCTAAGATTGCCGCTATGGGACGTAGCCATCAACCTGGACTGATTATGGTTGACCGTACCATCCATGGTCCATACGAAAACTATCAAACACCTGAGCGAACAATTCCCGAAACCCAATTGCCTTTCCCTTGGGAGAGTTGCATTCCGCTGAGCAATGACTGGGGATATGTCAATCATCCTACATGGAAGACACCCGAGAAGGTTATCGGCACCTTGGTGGAGATTGTAGCAAAGGGTGGCAACCTTGTTCTTGGTGTAGGTCCTACCCCACAGGGACTCATTCAGCCCGAGGCTGTAGAACGTCTTCAAGCTATAGGCAAGTGGATGAAAGCTAATGGTGAAGCCATCTACAACACCACCATCACACCAGTGTACAATGACAAGAACATTTGGTTCACAGCATCTAAAGATGGTAAATATCTCTATGCTATTTATCTTCCACAAGCTAACGAGACAGTTTCTTCCACAATCTCTTGGAGCAACAATCTACCAAAAGGCCAAGTTATATTGTTGTCAAGCGGAAAGAAACTAAAGACTAAAGTAAATGGTTCCAGCGTAACAGTAACCTTGCCTACTAATAGCACAAAGCAAGGAGAACCATTCGCAATGAAATTACGCGTAAAGTAATATAGAGCCTGGCGACATCGCCATGTCTCTTGTCCTACTATTGAAGGCTCTTCATGTTAATGCGCATCCACATAAGTTGTGGTGAGTGAAAGCATTAACGTGAAGAGCCTTTCTTTATGTATGATTCTATCAGAGGGCTGATTCGAGCCACTACTTAAAAAGCATTGTCACAAGCGGTATGGTAGCGATAGATGCCACTGTGGTAACAAACGTTATCTCGGTCATCAATGCTACGTCACGATTGTAACGCAAACAAAACATTGTACCAAACGAAGCTACAGGCATTGCCAATACCACGGTATTGATATTGTTCACTAAATCGGTTACACCTATGAACCGAAACATATAGTAGAATGCTAATGGCACAACCACAAGACGCAGAAAGGACGTTGCATAAACCTTACCATTGCCCATAATCTGTCGCAAAGGGAGATTAGCCATAGACGAACCGATAATCATCAGTGAAGCTGGTACGGTGATATTGCCTACCAGTTGTATCGGTTCCGCTATGATGTACGGCGTATGCACACCAAGCGCCACCAGCGCCGCTGCCACCACAGCAGCTAGCAAGGCGGGGGAAGCTAACACCTGGGGGCTAAACTGTCGCAAGCCATATTCTCCCTTGACAAGCATCACGCCTACCGTAAAGATAAAGAACGTGTTAGGCATATTAAGCAAAGCTGCATAGAACACAGCTTGATGCCCAAAAATCGAAGCAACGATGGGATAGCCGATAAAGCCCACATTGGCAAACATGACTGCAAACCCCACAATACCTCGCTCACCTTGATCCTTTGTAACAAGGCGTGGCAACAATAACGCCATAGCCGTTAAAATGATATAAGTAAGAGAGCTCACACCAAGCAGAGGAAGGATGAGCGACCTATCTGGCAATTCATCCCCCATCACCGATGACAACACCAAAGCGGGACATGTAAAAGTGATAACGATTGACGACAATCGACGATCAAAGTCACCACCCATATAACCAAGTTTGTTAGCTACATAACCTATGATAACGATGACGAATAGTATCACCATCACTTGCATATTCTCCATTTTCAGATATTATTCATATTATCCTCCAAGCACCTTATTGTATCCTTATTCAGCATTGGGCGCACAAACAGACATGCAAAATTACTCTTTTTCTATGACACAAAGCCATCTTCTCAAGTCAAAAGCAATCGGATGGCAATAAAAAATAATTTATTTTTCAGAAGAAATCAATTTATTTTCCATTGAAAAATAAATTGATTTCGTGTTCAATACGTGGTTTATCGTAATCTGAAAACTATCATTTAAGATTATAATATCACTGAAAATAAAAAGGCTCTGCACCAGTAATGCAGAGCCAAAAGGATTCTTAAGTTTATATAGATGTACTCATAAGGGATACACCTACTATTATTTTGCTATCTTAACACACTTACCATTAGCATATCTTACGACATTGATGCCTTTGTAGTTGTTGTTTACACTCTGACCTGAGATGTTGTATCGAGCCACTTCCACTAATGAATCACAGGTCTGGGCTTGCTCAATACCGTCTGGTTCCATTTCAACGATATTGGTAAAGTCTGACCAAGTATCGGCAGCAGCATAAGCTTCCTTGGTACCATTAGGTACATAGAGCGTGCAATCTTCTGTTGCTACACCCATGAAAACACCACGCTCGCAGGTTGGAGGTGTTACGGCATTGCAATGAACCTCATTGAGGGCAAAGTCAGTTAAGAACGCTGCCTCACTGATATAGGTCAGGGTTGAAGGAAGGGTGACCTTTGTCATAGCGTTACATGAAGCAAATGCTTGTTGGTAGATAGTCTTAACTCCTTCTGGAATATCGGCCTCGGTCAACGCAAAGCACCATGCAAAGCCACTTTCAGGTATTTCTTCCAAAGCAGGAGAGAGTTCCAAGGTAGTAGCATTTTCACAATCGTTAAAGCAACCATAACCAATACTCTTCACCGTTGCAGGCAACTTGATTTCGGTAAATGCCATACAACCATTGAATGTATTCTCTCCAATCTCTGTTAAACCTTCGGGAAAGGATAGATTAGGTAGATTCTCGTCATTTTGGAAAGCGTATGAACCGATACTCGTAACTGTTTCTGGGATATTTACTTCCTTTAGTTCGCTACAACGATCAAACAAGCCCTCGCTGATTGAAGTTAAGCCATCAGGGATGTGCGCCTTAGTCAGACTGCTACATGTGCTGAATGCACCACCCAACGTGGTCACGCTATTGGGAACATCTACCTCTGTCAGTCCGGTACATGAAGAGAAAGCGCCATCACCAATCTCTTGAAGTGTAGCATTGAAATTGAATTCGGTCAGTTGTTTGCAACGTTCAAAAGCGTACGACTTAATAGCCACTAAGGATTCGGGGCAAGTAAACTTTTCTAGTTTGGTATCAGAGAAAGCGCCATCACCAATGGTTTCCAATGTTGCAGGGAGGTCAACTTGTGTCAATGCTGTATTAGCGAATGCTCCATCAGGAATTTCTTTGACAGTAGAGGGTATCTTAACCTCTGCCAAGGAAGAACATCCTGACAACACATAATTGCTTATAGCCATACCTTCTGGAAACTCGAAGCTAGTCAGCGCCGTATTGGACAAGGCATAACTACGTATCTCATTGACAGAAGATGGTATAGATATGGTTTCAAGCGCCTTACACTTGTAGAAACAGCTATCACCAATAGCGGTAACAGATGTGGGCAACTTGATACTCTTCAGTTTAGAACAATTGAAGAACATGGCATTGCTCATCTCGTTGTCCGTAGTATAGTATTCCACATTCTTAGACCCCTTATATGATACGTAATAAGCCTCTCCACCAGCAACGATACTAGCGTCCGAAAGATCAAGGCTCTCTAGCACGCCATCTGAGGTATTGTTGTCCTGATCCTGTCCTGCCATATCACGTAAGAGGATGATATCAGTTCCATTAAGAGGGCCTAAAACCTTAAGATCACTGATGGTATACTTATCATCTGAGGAGATTTTCTCTGACAAGGTTCCTGCTTGATCAAGGGTAACAACCTTCTGTGCCTGTGTGTAAACGGCAGACACAACCATTACTGTGGTGAGTAATAATTTCTTCATAAGCCTTATTTTTTATTCAGTGAAACATGTTAATTGTCATTATTTTGCAACCTTCGTGGTCTTGCCATCATGCTGACGGATGATATTGATACCTTTCTGCATCTGATTGTGCTTCATGCCGTCAACAGAATAGATGCTTACTTCGTCTGACGAAGTGGGTTGATAAGACACCTGATTGACACTTAAAGTTGGGTCAGCGGTAACACTTTCTGTAAACAATGTGTATCCTGTAGTGCTCTTCTGATCCCATGCGGTGACAAATCGGTCACCATCTAGCTTTTCTGAAACCCATAATTCCACTTTTGAGTTACCTTTAGATGCAAACTCTAGCGGATTACTTGCGTTTCCGTCCTTGTCAAACACAGTCCATTCGCCACTTACTTGATATGTAGAGTTGTCATATTTCAGATAGAACAAAGCAGTAGACCCATCTCCTAAATCACGAATCTTGAAGTAACCATACTGGTTTTCTTCTTGTACAGGTACAAATGCCTTACCACCATTATTCCATACAGCTTCTCCATCCATCTCTAGTTTCTGATAGTAGATGCCTTGAATTCTCTTATCGTAATAGTTGAAGCTCTTATACACGCACGCAAAGGTATTATCATCTTGGCAATAAGTGACTGTTGGACAATTGGATACATAGTCGGTGTTGCCGCTATAATCTAATAGTACACCAGCCGTCTTTCCATCAAGTCCGATGATAAGGTCGCTATCTACATAGACCAGACGTCCTTGCATATTACCATCAATGACCGAAATCAATACGCCATCATCTGGACCAGGCTGCACCTCTACTGCTTCCATAATCTTAGAGGAAGCAAAGCCTCCCGTATATATCGTTTTAGGCTCCTCTAACAGGAACTTACCCGTCTGGGTGTTGATGATATTTGCCAGAATATTCCCATTTACTGTCCAAAGCGTCATCACTTCGTCCTCACCCGTTTTCACAAGGAAAGGATATGGATGTGTGTAAGAATCTCTTACGGTCTGAAACACATCTTTCTTCCAAACACAATTTCCGTCCTTATCTAGTTTCTCCAAATGGGCATAGTCATTTACCAGGCCTTTATCGCTGAAGCGGTAGGCACAGAGCAGGCCATTGTCTTCGGTATTAATCATAGCCAATCCTGCAGAAAGTGGCTCACCCACTCCATCATTAAGCGTGGTGCCTTGCCACAGGAGGTCGCCAGTAGGTGCATATTTATATATGGTATAGTTCAAGCTATCCAGTGTGGTATCATTATTAAATCGCATATCTTGTACCGCGACAAACGCATTCCCATCTTGATCGGTTTGTACATATTGGTTCCACGTTGTCCATGAACGGTTTTTTTCTGCTGAAATCACCTTACCACCTCTACCTAGGGTTCTATTTCCATCTTTATCTAATATCTGCAAACGATAACAGATACCATTATCAGAAGAAGGACAGGTAAACAATATATAAGAAATTCCATTATCGTTTCGGGTTATATCTTTGTCATAATACTGCAAATCTGATGGTGTAATCTGCACACTTTTCATCGTTTTGACATCGTTATCTGCATATATATACAAGCAAGAAATACAAGATATAATTAATAGTAAAACTTTTCTCATAAGCGTTAGTATTTAATCAATATGTTTTAAACTTTGTTGCAAAGGTACATTATTATCTTTTGTGGGCAATAAAACAACTTCAGTTTGTTTTATATTTCATGAAATAATAGTTAAAAACTATCTTATTGGTATAAGTATTAGGTAATTATAAAAAATAACATTACCTTTGTGGCAATTTTTACTTACATTATGTTAGCATTGAAGAAATCATTATATCTTACTATTATTGTCCTTCTATTCACCTTTCAGTCATGCTCCACTCATTCCAATGAAGCTCAGCATATCATCGCTATAGCCGATAGTTGCAAAAAGGCGGACAATTCATTAATGGCTTTACAATATTACATAAAAGGGCTCATTGCTGCTAACAATGAGTCGAACGACTATCTCGCAATGCGAAGTGCCGGGAATATCAGTATTCTATATAACGGATTTGGAAACGTAGGCGGTAGTTTGCAGTACAATAAGATAGGTTACAACCTCTCTATCAAGCTCAACGATTCGAAAGCTATATCATCATTCCTATCCAATTTTGTCACTTACTATTGCAACGCAGGCGACTCTGTCAACGCACAAAAGTATTACAAGCTTCTCACTCAGATGACGCCACCAAAAGATAAGAATAAGCATGAGTATTTCTGCTTGTATGAACGTGCACGCATCTTGAAATGTGTAGGCAACTATCCTGAGGCAATCCGAATACACAAAGAAGCGTTTACTTATGCGCAAAATAATAAGATGAATGACACATTTAAGTTGTTCCAAAACAGTGAGATAGGCAACATATTGGTATTGCAGCACCGATATCAAGAAGCAGTGAGCCTGGGAAAAGAATGTCTTACGCAAGCATTAAGGTTGAAAGACAAAGAGCTAACGCTGAACTCATATAAAATGCTTGCTGATGCATACGTGGGGCTGAACGACAAAGATTCGGCTTATGAGTATCTAGAAAAGTACTATAAACAAAGCGCTAGCGTTTATAATATGCAAAAATTCTTCACGCTGCAGAATGATTTATATCAGTTTGAAACAGAGCAACACCAAAACAAAATCAACACACTGACCTTGGTTATATCCATCGTAGCCGCGCTCTCCTTCATACTTATATTCTTACTACTTGTTATCGTCGGAAAGAACAAAGCATTAAGAAAAGCACAAACCATCGTTGTAAACAATGATAAAGAAATTATCAAGCTAGAACAGCAGACTCATACTACTGAAACCTCTAACTCAGAAGAACCTAATAAGGCCGCCTACTCCATACCTATAGACCAAAAGCAACAGTTGCTTATCGAGATTTCTCACGTATTCGAGAATCTATCTATTATATCGGATGTAGATTTTAGTATCCTAAAGATGGCAGAGCTCGTTGAGTCAAATGTGAAATATGTATCTACGGTTATTAATGAGAAATACGGGAAGAGTTTTAAAAATGTATTGAACGAATATAGAGTAAAGGAGGCTTGTAAGATGCTTTCCGATCCCAACTTTGAGCATTATACTATCAAGACTATTTACGAAAGTGTGGGATATCGTAATGCGGCAAGCTTTATCAGGGCATTTAAGAACATAAAAGGCATGACACCTTCAATCTATCAAATCATTAGTCGCGAGAATAGATAATGTACATGAACCATATCGGTTTCAACCCATATCTGATACTAATGTCAAGAAGATTGTGAGAACATATTGACTATTTTCTTAGACCTAGCCTTTAGCCTACCCTTGATATTGATTATGAATTCCACCCCCGCCCGTAAATGAAAAAACTCCTTAAGAGTTCTGATGAAACTCTTAAGGAGCTATATTCCGTTTAGAGATTGACTAATCAATTTACTTTGCTTGGTCTACAATAGCCTTGAATGCTTCAGGGTTATTCAGAGCGAGGTCAGCGAGAACCTTTCGGTTAATCTCGATACCTTTCTTATGCAAAGCGCCCATCAACTGGCTGTAACTCATTTCATAAAGGCGAGCAGCTGCGTTGATACGCTGAATCCACAAGGCGCGGAAATTGCGTTTCTTGTTTCGGCGATCACGGTAAGCATATGTCAAACCTTTTTCATAAGTATTCTTGGCTACCGTCCAAACATTCTTACGAGCACCATAGTAACCCTTGGTCTGCTTAAGAATTCGTGTTCTTTTTGCTTTAGAAGCAACATGATTTACTGATCTTGGCATAGTTTTCTTTCTTTTAAATTGTTTGACTAATTAGATTAACGCAAGTTTAGCAAATCACGAACTTGCTTGAGGTTAGTGCGATCAACGATAGCCTGATGAACGAGATTCCTCTTTTGTTTCTTTGTCTTTTTAGTCAAGATGTGACTGTGGTAAGCGTGATGTCTCTTAATCTTACCTGTACCGGTGAGCTTAAAGCGCTTCTTTGCACCGGAATTTGTCTTTTGTTTTGGCATTTTTTAAACAGTTTTGAATTGTTATTATTATTAGCGGCAACGTATATACCAAGACGTTACGCGCTCTATAGTTACTTCTTAATAGCTAGAACGTAGCGAAACTATTCCTCTGTGAGCTTCTTAAGGGCATCTAGACCATTTTTGGCATTTGCGAAAAGCCCTCCTGACTCTGCCGTCTTAGCATCTTGCTCGTCTTTTGCCTTTTGTTCAGCTATCTTCGCAATAGCTTGTGCCTCTTCACGATCACGCTTTTGCTGACTCTTCTTTGCCACACCCACTTTCTTAGGTGCAAGATAAAGGAACATCTTCTTACCTTCCAATTTTGGCAACTGCTCTACTTTACCATAGTCTTCAAGGTCATTAGCGAAACGCAGAAGTAGCACTTCTCCTTGCTCTTTAAACAAAATAGAACGACCTCTAAAGAATACATAAGCGCGCACCTTATTACCTTCATTAAGGAATTCTTGTGCATGTTTAAGCTTAAACTGATAGTCGTGCTCATCTGTTTGAGGTCCGAAACGTATCTCTTTAATTTCTTGCTTCACCTGCTTCTGACGCATTTCTTTCTGTCGCTTCTTCTGCTGATAAAGGAACTTAGAATAGTCTATCAAGCGACAAACAGGTGGCTGAGCATTAGGGGAGATTTCAACAAGGTCCACACCTTGTTTACGTGCTAAGTCAAGAGCCTTCTTTGTAGGCATCACCTCAGCACCATCCTCAGATACTACTCGCACTTCCCGAACGTGAATTTTCTCATTCACACGGTACTGGAATTTCATTTTGTCATTCTTCATTAAGCTATTCTTGTTCAAAATCGGCTGCAAAAGTACTACTTTTTTTGTGAAACCGCAAATTTTTAAAGGTTTATTTTCTTCTTGATATTAAGCTCGTTTTGTTTGTAATACGCCTCTAATCCAGAGTCAGACGAAGCATTTAAGTTACACTAACCTGCATTTAACCAAAAAGGAGTCATATTGCCATAAAAACAATGCGACTCCTTCTTATATAATTATTAGATATTAGGGGGTATACCTAAACTTAAACTTTTTATAAAAGATTATTTTACACCAGCCAATTGGCTTGCCACCTCATCATTGATACGTTGAACAAACTGTTCAATGGTCATAGTGTTTTGCTCACCTCCGCCTTGCTTACGCATAGAAACAAGTCCGTCTGATGATTCTTTTTCGCCTACAATCACCATATAAGGCACACGACGCACCTCGTTATCGCGAATCTTTCGACCAATCTTTTCATTTCTATCATCTATGTATGCACGCACATCAGCCTTGTCAAAACATGCTTTTACATGAGCAGCATACTCATTGTATTTCTCCGAGATAGGAAGGATGGCCACTTGATCAGGAGTCAACCAAAGTGGGAAGTGACCTGCAGTATGCTCAATAAGCACAGCGGTAAAACGCTCAAGTGATCCAAATGGCGCACGGTGAATCATTACCGGAGTCTTCTTTGAATTATCCTCAGCTGTATATTCGAGTTTGAAACGTGATGGTAGGTTATAATCGACCTGAATGGTTCCAAGTTGCCAACGACGACCGATAGCATCCTTAACCATGAAGTCAAGCTTAGGACCATAGAAAGCAGCCTCACCAATCTCTTCACGTGCTTTAAGTCCCTTCTCACGACAAGCTTCACGGATAGCGTTTTCACTCACTTCCCAAATCTCATCACTTCCGATATACTTTTCCTTATCAGCAGGATCACGTAAAGATATCTGAGCTTCGTAGTTTTCAAAGCCAAATGTTCCAAATACCTTCTGGATAATATCAATAACAATCTCAAACTCGGCCTTTACTTGATCAGGGCGCACAAAGATATGTGCATCATCTTGAGTAAAAGTGCGCACGCGAGTCAAGCCATGAAGCTCACCACTCTTCTCATAACGGAACACAGTACCAAACTCGGCGATACGCAATGGTAAATCTTTGTATGATCGTGGCTTACGCGCATACACCTCACAATGGTGTGGGCAGTTCATTGGCTTAAGCATATACTCTTCATCCTCTTCTGGCGTACGAATAGGTTGGAAAGCATCTTTTCCGTAATGCGCATAATGACCAGAAGTGACATAAAGATTCTTAGAGCCTATTCCTGGCGTAATCACCTCTTGATAGTTGTAGAGTTTGTGTATATTGCGAAGAAGGTCTTGAAGGCGCAAACGCAATTGTGTACCTTTATGAAGCCAAATAGGCAAACCGCGTCCAACACGATCTGAGAACATAAAGAGTTCCATCTCCTTACCTATCTTTCTATGATCACGCTTCTTTGCCTCTTCAAGCATTTCAAGATATTCGTCCAATAGCTTTTTCTTTGGGAAGCTAATACCATAGATACGAGTCATCTGTTCACGTTTAGCATCTCCTCTCCAAAATGCACCAGCTACGCTTGTAATCTTGATAGCTTTAATTGCACCGGTAGAAACGAGGTGTGGACCACGACAGAGGTCTGTAAAGTTGCCTTGGGTATATGTTGAGATTGTGCCATCCTCCAAATCTTGCTCGATATGCTCAACCTTGTATGTTTGCCCGTCTTCTGTAAAGGCTTTTACAGCATCAGCCTTTGATACATCGTGGCGCACTACAGGTTCATCATTCTTAGCAAGTTCTTTCATCTTTGCTTCGATTTTGGGGAAATCGTTTTCAGAGATGGTTTGTCCAGGAGCAGGCATTACATCATAGAAGAATCCATTCTCAATTGCAGGTCCAAAACCGAATTGGATACCTGGATAGAGTTCTTTCAGTGCTTCTGCTAAAAGGTGCGCAGAAGTATGCCAGAATGTGTGCTTTCCTTCTTCGTCCGTAAACTTATAAAGCGCAATTGTGGCATCTTCGTTTATAGGACGATTAAGCTCTGTTGTTTCACCATTAACCCCGCAAGATACAACGTCACGGGCGAGAGCAGGTGAAATACTCTCTGCGATTTGCAAACCGGTAACTCCTTGTTCGTATTCACGAATAGAGCCATCGGGAAAAGTGATTTTAACCATGATACAAATTAGTTTTTAAAAATCAATTATTGATTGCAAAGATACAACTATTTCTTTATTCTTGCATAAATTCAGCACATCTTTTATGTGTTGTAAACATCTTTAACAGAACAGACTAAGAACAACCATAACCGATATCGAATCAAGCAGTGAACTTATCTAGGCACTTTTACGCGATACGTACAACGGAACTTGCCCTTCTGAATGGCTTTAAGTTTTCCCATAATAAGACTCTTACGCAAAGGAGCCACACGATCCACGAACATCGTTCCGTCAAGGTGATCAAACTCGTGTTGCATCACACGGGCAAGATAGCCACCAACCCACTCATCATGTTTCTGAAACTGTTCATCCATATATGAAACATGGACACGTGTAGGGCGTGTAACCTTCTCATGTATACCTGGTATAGACAAGCAACCCTCTTCCATCGTATCACGAGGAGCCTCTTCATCATATTCTAAGATATGTGGATTAATAAAAGCATGACGGAAGCCTTCATATTCGGGCAAATCTTCCTTGAGTACATCCAAATCAATCACCACCAGGCGAATATCACGGCCTATCTGTGGTGCTGCCAACCCGATACCTTCACTAGCAGAAAGAGTTTCGTACATATTCTCGATAAGTTGAGAGAGCTCTGGATAGTCAGGTTCTATATCTTTCGCCTGTTTACGCAAAACAGGTTGACCATATGTATAAATTGGTAATATCATTTTTAGAGTATAAAACGTTTTTGTAATTAATAAAAGGTCGCTATACCATTTTCTTAGGCTTAGCGACCTTGAGATTTAAGATAATCTTCTAGAATAATGGCTGCGGATATCTTATCCACCAGTCCCTTATCTGTTCTTCTGACTTTTTTTCTAACCCCACTATCTATAATTGCTTGATGGGCCAACACCGAAGTGAATCGCTCATCATAATAACAGATTGGTATTGATGGCATCTTGGTCTTCCAGAGCTTGGCAAACGCCTCTACACGTTTCAAATTCTCGCTAGGTTGTCCATTTACCATCGTAGGACGCCCAATCACAATCTGTTCCACATCTTCGCTAACACAGTAGCTTTGAAGATAAGCCAAAAGACTTGCCGTTGGCACAGTTTCAAGGGGATTAGCAATCAGACGCAAAGGATCGGTCACCGCCAATCCCGTGCGTCGTTTGCCATAATCGATAGAAAGAATACGTCCCATTACTTAGCCAAGAGCCAAGCATCTGGATATTGTGAACGCAACTGGTTGCGACTCTGAACCGCAGCAGCCTTGCTATCATAGCTTGATGCTATCACGCGATACATGTTTCTTGCAGAGTTGTATGCAAGACGAGCATCGTATCCTGCGTTCTTTAGACGCTGCTGAAGCCCTTCGGCATTTGCACGCACACCAAATGAACCTACAACAACACTATAATTGCTAAGTCCTGCACCATTAACGACATCAAGACTCTCACGACGTACCGATTCGTTCTCATAATTATCAGTTACAGGAGCTGTGGTAGTGGGCTCTTCAACAGGAGTAACCACAGGAACTTGAGTTTCCGTAGTAGTCTCAGCATAGGTATTTTGAGGCTGAGTCTTGTATTTATCATACGCCTTCTTGAAGGCACTTTCTTTACTAGAACTGCAACTGCTTAAGGCTACAACTGCACAAAGAGCAGTCATTGCTACTATTGACTTCTTCATAATTATGGTTAAGTTTCTATTATTTATAATGTATTACTTTCTTAATCTAAACAAACTTACAGTATATTTGATTTTGCGAAATTACGACTTTTGAACGAAAACTAAAACTACAAACGTCTAAATTTTGTTAAATCTATTATAACCTTTAAGCCAACTATCTCTATTACTTCTTTATTGCTTGCGCCACTTGTTTAGCAATAGCTTCCATTCCTTTAACAGATGGATGTCCGCTTTTCTTATCTATTGACGTCAACTGAATGGGGTTTACTCCGTAATGAGCACATATTTTAAGGATACTCTCGGTGATGTCTGTACGCAATTCTGTGTTTATTATAAAATAAATAGGTACATTGGGGTGATGCAACGTCAGATAATCTAGCATATATGCACAGGCTGGACGGAATGTCCAAAAATCAGCTTCATGCCAATCTGTCCATTTATATTCTCCCACGGCCTCTCCTGCCCAACTATCATTGGTTGCTCCAAAAATCAGAATAATATCAGGACGTCCAATGTTGTTCATACGAGTAATAAATGAACGATGCGAGTAATTATTATTATCATAACCATGATAGCCGATGGTAGAACCACTATATGAGTTGTTCACTATGAGCTTATAGCCATTATCATTACAAAGCTTCCACCACCAGGTTTGTTTCACACTACTGACATCTGTCTTTGCTGTATCGTTCTTCGCATAATACCACAGTTCATTGGTTTCGGGGGTCATAAAATCTTCATAGGTTGAATAAGAATCTCCAATTATGGAAATGCTTTGTGCCCATGTCGTTAATGGAAGAAGGAAGGCTAAGATAATTAATTTTGTTTTCATATTTGATTGTGTTTTTAATTTACATCACACATTGGTTTAAAATTCTGGAAGCGGTGCTGCTGCGGGGAACGGATCATCATTAATCTTGCTAGACATAATTTCACCTCCCATATCACCTGGCACAGCATTAAGGGGATCAAAATCTTCTGCATTAGCAAAACGTGTAAACTCGCCACGGAACGAAAGCAGCACATCCTTTGTTGCACCCTTACGATGCTTTGCAATAATAATTTGGGCTTTACCACGCAAATCATTTCCGTTATTATCTTGATAAATACGATAATACTCGGGGCGATGGACAAATAACACCATATCGGCATCTTGCTCAATAGCACCCGACTCACGGAGGTCGCTCAATTGGGGACGTTTACCTTCTAGCCCGTCTCGCTTCTCAGTATCACGATTAAGCTGTGAAAGTGCAAGGATTGGAATATCCAACTCTTTAGCCAATCCCTTGAGCGAACGTGAGATGGTAGACACCTCTTCTTGTCGACTATTGAATCGCATACCATTTGCATTCATTAGCTGCAAATAGTCGATCATCAAAAGTTGTATGTCATGTTCATGCTTAAGACGACGAGCTTTGGTTCGTAGTTCAAAGATTGACAATCCAGGAGTATCGTCTATATACAAAGGCGCGCCGTCTAGCTTACGTATGTTTTTATCAAATCGATCCCATTCGTCTGGTGAGAGTTGACCATTGAGGATTTTACTACCAGGCACCTCGCAAACATTCGAAATCAGACGATTAACCAATTGTAGGTTGTTCATCTCAAGCGAGAAGAATGCGATAGGCTTACGATAATCCACAGCAATGTTTTTGGCTATACTTAAAGCGAATGAAGTCTTACCCATGGCAGGACGACCAGCTATAATGACGAGGTCAGAGCTTTGCCATCCAGCCGTCACCTCATCTAGCTTGGTAAATCCGCTAGGAACACCCGTCAATCCTCCTTTATTACTAGACGCCTTTAATAGTATTTCGTGCGCTTTAGCAACAATAGGGTCTATCTGCTGATAGTCTTGTACCATATTGCGTTGGGATAGTTCGAAAAGCGTTCCTTGTGCACGTTGCAACAAATCATCCACATCAACCGTATCATCATATGCATCCGTTTCTATCATAGAAGCGATATGAATCAGCTGTCGAGCCATATACTTTTGTTGAAGTATATGTGCATGATATTCAATATGCGCCGATGAAGCCACATGTGAACTGAGTTCCACCACATAAGCTGGGCCTCCTACGTTTTCAATCTCACCTTCATGCTTTAGTTCTTCGGTAACCGTCATGATGTCAACGGGCTTTTCTTCCATATTTAATGTCTGAATAGCCTTGTACACCTTTTGGTTACGCGCCTCATAGAATGTTTCGGGATGAAGAATCTCAGATACCACTGTAAAAGCATCTTTATCAATCATCAAAGCGCCTAGCACTACACGTTCGATATCTACGGCTTGTGGGGCTAAATGTCCAAACGTATTATCGATCGGGGTTTTTGATTTCGTAGATCTTCTTGTATTATTTGGCATATCTATTTGGTTACTAGTTTATAAGTTTAAGGGAGTCTATCATAAGTTGACAGTCCGTTGCATTTATATTATATCGTGACAGAAGTTTCTCGTCTTTACCAATTTCCCGAGCCACAACGTCACTATCATTTATCGACACCAACAAGCGATGGGCCTCTGATAGGTTACCTTGTGCCCAATAGCAGTAAGCTGCATTAAGTTTATCCTCCTTCTTGGAATCAGTCTCTGCTAGGAGATTTTGGTAATATTTCTCGGCCTTTTGTGGTTGCCCATCATTAAGTAAGCTCCAAGCAAGCACCCGTTGCGTTAGAGGCTCATCGGGATATTTATAATAAATCTCATAGGATTGTTTCACAGCTTGATCCGTTTTCCCTATATGTATATAAGCCAAGCACTTATTAAGCATTGTATGAAGTGTTGGTTGATCATCATTAATCTGATCATAGCACTCGCTAGCTAGTTGGTAATGCTTACTATCCATTGCCGCCTTAGCCAACAATTGTAGCACTCGCACATTACCTGGCAATGACTTTAAAGCATTCTGCAACACCACTATTGCTTGTTCATAATCATGAGATTGATAATAATAGCTTCCCAAAACTATAACCCATGCTTCTGATTGTGGGACCATACTCGGAGTTACATCCTGCAATAGCACGCCAAGTTCTTGATACATTTGTTTACGCATAAGAAATTGTGCCAAGCGTAATTTGAAGCTATTGAAATCGTTTTTTAAGAATATAGGTATATTGAGAAAACGCTTTTCTGGTGCTACACCGTTGGTAAGAGGCGACAACAAATCCGCACGCTTAGGATAAAGATTAAAAAATCTATATAAATCTTGAAGATAAAGACGGCGGATGGTAGCAGACGAATCATCTTTGGGAATCAGTTCTACTATTGACGGAATGCCTTTCTCGCCTATCAGTTGTTTAGCTTCGCTAGGCAAACGATCGAAGACCTGTCCTAGTCCTAGCACCATTGAATACTTATCACTGTCACAAAACAAACCATTAGCGAAGAGCACTTCAAAGATTTGAGTACTTGGCAACTTTTCTATCGAAGTTTGCAGAGATGGATGATGAACATTAAAAGGTACAAACCAATGCGATATCTGATTGAAGAATAGGAATCTCTTCATGTGCGAGAATCCACTAAAATTGACATCAGCCCCAGCCTTCTCCATTTCTTTAAGCCGTTGAAAGTTTTGCTCCATCCGTTCCATCGCTTCTTCTTCAGCGTTGGGATGCAGAATATTTTTCAATGCTTCTTCTTCCTTTTCATGAATGCCATAGTCTGTGATACGTAGTTGTGATTGCTTTAACAGATTAGGCATCAGTTCTTTTTCTATTTTATTTTTGTCTGCTTCCGCATTGGTACAAAGAAATATCTGCTCTTGCAGTTCTAGTAGTTCTTGGCAGACACGTTCATCTCCGAGCGCTGTGGTAAGAGTTTGCGCTTGCTGTGTAAAGAATTGACTTTGTTTACTGATAGAGATTGCCCATCCTACAAGTGCTCTTTGACGAAGTTTTTCGTTTTCCGCTTGACTATAAATATGATAAAGCGTCAACCATTTGCGTTCATCATACACATACATATTAGCTAAAGTCAAGGCGCTCACCAACAGAAGGCTATCATCGGCTTCTATCATCGGCGAAAGTAACAACTCACCATAGAACGACGCATCTTGCTCTGTCCATTGCAATGAAATGAATAGGGCACAGAACAAGCGCACCATAAATTTCTCATGCCTAGCAAACAACTCTGCATATTTAGTTTTCTGTTCTGTTTCAGAGGATAAAGAGCAAATTGCTAAATCTGCAACAAAACTCTCTAATACATTACCGACAAAATCATGACTTCGATTCAGCATAGCATCCGTGCGAAATGCCTCTATATAAGCATCTATGTGCTTACATCTCCATGAAACAAGCACATCACTGGTAACACGATACAAGTCGTGTAGCATCTTGTGATACAGTTTATGGCGGTCAGGATCATCATAACCCTTAATCATATACGTCAATAAAGTGGTATATGTATCTACTATCGACGCAAACTTCTCTGAATGCACTAGAGAAGGATTATCCTTGTAGATTGGTGAAAGTAATGCAATGGCTTTCTCCATCTTACCCTCAAAGATTGCTGTTTCTACCTGTAAAAGTGTTTCCTCTGTTTTCATAACGCTTTGATAGGATAGACATTATTATCTACTGGGGCAAAATGAATCTTAGGTAGATTCATGATTGTATTACTACTTGCGTGGAAATATTTGGTTAGTAAATCACTATAATACACCACCCCTCGTTTATTAATCAGCTCCACCGCTTTATTATATGCACTAACAAACTCTTGCATTTGTTGTTCGCTATGAGGAAGCTTATTCAGACTTTCCGCATTATATGCGAACACCCCCGCATTAGCAGGTATATCGCTAGACGAGTACCATTTCTTATGACCAGCTAATCGTGCTTGGGTAGCATAAGGTTCGGTGAGCCAAGCCGCATCTATCTCATTGTTGTTAAGCATTCGCATACGAATATCCACATCATTAATTTGAACAGAAAGGATGTGCTTCTTGGTCTTCGCCTTTTTTATAACATGACTAGTGAGTCGATCGGTTATGGAAAAACGTGTCATAGCTATGATCTTATCGCCCAACTGCGAAAGTGAATCGATCTTCTCCGCCTTGTTGACATACAAATCCCAGTAAGCATTGGTTGATGTAAGGTAACGCAGATAGGTACCTTTTGATTTAAGATAGTTTACTCTTACTTGATCACTAACACTTATCGTCACACTTCCACCTACGATAGCTGTATCACAATCCATTTGGGAGGTAAACTTGACATAGCGTATATCAGCATGGGCTGAGTCATAAAGCATACTATCACACATCAGATATATAGGTAGGCAATCAAGCGTTGGCAACACACCCACCTTCAATGCTTCTTGATAGGCTTTGCGCTCAGCTTTTTCCTTCTGTTTGAGCGCCTGTTCTTTTGCTTTTTGGTTTGGGCCGCACGACAATATGCTTGCTATTACAATCAAGCAAAGAAGCAATTGACAGAGTCTAGTTATATTTCGTTGAAATGGATTTCGTATCATTATTGCTTAACTTCAATTTACTGTTTCTTCGTTTTTTGACATCACTCGTTTTTGCCACGCATCAATCTTTAAAATAATACAAAGCATAAGTATTTTGTTTGTATGGCGGTTTAGGAGTGCGCCCTTGTTGTATTTCATGATAGAGATTCCAAGCTTCAACATAATATCTAGGCATGGGCTCATTTGTCCGATAATACATCGGTAGATAATGGGCAAATCGTTTAAGGTCACGATTAAGCAAACAGCCGCACAACTGATAATTAGCGCTTTGCCTTGTTACTTTTATGAGTATACTATCAGGCATAAGCAGAGAATGCACGGTGGCAGAAGGACGCATCACATCTGCCCCACCCACAAGTCTGTAACAGAACAAGCTATCAGCTAGCTTTTGTTTTCTTGCCAAAGCGTAGATGGTCATCATTGAGGTTACTGAATCTGCGCGTTGCATCTGTGCAGCCACCTGCAAAGCTTCTGCATATTGGCGTTGATCTATCAGATACTCCATCTTTGCTTTTTGATGGAACTCTTTATCCGAATTTCCCAACAATCCCACAAGAAGCACAATAAGCATCAATTCACCTACATTGATCCAAAAGATTTGTGACAAGACACTTTGTTTGCGTTCTTCGGGTTCGTAGGCTTGATAGCGCTTGGCTTGATAGATGATATAGACCGCCACAATCATCAGAATGGGTAGGGTCCACGTCCATCCCTTCATAGACAATTGTTGGCTTACATCAGAACTAATGCTAGTGACCAATGCTAATAATAGTGCGGAGGGAAGATAGGTCAAAGCCATCGTACGTTTGCGTATCTGCACGCAATGTTGTATAAACATTTGCAGCAATTGTAGCACAAGGGTAATCAGTATTGCTCCGACCAATGGTACATAATGAGTCTGTCCTCCTGATGCTAAGAATTGAGTTACCACCATCACCTCTGGTTGATAACAATACAAATAGCAAAAAGAGAACAGACTAAAGAATAACGCAAGTATCAGCTGCGTAAGGCTTTTGTTCATTTCTTCTTTTTATTTTCAGTAGGCTGCAAGCGTAGCACCACTGCAGAACGTGCAGGGATATAGAGCTTCAGCCATTCTTTACCATCCTTCTTATATAAAGGATCAAAACATGTGAGGTGTTCCACAGAATCATCCGCAAAACCAAACCCACCAAACTGGCGCGCATCTGTGTTAAGCACCACGCGATAAGAACCTTTTTTTACAAGGAATCCATAATCGGTATATGAACGTGTGGGGGAGAAGTTGAACACAAATACTAGATGCCCACGCTGGAAAGCCAAAATCTGATCTCCATCATTGTGCCAGATTTCTTGCAGAGGGGTTTGGTTAAATTTGGGCTCTTCCTTAACCATTGCGAGCATTTGTTGATCAAAATCTCCTAGATAATGATAACACAAATCTTTATTGTCCACAAGGTTCCACTGTCGGCGCGCATACTTGTAACTCCAATCGTTACCCTCACGTGGGAAGTCGATCCATTCGGGATGACCAAACTCATTACCCATAAAATTCAGGTAACCACCATTGATAGCCCCCAGTGTAACAAGCCTTATCATCTTATGAAGAGCAATACCACGATGCACCATGTCATTTTCGTCACCTTTCTTAAAGTGATAGTACATATCTGCATCAATAAGGCGGAAGATGATGGTCTTATCTCCCACTAACGCTTGGTCATGACTTTCACAATAAGAGATTGTCTTCTCATCAGAGCGACGATTCTTTACCTCCCAAAAGATACTGCTTGGTTTCCAATTCTCATCAGGCTGTTCCTTAATGGTCTTAATCCAATAGTCAGGAATGTTCATTGCCATTCGATAATCGAAGCCATAGCCTCCATCTTCAAACGTTGCGGCTAGGCCCGGCATACCGGAGACTTCCTCCGCAATAGTAATTGCATTCTTGTTTACCTCATGTATCAGACAATTGGCCAAAGTCAGATAGCATATAGCATTGTCATCTTGGTGCCCATTAAAGTAATCACCATAATTGACAAATGCTTCACCCAAACCATGACTATAATAGAGCATGGAGGTTACACCATCAAATCGGAAACCATCAAAATGGAATTCCTTCAACCAATATTTACAATTGGATAGCAAGAAATGAATCACATTGTCCTTACCATAATCGAAACAAAGACTATCCCATGCTGGATGCTCATGACGATCTCCTGGATAGAAATATTGATTGGGATCTCCGGCAAGATTTCCTAATCCTTCCACTTCGTTCTTTACAGCATGCGAGTGGACAATATCCATAATGACAGCAATGCCATTCTGATGAGCCTCGTCTATCAGTTCTTTCAGTTCTTCAGGCGTTCCAAATCTGCTACTTGGTGCAAAGAAGCTACTGACATGATAACCAAATGAACCATAATAGGGATGCTCCTGAATGGCCATAATCTGTATAGCATTGTAGCCATCCTTAATGACGCGTGGCAACACATGGGTTCTAAACTCTGCGTATGTACCTACCTTCTCGGCATCTTGCCCCATGCCTATATGGCATTCGTAGATAAGCAATGGTGTAGTAGAAGGTTTGAAAGTGCGTTTCTTCCAACTATATTTATGTTCTGGACACCATACTTGGGCAGAGAAAATCTTAGTTTGTTCGTCCTGAGTTACGCGTTGTGCCCAAGCGGGAATACGTTCACCCTCTCCCCCATTCCATTTCACATGCATCTTATAAAGTTGAGCATGCTTCATATACGATTCGGGTACCACTAGTTCCCAATTACCGGTGCCTTCTATACGCTTGCACGCATACTGTTCACATTCTTCCCAGTTATTGAAGTCGCCCACTAGATAGATAGCTGTTGCATTGGGTGCCCACTCTCTAAAGATCCACTTTTTTCCTTCTTTATGCAAACCGTAATATTCATAACCATTAGCAAAGTCGGATAACGTCTGCTTACCTTGTTGGGTTAGCTGTTGTTTCTTCCACACTGCATGGTCATGCCTTCCTTTAATTGCATCCTCATAAGGTTCAAGATAAGAATCATTAGCCACAATACCGATATGCGTAACTAGGGTTTGCGCCGCCACTTTACGGGCTTTATTTATTTGGGGAGCTGCCGCCTTGTCTTTCGTTGCAGTTGTTCTAGGTTTTCTTGTTGTCATAGGTCTGAGTATAATATAATTGTGTCTTTATAATGCTTTTATTGCTGATGACGAATTCCATTCTCATAATAGCCTGAGGCTGTAACTTCGCCTACATTATTACGTTCTACAAACTTTCCATCACGAACATCGTCACGATAGCTTCCTTCGAATCGGATACCATTCTTATCCTCTTCTATTGCCTGACCGTTACGTTCGCCTTTATGGAATGTTCCTTTAAACTTGCTTCCATCATTATAATGAATCGTGACAAGACCTTCCATCTTGCCATCTTTGAATTGTCCTTCAAAAACGCCTTGATTACGTTTAGTCAACGTTCCCTGACCATTTTCTTGATCATTGGACCAATTTCCAACATACTTGTCACCGTTCTTCCAAGACATAGTTCCTTCGCCAGAACGTTTACCTTTAAGGAAATGACCAGAATAGCAATCGCCATTTTTATATTTGAAGATACCTGCACCAGTGCGTTCTCCATCTACATATTGGCCCTCATACGTATCTCCATCTTTATACTTATAGATGCCACGACCATTTTGCAAATCATTCTTCCAGTCGCCATCATATTCATCACCATCTCCGTAGATGTAGATTCCTTTTCCTTCTTTGAGGTTATTCACCCAATCGCCAGTATACGAAGCGCCGTTGTGCCAATCAAAACGGCCATGACCGTTTTTCATATCATCTACCCAATTGCCTTGATAGAAGGCACCATTAGCAAACGTGTAACGACCTTCACCATTTCGTTTATCATGACTCCACATTCCATCATAGACGTCACCATTATAGTAGACCATCTTTCCTTGACCATGCTGATAGTCACGATACCACATACCTTCATAACGATTTCCGTTCATAAAGAAATAAGTTCCACGACCATGTTGTTGATCTTGAAACCATATCCCCTGATACTTTTCGCCATCAGCAAAGGAGTATGTGCCTTGCCCCTGCCGTTTTCCTTTTACATACTCACCTTCGTAAGTATCGCCATTCTTGTACTGAGTTTTTCCTTTCCCGTTTGGCTTACCATGTGACAATTGACCAGTATATTTGCCACCATCCTTTGTGGTAGTAGAACCCACTACCACGTTCTGTGCGCTGAGCGAACCTACGAAGAAGGAGCTTATGGTTAATAAAAGTATTTTATATAGGATATTTCTGCAATGCATTATTCAAAAGAATGTTTTGGTACAATGCAAAGTTAAGTAATTTATATCTTACTGGCAAATTCAATAACTTTTTTTATAAATCCATTCTTTAGCATACCGAAACGGTTTCTTTTGTTGACAATTTTTCGTTTTCACACTTGTATTGGCTTAGGCCAGTGCCCAAAGAGTAATACCGTAAACATATTGACAACACGCATACTACCGCAAAGCGTTGCTTATTAGTCCATACTTGCTAAATGCCTTAAGATGCTATCAGCTTGTTCTTTTACAGCCACACTAGACAAGTTATCTTTATCTATATAAGCAGACAAATCTATCTGCAAACCACGGAAAGAAGGGCAATTCATAAAGAAAGGTAAGCTATCTTTCAAACGCTCATCTATCTCAATGTAATAAGGTATCTTTACCTGTTCTTCGTATTGATGAAAGAATGTTTTTACACAATCATTCACCTCATTTATATTAAACGTAAGCCAATCTAGATGTCCAGCAAACTGTTCTAGAGCAGCCACGTCATTATATTCGGACAAATCCAAGCGGGTAGCAATATTCAGTTGCGGACGCAAATCGGGCACAATCGTCCTCCGCAGATTATCTACCAAGGCGACCTTTGGAATGAAACATAGCTCCACCGCTGTCAGCCTATAATCCACCACGGTGGTCACAATGGTTTGAGGCAATACGTCATCAAAGCTACCCATTAAGCATGGTTTGCTTTTACCTGCACCTGACACATCTATCGAAGGTTTATCGGGAATAATTCCTGCATCATAACGAAGTGGCCTTATACGATTTTGGCTATTCGACAAGAAGTCTAGTCCTAGATATGCCACATCGCTATCAAGCAAACTGATTAGTGCCGGTTGATTATATATCCCGTTAAAAATAATTTCCATGAGTTTCTATAACAAATAAGTCTTATGCAAAGGTATAGTATTTATATGGATTTACGGGCTATGAAAGAAATAAGTTTTTTAAAAATTCGGCTTCGCTTATACAATAACCATAGATATATTGCGTTTAGATAATAGAACAACAAAAAAGTCAAATGCTACCGCCTATGAATATATTTACTCAAGAGAAACTTACGCCAGCAGAACGCACGATTAAGTTTATCAAACAGATGGCCTACACCTACAGAGTGATAACCATCAAAGGAAAGACTATCCCTTACAATCTCAATTAACGATATGAGCATTTTGGTTTCTCCTTCCTTGTTGTCAGCCAACTTTCTCAACCTAAGAGAAGAGATTGAGATGATCAATCAAAGTGAAGCTGACTGGTTACACATGGATGTTATGGACGGGGTCTTTGTACCAAACATCTCGTTTGGGTTTTCTATCATTAAGACTGTTTCCTCTATTTGCCACAAGCCTCTAGATGTACATCTTATGATTGTACATCCAGAGCGTTACGTCCAGCAAGTAGCTGATGCAGGAGCAATGATGATGAATGTGCATGTAGAGGCTACCGACCATCTACACCGAACCATTGAGGATATACACAAGGCTGGAATGAAAGCTGGCGTAACACTTAATCCTTCTACTCCTCTGTGCCAGATAGAAGAGGTGCTTGGCGATGTGGATATGGTGTTGTTAATGGGGGTCAATCCTGGCTTTGGTGGTCAAAAGTTTATAGAGCATACCATTGACAAGGTAACAAGACTCAGAGAGCTTATTACGAAAAGCAATAGTCATGCCTTAATTGAGGTGGATGGTGGCGTGCAAGCTGAAACAGCTCCTCGTCTCGTCAGCGCAGGGGTAGATATCTTGGTCAGTGGCAGTTATGTTTTCAAGTCGCCCGACCCTATCTCCACCATCAGCGCTATCAAACGTCTCAGCCCGATTAATCGTTAAGCACTGCGGAAAGCCCCATTTATTAAGCAAGCTCTAACATGATGTGGTGCTCCTTTGCTATCCTTCGCATGTTAAGGATAGCATAGCGCATACGTCCTAAGCTGGTATTGATACTCACACCTGTTGTTTCAGCAATCTCCTTAAAGGACATTTGCTGATAGAAGCGCATATATACCACTTCTCTTTGCGGAGCGGGTAGTTGATTCATGATGCGTTTAACATCAGCAAGCACTTGCGTATTGATAAAATCTTTCTCGCGATTACTTTCTATGAGATCGTACCCTCCAACATTAGACAAGTCGTTTTCGTTCGACGCATCTACCAAACCTTGCTGACGCTGCTCACGATACCAGTCCATAATCGCATTATGGGCTATACGCATCAACCATGCACCAAACTTTCCGCTTGGTGAATATTTTCTTTGTTGTAGTTTGCTGATTACCTTGAAAAAGGTCTCTTGGAATATATCATTAGCTACCTCATGATCATGTACCATGAAGACGATATATGTGAATAACTTTTGTTGGTTTCGATCTAGCAAACAATCAAACGCTCTATTGCTCCCGTTAATATAACATAGAGCCAATTCTTCGTCTGACATCCTATCCAAATGCTTCATTTCTAAGCTTAGTGTCATCTAAATTTCTTTTTCTATTAAGTAGAATTATTTCGATAGGCGTTATATTTTATTTACTTTAGATACTGCAAAAGTATATATTTTTATACTTTACACCAAAGCTTTTCACAAATATTTATCGATTTGACCATATTATTACACATTTAGATGAGTAAAGCTCAGTTTACCTCTTAGCATGTTATCCGTACTTAGAGGAGAAGATGACAGTGTAAACAGCATGATGAGTGGTGCTATACCAAATTAGGGAATGTGCTTCTTTACACATCATCTAGCACCAATTCATCTAATGATTGATGCGGAAAAACAAAGCGAAAGAGGTCGTTTTAGAATCAAAAATAAATTATTTTTCGATGAAAAATAATTTATTTTTTAATGCAAATTAATTTATTTCCTATTCTATTTACTTCATAGATGATTCCTAAAAACTATGGTAAAACGCTTTCAAAGAATACTAACAAGAAGCTGAGTTGAGTTATAAAGGAGCTTAATCTACACTAAAGTAGCTTTCTAGCTCACGTCTAGCTTGCGTATCAATTGATGTAAAATCTTTCACAATATGTCCTTTCTCCATCAATAAGACGCGAGTACTGATATCTATGGTGTGCTGTAGATTATGACTTGACACTAAGATTGTGAGATTAAGCTTTTGGTTTAGCTCCACTAAACAATGCTTCAAGATGTTTTGTCCTTTAGGATCTAAATAGTTAAAGGGTTCATCAAGGATAAGCAACTGATTTTGTGGTAGAAATGTTGCTATAATACCAATCTTCTGTTTGTTGCCTGCTGAAAAATCACGGATATACTTTTTCTGACCTAGGATCTCATCATTCATCAAGCTCTTATATTCATCCAGTTTGTCATATAATCCCTTGCGAGAGATATGATGCACATCTGCTAAGAACTCAAAATACTCTTCGGGTGTAAGAAAATCGATTAGAAAGCTTTCATCAAGATAAGCACCAACGTATTGCTTCCACCCTTCAGAGGTTGAAGACAAGACGGAGTAATCCGAAGGTGAGTCACAGGGTGACGATTCGGAGGAGGCGGGGGCATCAGAAACGGATGTTACTGAAGAAACAAAACGATATTCTATGTTTCCTGTTGTAGGATCAGTCAGATCCAACATCAAGCGAAAGAGTGTCGTTTTACCTGCACCATTATTTCCAACCAAACCAATGATTTCACCTTGTCCAATAGACAAAGATGGGATATCTACGGCTGTCTTTTCTCCAAACTGCTTGGTAAGAGCGTTTATCTGTATCATATAAAAAAATAAGTCAAGCAGTATATGCTATTGCATATGTTCTGCTTGACTTTTAAGTTATAATAAATTATTGAATATTACGACCGTGGCAGTTTTTAAATTTCTTACCACTTCCACATGGGCAAGGATCGTTAGGACGTGGCATACGCTCTGCACGATACGGCGTATGGTTCACTTGCTGACTACCTTCACGTGTGTCCTGACTTGCTGCTTGCGCTTGTGCTTCGCGTTCTGCATCAAGATCCTCTTTCTGCTCTACATATCGCTGTGTATGCTCTTCAGGTGCAGCCTCCTGTACGGGTTCTTCTTGTTGCATCTCAGGAATCTGACCACGCATCAAGACGCTTGCACAACGATTATTCATATCATCAATCATGTTGTCCCAAAGTTTCACACTCTCTAGCTTAAACACGAGCAATGGATCTTTCTGTTCATAAGAAGCATTCTGTACTGAGTGGCGCAACTCGTCAAGCTGACGCAAGTTTTCCTTCCAATCATCATCAATGATATGGAGCAAAATCACTTTTTCAAACTGCTTCACAACCGACTTAGCCTCAGAGTCATATGCTTCCTTGAGGTTACATGGGATGTTATAGACACGTTGTCCATCTGTGATAGGAACCATGATGCGTTCATAAAGGGCACCTTGGGTTTCATACACCTGCTTGATGATTGGCCAAGCCACTTGCTGGATGCGCTCTGTCTTACGTGCAAAGGATTCCATCGCTGCTTGATAAGCGCGCTCTTCAAGCTCATCTTTAGCCACTGTGTTCAAGTCGTTTTCAGAGAATGGACATTCTGTAGCCAATATCTTCAAGAAGCCTTCTTGACAACCTTCATAGTCGTTGTTCTCCACTAGATTTACTACACGATCCCAAATGATGTTGGCGATATCCATACCAATACGTTCACCCATGAGCGCATGACGACGCTTTTCATAGATTACGGTACGCTGTTTGTTCATCACATCATCATATTCGAGCAAACGCTTACGTATACCGAAGTTGTTTTCCTCAACCTTCTTCTGTGCACGTTCAATGCTATTAGAGATCATCTGACTTTCGATACGTTCACCTTCTTCGAAACCTAGGCGATCCATCACCTTAGCAATACGCTCAGAACCGAACAGACGCATCAGTTTATCTTCAAGTGAAACGTAGAACACGGATGAACCTGGGTCACCTTGACGACCAGCACGACCACGTAACTGACGGTCCACACGACGGCTCTCATGACGTTCTGTACCAATAATTGCCAAACCGCCGGCGTCTTTCACCTCTTTGGTCAACTTGATATCGGTACCACGACCAGCCATGTTGGTAGCGATGGTAACAGCACCTAACAAGCGTGTTTCGGTAGTAATCTCATCAGTGTACTCACTCTTCTCATCTTCCTTGAGCTGTTTTGCATAACGTTGAGCAGACGCTTTGTCTGTAAATGCTTTTCCATCATTGCAGACAAACACTGAGCCCATCTCACTCTTACCAGCAGCTGCAACGATGTTGGCCTCCTTCTGATGGAGCTTAGCATTGAGCACCTGGTGTGGTATGTGGCGCATATCAAGCATACGGCTCAACAACTCACTTATCTCAACGGACGTAGTACCTACCAAACAAGGTCTACCCGATGTGCGCATCTCCTCAACCTCTTCAATCACAGCAGCATACTTTTCACGAGCGGTCTTATATACGCGATCCTGCAAGTCATGACGGAGCACTGGACGGTTTGTAGGAATCTCTACAACGTCAAGCTTATAGATATCCCAAAACTCGCCTGCCTCAGTCACAGCTGTACCTGTCATACCTGACAACTTGTGATACATACGGAAGTAGTTCTGAAGCGTAATGGTTGCAAACGTCTGAGTAGCAGCCTCTACCTTTACATGCTCTTTGGCTTCAACAGCCTGATGAAGACCATCACTCCAACGACGTCCTTCCATGATACGACCTGTTTGCTCATCGACAATCTTCACTTCGCCATCAAGCACAACATACTCTTCGTCTTTATTGAACATGGTGTAAGCTTTCAGCAATTGTTGCAACGTATGAACGCGTTCGCTCTGTACACCATAATGAGCTAACATCTGATCTTTGCGGTCAATGTATGCCTGTTCATCCAAAGTCTTATCTTCTTTCTCCTTCTCTAGCAACGACAACTCGGTTGTGATATCTGGCAAGACAAACAACTTATCATCATTCACCTGCTGAGCTAACCAGGCAGCACCCTTGTCAGTCAGATCACAAGAGTTCATCTTTTCCTCAGTTACAAAGTAAAGAGGCTTAACTGCTTTGGGCATCTCACGGTTGTTGTTAGCCATATAGAACTCTTCCGTCTTGAGCATTCCACTCTTGATACCATCTTCTGAGAGATACTTAATAAGTGCCTTGTTCTTTGGAAGAGCCTTATAAGAACGATACAATGCAAGGAATCCTTCTTCAAGCAACTGTGATTTCTCTTTAGCATCCTCTACCTTTGTAGCCTTATTAATCTTGGTACGCGCCTCTGCAAGAAGTTCGGTAGCTTGTTTACGTTGCACCTCATAGAGCTTCTGTACCAAAGGTTGATATTCCTCATACATCTGATCATCACCTTTAGGAATAGGACCACTGATAATCAAAGGAGTACGAGCATCATCGATAAGCACTGAGTCAACCTCATCGACAATAGCGTAGTTGTGACGACGTTGTACAAGATCTGCAGGAGAAACTGCCATATTGTCACGCAAATAGTCGAAACCAAACTCATTGTTTGTACCGAAAGTGATATCTGCTTGGTATGCCTTACGACGCTCGGGTGAGTTGGGACGATGCTTATCAATACAATCTACCGACAATCCATTAAACTCATAGAGTGGCCCCATCCATTCAGAGTCACGCTTTGCCAGGTAATCATTAACGGTAACCATGTGAACACCATTACCTGTCAGCGCATTCAAGAATACTGGAAGTGTAGCAACAAGGGTCTTTCCTTCACCAGTAGCCATCTCGGCAATCTTTCCTTGATGCAGAACCACACCACCAAAGAGCTGAACATCATAGTGGACCATCTCCCACTTAAGGTCATTGCCACCTGCAGTCCAATGGTTGTGATAATAAGCCTTGTCACCTTCAATGGTGATAAAGTCATTTGCAGGGTTAGCAGCAAGCTCACGATCAAAGTCATTTGCTGTTACGATGGTTTCCTCGTTCTCAGCGAAACGACGTGCAGTATCTTTCACAATAGAGAAAGCAACGGGCATCACTTCATTAAGCGCAACCTCATAATTGTCAAGTACTTGCTTTTCTAGCTTATCAATCTTGTTGAAGATTTCCTCGCGATCCTCTAGCGGAGTATCTTCGATTGTAGCTTTGATTTTTTCTATTTCTTCACGCTCTGCCTTTGCTGAATCACGAACGTATTGTCTGATTTCTGCTGTTTTGGCACGCAACTCATCATTGCTAAGCGCCTTAATCTCTGGATAAACACTCTTAACCTTTTCTACAAAGGGTTTGATTTGCTTCATGTCGCGTGATGACTTATCACCGAAAAGCGACTTTAGTATTTTGTTTAAATTCATTGTTTTGCTTATTTGATTCTTTGTTTATAATTACACCTTATATAATATGTAACTTTGATGTATTAGCCACATATCCATTATGTACCTTTATAAACTAGGAGCTCGGATGTTAATTTGCGTGAGAAAGACTTTCATACACAAACCAACAATCGATATATTTACGTTCGACAAGTCCTTATCATGCCATTGTTGCTCTATTGGTAAAACTGGCAAAGACAGGTAGTGAACATTCTGTGACTTTCTTTCATGATTGCGCTTTGATTGGGTAAGCGCTTGTATGACCTCTAAAAGATTTGTATCAAAACCTTCAAGACGATTGTTCAAGCAATTCTCGTCAAGAGCATGCATATCCCATACCACTTTCAAAGCTAAAGAGCAGTCTCTAGCTTCAATACCCGTGGCTGTCAACAGCACGAGTAAGGCGGTAAGGTAACTATTCATTGCTTGACTTATCATCTACTATTATTGTTTTATGGTTTTAGATAAAAGAGGTATATTTCTTTGTATGTATATATGAACAACACTATAACATAGCAATCCGAATGCCACAATCATAATGGCAGGCGGATAACATTGAAAGATTCTACCCAATAATCCGACCAAAATCATAACGCTCCATAATGTCCACCAACAGTCAGAACGTCGGTTTCGTGTACGTTTTATGGTACGCCACATAAAGAACAGAGGAAGCGGATTAAACATGATTATCAGCAAGTTGACACGTACGCATGGGTGTTGGGAAAATATCATTAACGTAAAAACGATGCCAACGAGCGAAGCTAACAACATAAGCAACGCATCTACTCCCCATAACAATTTCTTAAAATAAACTTGACATGCCATAATGACAGCTAAGATGATGACAAAAGCTATGGCACACTGAATGGGACTTAAAGGAAATTCGCTTTCGGGTACGATGGGGAATGGTTCGAGGAGTTGACGCGTTTGTACCACTAATGGTCGTCCATTATAGACAGCATGAGCAAAGTCTTCTTGTAAATTATGGGGCAAAAACTGTTGTTCTGCTTTCTGTGTAGATTGATCAGCCGACACTCCAAGCAAAAGATCCTCACCAAACTGTGACCAGGGATAAGCACTATTCCACCGATGGAGCATTTCTCTAAACGATGTATTGATTGGTGCAGGATAAGTGACTTTGCCATGTAAGTTCGATACAATAATATCTCTTGCACGCGATGTGCAATTGTCATAAAAGAAATTGTATCGATAAATGATGTTTTCAGGTTTCAGATTTTCTTGTAAAGCCTTTGCTAAAGACTGTTTATCTTGTAAGGTCAATGCAAGGACTTGTTCAGTTACTCCTCTATGTCGATATATATATTCTGAACAAAACAAATCGAACGACTCTACGCCCATTCGATAATCAGTTAGTCCAAATACAAAGCGAGGTATAAAGTTAGGAACATCTGGAGAAAACAAGCCGTAATTGATAACTACATCTTTCCCATTCTTTAAATCATGCCAACGGATTGCGGTATGTCCATATTGCGCCCAAATCTCCTCACCAGGAGAGCAGGTAAGTAGACTAACTTCAACCGAATCGTATGATTCCACATTCGTCGCTTGTGAATGCAAAACCATAAACAGACTTAAAATAAAGAGAAATAGTTGTTTCATCATCCGCATTATCTTGCTCTGACATTGATCAGTGTGAAGCGTTGGCGATAGCATAACTATAAAAACAACGTTTCGCCATACTACATTGCCATCAGAGCAAGTTTCTCATTTTATTATTATATCATTATACAAATTAAGAAGCTTTCCATTCATACTAAACAGAAAGCTTCTTAACTATATAGACATAAATTACTTTTCAATAGCAGCTACGCCTGGCAATGTCTTACCTTCGATAGCTTCAAGCATTGCACCACCACCAGTAGACACATAAGAAACCTTGTCAGCCAAGCCAAACTTGTTTACCGCAGCAACTGAGTCGCCACCACCTACGAGAGAGAATGCACCATTCTCTTGAGTAGCTTGTGCTACATACTGAGCAATCTCGCCTGTACCATGAGCAAAGTTAGAAAGCTCGAATACACCTACTGGGCCATTCCAAAGGATTGTCTTAGAAGAGAGGATAATCTTCTTCCACTCCTCGAGGCTCTCCTCAGAAGCGTCCATACCTTCCCATTCATCAGGAATATCATTGATTGGGAACACCTGACGTGGAGTATCATTTGAGAAGTCTTGACCACAAACGGTAGCCACAGACAAGCTAAGGTTTACACCCTTCTCTTTAGCTGCAGCAATAACATTAAGTGCCTCAGGCATCAATTCGTCCTCATGAAGAGACTTACCAATCTTGCCACCTTGTGCCTTAATGAAGGTATAACCCATACCGCCACCAATAATCAAGTTGTCTACTTTGTCGAGAAGGTTCTTGATAACACCAAGCTTTGAGCTAACCTTTGAGCCACCGATAATAGCAGTGAATGGATGCTGTGCATTCTTAAGCACGTTATCAATAGCTGTAACCTCTTTCTCCATCAAGTAGCCAAGCATCTTGTGATCAGCATCAAAGTAGTCAGCAATCACTGCGGTAGAAGCGTGCTTGCGGTGCGCTGTACCAAAAGCATCGTTTACATATACATCAGCATAAGAAGCCAACTTCTGAGCAAACGCCTTCTGACGGTCCTTCATCTCTGCTTTAGCAGCATCAAACTCAGGAGTGCCCTTTTCTACACCAACTGGCTTACCTTCTTCCTCAGGATAGAAACGGAGGTTTTCCAAAAGAAGCGCTTCACCTGCCTTCAACTCAGCAGCTTCAGCATCAGCCTTACCAGCGTCTTTTGCAAACTTCACTTCTACACCAAGAGCATCGCTAACATTCTTAACGATTTGGCCTAAGGAAAGTTTTTCATTCACTTTACCTTTTGGCTTGCCCATATGACTCATCATAATCAATGCGCCGCCATCAGCAAGAACTTTCTTAAGTGTAGGCAATGCGCCACGAATACGAGTGTCATCAGTTACTTGTGCATTTTCATCAAGTGGCACATTGAAATCTACGCGAACAATAGCTTTATGTCCAGCGAAGTTAAAATCGTTAATTTTCATTGTTTATTAATTCTTTATATTTGAATCTTAATTACGTTTCTATAGGGGCAAAGGTAATCATTTTTAAAGATACATGCAAATCTTTGCAATGCTTTTTACGGTTGTAAAAGCCGACATAGAATCAACCTTCAAGGTTCAAAGACCTTTTGTCTGTAAACTTTAAGGCAAAGATAGGCAAATGACAGAAGCCATTTGCCCATCTTATCTCTTTTTGCTTTCTAAGCCATAAGTCTCTTTTAGCTCTATTCGTAGCTAAAACGTTTCTTACTGGTACTCTTCTTGGATACCATTAATATTAATGGATTGTGTTGCCGAACAGAAGTCGAAGTCCTTTGGTATATCAAAGGTGGTCTTTAAACTATACCCCAAGCGCCGATCAGCATACACTCGTTTCATAAAATACGCCCATATTGGTAACGCCATGGAAGCTCCTTGGCCAATACTGCCATTATCAAAGTGAATATCGCGATCTTCACCACCTACCCAACATCCACATACCAACTGTGGAGTAAATCCGATAAACCATCCGTCAGAGTTATTATTCGTAGTACCCGTCTTACCACAAATATCTCCATCTAGCCCGTATCTACTCTTCAAACGTGAGCCTGTACCACCATTGATTACCGCACGGAGCATATCAATCATTCGATAAGAATTATCTTCGCTTATAACCTCATTCATCAATGGTTGGAAGTTGGCCAATACATTACCATGACTATCTTCAATCTTTGTTACGAAAAGAGGAGCACAACGCACGCCTCCATTGGCAAACGTAGTATAACCACTAACCATTTCGCCCACAGACACTTCGCAAGGACCCAAACACAATACAGGAGAGGTGTTGCGATCAATATCTGGATTATTCAAACCAAAGTCGTGTAGAATATTAACAAACTGACTGGGTCCCAACAATGTAATCAAATAAGCAGATATCCAGTTGTTAGAATGTTGCAGACCCCACTTCAACGGAACCTGTTGACCATAACGGGCATGAGACCCATTACGAGGAGTCCATCCTCCATACGTACGCTGAACATTTGGAGCCGTAGAGCAAGGTGTCATACCATTCTGCATGGCTAAAGAATAAAGGAATGGCTTTATTGTAGATCCCACCTGGCGTCGTCCTCCCATAGCCATATCATATTTGAAATGCTCATAATCGATACCGCCTACATATGCTTTCACCGCACCAGTGTGTGGTTCCATACACATAAGCGCCGAGCGCAAGAAATTCTTATAATAGATTATCGAATCAATCGGCGTCATAACACGTTCCTCTTTTCCATGATACGTGAACACGCTCATTTCTACGGGAGTACGGAATGCTTTTATTATCTCCTCTGGTGACGCACCTGCCTCTTTCATTTCGAGATAACGATGACTCTGATGAATGCTTCGATTGAGTAAAGCCTTTATTTGCTTACGAGAGATGGTTGAAGAATAAGGGGCATTCTTCTTATATTTGTTGGCGATATTAAACTCGTTCTGCAAGTAACCACCTACATGCTCTCTGACAGCCTCTTCTGCATAGCACTGCATACGTGTATCTATTGTGGTAAAGATACGCAGACCATCTGTATTTACATTGTATGCGTCACCATTTCGTTTAAAGTTCTTGTTACACCATCCGTACAATGGATCTTGTTGCCATGCTATCGAATCAAGAACAAATTGACGATTATTCCATTTGGGATACTTATCACGTTGTGGTTCTTCCGCCATCATATATCTACGCAAGAACACTTGGAAATAATCAGCAGCTCCGCTAACAGGCACTTCACGCGTATAATGAACATCTAAAGGCTTGGCTTGCAATTGGCTTTCCTCTGCGGCAGTGAGATATCCACTACGATGCATCTGACTTAGCACTACATTGCGTCGCTCAAGACATCTTTCAGGATATTTCAACGGATTGAACATAGACGGGTTCTTACACAAGCCTATCAATGTTGCCGCCTCGGTAATAGACAATTGACGTGGTTCTTTTCCAAAATAAGTAAAAGCCGCCCGTTTGATACCCACTGCATTATGGAGGAAATCAAAGTAGTTGAGATACATAGCAATGATTTCTTCCTTAGTGAAGTATCTTTCTAGCTTGATTGCAATAATCCATTCGATAGGTTTCTGCAGCAAACGTTCCATTTTGCTATGTGCCTTTTCTGAAAAGAGCTGTTTGGCTAGCTGTTGTGTAATAGTAGATCCACCACCAGCGTTGGTTTGTCCCAAGAGACCTCGTTTCACAATGGCACGACCCAATGCGATATAATCGATACCTGAGTGATAGTAGAAACGTTCATCCTCGGTAGCTACAAGTGCATGAACCAAATGCGGAGACAAACTATTATAATCTACTGCTACACGATTGGCGTTATCTGCGTTCCACGAGCACATCAGTTTTCCATCAGCCGAATAGACCTGCGATGCATATTTATCTATGGGGTTTGACAAATCGTCCATGTCTGGCATATATCCTATCCATCCGTTCCACACTGCGACAAAGAACAAAACGCAACAGGCAATAACAAACACCAATGTTCCCCAAAAGAAGTGTACAATAGTTCTCCTCATTGATTCTTAGGTTTTATCTTTTCAGAGCAATCATTCTCTTTTTATGCAAAGGTAATGCAATCAGTTGAAATATCAAAATTTAATCATGCACAAATACATTTCTACTTTAAAGCTAATACACGCCTAAACTCGTTACAAACGATTGCGGTAGCTATGGAAACATTCAACGAATCGGCCGTTTTACGACTTGACGGATAGTTGGGTATAAACAATCGACGATTGACTCTTTCCCTAATTTCTGGAGACACACCATTTCCTTCATTACCCATTACGATTACACCATTCGGAGTCAACTGTTGCGTATAGATATTATCGCCGTCAAGCAACGTTCCATACACAGGGAAATGGCTAGGCAACTGGTCAAGAAGGGGCAATAAATCGTGATAAGTTACCTGAACACGTGCAATGCTTCCCATGGTAGCTTGCACCACCTTAGGATTCCAACATGAAGCAGTATTCAGAGAGCAGAACACTTGCGTGATACCGAACCAATCAGCAACTCGGATGATTGTTCCCAAGTTACCGGGGTCCTGTACCCCATCAAGCATCAATGTCAATTGATCAGTAGGTATCTGTGGATTCGACTGCCATTGTGGAATCTTGAACACAGCTAGCTTTTCTTGAGGATGCTGCAAGAAAGAAGCCTTCCGCACATCATCTATCTCATCATATAGTTCAACAACCTCAAAGCCAGCAGCTATCAAATCGTCTACCACCTTAGGACCTTCAGCGACAAACATATTGTTGGCTATGCGTCCTTTCTTTGTACCTAAAGAATGAATTAACTTAATCGATTTTTTACTTATCATACTGCAAAATTAGTAAAAAACAACAAGGCCTACCCTCTCAACCTTAAAGTTTTTTACTATCTTTGCGGAAAATTTTCAAAAAGCAGAATGGTTGAATCTTTTATTCAATATATATCCCATCTAAAGAAGTCCTGCGAACAAACCATATTTCAGAATAAGAAGTCTATTTGGGCAAAAACCTCAACTATCTTCATTATTTTGCTTCTTTCATCATGTTCTGTTGACAAATTTATTCCACAAGACAATTATCTACTCGAGTCAGTAAAGGTAAAGACGCAAGACAAGCAGTTTGACGCTTCACAGTTTGCTCAATACATCCACCAAAAGGGCAACTCACGTTGGTTTTCTTTATTCAAGATTCCAATGGGGACCTATCTGCTTTCTGGCAAAGACTCGACCAAGTGGCTCAACCGCACTTTAAGGCGTCTAGGCGAGGAACCCGTACTTTACGATTCAGTTCAAGCAACCCTTTCTTGCGAGGATCTACGCATGGCTATGCAGAATATGGGGTATATGAACGCCAAGGTTAACTTTGAGACGAAGAGACATGGTAAGCGAATAAGCGCCATCTACACTCTCATCCCTGGTTCACCTTACCTTATCCATTCATTAAACTATGATATTCAAGACTCTGCTATATCAAAAGTCTTGGAACATTATCAGAACCGCGCCCCATTGCATAGTGATTCATTATTCACAGTCTCTTCATTAGACGATCGTAGAAAACAAATAACACAGATACTAAACGACTCTGGTTTTTATCACTTCCATAAAGATTTTATCTATTACACCGCTGATTCTACCAAGTCGGCACGGCAGATAGATTTAACGCTACACATCCTGCCTTACCGCAAGAACGACCAATCACCCATCCAACCGCACATGCGATATAAGATTGGGAAGGTTCGATTTTTACATCAAGACTCTATACCCAATCCTTTGAGACCCAATATCCTTGAAGATAACTGCTTGATGGAAGAAGGGCAATATTATTCTGCGAGCAGACTGCGTAGTACCTATAATCACTTTGCACGATTAGGTGCAGTGAGTTATACCAATATTGACATCAAGGAAGACACCATCACTCCCAACATTCTAAATACGGATATTACGCTATCCATGCGGAAGCCAAACTCTATATCCTTTCAACCAGAAGGCACTAACACTTCGGGCGATTTAGGAGCAGCGGCTTCATTGACTTATCAAAACTGGAACTTGTTTCATGGTAGCGAGTTACTTAGCATCGAAGCAAGAGCCGCCTTCGAGGCGATAAAAGGTCTTGAAGGATACGAACGAGACAATTACGAGGAATACGGATTAGAGGCTCGACTTAGTTTTCCTCGTCTTCTAGCGCCTTTCCTTACTAAGAAGTTCCGACGCAACAGCATTGCCACGTCAGAACTTTCTGCTTCATGGAATCTCCAAAATCGCCCAGAGTTTCATCGTCGTGTCTTCTCTGTTAAATGGAAATACAAATGGAGTGACGCCAAGAAGCATTGGGCTTACCATCTAGACCTTCTAGACCTCAACTATGTCTATATGCCATGGATTAGTCAAACATTCAAGCACGATTATCTCGACAGTTTGTCCAATCGTAATGCCATTCTCAAATACAACTACGAAGACTTGTTTATCATGAAAACCGGATTTGGCGCCGTTTATAACGATGCCAACCAATCTTTGCGCGCTAGTATTGAGACCGCAGGTAATCTATTGAACGGACTATCAGGTGTCATGGGATTCAAGCGAAACGAACAAAATCAGCACACCTTATTTAATATAGCGTTTGCCCAATACGTCAAATTTGATGTTGATTTCACACGACTATTCCGGTTTGATGCTCGCAATATTTTGGCATTGCATGGGCGATTCGGCATTGCCTGGCCTTATGGCAACAGCACCATTCTCCCCTTTGAGAAGCGTTACTTTGCCGGAGGAGCCAATTCGGTACGCGGTTGGAGCGTACGCGAACTGGGTCCCGGACGTTATCGTGGTACCGATGGGCGCATCGACTTTATCAATCAGACAGGTGATCTCAAACTGGATCTTAATGCAGAATATCGTACCCACCTCTTTTGGAAGTTTGATGGAGCAGTCTTCATTGACGCAGGTAACATCTGGACCTTACGCAACTATCCCGAGCAACCTGGTGGACAATTTCAGTGGAACTCATTCATCAAGGATATCGCAGTAGCATACGGATTAGGTCTTCGCCTAAACTTCAGTTTCTTTGTCCTACGCCTAGATGGTGGTATGAAAGCAATCAATCCCGCGTTTACCACGACAGAGGAACATTATCCCCTATTCCACCCTAAATGGGGACGCGACTTTACATTCCATTTTGCAGTTGGATTGCCTTTCTAAATGTGGAATAAGGATAAATAATGTAAAATATTTAATTGGTTTATTCGTTTGTTTATAGCTTTTCTATAACTTTGCATGAGTAGAAATAGATTTTTACGGTACTATCAACATATCACTTTCAAACAGATATTGTAATCGAAAAAGACATCTAAACACACAATGGGAAATAAACTTAGAGTAGCGATAGCCGTTACATTCGTGTTTGCTTGCACGAGCCTCACTTATGCGCAAGCCAATCAAGACATCAACGATCTTAAAGAGAAAGCCGTTTCAAGAGCTGTAGCTGACCAACCTGGTGCAAAATCTAAACCCATCACCGCTGCAGAAAGAGCAGAAGAACAAAAAGCCGATGCTGCCGAAGCTAAATCGGACGAGGCTAGCAAACCTGCTTCTCAAGCATCTGCGTCTGCCCCAACAAGCGAAACCGTCACTGATGACATGCTAGCTGACGCAGGAGATGCTAACGAAGGTTCTATCGAAAGCAATCTCTCTGGCTCATCAAGCGGCGGTTTTCACCAAGCACTCAAAACCAAGTTTATTGAAGGCAATGCAGGTTTCATGTCCTTGGTCGCTCTTGCCTTAGTTCTAGGTCTTGCTTTCTGTATCGAAAGAATCATATACCTAAGCTTGTCTGAGATTAACGCCAAATCATTCATGACCAAGCTTAGCCAAGCAATCAAAAACGGAGAGATCGAAACCGCCAAGCAGTTGTCCACCGCCACTCGTGGTCCTGTAGCTGCATTATGCGCACAAGGGTTATCACGTATTGACGAAACGATAGAGAATATAGAACGTGGCGTCACCTCATATGGTTCTGTTCAAGCTTCCAATCTTGAGAAAGGTTGTTCGTGGATAACCTTATTCATCGCAATGGCGCCTTCTTTGGGTTTCCTCGGAACGGTGATTGGTATGGTTATGGCATTCGATCAGATACAACAGGCAGGCGACATCAGCCCCACCATTGTGGCAGCTGGTATGAAAGTGGCTCTTATCACAACCATCTTTGGTATCATCGTAGCGCTTATCCTACAAGTGTTCTACAATTATATACTTTCGAAGATTGAGCACATTACAGCGCAAATGGAAGAATCGGTCATTACCTTGTTAGATGCTATTAACGAGTATAAGGAGAAACAAGCATGAAATGGATCCAAAACATACGACAATGGTCTACAGAGAAGATTACCCAGCGTATTCTCTATGTATTGATTGGCTTGATTGTCGTTGTCTTTGCAGCATTCTATCTTATCGGCTATAACGTACAGTCGATGCAAGATCCGTCGTTCAATGCGCCATTGCTTACCGACCTTGTAATCATCCTCATGTGGATATTATTCCTTGGCGCCGTATTGACAACTGTGACACTGGCTATTATTGGATACAAGAAGCACAAAGGAAGCAATCAAACTTCATGGGGGATTCCAGCACGACGTATCTCACTGTCAGTTACGTTTGGCACAGCGATAATCTTGATTATCGGTTTTCTTTCCGCCTCTAGCGAACCAATGTTGATTAATGGCACCAACTATAGCGAGACATTATGGCTCAAGGTGTCCGATATGTTTATTCTCACAGCAACCATACTCTTAATTGGCGCAATAGCTAGCGCTATCTTTGGTGCGACACGCTACTATCGCAATACCAACGACAAGAAAGATGTTATTTCATAAAAAGCGTACTGTTCCTCAACTCAATACAACATCAACGGCAGATATATCGTTTATGTTACTCATCTTATTCCTCGTCACCACGTCAATGGATATGGACAAGGGATTGGACAAACTTTTGCCCCCTTACAATCCCAAAGAAGAGCAGACTCCGCCTAGTCAGGTCAACAAGGATATGATTCTACGATTACACCTAACCGCTCAAGGCGAGGTGTTATGCAACGACAAGCTTACCGATATTGCTTCGTTACAAAAACAAGCCATCGACTTCATCACATCCATAGGACCCAAGCATACCATTCTGCTTTCAATCGATAGCAATGCACCTTACGAGGTATATTACCATCTTCAAGATATGTTGATTAAAGTCTACCGAACTATCCGAAATAGCGAAGCACAACGTCGTTATCATCATCCATTGGACGAATGCAAGATGGAGGAGCAACAAAAGATTATGGAGATTGTGCCACAACGCATCATGGAAGATCTTACCCCCAAAGGCACACAAACACAGAAAAAGTAAATGGTTATGCAATAATCACCATTCAATATATACATGGAACGTCTATTCTCACATCACAATCATTCTGTACCCGGACTCAATACCGCATCCCTACCCGACTTGATTTTCACGGTATTGTTTTTCTTCATGATCGTGACACATATGCGCCGAGTGACCCTTAGGGTGAAATACCAAACACCCGAAGGCAAAGAACTCACCCAACTTGCCAGAAAAACTACGACCACTTATATCTGCATAGGTAAACCTATCCACGGTGCGCAAGCCTCATCAGACGAGATGGTGGTACAAGTCAACGATAAGATTGTTCCCATACAGCGACTTGCCGATGCACTACCTAAAGGCAACAACGACCGAGACGCTTGCATCAAAGCTGACCGCCAAACTCCCATGTGGATGATTATGGAAATCAAACAAGCCTTGCGCAAAGCAGGAATCTTGCACGTCAATTACACAGGAACAATACAACAAACAGTTAAGGCTAGTTCTGTCAATCGATAATTATCCAAAAAATACGCATCCAAATAGCAAGCATTGCACATTGCATAATTTTTCATTCTTCACAGAAACATTTGTAATATACCTTAAAATATAGAAAGAATATAGACAAAATATTTGTCGGATTATAAGTTTTATTGTACCTTTGCACTGAAAATTCTTAATTTATGGCACACAGAAGTTTAGACCAGTTGGATAAAAAGATCCTCCATCTTATTGCTGAGGATGCTCGCATACCTTTCCTAGAGGTAGCACGTGCGTGTAACGTGAGTGGTGCAGCCATTCATCAACGCATTCAAAAACTTACAAATCTTGGAATTTTGAAGGGCTCTCAATTTGTAATTGATCCTGAAAAGATTGGATACGAAGCGTGTTCTTATATCGGATTGTACCTCCGTAACCCTGAAGATTTTGACGATGTAGTAGCTGCATTGAAAAAGATTCCCGAAGTGGTAGAATGCCACATCACCACTGGCGAATACGATTTGTTCATCAAGTTGTATGCTCATAACAACCATCACTTGATGGATTTGATTCATGACAAGCTACAGCCATTGGGTCTCTCACGCACCGAAAGTATCATTTCGTTCAAGACAGTAATCAACAGACCTCTTCCTATAGATGATCTTACAATGGAAGACGGTCCCTACATCTACGAGAGTTTAGATTAATCACAACAGAAAATAATTTAATTTACGAGTAAAATTAAATTGATTTCGTATAAAAATTAAATTGTTTTTCTGACCTATAATAGTGGTTTTAGCCATTAAAAGGCTTCCTTCTGCAACAGAAGGAAGCCTTTCTTGTTATCACAAACGGCCACTCTTGATTCAAAGTACCACTATTACCATATTTTCGATTTTCCTTACCTACCTTCTCCTTTTACATCACTTATCCTTTCCTTTAACCTCTCGTCCACAAAGCACACTATATGGACAAGTGGCGCAAGAGGCAGTATCATCATTAGGCTGAAAAGGTTTGGACGTATCAAAGATCTCGGCAAGAACCAACTTGAGATGTTGTTCAAAATCTGTTACGTAAGTTCTTATATCGCTTATAGGTTTCCCACCAAGTGTCAACTCAGGCGTATAGTCGTCTTGATTGGCGTGCTGAATGAAAAGCAAAGCGGGGCTAATGGCATAAGGAGGTAGATGGCGGTCATCACGCATCTGCGAAAGCAACATACTATAGAGCATCACCTGCAATTGATAGTCGGCATGTGAACTAGCCATCTTTGTTCTATCAAAGACCTCATCTACATTATTCAGTTCCTTGGCTTGCCTAGTTCCCGTTTTATAGTCAACCACACGCCAATGCCATTCAGGCGTATCTAGCAACACCTCATCCACTCGGTCGATGCGTCCACCTACCAAAACCTCATATTCTTCACCTTGCGCGGTGAATGTTATGGAGCGTTCCACATCCGTCTCGTGTGCGATAATATGCAGCGGTGCTACTCGTTTATCAGTCTTCAACAACTGCTTAAGATACTTTATCACAACCTGCTGACTTAGAAGCTGTAAGCCATTGAGCTTCGGATGCCGTTTTGTACCTTCTGGCAAATGAAAATATTCTTCCGCAGTAGCCTCCTCCACGATTGGTAAAAGAGGATTTTGCTTTGTAGACGATTGCTTCAATAACTGGTCTATATCATCTGATGTGATCCGATCTTTAGGCAGAAGCTGGTCATACATAAGCTGAGCTGCACGATGAAAGATCAATCCAAAAGAACGCACATCAAGCTCGTCTTCGTTAGCTTCTACCTGCTCATAGAGATTGGCCACATAGTTATAATAGAATCGCAACTGACAATGCAGATACTTTGTGAGCATTGTAGGTGAGAATTTGGTCAATTGCTTCAACTGCGCCATGACCTTTTCATCTTTCTTTATAGCCATCGCATGGGTCTGTATCGACTCTTGTCCTGTTTGCAAGGATAGTTTTCGTATAGGATAAGGCCATTCCACCATCAACTGAAGCATAAATCGGCTCATCTCACCAGCCTTTCCGCCTTCGGTAGAATTGTTATACATAATGGTTACATCCTTAGCTCGCTGAATGAGCCGATGAAAGTAATAGCTATAGATAGCCACCTTATTATCAATGGTAGTGAGTTCGTATGCCGATCTAAGCGCATGCGGAATAACAGAAGAGTCGTCAACGCCCTTAGGCATATTGCCCTCATTACATGAAAGAATCAAGACATGATCAAAGTCTAGGTTTCGCGTTTCTAGCACACCCATTACCTGCACGCCTCGTGCGGGCTCACCATGAAACGGTATAGAGGTTACAGCAATCAGTTGAGTCAGCAATCGTCTGAGCATATTCAGGTCGCAATCTAGCGTTTCGTTGGCGATGAGCTGCTCCAATTGTTGCAGAAGTGTAAACATTCGGAACACCGATTCTTGAAACAATGCTCCCTTTTGTGCACCACCGGCTATTGCTACCGTTTCCACCACTTGCTTCATCCATCTGATTACATGTGCTGCATGCTGAAACTCATCGCCATACGTACCTAGCGAGGCAAATAGCAGTCGTAATCCGTCATCTTGTGCCAATGTATCTGTATCAGCAAAGAAACGCTTCGACTCAATCAGTTCTCTACCAAGGTCAGTAGCCAATGGAGAGACCAGTTGAGCGTAAGGATGTTGCAACACACGTCTGACATAGCTCATGTGAAAGCTTTTTTCACTCTCGCTATAGCCTGCCGTCTGCAAGAGAAACAAATGATTCACCCAAGAGGTGATCGGGGTTTGCTGGAGAGGGAAGCCCGTAGTAACATTGATAGCCTCCACTTCCGGCGGAATACAATGGATTACCGTTTGAAGGAGGTTCTCGTCTGCCATCACAATGGCGGTGCGTTTGCCATCGCGCCATCGTTCATACTCTCTGAGCCAAGTGGTGATGTACCGCGCCTGTAGGTTTTCGGTGGGAGAAGAAATGAAGGTCAGTTCTTTGTTCTTACCTAAATGATCATAAATATCCGCATCATTATCGTCCAGCCGATTAGGAAATGGTGCTATCCATTTGCGCAGATAGGTACCCGCCTCGTGCGTTGACTGACGCATATAATAATCATCGTAATCCCAATAAAAATCAGCTTTTCCTTCTTCTTTAAGATGACGAAAGAGCCGTTGTTCTACCTTTTGCAGCACATTAAAGCCCACAAAGAGATAATGATCAAAGGGGTATTCGCCCATATCTTGTTCCACCACATCGCGATAGAGCATTCCTTCATAAGCAAGACCATCGTTACGCAGTTGGCGACGGAAGGTGACGTAGATATCATATAGGTGGCACCACAGATCCAAAAAACGTTGTTTGAGCACGGTAGGGTCACCAGAGAAATTGGAAAAGAAGCGCATAATCAGTTGCTTCTGTTCCTCATCTAGATAGTCAATGCTATCTAGCTCATGCAGATTGCGCACGTTGCTAAACAGCTGGGCGGCATCTGCCATATTCTTGTCAACATCATCAAAGTCGCTAATAAGCAGTTGCCCCCACCCGAAGAAATGGTCGAGAGGCTCGTCACGACCAGTAATCTTAATAAAAATCCGATGCAGCATACATACGGCTTTTATGGGATTGACTACCGTCAGTGAGGTTCTACTGCGAAACAACTCACTGATCGTGATATAGGTGGGACTCCAAATAGGTTGTTCTGCTTGTTGAGCTAACGCTTGATTAAGAAAGAGAGAGGCACGCTTATTAGGAAACACCACTGCCACACGACTAAGATTGGTGCCATAGCGTTCCAACATATCTGCTGCAACATATTCGAGAAATGTCTTCATACTTTGTGCTTATTTTTTTAATCAAGAAACACTTCGTCCACCTTGCCCTTGAGCACGTACCATAGGTAGCCTTTGATTTGGCGATGCCCCATATCGGATAGCAGACGCATATAGCGTTTCACTTGCTGATGATATGACTGATGAGGCTTACCAAACTTAAAGTCTACCACTATCCATTCGCCTCCACAGTTCATCACACGATCGGGACGATGTTCCACCGTGACGCCTGTCTCCTCATCATATTCAAGGACGGCGCATTCGTTGAAAACCTGCCAACGAGAGGAAAACCAATCATTAATCAACGGCTGACTAAGCGCACTCTGTATTTGGGAGAACAATTGTTGTTTCACCTCTGGTTGGCTATCCAGTATACCATCCTCTTCCATCTGTCGCAACTGGAGCGCCACATCATCCGTTGTATAGATATGAGCGAACAACTGATGCAGCACATTACCTATATTAATATATGTAGCTGAAGGGCCTTCGCCTTCCGTTTCTCCCACAAAGTTTCTACTATCATTGCTCTGCAAGAACGTGACAGGCTTGGGGAATGTTTCCACATTGATAGATAGGGTTTGAGGCACTTGATTGAACGGATTGAGTTCCTGCTCTTGCTTAGAGTTTTCATCCGATGGCAATGGAACGTTAGGACTACCTATTGAGAAGCAGAGCGGTTGCTCAGCTTGATCTTCACCCGTCAGTTGGCTATCTTCTAAATCCTTATGCACCAAAGGAAGACATAGTTCTATCTGTTGACTGCAATCGGTGAAACTTAGCTCTTGCTTCTTCTTTTTCAGCGTAGCGGGTTTCATCCGTTTGCCGATAACATAAAGATGACGCTCTGCTCTGGTGAAAGCCACATAGAGCATATTAAGATTGTCTATGGCACATTGGAAGTGTTCCATGGCATAGTCGTCTTTATAAAAGGTGTTCTTCAGACTGCTAGAATAGCGCACTGGTGTTATAGGTAGCACATCAAAGGGTGGTTCGCGATGCTGTCCTTCGCACCATAGCACACCGTCAAGTTCCAACTTCCAATTGCAAAAAGGCATGAACACATAAGGAAACTCTAGACCTTTGCTTTTATGGATGGTTATCACTCTGATACCATTGAGGTCTACACTTTGAATGGTTTTACTCGAGAAATGCGTTTCCCATTCTTCTAGAAAGTCGTTAATATCCGAAGCATGATCAGCTAAATAATTATTGATAACATCATAGAACGTACATACATAAGCGCTCTGGCCCGACATACGCTCAAGATGAAACATGGAGTAGACATTATCTACAAGGTCTACAAGGGGCATCGTACGCAGTTTGGCTGTCTGCTGAACATATGTTTGAGGTAGATATTGATTCAGTTCTTCTCGTTTCAATGGTTTCTGCGACGTTTCATTGTCACTTTCAGAAGTAGCCTTAGGGTTGTTAACTGACACCATCAAGGCTGTATCATCCACCTGCAGTCCCAATACCTGTTGTTGATAGGCTTTCACTAGTTGGGCACGAACGAGATCATCCGTAGGATGTGTCAAAAGATGAAGCGCATAGATGATAATCTTAACAACCGATGAAGAGTCTAACCGAAAGGCCTCATCTGACACAACGGGCACCTTTCCGTCAAATGCACTTATTAGGTTATCGGCTATGCTAGGTATATCTTTGTTGCTTCGCACCAAGATGGCTATATCTTTATAGGGAACACCTGCTTCTATGAGTTTTCGGATGCCACTGACAAGATAGTCAAGCATCTGTCGTTCAAAGTCAGCATCGGGCAGTAGTGCTACCTCTACATACCCAGTCCCTGGAGCTTTAATAGCTTTCTGAGCCACATCGCCATAAGCCTTTTTGATATCGTCGGTTCTTGACGAATCGTCTATCGCAAGCGACTGAGTCACTATGTCTACAAGACGTGGGAAAAAGGTATTGTTGAATGTTATGACACGTTCGCACGACCTATAGTTAGTGGACAATTGTTTAATCTCAATCTGCTGCGCATCAAACTGTTCTTCGATGTTGTTCAACAACCGCCAATCGCCTTGTCGCCAACGATAGATGCTCTGTTTTACATCACCGACGATAAGATCATGCGAACCCGCTTGTGCCATGCAGTTGGCAAGTAGCTTTTTAAAGTTGCTCCATTGCAGACGTGAGGTGTCTTGAAACTCATCTATCATCATGTGCTTGAGTTGCGAACCTATCTTCTCAAACACAAAGGGCGTATCTGAGTCTTTCATCAATCCATGCAAGAGCGATTGGGTATCGGAAAGCAGAAAGCGATTAGCGTCCTTATTGCTCTCGGTTACGGCATTGGCAATAGCCATCAACAATCGTAGCTTGCTTAGGTTTTCCAACACCAAAAGGCTTGATTGATATGAAGCCCAGTTGTCTTGATACGCTTGAAGCAGTGAGCCCAACTGTTCACATCCTCCATTTGCAGCCACGTCCACTATCACCTGCTTCTCCGCTGCAGGACACTTGGATGCCGCCCACGCTGTTGGTTCGTTGGCACATCTAAGCAACGCGGCTGCTAAGGGTTTCCACTTATATTCGTTATCACAAAGGTGCTGGATAAAAGGGTAAAGGCTGCGGTTATAGTAGGATGGCTCATACACACAACGATCTATCAACAACTGACGCAGATGGATTGCTTTTTCCACCACGCCACTCTTGCATTGATCTCGTTTGAGACGCAGCTGATCGGTGTATTTCTTGAAGAAGTTGGGGTTTTGAAAGCATTTTGCAAGCTCAGCTTCATGATCTTTGTAGAAAGGCTCAAAGATATTCTTACCAAACTCTTTAATCTTCTTAATAACATTCCAGTTCTTATCCTCTGCAATGTTATCGTCTATATAGTCGCTAATCCATGTCAACACATCATGCCGATGGTCCAGATTGCGAACCATCTGATCTATAGCGCGTTGTTCTACCTCTATATCATTGAGGTCAATACGGAGATTGGCAGTAAGGTCTAGTTCGCGAGCGAGATTACGCAAGACACTCTGAAAGAAAGCATCAATAGTCTGCACCCGAAAGTTGTTATATTTATGGGTAAGCAATGACAAGCTCGCTGCCGCATGAGCGCGTATAACCGATATTGGCTTATGTGTGCGAAGGGCCACTTGCTCTAAGTAAGCATCCGACGAAGGCAAGCCTTTGGCTATACCATAAAGCTGGGAGATGATGCGCCACTTCATCTCTTGGGTAGCTTTATTGGTAAAGGTAACGGCAAGAATGGTGCGATAATCGTCTGGATTATTTATCAGCAAACAGATATATTCCACGGCAAGCGTGAAGGTCTTACCTGATCCTGCAGATGCTTTGTAAACGGTCAACATGGATAAACACAATAAATGGCTAAGGATTTGAGTATGCAAAAATAACCATTTTTGAACAAAAACCACCTAACAAATAGAATATTTTCCTTACTTTTGCATTAACGAGTGGCTTACCATTCATCTCTGAAACATTATGGCAAAAGACAAAACAGCATACGTTTGTTCCTATTGTGGACAAGAAAGCAGCAAATGGTTGGGCAAGTGTCCCAATTGTGGTCAATGGAATACGTTTAAAGAGATACGTGTATCTCAAGATTATAACAATGTTGCGGCTCAACAAGCAGCGTTATCACTGACAAGCCTCGACAACAAGCACAACAAAGCTTTAGCTTTAAACGAGATTCCACTGCAAGATGTGCCAAGGATTGATATTTGCGATCAAGAATTCAATCGGGTATTAGGAGGAGGGCTTGTACCTGGTAGTATTATTCTGATGGGAGGAGAGCCTGGTATCGGTAAAAGTACTTTAACGCTACAAACGCTCATCAAGATTAATCAACGGGTGCTCTATGTCAGTGGCGAGGAGAGCCCACATCAGATTCGCATGCGCGCTGACCGTATTGCTAGCCAGGAAGGTCTCTCGCACGACAATATGCGCGTGCTGTCAGAGACGTCCCTGGAAAACATCTTTACAGCTATAAAGGATGTAAAGCCAGAGATTGTGGTAATCGATTCAATACAAACAATCGCTACTGAAAGCGTTGACAGTTCGGCAGGTAGTGTCAGTCAGGTTAGAGAATGTGCCGCTTCCTTGCTACGATTTGCCAAACAAAGTGGCGTGCCTGTAATCTTAATCGGGCACATCAATAAGGAAGGAACCATTGCCGGACCTAAGATTCTAGAACATATCGTAGACACCGTATTACAGTTTGAAGGTGACCAACATTATATGTATCGCATCCTACGTAGCATGAAGAATCGTTTTGGTAGCACTTCTGAGATTGGTATATACGAAATGGCTCAGAACGGACTGCATCAAGTGACCAATCCTTCCAAGTTGTTACTCACGGAAGATAGCGAGGGTTTATCAGGTGTGGCTATCACAAGTGCCATTGAAGGACTTCGCCCTTTCTTGATAGAAACTCAAGCTCTTGTATCAAGCGCTGCTTACGGCACGCCACAACGAGCTGCGACAGGTTTTGATCAGCGTCGACTCAACATGCTGCTAGCTGTATTGGAGAAGCGAGTGGGGTTTAAACTCATGCAGAAAGATGTGTTTCTGAACATAGCAGGTGGACTAAAGATCAGTGACCTTGCCATGGACTTAAGCGTCATTGCGGCTGTATTGTCCTCAAATGTAGATACACCGATTGAAAGTGGTTGGTGTATGACTGGAGAAGTAGGGCTAAGTGGAGAGGTTAGACCAGTCGGGCGCATCGAGAGTCGCATCTCCGAAGCGGAGAAACTTGGCTTTCAACATATCATCATTCCACAATACAACCTAAATGGATTTAATCATAAGCAGTTTAAGATAGAGATTCATCCCGTGAGGAAGGTCGAACAAGCGCTTCGGGTTTTATTCGGATAATCTCTAAACGAAAAGCTAACGGTTCCTGTTTTATCTACGTATTTAAAGCGGGAAAAACAAATTAAGAATAGAATGCATAGATACACTAAACAAAGAACCATTTATCTTCAAGGGTACAAGCGTTGTTCTTTGCTTAGTGTGTTACCTTTATGGTTTTTCTTACAATAGAAAGATTAATCCTGAATGATATATGCAGAAACTACCTCTCCAACAAAAGCGATATGATAATCACCCTTTCCGTTATCATCCTTGGGATACCATTTTGCTAGGTCTCCGCTATTCAACTGGTCTGTATCTTGCGCTTGCTTATATACCACACGGCATTCTATCGTAAGCGGCAACTCCTTATAGCCCCCCACTCCATTAACTTCGGCAGGAACAAGCGTTAAACCTGTTGCTTGAATCTTATCCATGTCGCGACCACTTTTAGTGCCACAGACTGAGAGAATCTTCTTATCACAATCGCCCAAAGGCACATTAATCGTAAAGAAAGGATTCTTTTCCAATTGCTCCAAGGTAAAACGCGACTCACGAACAAACGTAGTGAATATTGGTTTACCCCAATCCACACCAAAGCTTCCCCAGGAAATGGTCATTGCATTTTGCTTTCCGTCAACATTGGTGCTCAACAACACACCCGTCTGTAAAGCCTTCATTATCTCATTTAAATACTCAAATACATTGATTTTCTTTTTCATAATTTGTATCGTTTTGTTATTTTTTGGATTGCAAAATCTGTTCTAGAATCTCTGCTGCGTCTGCCACACAATCAGGGCAAGCACGTAAAGGTGTGCCTGTATCTATGCCCTTCAACATGTGGCATTGTGTGGCATGATTGCGTTGCTCGAATAGACGCATAAGAAGAGCTGTATGTTTCACCGCCTCTACTCGATTGGGATAGACCGCACTAAGCACCATTGTGGCACCAACTATAGCACCGCATGTACCTTGCATATTACCCATACCTGCTGCAAAGCCTCGAGTAAGAGCACAAACAGATGTTTCATCCATATTCATCAGGTCACAATAAGTGCTCACAATGGATTGAGCACAATTATATTGTCCACTTCGTTTCTTCTCTGCTGCAATGTTTTTACGCGTGTCCATCTTTTTATTATTAAATAAATGCGGGCAAATTCTAAAATTCCACATACGATAATATGTCTTATAACACTTACGAATAGCCCATCGCTTCTTATTTATAACCTACCCACAAAGTTACAAATTCTTTTATAGAATATCTAAACATTCAAGCTAGAAGTGCAATGTTTTAGAATTTCCCAACCCCGACAAAGTGAATCCTTCGGGTAAATTCAAGGAAGAGCTAAACCATATGGGTACAACAAAAGATGTGGCAGAAACCGATGACATTTATTCGCAGATGACCAACTATGCACATGATGTAGCAGAAGCTTTGAACGTGAAGGGTGATGTAGAGGT
>CAVGNV010000003.1:0-108197 GCA_963630695.1 Paratractidigestivibacter sp. | reverse complement strand
ACCCGCGACCTCGACCTTGGCAAGGTCGCGCTCTACCAACTGAGCTATTGCCGCATTTCACATTACCGTGATGCATTTCCCTAAATGCGAGTGCAAAGTTAGCACTTATTTCCGAAACTGCAAGAGTTATCACAAAGAAAATCCATTGGGTTAACATATTTTTAGAATTAGGCACTACTTACACCTTATTTAATATTTATAAAGGCTCACTTTACCATATCATTAAGCCTTTATTTGACCCCAAGGAAGATACTTTGACCACCTAATAGAGCCATGATGGAATGAGGAAATAAATTATTTTCTTCCCAAAATCAATTTAAAAAGCACATAAAATCAATTTAAAAAGTCCGACAATAGCACTGCCATTGCCGGACAAAAGGATTTTTAAATGAATGGAAAAGGTATTCTTCTAGATTCTAAAACCTATTTTATGGCCTTTACATTGTTTTTTTATCGATTAATCCATACGTCTTTTATAATCCTCATAGACGTATTGACGCAAGAGTTCTAACTCACCATCACAATGGAGCAAAGCAATAGAGGGATGCGCCATGCCATTAAACATATTGGTCTTAACGGTGGTATAATGCAACATGTCCTCAAAGATCACGTTGTCGCCAACGCTCAAGGACTTCTCAAACTGCCATGAGCTCATGAAGTCGCCACTCAGACAGGAGCACCCTCCCAAACGATAGACGTTAGCCTCGGGCAGATCTGCTTGCACCACTTGGGCATGACGCACGGCGGGATGATAGGGCATCTCTAGACAGTCGGGCATGTGTGCCGTAAAGCTCACGTTGAGTATGGCTGTCTTGATGCCATTATCTTCCACTATATCCACCACTTGGGAGACGAGAGGACCCGTTTGCCAACCAAAGGCGCTACCGGGTTCGAGAATCACTTTGAGCCAAGGATATCGCTGATGGAACGCTTGCAGCTCTGAAACGAGCAGATCTACATCATAATCGCTACGTGTCATGAGATGACCTCCACCAAAATTGATCCACTTAATCTGCGGGAACCAACTAGCAAACTGCTCCTCTATATGTCGTAAGGTGCGCTGAAAGACGTCTGCCCCACTCTCGCAGTGGCAATGACAATGGAAACCTTCAATATCGCTAGGTAAGGTTTCGGGCAACTTGTCACGTGTCACACCGAAGCGCGAGCCTGGCGCACAAGGGTTATATAGCAAGGTTTCAATTTCAGAATAACGTGGATTGACTCTTAGACCGAGGCTGAGCGAGGGGTTCTCACGTTTCATCTGCGAAGCAAATCGATGGTATTGAGAAAGCGAGTTGAACGACAGATGAGAGCTCATCTTGGCCAGTAAGGCAGCATTGTCATCGGTCACAGCTGGCGTAAACGTGTGCACCGGAGCACCAAACTCTTCATACCCTAGACGTGCCTCAAACACAGAGCTAGCCGTAGTGGCTTGGATATATTCTCTAAAGATAGGAAACGTCTTCCATAGAGCATATGCCTTAAAAGCCAAGATAATCTCCACGTCAGCTCGACGAGCCACGTCGCGGATGAGAGAGAGGTTGTTTCGCAATCGTTCTTCTTCAAGAACATAAGTGGGCGAATGTAATTGGGAAAATGATTCTTTGTCTACTTTCATGGTGCAAATATACTGAAAAAGATTGCATGGTTCACAAATATTTCATAATTTTGCAACTAAATAGTTATCATCACAAATAACAAAAACAATAAAATGAGTGATTCAAACTCCTTTTTGGTATTTTCAGGAACCAAAACACGTTATTTGGCAGAGAAGATCTGCGCTAGTTTAGGATGTCCCTTAGGTAACCTTGTAAGAACACAATTTTCCGACGGAGAGTTTGTAGTGTCTTTTGAACAAAGCATTCGTGGTAAAGACGTATTCTTGGTACAAAGCACTTTCCCCAACTCTGACAACCTTATGGAATTGTTACTCATGATTGACGCTGCCAAGAGAGCATCTGCACGTCACATCATCGCAGTGGTACCTTACTTTGGTTGGGCACGTCAGGATCGTAAGGACAAGCCCCGTGTGAGCATCGGCGCTAAGCTCGTAGCTGACCTGATGAGCGTAGCTGGTATCGATCGTCTGATCACAATGGATCTCCACGCTGACCAAATCCAAGGTTTCTTTGACATTCCTGTTGATCATCTGTATGCTTCAGGCGTTATCGCACCTTACCTAGAGAGCCTTCGTCTGAAAGATATGGTTATCGCTAGTCCTGATGTAGGCGGCTCAAAGCGTGCTAACAGCTACGCTAAATATTTCGGTTGCCCTCTCGTGCTGTGTAACAAGACTCGCGCACGTGCCAATGTGGTAGAGAGCATGCAGATTATTGGCGACGTAAAGGACAAGAACGTTGTGATCATTGATGACATGGTAGATACCGCTGGTACTATCACTAAGGCTGCAGACATCATGAAAGCAGCAGGTGCTAAGAGCGTACGTGCATGCGCTAGCCACTGCGTCATGAGTGGTCCAGCATCTGATCGCGTACAAGCATCTTCTCTTGAAGAGATGATTTTCACCGATACCATTCCTTACACGAACCGTTGTTCTAAGGTGAAACAGCTTACCGTGGCTGACCTCTTCGCTGAGACTATCCGTCGCGTGCTGAAGAACGAGAGTATCTCTTCTCAATATCTACTGTAAGAAAGAAGCTGAAGCGAGATTCTTGCTTCGGATGAAATAAAGCTTAAAGAGGCTATGTCTATCTCAAGACATAGCCTCTTTTGTTGTCATAACACGGATAATCGTACAAAGAAAAAGGACTTTTGCAAGCGGAAATAAATGGTCACTTCACACTAGCGAAAGCTCTTTGGTTATGGAATGCGGTTAGAAACCTGGGGTGAAGACACTACCGCTTTTAGTACTGCTTTTGGAAATTGGGGTGCTGCAGATCATATCCTTTACGTTCATCATCGATGAAAAGCTAGATAGAGACAAGGATAATACTATGCCAAAATTACAAAAAAAATGATAGGAAAAACAAGTATGGAGAAAACTTGCCGTTCCTATCATTGATTTATAGATACTTATTGTAAAAGTTCTTCTGTATTGGCGTTAATCCTTGATGTTAGGTTCTTCAAGGCCAAGACCCTTCTTCTTGTCAACTACTTTCAGGAACAAGCCTATTACTAGTGCTGCTACTCCAAGGCACGCAAGCATTACGAGAGGCGCAGTGTAGTTGAGTTGTGTAGCATCTTTAACACCCTTGTTCGTTGCTGTTAGCACCTTGCCGATAAGCAATGGGAAGAGCCACAAGCCGATATTCTGTATCCAGAAGATAAGGGCGTATGCAGAACCGATAACTTTTGCGTCAACAAGTTTTGGCACACTTGGCCATAGGGATGCAGGAACAAGAGAGAACGATGCTCCCAAAACAAGGATGGTGAGGTATGCAATGACAACGCCGCCAATCTGGTTGCCCTTAAACTCTGGCAAAACAAATGCAAAGGTGAGGTGGCATGCGATGAGCAGCAATGAACCGAGTACGAGCATTGACGCAGCCTTACCCTTGTGGTCTACATAGTTACCAAGTACAGGAGTGATACCTACAGCCAAGAGTGGGAATACGGCAAAGATGGATTCGGCAGATTGGCGCATATAGCCCATGTAGCAGTATGTTATGAGTGCTAACGCAGAAATTGCGAGCGTTGTATACTTGACTCCTTTCTGCTTCATGAAGTTGAACATGAACGCAGTGGCCGCAACAACGAGCATAATCACATACTGAATGATGGTTACAGAAGGTGAAGCCCAAAATGAATCGGCGGGAACTTCGGTAAACGTAAGGTTGCACTGCAACATATTCACTGCATATTTCTGGAATGGGAAGATAGCAGAATAATACAATACGCAGAGCAATGACACGAGCCAGAAGCCCATAGAGGTAAGAATCTGACCGATATCTGAGATCTTAAATGGGTCGTCTTTCTCTTCAGCCTCACCAGTTTGTTCGTCTAGCTTCTTGTCCATAAAGAAGTAAACAACGAGCATGATTAGGGCAATGCAAAGGAGAACCACACCGAAAGCTACTGAGCGAGATACGCTAACAACACCGCCGAGTTTTGCAAAGAATGGTGAGAATATCATACAAGTGGCAACACCAAGACGGGCGAGTGCCATCTCTGAACCCATAGCAAGTGCCATCTCACGGCCTTTGAACCATTTCACGATACCGCGGCTAACGGTTATACCGCCCATCTCAGCTCCACAACCGAAAATCATGAAACCTAAAGCAGCAAGTTTGGCAGATGCTGGCATACCTTCATAGAAAGGAGATACACCGAGTTGCTCGAATACGGGAATGTGGTTGAGGTTATTAGTGAACCATGTCTCAAGGCCGCTACCGATAAATCCGTCGCTAATAGCATACCATTTGACGCAAGCGCCGACGAGCATCACCACTCCTGAGAGTAGCGCCGTAAATCTTACTCCCATCTTGTCGAGGATAATTCCCGCAAAGATAAGGAAAAATACGAATACGTTGAGGAACGTCTCAGCACCCTGCATTGTGCCGAATGCGTCGGAGTCCCAACCACGTTGTGACTGCATAAGGTCTTTGATTGGCGAAAGGATGTCCATGAAGATATATGAACAAAACATCGCAAGAGCCAATAGCAACAGGGCTGTCCAACGAAGGGCGGCAGAGTCGCGTAGTGTTTTCTTTTCCATACTTTTGTCTTTTTATTTGGATTATGTTTCTGTTTTGTTATTTCTTTAGCCACTTATCGAGCCAATTGAAGAATGTACGCTGCCATAACACACCATTCTGTGGTTTGAGCACCCAGTGGTTCTCGTCTGGGAAGATGAGCAACTCAGCAGGGATGCCACGCATACGAGCCGCATTGAATGCGCCAAAGCCCTGGTTGGCATTGATACGATAGTCTTTCTCACCATGTATGCAGAGGATAGGTGTATCCCACTTGTCTACAAACTTGTGTGGACTGTTCTCGTATGTGCGCTTTGCATTGGCGGTTTGGTCTTTGTTCCAATAAGCATCGTCATACTCCCAATTAGAGAACCAAGCCTCTTCGGTGTCAGTGTACATCGATTCGAGGTTGAATGCGCCGTCATGAGCAATGAAACACTTAAAGCGTTTGTTATGATGACCAGCTAGATAGTAAACCGAGAAGCCACCGAAAGAAGCACCTACACAACCAAGGCGGTCTTTGTCTACATAAGGCAGATTGGTTGTTGCATCATCGATAGCAGAGAGATAGTCGTCCATGCACTGGCCTGTCCAGTCGCCAGAGATCTGCTCATTCCATTCGCTTCCATAACCGGGCAAACCGTGACGGTTAGGTGCTACAATCACATATCCGTGTGCTGCCATGATTTGGAAGTTCCAACGGAAGCTCCAGAATTGGCTCACCGGACTCTGAGGGCCGCCCTCACAATATAATAAGGTGGGATATTTCTTGTTCGGATCGAAATGAGGCGGAGTGATAATCCAAACCTGCATATCTTTGCCATCGGTGGTTTTAACCCATCGATCGGTCACATTGCCCATGGCAAGTTGGTCATAGATATGCTTGTTCTCGAAAGAAATCTGTGTCTGAGCCGACTGTCCTTCTTTCTTAGATGGCGTCACTACATAGAGCTCGTTGGCTTGACTGATGCTCTGACGCACACCTAATAGTTTGCCGGTCTTGCCGATAAGCTGGATGCTTGTGTAGTCGTGGTCGCCTTCGGTGAGCTTCTTCACGTTGCCAGCCAAGTCGGTCTGATATACATTCACAGTGGCATGCCAACAACCAATGAAATATAATCGCTTAGAATCGGTGTTCCAGCAGTAATCGTCTACATTAGAATCAAACTGCTCTGTGACGTATTGCTTCTTACCTGTGGCAAGCTCATAAATGCAAAGACGATTGCGATCGCTTTCATAACCGTTGTTCTTCATGCTCTGCCAAGCGACATACTTGCCATCGGGAGAGAAGCGTGGGTTGACATCGTAACCCACATTGAAGTCGCCATCTTGGTGGTTCACGGCTTGATTGCGCAAGCTCTTGGTGTAATCGCTCTTTGGTTCTACGTAGCCTTCGGGCTTACAAAGGTTCTTCGTAGTGCCTGCAGCAACATCATAAAGGTAAATATCTGCATCGGTAGAGTTGGCATAATCCAGTCCTTCCTTCTTACGACAGGTATATGCCACCTGCTTAGAATCAACGCTCCAGTCAAACTGCTCTATGCCACCGAAGGGTGCAAGAGGACTCTCGTAAGGCTCGCCTTCAAGAAGATCCTTTCCTTCTTCAATGCCTTCAGCAGTCACGTTGGCAACGAAAGGATGTGTCATGCTTTCTACATAGTGGTCCCAGTGACGGTAATTCAAGTCGGTCACCAAGCGACCGGTTGCTTTTGGAAGGTCAGAAGGGTTCTCCTTGATTGTGCCATGGTAAGGAAGGCTCTTCAGCAAGAGCACCTTCGAGCCGTCAGGGGAAAACTTAAAGCCTTCAACATCTATCTTAGAATGAGACAATTGTTTACGGTTGGCGCCATCGGGGGTCATTGTCCACACTTGGCCATCACGTAGGAAAGCAATCTTTGAGCCATTCTCTACCCAGTCTGCATCGCTCTCACTCGCTGCGTCAGTGGTGAGTTGGCGTTGGTTAGAACCATCGGCGTTCATGATGCAAAGCACCTGATGACCTTTGTTCTCCTTCACACTGTAATAGCCTACTTGGTAAACAATCTGCTTACCATCGGGTGAAACCTGTGCGGAAGCAATACGTCCCATCGCCCACAAAGCCTCGGGCGACATGAGATCACTCTGCAAAGTGATGTTGTTCTTGCCGATATTAACGGTTTGGGCCTGTGCCATACCGCTAGTGGAAAGAACGGCTGCTGTAAGAGCAATTGTAAGATTTCTATTCATAGCTTGGTATTTTAAGGATTTCATGAGCATTCAAGAATGACTGAATGCTCATGAATAAATGATTCCTTTTTTGAAAATTGGATAGAAGCAGAAGAACCACAGTAGAAGAAAAGGTTCTTGATAGGTGCTCTTCTGCTTTAAAGAGTTACGTTCGGATATAAAGAACTACAATCCCTGCTTCTTGCGATTGAGTTCTTCTTGCTTACGTTTCATCTCCTGTTGTTGCTTCTCCTGCATCTCTTGTAGGGCTTGGAGACGAGCAGCAAGGCTAGAAGTCTTCTTAGGATTCTTCTTGTTTTCAGCACGACGCGCCTCCAAAATAGCCAAGAGTTTGGCATCATCGGTTGTCTTACGCAACGTCCACATGATGGCTGCAGAGAAGAAGAGGCTGATGAAGTAGTAGAAGTTAAGACCTGCTGAGTAGTCATTGAACATGAAGAAGAACATCACTGGCATGAGGAACATCATCCATTGCATCATCTTCATCTGATCTGCTTGTTGTCCTACCATTTGGTCTTTCTGCATCTGCATGGTGAACCAGCTATACAAAAGGTTCGCGCCACAGAAGAGAATACACGTCAAGCTGAGGTGATCACCTATCAACCAAATGTTATGTCCCCACTCGATGATAGGGTCATAGGTACTTAGGTCATTGATCCACAAGAAGCTTTGACCACGCAGTTGGATAGCGTTAGGCACGAAGTTGAACATCGCAATCCAGATAGGCATCTGTATAAGCATCGGCAAACAACCACTTAATGGGCTTGCTCCATACTCGCTATAGAGTTGCATCATGACCTGCTGCTTCTTCATCTGGTCTTCGGGCTTATCGTATTGCTTGGTAGCCTCATCGAGTTTTGGCTTCAACACGCGCATCTTAGCAGAGCTCATGTAGCTCTTTCTGACCATTGGGAAGGTGATAATCTTCAGCAACAAGGTGATCAAGATAAGCACAACGCCCATTGGGAGACCCTTGCTCAACCAGTCGAAGACATACAATGTGAACCAACGATTGATGATACGGAACAATGGCCAACCTAGGTAAACCAAGCGTTGCATATCGAGTTCCTTACCAAACTTGCTTTCGTTCTCTACCTTTTGCAGCAAGCGGAAGTCGTTAGGACCGATGTAAAACTCGAGCTCGGTGGGCTTCTTACCACTTGGGTCGAACGCTGTTTTCAGTCTAGCTTGGTAATCTTTCAGATAATGCGAGTCTTTTTCAAGAGGCGTACTCTTTAGTTTGGCACCAGCAGTGAAGTTGTCTTTAGAGATAATCACGGCTGAAAAGAACTGGTTCTTGAACGCTACCCAATCAAGCGCGTCCTCAGTGGTCTCTTCTTTCTCGGATGTTTCGCTAAGATAATCCGTTCCGCCATCATTCTTTTTGTACGTCAACGTAGCGTAACGGTTCTCAAATGTGTAGCCACGTTCTTGTTGTTTACACTTCTCATTCCACTCGATGCTCACCTCATTATAGTCAGGTGCAAACAAGCCTTGCATGCCATTGACCTGCAAAGAAGCACTAAGCAGATAGTCCTTACCCAACGTATAGGTTAGCGTAAGAGTCTTGCCAGGTGCAGCAGTAGCTGTAAAGGTCACCGTAGTGTCAGTGAGCTGAGATGGCGTGAAGTAAAGATCTTGTGTCTCGATGTTGAATTCCTTACCTGCGAGGAGGTAGTTCATGCTCTGATCCTTGCCTTCGAAGAGGGTGAGATCTTTGCTATCTTGAGATCCGTCCTTTACCTTTATATTATGACCAACATAGTTTTTGATAACCGCTTTGGTCATACAAGCACCTTTTGTAGAAAAGGTAAGCTCCAAACTATTGTTGTGCAACTTCACATCTTGGGCAGTTCCAGTTGCTGCAGAGTGGAACAAAGCGGTTGTATCCGTCTGCGCGATCTGCTGTTGCTGCTTCTGTGCGGCATCTTTCTGTGCTTGCTTTTGCTTCTCTTTCACTTGACGCAACGAGTCTTCGACAAACTCTTTACGTTGTTGTGCTATCTGTTCGTCGGATGGCTGTTGCCACCAAGCAAACCCAAATAGCACGAGGGCGATAAGGATAAAGCCTAGGATTGTATTCTTATCCATTGATAATCTTTAGAGTTTTTGCTTAATATACTGAGTACAATTAATAATATCAGTTGTTAACCTTGCTTACTAGCCACCTTGATAAAGTCTAAGAACAAAGGATGGGGCTTAAGCACGGTACTCTGATACTCGGGGTGGAACTGTGTACCGATGTACCATTTGAGTCCTGCTATCTCGACAATCTCGATAAGATTGCTCTCCGGATTGCGTCCCACGCACTGCATACCGTTCTTCTCGTATTCCTTTTCGAAGTCGTTATTGAACTCATAACGATGACGATGGCGTTCCTGAATATGTTCTTTCTTATAGATATCGAAGACACGTGAGCCTTGTTTGAGCACACACTCGTAAGCTCCAAGACGCATCGTACCACCCATATTGGTGATATTCTTCTGCTCTTCCATGATATCTATCACGTTGTGTGGGGTCTTGCTATCCATCTCGCGACTATTAGCATCGGCATATCCTAGCACGTTACGGGCAAACTCAATCACCATCATTTGCATACCAAGGCAGATACCAAAGGTAGGAATGTTATGCGTACGGGTGTAATGAGCCGCTACGATTTTGCCTTCGATACCGCGTTGTCCGAATCCTGGACAAACCACAATACCATCCTGTCCCTTCAACATCTCGGCCACGTTCTCCTCTGTTAGCGTTTCCGAATTGATAAAGGTGAGAACCGTTTTGCGGTTGTTATAAGTACCGGCTTGTGACAAACTCTCACGAATACTCTTATATGCGTCCTGCAAATCATACTTACCTACCAATCCGATATGTACCTCTTCGGTAGCCTTTGCTCTGCGATCTAAGAACGAACGCCAAGGACCAAGCGCTGGTGTCTCGCCAATCGTTTCGCCGCACTTACGAAGGATAGCCGTATCCAGACCTTGGTTCTGCATATTCACAGGCACTTCGTAGATGCTTGGCAAGTCCTCGCTCTGAATAACGCAATCGAAATCAACGTTACAGAAAGCGGCAACCTTCTTTCGAACATTGTCATCGAGGTGCATCTCGGTACGTAGAATCAGCACATCTGGTTGTATACCGACGCTCTGTAGCTCTTTCACGCTATGCTGAGTAGGCTTTGTCTTGAGCTCACCCGCAGCACGAAGGTATGGAATATAAGTAAGGTGTACATTGATAGCACGCTTTCCTAGCTCCCACTTCATCTGTCGGATAGCCTCCATGTAGGGCGCGCTCTCAATATCACCGATTGTTCCTCCAATCTCGGTTATAACAAAGTCGTAGTGATACTTCTCACCCAACTGTTTGATATTGCGCTTAATCTCATCCGTGATATGGGGCACCACCTGGATGGTCTTACCTAGATAGTCGCCACGACGCTCCTTGTCGATAACGCTTTTGTAGATTCGACCGGTAGTCATTGAGTTGGCTTTAGTGGTTTGGATACCCGTAAAACGCTCATAATGACCCAAGTCCAAGTCGGTTTCCATTCCATCTACGGTCACGTAACACTCACCATGCTCATACGGATTGAGCGTTCCGGGGTCGATATTAATGTATGGATCAAACTTTTGGATGGTAATGTTATAACCCCTTGCTTGAAGAAGTTTACCAATGGATGACGAAATAATTCCTTTACCAAGCGATGATACAACACCGCCAGTCACGAAAATGTACTTTGTTTCAGACACGATGTAAGAGATATTTGTTATAACAAGTTGCAAAATTACAATAAAATAATGAATGAAGCAAAGGTGTTTCGACTTTTATTTGTAACTTTGCCCTCATAGTATGGAACAATTTCGTAGCATTAAATTTGTACTTTCCATGTGCCTTTTGGCATTGGCTGGATCTGCTCATGCCCAGTGGTATGGGTCTCGAGGCAATCACCATGGCACTGTTCACAGCGAGACGCCTTCTATAGTAAAGGAGTATACCGATTCGTTATCCGCCTTAAAGCAGCGCTTATTAGGGGATAGCGCATCTACCGATTATGTTGTAGACCGCACCGCTAAAGCACAAAGCATCATTGCGCCACTATTTATCCCGCCTACGTTCTACAAAGAGAAGGTAGGCAATGCGTTTGGTGAGACACCCACCACGACCAACCCTTGGATGTCGCTGGTCAACCAAACGATGATAGATCTATATCTGAATCATCCAGAGCGCGTCGCTGCTACGGGCAGTCAGCTTAAGCAGAAACGCAATAACATGGATAAGATTCTTAGTCCCATACAGACCGAACCTACCATAGTGGAAGAACCTGAGGCAAAACCGCTTGAGCCAAACTTGACCAAGTTTGACATCGCGATACATAAACCAAACTTTTGGACGTATCGTGGCGACTACTCGTTGCAGTTTATGCAAAACTATGTATCGGGCAACTGGTATCAAGGCGGTGAGAGCAACTACTCCGCTTTGGGTGCTATCAGCGTAGAGGCCAACTATAACAACAAGCAGAAGGTGAAATGGGAGAACAAGCTCGAGCTCAAATTTGGTATGCAGAGTTCTCGTTCCGATTCGCTTCATAGCTTCAAAACCACCGAAGACCTTATCCGTCTCACCTCTAAGCTAGGTCTCCAAGCTACCAAGAAGTGGTACTACACCTTGCAGTTTATCGGATACACACAGTTCACCCACAGCTATAAGGCGAATGACGCTACCCTATATTCTGATTTCTTAGCACCTCTCAACCTTAACCTTTCGCTTGGTATGGATTACGCAGTGGACTGGTTGAATCACAAGCTGAAGGGTACCTTCCACCTTGCTCCCTTGGCTTATAACATGAAATACACCAGGATACGTTCCTTGGCAAGCCGATTAGGTATAGACGAAGACAAACGATTCTTGAACGATTTCGGTTCCGAGTTTACCGTAGATCTTGAGTGGAAACTGATAGAGAACCTTCTATGGAAGACACGTCTCTATGGTTACACCACCTACGAACGTGCGGAGCTAGAATGGGAAAACACCTTCACGCTAACCTTCAACCGATATATCAGCGCCAAGCTCTTCATCTATCCTCGCTTTGACGATGGCGGAACCCGTGATGATCATCACGGATATATGCAGTTTAAGGAATACTTATCGTTGGGATTCAACTACACTTTCTAACCCCGAAAGTTATTCATGATGATAGGGTTCACCCTTGATGATGGTGCAAGCACGATAGAGTTGCTCCACAAAGATCAGTCGCACCATCTGATGAGAGAACGTCATCTTGGATAACGACACCTGATGGTTAGCTCGTTGGTACACTTGTGAGGAGAAGCCATAAGGTCCACCGATAACGAAAATCAGTCTGCGTGCCGTGTTCTGCATCTTCTGCAACCATTTAGCAAAGTCGACCGATCGTTGCTCCACTCCCCGTTCATCAAGCAGCACCACCACATCTGAAGGCTGAATATGAGACATAATCAGCTCTCCCTCTTTATCTTTCTGTTGTTGCTCGGTAAGCGACGAGGTGTTTTTTAGTTCGGGTATAGTAACCAAATCAAAGGGAACGTAATGCCCTATCCTACCCTTATAGTCGTCAATGGCATGACTATAAAGTTTGTCACGAGTCTTACCCACAAGGATGAGTAATGCTTTCATCTTAGGCTATGAGTTTTTTAAGATGGATTTTGAGATTTATATTCATCCTTACGCTTTGGATTCATAGGAAACCAACCTTTCTCCACACGTTTTTTCTGTGAGAAAAGCTCGCCAATACCCCAAAGCAAGCTAGCTCCTGTGATAGCTAACAATGCCGAGAACACCGTCTCGTTAACAAACAATGCAGCTACTATACAAGCCAACCCCACTACAAGATAAATCCACCAAGGACGCGTACCAAAATAATATTCGGTTTTGATAACCAACGGATGGCACAAACCGATGATCAGAAGAGTGGCTATCGCCAAGCCAGGCCCTACAAAGTTCAACTGCATACTACAATATTTATAAAACGGATGCAAAAATACAAAAAAACAATCGAAGCCCCATACCTATTAAAAATTTTATGATTATATTTGCAAATAAAAATATCTAGAACTTATTTATAACGCTAACAAATGGAAAATAATCAAGAGTTGATCGCTCAATGTGAAGCGAAAGCAAAGCAATGGTTATCCCCTGCTTTTGACGAAGAAACTAGAAAAGAGGTACAAGCTCTTCTAGACAATGAAGACAAAACCAATCTTATTGAGTGTTTCTACCGCGATCTCGAGTTTGGTACTGGCGGCCTTCGTGGCATTATGGGTGCTGGTTCCAATCGTATGAACATATATACCGTAGGTATGGCAACCCAAGGATTTGCCAACTACCTCAAGAAGAACTTCAAGGACAAGGAGCAAATCAGCGCTGTGGTATGTTATGACTGCCGTAACAACTCTGATGTCTTTGCCAAAACCGTTGCCAACATCTTCTCTGCTAACGGCATAAAGGTATATCTCTTCGAAGAGATGCGTCCTACACCTGAGTGTTCTTACGCTATCAGATACTTCAAAGCGCAAGCTGGTGTGAACCTTACCGCAAGTCACAACCCACGCGAATATAATGGTTACAAGGCTTACTGGGAAGATGGTGCACAGGTATTGGCTCCACATGACAAAGGTATCATTGACGAGGTGAACCTTGTTAAGATTGAGGACGTGAAGTTTGAAGGCAACGATGCACTTATCCAGATGGTAGGTGAAGACGTTGATAAGCCCTACTTGGAAGAGATTAAGGGTATCTGCATTGACCCCGAGGTAATCAAGAATCAGCACGACCTCAAGATTGTATACACACCACTGCACGGAGCTGGTATGACAATGATACCACGCTCGTTGGCATTCTGGGGATTTGACAACGTACATTGCGTGAAGGAGCAAATGGTCAAAGACGGCAACTTCCCCACCGTAGATCGTCCTAACCCTGAGTTTGCAGAGGCATTGACACTAGGTTTGCGTGACGCTAAGGAGCTAGATGCTGACATCTTGATGGCCAGCGACCCTGATGCTGACCGCGTAGGTATGGCTTGCAAGAACGATAAGGGCGAGTGGGTGCTTATCAATGGTAACCAGACCGCATTGATCTTCCTTTGGTACATCATCACCAATCGTAAGGCTGTGGGCAAGATGCAACCTACCGACTTCATCGTTAAGACCATCGTTACCACTGAGGTTATCAAGAAGATTGCTGAGAAGAACCAGATTGAGATGCGCGATTGCTTCACTGGATTCAAGTGGATTGCACGCGAGATAGCTATCTCTGAAGGCAAGCAACAATACATTGGAGGTGGCGAAGAGAGCTACGGCTTCTTGGCTGAAGACTTTGTTCGTGACAAGGACGCTGTCAGCGCATGTTCTCTCCTAGCCGAGATCTGTGCTTATGCTAAGGATCATGGCAAGACCTTATATAACATCTTGATGGACATCTACTTGGAGTATGGTTACAGCAAAGAGTTTACCATCAACGTAGAACGCCCAGGTAAGAGTGGTGCAGAGGAGATTCAGCAAATGATGAAAGACTTCCGTGCCAATCCTCCAAAGGAGTTCGGTGGCTCAGAGGTATGCCTATGGAAAGACTTCCAAAACCTTGAGGCTACCAAGCAAGATGGTTCTAAGGTTAAGCTTGATATGCCTGCTACAAGCAACGTGCTTCAGTGGTTCTGCACTGATGACACCAAGGTAAGCGTTCGTCCTTCAGGCACAGAACCAAAGATCAAGTTCTACCTTGAGGTGAAAGACACCATGAACACAGCTGAGGATTATCTAGCATGTGAGAAACGTGCTGACGAGAAGATCCTGGCTATCAAGAAGAGCTTGAAGCTCGATTAAGACGGGTTATAAATAACACATAGAGCGAGGACAGAGACCTAGAAAAGCTGTTCCTCGCTCTTTCGTTTACCATATATACAGAAGCAATATGAGAAAGAAAAGCAGAGAGATGGATGCCGATTGGGCTGCAGACGTTCTTCGTCATGCACCATTCATCACGGTGAGTTTCACCCGTGAGGACGGAACAGCCTATGGCGTGCCTCTTTCGCTAGCAGAGGGCGATGAGGGCGTTTGGTATTTTCATGCGGCGTTGGAGGGAGATAAGCTTGACTGCATCAAACATAATCCTATGGTTTGGCTATCTGCCGTATCCCAATGTAAGCCGATGGTGGGGCCCAAAGATGGCTCGTTCACGTTAGAGTATAGATCGGCGATGGCTCAAGGACGTGCCGAGATTGTGACCGATGATGAAGAGAAGAAGAAAGGACTATATGCCATCAGCAAACGATTCTTGCCTCAACACATGGATGCTTTCGAAGAGAGTGTCAACCGTAGCTTGCACAGAACCCATGTGGTGCGTATCACCTTGACTGCTCCTCCCACTGGCAAGCGCAAGAAATATGACAAGAACGGAGATGAGATGAAATATGGAAGAATGGAGTAAGAGGCTTTGTCCATAGATTCACAATAGCCGGTATGCCTACAGGTGCATATCGGCTATTTTTTCATTTAAGGGGCAGCAGAGAGGGATTAGTAGAAGAACAGGGATTAGCAACAAGGGATTTTATATTAATCAAATAGTTTTACAAACACCCTTTCATGCTTCGCTTATTCTGTAGGAGCATACAAATCTACTTCAAATTTGCTCAAAATGCAATTACCTAAATATCAACACTCTACATCAAACGATGCGTTTTTGTGATTCAGAAAAGCCGTAATTTTGCCTCAAAAACGCCCAAAAACCACCGCAATGTAGGCTTTATCGCCTTGCAAAAGAGGCTCTTTTGGAAGCCAAAAGGGGCTCTATTGGGTGCTAAAAGGATAGGTTTTGGGAAATCGACAAGCATTTAGGGAAAGAATGTGAAACGTAGATGAATTGTACATTTCTATTTCACTAGATTTAGAAGGGGCATTTTCTTTGACTGTTTATTTACATTTTAAACATCAATTGTCAACTAAAAGTGGGCTTTTTAGGAAGAAGATATGATAAACTTTCAGCTAACTTATAAAACACGAAAACACCCGAGGTCTATCAAACAAGATCTCGGGTGCAATCACTATGTTCTGATAAAGCTTTATTCGCTACCAAAAAGGTGCGGACATAAAGGTTTAATGGCTAGCTTATTGTAGCTTGTTGATGATATTCTTCATCTGTTCACCTAGACCGATGGTGTAACCTTGTGAGCTAAACACCACACGATTGAACGTATCAGCAATCAAGAAGATAGGAAGCTGTGTGGCGCTGCTGAGCTTCATATTCTCAACAATCTGCTTACGTATGCTTCCATCTGCGTCTATGCCATAGATGATATTGGTGGGCAGATTTCCAAAGGTAGCAGCTTCATACTTCTTAGCTTCGGCCTCGCTCTCAAAGAGAAGCACCAATGGACGTCCCCAAGCATTGAAGGCTTCAGCCTCCTTGGCGATGTCACGGAGGGCGTGGTTAGAAGGCTCTTGACCTACACCGATGAGACCAATGATATAATAGCCACGATTGGTTTGTGATAGTAGGCTCACGCTCTTACCATCATGGGTAAACATCGACTCAGCATTGAAACTACCTATCACTGATATCTCATGTGCGTTTTGGCGCATCACAAGAGGCAAAGTGGTGGTTTGACCCTCCTTAACCTCAAAGCGCTCATTGTGAGCTAGCACACTGCCGTTAGCAAGACGTGTACCGCTAGTGAGCAGATAGGTTCCTGCTTCTAAAGCAAAGCCTTCTTTGAAGGTGTTACGCCAACTGGTAGGCTCTTTATTGTCGCTTTGTTCTTCAAAGTTGAGCAGTTCGGTAACACCATTCTCTAGCTTACTGATGCTGAAGTGGTTATAATAGAGCGGATTATCCAAGTACTTATTAGGCTCATAGGTCAGCACCAACGTACCCTTATGGGAGGTAGCTTGGTCTTTGGCATCAAAATCTACGATGGTCCATTTGCCATCCTTACGATATTGGAGAGAGCCTGTAATGGTATCACGCTTAGCCTCGATGTTCAAGCTACGCGCCATATCCACAAAGAGGATGGCACGTGAACGTGGGTCGGTCATCTTATAGGTGAGCGCTCCCATAGGCGTCTGTGCAATGCGTAGCGCCTTAGTATCGGGGTTGAGACGGATGTTGGTCTTGATCCAATCGGCAAGCAACATCGGATTAGCCTGAAACTTCTTCACCGTCTTGGCATCAAACATTTTCTCTATCTTACACTTGAATGGTGCTAGGAGCATCTCGTCCTCCACGCGTGGACTGACCTGATTGCTGGTGTTAGCAAAACAATCCTCGAGAATCTCGGGGCGAATATCACGAAGATCCTTATCGCTAAGCGTGTTGAGGATAGCGAGAGCACGACCGCTCTGATCCTTGTGGCGAGAGAGGAACGCCTCTATCGTGCGCCAGTTGCCTTTAGCCTTTAGGAAATAGGACGCATATGGAGACGTACCATCCTTTGGATAGAAGGTGCGTGAGATGTAAGCGTTACGGATAGAGTCTTCTTGGGCAAAGCGCATCTTGTTATGACTAGCTTGCTCTGGTGTCACTTCGGGCTGATTGAGTTTCTCTGGAGGTGGCACAAGGTCAAGATCTTCAGATCGAGCAGCGTCACCATCATTGTTGATACGTACCGTTACCTGCTTATCCTTACCAAAGGTGGCTTTCTGGTAACCATACTTGCCGTCCTTTGATGCCCAAACGAGCATATCACCGAGGCCAGCAGAGAGGTAGGTCTCGCCTTGATTGTCGGTGTACTTGGTCACTGCGGTGTAGAACTCGGCATAATTGTAAATCTTAAAATCGACACGCGCATCGGTCACAGGACGATTGTTTTGGTCGACAACCTTAAAGTCGATGCGGGCAGACTTAGCATAATTGTCTATCAGATTGATCTCAGTATAGTTGCTTGTGCGTAGCACCACTTCCTCAGGACCATCATAGTTGCCAAACGCACGGGTGTGCATCAAGAGCGCACGAGAAGCGGGTGCATTAAACCAACCTAGATTGAGGACTGCTTCGGGTTCACAAGCACCGATAAAGTACCACTGACCATCTGCCCAAGCCTCAACCCAAGCGTGATTGTCATCAGTGTGTGCCCAACGAGGGGTGTACACCTGGCGAGCCGGAATGCCTACGGCGCGAAGGGCTGCCACGGTAAACGTACTTTCCTCACCGCAACGACCGGTGGTGGTTCGGATGGTGGCCATGGGCGCAGAGGTACGCGCATCAGCGGGCTGATAGGTGACACGCTCATGACACCAATGGTTGACCTCAAGGATGGCGTCTTTCATGCCGAGGCCCTTAACGCGGTTTTTCAGTTCTTCGTAATATACGATGCGGAAGCTATCAAGGTTCTCATTGTTGATACGGATAGGCAACACGAAATGGCGGAACTCGCGCTCGGGCACCTTCGCACCCCAAGCCATCTCGCTTTGGGCTTGTAACGACTTACGCACATTGGCTAGGAAGAACGATGTGGTATAGTCGGTCAGGTCAGCCAAGGGCATGTAAGCATAGAGAAACTGGAGTGCTTCAAGCTCGGTCTCATTGGTTTTCAGTCCTTTGGTTTGGAAGCACGAAGGCGAAAACATCTTCATTCGCTCCGTGAAGGAACTGTTCACTGCTTGTCGATAGCTAGGGTCGTTTAAGAAATGATGATCCGTAGCCAACACGTTGCAAGCTGTAAGTAATAGGATTACTAAGGAAAGATACTTTTTCATTGTGTATAAAATAACAAAATCCAAGACGATATAGAGGAACAAGGATATGCTTCTCCATACCGTTTTGGATTAGGGCGTGTTATGAAATTGTCCACGCTGGGTTAAACTTCTATTGTTGGCGGATAGCTAAGAGGGTTTTATGCTTCTAGGCTTCGCCACTGGAAGAATGATTGTTCTATCAATTAATCGGCAACGGGGAGCGCAATCTTGTTCACTCTGCGCTCGTGGCGTCCACCTTCAAAACTAGCTTTGAAGAATGCATCCAACACCTTTTCAGCCGTCTTGTTATCGATAAAACGTCCTGGTAGCACCAAGACATTGGCATCATTGTGCTGACGTATAAGTTCGGCTACGTCCTTGTTCCATGCCAAGCCGGCACGTACTCCTTGATGCTTGTTGAGCGTGATGGCCATGCCTTCGCCGCTACCGCAGATAGCAATACCGGGATAAACCTCGCCACTCTCCACGGCTGCAGCCAAGGGGTGTGCATAGTCGGGATAATCACAACTCAAGTCGCTGTTGCAACCAAAGTCTTTATACGTATAATTGTGTTGCTCCAAATACTGAATCACAAATTTCTTTAATGGGAAGCCTGCGTGATCGCAAGCAATACCAACGGTCTTGATTTCCATAAGCTTTACTGTTAGTTAGGGTTGCGTGAGCCAAAGGGGACACGCAACGTGATTAGGTTAGAGTATTTAATCTTGTTTAAAGAGTTCTTTCACTTCCTTGTAGACGTTCTCTGCTGTGAAGCCCAGTTTCTCATCAAGCACCTTGTAAGGCGCAGAGAAGCCGAAGCTCTTCATACCAAACACCTTGCCTTGGTGACCTACCAATCCTTCCAGGGTAACTGGCAAACCGGCAGTGAGACCGAACACCTTTGCGTTCTTAGGTATCACCTTTTCCTGATAGCCGATGGGTTGACGACGGAAGAGGCCTTCAGAAGGAACGCTCACGATACGTGTGCGAACGCCATCCTTACGCAGCAATTCGGCACCAGCCTCGAGCGTTGCTACCTCAGAGCCGCTTGCAAGGAGAATCACATCATAGATGTCATCTGATTCGGCTACGATGTAAGCGCCCTTGCGTGCGTTGTTATAGTTGTTAGTTGCGGGGAGGCTCTTGATGCCTTGACGAGAAAGAATCAGCGCAGTAGGAGTTTCCATGTTCTCCATAGCCATCTGCCAACAAACGGTGGTCTCATCGCTATCTGCTGGACGGAACACACGCACTGAGTCTTCACCGGCATGGTTCTGAAGCTTTTCCATCAAACGAATCTGTGCTTCCTGCTCTACAGGTTCATGGGTTGGACCATCCTCACCTACGCGGAAGGCATCGTGTGTCCAGATAAACTTCACAGGCACTTTCATCAAAGCTGCCATACGCACAGCTGGTTTCATATAGTCAGAGAAGACAAAGAACGTACCCATAGCTGCAATCACACCGCCATGTAACATCATACCGATGCACATACATGCCATGGTGAGCTCGCTAACGCCTGCCTGGAAGAATGCGCCAGAGAAGTCGTCGCGGGTAAGCGAGTGGGTCTCCTTGAGGAAGCCGTCGGTCTTATCCGAGTTGCAAAGGTCAGCAGATGCACAGATCATGTTAGGCACTTGCTTTGCCAAGAGGCCGAGACAAGCAGCAGAAGCAGCACGGGTAGCGCTATCCTTCTTTTGTTCTAGGCCACTCCAGTCTATCACAGGTGCTTTGCCTGAGAACCAGTCTTGTAGCTGTTGCGCTTCTGTAGGATTGCTTTCAGCCCACTTCTGCTCTTCGGCATGACGTTCGGCCACAATCTTACGCAACTCTTCACGACGATGATCGTAGAGCGCTTTTACCTCGGGGAAGATCTGGAATGGATCTTCGGGATTGCCACCAAGGTTCTTGATAGTATTGGCAAAAGCATCTCCTCCTAAAGGAGCGCCGTGTGTCTTCACATTATGTTCATAGCTTGTGCCATCAGCCTTGAGAGCGCCTTTACCCATAACGGTGTTACCGATAATCAAGGTTGGACGCTTGGTCTCCTTATGTGCTGTCTGAAGGGCTTGACGCACCTCATCAGCATCGTTACCATTAATAGTGAGCACGTTCCATCCCCATGCCTCATATTTCTTAGCTGTGTCTTCGTTCATCACTGCACCACATTCGGTAGAGAGCTGAATGCCATTGGAATCGTAGAACATAATCAGATTGTTCAGACCTAAGTTGCCTGCCAATCGTCCTACACCTTGGCTAATCTCTTCCTGGATACCACCATCACTGATATATGCGTACACCTTGTGCTGCATCATAGTGTGACCTACGCGAGCTTCAAGGAACTTCTCTGCTACGGCAGCACCAGCGGCAAAGGCATGGCCTTGTCCTAGAGGACCAGATGAGTTTTCTACGCCATGCTCTAGATCGCGCTCGGGATGACCAGGAGTGATGGATCCCCACTGGCGGAACTGCTTGATATCTTCAATACCAAACTTTCCCTGCAGGGTGAGCGCACTATATAGCATAGGTGACATATGTCCTGGATCAAGGAAGAAACGGTCACGGCCAGCCCATTCGGGTTGGTCAGGATCATAGACTAAGAATTCAGAAAACAAAACGTTGATAAAGTCGGCACCACCCATAGCACCGCCTGGGTGACCGGAATTAGCCTTTTCAACCATGGACGCAGCTAAAATGCGGATATTGTTAGCTGCACGTTCCATTAATTTCTTGTCATTCATAACTAGGTAATGTTTGTTAGTTTTCTGCAAATTTAAACAAAAAAAGGGATTAAGCAAAATAATAAGTAATTCATTTTATTTTGTTACCTTTGCATCAAGCTTAAAGCCTCTACAACGAAGTACGGCTTAAAGCCCATGGAACAATCTTTTAATCAATCTTTAACAAATGAAAACAAAGTTATTTGCTATCTTAATCTTAACATTGTGTTTAGCCACATCTGCTATGGGCCAAACCAATAAAGATTATGCAACAAAGGTGAACACACTAATCGGTACCGACTATACCGGAAACACCTATCCTGGTGCACAAGCTCCGTTCGGAATGGTTCAGCTAAGTCCGGACAATGGTCTGCCTGGATGGGATCGCATCGCGGGCTACTTCTACCCGGATAGCACCATTGCCGGATTCAGCCATACGCACTTACTAGGCACGGGCGCAGGCGACTTGTATGACATTTCATTCCTACCAGTAACTCTTCCTTTTAAAAAAGCAGAAGAACCTCTAGGCATCTATTCGACCTTTACACACAAGGACGAGATAGCGCATGCGGGGTACTATCAAGTGAGATTGACCGACTATAATATCAATGTGGAACTCACGTCAACTAATCGTTGCGGTATACAACGATACACTTTCCCACACAATGGGAAACAACGCATGGTGATTCTCAATCTAGCTAAAGCGATGAACTGGGACGCAACCGTTGACACCAAAATCACCCAGGTGGATGACCACACCATTGAGGGTTATCGTTTCTCTGACGGATGGGCACGCAATCAGAAGGTGTGGTTCAGAACTCGTTTCTCACAACCTATCCAGTCTATTAAATATGAGACATCACCTACACAAAGCAAGCCACAAGGTACGGGATATATCGCTTACATACAGTTTGATACCAACGGCCCAGACCAACTGGTGGTAAGCACAGCGCTCTCGCCCGTAAGCAACGAGGGAGCTACGCGCAACCTACAAGCAGAAGCGCCCAACGATGACTTTGAGCATTATCGCAGCGCGGCGGAGCAAACATGGAACAAGATGCTTGGGCTGATTGAGGTAGAAGGTGGAAGCGACGAGCAGCAAACCACATTCTACACCGCGCTATATCACGCAATGAGCGCCCCTACCCTCTTCAACGATGTGGATGGTGCTTATATGGGTGCTGACCACAAGGTGCATTATGCCAAGGGAAGAAACATCTATGAGACGTGTTCGCTTTGGGATACCTATCGCGCAGCACATCCGCTATACAACATTCTGATACCTAACATGGCAAGCGACATGGTCAACTCGCTCTTGGCTTTCAGCAAAGAGAATGGCAGACTTCCCGTATGGAACATGTGGGCTTCGGAAACCGACATGATGATTGGCTATCACGCTGCATCGGTCATTGCAGAGGCTATCTTGAAAGACGTGCCCAACATTGACAAGCAAGAAGCACTGGACCAGTGTGTAAAGACCGCTAACCTAGACGAGTATCGTGGCATCGGTTTGTATAAGAAGCTAGGTTATGTTCCTTACGATGTAAAAGAACCAACACTTGGCGACGATTGGTCTTTGTCTCGTTCGCTAGAGTATGCCTATGATGATGCTTGTATCGCAGCACTAGCTAAAGCCGTTGGCAAGAATGATGTTTACAAGACATTCAGTCGTCGCGCACAAAACTATCGTAACGTATACAACCCTGCTTCTACATTTATGCAACCACGTGATAGTAAGGGCAACTTCCAACCCAACTATTCGCCTGACGAATATACGTCGCATATATGCGAGAGCAATGGTTGGCACTATATGTGGAATGTACAACAAGACCCTGAGGGCTTAATCAAGCTAGTGGGCAAGAAACGCTTTGTAGAGAAGCTGGATAGTTTCTTCACTTACTCTCCCAAATCATCAGAGGACCTTCCGCTATTCAGCACCGGTATGATAGGTCAATATGCACACGGCAATGAGCCTAGCCATCATGCAGCTTACTTCTACAATAAGGTGGGACAACCGCAAAAGACGCAACAATACGTTCACGAAATCGTCACACAACTATACAATGCCTCTCCCGCTGGCTTATGTGGCAATGAGGATTGTGGACAGATGTCAGCGTGGTACGTGTTCAACGCTATGGGTTTCTATCCCTTCAACCCCGTGAGTTGTCAGTATGAGATTGGTACACCATTGTTTGACAAAGTAACCATCCATCTCCCCAACAATAAGACATTCACCATCCAAGCTAACAATCATAACGATGGCAAATATCTTGTAGAATCTACCAAGCTTAACGGCAAAGCACTTAAACGCACATTCTTTACCCATAAGGATCTTATGCAAGGAGGACAATTGGTGTTTGATATGAAATAAAGCTCATCTAGCAAGAAGGAGCAAAGCATAGCAAGATACAATAGGAACAACCTAAACGGCACAGAATTGGTTGCTCCTATTGTATCTTTCTTTTAGGTTACATTCCTGCGACATTGTGTCTACTATTCGGTAATAGAACTCTAAAACAAAGGGATTCACGTGAAACTGTGCTTTTTCGGAAGAAGAAGTATTAATTCGTGTTTTTTATGTGGTTGTATCAAAATTGCAGAACTCAGTTATAGATTAGAAAGATGCCGTTGGAACATTGTATTACTTTTGCTTGTTGATATTTCTAAACTCAGTAGGAGACAAATTTACAAATCTCTTAAAATAGTTTACGAAATTAGATTGTTCAGAGAATCCCAACAGGGCAGCAATCTCACCACTCCTCATTTCTGTAAACAAAAGCAATCGTTTGGCTTCTTGTATAATACGATTACTTATCACCACATAAGGAGTCATTGCTGCATTGGTCTTACAGCATTCATTGAGAATATTTAAACTAACATTGAGTCTTTCCGCATAAAAGTGCACCATATGATGCTTATTAAAATTAGATTCTACCAACTGCATAAAATCTAAATAAAGAGAACGATTAGGATTTTCATTTGCTTTTGATTCCAATTTTAGGTCTTTATACTCCTTCGTATCTCCTATTACACATAACAATAGCGTAAGCGTAGAATATGTACATACGGCAGATGACATGGTTTTTTCTCTTTTATCACACAAGTTTTCTATATCCCCTATCAATCTCTTGATTTTTTCTGCGTTACGCTTTTCGCATATATGCAACACTGGAACTTCTTTCATTATATTATTTTTAATATAGTTAGCCAAATCCGAATTTAGATTTCTGAAAAAACTTTCGGTGAAATGTATTGCTAAACCAGACGCTCCTGACACACTTGCAAAACGATGCATTTGCCCAGGAGAAAGCATTAAGATTGAGTTATCTTGAACATCATATTCGTTTACATCAACATAATATTTAAAGCCTCCTTTTTCTATCCATACTAAATAATAAAAATTATGAGTATGCATTGTACAAATAATATCACATATTCTAGGATATGTAGTATTAATATTTGCTATGTATATATCATCCTTAGTCAGATATAAGTTATCCATTAGTCTGCCGGATATGCGAATTGTCTGAATTCCTAAATGCTCCATATCTCACTTTTTTGATTACAAAATTAGTCAGAAATATTAATTATCCCAACAAAGATCAACGCATATTTTACCTCAAATAGAATATTTGCAATATTTTCTCGGATATTTGCAATAAATTTCTAAATATATCTATATACCTTTGCATCGAAAAGGATAATTAATAGCTTACATCCGTTTTTTATAAACAAGAATAAGTATGAGACGAATATTATTGATAATGTTATTGTGTATAACGACATTGGTATCATTAGCACAAAACGACAGCACACTAATAACAAACGATTCCATAGCATGGACGAAGATGCTAGAAGAAGTCACGGTAATAGGACATCGTAACATGATAAGGATTAAAGGTAACACCATCGTTGCCAACGTTGCTAATACAGAACTGGCACAACTAGGCACAGCAAATGACGTATTAGCACGTCTGCCGTTCATTAACATGGACGAAGAAAAGATTAGTGTTGTAGGGAAAGGCGAGCCAGTTTTCTTTATAGACAATCGACCAGTACATGATAATAGCGAACTACAACTATTAAAGAGTGAAAACATCAAAAACATACAAATCATCACCTCACCAGGTGCTGAATATGGAAGCGACATGAAAGCTGTTGTAAAAATACAAACCAAACATTCTTTCGTAAAAGGATTTAGCGGCAAAATAACCTCACAAACAACGAAAAAGCGTGTTTGGAATGAAATGGTTATGGCAGACCTTAGCTATAACTGGACTCATTGTCAGGTTTTCGGGCAGTTCATGTATAACAACAATGGTAGCAAGAATAGAGTAAAAAGCATAACCGATTTTCTATACAATGGGCAACAAAACCTACTATGTAACAATACAACTCAGCGAAATAAGTTATCCACAACAACGGCTAAAGGTGGTTTCAATTGGAACAACAAAGGACAATCGTTTGGTGGTTATTACCAATACACGTATTCTCCGACCCACATGAAAAGTGGAGGAACAGAAATTGATAATGTGTTTGAAGCAAAAGAAGATTCTATCAGCAAATTAATAGACACAGATAGTAAATCCGAAAAGCACCTTGTATCTATCTACTATGACGGTTCGTTTCAAAACAGCTCATTACTGCATTTTGATGGCAACTACCTACACACCTGGTATAGAGATAACAACCTGACGCAAACGTTATATACTGACAACGCAAATGAAATTGTACCTTCTACTACCGGAATGCGTTCGAACCTATGGGCAGGCAAGCTCTATTATGAATTTCCCTTTGTAACAGGCAAACTGAACATCGGAACAGAAGATAGCTACACCTTCAATAGTCAGCGATACACTATGGGGAATGACGCCATCAGTACCTATATTCCGTCAACAAAGAATGAGAGCCGCCAACAAAACTACGCTGCTTTTGTTACATACACAAAGAATTGGGAAGCACTTGCGGTCCAACTAGGATTACGTTGGGAGCTAGTAAAGTTTGAATATAAGCAGAATGATATTCTGGATAAAGACATAAGCAGAACCGATAATAGTTTCTCTCCTAACATATCATTGTCATACAACATCAATGGAAATACGTTTATGTCGCTAGACTTTGCTCAATCTATCACGCGTCCACCTTACAAACAATTGCGCAGTTCATTACTATATGTAGGACCATACGAGGTAGAGGGTGGAAATCCAACGCTAGGAGATTGCAAAACGAGCACTTTGAGTTACCTATTCGGTTGGCGCAATCTGACTCTTGAACTTACCTATTCATATCAGAAAGACACATATGTATATACAAAAGAGCATTATACCTCGGACAGACCAGTTCTTATCTTCAGTCCTCACCAAGCAGACATCTCCAACTTCAATGCATATCTATCTTATGCACCAGTTGTAAGTTTTTGGAGACCCAACATCACGATAGGCCTTGACAAGCAATGGCTTTCTCTTTACAACGAAAACTACGACAAACCCGTCTTCCGATATATGATGAAGAACATGTTTATCCCTTCAAAGAATTGGTTGATGACGCTTGATATTACGGGTAGTACACGTGGACACGTGATGACTAACGAGCTTTATTCACAATGGGGAATTGACCTATCCGTGCGACGTTACTTTATGCAGAAACGCTTGCAAATAGCCTTATCTGCCAACGACATCTTCCACACGCGCAATCAAAGTTGGATGATGAGTGTAAAAGACGTTCATCTAGATAAGCAAGCTGACGCAGATACACGCAAGGTAATGTTGACCATATCTTATACGTTCAATCCAAAGAAGAACAAATATAAGGGGCAGAATGCGAACGAAAAGGAAATGAAACGTTTATAATACTAGAAAAATAATGGCGGGCAAATGATTTTGTCCGCCATTACATAGATATAATAAGGTGATCTATTAGCAAACCTTATGTGAACCTTCGCTGATCACAACAGGATAGATTTCAGGAGCATGCCCATACTTAGCAGCAAACTTCTCCGTTACATCCTTAACAAAGTGGTCATAAAGGTCATCCTTAACGAGGTTGATGGTGCAACCACCGAAGCCACCACCCATGATACGTGAACCAGTCACGCCATCTTCCTTGGCAACGTCATTGAGGAAATCAAGTTCTTCACAACTTACCTCATATTCCTTGCTCAAGCCCTCATGAGTTTCATACATCTTCTTGCCCACGGTTTCATAGTCGCCCGCATTCAAAGCGTCACAAACGGCCAAGACACGGTCCTTCTCGCCCAATACGAAATGAGCACGCTGATAGTCCTCAGCACTTACTTCACCCTTAACCGCTTCCAGTTCGTCCCAATCAGCATCACGAAGCGTTTCAAACTTCTTCTCTGGGAAATGAGCGCCAAGTGCTTTCACTACGTTCTCACAACTGTTACGGCGATCGTTGTATGGGCTTCCTGCCAACTCGTGTTTAACCTTTGAATTGACAAGTACTAGCTTATAGCCTTTAGGATTGAATGGGAAATATTCGAACTCACGGCTACGGCAATCCAAACGCATCAGCTTGCCTTCCTTTCCAAACACACTTGCAAACTGATCCATAATGCCACAGTTTACACCGATATATTTGTGTTCGGTAGCTTGTCCTGCCAAAGCGATATCCCACTTAGACACTTTGTTCTCACCGAAGAGATCATTCAGAGCACAACCGAAACAACTTTCCATTGCAGCAGAAGAACTCATACCAGCACCCAAAGGCACATCACCAGCAAAAGCGATGTTAAATCCTTTCACGTCCACACCTAAAGCACGAAACTCCTGTACCATACCATAGATGAAACGTGCCCAAGTAGCACGAGGGCCTTGTGGATCATCTACCTTAAACTCAACACGGTCTTTCAAGTCGATAGAATAACACATCACCGTATTGGTTCCATTAGGGCGAACCTCAGCCATGATGCCTTTATCCACTGCACCTGGGAACACGAAACCACCATTATAGTCGGTATGTTCGCCTATCAGATTGATACGTCCAGGTGAGAAATATATGTTTCCGGTTTTTCCGTCGAAATGCTTAATAAAGCGACTTCTTACAAATTCGATGTCCATTGTCTTAATATAATTTAATGGTTAGTAGTTGACGAAAAGGGCAGAAATGGTTTCTGCCCTTTTCATTTATAATATTAGAATTAATCCACAGGGATATCTTTGTTCACGTTCTTGCAACCGATCAATGCGTAGAAGAGCAAGTAAGCAAGCATTGCGATAACCAACACGTAACTGTTGATGTAGCCAACCTCCTTAGCTAAGAGGTTCTGCAACAATGGCATCACACCACCACCAACAACCATAGTCATGAACAGACCAGAAGCTGCTGGTACATACTTGCCAAGTCCTTCCACAGCAAGGTTGAAGATACCACCCCACATCACAGAGGTACATAGACCGCAAAGAACAATAAACAAGCACTTAGCTGGCACATTAAACATGGTGAAACCATCAGTTACACTATAGCCAGGCATAGAGATTGTCTTTTCAGCAGGCAGCAAGATAGCCACCACGAGCAGCAAGATAGCTACAGCAGAGGTGATAATCAGCTGTGAGCGGGTGCTTACCGAACCACTGATAAGAGAACTTGCAAAGCGTCCTACCAACATCAGCAACCAGTAAACCGCAGCGATAGCACCACCGATGGCAGCACCATTTGCCAATCCTAAACCACCTTCTGCAACGGGGTTTGCCAAGAAGAAGTTGATCTGTGAAGGGATACCAATCTCGATACCTACATAGAAGAAGATACCAACGATACCCAAAACGCAATGACGGAAAGCAAGTGGAGAATGTTCCATCACTACGTTTTCGTTAGATGCCTGTGCTGGCTCATTGATATTGACAAACATGAGGATAAGGAACGATGCTGCAAATACGCCCATTGCGATAAAGAGCAAAGGTGACACATTTGACATACTGGTATCTTTGCTTACTGTTCCGATTAAAGCACCTACGAACAGAGGAGTGAGCGTACCTGCCAATGAGTTGAGCGTACCACCTGTTTGAATCAACTGGTTACCACGGTTACCACCACCACCAAGGAGGTTAAGCATTGGATTCACCACCGTGTTCAGCATACATACACAGAAACCGCAGATGAAAGCACCAAGAAGATAGATAACGAAATCGACCTTTACTTCTTGACCGTTTGCTGAGAATGCTGTAATGTCGCTACCCACTTTGCTTGAAAGATATTGTACGAAGATACCCACCAAGCCCACGATAAGAGCGGTAAGGGCAGTTTTCTTATATCCTATCTTGACAAGCATTGTTCCTGCGGGGATACCCATGAACAGGTAAGCAAGGAAGTTCATCATGTTACCCATCATGCCTGCCCATGAATAGTGGTTACCCCAAATGGTACCCATTGGGGCGGCAAGGTTAGTTACGAAAGAGATCATAGCGAAGAGGAACATCATTGTGATGATAGCAACGATATTTCCGCTTTGTTTTGTATTGCTCATTGTTGTTATTTTTTGTATGATTGATTTTAAACTACAGAAGATTTACTTTTCTACACCAAACTTATACACGGTCTTCTGGGTATAAGTCTCACCAGGATTGAGTTGCACTGATGGGAAGTAAGGACGATTAGGTGTGTCGGGGAAGTGTTGTGCTTCAAGGCAAACCGCAGAGCGCTTAGGATAAGTGGTACCATGTGTGCCAGTGATGCCTGCTAGGAAGTTACCCGTATATAGCTGCAAGCCTGGTTCTGTGGTATATACCTCCAGCGTTCTACCGCTTACAGGCTCCAACAGTTTGGCAGCAAAGCTCAGTTCACCTTCTTCCTTTTTGTTCAATACATAGTTGTGATCATAACCCGTTCCGTTCTTGATCTGCTCATGATCAGCATTGATGTCCTGACCAATAGCTTTGGGTGTACGGAAGTCGAATGGGGTACCTTCCACTTTAAGAATCTCACCTGTAGGAATAGAGGTATTGTCTATTGGCAAGTAGAAATCGGCATTAAGCTGTAGAAGCACGTTTTCTACCGAAGGTGTTGGATTAGCGATACCTGCTAATGCAAAGAATGCGTGATGTGTAAGGTTTACAATGGTTTTCTTATTGGTTCGAGCTTGGTATTTGATTACCAGTTCGTCATCATCTGTAAGAGTGTAAGCTACCCAGATATCGAGCTCTCCTGTGAATCCTTCTTCGCCGTATGAGCTAATGAGTTTCAGCACGCAAGCATTCTCGCTCATTCTTGTTACGTCCCAAAGGCGTTCGTTGTAACCATGCTTACCGCCATGCAGGTGGTTAGGTCCGTCATTGGTAGCCAAGCGATATTCCTTACCGTGCAATGTGAAGGTGCCTTTAGCGATGCGGTTACCATAACGACCAATCAATCGAGACAGGTAAGGCTCAGGCGAATTGATTACATCCTGGATATTATCATGACCCATAATCAGATTGGCATATTCACCATTCTTATCGGGCATCATGATAGCAACGATGGCTCCTCCGTAGTTGGTAAAAGCAACCTCATTGCCTTTAGCGTTACGTAGGACATACAGATCTGTTTGCTTTCCGTTTACTGTGGTCTGGAAATCTTCTCTTTTCAGCCCACAACGCAATTGCGTTTCGTCAGTATTTGTCATATTTATTGTTTTTAGTTATACTTATTCTTTTTGCAAAGTAACTAAAAATCTACGAATATGACAAGTACAAACCTCAAAAAGACCTACTATTCTTCGTTAAAAACTATTAAATCCTTATGACAATAAATCGGCCACAACATAGCTCGAACCACCCACAAAGATGAAGTCGTCGGGGCTTGCATCGGTGAGTGCATGCTCATACGCTTCTTTCACAGAAGGGTAACTATCGCCTAGCAACGCATTGCGCTTTCCTTCAGCTGCCACCTTCTCTACCGGGAAAGCACGATGAGAGGATGGTTGTGTCCAATAATAGATGGCATCTTTGGGTAACATTTGCATAATGGCAGATAGGTCTTTGTCATCCACCATACCAAAGACTATTCTCTTCAGTTGACAAGGCACTGCATTGATCTGTGGTGCGAGATATTCCCAACCACCTACGTTATGCCCCGTGTCACATATAGCCAAGGGTGCGGTATGTATCTTTTGCCATCTACCTTGCAGACCAGTTGCTTCACAAACATTTGCCATACCACGCACGATGCAATCGGTTTCCGCTGGACTGATCCACTGAATGGCTTCTAGTTGGCGACAAGCGGTAAGTATGGTGTTCGTGTTTCGGTCTTGATAGGAGCCGCCTAGCTCACCATGAAGCGTTCCGTAACAAGTGGTTTCATAATCGCGTCCACCTTTCATATCGGCGCGAGCTGCCGTCACGATAGGACTATCTTGAGCAAAAACGATGGGTGCTTGCATAGCAGAGGCTTGCTTGCTAAACACCTCACGCGTCTCTTCCACATCCTCTCCTATCACCACGGGCACACCATGCTTGATGATTCCTGCCTTTTCATGAGCGATAGCTGCCAACGTATGACCCAAGAACTGGGTATGATCTAGGGATATATTGGTTATCACAGAAAGGATAGGCTGGATGATATTGGTACAATCCAGTCGGCCTCCTAGTCCTACCTCGATGACTGCTACATCCACTTGCTGTTCGGCAAAATAGAGAAGAGCCATAGCGGTGGTCAGTTCGAAGAACGACGGATGCAGCGATTCAAAGAACGAACGTTCATCTTTGACAAAGTCAACAACTCTTTGTTCGGGAATCATCTCGCCATTGACGCGGATACGTTCTCTGAAATCCACGAGATGAGGACTGGTGTACAATCCCACCTTATATCCTTGCGCTTGTAGGATGGCTGCCAACGTGTGAGAACACGAGCCCTTACCATTGGTACCAGCAACATGTACGCACGCATAACGAGTGTGGGGATGCCCAAAATGTTCATCAAGCGCAAGGGTGTTGCTCAACCCTTCTTTATATGCAGAAGCACCCACATGTTCGAAAACCGGGGTGCTTGCATAGAGATATGAAACGGTCTCTTGATAGTTCATACGTTTTTATCTTCGCCTTTCAGCATCTAGATTACTGAAACAGTTTCTTGAAGTTCTCAAAGATAGAGTGTTTGGTCTTGCTATCTCCTTGGAAATTATCGCTATCACGGAATTCTTCCATCGCCTTTCTTTCGTGGCGTGACAACTCCTTAGGGATATAAACGCTAATCTGTACAATCAGATCACCTACGCCGCTACCATAGCCTTTGATAGCAGGGAATCCTTTTCCACGTACACGGAGCGTTTTTCCAGGTTGCGTACCAGGTTCAATCTTGATCTTGATATTACTACCATCGAGCGTAGGCACTTCCACTTGGCCACCGAGCGTAGCCGTAGGGATATCTAGCAGAAGGTTATAGATGATGTCTTGACCTTGGCGTACAAAGGTATCATTGGGTTCTTCGGTGATATACACCTGGATATTGCCAGCCACACCATTGTGTATACCGGCATTACCTTTACCCGGAACATTAACCACCATACCTTCAGATATTCCGGCAGGGATGTTAATCTCCACCACTTCTTCGCCTTTCACCACACCATTGCCGTGACAGTGAGGACACTTTTTCTTAATGATGGTTCCCTCACCTTGACATACATGACAGGTGGTCTGCGTCTGCATCATACCGAAGATGCTCTGCTGGGTACGTATCTCCACACCTGAGCCATGACAGTTGGGGCATGTATCGGCTGACGAACCTGCCTCAGCGCCTGTACCATGACAGTGTTCACAAGGTACATCCTTACGCACCTTAAACTTCTTGGTCACGCCCGTTGCCATCTCTTGCAACGTGAGGCGCACCTTCAGACGGAGATCTGTGCCACGGTATTCGCGTGTCTGTGCTCCGCCACCAAAGCCGCCGAAGCCACCCGCATGTCCACCGAACACATCACCGAACATACTGAAGATGTCATCCATAGAGAATCCACCTCCGGCACCAAACGGACTGCCACCGCCAAAGCCGCCACCAGGAGCGTTGAAACCAAACTGATCATACTGCTGACGCTTGTTGTCGTCATGTAGCACGTCATAGGCCTCTGCCGCCTCCTTAAACTTCTCTGCTGCGGTCTCGTCACCAGGGTTACGATCGGGGTGATACTTGATAGCCAGCTTACGATAAGCCTTCTTTATTTCATCTGCCGAGGCATCTTTGCTCACGCCCAGCACCTCGTAGTAGTCTCTTTTTGCCATTCTTGTTTTTAAGCAAATTGTTTATTGTCCCACTGCCACCTTGGCATGACGGATCACTTTATCATTAAGGGTATAACCAGTCTGAACACAGTCGATCACCTTACCTTTCTGCTCATCGCTTCCAGGAACCATAGCTATAGCTTCATGATAGTCTACATCAAAATCCTTATCTTTGGTCTCAATCTTCTTTACGCCAAGGCTATCAAGGGCTTTCACAAACTTCTTGAAGATCAGTTCCAAGCCATCTTTGATTGCTTTGGGATCATCGCTAGGATTAGCCATCGCACGCTCAAAGTCGTCAGCTACTGGAAGAATCGCATTGATGGTCTTCTCGCTACCATTGAGAATCAGCTCAGCTTTCTCCTTTAGGGTTCGCTTCTTATAGTTGTCAAACTCGGCATAGAGACGAATGTACTTGTCTTTCCATTCGTTCACCGCTTCAACATCTTCCTTAGCCTCACCTTGTTCTGTCGTTTCAGCCTCAGTCGTAGCTGCATCTTGTTCAGCTGACTCTGCTTGCGCGTCATCAGCCTTTGACTCTTCAGCTTGTGCTTGCTGTTCGGTTACTTTCTCTTCAGTATTGGTTTCGGGAGCGTTTTCCTTACCCTCCACATTGATTTTCTTTTCTTTGCTCATTGTGATAATTTCTTTTTAGGAAATCATACAAATATTATGCCAATCCGTTCAACGTATAGTTGATTGACGGATTAGCTATACATCTTCGCTTTCTGTTCCTTGATCTGCTCGTCGTGGATATACTCATCATACGACATCAGCTTATCGATGGTACCTTGTGGTGTCAGTTCGATGATGCGATCAGCCACGGTCTCGATAAACTCGTGGTCGTGAGAGCTAAACAAGATATTACCCTTGAAGCCCACGAGGTTGTTGTTGAAAGCCTGAATACTTTCCAGATCGAGGTGGTTGGTAGGTGTGTCTAGAATCAGACAGTTGGCGTTCTGTAGCTGCATACGTGCTATCATACAACGCATCTTCTCACCACCGGAGAGCACATTGACTTTCTTCTCCACTTCTTCTTGTCTGAACAACATTCTACCGAGGTATGCTTTCATTGCCACTTCGTTACCTGGGCCATACTGAGAGAGCCAGTCAACGAGGTTCAGTTCGCTATTAAAGAAAGCCGTGTTGTCCAGTGGCAGATAAGCTGTGGTGATGGTCACGCCCCACTTATAGGTACCTGCATCTGCCTCACGGTTGCCATTGATAATCTCAAAGAGGGCTGTCATTGCCTTGGGGTTGTGTGAAAGGAACACCACTTTCTGTCCTTTCTCGATGTTGAAGTTGACATGATCGAACAATACGGTTCCATCTGCGTCTACTGCCTTCAGATCTTCTACCTCCAAAATCTGGTTTCCAGGTTCACGTTCCATCTGGAAGATGATACCAGGATACTTACGGCTAGAAGGACGAATCTCCTCTACGTTAAGCTTTTCAAGCATCTTCTTACGTGAGGTGGTCTGCTTGCTCTTTGCCACGTTGGCTGAGAAACGACGGATAAACTCCTCAAGCTGCTTACGTTTCTCTTCTGCTTTGAGGCGTTGGTTCTGTGCTTGACGTAGCGCCAACTGACTTGACTCATACCAGAAGCTATAGTTTCCGGCAAAGACGGTTACCTTTCCAAAGTCGATATCAATGGTCTGTGTGCTTACTGAGTCAAGGAAGTGACGGTCGTGACTTACCACGAGCACGGTCTGATTCTCATCTATCTCACCGAGATAGTCCTCAAGCCACTCTACGGTATCTAGGTCAAGGTCATTGGTAGGCTCATCGAGCAACAGATTCTCGGGTTTACCAAAGAGTGCCTTGGCTAGCATCACACGCACCTTCTCATTGTTTGATAGCTCTGACATCTGCTTCTGATGCAGATCTTCTTTGATACCTAGGTTCTGAAGCAACTGTTCTGCATCGCTCTCTGCTTCCCAACCATTCATTTCGGCAAACTTCAGCTCTAGGTCAGCGGCACGATTACCATCCTCTTCGGTCATATCTGGTTTGGCGTAAAGCGCCTCACGCTCTTTCATATTACTCCATAAGGTCTCGTGTCCCATCAGCACGGTGTCCATCACGTTATATTCGTCATACTTGAAGTGATCCTGCTCCAATACTGACAAGCGTTCACCTGGACCTAACTCCACACTACCCTTATTGGGTTCAAGCTCTCCAGAGATGGCACGGAGCAGTGTCGATTTTCCTGCACCATTGGCTCCAATAACTCCATAAATGTTTCCTCTTGTGAACTTGATGTTTACATCCTTGTAAAGGACTCTCTTACCAAACTGTATGGCAAGATTGGTTAATGTGATCATATACTTTTTATACCTTATTATATAATAATGAGTGCAAAGTTACAAAAAAATTGCCGAATAGCCGAAAAAACTTCTTTCAAGTCTATTCAGCTCTTCGTTCTTCTCTTTGCAGTTCTAGCTTTTTGTCTATTTGGTCAAGGTTAGATGCGCCATCGCCCACACAAAGCCTTTCGCGGTGCGCACTCCGTTTTCTTGAAAATGATTTCCTTGATTGTACTCGAAGTGATAATCCACTTGCTGTGCCTTTAATAGCTGCAGATACTGTTGCAAACAATCGTCTACCGTAGACAAGAGTTTGTTCTTCGATTTGGCTTCGGTATCACCTATACTCAGATAGTAAGGGTTGGTCAAGGGTTGATGTTCAGAAGCATAGCTCAACCACCGAGGATACCATAGGGATGAAGACGCTGCCACGATAGCATCAAAAGCGTGCTGATACCCTGACCATAAGGCAAACAATCCTGCTAACGAATAGCCTCCCAGGATAACGGACACGTGTGACGGCGCACCCTGCCCTTCTAATATTGATGAGCTAATGAGACATATATCATCAAGCGTATCGGCTGCTCCATCACCAAAAGGAGTTTTTCCAAAGACGGGCGGCGCACACCACGGAGCCAACTGCTCAAACCAGTGCGGTATATGCACCGCTACAAACGTAAAGGTTTGTGGACAATGGGCTTCTATATAAGCAATCTCTTGAGGCAACTCTTTCTGATCGTTGCTATCCACAGGTTGTACCAGCAAGAACGCGCTCGGCTCTTCTTCGGTGTACACGGAGCAGGTATACCCATTCAGCTGGGTTACGTTTAGGGTGTGCCTCATCGCAAGAAAGTAGCTTACTTGATGTTTCTCTTATTCAGTGCATCCGCGTAACGCTTTGCATTGACGGTATGTTCTTCATATGTCTTGGCAAAGCGGTGGGTTCCGCTAAAGTCTTCCTTAGCACACATATATATATAATCGTGGTGCACATAGTTGAGCACAGCATCAATTGCAGCAACGGAAGGGATACGGATAGGACCTGGAGGGAGACCTTTGTTGCGATAGGTGTTATATGGGCTATCCACAGAGAGCCACTTCTCGTAGATACGATGCGCGGTGAAGTTTTTCGTAGCATACTTAACCGTTGGGTCAGCCTGCAATCGCATGCCTATATGAAGGCGATTGATATACATCCCAGCTATGTTAGGCATCTCTGCTTCGTTATCGGTTTCTTCGTCCACAATACTTGCCAGCGTAATCACCTCACAAGGTGTGAGCTTGGCTTGGTCAGCTTTTTCCTTGCGTTGTGAGTTCCAAAACTTATCGCTCTCTTTCTTCATGCGTTGCAAGAAGTTGTCCACGCTCATATCCCAATAGAGGTCATACGTGTTAGGAACAAACATACAGATGATGGTTTGTGGAGTATAGCCATACTTTTTACAAGTGGCTTCATCGTTCAGCGCCTTCAACAGGTCAGCCTTCTTCATCATCATCTTGGAGCAAACGTCATCAGCAAGCTTGTCCAATGTACGAACCGACTTGATGGTGAGGCTCACTGGGGCTTGTGCACCATTGCTAATGTGTCGGAAGGTTTGCAGCGCGCCTTCTTTTCCGATGCGATAACGACCAGGGATGATATGATCGCTATAACTGGAAAGAAGCAGCAGTTTGCGGAAGAAGAAGTAAGAATCGGTAGTGGAAACACGTTTCACCTTCACCAATACCGAGTCGATATTATCATCTTCATCCACATATATATATTCAGCGGAGCCCGTGCGTGTCATTGCCGTAAAGAGCGTGCTATACACACCCGCTAAAAGCACACACGCCACCACGCCTAACACAATCCATAAACGATAACGCTTCTTTGATTTTTTCTTTGCCATGATCTGTTGCAAAAGTCTGTTTTCGACGTGCAAAGTTAATCAAAAGTAACGACACGAGGCATCTATCATCTGCTTTTTTAGTATTTTTATCACCGCCATAAAACCTTTATGGGAGCGGAAATCAATTTATTTTTGATTGATTTTTAATTTATTTTTCAATGGAAAATAAATTATTTTTCATGCTCAAACCATTGCTTTGACATGATCATAAGGTCTCTATTGGTGTATCAAACCAAACGTTTGGGAATAAAAAAAATGCCCTTCGCTTCTCAGCGTGGGGGCATTCAATCTCAATAGGTATTAGTCTTTTAAGGTAAAAAGATTGTATTCAGGATAACATTTGCAAAGATAAATGGTTTAATTGGAAACTCCAAACATTCGTGTGGGTTTTTTAAAAAATAATTCAAAATTCCTCTTTTTCGTCTACGAATACCCCTTTCTTGGTGTGTTAATCAACGTTATAAGACGCTATTCGTCTATAAATCTCCAATCTTCAAAGTATATACAAAGAATTAAGATGTATACAAATAAGTGACGTCCCCTCTTTTTTATGAACGTATAACACCTTTTTATGGAGAAAATAATGTAACTTTGCACCATATAAACAGTTAGATTTATGACTACAGCAGAAAAGAACACGGAGGAAACAAAGCGTAGCCTAAGCTTTGTAGAACAATTGGTCGAAAAGGACTTAGCAGAAGGCAAGAACGGTGGACGTATACAGACACGTTTTCCACCAGAGCCTAACGGCTACTTACATATAGGTCATGCCAAGGCTATCTGCATGGACTTTGGTGTTGCAGAACACTATAATGGCGTGTGCAACCTTCGCTTTGACGATACCAACCCTAGCAAGGAGAACAACGAATATGTAGAGAACATCCTACATGACATCAGTTGGCTAGGATTCAAGTGGGGTAACATCTACTATGCTAGCGATTATTTCCAGAAACTTTGGGACTTTGCTATATGGATGATTAAGCGTGGAGATGCTTACATCGACGAGCAGACCTCAGAGGAGATGGCGGCTCAGAAAGGTACGCCTACCACCCCTGGTGTAGCCAGCCCATACCGCGATCGCCCCGTAGAGGAGAACCTTCGCTTGTTTGAACAGATGAATACGGCTGATGCTGTAGAAGGAAGCATGGTACTAAGAGCAAAGCTCGACATGGCCAATCCTAACATGCACTTCCGCGATCCTATCATGTATCGCATCATTCAGACACCTCATCACCGCACTGGCACCACATGGCACTGCTATCCTATGTACGACTTCGCACACGGACAGAGCGACTACTTTGAGGGTGTGACCCACTCTATCTGTACGCTAGAGTTTGTGCCTCACCGTCCATTGTATGATAAGTTTGTCGATTTCCTCAAGGAATATGACGGCACGGCTGACAACCTACAGGACAACCGCCCACGTCAGATCGAGTTTAACCGCCTCAACCTCACTTACACAGTGATGTCAAAGCGCAAGCTTCATACCCTCGTTGACGAGCACTTCGTACAGGGATGGGACGACCCACGTATGCCTACACTATGTGGTATGCGCCGTAGAGGTTATTCGCCTGAATCAATTCGCAAGTTTATCGACTCTATCGGATATACCAAGTTTGATGCGCTCAACGACGTAGCGTTGCTCGAAGCTGCTGTACGTGATGACCTAAACAAGCGTGCTTGCCGTGTAAGTGCCGTGCTTAACCCGGTAAAACTGGTTATCACCAACTATCCCGAAGGACAGACCGAAGAGCTAGAAGCTGTCAATAACCCCGAGAACGAGGCTGACGGAAGTCACACCATCACCTTCGATCGTGAGCTATGGATAGAGCGCGGAGACTTTATGGAGGATGCTCCAAAGAAGTTCTTCCGTATGACTCCTGGCAAGGAGGTGCGTCTGAAGAACGCTTACATCGTGAAATGTACCGGTTGTCTGAAGGACGAAGAGGGCAATATCAAAGAGATCTATGCCGAATATGATCCTGACAGCAAGAGCGGCATGCCTGGAGCTAACCGCAAAGTGAAAGGTACGCTACACTGGGTAAGCGTGAATCACTCACTCCCCGCAGAGGTAAGAGAGTATGACCGTCTGTTCAGCGTGGAGAATCCTGGAGCTGAAGACGGCGATTTCAGAGACTTGCTCAACAAGGATAGCTTGCATGTATATACCCACTGCTACGTAGAACAATATCTACAAGAGAAGCATCCGGGCGACTATCTGCAGTTCCAGCGTATCGGTTATTTCATGGCAGACCTCGACTCAACATCTGATCACCTTGTATTCAACAAGACGGTGGGTCTGAAAGACACATGGACCAAGATCAATAAGAAATAAAAAGAGAATCATTGGACAAATATTTTCTTTCAAAAGAATTTAAACAGAAACTTTCCTCGTATCAGACAGCTTGTCGCGAGGAAAGTTTTTGCGACCTTGATGTAGATGACCTGGGCGATATCATCCAGTATTACACTGAGCTCAACAAGCCATTGGAGGCTCTGCAAGCTATCGATTTCACCCTAGACATCTACCCTGAAGCTACCAAAGCATTATGTTACAAAGCACGATATGCGTTGCTTATCGAAGGTAATGTAAACAAAGCCAAGCAGATAGCCAACATCATCGTAGACCAATCGGATCTTGACTACCTATTCCTTACAGCTGAAATCATCCTTTACACTGGCGAGGATGCACAGCAGGCGCACGACATCTTATACAAAGAGGTGGACCAGATCTTTGACCCAGAGGATATGAACGACTATAGCATCGATGTGGCAAGACTCTTTGCCGACTATGGTTGCTTCCCATTGGCGGAACGCTGGCTGAAGCTTTGTACCAACGAAGAAGACGAACTGTATATTGAGACCTGCTATAAGGTGAAGCGATTTGCCGAGCAATGGGCCGACTGCGAGAAGTTGCTCAACAAGCAACTGGATAAGAACCCATACGATGCGGACCTCTGGGTGGAGCTTGCTGCGGTGCAATGGAGTCAGAAGCATTATGAGGATAGCATCTCGTCATGCGAGTATGCCTTAGCCATTGAGCCTGACCACTGGGGCGCTATCTACGGCAAAGCCACGGGGCTATGCACCATTGACAACTACGAGGATGCGCTCGCTTGCTTTGACCAATGTTATACAAAGGCTACACCAGAGCAGAGATGCAAGATTGATGTGATTCGTGGATACATCTATTTTGCGAAGAATGACAAGGAGCAAGCACACCTTTATCTATACAAAGCTATCGATGAAGCGGAAGACAAAGATGAGGTGCGACTGGAAGCAAGCTTGGTATTGATGGACAATGGCGGCTTTGATGAGGCTTACCATATGCTGAAGGCTATCAAGACGGGGCAGGATCTAGAAGGATACAATTGTTTCCTGGCTTTCTGCTGCTTCAAACTGAATCTTGAAAGCGAATATCACGAATGTCTGCAAAAGGCATACGACTTTGACCAAGAAATGGCTAAGAGAATCATGCGCGACCTTTTCGCTGAAGATGGAAAGTCGTTCCTAGAACAATAAGCACCACTTAGAATATTAATTAGAGATTATGGGAGATTTCGATTTTTTTGCCTTTATCATCCAGCACCTCAACTATGCTTGGATATGGTTCTTAATGATGCTTGAGAGTACGGTTATACCGGTACCTTCAGAGCTAGTTGTAGCACCAGCAGCTTACTTCGCTCACACGGGCAAAGACCTCAATACATGGCTTATTATCTTGTTTGCAACGATTGGAGCCGACTGCGGAGCTACCATCAATTACATCGCTGGCTACTACCTTGGCAGACCTATCATCTATCGTTTTGCCAATAGCCGATGGGGACACATGTGTCTGCTGAATCAAGAAAAGGTGGAAAACAGTGAACGCTACTTTGACAATCATGGCATGGCGGCCACCATCACGGGCCGATTGATACCCGGCATACGCCACCTTATATCCATTCCGGCTGGCTTGGCACGCATGCACTATGGCAAGTTTTTGCTCTACACCACGATTGGTGCAGGTGCGTGGAACTGCATCTTGGCAGCTATGGGTTGGTATCTCTCCACAATCATCCCACAAGATGAGTTGCAGAGCAAGATTCAAGAGTATAGCGAGTATATCAAGATAGGCATCATCGCCTTGCTAGCACTGGCTATCGTCTACTTCGTCGTGAAACGAATCATCAAGAAGAAAGCTAACAACAAATAATACACCTTATATATATAATACATCATGGCAAACAAGGATCATTATCTCAACGACGTGTTCAGTCAACCATTGTTGACTGACGCAGAGGAAGCAGCATTGGCAAGCAGAATCAAGATGGGCGATAGCAAAGCACTCGAGCAGTTGACTAAAGCCAACGTAAAGTATGTTTTGTCGCTTGCACATCAATATAACGGCAAGGGACTGGACGAAGACGACCTTGTCAGCGAAGGCAATATCGCCATGATGCACGCTGCGCAGAAGTTTGACGCAAGCAAGGGTGTGCGCTTTGTCGTGTTCGCTACACCATATATCCGACAAGCTATGGAGAAAGCCATTGGCGAGCAAAACGCCATGTATCAGGCTTCACGAGGCAAAGGCAACACACGTTCACACCACTCCCACCCCGTCTCGATAGACCAGCCCATCCCCGTAGGTAGCAAGAACAGCCTCACGTTGCTAGGTGTTCTAGAGAACAGTGATGCCAAACAAGCCGACGAGGATCTCAATCAGAGCATCCTAAGCGAGAATCTAGCACTTAGCTTGGAGCATCTTTCTGCACGCGAGCAGCAAGTGATAAGCTATATCTTCGGTCTCAAAGGCGACCATTACACTATGGCTGAGATTGGTGCAAAGATGGGACTGAAGCGCGAACGTGTACGACAGATACGCAACAAGGCACTGCGTAAGCTACACAAACGATTAAAATAGGATAACAACACACATCTTTTAAGGTATGCAATCTTCTCTCCGCAGTTGGTTACCCGTAATTGGGCTAACCCTATCTGCGTTTGTATTCAACACTTCTGAGTTTATGCCCATAGGGCTTCTGAGTGACATCGCATCCGACTTTCATCTCACTGAAGCCAAAGCCGGCATGCTCATCTCGGTCTACGCATGGATGGTGGCGCTATTATCGCTACCGCTGATGTTAGCAGTGTGCCGCATGGAGATGCGCAAACTGCTATTGAGCATCATCGCATTGTTTGTCATCAGCCATCTGTTCTCATCCGTAGCATCGACCTACTATCAGCTCATGGCATCACGTATCGGGGTAGCTGCAGCCCATTCTATCTTCTGGTCGATAGCTTCGCCTATGGCGGTCAGAACCGTTCCGCAGGATAAGCGAGCTATAGCCATCAGCATCGTAGCAATGGGTTCGGCGGTAGCTATGGTGGTAGGACTTCCCCTTGGACGCATCATTGGCATGTATGTGGGCTGGCGCACCACGTTCTTCTCTATTGCGATAGTGGCTGCGCTCATCGCCTTCTATATCCTTGCGGTGTTCCCTAAGCTTCCCAATCGTGACACATTCTCCATCAAGAAGATGCCCACCATCCTCCGTGATCCCGTGTTGATGGGTATCTTTGTGGCTACTGTGTTCTTCGCTACAGGTCATTACGTGGGCTATAGCTATATCGAGCCCTTCCTTGGACAGATAGCCTTGCTCAAAGGTAACACCATCACCATCATCCTAACGTTCTATGGTGTGGCGGGCGCAATAGGCAGCGTGGTGTTCTCTAGATACTATAACAAGAGCCCACTGACCTTTATCACCATCTCCATCATCCTCGTTGCAATAAGTTTGGCAGCATTGTTGCTCTCTATCAAAGCGATGGTGGGACTATTATTGGTATGCCTTGTATGGAGCGGAGCGGCCACAGCGTTCAACGTTGCCTTCCAAGACACAATCATAAGAAACACGAAAGCCGAGTCGACCTCTATCGCGATGTCAATCTTTTCTGGTATCTTCAACCTCGGCATCGGGTGTGGCGCCTTCATTGGCGGTCGGGTGTGCAACGATATCTCGATACGTTACATCGGATATTTTGGCGGCGCCATCACCATCTGCGCTGCGCTAATCTTTGCCTGCGACACCGCACGGCGTCTCCGAAAAGCAAAGTAAGAAACGACGATAAAGCCCCAAAAACAATTGTGCACCGACTGATGAGCATTCTCATATCAGCCGGTGCACAATTTTATTATTAGTATCTATTCGCCTAAAGCGTCGCTTTCGAAACGTTACTTATTATTGTTTGGCAAGTGGAAATGGTAGTGTTTGCCAAACGCTTCCTCTACCTTGTTAATCTCAAGGAACGTTGCTCCCTCGCCTTTGTCAAACGAACCAGATAGGTAAGCTATCTTATCTTCATTATGGATATAGCCTTTCTGACGGAGCATACGTAGCGCAGCCATGAACATATACTGGCTAGTCACGTGTTGTTGCTGGTAGATTGGGATGATTCCATAGCTGAGATTGAGCCAACGTTGCAGCTTATCATTATAGCAGATAGCAAGCACTGGGTTTGGACCGCGGAACGAAGCAAGGATGCGTGCAGTGGCACCTGTACTGCTATCGGTAATGATTCCCTTTACACCTAGATACTCGGTAGCTTCGATGGCACTCTTTGATAGGAACTCTCGCTGGCTGATGCCGTTGTCCATAGAGACATTGAGAAATCCTTCTCGGTGTGCATCATGTTCGGCTTGCTCGGCAATACGTGCCATGGTCTGCACTGATTCAAGAGGATACTTGCCGCTAGCGGTTTCGCCACTAAGCATCAAGGCATCGGTGTGCGAATAAATTGCGTTAGCTATATCGGTCACTTCGGCACGTGTTGGACGTGGGTTGTGAATCATGGTGTGGAGCATCTGCGTAGCCACAATCACGGGTTTGTGCTTTGCGATACACTTGTTGATGATGCGACGCTGGATTCCTGGAATCTGCTCTATAGGCACTTCGATACCCAAATCACCACGCGCAATCATGATTCCGTATGATGCATCAATGATCTCATCGATGTTATCAACACCTTCTTGGTTCTCTATCTTAGATATAATCTTGATGTCTGAATGGTAGCTATCAAGGATATGCTGTACCTCATGAACGTCATCAGCCGACCGAACAAACGAGTGAGCAATGAAATCAATATCTTGGTCGATAGCCAAACGAATGTTACGGATATCCTTTTCGGTAAGTGCTGGAAGATCAATATGTACCCCTGGCACGTTCACACTCTTATGTGCGCCAAGGACTCCGTCATTGAGCACTTGGGCAACGAGCAATGGGCCTTCGCTTTCAATAATGCGCATGGCCAACGCTCCATCATCGAAAAGCACCTCATCGCCTACCTTTACGTCACGTGCGAAGTCGGTATAAGACACGTTAATGGTCTCATGCGTAGTGTCAACGTCGGGTCGTCCGTAGATCTTCACTTGATCACCCGTCTTGAAAGAGATAGGTTCAGCGACATTGGTAGTGCGCACCTCGGGACCTTTAGTATCTATCAACAATGCCAAGTGGGGCGACACGGCACGCGTGTTACGGATGATTTTGCGGATACCATCGGGTGTGGCATGAGCCGTATTCATACGCACGACATTCATTCCGGCAAAGAACAGTTTTCTTAAGAAGTCCTGTTCACAGTTACGATCACTGATTGAGCATACTATTTTGGTCTGTTTCATATCGCTATTTTATATTTTTTGCAAAGATACAAAGTTTTCATGAGAAAAGCTCTACGTTCATTGTGACATTGTAGAGAAAAGCCAATAAAGCGCACTAGCACCTAGAATCAAAATCAACATTATCAAGATATATACCTTTACGACCTTCAGGCCTAAACCACTATGGGCGGATGAAGGAGCGCGGAAGGAACGATGTTGAGGTAGAAAGGGTGCTTCTTGGGCATAACCAGTGGTGTTTTGATTAGCTTGGGCAGAGTGATTGCCATCACAAGGAGTAGCTATCGTGGCGATGGTAGCGCAATATGGGCATGAGGCTTTCACGGTCTGACCGGGCTGGCTAGTGATAGCAAAGAGACGATGGCAATGTTTACAATTTACTTGATACTGCATAAGGAATGATAATCCGATTATAAAGGCAAAGTTACAGAGAAAATTTAGTTATGTAAAAAAAATGACGTACCTTTGCAACAAAATTATATTTGTTTAGTTTAAATAAAGGATACATACATTATTTATTCGATTGAAAAAAGAACAAATTGACGTCATGAAAAGATATATCGTATTGTTTATCTTGATGCTTTGTACACTAGGTACATACGCTCAAGGTACGATGAGCGACTCTCAAGTGCTCGAGTTTATCTCAAAGGAGTATAGCAAAGGAACATCTCAAGCCCAAATCGTCACCAAGCTGATGCAGAATGGTGTACAAATATCCCAAATTCGCCGTGTACGCGATATGTACATGAAGATGAAGAAGGGCAGCAGCATGGGCACAACGGGATCAAAGGAGTCGGGAAACGACCGCAGTCGTGAGAACAACGGACAGCGTAAGCCTGGCATGACGGACAAGCAGGTTGCCGCAGAAACGATGGACAACTATAACACCGCGCAAGAACAAGCCAGCCAATACACCAATTATCGCATGTATGGCAATAAGGATGAGCAGATGTCCGGTAAGTATGACGAGACCAACCCCGACTTCATCTTGATGCAACAAGAGCTCAACGGCATCCTACCCGGTGACACGGCGATGATGTATGAAGAACTTGTTGAAGCAATAAAGCGCAAGCAAAAGAAGGTTTTCGGACGTGATATCTTCAGCAATGAAAACCTTTCATTTGAGCCAAACGTCAATATGGCTTTGCCTAAAAACTATCGTTTAGGTCCTGGCGACAATGTTTTCATTGATATCTATGGCGCTTCTCAGAAGTCGATTGAGGCTACAGTGGCTCCCGACGGCGTACTGACGATTGAGGGATTTGGTCCTGTACAGGTAAGCGGACTGACCGTTGACGAAGCTAACGCACGTGTGAAGCAGAAGCTAGGCAAGCGCTATTCTAGTTCGAACATCCGCCTATCAGTGGGCCAAACACATACCATCCTAGTCAATGTGATGGGTGAAGTGAAGACACCGGGTACATATACGGTTTCCTCTTTCGCTACGGTATTCAACGCATTGTATCTCGCGGGTGGTATCAGCGACCTAGGAACGCTACGTAACATCAAGGTATATAGACGCAACAAGCTAATCTCCGTCGTTGACGTTTACGATTATATCCTCAACGGACAACAACGCGGCAATGTGCATTTGGCTGACAACGACGTCATCGTAGTGGGCGCATACGACTGCATGGTGAACATATCCGGTAAGGTTAAACGCCCAATGTTCTATGAGATGAAGCGCAACGAGAGCCTATCTACGCTCTTAAAGTATGCTGGCGGCTTTGCCGGTGATGCCTACACAAAGTCGGTTCGAGTAAGAAGAAAGACAGGACGACTCTACTCTATCTATAACGTGAACGAGTTTGACATGGCTAGTTTCGGTTTATCTGACGAAGATTCGGTAAGCGTTGACTCAGTCATCCCACGTTACGAGAATATGGTTGAGATCAAAGGTGCGGTTTATCGACCGGGCATGTACGAGGTAGGGGGCGACATCAATGGCGTCAAAGCACTCGTAGAGTCAGCCGAAGGTCTTGATCCCACAGCCTTTGGTTCACACGCTATCATCCATCGTATGAAGGCAGACCGCACGTTAGAGGTTTTGGCAGTAAACATTGACGACATCCTAACGGGTAAGGTTGCTGACGTTCCACTACAGAATGAGGATGTGCTCTTTGTCCCCACGCGAACGGATATGCAAGAAGAGCAGACCCTTACCATCAGTGGTGAGGTGCAATACCCCGGTACTTACAAGTATGCTGATAACGAAACGCTAGAAGATTTCATCCTTCAAGCGGGTGGTTTGACCAAGAAAGCCTCTACCGCTAGAGTGAATGTGAGTCGCCGACTGGTCAATAACAACGCATTAAGCACCGACTCTATTATCTCGCAATCATACACCTTTGCGCTCAAAGATGGCTTTGTGATTGATGGACAACCAGGATTTACGCTTCAGCCTTACGACGAAGTGTATGTTCATAAAAGCCCTGGCTATAACGAACAAGAGAATGTTGAGGTTAAGGGTGAAGTGCTCTTTGCTGGCAACTATGCCCTTCGTACTCGCAACACACGCCTAAGTGACATCATGAAAGCGTGCGGTGGCGGAACCGATATCGCCTATATCGAAGGTGCACACCTTGAGCGCAAGACCAACGAGACGGAGCGAACACGTATGATGGAAATCCAAAAGATGGCACGTGAGCAACAGCAAAAGAACATGTTAGAGCTAGCAACCAAGTCGGCTAACGCTTCTGCTGTAACCCAGGTTGCACAACAAGGCAAGAACACCGAGCTCGAGAAGTTTAGCATTCCCGAATACTACCCCGTAGGTATCAATCTCCCTGAGGCTTTGAAGCATCCTGGATGCGATGCAGACATCATCCTACGCGATGGAGACCGCTTGGTTATTCCAGAGTATAACGGAACGGTTAAGATTAATGGAGCGGTGCTTCATTCTAACACCGTGGGCTTTGTTGAAGGCAAGAGCGTAAGCTATTACATCGACCAAGCAGGTGGATTTGCATCCGATGCCAAGAAACGCAACACCTATATATTATATATGAACGGAAGCATCGCTAAGGTAGGACACAACGCTAAGGTACGTCCTGGTTGCGAAATCTTCGTTCCTACAAAGGCACAAAGCAAGTTGAGCTTGGCTGAAACGCTAAGTATCGGTTCTAGCGCAGCATCTATCGCAGCCGTAATCGCAACAATCGCCAACTTGCTCAAATAATATTCACAGGTAACAAAAGAAAGATTGACAACATGAATATATACGATCTGCATCACAAATGGATCGAATGGAAGAAGAAACGGTCTGAAAACAAACAACAGAAAGAAGACAATTCAGAAGCCGTAGACACTACCTATTCAGAACAAGAACCTACTGAGGACACCCCATCTTCAACAACTGAGGATAAGGTTACGACTGAAACGGTGTCTGAGACCACCGATTCGGCATCATCCAAAGACGCCAAAGACGATGAGGTGATAGACCTACGCGACATCGTTTCTATGATGTGGAAGAAGAAATGGTGGTACATAGTAATCATACCATGTGTGGCAGTGCTATCAGCAATGTACATTCTGAACGAACCACAATACTACGAGACCAGTACCACTATGGCTCCCGAGGAGGACAATGCGCTCTCGGGCGGTGGTGCACTAAGTTCTATTGCCTCTTCATTTGGTATCGATCTATCACAAGCGCAAAGCTCTGACGCTATCTCGCCAACGATTTATCCCAACCTGATGGATGACAATGGGTTCGTAACCAACCTTTTTAATATCCGTGTCAAGACCGCTGACGGTACTGTGGACACCACATATTATTCTTATCTACGTTACCATCGGAAGCATTCATGGTTTGAAGAGCAGCAGAAAGGACTCACGAAGTTCTTCGAAAAACTGCTACCCAAGAAGGAGAATGTATTCAAAGGCAACACCAGCAAGGAGTTTAACCCCTACTATCTAAGCAAGATAGATGACGATTTGGTGAACGGAATCCGCAAAGATATCACTATTGATGTAGACAAGAAGACTGGTGTGATTTCCATTGCGACAGAGGCTCAGGATCCATTGGTGTGTCAAACACTTGCCGACTCGGTACGTAACCGCTTGCAGGATTTCATCATCCAGTATCGCACCAGCAAGTCGCGACGTGATGTTGACTACTATCAGAAGCTCTCAGACGAGGCACGTGCCACCTACGAAAAGACTCGTAGGAAGTATGCCGAGCTTGCCGATGAGAACCTTGACGTGATTCTTGAGACTGAGAAGTCGAAGATTGAAGACCTTGAGAACACCATGCAGATGCAATATAACACCTATACGGCTATGAACACCCAGCTCGAAGCGGCTCGGGCAAAGCTACGTATGTACACCCCCGTATTCACAATGGTACAAGGAGCTGCCGTGCCCATTAAGCCAGCAGGTCCTAAACGCATGCTCTTTGTTTTAGGAATGGTGATTCTTGCTTTTGGTATCATTTCTATTTGTGCCATTAAGGGCGCATTTGTCAGAACTGATGAGAAAAGCAAATAAGGTGTTATAACACATCGGCGAATGGATGCTAACAAACGAATCATAGTCAATACCATTGCGCAGTATGGTAAATCGATTTTCAATATCTTGTTATCGCTTTACTCAACGCGCTTGGTTCTTGAGGCACTCAACATCAACGACTACGGGATTTACTCCGTTGTAGGAGGTGTGGTCGGTATTTTGGGATACCTAACCAACTCGCTTGTCGTCACAACGCAGCGTTACCTATCCTACTATCAAGGTGCTAACGACAAGGAACGCACCAAGCTATTCTTTGCCAATAGCCTTTTTATCCACATCGTCATCGGTCTTGCGTTCTGCCTAGTCATGCTAGGGGCGAAAGATTTCTTTGTCAATCATTTTCTCAATATCGACGTTCGACGCCTTGATGCAGCCGAGTATGTCTATTTTGCTACGGTGATGATGATGCTAGTAACGGTGATTACGGCACCCTTCAAGGCATTTTTGATTGCAAAAGAGAACATCGTTTACATCTCATTGATAGAGGTTATAGATGGCATACTGAAGCTATTGCTCGCCATGAGCCTCTTCGTCATAGGATGGGATCGGCTTGAGTTCTATGCCACGGGAATGATAACGGTGTTGCTTGTCAACCTTTTGGCTTACATCATCTATACGTTTTGTAAGTTTGATGATTGTCATTTCCGATGCAGCAAGTCCACTCTTAGTGTATCATATATCAAGCAACTGTTGGGTTTCGCAGGTTGGACAACATACGGAATGGTTGCTGGCATGTGTCAGACTCAAGGCTTTGCGGTGGTGCTTAATAAGTTTTTCGGCACTGCCATGAATGCCGCCTTCGGCATAGGAAGCCAAGTAAATGGTGCTATCCGTTTTGTTTCTACGTCTATCCTCAATGCAATGAATCCGCAGATCATGCAAGCCGAGGGCAACCAAGACCGCCAAAAGATGCTTGATCTTGCCGCTAAAGAGAGCAAATTCTCCACGGCATTGATGTTACTTGTGAGCATTCCGCTGATTATCGAGATGCCATTCATCCTTCATTTTTGGCTGAAGACTGTCCCGGACAACACTTGCTTGTTTTGTAGAGCATTGATGTTGGCATTTCTTTTCGACCAAACCACATTGGGTTTGCATGCTGCCAACCAAGCCACAGGACGCATAAAGATCTATTCGATCATTATGTTCACACCCAAAATCCTTATCGTTCCCATGGCGTGGGCATTTCTCAAGTTAGGTATTTCGGTAGAATGGGTAATGGCAGTGTACGTCGCCATCGAACTGATTGTGGCCATTTGCCGCCTACCCTACCTCAAGGTTACCACAGGTTTACATATCGGACGATATCTATCGACAGTGATTGTGCCCCTCTTTCCACTAGTAATCACAGAGGGCATAGTATGTCTTGGCATTACCTACTTGCTCGATTTCAAATACCGTTTCATAGTGACTGTCTTCGTAGCGGCGCTCGTAGGACTGGCAACGCTGTTCATGTTCAGCCTCAACAAGAACGAGAAAGAATTCTTATTGCGCACCATTCGTAAACGGAAACATTGATGAACTTCAACTTCAGCCACATATTATCCATCAAGCGGCGTAACATCTTGACGATTCGCAAGCAAACGTTGGCAACCCAACTATATATCTTTGGGTTGCTCATTGCGTTTGTATCGTCATTGCATCCTTGGTTTCTGTGGTCAATAACGAATGTGTATATGGTCATTGCCTCCGTATTTATTATGGGTGCAATGTTCATTTCTGCCAATAGCAAAGAGGGTATCTTCACCAACAAAGGGGTCTTATTACCAGCAATTATCAGTGCCTGCATGTTCTTTGACGAGCGACTTTCCATGGAGACTACGGCTTCAGGATTCATCGCTGTAGGCTTTAATAGTTTTATATTTTTCACCTTATTCAAGGTCAACCCATCCGTTATCGGTAAGTTTTCAGATGTGACGTCACGTGTGATGGGCACGTTCTTGATCTTCTCGCTAACTGCCTACTTCCTCAACTTCGTAGGTATCACCGTGGATTTGGGCGAAATGGTCTATGGCGATTTCCAATACTTGTTGACCAATCACGGCTTATTTGTTAGCAACGACTACAACTATCTGAGCAATTTCTTCCCACGTTTCCAGTCCGTTTGCCTTGAGCCTTCCCATTTAGGAACGATGTTGGTGCTGCTCTTACAGACACAACGGGGCAAGTGGAAAGCCTGGTACAATGTGGTGATGCTCGTCTCTGTTGCCTTCTCTTTTTCTCTAGGAGCTTATGGTTACCTAGTGGCTGTAATCTTCTTGAACCTTTGGACCAATAGGAAAAAAATCTTTATGAAGGTCGTTGCGGTTGTCATCGTGATAGCATCAGTTGTCGTAGGCTCATTCTTCTACAACAATGGAGATAACCTTGTGTACAATCTGATCTTGCTGCGACTAGAGGTTGACGATGGCGAACTAAGCGGAAACAACCGTACTACGGAAGATTTTGATAAGGAATTTGAATCCTTCTTATCATCAGACAACATCTGGTTAGGTCGTGAACTCAAAGATGACCAAGGCAATTCGGGCTACAAGGTCTACCTATATCGTAACGGAATATTGGGCGTAACCATCTTCATGCTTTTCATATTCATCACGCTCAGTCGTGGAAAAGATCGTCGAGCTATGCTCTCTTCGATCATTGTAGCATTGTTGGTATTCCTTGTTGACGGCTTTGTTTCGTGGTATTGTCGTTACATTTCGCTTTATGACACATCCCTAAGAGAAGGGCGTCCCAAGCCATTACCCAACCACAAAGAAGAATAAGACTATGAATATACTTCTCGATCTGATTACCTTACAAAGCGGTGGCGGCGTTGGTGGAGCAGCAGGTTTCACCCAAGCGGTCCTACAACAAGTGGTTAGCCACAACGATGGCGGTCATTCCTTATACGGAGTGTATGATAGCCAGTTGTCAGTGGGAGGCCTCTTCGATTATCATCAGATAGCTTCCCAATATCACATCGAGCTAGTAGACATCGCTCAAGCCTCGCTACGCGAGATTATTTCGACCCATAAGATAGATGTTTTCTTCATAGCCATAGGACAGTTTTACAGTAGATATGATCTTACAGGTATCTCCTGCAAGACCATTATGTTCATCCATGACATCTTTGACATCGAAAACACCGATACGGCGATAGACCTAACGCTATATGATGCATCAAAGGAAACACTGACAACCCAACTGAAACGTATCATCAACTTATACAGTGGGCGATGGCAGAGACACGCAAAGGCGTGCTATGACCATATCATGCCGCTCTATCAAGCGCCCAACACGATAGCTTATACCGTTTCCGAATATACTAGAAATGCCATCCACTACTATTTTCCCAAGATGGCAAAAGAGATTAGCGTGTGCCATTCGCCTATCAGAGAGATGGTGCGCCATGAAGAGATTGAGCACGAAGCGTTGCGTAAGCTTCTCTCATCAGGTAAGCCCTACCTGCTCATGATAGCTGCCAACCGCAAATACAAGAACCCCAAAACGGTGGTTAAGGTTTTCAAGCGACTGGCTGACGAGCATCCCGATTTGCACTTGCTCACGTTAAAATATGGTAAATCAATACACCCACGCCATGTCGATATACCCTTCCTGTCCGACTCTGATCTGCAAAACGCCTATCGCAATGCGCGAGCTTTGGTGTTTGCCTCGTTCTTTGAAGGATTCGGTTATCCCCCCGTTGAAGCCATGCGATATGGTACACCTACCATTGCCTCTAACGTAACGAGCATCCCCGAGATCTTAGGTGACGCAGCAACATATTTCTCGCCGTTGTATCCAGCCGACTTATATCGTGCCGTGAACCACCTCTTACAGCACCCAGAAGAAAAGAAAGAAGAGATGAAGAGACGATTGATAGCACTCAAGGAGCGTGAAGAAGCGGACATGCAAGCATTGCTGCATGAGATTTTCACCGCATCATAACGCCTCCATTTCCATAATAGACATACTAAATACAAATCCGTACTGATCATGAAACCAAGAATCATAGCATTATATCTCCCCCAGTTTCACCCCATTGCAGAAAACGACGAGTGGTGGGGCAAAGGCTTTACCGAATGGACTAATGTGGCCAAAGCAAAGCCCTTGTTTCGCGGACACGACCAGCCACGCATCCCTACCGACCTCGGCTTCTACGATTTGCGTCTCCCCGAGGTGAGAGAACAGCAAGCACAGTTGGCTCGCGAAGCCGGTATTGAAGGTTTTTGCTATTATCATTATTGGTTTCATGGGAAGCAATTGCTTGAGCGTCCCTTCAACGAGGTGCTCGCATCGGGTGCTCCTAGCTTCCCTTTCTGCCTCTGCTGGGCCAATCATGATTGGACCAACAAGACCTGGAAGCGTGGCAAGTCACTCAAGAAGGATAGCACCATCATGAAGATGGAGTATTCGGTTGAGGATCACATCGCCCATTTCAATGCCGTGCTACCCGCATTCAAAGATCCACGATATATCAAGGTGGATGGCAAACCGCTCTTTGCGGTATGGGCCCCACGCAATATCCCAGAAGCAAAGGCATTCATCGACCTATGGCAGAAGCTCGCCAAGGAGAATGGTTTACCAGGTATTCACTTTGTAGGGCAAACCGACAATGCCGGCAAAGGACTACCTGGGCAGCAGATGGACTTCTATGCTACGGACAAAAGCAAGGAGTATTACCAGTCCGTGCTAGACCTAGGATATGACGCTGTGATGTCCTCGGGCTTCCGTCGTGCCACCAGTCTGTACCAAGGACGACTGAAAATGATGTGGCACATCTTCAGAGTGAAGACCGCTGGCTCCACCGCTTCGAAGATGGATTACACCAAACTGATGCGCGACTACTATGTAGAAGAGGATCGTTGGGAGAACGTCTACCCCACCCTGCTGCCCCAATGGGATCGCACACCACGTGCAGGAGAGAAGTCGGAGATTCTTGTCAATGCCACTCCAGAGAAGTTCTTAGAGACCATCCGTCAAGCAAAGGAGATGATAAAGGACAAAGAACCCGAACATCAGATACTCTTCCTAAAGGCTTGGAACGAATGGGGAGAGGGCGATTATGTAGAACCCGACTTGACGTATGGACACGGATGGCTTGACGCTATCCACACAGCAATCAACGAATAATGGCAATCAACGCATACAACATCAGGAAATGGTACAAGATGCTCACCGGAAAGAGCATCTTACACGTCAACCAAAACCTTGGAAAATGTTATAAACCAGACCAGATAGCAGGCTATTATAACGACTTGACCGAGAAGGTGACACGCACACCGGAGCTTCTTGCGTCCCATTCCTTACCCACGATACACACCGAAAAGGGCGAAGATGTCTTCTTCCCTGTAGCCGTCTTTCAGTATGGCCTAGGTGCATACGATCTCTATCTCATGTCGGGCGAGCAGCAATACCTTGACGCTTTCCGCATGGCAGCCGACTGGGCTGTGGCGCATCAAGAACCTAATGGTGCGTGGAACAATTTCTTCTACGTCTATCCCGACCATCCTTACGGAGCTATGGCGCAAGGCGAAGGAACATCGTTGCTCGTTAGAGCATATAAGCAATGGGACGAAGATAGATATATTGATGCTTGCCACAAGGCCATCCAGTATATGTTGCAACCATTGGAAGAAGGTGGCACCACCGAATATACGGATGACGACATCATCCTTCGCGAGTACACCCACCTTCCTACGGTGATGAACGGCTTCATCTTTGCTTGGTTCGGATTGTACGATTATGTGCTAGCTACGCACTCCGAACAGCATCTGAAGATATTAAACCAATCAGAGCAGACCTTAGAACGGTTGTTGCCACGATTCCAAAATGGTTATTGGAGCCTCTATGACCTATCGGGTAAGATTGCTAGCCCCTTCTATCACAACCTGCACATAGCACAGATGGAAGCCATGTTCGACCTTACGGGTAAGACGATTTATAAACGATTGGCAACCAACTGGCGCAAGATGCAGCACAATAGATATTGTTCCTCAAGAGCATTTATCAAGAAAGCGATTCAGAAGATATTAGAGTAAGCGTATGAAAGTATTGTTAGTATCCAATCAGAAGTTGAATGCCCAAGGTGTAGGCAATCCTATCATGTACAAGATGGTGGATTCGTTGTCACGTGCAGAGGGCGTTGAACAAGCCACCTTTGCTCCGTTCTACAAGACCTTCAGCTTTATACGCAGCTTACGCAAGCAAGCAGTTGATCATGATATCATCCACATTCACTTTGGTGGAATGTGCGCCTTGCTCACATGGACATATCTTATAGGGATTCGTAGACCTAAGTTGGTCACCTTTCACGGCACAGACATCCATGCCAAAAGCATCCGCTCTACACGCAACTACCTCAAGAAAGCAAAGATCAAGCTCAATCAGTGGGCCTCGTTTATCTGCATAGCGCTCTACAACAAAAGCGGATTTGTTGCCAAAGAGATGATTCCATACGTACCAGGATGGATGCAAAAGAAGTTTGCAGATAAATTCTTCGTACAACGTTTAGGGGTGGATTACCAATCCATGAAGCCCGAAGATCCTACAAAAGCTATACAAACACTTGGCCTACCCATCAAGAAGTATGCCCTCTTCTCCGACTGGATGAATGCGCACATCAAGCGTCGCGACATAGCCCGAGCCATCATCAACGAGCTCAATGGCGAATATACCTTACTCATCATGTCGGGCGTGCCTCCCACGGACGTACCCCACTACATCAGCGCAGCCTCTTTTCTCCTGCTTACCTCTGACGAGGAAGGGTCGCCCAATATCATCCGTGAGTGCTTGGCGATGAATAAGCGTGTGTTCAGCGTAGACGTTGGCGATGCGAAAGAGCAACTAGAAGGACTTACCAACTCGTGCATCATCTCACGCAACGCCAAGGAAGCAGCTCAGTCTATCCGCGAACATCTTGCCAAGCCCTACACGGACAATACCCGTGAGAGCCGTAAGGCGATTATCTGCTTTGATAATCTCAACGAGCAGATAGTGAGAATGTATCAAGAGATGCTCCGCAAATAATTATTGCAGATCATAAAACTTCACCCAGTCGATATCCATCCAGGCGGGAAGTTCGTTTTCTCGCAGATCCTTTAGGTAATCGTTGCCCCACTGCATGTCTATTCTGAGATACTTAGCTATGCCGTAAGGAAACTGTCCTTCTACATTTTTCATCTTCTTATACACCTTCACATCCTTACCATTGACGCTAAAGATGAGGCAGTTGGGAAGGATTTCTACGGCATAGACGTTCCAGCGTGACACGTTTAGATCCACTTTCACGTTGCGTTCCGTCTCGCTTTGCTTCTTCCAAGTGCTACCATAACAGTTGTGCGCCGTCATCACCACTTGGTTGTTATGGTTGTATCGCTCCACGATATCTATCTCAGCCCACTTAGGATCGTCACAAGCCTGCTTGCAACTAGCGAGCCATATAGCAGGCCAACAGCCCGTAGCACCCTTAAAGCGTGCTCGCACTTCCACCTTACCATACTTGATAGGCATCTTATCCTCTGTGGTCACACCGCCCGTAATCACACGTGCTGTGTCACTTGCAGATGTGTTGCGAGCGCAATAAAGGCGTAGACGACCACTCTTAATCTCATATAGCTTAGGATCATCAGACATATGTGCAAAGCAAGCCCAAGGCTTACGGGCTATCTTTGACCACTTGGTATCATCAAGCTTTGATCCTTTAAAGTCGTCTTTCCACACCAGCTTATAGTTGCGTTGTGCTGAATAGGCGCTAGCATCGGCAGAGACATTCTGCGGAGTCTGCGCTTTCACGCACAGAAAGTGGACACACATAAACAAGGTGAGCAACACTGCCACTACGGCACAAGCCTGTGCCTTTATAAAGATACGTTTCATAAATGATTCCTTTTATATTCAGCACAAAGTTAACACATTTTTCCTAAATCACAAACAATGACATTTAAAAGTGAGTTTTCACAATAACATCGACTTAATAGCGTTATTTATATCAAAAAGTTGTACCTTTGCAACGCAATATGGAAAAACATCTCGTGTCAGTGATCATGCCTACATACAATGCAGGCCAATATCTATCAGAAAGCATTCCCGCTGTCCTGAAGCAGACGTATAGCAGTCTAGAGCTTCTCATCACAGACGATGCTTCCACTGACACATATACACGTAGCCTCCTCCAGGACTATAGCCGAGAGGACGAACGCGTGAAGGTGATTTTCCTCGACAAGAATCAGGGACCCGCTTTTGCCCGCAACGAAGCCATTAAAAGAGCACAAGGACAGTATATCGCTTTCTGCGATAGCGACGACACGTGGTTTCCTGAAAAGCTTGAACGACAGATACGCTTCATGGAGGAACACCAGTGCAGCCTCTGTTTCACCTCATACATCATCTGTAACGAGCAGAACCAACAGATAGGCATTGCCAATGCCTTACCCCGCGTGACCTTTAATATGCTCAAGCGAGACAACAAGATAGGTTGTTCCACCGCCATATATGATGTAGAGAAGATAGGCGAAAAGATCTATATGCCCAACCTACAGAAGCGACAGGACTGGGGTTTCTTCCTCACCATCCTGCACAAGTGTCACATGGCGTACGGGTTGGCAGAACCATTGGTCTACTATCGCAAGCGCACAGGCTCGGTATCGAGCAACAAAATGGGGCTTATCAAGTATAACATCATGATCTATGAGAAGGTGCTCCACTACTCTTGGCTCAAAGCTAGGATATGTTTCTTTCTCATCTTCATGCCCACCTATATAATAAAGGTACTTCAAAAAAAACGGGATAGCAAAGAATTTATACAAAACAAAATCCACGACGAAAGCAATAAAAACGGATTTTGAGTGTTATATTAATATATGATAGTAAAAGCGACAACGATTAATCAGACGATAGCAGTGGCATCACAAGAGACAGAATACATTCCCGATGGAATGTCACGGTCAGGACAATGTACGAAGAGATTCTTCGATGCGATTATTGCAGCGTTTTGTCTTATTGTGTTTTCACCGCTCATGCTCATCTGTTACATCCTCGTAAAGCGCGAGGATGGAGGCACTGCCATCTTCAAGCAGGAACGCATAGGCTTACACGGAAAGCCATTCTATATATACAAGTTTAGAAGTATGCGAATGGATGCCGAGCACGATGGTCCACGATTGGTGGCACATGAGGGCGATGATCGTATGACAAAGATTGGTCAGTTTATGCGTGACCATCACCTAGACGAGCTTCCACAGCTATGGAACGTGCTCATTGGTGACATGGCTTTCATCGGTCCACGTCCGGAGCGCAAATATTTTATTGACAAGATTATGGAGCATGACACGCGCTATGTGAACCTTTATCAGATTCGTCCAGGCGTAACCTCATACGCTACCCTATACAACGGCTACACGGACACGATGGAGAAGATGCTCCGCCGACTAGAGCTTGACCTCTATTACCTAGAACACAGATCATTTTGGTTCGACTGCAAGATTCTGATTAAGACTTTCCTTAAAATCGTTTTAGGCAAGAAATTCTAACACATCCATTGCTATCAGCCTCTACACCAGACTTATATTCATCCTTAACAAGGGTCATTCATTACCCCCCAAAGACATAAACGCACAACGACCGCAACCCTTCTCATGAGAGAAACCGTTGCGGTCGTTGTGCGTTTGGGTATGTTTGACATCGTATCAGAGCCACTATCAAGAGGCGACAACGGCTCTAATAGAACGAAAAATAAATTATTTTTCCAGGAAAATCAATTTAAAAACGAACGGAAAATAAATTGTTTCTCCTCCACTCAAGTCCCTAACACCACATCAAAGCGCCTTACTGGGCACGGAAATGTAGACGTAACACATCTGAAGCAAGCACCATCTTACCACCACTGACTGTCTCGATGGCAAACGATTCGTCTAGCGCATTGATGCCATAAGGCTGGAGCACGGTGACATCGGTCACTGAAGGGTCGTTCTGTCGACGGTCATTGAGGCGAGGGTCAGATAGCTGCAGACGACCATCCGAGTTGGTATACTGGAAGATATACTTGTTATTGTTATTGCCATTATAGATGCCTACCTGGAAGATAGTGCCTTCTGCCATCCAGTAGACACCACGTTGTGCCATGTCACAGGTGCCGCCCGTAGCGAGGGTATCCACTGACATGAGGTGCCAAAACTGCCCTAAGTCGCCGCTATCATCGGTATTAAACGAACATGATGTGCCTAACAATGCTGCGGCTGACACCACTAATGAGGAAAGGAATATGCTGATACGTTTCATTGTTGTTATAGATTGAGTAAGCCGGTCTTGGTGAAGGTGAGTTGGAGACCATAATTGATACCGTCTAGCAGACTGCCGAAGTCCATGCCATAGCCTGCCTTGAGGTGGCAGTTGCGCAAGAAACCAGTCTTATTGGTGAAGTGGTACTGTGTTTCAAGGAGGAAACTGAAGTCGTGCTTCGGGTCATAATAAGGATCGGTGTATGTGCCATAAGCCGTCTGATAGGTAGCTAGCACGCGGTAAGAGAGGTTGCTCTGAATGTTACCATCTGCTCCAAAATGGAACGCAAGGAAGCGGTTGTTATGGAAGATAATCTTCCCATCCTTATTATATATAGGTGAGGTATAGAGCGGATTGCCCATCGCTTGTCCCCAGTGTTGCCAACCGGTATAGATATAATGGTTATAGAAGTCGTCATTACCACAGATATGGGCGCTCAAGTTTTGTGAGTGGTCATGATAGACGGGACCGCTCTGATACTTGGTATAGAGATATTCGAGGGTCAATCCGTTGAGCCAGCGGTCATACTTAGTGCGATATGAGATACCCAACATACAGTCTTTGACGTCATATAGGAAATAACGTCGCTTCTCTTTGTTGTTCCAGTTGTCACCCGAGCCATAGCCGTCATAGTCCATCTGAAGCATTGAAGAGTGGTCTTCAAAGTATTTGTCAGCATAGACGCTCAATCTCCAGGTTTCTGCATCATAGTTGACACGCATGAGAAACGAGCCTAAGAGGTTGCCTTCCTCGTTCTCATAGACGGTGCCCTGCTCCACTGTCTCACTACCGCCGGGGATGAACGCATGATAGAAACTGCTTAGTCCTTTGCCGTTCTCTATCTTAACCATCGTGCCGTTTTGGTTAATATAGGATGTTCCGCCAAAGGTGGTAGCCATCTCTAAGCCCAGTTCCAAAGACCAAGGACAGAACACGTCTTCGTTGCCAAGCTTCAGATAACCTGCCTTGCTATGGTAGAACACATTGTCGGCATACTTCTGCTGACGCTGCGTGAAGTCGTGCTGCCAGTTGTCATCAGTCATCATGCCATACGCAATATGACCTTTGAGATGCAACCAACCATTGGCAAAAGGCAAGGTCCAGTATTCAGGCAACGCGATACGTACCTGAGGCACAGGGCGTGCGTTGATACCAAGGGTCTGCGAACCTGAGCTGAGACGATTGTCCTTCAGTTCCATGGGGTATTCCTTAGCACCGATGGTAAGCGTTCCGTGCCACCAACGTCCCTCAACGTAGGCTTGCTGCACGATGGCTGTGCTGGTGTAGTTGGCTGCCGCAGCCACATCCAGTGCATAACCTAAGCCCCATTTGCGACCATCATCGGTGGAGAGAGGTCGAGCAATGGCGGCTCTGACATACCCATTGGTTTCATCAAGCGAACTCAAACCATACTTATTGGCGTTGAGCCATAGCGGAGTGGTGCCTTGTGACAAGGATGCCTGTACCTCAAACTTATAATGAAGGTTGTCCAAGCCATGATGTTTGACAGTGTCCACCTTATTGTATCCGCCATATTGCGCATACAAAGAGGCAGAGCAAAGCAAAGTACATAGCAACGTATAAAGTTTTAACATATCTATAATTGTCAAGGAAGGAATATCTATTGATAACCGAAAGTGTTCCGAACTGGCTATGGCTGAACGCATTGACAATAGTTTCGGAAAGTGTTTGCAAAGATAACGCAAACCGAACGCAATCAAGCTGGCTTGAAATTGCTGAGGTGCAGCTTATCTTATGCAAAGATATATATTTTTGCTGATACGCCCAACGTTTCATCTAATAATTCCTTCTACCATACATAGAGATTGGCTTTTGAATAACAATGAAGAGAGAAGAAGAATTGGGTTTAGGGAAAATCCCCTCCCGTTTAGGGAAAAACCTTTATGAAGGGTGAAAGGAATGTTATACCTTTGCATCGTGAACATAAGACAACAACCTAAAAAGATATGATTATGAAGAAGGTTTTATTCATACTTGCAGCGGTGCTGACCTTGACATTATCAGCTCAAGCGATGGGTTACGAGCAGGCTCGCAACCAAGCACTCTTCTTGACGGACAAGATGGCATACGAGTTGAATCTTACAGAAGAACAATATCAAGCCGCTTACGAGATCAATCTTGACTACTTGATGAGCGTCAATACGGTTGACGACCTATATGGTACATACTGGACACACCGCAATCTGGACCTCAGCTATATCCTCCTAGATTGGCAATATAGAACTTATTGCGCAGCCACCTACTTCTATCGCCCATTATGGTGGGACGCTGGTTACTGGCACTTCGGCATCTACGCTCGATATCCACACCGCGACTATTTCTACTTCGGACGTCCTAGCTTCTACGCAGAGTATCGCGGAGGACATAGCTGGCACATGAACGGCGGTCGTAGCTGGTATCATGGACGCGACTTTGGAGGTCCAAAACATGGCGGCAGAGACATGGGTATGCGTGACAACTTTAATCGTGGCAACTACGGACGTGGTGGCAACCTTCAAGCTAACACCGGACGCCAAGACGACCGCACACGCACCTTCGGTAGCCAAGCCTCACGCAATGGTGGTTCTCGCTCATTCGGCGGCCAGTCTACTACAAGACAAAGCAGCACTCGCACCACAGTGACACGTGGACCAGTAAACACTGCACCCACTACACGTAGCAACACGGACGTAAGTCGTAGCAATAGCTTTGGCGGATCACGCTCACAGGCACCACGTTCCACAACCTCTGCACCTCGATCTACATTCAGCAGACCATCCAACTCGGGTAGTAGCTTTGGCGGATCACGCAGTGGCAACGTTGGAGGCGGTTCACGTAGCGGTGGATTCAGCGGAGGTTCACGCGGCGGTAGCTTCGGCGGACATAGATAAAAGGAGAATCAAGAGAAGAGACTAAAACAAAATATAAATTGGAAGAGAGACTTTTTTAGTTGTTTGACCTATAAGAGATAATAGGTAAGTGATTAAGTTTATTTGTAGATTGAAGGAGGGGGCCTCGCGAGAAGCCCCCTCCTTATGTTTGTCCCAAGCTATATTCGTTATGCAAACCCTTTTCATTCAAGGTTGGCGAAGGTACGTTTGGGTTGTGTTAGTATCCAATATGTAATGTCGTTAATATCTGAATAGAATGACTTGCGTATCGTATATTAGGCTATTCATATCGGAAATCATTGCGCAAAGCATTGACCTTAGAATCTAGAAGCCCCAAGCACGACAAACATTTTCTACAGGAAGCGACTCAACATGATTCTCTATATCGTCTGGGAGATTACAGAAGAAGTCGATTCCGGTAAGTTCTTCTAGCTTATCAATGTTGACTACATACTTCTTATTGATTGTTTCGGTATTGGCTTTATGCTCAAACCAGAAGCCGATGGCTTTATAGCCTTGTGAGTTCTTGCAGAGCACGGCACAGAAATAGTACTTAGGAACGATCAGTCCGTTGTCAAGCGTCTTGAGAATATAATCTGCTCGGTCTATAGTGCCACCCTTTACGACATACAAAGTGTCTCTAAAGGAATTGGTATTTTTGCCTCTTACCCAACTCTCCATGCTCTGCCAAATGCCAGCATTGAAGGCATTGAGTTGTGGTTGCATATTGGTGAGGTAGAAGGTCTGCTTGTTAACTTCTGCTGAACAAAGGCGATCGGCGCTGGGACAGATGTGGCCGTGGTCGTAACCACTACCCCAAAAGGGATCGGAGCTAAATCGATATTCTTGAGCAAGCAAGGGATCTTGTGGATATTGGTCGTCTGGGCTTGTGTAACGAGTGGTGTTACGGACATTGTTGCCATTGTGTAGCTCATAGCATGACCATCGTTGCGACTTCTTATCGGTATCCCACTCCACGGAGTAATTGATACCATAGGCTGACGTGCTATGCACAAGGATGATGCTAGAGCCACCCTTTACCTTTGGAAACTCCAATAAATGGGTGTAAACGTTGGCATTGCTGAGATTGGAGTTGACGTTCTTGCTATCAGTATTGGTAGAACCTCCGTTGTTGTTCACGGGGTCGTCACTACCACCACAAGCAACAAAGAGCATCATCGTTAGAGCCAATAGAGCTAGATGAGAAAGATGTTTCATTGTTTATGTTATTGTGTTTAGATTGTTTGCTAGGCATTGTTGATGACCTTTTAAGCACGAACTAATCATCTGAAATACTCAAAAGGCCTAAAGACAAAAAGTGCGGTGAAGCGCATATGCAACTACGCTTGACCGCACTTTATATTGTTAGGGTATTAATCGATTACTTCTTCAACTTACCGTAACGGCTCATGAAGCGGTCAACACGACCTGCTGTATCGACGAGCTTGCTCTTACCAGTATAGAATGGGTGAGAAGAGCTAGAGATTTCGACCTTAACCACTGGGTAAGTTTCACCTTCAAATTCTACTGTTTCTGTAGTCTTGCATGTAGACTTTGTAAGGAACATATCACCGTTGGACATATCTTTGAATACGACGGGGCGATAGTTTTCTGGATGAATACCTTTTTTCATTTCTTTATTATTATTGATGTTAAATATATTTGTCCACTAAACAGAGTGCAAAATTACAATTTATTCTGCACTCTGCCAAATATTTCACTTTGTTTTTGTTATTTTACTTCAACGTTCTTCACTTCCCATGTAGCTGCTGCTGAGCTAGTGCTGGTGTAAAGGAAGGCAATGTAAACCTTATCTTTACCTGCGTATGCACTCATGTCACAGGTTGCATTAACGAAGTCCCAAGACGTACCATCTGGATAAGCTGACACCTTTAGGTCGGTCCAAGTCTTACCATCGGTAGACGCTTGCACCTTTAGCTCACTGGCAGCATCTGAGAAGTACTTGCTTGCATGGTCGAAACTGAGGGTAGCAGTGGTCAAACCTTTCAAGCTGAACGCAGGTGATACCAAGCGGCTCTGTGTTGGAATGTTGGTCTTATTAACATAAGCAGAAGCCTTCATGTAGTTGTATGAGTTCCACTGCCATACATAGTCGATGCCATCACCCAAGCTAATATTATCAATGGTGAAGTCGCCCTGACCATCAGAGAAGCTTTCTTTGAGACCGATAGTTTCCTGACTGCCATCTGCGGTCTTTCCGTTGAGCGAGTAGATATACGATGATCCCTTACCAACAGTTTCGGGAGTGTTACCCTTGTAGTTAACAAACTTACCATAGATAACCACTTCATCGCCTACCTTAATCTGATCAGAAGAGGTAAACTTAACATTGCCGAGATAATAGCTTTGGAAGATATAGATTGAGTTGTTACCATCATCGGTGATGTAATAGTTAGCATTACCATAGTTTTCGGTTTCCACCTGAGAGATGCTAGAGATCTTACCCTTCACATAGATAGCCTCATCTGTGGTCACATCTACGCCTAGGTTGCTGACAAGCTCATAAGCCGCAGCCACATTGTAAGGATTGCTTTGGGTACCATCACCTGTTGGAGTGACGTTGCCGCCAGTGTCACCACCTGCTGTCTTGCCGTTGAGCGAGTAGATATAGTTGCCAGTGGTAAACTCTTTAGTGCCATTATAGTTGACCAATGTACCCCAAACGGTAACCACATCGCCCACTTTCAGTTCGTCCTCGCTAGTAAACTTCTTGTTACCAAGGCTAAGACCACGGTACACAGTCAGCGCATTGGTGGTAGAGTTCTTAACATCCGAGATCTTATAAGTGGCATTACCATAGCTTGTATCAATGCTCTCAATGCTCACCACAGTACCTGTCACATAAACTGTCTTGTTCAAATCAAGACCATTCTCGATATACTCAAGAGCAGCGGTCACATTAAAAGGATCTGACAGAGTTCCCGTTCCTTGCGAAACGACGTCATCGCCTTTCGAGTTATCTTCGGTTGGTGTTGGATAAGGTTGTGGAACATCCTCACATCCAGTGAAGGTAAAAGCCATTGCAGCTAACACTGTAAAGGATAAAAATAACTTTTTCATTGTTGTATTTCTTTTTATTTTTGTCTATTATTGGATTATTAAGATTATTCTGCTGACACTACGTCGTCAAGCGAACGAATGATGATTTCCCATTGGTCGTTATATCTCTTGATAATACCAGTGATATTAACCTTACCTGTGGGAACCTTTACACTAGCAAAATCGGCATAATTGCTGTTGTAAACAATCACGTCATTGCCTTGTTCCTTGAGATGCCATGACACAGAACCGGCTCCAGCATCTACATTTGCATAAGTAGAGTCGACACTGGTAAAGCGGAATGATACATCCTTGATAACGCCCAGTTTGCCTGCGTCGTTAGCGAATGTCCACTTGGTTTTCTCATTTCCCGTAGCGAAAACAGTGGGTTCAACCTTGTTTCCTGTACCTAGAATCTTATAATGCTGGTCCCACAATGCACGTGGAATACGTCCGATAGAGTTTTGACCATTAGAGCTTGTAGCGGGAACACCTATTTGTGCTTGCAAGCCATAGTTGCCTACGTAAAGTCCTTTGAGCTCAATCAGCACCTCTGTGCCTACGGGCAGATAGCCGTAGATACCACCTTGGGCTACTGAGACAAGGATAGCGCCAGTCTCATCCTGCACGGCAATCTCGTTATATATGTTTCCGGCTGCATCACTACTGGTCACAACACCTTTGATTTGCATATCTGACGTTACTTGCTCATACGCATTGGTGGTGAAGATAGAGCCTGAGTAACGTGATTTGAGTTGCGCTATTGACACAACATTCGATTCGGTAAGCGTATTGTTACCATAAGGATTTTGGTCATAACCAGCCTCAGCATAATCTTTTCCCATGCAAGATGAGAGCAGAACGCTGATGCAAGCTAGCACTGTATATAATATTTGTTTCATGTCTTTAGGCTGCGTTATTAAAATTTATATGCTACGTTGAACATACCATTGATTCCGTTTATGTAGAATTTCTTGGGGTTCATAGAGAACTTATAAGCACGGTCGGTACGTGTACCAGTGCTTGAGAGCGTGTAGTCGCTTCTGCTTTGCTCGTATCCACCGGTCACGATGTGACGATTATTGAGGAGGTTGGTGATCGTTAAGTTAAGCGAAAGGCTATTGTGACCCAATCGGATGCTCTTACCAATAGAGGCATCGAGCATGAATCCGCCTTTTCCCTTAGCCTGTTCGGGCACGATATAGTTGCCATCATTGTCCACATTACCTGCGCTAATGAGTGTTCCTTCATAACGCATGCTAGGTGCATAGCTCAAGTAAATACGATCATAGTAGTTGCCACTTAGGTCGATGAACCATCCATTCTGATGGTAACTGATGATACCGCTATATGCAGAAAGAGGTGTTCCGTTCTCGCGCATACCTTTATTATATACTACGTCATCCGTGTAATTGGCTTTAGTAGAATTGAGGTAACGTACGCGTGCGTTGTTGATATACTTTCCTTCGGTCCAGTGGCCCAACGCTTTAAAGTTGAGGAAGGAGGTAATCTTAAAGTCAAGACCAAGTTCTACACCATAATAATGCTTCTTTATACCTGTCATAGATACATAAGAGAAGCTGTTGATGTCATCGAAATAGTAGTTTTGCCATTCGGTAACATTGGTCATACGGTTATAGTAAGCATTGAGGTTAGCGTGAAGCCAAGTGCCCATGTACTGATAACTGAATTCGCTAGAGAACACACGTTCGTTACGAAGGTTATCTACGAAGTCGTTGTTCATCTCGGGTGAGACAAAGGCATTGTTAGCATCGGGTGCCTTATGCTCGTATCCTACACCCAAAGAGAAGGTGTGTCCCTGTGAGCTAATGGTTCCGCTGGCTTTCATTCCGCCTGTTAGGAACTCTGCCTTACGGCTTTCGCCATACGAGTTGTCGGCAAACATACCATTGCGCATGTATCCTTTACGGAACATATTGTCGTAGCCCAACTTACCTGCGAGGGTGTAATGAAGCACACCAAAGGTTTCGCTGTAACTGCTCCACAATGTTCCGCGGCGTACATCGATGCGATAATCATAGCCAAACTTATCTCCAACGCCTACAAGCGCACCCTTACCGTCAGCACCCATGGTATTTAAGTCATACTGAATACGGGGATCGCTTTCTGCGTATGTGCCTAGAGCGTAGGTGTTAATGTTATGGAATGTAGTGGCACCGAGCAAGTCGTCTATGGTCTGATAGTGTCGTCCACTATTTGCTCCCAACATCAAGCCCACATTGAAGCGGCTGTTATTGGTCAGTTGTGAGGTAAGCGTAGAAGCCAAAGTGAGCATCAAGTTGTCATTATGCTTTGCCTGAACATAATAGAGAGCGTCTTGATTGTTTGCTGCGGCTTGACGGTTAGCATAGTAGAGGCGGTCCCAATTGATCTGACGATTGGCTTTATTCTGCCACCAAGCCACTGCTTCGTTCCAAGAAGCAAGCGTCTGTGGTGTACGATAACGGGTGTCGCCCTCATCCCAAACGTCGTAGTAGCTACTAGGAAAGTTCTTCCAATAGTCGGGCTGAGGGTTGTCGGTGTTGTTATAGTTGAGCTTAGTGCTCTTGTACATCGAGTATTTTCCAAACAGAGAGGTGGTGAGCTTGGTCTTATCACTGATGTTCCAATCCCATGTAAAGATAGCCGATGGTGCGAAATCGTTCACTACGCGCGAGTTGCGTTTGTGTCCGTTCTGATATCCCCAATATGGATTGTACATATAGTCGTTGGCCAACCAGTATGCCTCATCTGTGGAAGCGCCTTGTGCTGCACGCTCTGTTGGGTTACCCCAGGTTGAGAATGACAACGAATGGCCATTGTTCCACTTCTTCTGTACACCAAAGAAATAGGACAAAGAGTTGTAGAATGTACCTTCCACATAGCCTTGTTTAGCCCAACGATAGGTCACGTTAGCAGCAAAGGCCCAACCTTTTGGATTGAAGCCACTAGCGTATGTGTACATGCCGCGCACTGTATAGTTGCGGTTTGCGCCTGTCAATGTCAAGCGATGACCGGCTGCCATAGATCCCGCGCGGAAGTTATAGTTGTTGCTTCCTGCCAAACCTGGTACAGCAAAAGAGCTTTCCTCGAAAGGCAGAGCAAACTCAACGTTACGTGTTTGCTGATTCAGACCACCCACGAGGGAGTAGCGAAACTGTCCCGACTCCATGTCGTTCATAGGTGCGCCATTGATATACACCTCGTTGTACTTTTGACTTAGCGCACGATAACGGAATCGCAAAGGAGAATAAAGGTATCCTGCCTCTGATGCGTAAACATTATTGTTCGAATTGAGAATGGTGACATTGCTGCTCATCTGATCATCCTCGCCCAACTGATCCTCTGTAAAGGTAAACGCCGATTCGTCCATTAAGGTCGACGTTTTATCCCTTGAGTCAGTGGGTTTCTTAGGATTTTGAGCAACCACCGCTGTCGTGCCGCAAAGTGCAATCGCAGCAAGTATCAGCTTTTTTTGCATATTTAGAAAGATTAAAAGTTTTTTATACTGTTTGCAAAGTAACGAAATATTTTTTAAACATAGAACTTTTTCATATTAAAAATCGATGAAAGGCTCGCTTATCTCGGAATAATTGACGAAATTTGCAGTGGTTTTTACACACAAGTACTTACCATGATAAACAATCAGAGAATAATAATGATTAATCCATAACATTCATGAAAAAGCTTTTTCTCTTTTTAACCGTTATACTAACAGCCCTAACGGTACAAGCGCAAAAGAAGTTCTCGGTTTACGCCGTAGGGTTTTATAACCAAGAGAACCTATTCGATTACACACACGACGAAGGCAAAAACGATTATGACTTCACCCCATCAGGAAGCTATAAGTGGGACGAGATGAAGTACACACATAAGCTTCACAACATGGCCACCGTACTGAGCGAGATGGGTACGGACGTTCTGCCCAACGTAGGTTGCGCTTTCATTGGTCTGAGCGAGGTTGAGAACGCGCATGTAATGAACGACCTAGTGGCTCAACCCGAGCTAGCAAAGCGCAACTATAAATATGTTCATATCGAAGGACCGGACAAACGCGGTATCGACTGCGCCTTGATTTACAACCCAGCCCTCTTCTCCGTTCGCAACACCAAGCTCGTACCTTATATCTATGAGAACGCTTCAGACACCGCACACAAGACCCGTGGTTTCTTGACCGTTAGCGGAACGCTAGCCGATGAGCACGTAACGGTAGTGGTATGCCACCTTCCAAGCCGTGGCGCTACGTCTTATTATCGTGAGCTAGGAGCCAAGCAGATTGTGGCATTGAAGGATTCTCTCTACCGCGATGACCCTAAAGTAAAGGTGCTTATCATGGGCGACATGAACGATGACCCTACCAATAAGAGCATGTATGAGGTGTTAGGAGGTAAGCCCGAGATTGATCAGGTAGATCCAAACGACATGTACAACCCTTGGTATAACCTTCTAGCAAAGCAAGGTCAAGGCACTTTGAGCTATCAAGGAGCATGGAATCTCTTTGACCAAATCCTCTTCTCGCCCAACTGTCTCAACGCTAAAGGTAAGAAAGACTATAGCTCTCTGAAGTTCTGGAAGAACCAAATCTTCAAGCGCGACTACCTTATGCAAACCGAAGGCAAATATAAAGGCACACCCAAGCGTACCACATCTGGTGGTGTATGGCTTGATGGCTATAGCGACCACCTTCCCGTAGTGGCTTATATGGTCAAGGAACAAGCGCAATAAACGTTCAAGAAACATATAAAACAAGGACTATCAAAATCCTTTGGCAATGCGACACCACCCCATCGCTTTGCCAAAGGATTTTTCTTTTACCCTCTCGCCGATGTATCAGCATTACTATTAGATTATCAAATAGCCGTAGCAAAAGTAACAAAAAAGCCTATACACAACACATAGGGTGTCATCCGAGCTAGACCATCGTGAGCAAACCTTTGCATAGAAAAGTTGAATTAAATACAGAAAAATTACAAACTATTACCACATAACAACTCGTAGTTTTGACATTTTAAGCAAATTCAAACTTAAATGTTTGTTCTATTAGAAATATTTGTTAAATTTGCATGTGTTAAAAACAGCAACATTCAAAGAGCCCCGCAATATTATAGTCGTATAAAATCTCATTACTTACACATTTATAAATTATTTGATTATGAGTAAAAATGCTACGAATGTTATCTTAACGGCAGCGTTCCTTGCACTCAGTTTGGGTAGTCCCAGATGGGTTAAGGCACAGACGCTAGAGCAACAGGTCAATCCTGAGATGCTCAAGATGACACCCCAAGAAAGACAAAAAGCCATTCTTGAGTTCAAGAACAACTATCCGTTGTTGGCCCAAAGAAAGCTTTTATCTACCAACCAATCATTATTGCCTAATGCCAACCGACCTTCCGTGCAGAAGGAAGACGTGAAGAGCACCTTCAAGTCGCCTTTGCTCGCCTCTGCCAAAGCCGAAGAGCTATGGGCTAACGTGGTAAGCCTCGCTAGCTGGGGTAGCAACAAACCTTATGGTTACTACGCTTTCCCCACATCAGGAGAGCTCAGCTTCACCAGGTTAGGCACCCAATATAGTCCTATTGCCCTTAATGGTGTACAGGTAGAGGATGGTTATCTATATGGTAGCTACCTCAACACAGAATACGCTTCTTATGGCGTGATTCTGCATTACCTATGGAAAGTGAACCTAACCGACTGGTCAGCATCAAGCGATAGACTGGAAGGTCATTATGATTTGGTAGCCCTAGAGACCGCACAAGCTGAAGATGGCACGGTCTATGGACAGTTTTACACCAGCGACCTATCCGGTTTGGAATGGGGAACCGTTGACTACATCCATCAAACACGTACCAATATCGGTAAAAGTACCCACACATTCGTAGCACTTGGTGTTACCAGTGACAACGAGCTTTATGGTGTTGCATCAGACGGTAACCTTTATAAGATAAGCACAAGCACAGGTGCTGAGACCCTCATTGGTGCTACAGGACTGACCGTTGCCGACACTGATGGATCATATTACACACAGACCGGTGAGATAGATCCATCTGATAACACCTTCTATTGGGCTGCCGTGGATGCCAATGGCATCTCTGGTCTTTACACCGTAGACCTCGCTACAGGTGCTGCAACCGCTGTAGGAAACTTCGATGGTAACCTTGGCGGCATGGTTGTGCCTAAGGCTGCAGCAGATGGTGGCGTTCCTGCCAAAGCTGACCGCTTCTTCGTTGTGTTCGGAGAGGGCTCATTGACAGGTGGCTTTGCCCAATTTGTATTGCCTACAAAGACTAAAGACGGCAACGACCTATCTGCTGACGAGGATCTGACTTACGTCATTACGGCTAACGGACAGCAGATTGCTACTGGTACAGGTAAGCCTGGTGAGAGCAAGTCGGCCTATGGATTGCAGATTCCTAAGAGCGGTAGTTATATCTTCACTGCCTATACCAAGAACAGCAAAGGTCTGTCACCGGTTTCTAAGCAGACTGGTTGGCAAGGCTACGACGTGCCAGCTGCACCTTCTAACGTTACGGTAACGCTTGGCGACAACAAGCAAGCCACCATCACATGGGACGCTCCTACGGAAGGCTTACACCTGGGATACCTAGGTACACTGACCTATGACGTCTATCGTGTAAACCAGTCAGAGGGCACCACTACGCTTTGTCAAGAAGGGCTGAGCACCTGCACTGCACAAGATGAGATACCCGAAGGCAATCAAGCCAACTACGCTTATCAAGTGATAGCTAAGAACCAAGAGTTTGAAAGTGCCTCTAGCGAATCGAACACCATATTGGCTGGCGATGCTATTGAGCCTGATTGGAGCAACAGTTTCGACTCTAGTGCCGACTTCGACTTGTTCACCGTATATGACGAGAACAGTGATAACGTCACTTGGACATACGATAGCTACAACCACTATGCTACAACAAATTCAAGCGTTAACAAGGGTAACGACGATTGGTTGATCTCTCCAAGCATCCACTTGGAAGCCAATCGCGAATATAAGTTGTCCGTAAAGGCAAAGAACGCAGGCTCTCATTATGTCAACACGCTTGAGATTAAGTATGGTAAAGGCGGCACACCTGCTGACATGACCAACACATTGCAAGAGACCACCACTCCTTCCAACGAATGGAATGTGTACACATACACATTCTCGGTGGACGAAGAGGGTTCATACAACTTTGGTTTGCATGACAACACCGAGGCCTCTGACCAGATGAGTCTATACGTAGATAGCTTTGCCATCCAGAAGGGTGCTTCCTTCAATGCACCTAATGCGGTAGACACACTGATTGTCACTCCAGGTGCCAAAGGTGCTCTCAAGGCTACCCTCGACTACCGTTTGCCTTCAAAGGACCTTTTGGGCAATGCGCTCAGCTCTATCTCTAAGGTTGAGATCTATCGTGATAACGTATTGCTTGCTACCCAAGGTTCGCAGACTCCTGGTGGTTACGGCAGCTACACTGACAACGATTTCACCACCAGCGGTAGCCACACCTACGATGTGGTATGTTACAGCAATGACCTCAAGGGCCGTTCTAAGACCAAGACCGTTTACGTTGGTAAGGACGTTCCTAGCATGCCAAAGAACACCAAGCTCGGTGATAACGGAAGCAACGTGATAGCCAAATGGGATGCCTTCACCGAAGAAGGAAGCAATGGCGGATACGTAGACCCAAGCGAGGTTAGCGTAAGCATCTACAAGTACACCACCAATGCATACGGCGAGACCACGATAGGTGAAGCACTCGGCACCAGCAATCCGGGTGAGACGCAAGTGACATTGAACCTCGATCCTAATCAGACAACAGCCTACGATGGTGTTTCACAACGACTGCTTTACCTCGCTACGCTAGCTAGCAACAACGAAGGCAGCAGCGCATACACATCAACAGGCGCACTGGTTGTGGGCAAACCAAAGAGCCTACCCTACTTCGAATCCGTAAGCAAGGGTAAGCTAGATAACTTCATGTATGTAGAATCTAACGACGCTGTCAACTCACGCGACAACTCTACCACATGGTTTATGTCTACGGATATGTCAGCAGACCAAGATGGAGGCTGCTTGCTATGGGCTCCTAACGTGTCATACAACACCTTTGGCGAGCAACAATTCACCATTGAGGAAGGCGACGAGAGCTCTATCTGCAGTCCGAAACTTTCACTCGAGGGCACGTCTCATCCTGTATTGTTCTTCAACTACTATGCTAAGGCCAACGAGTCTGCCCATCTTGTGGTGCTCGGTCAGAAGCCAGACGGCACAGAAGTGGAGCTCAAGAGCATCGACCTCGCTCTTACCGCAAATGATGGTTGGTATTCAGAAAGCGTAGATCTGTCAAGCATTGCTAGCGAGCGCTATGTGATTGTGAAGTTTAAGGGCGTCAGCGAAGGTGACGATACATACATGGGTGTGGACAATATCAACCTCATAGACCAATTGGCTGACAACCTCAAAGCTACCACTATCAGCGTTCCTAACTCATGCGTAGCAGGTAAGAGCTGCAACGTGGTAGTGGGTGTGCAGAACCTTGGTGCTAACAAAGCGACCGATTACGAGGTGGTATTGTATGTCAACGATAAGGCACAAACCTCTCTTTTGGTTACTGACGAGCTTGAAGCATTAGCTAACACACAGATCACAGTAGAGCTACCTGTTAAGCCTAACGCAGAAGGCACTATCAATGTGAAGGCCGAAGTGGTTTATGACAAGGATCTAGACCTCACCAATAACACCACCGAAACCGCACAAATCAATGTCAGTGCGTCATCATACAATAAGGTGAACGACCTCAAAGCTGAAGCTGATGGTTCTGACGTAGTGCTCACTTGGAGCAAGCCTACTCCTTCTGAAAGCAAGGTGGTAACTGAAGACTTTGAGAGTTACGATGCCTTTGCTACCGAGCTGGGCGACTGGAAGCTTGTTGATGCAGACGGCGGTTACGCAGGTCAGTTCTTCAGCAACTACTCTTACCCTGTACAGAATCAGCAGTTTGCATTCACAGCGTTCAACGCAAGCAAGATGGTTGACGACTTTGATGCCCTAGAGAGCAATCCTGGACTGGCAGCACACTCAGGCAATCAGTTTGCCGGTGCACCTTATCAGGTAGACGCTACAGGCTATTCATACGTTGAATCAGACAACTGGCTCATCTCACCACAGCTCACGGGTAAGGCACAGACCATCACGTTCTACGCATACAACGTGAACGGATATCCTGAGACATTTGAGGTATTGGCTTCAAGCACCAATGACGAGACCACAAGCTTTGACGTTGTTTCTTCAGAAACAGCTGACGGAACAGTGGCACTAAGCACTGGACCTAACTGGAAACAGATCTCTGTAGATCTTCCAGAGGGCACTAAGTATTTTGCTATCCATCAGAACACCAGCGATTCGTTCCTCTTCGGAATTGACGACATCACCTTCGAACTGGGTGTTGACGGTGTTAACGAGAAGGTGATTGGCTACAACATCTATCGTGATGGCGAACTAGTGGGTCACATTGATGCCGAAGCCGCAACTGATAACGACAACACGACATTCACCGACAAGGATGTAGAGGCTGACAAAGACTATGTTTACAACATCACCGTTATCTACGAGGATGCTGAAGGCAATAGCAGCGAGTCGGGCTTCTCTAACGATGCCACCATCAACGTAAGCTCTATCGCAGCTATCGAGGCTCAAGGTGCTAGTTCATATAATGTTTACACGCTTGACGGCAAGACCGTATTGCTCAACGCTAAGAGCTTGAAGGGTCTAAAGAAGGGCGCTTACATTATCAACAACAAGAAGTATATCATCAAATAACACTTACTCACTTACTTAAAGAGACGCCGCATGTCCAACTCATCAAGGGTTGCATGCGGCTCTTTTTTTTTGCTCGTTTGTTACGTGACAGATTCATGACGGATGTACCAATGAATACCATTCACTCTATGACTGGTGCTTCGTAGCCACCTTACAGCATACCTTATAGCATCCATTTAAAGCATTAATGGGAGGAAAATTAAATTGATTTGCCAAGAAAAATAAATTGATTATCATCTAAAATTAAATTATTTTTCATCATCATAGAGGCGCTATCATCGGATAATAAAGCATTGAGGACAAGACAAAAGCATCACATCTAGTAGGGCAAACGAGGACAATGACAAAACCATATCGCTGCAAGCCACATACAACCATTGTGCAATAATGATTGACAGAATACATACACGTGGCAAATAGGGTTGCAGCCCGCCTTAAACACATGGGTTACGTCTTTTTATATAGATTATTTCGATTGTTCCAGCTTTTTCTTTATCTTTGCATAAAATAAGAATAAGAATCTCTAAGCGCAACTGATAACAGTGAGTGAGCCACAACAATCATCGTCCGTACCTATAGAAGCACATCCATTTGAGCCTTTCCTCCCCTCAAACGCTCAACTCCTTATGCTTGGCACCTTTCCACCATCTCCCAAGCGATGGTGTATGCCTTGGTACTACCCTAACATCACCAATGACATGTGGCGCATCTTTGGGCTTATTTACTTTGATGATAAAGACCACTTTGTGGACATTCCCAACAAGACCTACCGCTTAGAGATGCTCAAGACGTTTCTCGCTCAACAGGGCATCGCGCTCTATGACACCTGCACCAAGATACAACGGCTAAACGGCACGGCAGCTGACAAGGATCTGAAGGTGGTGGAACCTACTGACCTAGATGCTTTGCTTGATTGCCTACCAAGGTGTAAAGCGGTGGTAACGGCGGGACAACTGGCCACCAAACTATTCACCTCCCACTTCGGCATAGAGGTGCGGGGCATGCAGATGGGCAACTACCGCGAGTTCACTTATCAAGGACGCACCATCAAGCTCTACCGAATGCCTTCCAGCAGCAGGGCTTATCCCATGAAGCTAGAGCTGAAAGCCAACTACTATCGCCAGATGTTGGCATCCATATCATTAATAGCCATTTAATCATACTATCTATAAGATGACACGTAACAGAAAAGATATCACCATTATCGGTATAGCTGGTGGCACCGGATCAGGCAAGACCACCGTGGTAAAGAAGATTGTAGCATCGCTACCACCTCACTACGTGGCTGTGGTTCCGCTCGATAGCTACTATAACGACACCACAGGGATGACCAATGAGGAGCGCAAAGCCATCAACTTTGACCATCCCGACGCCTTCGACTGGAAGTTGCTCATCAAGCATCTTGGTGACCTACGCCAAGGCAAAGCGGTGGAACAACCCACCTACTCATACATCTTGAGCAACCGCTTGCCCGAGACCATTCATATCGAACCGAAGCCGGTGATCATCATTGAAGGTATCTTGACTCTGTGCAACAGGAAGCTACGCGACATGATGGATCTCAAAATCTTTGTGGACACCGATGCTGACGAACGTCTGATTCGCAACATCCAACGTGACACCATCGATCGTGGACGTACAGTGTCTATGGTGGTAGAACGCTATCTCAAGGTGCTTAAACCTATGCATGAGCAGTTTATCGAACCATCCAAGCGTTATGCTAACATCATCATACCCGAAGGTGGCGAGAACGTCTGCGGTATCAACATGCTTTGCAACTATATCGAAGGACTCATCCCCAAAGACGAGCATGGCGAGTAATCGGGAACTGAACACCGCATGGGACTTTGTTGAGCACACCGATTGTAGCATCTTCCTCACCGGAAAGGCTGGAACGGGTAAGACAACCTTCCTCAAGCATCTTAAAGAACATAGTCAGAAGCGCATGATTGTTGTGGCACCCACGGGCGTTGCAGCAATCAATGCTAATGGGGTAACGATACACTCGTTCTTCCAACTGCCCTTCACCCCTTTCGTTCCTAACCAACAGGTGAAGAGCCGATATGATTTCAGCAAAGACAAGCGTAAGATTATCCGTACGTTAGACCTATTGGTCATTGACGAGATTTCTATGGTGCGTAGCGATCTGCTAGACGCCGTGGATCAGGTGCTACGTAGATACCGCGAGCACAACAAACCTTTCGGAGGTGTGCAACTGCTGATGATAGGTGACCTGCACCAGCTTACGCCCGTGGTTACGGCTGAAGATGAGCGGATTCTCAATGGTTATTATGACACACCTTACTTCTTTGGTTCACATGCGCTGCAACTGATCAACTATGTTACCATCGAGCTAACGCACGTTTATCGACAGGAGAATCAAGCGTTCATCGCCTTGCTCAATCATATCCGAGACAATCAGATGACGCTCACGGATATGAATCTGCTCAATAGCCGATTCGATCCACAGTTTGTTCAGCCAGCCGAGTCGAACTATATCCGCCTCACCACACACAATAGGATGGCTGACTCATACAACCAAAGGCAGCTCCAGAGCTTGCGTGGCGTACCTTTTGTCTTCAATGCACAGATCAAAGGCGACTACCCTGAGCTAAGTTATCCCACCGAGAAGCAGCTCACGCTAAAAGACGGAGCGCAGGTGATGTTTATCAAGAACGACGTTTCGGGTCAGCAACGCTATTACAACGGACGCATCGGACACATCGTCTACCTGGACAGCGATAGCATTCAGGTGCTATGTGCGGGCGATCCTAGTCCGATAGAGGTTGAGCGTGAGACGTGGGAAAACGTCAAATATGAGATCAATCCTAAGACACAAGAGATCGAACCAAAGGTGCTTGGCACTTTTGCTCAATATCCCTTGCGCCTTGCATGGGCGATAACGATTCATAAGAGCCAGGGATTGACCTTCGAACATGCTATCATCGAAGCACAAGAAGCATTTGCGCCAGGACAGGTGTATGTAGCTCTGAGTAGATGTAAGTCGTTGGAAGGGCTAGTGCTTAGCAGACCCATACCGCAGAGCGCCATCATCAACGACACTGATGTGACGCAATACATTAGCCAACAAGAGCTATTGGCACAAGAGAGCATACGGCAATTGCCTGCGCTGAAGGAGGCTTACGAGCGTCAGCAACTCATCGAGCTATTCACCCTTGATACCATAAGGCAGACCGAACAACAGCTAGAACGCGTGTTGTGCGACTTCTTCTATCGTGAGGCGTCGCTATGTCAAGCGTATCAGAATGCGGGATTGAAGCTACGCGAGGTGATGGCTATCTCACAAAAGTGGCTCACCATTCTGAGAAGCGCACCTCTTGCCACGCTGCGCGAAGAGGGTTTCAAGGAACGTATCAAGAACAGCGCCACCTACTTTGCACAACATCTACATGAGATCTTTGATGAGCTTTTCATGCGGACAAAGCATATCGGAGCATCTAACAAACTGGCGATGAAACGTCTTGATGTAGCATTCACGGAAGCACAACAGATTATCCGCGCCAAGCAAGCCGTAATGCGATGGATTGGGGAGCATGGGTATGAGCTACAGACCTACCTTCATGCCAAGCAGATGGCTATCCTTGGCGTGATGGATCAAGAAGAAGCAAAGGGAAAAACAAAGGGTAGCAAGCGAAGCAAAGGGAGCGCATCAGCAGAGAAGAAGCCGAAGAAAGAACATATCCCTACCCATATCAAGACGCTTGAGCTATACACAAGAGGACTATCCGTGGAGGAGATAGCAAAGGAACGCAAGCTCACCACAGGGACAATCTATTCACACCTCATCGGAGGCGTGAAGACAGGGAAGGTGAATGCGGCCACGATCATCGGCAGCAAGAAGCTAGCTCATATATCCAAGCTAGTCAGTGCCGTAGGGCTAAGTCATGGTATAAGCACGATAAAGAACCTCTGCCCTCCTTCGGTGACGTATGATGAGATTAGATTGGTGATTGCCTCAATGAGTAAGGGGCAATCAAAGGGAAGCACGAAAGGAAAACGTGCCTAAGCAAGAAGATGGTGTCCTACGTTAAAGTTGGGGTTCACCATCTACCACCTCTGCTTCTTGCGCCTTGAAGAAGGCTTTGCGTAGCTTGTAGGTGTGAATGGTATTGATCAGTTCCACCACTCCATAGAAAATCATACACCAACCTATGATGAGCAGACTAGTGGCCATTGCGCTGATAGGATGAACAAAGATGTAGACACCCACAGCAAAGGTGACAGCTGGCAACAACCAGTAGATGATGGGGATAGAGGCATAACGACGTGTCTCGCCTAGGTTGATAAACTGGCTGATAGCACCCAAGAGCAACATGGCGGCGAGGATATAAGCCACACCGGAGACAAACGTTTGTGGCATGAGGGCTAATATCAGTCCTAAGATCATGCTACCTACACTCACAATGGGGAACATGGGCTTGCGCACACCAACGGGTTGGCCTTGCTCATCAACCATACGCACACTGCGCTTCAGACGTTTCACCTCAAGATAATACGTGAGCCATGTGAAGAAACCTGATAGAAAGAACAAGGCGCCTGCCAAAACCGTAAGCCACAACAACGTTTGGCTACGATAGATAATCACAAAGGCGCCAACAAGGATGGCCACCAAACCACGGAAACATGAGCTCTGTATAATCTTCATCTTCGTATAAATGTATGTTCTAAACTTAAAGCGTGATTCTTCAAAGGTCATTTCTAGAAACCGACCTGAATCATTTAATCTGTGCAAATATACGAAAAACCGCTTTGATAAGCTCTCTATCAAAGCGGTTTTTCGTATATTTGTGGTCAAAAACAACACTCAAATGACAACATTATATCTAGTGCGCCACGGCGAAACGGTAGATAACGCCGCTAAGATCATGCAGGGACAAACACAAGGACAGCTCAACGAGAAAGGTATAGAGCAAGCAGAAAACGTCAGCAAGCAGTTGGCTCAAAGCCACATTGACGCGTTTGTTTCAAGCGACCTGCACCGATCGATACAGACCTGTGAGATCATTGCTGCGCCACATCACCAAGACGTGACCACCACTCCCCTACTGCGTGAACGCGATTGGGGTTCATTCACAGGCAAATATATCCCCGACCTGCAAGCCGTAAAGCAGTGGCCGGACGACATCGAGTCGCTAGAGCATCTGAAGCAACGCGCTAAGGAGTTTCTACAATGGCTCACCGATCGTTATCCAGAGCAAACCGTGCTTGCCGTAGGACATGGTATCGTCAACAAAGCCATCCAAAGCGTCTACTACGACAAGCCTATGAACGAGATTCAGAAGATGAACAATGCCGAGGTAAGGACATTGCATCTCGAATGATAGGGCTTCGTAGCTATACGCTATGGATGGCTTTATCCTAGCCTACCTGCTTAGGCAAGGGTGTGAATGTCAAGAAACTCTTGCACTTGCTCCTTGTATGTATCCGAGATAGGTAATATCTCGTCGCCTATAACGATACGGAAACGATCGATGGCACGCACCTTATTCATATGAATAATGTAGGAGCGGTGGGCTCGAAGGAATTCCGGACTAGGCAGATAATCTTCTAGTTTCTTCATATTCATCAAGCTCATCACAGATGGTTTGTCATCATCTAGATAGATCTTGACATAGTCTTTCACGCCTTCGATGTAGAGAATATCATCAAACTTGATCTGTACCAACTTGTATTCGCTCTTTACATAGAAGAAGCGATCACGTGCAGAAATCTCAGCTGTCTGCTTGGTCTCAAACCAGTTGTAAGCCTTCTGCGCTACACTCAAGAAGGCATCATAGCTGATGGGCTTCAACATATAGTCGAAGGCGTTGACCTTATAGCCTTCCATCGCATACTGATCAAAGGCTGTAGTGAACACAATCTTGGTCTCCTTAGACAGAATCTTAGCAAACTCTAAGCCGCTAAGCTCTGGCATTTGGATATCAAGGAAGAGGAGATCTATCTGATTCTGTTTGATTACTTTGATGCCTTCGATGGCACTATTGAACGTTCCTATTAAGTTTAAGAAAGGTATCTTGGCTGCATAAGCGGTGAGCATGTCTGCTGCCAAGGGTTCATCGTCAATTATTACGCAGTTTAGTGTCATATAAAATTATTTCTGAGGTGTAAATATTACGTTCTTTATCTAAGTTTTGGTTCCATTCGTACTTTCCTTTATAGGCCAACTCTAATCGTCGTTTGACTTGTTCTAAGCCTATGCCGTGACCGCTTCGGTCCTTATCGTTCTTCGGGAAGGAGGAGTTTTCGATACGACAAACAATCTTATCCTCATCGCCGGAGAGGTAGATACGTATAAAACTAGGTTCTAACGGACTGATGCCATGCTTAAAAGCATTCTCCACCAAAGAGATAAACAGCATCGGGGTCACTCTGAGCGAGCATGGTTCGGGGAGCAGAATAGTTTCGCTCACCTCCACATTGCGTGTCACACGTAGCTTCATCAGATCTACATAGTTGTGTAAGAACTCGGCTTCATCCTTCAAACTGACGTCGGGTTGACGATTGTCATAAAGGATATGACGCATCATCTTAGACAGTTCCATAATCGCTTTCTGCGCTGTCTCGGTATCAAATGCGGTGAGTGCATAGATATTGTTGAGCGTATTGAGCAAGAAATGGGGGTTGATCTGTTGACGCAGGTTGCTGAGTTCGGCTTCGGCTTGGGCTACCTCGGCTTTACGTTTAAGCTCTTTTGCCTCTGCCCACTTGCGTGAAAGCACCAAGGCCGTGCCTACCCCACCGCACACGGCAAGGCTAAACGAGCTGCGAAGGATAAACAACACCGTGACATACATGATGCGCGTAGACGAGGGATGTGGTCGATGATGATGCGGTGGCTCACGATGCTCCATCCGAGGCTTGTCCTGTTGCCACCACCAGCAGACATATACATGCTGCATGATGGCCATACAGAGGATCAAGGAGATATTGACAATCCAAAACTTACGCTTTTTCCCGATTGAGAAGAGTTTGCCAAGCCAAAGGTAGTTGACGTAAAACACGGTCAACATCAATAACGGCTCCACACTACGGCTAAGGTAGTTGCGCCAGGTTATCGACTCTTCTGGTGAGATAAACATGAGCGGCATGAACAACACCGCCATGCAAATCACCACGTGCAACCAAGTATTCGACTTGCGCAATGTCATCTTACTCATATCGGATAGCTTCTATTGGGTCAAGTTGCGCGGCTTTCTTAGCAGGATACCAACCAAAGAAGACACCCGTAAAGGTACATACCGCAAAGCTCATAATGATAGTCCAGGGCTCGATAGCTATCGGCCAGTGAGCAAAGGCCTTGACGGCAAATGACGCCCCAACGCCCAAAATCACACCGATGATACCACCAGTAACACTCAGCATGATAGCTTCTATCAAGAACTGGTTAAGGATATCCATACCACGAGCGCCTACACTCATACGAAGACCTATCTCTCGGGTACGTTCAGTGACGCTCACGTACATAATGTTCATGATTCCGATACCACCCACAACAAGCGAGATGCCTGCCACACAACCTAGGAGAATGGTGAGCATATTGGTGGTTGAGTTCATCATCGAAGCCAACTCCTCTTGCGAACGGATAGTGAAATCGTCTTCATCACCTACCTGTTGATCAGTTGCTTCCTTGAGTTTGTGTGTGCGACGGAGGATGGTGGTCATCTCAGAAGTGGCTTGATCGGTCACTCCTTCAGTGATGGCAGAAGCCAAAATCTGCCCTAAATAGTCTTGCGCAAGGATACGCTTCATCACTGATGTATATGGTGCAAGAACATAATCGTCCTGGTCCATACCCATAGAGTTGTATCCCTTCTTCTTCATTACACCTATCACGCGGAAGGGAATGCTATTAAATCGCACCACCTTTCCGATAGGATCGGACCCGTCAGGGAAAAGATTGTCCACCACAGTTTGGCCCAACAAGCAGACCTTAGCACTAGATTTGATATCAGCATCGGTAAACATCTCACCATCTTCTACCTCTACTTGACGTATCGTGAGATAGTCTTGATTGGCACCATAGATAGAAGAGGGGGTGTTGTTGTTACCATAAATAAACTGTCCCGAGCTCTGCACCAAAGGCGAAATGGCTTTGATATACTTGCATTCGTCCTTCAATGCGGTATAGTCGGTAAGTTTGAGCGTCTCCATAGATGATGCATCTTGTCGCACACCACCACGCATGTCGGCACCAGGATTGATCATTATCATGTTAGAACCCATCTCGGCAATGTTGCTCTGAATGCTGTTCTTGGTTCCTTGACCTATGGCAAGCATGGTGATTACAGCCATAATACCAATGATGATACCCAAGGCGGTAAGGAAAGATCGCACCTTATTGGCTGCTATAGCACGGAGCGCTATCTTGAATAGATTAGAAATATTCATATTATCGATCTCTAAATAGTTATCACTCGTCGGTGTTTGCTGGCAAGGCTGCCAATCCTTCAGCGGCGCTCATGATATTAGTGTTGACTTCATCACTGATGATATGTCCATCACGCAACTCAATGTTACGACTAGAATAATGGGCTATGTCGGGGTTGTGGGTTACAAAGATGATGGTGCGACCAGCTGCATGAAGCTTTTGGAACAATACCAAGATCTCGAAAGAGGTTCTTGTATCCAGGTTACCCGTTGCTTCGTCAGCAAGAATCACCGCAGGATCATTGACCAATGCACGTGCTATAGCCACACGTTGCATCTGTCCACCTGACATCTGATTGGACTTATGATAAAGTCGTTCGCCTAATCCCACAGCCTTCAATGCCTCTACGGCACGGGTGAAACGCTCCTGCGCATTCACATCGGGATTGTACATCAAGGGCAATTCCACGTTCTCCACACTGGTGGTCTTGGGCAATAGGTTATAGTTTTGGAAGATAAAACCTATCTTGCGGTTTCGCAATGTAGCGCGCTGCGACTTAGACATGGTCCTCACGGCTACGCCATCAAGATAATATTCACCGCTGGATGGAGTGTCAAGGCAGCCCAACTGGTTGAGCAGGGTCGACTTTCCTGAGCCCGACTTACCCATAATGGTAACAAACTCGCCCTCGAAGATCTTGAAAGACACGCCACGCAAGGCATGCACCGTCTCATCGCCAACCTTGAAGTCGCGCCGTACGTCTTGCAATTCAATGACTACTTTCTTTTCCTCCATAGCGATTATTTCTTTTTGTCATCTTTCTTTGGACCGGGTGCGAAGGGGCTTTGGGTATCGTCATCACCCTCTGCGCTTTCGTCATCGGGCTTGGTTACAGTTAGATCCACAATAATCTTCTTACCCGAAGCGATACCTGAGAGTATCTGAGTGTGGTTTCCGTCGGTCATACCGATGTTCACACGGTGAGCTTTAAGCACATTACCTTCAAGCGTCCAAACCTTGTTTTTGGCATTGCTGACGTCTTGAATCTTGTATTGTTTACCCACAGTCTCAGCCGTTGGAGAGAAGCGCAATGCCTTGCTAGGTACGCTAAGAACACCTGTTCGCTCCTGTGTGTAGATGGTAACGTTGGCTGTTAAACCTGGTTTGAGCTTGAGATCATTGTTTGGCGCAGAGATAACCACCTCATAAGTTACAACGTTATTGGTTGTGGTAGCCTCTTGACGCACCTGTGTAACGGTACCGCTGAAGGTCTCATCAGGGTAAGCATCAACGGTGAAAGACACGCGTTCACCTACTTTCACCTCACCTATGTCAGCCTCATCAACATTGGCAACAACCTGCATATTGGTCAAGTCTTTTGCAATGGTGAAGAGTTCAGGAGTAGAGAAGCTAGCTGCTACGGTCTGACCTTCCTCTACGCTCTTTGAAAGAACAACGCCATCGATAGGTGAAGTGATGGTTGCATAACCGAGATTGGTCTCAGCTTGCTTCACTTGCTCTTCTTGTTGAGCCACCTGCTGACGTGCTTGTGAAACGGATTCTTGGGCATTTGCAATCTGCTGATTGCTGCTAGCTAAACTCTGTAGAGCCTGTTGGTAGTTGAGGTTAGCGTTCTCATAGTCGTTAGCACTGATGAGACCTTTATGGTAAAGAGACGCATAACGATTGAAGTTGCTTCTCTGATAGTTGACATTAGCTTGTACGCTACGTGCGTCAGCTTGTGCTTTTGCCACCTGACTTTGAGCACTTTGCACCTGTGCCTGAGCACTCTTAAGACCTGCTTTGGCTTGATTGAGCGCACTGATGAGGTTGGTTTTATCTAGCTCGGCAATGACTTGGCCTTTCTTTACCACCGAGTTGTAGTCGACATAGAGCTTGCTCACTTTACCTGAAACCTGTGTACCGACAGTGACCGAAGTCACAGGCTCAATGGTTCCGGTAGCTGTAATGCTATTCTGAATATTGGCATTGCCCACTACGGCAGTGTCAAAGGATACTTTTTCTTCGGTATCTTTTCTTGTCAAGAAGAACGCAGCGACTGCCAAAACGAGCAATACCGCTACGATATACCACACTTTTGAAATCTTTTTCATACAATATTATTTGTTTGTCTACATTCCTTTGCGCTCTCGTCATAGCTCATTTAGGATATAGAGAGCAGCTGATGCAGAAGTGATTGTTTGTTGATTGATTAATAAGATTGGGTCAGACTGTTCTCACCATAGAAGCGTAGCATCTGTATATTATATAAGGTGAGATACTTACTTTGCAACTCATTGAGTTGAGCGGAGAGCAAAGCCTCCTTTCCTTGACGCAGTTCGGTGATGTTCTTCAGTCCCAGTCTGAATTGTTCCGACAACATCTCGTAACTAGTCTGTTGACATTCCACATTGGTCAACGAGCTCTTATATTTGGCTTGATTATCCACAGCTTGTATCCAATAGTTCTCGATGGTGGAATAAAGCCGGGTTTGTTGTTGCTGCAAAGCAAGTCTACTGTTCTCCATAGAGATGTTGGCTTTGTTTATTGCCGTACGTGTCTGACGCTGATCCCATATAGGAACACTTACATTCACGCCCACATTGGTAGCAAAATTGTTCTTTAGCTGAGTGCCATAAGCATTGTCGCTCATGGAGGTAACATTGGTTGAGACACCTCCAGAGAGGCTAACCGTAGGCATACGTTGCGCTTTGGCAGCTTGTACAGCTAGTTCGCTCGACTGCATGGCTAGTCGCTGACTTTCTAGCTCGGGACGATAAGCCATCGCTTTCTCATAGACTGATTGTAGAGAAGGGATGGATTGCAAGGCGTCACCATTCAGATTATCAGGCAAAGCCACTTCAAACTCCTCGTCACCCGTAAGCTCAAGCAGTTCTTTAAGTTGTCGGGTGTAGTTGCGTAGGTTCGATTGTTGCGCCACAACGTTGTATTCGTCGTTGGCACGCTGCGCTGTAAGTTGTGCCAAATCCGACTTACTGAACGTTCCAACGTCTACCATCGTCTTGCCGCGTTCCTCGTTGGCTTGGCTAAACTCAAGATTTTGCTTGTTAATCTTGATTGCCTCAGCGGTGTAAAGAATCTGCACGTAGATTTGAGCAATCTGCTCTTGGATAGAGTTGGCTGTGATAGCCGAGTCGGTTTCAGCTTGTAGCTCAGACAGTTGGTTCTGTTTGATCTTCAGACGGTTTTGGTTTCCGTTCCACACTGTCCAATTAAAGTTTACCCCATACGTACCGTTGTAGAACACTTTATCCGTCGTTGTCTCTACATAACCATTCGCCACTTGCTGACGTCCGGTCTCGGGGAAAGGCGTATAGGACACGTTTTGGGACGTAGAAGCGCTCACCGAGGGAAAAAGTTCAGCCTTCGACTGCAACACATCCTCATGCGCCGACTGTTTAGTCAGGATATTTTGCTTTAGAGAGATGTTGTGTTGAAGGGCATAATCAATGCATTCTTGCAATGTCCATTTGCGTGCCTCAACAGATTGGCAAGCCAAAAGTCCCATTGCAAGAAGCATGTAAGTAGTCAACTTTTGTTTTTTCATACTCTTTATTCTGTTTTCTATCTACAAAAGTAAGAGTATTAACCATGACCTACAAGAGTTTGTCGACGATTATATTACGTTAATTATTATAATCTAGTCAATCATCGACAAAGTCTTGTCATTAACACAATTTAATCGTTAAAGTGATTCAGTCGGGCGATATACTTACCTAGAATATCAAATTCTAGGTTTACGATCGTTCCTAGCTGGATATCAGCAAAGTTGGTATGTGTGCGTGTATAAGGAATGATTGCCACCGTGAAGGTATTGTCAGTGGGGTTGCATACCGTTAGCGAGACGCCATTAACAGTGACCGAACCCTTATCTACGGTGAAATAACCTTTCTGTGCCATCGCCTTATTCTGTGGATATTCGAAGGTGAAATAGGTTGATCCACCAGCATCTTCCATTGCGATACATTTGGCAGTTTGGTCCACATGACCTTGCACGATGTGCCCATCTAGACGACCATTCATCAACATTGAGCGTTCCACGTTGACACGATCACCCACCTTGAGCAGTCCGAGGTTGGTACGGATGAGGGTTTCTTTCATAGCGGTTACGGTATAAGTGTCATCACAGATGTCCACCACCGTCAGGCAAACGCCATTGTGTGCCACGCTTTGGTCGATCTTTAGCTCATTGACAAAAGAACAACGCAGGGTGAAATCCATATTCTCTCTATCTGTACGGATGGCTACCACTTCTGCCATCTCTTCCACTATTCCACTAAACATGACTTTATCTTTCTATTGATTACTTTTCTTTACTTAGTCCATATTGGCGCTTTTGTTTGTTCGTTCCGTGCCTAGGGCAAAACGGCTATCACATATAGAGATTGAGAAACGTTCCTTTGCGCCACCTTACTATTAAAGGCTGAAGAATCAGCTTATGCTTTTTCCTCAGCCTTTATTTGTTAGTAAAAAGGTCGCACCGACGATGTGATGAAAAGTCCGAGTATCAAAGATATGAGAACTCCTTTTCTTTTGTAATCCACCGGTACTGATACTTACCCGCAGCGATGCGGTTTATGTGGCCCGCCATTGAACAAGTGAGTTGTCTCGGTTATTTCAATTTATTTGATGACTATCCCGATCGAATCGATACGACCTATAAGCTGTCCTTTCGTATGCAAAGTTACTACTTTCTATTTTATCTTCCAAACAATTCCATCATATTTCGCCCACTTCATGATAGAGTCTTTATGGGAGGAGGGCAAGGAAGAATCTATAACTCAATGAGCTACATCCGATAGAATCTCGCTAAGCGTTGGGTGAATGTGCACCATGTCCGCCAGTTGGTCGATGGTGGTATCACGATTCATCAGTGCCGCTACCTCTTGCACAAGGTCTGCTGCATGAGCGCCATAAGCATGACAACCCAAGATGAGATGGTCCTCACCGACAAACAACTTGAGCATTCCTTCGGTCTCGTCGATGGCGAGCGCCTTACCATTGGCACGATAATAACCTTTCTTACAGGTATAAGCCACATGTTGTTCCTTAAGTGTTGCTTCGGTAGGACCTACGCTTGCAGCTTCAGGATAGGTAAAGATAGCACTTGGCATCACGTCCAATCGGATGTTATCATCCTTACCCAAGATGTGATTAACGGCTTTCATACCTTGGAAAGAAGCAGCGTGAGCTAGCATCATCTGTCCATTGACATCACCAATGGCATAGATATGAGGCACATTGGTAGCCATATATTCGTCTACCGTGATACCCTTAGGCGTATAAGCCACGCCCGCTGCTTCGAGCTGAAGACCTTCGATGCGTGGTCGGCGACCTGTAGCTACGAGCACGGCATCAGCTTCCACCTCCACGGTTTCACCCTTACGACTGAAACAAACGGTAGCCTGAGCCACACCATTCTGCTCCGTAGGCGTGATAGATGTCACACCGCTCTGCATATGGAAAGTCACACCGCGTTTCTCTAAGCACTTGCGCAGACGCTTCGCGATGTCGGCATCGACGGGTGGCAGACATTCTTTGAGAAACTCGATAACCGTCACCTCGCTTCCAAATGAGCTGAATGCCGAGGCAAACTCCATTCCGATCACGCCCGCACCGATGATACATAGTCGGCTAGGAATGGTCTTGGTGTTGAGCAGTTCGGTTGAGGTCATCACGCAAGAGCCTTCATACACCATTGCAGGATCCATGAATGGCAACAAGCGAGCTTCTGATCCGGTAGCTATCAAGATATCCGTAGCCGTATATTGCTCCTCGCCAACCTGTACAGTATGAGCATCTACGAAAGACGCCTCACCATGTACAAGGGTGATGTTAGGCTGTGAGAGGAGCGTCTCGATGCCACCGCGAAGATTCTCTATCACCTGTTGCTTGCGTTCATAGATGCGCTTAAAGTCGACCAATCCACCACCGACACATGACAACAACGGATTGCGAAGCAAGTCAGCATCATGTGCAAGACACTTAGTAGGGATGCAACCAGCATTGAGACAAGTGCCACCAACATGCTCTTTCTCTATGATTGTGACCGACAGACCATGCTTGGCTGCATAAGTAGCGGTATGATATCCACCAGGACCGCTACCTATAATAATCAGATCAGATGTTATCATTTTGCAATTGTTTGTAGGTTAGAATCGGGTGCTTAGCTGCAAGCACATCATCCACTCTGCCAATAGGCGTGTTGTGTGGTGCTTCCTTAACCACATCGGGGGTCTCACGTGCTTCTTGTGCTATCTTATGCATCACCTCGATAAATCCATCGATGGTCTCCTTACTTTCGTTCTCGGTAGGTTCAATCATCAATGCTTCATGGAACAAGAGTGGGAAGTAGATCGTTGGAGCATGGTAGCCATAATCGAGAAGGCGTTTAGCCACATCCATCGTGGTGACACCAGTCGACTTATCCTTCAATCCGTTGAACACAAACTCATGCTTACACAATGTATCGATAGGCAACTCATAGTCGTCCTTCAGACATTCCTTGATGTAATTGGCGTTTAGCGTAGCCAATGGACCTACCTCTTTAATATGTTCTTTACCCAAAGTGAGGATGTAAACATAAGCGCGCAACACGATGAGGAAGTTGCCAAGGTATGCTCCTACATGGTTAGCTTGCACATCATAGCCGTCAGCATTCTGTGTAGGATTCTCCACCTTGAGTCCTTCTTCCGTCTTGATGACATGTGGCTTAGGCAAGAAAGCCTCCAAACCCTTGCGCACACCCACTGGGCCATCGCCAGGGCCGCCACCTCCATGAGGCGTTGAGAAGGTCTTATGCAGATTGAGGTGAATCACATCAAAGCCCATATCGCCAGGACGTGCAGCACCAAGGATTGGATTAAAGTTGGCTCCATCATAATAGAGCAAGGCTCCACACTCGTGTACAAGCTTAGCAATCTCGGGTATTTCCTTTTCAAACAGACCCAACGTGTTAGGGTTAGTCATCATGATAGCAGCCACATCGTCACCCAATAGAGGCTTGAGGTCAGCCACGTCCACCAGGCCGTCAGCCGTACTCTTCACCTCAACGATCTCCAAACCGCATACTGCAGCTGAAGCTGGATTGGTTCCGTGAGCCGAATCGGGCACAATAACCTTAACACGTTTGTTATCTCCACGTGACTGATGATAGCTACGAATGATCATCAAACCCGTCAACTCGCCATGAGCACCAGCGCATGGGTTGAGCGTGAAGTCGGCCATACCTGCTAGCGAAGCCAAGGCGCACTGCATCTGATAAACCACCTCCAAGGCACCTTCCACGGTATGGGCAGGTTGTTGTGGATGGATATTGGTGAAGCATGGTAGCGCCGCAATCTCCTCATTGATTATCGGATTGTATTTCATGGTGCATGAACCCAAGGGATAAAAGCCGTTCATCACACCGAAGTTGTTCTCGCTATGGTTGGTATAATGGCGCACTACGGTCATCTCGTCACACTCGGGCAGCTCAGCATCCGTTGCACGTCGTTGTGTCTGAGGCAAGTCAAAATGCCCAAACTGGTTCTTAGGTAAGGAGTAACCTTTGCGTCCGGGGTGAGATAACTCAAATATCAAATTGCCATATAACTTGTTATTCATAATCGTATCAGTCTTTAAATAAGGTTTAGTATTGCGCACAACTGATCCACTTCTTCCTTTGTGCGTTTCTCGGTCATCGCGATAAGCAGCTTGTCATCGTCCACTTTGACACCGGGCAAGAAGCCTTGCTCTACACACTTGTCGTAGAACGCATCACGATTCTCTACCTTTAGGAGCACCTCGTTGAAGAAAGGCTTGTCATAAACCAAGCTTGCTTTCTGGGTTGCCAGCATCTGCTGACATAGATAATGTGCTCCGTCATAACTCATCTGTGCCGCTTCCTTAACACCTTCCTTACCCATCACAGATAGATAGATGGTGGCAAAGAGCGCCATGAGGCTCTCGTTAGAACAGATGTTGGATGTTGCTTTCTCACGGCGGATATGTTGTTCACGTGCCTGAAGGGTCAAGACGAAGGCGCGCTGACCATTCGAATCCTGTGTTTGTCCCACGATACGACCAGGCAGTTTGCGCATCAACTTAGATGTAGAGCACATATATCCGGCATAAGGACCACCAAAGGCAACAGGCAAACCTAGCGACTGGATATCACCTACAGCCACATCTGCACCCCACTCTCCGGGTGTCTTGAGCAATGCAAGGTCAGCCACGATGCTATTGATAATGAAGAGCGCCTTCTTATCATGGCACAAATCAGCATAACCAGAAAAATCTTCTACGATACCATAGTAGTTGGGTTGCTGCACAATCACTCCGGCTACAGCGTGCTGATCGAGCTTCTTCTTGAGATCGTCCACGCTTGTCACACCATCTTGCGCCTCAATCTCCACGAGCTTCACGCCATGGAAGTGGGCATAGGTCTTCAGCACGGCGATGGTCTTGGGGTCTAGCGTAGCGCTATAAGCTACGGTGTCAGCCTTGCGTGCTGCATGGTAAGCCATCATCATAGCCTCAGCGGTGGCGGTGGTGCCATCATACATAGAGGCGTTAGAGATGTCCATACCAGTCAGCTCGGCCATCATTGACTGATACTCAAAGATATAATGGAGTGTTCCCTGTGAGATTTCGGCTTGATAAGGGGTATAAGAGGTCAGAAACTCGCTACGCTGCAGGAGGTTAGGAACCACGGATGGGGTGTAATGATCATACACGCCGGCACCTGCGAAACAGGTGAGCTGTTGGTTCTTACGACCGAGACGATCAAAGAAAGCGCGTATCTCGGGTTCGCTCATAGCTTCGGGCAGATCGTATTCGCCATTGAAACGGATGGCTTGAGGCACATCAGCATAAAGGTCATCAAGGCTTTGGATGCCAATCTTGGTGAGCATCTGCTGCACCTCTTCTTCTGTTTGTGGGAAATATTTAAAGGTCATAGTTGTCTTTATAGTATTTGTTTCAAGGTAGATTCTTTTCACCGCTTGGGTGTGCGGTGTATCTGTTATCTCCATAAGGATGCTGCAATAAGGTGGCGCAGCCCAAGAGACAAACGGGGTTAGGGGGTGTCATGACTGACCGAATATACCTCGAAGGGTAATATTACGTTTTGTCTGCCTTAAACGACATATAGAAGCTAAAGGATGGAGGGGGTGTGGTTAACGTTCCCAACAGCGTTCTTTAACTTCTATACGCCATTGTCAGACAATGGTTTGGATATGATTGAGCCTAGGGATTAGTGCTGTTCAGCACAGAAAGCCTCGTAAGCTTTAGCATCCATAAGGTTCTCCAGTTCGGCTTTATCGCTCAAGTTGACCTTGATAATCCAGTTAGCGAAAGCGTCTTTGTTGAGCAATTCAGGAGCATCTTCAAGCTCTTCGTTAACCTCAACCACTGTTCCTGATACAGGACAGTTAAGGTCGCTAGCAGCCTTTACGCTCTCAACAGCGCCAAACTCCTCACCTGCGCTGACCTCATCGTCTACCTCTGGAAGATCAACGTATACCACATTGCCCAAGGCGTGCTGTGCATAATCGGTGATTCCTACATAAGCGGTGTCGCCTTCTACCTTTACATACTCATGACTCTCGCTATAATAGAGTCCTTCTAATACTGTTGCCATATTTTGATACGATTTTATTTGATTATTATTTATTTCTTGTAATGCTTGTCATAGAACTTTTTCTTGACAATAGTGCCAGGGAAAGTCTTCTTGCGAATCTGCACTTCCACCTTATCTCCGAGCTTCAGACTGCCATCAACCAATGCCACAGCGCAACTCTTATCCACCGAGATGAGGTGATAGCCCGTGGTGACATAGCCCACTTCCTTACCATCCTTAAGCACGGCGTAACCGTGACGAGGCACTGCGCGACCTTCAAGCTCGATACCTCTTAGGCGCTGTGCAGGGCCTTCTGCCTTCTGCTTAGCAAGCGCTTCCTTACCGATAAACTCGGGCTTGTCTAGCTTTACAAACAAGCTAAGACCTGCCATGACAGGCGTAATCTTGTCGGTCAACTCATCACCGTACAATGGCAAACCTACCTCAAAGCGCAAGGTGTCACGACAACCCAGTCCGCAAGGCGTCACACCAGCTGCCAAGAGCTTGTCCCAACAGTCGCAGATATATTCGGGTGTGCCATAGAGCTCAAAGCCGTCTTCGCCCGTGTAGCCTGTACGAGAGATGATAATGGTCTCATCAAACTTCTCCAAGGTCTTTACCTCATAAAAGTTTAGGTCGCTGCAAGGAACACCCAAAGCGCTCTCTACCACTGCTTCTGCCTCAGGGCCCTGGATGGCTAACTGTGCAAAATAGTCGCTCTTGTAACAGATAATAACGTCGAAATCCTTGGCTTGCTCGCCGATCCACTCGTTATCCTTATCTATATTGGCCGCATTGATGGTCAACATGAACAGGTTGGTGTCCAACTTACAGATGCAAGTATCATCTACCACACCTCCATCAGGATAGCACAACATACCATAAAGCACCTTACCTACAGGAAGGTCGGTTACGTCATTGGTAAATATATGATTGACAAAACGCTCAGCATCGGGACCCGACACATTGATTTCACCCATGTGACTCACATCAAACACACCACAATGTTGTCTCACTGCTTGATGCTCCTCAATGATTCCGGAATACTGGATAGGCATATCAAAGCCTGCAAAAGGTTGCATCAATGCACCCAAAGCAACATGCTTATCGTACAAACACGTTTTTTTCATAATCTCTCAATTTAGGTTATATAATATTTATAATGTCAAGATGTTACTCTCTTGGTATTTAGTAGGCAGGGCAAAGATAATCAAAAGTTTTATTATTAACAATGATTTCCATAGATTTTTCAGTTTATTTTTTTCTGACACGTATTTCATCTCCATTTTCCGCACAACCTTTCTACACTCTTTTAACCTGTCAAACTATTTCAAGATAGAAGGCCAGATGGTGCTGAAACGATTGTGCATATAGGGATTAAACGCCCTGCCACGATACATAAAGTGGACAAAATCAATAGTTGTATATATTACCCCAATTCGGGATAAGTCGTTTGTTTACAATAGTTACTTGTAAAGAACTAGTGTGCAAAAAAGTCAAAATTAGTATCAGAGAGCCATCCTCCAAATTCTCCTCCATAGGGATTACCAGCCATACCATCAGCAATTCCAAGAGGAACAGGATCTGAGCCTGAACTAACTAATCAGCCAAGAGCTGCACTGCCTATTCGCCCAGTATTCGATTATTCTAATTGATCTTCTATGACAAAGGAGAATAAAGGCCTATCACAAGAATGATTTTTAAAAGTCCTTATGTAAGATTCGGATTTATTACAACTGTTTTGCACATAATTGTAATATGACTCATTTGGAATTCTTTCATAATACCAATTATCATCTGAGTTCTCTATAGTAGAATTATTCATACTATATACATCACCACCTAAGATTGGAATCACTAAAAGTTTGCATATTTGCACTATTTTAAGTGCTTCTTGGTATGGAAAAGCATAGCCTTCAATACCTAAATTCTTCAAGGAATAATATTCGGAAATATCATTATCTTGAATAATTGAAATTATATCTTTCTTTTTCATTTAAAAGGACTAAATAATCTATGATTAATATCTCCGTTTGGCTCTTTGATAAATTCAAATACACCGTTTTTTCCTCTATACCATCCTGGGATAGTTAACTTACTGCGCTTAATACCATCGCCGCCTATAATTTGTATGACTTGACCATTTTTTTCAAATGCTATAACTGACTCAGGAAATGAATGGTAGTCATTATTAAGCATCTGCCTTTTGACTTTCCCCGTATATCTAGTATTTTCAAAAAAAGATTTTTCAGGGTGTTTGACAATACTTGATAATAATGAAGAAAAGCCCTCACTTATGGCTGCTCTTACAAAAAATAGAATATCAAATTCTGGATAAACTGCAACTAACGGCTTTTCATGTGGAACATTTGAAATAGATCTTATTTTTATGCCTTTACAAACAACTTCTTTCAAGGGATCTTGAGCTTCTAGTGTTCCATCAGGTAACCTCTTTACATATCCAGGACCTCCATTACCATCGTATCCATCATGTTCCGCAAAATTGAAAGCACCAATTTGTAAACCATTTAAGGCACCTTGCAAGAAGTCACCTCCTATTGCCCAAGCGATTGCTCCACCGGCAGCAGTTGTAGATGCCATTAATAAATATGGATTCCGGTTAAATGACTGTGCAAACGATCCCATACCAGAAGAAGCTGCTCCTGAAATTAATCCATTCCAGAAATTATCTCCATTTAAAGCATTGAATACACCACTAGACAAGCCATGTGCTCCTGCTCTAAGCATTTCACGGCCAAATAAGCCCACCGATTCGAAGATTGAGCCAATACCATAAGTTGCTGCCGCGCTAAGACCTCCAATCAAGGCTCCTCTCCATATTGGCTTATCTGACATAGCTGCATTCATGGCACCCATCATTGCGCCCATTGCAGTTATTGCGATAAAATCATCAAGAACAAATACATTACCACTAGGATCAGCATATTTGAGAGGATTATTCAGACAATAACTATAGCTATTATAGTTCTGACTATTGTCTCCTTCTTGTACGTATTTGTCCGGGCTTAGGAATCGGCCGAGTATCGGATCGTAGACACGCCCATTCATATTGATGAGGTTGAACTCATTCAGCATTTCATGACCACCATAACCTCTGATAAGACCGATAGTATTGACTGATACAGTTTGTTTACCCCATGCATCATACTCTGCAGAGAATACCTTGCTACCTTTTTCATCAACAACAGATAGAATACTACCTAAGTTGTCCTTAAATGACTGATATATCAGGAAAGTTCCATTCTGTCGGATAATAATGACATCACCATCCAGATAATAGTATTCGCGAGTAACACCATTAGCAACGACCTTCTCGTAATCATCCATGTAGGTAACTTTACGCAGAACTATATTACCTTGCTTCAAAATACTAAAGCAACGTTCAAGATCCGGACCATAATCGATGGTCATAACCTTACCATTTTCCTGAAGTGACGAAATTTTATTGAGGTCATTAAACTGGGTTGTACAATCCTGTGTTGAGATGAGATTATCTGTATTGTCTACTGATGATACCGCATAAGGACGCTCTGCATCATAATAGTACTGACCTATACCTGTCTTAGAAGTGATATTGCCATTCTCTGCATATTTGATATGCATCGTCTCTTTGGTGCCAACTTTAACAGACACCAATCGATCAAGATTATCATAGCCAAATGTCTCCTCTGAATGTGAATTACGAGTACGTGAAAGCAAGTTACCTGTTGTTCCATCATAATTCATTTTAAACTGATCAAGAACAATACTGCCATTCTTCAGAACAATATCGTTCTTGAAGCCTCGAGAATCAAGTGTAAACGTTGTCGTATATTTGTTTAAGAATGATGTTCTGGTCTCTAATCCATCATAACCATCAACTTGATATACAATCTTATCATTTGCTGTAGTCTGGGTCTTGTTTCCGTACTTGTCGTATGTATATTTTACAATAAGGTTACCAGGATAAGTAGTCTGTACCAATTGATTATTTGCATTATATGCATACTTAAACTGATACGTTCCATCACCACTAACTGTTCGCGTTTCGGTAATTATCCGGCCCAATTCGTCATAGGTATATTCTACGCTATTACCATTTACTGTAGTTTTTACTAGATGGTTGATAGAATTAGCCGATGTACCATAGGTGTTCGTTATTAATGTATTACCAGCCCTAGTTGACGCAAGTCGTCCTTCAGCATCATACGTATAGATGGTTGTGATATTACGAGCATCTGTAAATTTCATCACCTTACCATCGGCAGCATACTCATAGTTGATATTGCCGGCATCTGGCGATTGAACCGCGATTTTATTTCCTACTTCATCATATTGGAAATGGGTTGTGGTACCATTGACTGTAATCTTAGCAGGCTTGCCTATTGAAGAGTAGACATAGTCAACTTGTGTAACAGGATCTGATGATTTGACAAGATTACCCCATGCATCGGTAACTTTAGTATAACTTCTACCAGCGGTTGTTTCAGTTACACTACGATTACCATAGCTAAACGTAGACGATTTTCCAGAGCTTTTAACATCACTGGTAAGACGGCCTCTTTCATCATATTTAAATGTTTCTGAAAGAGTAAGTTTACCTGTTTTTTCTTCAATCTTAGTCTTCTGTCCCTTAGAATTGTAGGTAGTAGCCAGAGAGTAAGCATTAGCGTTCTGCATAACAGACTCCTGGAGTACCTCATGGCCTGCATTATCAAACCATACAGCAACCCATGGCTTTCTGGTAGAAGAAATTGTGATGAAGTACTTCTTACCATAGTAAGAACCCCATCCCATTTCTTTGGTAGTAGTAATACCAAAAGAATTCGTCTCACTAATTTCTGTTCCCCATCCATCATAAACATGCTTAGACGTCAGGATATGAGACTTATTTGTCTCATCATTCTCTGTAAGAACATTACCAAACAAGTCATAGGTATAGGTAGTTATTCGAGGACTGACACTATCATATGCCTTAACGACAAATCGACCGGAAGCATCGTATACATTCGTCTCGGTATTGGCAACAATACCCTTACCACTCTGAGTTGATGTCAAGACATTACCATAAACGTCATACGTAGTATTTACTGTGAGAGGTAATGCTGATCCATCATTAGCAACTGCTTTAATTACCTCACCCTTATCATTATAGGTATATGTAGTTGTAGAAGAGTTTACTTCTGAATCATCTTCATGTTTTTGTGATTTAACAACATTCAGAGGCCTCCATTGGTTCATCTTCTGTATATAGCTATTATAAGCTACTTTCTTATACATATTATCACCATCATTTTTGACGATTTCAACCGTAGGAACTCCCTTTGCAGTATCATAAGTAGTATATGTTTCTGATGTATTTCCATCCAAATCGGTCAATGATTTTCTGGAAGTATATGCATAATAATTTTGACCACTTATGTTGTTAGCAATAGTTGTATATGAAACAATCTTTGAAGAATTGCCACCAACGGTTGACGTGGTAGTTATCTGAATAGGTATCCACTTGTCAGTATCCCACTTATCTACTGTTGTTGTTTCCCTAGTGCCTAAGGTAAGGTTCTCTGTGGTCATAGAAGAAAAACCTACTGTACCTTTACCAGCAACATGTAGCTTCAAATCGCCATATTGATATTGTATGGTTTGTGAACCGGCAGCACCATTATCCTTAATGACTTTAGAAACCAAAGGTACAGGAATAGTATAGCTATTTACAGGATAAGCAGAAGAATAAGTCTGAGTATAGACAGATGGATCTGTTGCACTCTTATAATAAATATAGGTCTGTAGACCAAAACCATCTGTAATAGAAGAAATTTTGCCCTTGCTAACTAAATTATAGCCACTACGATAAGTATGAATCTTATCATCGGACTTATCATTATCTACAAGAAGGTTTTTACCGAATGAAGCATATTGTATATCACCATCGCCAGTAAAGTCGCATAAGAATATATTATTAGGTTCAGCATCTTTTTCCTGATGTGTAACATATTCCTTGTGTAATTCAAATCCAGTACCTGTAGATCTAACAAAAAGAGTTTTGGTAAAGTCATAATAATACTTAGAACGGAATCCACCATGGAATACGTAATGAGCCTTGGTAATCACAAAGTCACATTTGCCATCATGATCAAAATCGTAGGCCACCATATTGAAACGACTATTATCTTTATTCGTCTTCTGATCGGTTTCACTTAGAGTAACAGCTTCATTATTGACTGTAAACGTACCATCCCCATTATTGATGGCCAAACCATATTTCCAGTCACCCTGAAGGAAGGCAAAATCAATCATGCCATCACCATCGAAGTCACCCTGTACAATACGATGCTTATCACCAAGATTGGTTCCCTCCTTTGAATTATACTCAGTATATTTTGTAGAAGATAATTCACCACCATTATTGTAGTAAATCTTATAACCTCCATCGTAGAAGACAATGATATCAGTAAGACCATCATGGTTGTAATCACCTACAAAAAGCTTCTTTGGTTCACGATCTAATTTGAATTGAAATTTTGTAGCATCTAAACTGTTACAATCTTTATAACGAAGAATGGCACCATTGTAATAGCCATTCTTAGCACGGTCTTCCAAATAGAATAAATCATCGCGACCATCACCATTTGAGTCATAAGTGGTAAACAGTGGAGTATGGTCACAATTAACCAACCTACCGGTAATCTCACTGAAACTACCACCATTCACAATACTCTTGCCCCATACGATGGTATACCTTTCACCATAATTACTCTTATAACCACAATAATAAGGAATAATCAGGTCATTATAACCGTCACCATCGAAGTCCATAGCTTGAATACCGCCAATAACATTATTCAAATCATCCATCGAGAATGACGGATTCAAATCAAATTGTTTTGGTGTCTGATAAGTCACATTACCATTAGCATCTTTCTTGCTTAAACTGACAAAAAGGAAGGTTTTCCCCTGTCTGCTCTCACCACCATTATAACGCCATACATAAGCACCTGGAGATAAACGGATAATATCACTTATACCATCATTGTTAACATCTACAGCAATAAACGTCTTGGCACTCTCTTCGATTATGCTAGAAGGAGAACTTGTCTGTACGTTTAGATTCGTATTAGAAATATACAATGAAGGCAAATGATTCCAATCAATTATAATTGGAGCTACCTTACGTCCTGCTCCATTAGCCAAATCTACTTGAGTAAGGCGATAGTACTTATCTTTGGTTCCGTCAGACGTACTATTATAAGTAAATGTATAAGCGCGAAAAACTGAACCATTCGTAAGCGTTGTTATCTTAGACAAACAAACATCTATTTTACCTTGTCTATCACCAATAGCAAACGGACGAGCATATGAACCTGCCAAAGAACTGTACGTAAAGAGAATTAGATTGGTTATACCGCGACTCTTAGCTATATTAATACCATACTCAATACTAACAGGGCGAAGGTTATAATTCGTTGTCGTATAATGGTATTTTACCAAATTACTATGTACATCAGTAGTTTGATTGATATACCATGCAGCAATACATGTTACATTCTTTCTATTTACAAAAGACAAACGTGATTCGCTCGTATTACCTAACTGATAAGTTTTGCCATCAGTACACACAACAGAAAACCAACATGCACTCGTATTGATATTATTATGGAGGGTTACTATTGTATAAGGATCACATTCTGGAGTATATGTAGAGCCATTATAACCATAAGCTCCTGTTTTCAATATCAAGCGTTGTCCATTGAGAAATAGAGCATCACCTATACCGTACGAAATTCCAACAATTTGCTTATCATGATACAAATCCTTACAGCCACGTGTAATGCATGATAAGCCAGTAATGTTAAAACCAAAACCGGCCAAACCGTTACCCGACTGACTATTATAACTTACACCGATAGAAGGGGTAAGACTACCACCATTAGGTGCAGATATATTAATACTATAAACTGCTGCTCCTGAATTATTTACACTAAGTGTTCCCTTAGGACTACCAACATCATAGGTACTGGACGTAGACGTTGGTGGAGTTGGCGTCACAGGTTTATTAGGATGAATAGGTAAAACAGGGTCTCCTGGATCAATAGGTAATATTGGGTCTCTTGGATTGATAGGATGAACAGGACCGATTGGATCCACCGGTTCAAATGGCTTATCAGGATTTGGATAGAGCTTATCAAATGTATTAGCCGTAGCAGTAATTGTTTTTTGCTTAGCTATTGTTTTAATAGAATCATTGCTAGCATTTGCAGGAATTGTACTCGTCAAACCTATTACTACAGAAAAAAGTAGTGCTTGAAGTAAATTCTTTTTTATTGTTTTACGATTTTCCATGTAGTTGATCTCCCGTTAATTACAATTTGAAGAAGATAGACTCCATTGGGTTGATTGCTGATGTTTATATCAATATTATCACTCTCTACTTTCTTCGCCAGAATTTGCATTCCCAGAGTCGTGTAAACCTCTAAAGAACACTTATCCGTCCCTATTAGCCCAGAAATACATATTCTCAAAGCCCCTTTCGTAGGATTTGGATATATCTTAATAGAATGGTCACGTAGCATATCAGAGAAACTCTGATTGTCAGAGGAAAAGTTTTGCTGCTTTGCCATAGCTTTAGGAACTGGCATAACGATTGCCCGTTTTACACGATTACCTGAGGCATCATAACTGTATCCAATTCTGTCTTGTGCAAAAGACACAGTTGGCAACAAAGTCAAATAAAATAATAAGTGAATTTTTCTCATGTTCATTCTAATTAGGGTTCGCTAATTTATACTTTAGAGCCTTTAAGCCAAACTGTCTATCTAGTATGTGAGCGATAAGGTGCTAAGCGTGGTGGAACCATCTCGAAGCTACCCACCCGATAAAACTTCTTAGAACGTTTGTTGTGAGCGGTTACCCAATAAACACCATTGGGAAGTACGCCGATGAACAACCGGAGCGTACCGTCCTTGTCACGTATCGGTTGCAGATAGGATCGCACACGGTTACCTTCTAGCGACTGGATGGCATAATAGTTGATATCCATCGAACCAAGAGCACTCACCGCCTGGGTTATATCTACATACTGATTGTCGTTGGGCAGATAGATATTGGAAGGCAAAGAGGAGGTGGGCTGTGCTGCGGGAAGCGACTGAACATTGCTGATGGGGGCACTCTCGTTGCCATAACGATCCATTGCTGTCACCGCAACATAGGGCCATCCTTTGAGGATATTGGGTTGTGCGTTGGTGTTAAGCGACTGATATGCATAGCGAGGCAAGAGCAGATTCTTAGGATTGTGGATATCCACGGGGGCTTGATCGCTGACATATATATTATAATAAGGTGCAGCACCCTGCCAAGATATCACGCCATCGGTCACCTTGAGTTGTGTCGGCGCATTGACCTTTGCCACACGCTGCTGCTTCATCGTAGGTGTTAGGGCTGGATAGGGAGAGAATTGCTTCTCAAAATCGAATATGCCACGATGGTTTTCTAGCAAGAACTTGGAACGGAAATGAGCGTGACCCATACCCCACTGACGGCTTACCTCCATCTCCCTACTGATGTCTGATAAGGTCCAGCGTCCTTCTTTAGGATCAAGGAACCACGTACCTAGACCACTGGCTATAGCGTTGCCATAGCTATGCTCCATCCAGTCGGCCACATAGGGATAATAGCTGTCGCCACGGAAGTATTGCATAGGATAGAGTTGGTCCATCCATCCCATTCGCAACCAGTACTGCGCATCTTGATACACGCGGTCACGCGCATTCCAGTTGTGTGTGGAATAACGTGGTAGGTCAGCATACTTGCCTATGGGTGAACAGCTGATGCGCACCCAAGGCTTGACTGCCTTCACCGCATCATGAATCTCTTTCACTAGGTGGTTGAGGTATTGGCGGCGTTGATTGGGTGTATCACCATTCTTATAGGTAGGCTTAGGCCAGTCTTCGGGATAACGAAGGTAGTCGAAATTGAGTCCGTCAATATCATATTTCTCCACTATCTCGGTACAAACCTTTACGATATAATCCACCACTTTCTCGTCACTGGGGTCTAGATAGCCATACGGACCTAGCTTGCGCATCTTCAGTCCGCGCTGGCGCAACCGCTTACAACCTAGCGAATTCCAGTCGCCTACAGGCAGAGCCACAGTCCAAGCATGCAGTTCCATACCGCGTTTGTGACATTGCTCTATAGCAAACTGCAATGGGTCATAACCGGGGTTGCCATCTTCACGCCCCGTCAAGCTAGGCGTCCAGGGCTCATAAGCTGAAGGGTAGATAGACGAGGCACGCACACGTGTCTGTAACAACACGGTGTTGATATTGGCTTCCGCATAGCGATCGAGCGTGCGGACGAGTTCATCTTTCTGCTCACTGATAGTGGCTGCCGACTTAGCATAGGTCTTAGGCCAGTCGAGCGATTGTAACACCGTGAGCCACACGGCACGTATCTCACGTTTAGAGAGCTGTTCCAGATTGAACGCACGTTCGCTGCCATGCACACCTTGAGCCAAGGATGCACACGTGCTGAGGATTGCCAACGAAAGTAAAAGGATTTGCTTGCTAATTGCTTTGTGACACATAATTCGAAATTTGGCACAAAGTTACGCATTCTTTTTGGTTATTAAAAATAAAGATTTACCTTTGTAAAGTGATTCAATGAGGTTCTACGGGGGGACGACTGACTCGCCGTCAAGCAGCATTGATCGCTTGATGAGTCGGTTATGGAGCATGCGCGCACCATTGACAGACAAGAAGTTTTCACGTTCAATCCATTCAATAACAATGAAAAAACTATCTCTTTTTATAGTTGCTATGTTTGTAGCCATCGCTGCACATGCACAGTTTCAAGCTGGTAAAGGCTACGTTGGCGCCTCGTTGACAGGTCTGAGCCTAAACTATAACGGCAAAAACGGATTCAATATCGGTGCTGAAGCCAAAGCTGGTATCCTGTTTGAGGACAACTGGATGGTGCTGGCACATGCTGCTATCAAGCATAATGGTTCTAACCTCCTACCCGATGACATCGAGGCTGGTGCTGGCATACGTTATTATATCATCCAGAATGGTCTTTACCTTGGCGCTCAAGCTAAGTTTATTCACGCTGACCACTCTTATAACGACGTCATGCCTGGTGTAGAGATTGGCTATGCCTTCTTCATCAATCGTAGCGTAACGATTGAACCAGCTATCTATTACGATCACTCATTCAACAACAGCGACTATTCTAACGTAGGTGCTAAGATTGGTATAGGTATATATCTTTTTGACGATTGATGCGTCACTGAACAAAGATAATGATTCAGCCCTATCCCTCGCACATACTAGAGCAGGCAGTGCAAGCATTTACCAGTCTTCCAGGCGTAGGTCGGAAGACTGCTTTGCGATACGTGCTTACCCTGCTCAAAGCACCTAGCGAAGATGCCAAAGCGCTCAGCGAAGCTATCCAATCGGTACGAAACGATATCAAATACTGCAAGGTGTGCCACAACATCTCGGACACTGACATATGCCCTATATGCTCCAATAATCGGCGCGATAGGTCCACGATATGTGTGGTAGAGAACATCCAGGATGTGATGGCTATCGAGAACACCCAGCAATACAATGGTCTTTACCATGTGTTAGGCGGTGTGATTTCTCCCATGGATGGCGTTGGACCTAGCGATCTAGAGATCGATTCGCTCATAGAACGTGCGAAAGGGGATGACGTTAAGGAGATTATCTTTGCCCTAGCTAGCACGATGGAGGGTGACACAACCAACTTTTACATCTCTAGACGACTGCAAGGATGCAACATCAAGACCAGCGTCATCGCTCGCGGTATCTCTGTGGGTAACGAGCTGGAATACACCGACGAGGTGACGCTAGGCAGAAGCCTCATCAATCGCACCCCATTCGATTCAGAATAACTTTTTTCATCAACATGCGCAGAGTAAGAACTTATCTATCAACACAATTCTTTGCTTATCTTCTTCTGACCTTATTGGTTGTCGTTGGCTTCGAGAGCGACTTGCTTACAGCAGGAGGATGGAGTGGCAAAGAATATATCGTAGCACAGTTTTATATCAATATCCTCATGCTGGTGTGGCTCTTGGGAGGTACGCCGTTGGCTTTATACCTATTCAAGATGTCCGTTCCCAAGGCCCAACTGAGCCACAGCAAGGAGTCGGGGCATAAGCCTCTGATGCGATGGGGCAGTTTGCGCATGGCGCTCGTCGGCGCTCCGATGGTGCTCGATTTCCTATTCTACTACCTATTTGGTCTGAAGGTAGGATTCTTCTATATGTCTTTGGTACATCTTTTGGCGATGTTCTTCGTCTATCCATCGGAGGGCAGATGCCTCAGCGAGACCGAACCGCTTAGCGAGACCACATCTATCGACAATGCAACAACCAAAGAAAAGGAGGAAGCGTGAAACGACTTACCATCGTCATCGTCAACTATAACGTAAAGTATTACGTAGAACAATGTCTCTATAGCATTGCACAAGCCATAGAACACATCAGTTGTGACGTGTATGTGGTGGACAATCACTCCAAGGACCAGTCGGTAAGCTATCTCAAGCCACGCTTCCCTTGGGTGCATTTCATCGCCAGCAACCACAACCTAGGATTTGCACGGGCCAACAATATCGCTATCCGTGAAAGCCAAAGCGACTACGTGCTGCTGCTCAACCCTGACACGTTGGTAGGCGAACATGTGTTGGATGCCTGCCTAGAGTTTATGGATAGTCATGAGCAAGCGGGCGCAATAGGCGTACGAATGCTCAAGACCGATGGCGACGCAGCCAAGGAGTCGCGTCGTGGGCTGCCCACGCCGATGGTGTCTTTCTACAAGATGATGGGGCTTTGTGACCGTTTCCCAAAGCATCATAAGCTAGGAAAGTATTACATGGGATTTCTTCCATGGGACGAACCGAACAAGATTGAGGTAATCAGCGGGGCGTTTTGCTTCCTAAGGCGTAAGGCATTGGACAAGGTCGGACTGCTTGATGAAGACTTCTTCATGTATGGTGAGGACATCGACCTAAGCTATCGAGTGCTGAAAGGAGGCTTTGACAACTGGTATCTACCTTGCAACATCCTACACTATAAAGGCGAAAGCACCCAGAAGAGCTCGTTCCGCTATGTGCATGTGTTCTACGATGCGATGCTTATCTTCCTAAAGAAGCACTATGGCAACGCCAGTATCTTCTTCCACTGGCCCATCAAGATGGCTGTTTATAGCAAGGCTGCAATAGCACTGATACGCATGCAGTGGAACAAAGCGATACGTTCGCTTGGTTTTGTAGAACAAGGCAAGCGTCTCTTTCCACATTATGTGTTCATCGGTTCGGCTGAAGCGTTGAGTAAATGCAAAGAGATTGCAGAGCAGAAAGCGCTCTCGGGACAGTTTTTTGAGGGCAATAGCCACCACTTACCCAAGGGTCATCTAGAGCTTACTGACAAGATTGACACCTCCTACCCTACCATCGTGGTGTATGATATGAGTGCTTATAGATACGAAGAGGTACTCAGCATCTTTGCTCAACAACCCATGGCAAACGTCGAGATAGGAACCTTTCACCCACAAAGCGGCATCATCATCACCCTACAAGAAGTATTTTAGCATCATGTCTACCGCTACACCTTATATATATATACGCGCAATAGAAGCCAAGGATATAGATTTGATCTATCGTTTGGAGAACGATTCAACCCTTTGGCTGGTCGGAGCAACCAACGTTCCGTATAGCAGATACGTCATAGAAAACTATATTGAGCACAACACCTGCAACATCTTTGCCGATGGGGAGACACGATTGATGGTGGAAAACGAAGACAAAGAAGTGGTGGGCATAGCTGATCTGACCAATCTAGACCCTCGTCACTCACGTTGCGAGCTGGGAATTGCCATCGTAGAGGCTTATCAACGGAAGGGTTATGCACAAGCTACGATAAGGTGGATCATCGATTATTGCAGAAACGTTCTGAACCTTCATCAACTTTATGCGTACGTCGACTGCACCAATCAAGCCTCTTGCAGATTATTCAAAGAGTTGGGTTTCAACGGAGAAACCATCTTACACGACTGGTTTTGCCAAGCAAATAAGTACCACGACGCAATCTTATTCCAATATTTTTTGCAAAAAAACTGCGATTAAATTTGGTGGTATCAAAAAAAAAGTATACCTTTGCACCGCATTTAACGAAAGAGTGCTACCAAGCATGGTGCGTTAGTTCAGTTGGTTAGAATGCCTGCCTGTCACGCAGGAGGTCACGAGTTCGAGTCTCGTACGCACCGCTT
>CAVGNV010000002.1:0-155642 GCA_963630695.1 Paratractidigestivibacter sp. | reverse complement strand
CCTTGCCGATATGATGTACTTTCACGATATGGCAGATGTTGGCACTCGTCAGACCATACAACTGCTGCACTTGTTCGGTGGTATAATAGTTGTCATCACTCATGAGGTCAGTCCTGCGAAGTTCTTCAAGATGCTCTTTGGAATAATAGGTACATCCATACTCTCGTTTGGTCGGTATCTTATGACGATAGGCGTATGCTCGGAGTGCAGTCTTACTCATGCCAAAAACTTCTTCCACTTCATCTGCCGTTACCCATTCCGTGATACTGTTGAGGTCAACGGCAGTGCCGAAGAACTCGTCAATATGCCGCTTGCTGTAATAGTTCTTGCCGGCGATGCGGCATATCGGTATCTGGTTGCGCTTTGCAGAAGCATAAAGCCACGACCTCTTGACCTTATAAAGAGACATAACTTCCTCACCTGAATAATAATCAAGCACCTCATGCTCCTCTTTCCCTTTATTCGGCTTTTGATTTTCTGTCTTCTTTGAAGTCTTTGGCTTGGTGCTTGACTTATTCTTGCCATATGGGATAACACGCTTATATGGATTGCTCTCAAACATCTTCTCAATGTCAGACTTCCGCACAAAAGCCATCCGGTTGCTCAATCGGGAAGCCTTCAACTTGCCGTTAGCCACCAGTTTGTACACATACTGCCGCGTGCATCCCATCAGCACCGCAGCCTTTGAGAAAGTCAGATACTCCTGGCACTGCAAGTCAATGATAGGCTCAATGCCGTTAATCAAGTCCTGTTGTCTCTTCTTTCTGATACGCTTCGCCTCCGCCTGACATTCCTCAGAGCAATACTTCTGCATACCGCTCCGTGGCACGAATGGCTTGCCGCAAAATTCACATTTTCTTGTTGGTTTCATACTCATTGACATTACTCTGTTCTACATCATTTGAGTATTCCACCGATGGAGTAAACGAAAGTGAACCATCGACAACGCCTGTCAACTCCGTCCACGATATTACGCTTTTTACATATCTGTCTCAAATCTGTCACCCTTTGTAATCAGATGTAAACCTCTGTAAACTCAGTTCACGACATGACAAAATAAAAGCTCCGCAAATTCTCCACGGTAGAAATACGTTGCAAAAATATGTGGAAAATCGGGAACTGCCAAAAAGCACTCAGAAAGTGTTAAAAATCAAAGCGTATTGAAAATCAAGATATTAGATATGGTTAGTCATAAGTAGTTATGGTTGATTATAAGGGGCTAAATACAAGGCGCAAAGGTACAAAGAAATTACGTCTTAGAGTAACTTCTCATCGAAAACACGCCTATTCCTTGGGCACAGGCACTCCCCTAGTGCTCTTCGTCTGATCAATGACAAAGATACTATGAAGGCTACCTATACATTCGATCTTACCAAGCGTATTAAGCATAAACTGCTGATAGGCTTTCATATCACGGGCATATACCTTGATAAGAAAGTCGAAATCACCACTGGTATTGTAACATTCGGTAATCTCATCGATAGCTTGCACGGCATCCATAAACTGCTGAATGAGAGGTTGGGTGTGCTGTTTGAGACGGATGTTACAAAGCACAAGGATGCCATTGCCTACCTTGTTGGGATTGACCACAGCCATGTAACGCTCTATGTAACCCTCGCGCTCCAAACGTTTCTGGCGTTCAAAAGCTGGCGAAGGTGAGAGATTAACTTTTGCTGCGAGCTCCTTCACGGTGAGATGGGAGTCTTTCTGCAAGATACGGAGCATGCGACGGTCCGTGGCGTCAAGCGAATCGGTATTTGCCATAGGTGGGAATGGTTATCGGTTGTTGTCGTTTGAAGAATGATCGGGAGCATCTGAAGAGATAACAGAGGCGTCAGATGACTGATGACGGAAGCTAAACTCACATCCGCAATACTGCTGATTGTAGAACGCATATTCACGAAGCAAAGCGTTACGACGGTCTTGCAAACCGCCTTTGCGCCAGTTTTGTGACCAAAAATGTGTGCCGGGCACTTGCTGTTGGGCTGCTTCACCAGCGGCATTGACCTGTTCTATGCTCTTCCAACGTGAGGTAGCAAGGGTGGTGGCAAACCATTCGATGCCTAACTCGTGAGCTTTCAAGGCGGCAGAGAGTAGTCGTATCTTGAAGCATTGCAGACAACGAGCACCTCTCTCGGGCTCATGCTCTAGTCCTTTCACTTGCTGAAGCCAAGCCTTATGGTCATAGTCGCCATCTACCCAAGCCAGTCCTAAGCTCTCAGCATGCCGTTTGCTCTCCTCCTTACGGATGGTATACTCTTGCAACGGCACTATATTGGGATTATAATAATATAATGTTGGGGTGATGTCATGCTGCATCAGCCACTCCACTATAGCCGTAGAGCATGGCGCGCAACAAGCATGAAGCAACACGCGGTTCACCCCTTGGGGTACTTCTATGAGGTTTTTCTTCTTCATTAGCCCTTCTTTCTCTATGCGGTATGGGGCAGTTCGGTCACTGCCCCATAGTGCTTAAAGCTTATCTAGTGCTTGTTTGAGATCATTGATAATATCCTCTGCATCCTCAATACCCACAGAGAGACGAATCAAGTCTGGTGCGATGCCAGCCTCACGAAGCTGTTCGTCGGACAACTGACGATGGGTATGACTAGCTGGATGGAGCACGCAGGTACGTGCATCTGCCACGTGTGTCACGATGTTAATCATATCGAGCGAGTCCATAAAGCGGATAGCGGTATCACGATCGCCCTTCAATCCGAACGCCATCACGCCACAAGTGCCATTGGGCATGTACTTCTCAGCCAACTCGTGGTAGGCATCTCCCTTTAATCCGGGGAAGTGAACCCATGCCACGCGGTCATCGTTCTGTAGGAATTCGGCTACGGCTTGAGCGTTCTTGCAGTGTTGCGCCATACGGAGATGCAACGTCTGAAGCCCTATATGCAACAGGAACGAGTTCATCGGAGCTGGTATTGAACCGAGGTCGCGCATGAGTTGAGATACAATCTTGGTGATATAACCTAGCTTGCCAAACTGTTTGGTGTACACCAAACCATGATAACTCTCATCAGGCGTACATAGCCCAGGGTACTTTTCTGCATTGGCAAGCCAGTCAAAGTTGCCGCTGTCCACCACGACACCACCCACTTGAGTAGCCGTACCATCCATATACTTGGTTGTGGAATGGGTGACGATATCGGCACCCCACTCGAATGGGCGACAGTTGACAGGCGTAGCGAAGGTGTTATCCACAATCAATGGCACGCCGTGGCGGTGCGCAAGGTCAGCAAACTTCTCTATATCAAACACCGCGCAGCCTGGATTGCTGATTGTTTCGCCAAATACGGCACGGGTATTGGGGCGGAATGCTTGCTCGATGGTTTCGATTGGGTCATTAGGATTAACGAAAGTCACGTCTATACCGAGCTTCTTTAGCGTCACACCGAAGAGGTTATACGTTCCGCCATAGATCTCATTGGACACCACAAGGTGACTTCCTGCTTCACAGATATTGAACACAGCATAGAAGTTGGCAGCTTGTCCGCTAGACGTAAGCACCGCACCTACACCACCTTCGAGCTGAGCTATCTTGTTAGCCACTTGATCGTTAGTTGGGTTTTGCAGACGCGTATAGAAATAACCGCTCTTCTTTAGGTCAAAGAGTTGCGCCATTTCTTCACTGTTATCATACTTGAACGTAGTGCTTTGGATAATCGGCAGTTCGATAGGTTCACCATTCTTGGCCTTATAGCCACCTTGTACGCATAAGGTCGAAATCTTCAATTGTTTGCTCATATACTTCTTTTTAGTTTTTGATCTGTGCAAGTTAATCTTCATGTATAATACGTTTCCACTCAAATAGGAGATAAGATTCTATCTCGGTTTGTACACTCTTTGTGCCTATTTCAGCAAGCCGCAGAATGGGATAAAGCCAAAAGATACGGGTTAGATGTTTTCTTAAAGAGTTGTTACTAACGTTTCTCGTTCTATTATTTAGTAGAGATGTATGATATGCAAAGATACAAATAATCTCTGAAAAGAAACACATCAGCAGCCGAATACTGCTTTTTGCCTATAAATCATTAGCAAAGTGAGCAGTAAGAAAGAGCAATACAAGCCAATATTGGTAGTTTTATCGATTATGATTACCTTTGCACAAAATTTATTGCAGCATGTCTATTATCATCCTTACCCTTTTGGGTTACTTTATATGCTTGTACTTTTTTTCCCTTCTTTCGGCCAAGAAGGGTGACAACAACAGCTTCTTTCATGCCAATCATCAGTCGCCGTGGTATCTGGTTGCTTTCGGAATGATTGGTGCTTCCATCTCTGGAGTAACCTTTGTATCGGTTCCAGGTATGGTGATCAACCAACAAATGACTTATCTACAAACGTGCTTGGGATTCATCTTCGGGTATATCATCGTTGCCTTCGTGTTGCTTCCGCTTTACTATCGTTTGCGTCTCACAACCATCTATACCTATCTTGAACAACGATTTGGCACGCGAAGCTATCAAACAGGGGCTTGGTTTTTCTTGATAAGCAAAATGATTGGATCGGCAGTGAAGTTTTATGTGGTGTGTATGATACTGCAACGTTATGTGCTAGATGCTTGGGATATACCGTTTACCGTAACCGTCGTGGTGCTGGTAACGCTCATTTGGCTCTACACACGTCGAGGCGGGATACGCACATTGGTACTGACGGACAGCTTTCAGACGCTCTGTATGCTAGTGGCTTTGGTGCTAATCATCCACTATACGATGGATGCGTTGCACCTTTCCGTACCCCAAATGGTAACAACCATTATGAATGATGCCCACTCTAAGGTGTTTGTTTGGGACGATTGGGGTTCGACGCAGCACTTCATGAAGCAGTTTTTCTCGGGCATTTTCATCGTTATCGTGATGACAGGATTGGATCAAGACATGATGCAGAAGAACCTAACGTGCAAGTCGTTACGCGAAGCGCAGAAGGATATGTGTACATATGGCGTAGCGTTTTTGCCTGCCAACCTGTTGTTTCTCTCGTTAGGTGTACTGCTATTGATGCTTGCGCAGCAAAGAGGCATTGACGTTCCTACTGACACGGACGAACTGATGCTCTTGTTTACGGCAGGCGGCCAACTGGGCACAGCGGTGACAGTGCTGTTCACTATTGGCATTGTGGCAGCATGTTTCTCCTCTGCCGACTCTGCCCTTACGTCGCTAACAACAAGCTTCTGTATTGACATCAAGCACCAACCTAACAACGAGCAGCTACGCAAATGGACTCATATAGGTATGGCGATTGCCTTTGTAAACGTCATTTTGCTGTTTCGTATAATCAATTCAACGAGCCTCATCAATGCAATCTATATCATTGTGAGCTACACTTATGGCCCCTTGCTGGGCCTATTTGCCTTCGGGCTCTTCACCAAGCGCAGCGTTAACGACCGATTAGTGCCTTACATAGCTATAGCTTCACCCGTATTGTGTTTCTTGATAGACACGGTTGCTGATAAGGTTTGGGGTTATCGGTTTGGCTACGAGCTCCTCATGCTCAATGGTCTCATTACCTTCACCGGTCTATGGCTGTCTGACCTACGCCAAAAGCACTAATAAGGCACAACCCTTAGCACTCATTCAACATCTAGAAACACCCTTAGCACTAAAAGCAATCATCCCCATTACCTCGCCCACTCATAGAGCGCTAAAGGTAATGGGGATGATTATATCTAGAGATGAAGCCGTGAGCGCTTCAAAAAATCTAGTGGTTACTTCATCGGAGAGAGCACGAAGCTACACTCACGGTCGCCATAATGGAGACGATACTGTTCCAATGGCCATTCACCCCAACTATTGGTGCCACCCAGTCCGTAGTGTTCGGCATCGATAAAGAGGTTGGTTGTCTTAGCCTTAGACACTTGATAGCTATGGCGCTGACCTTTCTCTAGTCCGTCATCTAGGTCATCGATGTTGTAATGGAGGGCTGAAGCATAGAACGGAGCTGCGGCAGTGACCTTCAATCCTAGTCCGTCATCATTGGTTTGTTGCCACCAACGCATATCGCTCTTGAGTCCGTTCTCTTGTGGACGGATATAAGGGAAGAACTGGCTATCAGCGTTCTGCTTGTAGATACCAAGACGCATACAATCCTTTCGGTCTACATAGTTTTCCACAGGACCACGTCCATAGTACTCGCTCGTGTCCATATCATAAGGCAGATTCAGCACCACACCAAAGCGGAAGAAGTCGGGCACCTTAGCCGTAGGATCGGTTGTAAGCTTCTGGGTCAGCTTGATGGTACCATCGTCGCCTACAATCTGATAGGTAAGAGAGAGCTTCGCTTTCACGTCGGGCATATCATAGAGCGCCACTACCTCGTTGGTTTTCTTATTATAGGTAAGCGATTGTAGGTTCATCACCGGGTTCTTCCATACGCGGAAGTGCTTTTGCATCCCTGCACCCATATCATTGTCGGTCACAGCGCGCCAGAAATTGGGTTTCAGCGTACCGCCATCAGCAAGCAGATTGTCACCATCCACCTTGTAAGAGGTAAGCAAACCGGTGGTTCTAGAGAATTGCAACGTAGCATGAGCAGTGGTAAGGGTAAGCTCGGCAGCTTGTTTGTTGTCGATAGCCTTCACCTTTGGCATCTTAACCTTGCCTTTCTGTACATTAGCTTGTGTGCTTGTTGCCTTCGGTGCGGCGTCCTTTTGGAACAACTGCGCATAAGCAATGGTTTGCCCCATCGCCATCAATGGCTCCGCTTTCTTTAAGCAGAAGTCTACATTGAGCATGATTTCCTTGTTACGGTCATCCTCGCTCAAGGGCTTCAGAGGCAGACAGAACGTCTTAGTCTGCTGTGGAGCCACGTCAAGCTGATCCACCGTGCCACTCTGAACGGGCTCTCCATCGGCAAGCAAGGTCCAGCGAAGCTCTACGTTATCAAGGTTACGGAAGAAGAATTCGTTATGTACGCTCACCTTAGCTTCGCTCTCATTGAGACTCAAACCTTCCGCCCAAACATTCTGATACTGATAAGCCACCTCGTAAGCATGAGGGTTGAGCTGACGATCGGGGCCAATAATACCATTGCAATTGAAGTTGAAGTCGGATGGATCGTGCTGGTTATAGTCGCCACCATAGCAGTATTCTTCTTGATTTCCAGTACCTGGGTCAAGGCTGAGAGCCTTTTCTTCCAACTGGGTAAGGTTGAGATGCTGATTGGGTTGAGGGTTCTTATGAAGGCCTTGATCTACAAAGTCCCAATCGAAACCACCTTGGAGCTTAGGATACTTACGTATCAAGTCCCAGTATTCCTTAAGGTTTCCACCCGAGTTACCCATGGTATGGTTATACTCACACTGGATGATGGGGCGCTGCATCGTCTCGTCTTTAGCAAATCTCTCGGTTTCGCTAACAGGCATATACATTGGGCAGAAGATGTCAGTGGCATATCCTAGCTCTGCACGCTCATACTGCACAGGGCGTGAAGGGTCTTCTTTCTTTACCCAGTCATAGGCATCATCAAAGTTCTTACTATAGCAAGTCTCGTTACCCAGACTCCATGTGATGATGCTGGGGTGGTTATAATAGGTCCACACATTGTGCTGATTGCGTTCCATAATCTGCTTGGCAAAGAGCGGACCACCTGACACTGCGTCCTTACCATAGCCGAAACCATGACTCTCCTGGTTAGCTTCAGCCACGAGATAGAGGCCATACTGGTCACAGAGCTCATACCAACGAGGATCGTCGGGATAGTGGCAGGTACGCACGGCATTGATGTTAAGGCGTTTCATGATGGTGATATCTTGTATCATACGATCCACGCTTACCACGTATCCACCATCTGGGTCCATCTCATGACGGTCGGCACCTTTAATCAAGATGGGCTGACCATTGACGAGCAACTGCGCATTTCTGATCTCAACCTTGCGGAAACCCACCTTCTGTTGTGTTGATTCGTACACCGTGCGGCGTGCATCTTGGCTCACCGCCGTTGCCACTAATGTATATAAATAAGGTGTCTCGGCTGTCCACTTATTGGGTTTGGTCACCTTAAAGGTTGTCTCTGCCACACCATCCTGTGCCGGTACCGCTTCCTGCTTAGCCATCTCGTTGCCTTGAGCATCAAGCAGACGGAAGGTTGCGGCGGTCTTTCCTGTCACCTTGGCTGACACTTTCAGCACACCATTGGTATAGTTGTCGGTCAAATCGGGTGTGATACGCAGATCTGTGAAGTGGTGATCTTTGTTCTGTGCATAGAGATAACTCTCGCGTGCCACACCACTTAGGCGCCAAAAGTCTTGGTCCTCGCACCATGAGCCATCGCTCCAACGGAACACCTGGAAGGCAAAGAGGTTCTTACCTTTCTTCAGATAGGGAGTGACATCAAACTCGGTTCCCACCTTGCTATCTTCCGAATAGCCCACAAACTGACCATTAACCCAAAGGTAGATATTGGATGTCACGCTACCAAAATGGGCTATCACTTGCTTACCATTCCATGTAGCGGGAATCTCTACGGTTCGTCGATATGATCCCACATGGTTGTCCTGGATGGGCACTTCGGGTGGATTGCCATTATAGTTGCCTCTCCATGCAAAACCCACATTGAGATAAACGGGATCACCAAAGCCGTTAACCTCCCATATAGCAGGTACGTTGAGGTAGCCCCAAGAGCTATCATCAAAGTTGGTTGTAAAGAAATCGATAGGACGCTGGTCAGCATTGGCTACCCAATGAAACTTCCATTGACCATCAAGAGAGAGAAAATTGGCTGCTTTCGTCTTATCCCCTTCCAGTGCATCTGCCGTATTCTCGTATGGGAAAAAGTTGGTGTGCATAGGATAACGATTCACTTCGTTGACCTCAAGATCATGCCATTCAGTAAACGTTTGCGCCTGAATGCCTAACACGGAGCCTAAGCACAGTGCCACAATGATAGGTTTTCTCATATTAGTAAGTTCTTAGTTATTTGTTATTTGTGCAAAGATACAAATTTTATGGCATAAAGAGCGTTGGATGTAACATTTATTATCGGTTTTATTTACCTAAGTCAATTAATTGTATCAGAAGCCTTTATTTTAATTACTTTGTAACAATTTAACAAACGTTTATTTGTACCTTTGCAGCGCATATTGATATAAATAACATTTAATTCATTACTTATGCTTAAAAGATTAAGTTTTCTTTTGGTCATGATGTTTGTAAGCTCGCTTGCAATCATGGCACAGGTAACCACTTCAAGTTTGAACGGTAAGGTCGTTTCAGGCGACGAACCCGTTATTGGAGCTACCGTAACGGCAGTACACGAACCCTCAGGTACACGCTACAACGCCGTTACCAACCTTGACGGACGATACACCATCCAGGGTATGCGTGTAGGCGGTCCGTACACGGTAACCATCGATTACATCGGCTTCAAGCAAGATTGCCGAAAGAACATCTACCTTCAGCTAGGTGACCCACAAGTGCTCAATGCCAAAATGGTAGAAGATGCACAGCAGTTGGGTGAAGTAATTGTGACCAGTAAAGGTGGTCGTGGAGGCAATGGAGCTAGCTCCAACTTCTCACACCAGGCCATTGAGAACGCTCCTACCGTAGATCGTAACATCTACGACGTAGCTAAGCTCTCACCATTGGTTAACAACAACAAGAGCGGTGGTATCACTATCGCTGGTGCAAACAACCGCTACAACTCTTTCCAGATTGACGGTATGGTAAGTAACGACGTGTTCGGTCTGACCTCTTCAGGTACCAACGGCGGACAGTCGGACGCTAACCCAATCTCTATGGATGCTATCGAGCAGATTCAGATCGCCGTTTCTCCATTCGACGTACGTCAAGGTGGATTCACCGGAGGTGCTATCAATGCTATCACAAAGAGCGGTACCAACAAGCTCACTGGTACAGCTTACACCTACTATACAGACGAAAACCTCTACGGACGTTGGAGCCAGAGATATGACAAGAAGCAGAAGCTCACTGAAGAAAAGACCAACACTTATGGTTTCTCATTGGGTGGTCCTATCGTAAAGGACAAGTTGTTCTTCTTCACTTCAGTAGAATATAAGAAGAACTCTTACCCCTCTACTTACTATGCTGGTGCTGATGGTCACTTCATGACCACCGAAATGGCACAGCAGCTTGCTGACGCTTACTATAAGATCACAGGTATCCAGGAGAGCTATGGCCGTCGTAACATCGATAAGGACGCGCTCTCACTGATTGGCAAATTGGACTGGAACATCAACACAGCTAACCACTTGACCTTCCGTTACCAAGGTAACATCTCTTCTGCTGATAGCTATTCTACTAGCAGAACTGCTTACTACTTTAACAATTCTGGATTCAAATACAAGAACAACACTCACTCTTTCGTAGCCGAACTTACTTCTCACATCGGTGATAAGTACTATAACGAATTGCGTGCCGGTGTTACCTTCGTACGAGACCATCGTGATACACCTTACTCTGGTCCTACGCTCTACTTCTCTGGTGACGGTTATAGCATCAACATAGGTACCGAATACTCTTCAGGTGTCAACTACCTTGATCAGAATATTTGGACTATCGAGGACAACTTCTCTATCTACTCTGGTAACCACACCTTCACGCTCGGTACACACAACGAGATCTATGACATGACCAACGCTTTCTATCAGGCTGCTTATGGTGAGTATTGCTATAGCTACTCACAGCTTGAAGACTTCATCAAAGATCCTTCTATTGTACCTAGCTCAGGTTATGTTCACAACTTCTCTGACCCCGAACTCACAGGTTCTTACCAGTGGGGTACTCCTTTCAAGGCAGGTATGTTCGGTGTTTATGGCCAGGATAAGTGGGATATCTCTACTCGCTTCCAGCTCACATACGGCTTGCGTATCGACTTCCCTCTCTACTTTAACAAGCCTACCTATAACGATGCGTTCAACCAAACCGAAAATTGGTCAAAGGCACACAACGCTATCATTGGTCGCAGACCTGCTTCAATGGTAATGGCTTCACCTCGAGTAGGCTTCCGTTGGTATGCTGACGAGGCTCGCAAGACCTTGATCCGTGGTGGTGTAGGTATCTTCTCAGGTCGTGCTCCTTTCGTTTGGATTGAGAACGCATGGGCTAACACAGGTATGGAGATGAAGGGTATGAACATCCGTTCCGGTGCCCCCGACTTTGCTACCAACGGCAACAAGACTAACGAAGAGATCATCTCTGAGCTCGGTGCTAAGGGTGGTGTGAAGCCAAACCTCGTGACCATCGATCACAAGTTTACCTTCCCACAAACCTTCCGTGCTAACTTGGCTTGGCATCAAGACCTACCTGGTGGCGTAAAGATGACCCTCGAGGCTCTCTACTCTCGCGCACTCAACGCAGTATGGTTTGAGAACATTGCTTTGCAGAATAACGGCAAGGTATATGCAGTGCCTGGCGTAGAATCATCTGCTACCACTTACTATAGCTCAAACCAAAGCGATTCATACATCGACGCTAACGGTAACAAGCAAACTGTAACTGGTAACTCTATCATCAACCTCTCTAACATCAACCGCGGACATAGCTATAGCTTCAGCGCTAAGCTGGAAAAGAGCTTCAAATTTGGTCTCGACTTGATGGCAAGCTACACCTTCGGCCACTCATACAGCGTGAACGACGGTACCTCTTCAGTAGCCAACTCAAACTGGAAAAACTACTACTGCGTAGATCCTAACGTGAAAGCGCTCTCTTACTCAATGTTCGACGTACCTCACCGTGTGATGGTTCAGGCTTCTTATGCTTCTAAGCGTTATGGCAACGGACGCTGGCAGACTCACGTAGGTCTTACCTACAATGGTAACAGCGGTAGCCGTTATAGCGTAGTAATGGCTGATAACGTTTCAGCTTCATTCAACGGTGACTATGCTAAGGGTAACACCTTGCTTTACATCCCAACCAAGGATGAGCTCGCTAAGATGGACTTCGTTGACACCAAGACTATGACTGCAGAGGAAGGTCGTCAAGCTTACGAGCAGTGGATTGAGAACGACAAGTATGCTAAGAACCACCGTGGTCAGTATGCTAGCCGCAACTCACACATGACTCCTTGGGAGAACCGTGTTGACTTCCACCTCTCTCAGGACTTCTTCTACCTCAAGGATCGTGGCAGCAAGGTAAGCCTCGTATTTGATATCATCAACGCTGGTAACCTCCTCAACCACGACTGGGGTAAGACCTACAGCAGCTTGTGGAGCTCTTCTATCCTCACTGTAAGCAAGGTTGCATATGACAAGACTACCAAGGTGGCTACACCTTCTTACTCTTTCACAGGTAACACTCCTGACGTGAGCGACGTTTACAGCCGTTGGCACATGCAGCTTGGTTTGCGTGTAACCTTCTAAGCTCAACAGATTATCCGTTCTTGCTCCTCGCCTTGCTACAACGCGAGGGCAAGACTTCTTCTAAACATAATCAGAGCCATTGCTATTGGCGTGCAAAAGCACCCAAAGCAATGGCTCTTTTGTATGATTTCACAATGTAACGGAGCTCCTTTTAGAAGGAAAAGTAAATTGATTTTGACGGAAAAATAAATTGATTTTCTTCCAAAAACAAATTGATTTCTAGTTTAAAACCATGTGGTTTGCATTGTCAAACCATCTTTATGGCATGATAAGGAGAGCGCTTTGGTAGCGTAAAACCACTCTGCTTATACGGATGAAACGGGCAAAGCCTAAGCTCACAGAAGCGTGAGCGTGGCGCAAAAGAAAAACCGCAAATACACATCATTGCTGATTTGTATCTGCGGTTAGCTTGTTGTTAAGCGGCTTTCTCTAGGGAAGAGACCGCCACGTAACGAATTACTTTCTCAGTCCAAGAGCCTTCACAATAGCACGATAGCGCTCTACGTCGAGATCATAGAGATAGTTGAGCAAAGCACGACGCTTACCTACAAGCTGAGTGATAGAACGAGTGGTAACGAAGTCCTTGCGGTTCTTCTTTACGTGCTCGGTGAGATGCTTGATACGATAAGTGAAAAGCGCAATCTGGCTTTCTGCAGAACCGGTGTCAGTAGCTTTCTGCTGACGACCATACTGTGCGAAGATTTCTTCTTTCTTCTCTTTGTTAAGATACATTGTATGAAACTGATTAATAATTGATTGCATCATTACATCCTTCTGACGCAACAGGCCTTAATCACAACCAGAGCGACATCGAATGCATCGGACTTTCCGAAAATGCGGTGCAAAGGTAACCAATTAAATCCGAATACTGAAACGTTTCTAAAGAAATCTTCGTACCTTTGCAAGTAGAAAAGAAAATAGCTATTTCAAAATTAAGATGCAAGACATTCGTAACATCGCAGTAATTGCGCACGTTGACCATGGTAAAACCACGTTGGTCGACAAGATGATGCTCGCTGGAAAGCTCTTCCGTGACGGACAGGACAACAGCGGCGAGGTGCTCGACTCTAATGACCTAGAGCGAGAACGAGGGATAACAATTCTTAGCAAAAACGTTAGTATCAACTGGAAAGGGGTCAAGATCAATATCCTTGATACCCCGGGCCACTCCGACTTCGGTGGCGAGGTGGAGCGTGTGCTCAATATGGCGGACGGATGTCTGCTCCTCGTAGATGCCTTCGAAGGCCCTATGCCACAAACACGATTCGTGCTTCAGAAAGCATTGCAACTGGGCTTGAAACCTATCGTGGTGGTGAACAAGGTGGATAAGCCCAACTGCCGACCTGAAGAGGTGTACGAAATGGTATTCGACTTGATGTGCGATCTCAACGCTACTGAGGAACAACTCGATTTCCCCGTGGTTTACGGATCAGCCAAGAACGGATGGATGGGCCCCGACTGGAGCAATCCTACCGACAATATCGACTTTGTTCTGGATGAGATTATCGAGAAGATTCCAGCACCAAAGAGCATCGAGGGTACACCACAGATGCTAATCACATCGCTCGACTATTCGAGCTACACAGGTCGTATCGCCGTGGGACGTGTACATCGTGGCACACTAAAGGATGGTATGAATATCACCATCTGTCACCGTGATGGCTCTATGGAGAAGACTAAGATCAAGGAGCTACATACCTTTGAGGGTATGGGACATAAGAAGACCGACGAGGTAAAGTCGGGAGATATCTGCGCCGTGATAGGCTTGGAGAACTTTGAGATTGGTGACACGATTGCCGACTGGGAGAATCCAGAGCCATTACCTCCTATCGCTGTGGACGAACCTACGATGAGTATGCTCTTTACCATCAACGATTCGCCATTCTTTGGCAAGGAGGGTAAGTTCTGCACATCACGTCATATCAGCGACCGTCTGAACAAAGAGCTTGAGAAGAACCTTGCGCTCAGAGTGAGATTGGTGGAAGGTTGCATGGACAAGTGGATCGTTTCGGGCCGTGGCGTGTTGCACCTCTCAGTGCTTATCGAGACCATGCGTCGCGAGGGCTATGAGCTTCAGGTGGGTCAGCCACAGGTAATCTATAAGGAGATAGATGGCGTCAAGTGTGAGCCTATCGAAGAGTTGACCATCAACGTACCTAACGACTTCTCTTCAAAGATGATTGATATGGTAACGCGTCGTAAGGGTGAGCTACTCGGTATGGACACTGAAGGTGACCGTGTGAACATCACTTTCGACATTCCTGCACGTGGTATCATCGGTCTTCGTACCAACGTTCTTACTGCAAGCCAGGGTGAAGCCATCATGGCAAGCCGCTTCAAGGAGTATCAGCCATACAAGGGCGATATCACTCGCCGCACCAATGGTTCAATGATTGCCCTAGAGAACGGTACGGCTTACGCATACGCGATAGACAAACTGCAGGATCGCGGTAAGTTCTTCATTGACCCAGGTGAGGACGTTTATGGTGGCGAAGTGGTAGGTGAGCACGTTCACGACAATGACCTTGTGATCAACGTGACCAAAGCTAAGCAGCTGACCAACGTCCGTGCTAGTGGCTCTGATGAGAAAGCACGCGTGATACCTAAGGTGGAGATGAGCTTAGAGGAATGCCTGGAGTATATCAAGGGTGACGAATACGTAGAAGTGACACCTAAGAACATTCGTATGAGAAAGATTATCCTTGACCACCTAGAGCGTAAGAGAGCTAACAAGGAATAAGCTACAAGCAGTGCTTCAGCATAACAGCTGAGGTCAAGAAAATATAAACCGCAGATTGACAACAATGATAAGGTCAATCTGCGGTTTTTGTTTTAATGTTTCTTCGCGTTGTGTTGCGAGAGATAACACAAGTTTTGGATTATCAAAATACGGGCTGAACGCCCAACGGGGAAAACTCGTATATAATATCAGTAATAAGCTAATAGCATCAGAGATTGACGCCCAACTCACGAAGAGGAATCATCACAAAGTCGCGCTCGAGCATATGTGGATGCGGTATATGCAGTTGGGGCGTGACAAGATGTAGGTCATCGTAAAGCAAGATGTCAATATCGATGATGCGATCGGCATACTGGCAGTTGACGCTCTTATGTGTTCTGCCCATACGTCGCTCTATATCTTGTGTAAGGGATAGCACCTCTTGTGGTGTGAAAGACGTAGAAACCTCGATGCAAGCATTGACAAACGAATGGTCCGACTGGAAGCCCCAAGGCTCAGTCTCAATGAATGAAGATTGCTTAACAACAGGACCAATAAGGTCAGAGATCCACTGAATAGCTGTGGTCAAAGCTTGACGGCGGTCGCCAAGGTTTGAACCAAGAGATAGATATAAGGTGTGCATAAAGAAAACACCTTCCCTACCCTATGGTAAAGAAGGTGCAGTTATAGGATTAATCGTTCAATATAAGCAAGGAGTCGCCATAGCAACCAAACTGGTAGCCATGTTCCACAGCCATGTTATAGGCTTCCATCACAAAGTCGTAACCACCAAAGGCAGCGGTGCTCATCAAGAGTGTAGACTCAGGATGGTAGAAGTTGGCTACCATCGAATCGGCAAAGCCAAAGTCGTAAGGAGGGAAGATAAACTTATTGGTCCATCCATCATATTCCTTCAGCATACCATCTGTGCCCACAGCGGTCTCTGTAGCCTTTACCACGCTGGTACCAATGGCACATACATGATGACCTGCGCGCTTGGTATCGTTTACAATCTTACATGCCTCAGCGTTGATGTGCATCTCCTCTGAGTCCATCTTATGCTTGGTCAGATCCTCTACCTCGATATGGTTGAAGTTGCCTAGGCTACAATGTAGAGTTACAAAAGCCGATTGTACACCTGCAATCTCCATCATCTTCATCATCTCACGAGAGAAGTGCAAGCCTGTAGCAGGTGCTGTAACTGCTCCTTCGTTCTTGGCAAAGACACATTGGAAGTATTCGAGATCTTCCTCGCTAGCATGAGCGAAGTCGTCACCTTCTTTCTTTGGACGATTGTCTATCACATAACGGGGCAATGGTGCTTCACCGATAGCAAACAGATCGGCACGAAACTCCTCATGAGGACAATCGTAAAGGAAGCGCAAGGTACGACCACGAGAGGTGGTGTTGTCAATCACCTCAGCCACCATCGTACCAGCCTCGTCAAAGAAAAGCTTGTTACCGATACGTATCTTGCGGGCGGGTTCTACCAGTACATCCCAGAGGCGCATCTCCTGGTTGAGCTCACGAAGGAGGAACACCTCAATCTTGGCGTCGGTCTTCTCCTTTGTTCCATACAGACGTGCAGGGAAAACCTTGGTATCATTGAACACGAAAGTGTCGCCTTCATCAAAGTACTTAACCAAATCACGAAACTGAATATAGTCGCCTTCTATCGGATTACCATTCTCATCGGTGTGATAAAGGTCTATCTTCTGTGAGCGTTTGTGAAGAACCATCAGACGACTTTCGTCACGACGGGTCACCTTGAAGACCGTTTCGCTACCATCTGGACGCTGAATGCGATGCTCAGAGGTATGCGGATAAAGGGCTACTTGATCAGCTGGCAAATTGAATTTGAACTGTGATAACTTCATATTTTAAAGCTTTCCTTTTTATATAAGATTATGAATGTTCTATTGTTTGGCTTTCAAGCCATTGTTCTATCTGGTCATAAGGGAGGCAATCTGCTACCTTCACATCTCCCACACGGGTGCGGCGCAGAGCCACAAGGTAAGCACCGCTATCTAGAGCACGACCTAGGTCGCGTGCCAAAGCACGGATATATGTCCCCTTGCCACAGACCACGCGCAGAGATAGCTGCATCTTCTCTGCATCAAACGAGAGAATCTCTATCTCATCTATGCGTACATGTTTGGGTTGTAGCACCACATCCTCACCATTGCGACGGTAGTTGAAGGCGCGCTCGCCATTGACCTTAACTGCACTATAAGTAGGCGGCACCTGTTCAATGTCACCCACAAAAGCCTTCAATGCCTCACGGATGAGATCCAAGGTGATGTGTTCCGTAGGATACTGTGCGTTCTCGGGATGCTCACAATCATAGCTTGGCGTGGTGGCACCGAGCTGCATGGTAGCTACATATTCCTTGGTATGGCGCTGAAGGGTTTCAATCTGCTTGGTCATCTTACCCGTTGCAAGAATCAAGACACCCGTAGCTAGAGGGTCTAGGGTTCCCGCATGCCCCATCTTTACTTTGTGGTTGGCTGCTTGTGAACATAGATAGCGCACACGCGCCAAGGCTTTAAAGCTAGTGATACCATATGGTTTATCGATAGGGATGAGTTCGCCCGTCTTAAAATTCATGCTCTAATGGGTTGATGGATTTATAATACGTAGGGGAGAATAATGGTTAGCAGACCTGCTATGGCGCAATAAATGCCGAAATAAACGAGTTTGCCTTTCTTGACAATGTTGATCATCCACTTGCAAGCCAAGCAGCCAGAGACAAATGCTGCTACAAAGCCTATGACCATAGGAAGGGTTTCGATGTCACCCAATGGTTCTTTTCCGCTTAGTCCTTTAAGTAAGTCGAGCAGTGCTTCGCCAAGGATTGGGGGAATAACCATGAGGAAAGAAAACTGCGCCATCTGCTCTTTCTTGTTACCAAGAAGCAGACCCGTAGCGATTGTGGTGCCTGAACGTGACAAGCCGGGAAGCACTGCCAAGGCTTGACCTACACCGATCAAGAAGGCGTGCCAAAGCGAGATGTTCTCGCGCTGACGGGGTTTGGCATAATAGGAGAAGGTAAGCAAGAGGGCTGTCACTAGGAGCATGATACCCACAATGAGCAGACCTGAGCCAAACACTTCCTCCACCTGATCCTTAAAGAACACACCAACGATACCTACGGGTATCATTGATACGATGATATTGAGTGCGTACTTGGTCTCAGCGTTCATCTCAAACTTGAACAAACCTTTGAAAATCCAATCTATCTCCTTCCAAAGGATAACCAAGGTGCTAAGCACTGTGGCTACATGCACCATGATAGTGAAGGTCAAGTTGTCAGCGCCATTGATGCCAAAGAGATGCGAGCCGATGGCAAGATGGCCACTACTGCTGACGGGGAGATACTCTGTGAATCCTTGAATGAGTCCTAAGACCAATGCTTCAAACCAATTCATTTCTACCTATTGTTGCTTTATTATATATAATATGGTGTACGAATGATGGGTGATTATTCCTCGTTATTCTTAGGCTTGTAAAGGATGGCGCCAATGATAGAGAGATAACCTACGAGCGTAATCACGGGTGCAATCTTGATGTGCATATCGTTTAGCACTGCAGGATCGAAATGATGTTCATCCGAATTGCCACCACTCATCAAGAAGAAACCAATGATAACGATGGCAACACCTACTGCAAGAAGAATCATATTCGTCTTGCCAAAAGCATAATTTCTTTTATTCATGATTGTATGATTTGTATTTCGCGGAAGGTTCTGATAAGGTTTCAGAACATGATTAAATCTTATACAAGTCGCCAGCCTTCATTCTTAAGAACTTGTTCACGGACAACCAAGCACAGAAGGTGGTGATAATCACGCCCACGGCAAGCACTATCAATGCGGTGAATGCCATCACGCTGGCATCAATGATGGTGGTCATCTCTGGTTCATAATTGTACAACGCAAACATGCCTATACCTAAAACAGCGAGCGCTAAAAGGGCTGAAAGCAGTCCTTCACCTACGGCTTGACGGATGAAAGGCATACGAATGAAGTTCCATGAAGCTCCCACAAGTTTCATGGTATGGATGGAGAAGCGACGTGCATAGACGCTTAGTCGGATAGTATTGTTGATGAGGGAGAACGAAACTATCGTAAGCAGACCGGCGATGATAAGCAATACGATGGAGATACGATTCAACGTGCGGTTAACACTATTAATCAGGTCTTGTCGATAGGACACTTCGCTCACACCCTTATACTCTTTCAGCTGCTTAGATATCCACTGGATAGAGTCGTTATTGGCATATTGCGCCTTGAGCTGAATCTCTATCTCGGCGGTGAAAGGATTCTCACCAGCAAACTCTGCAGGGTTAGCACCGAGCTCTTTTGTGCCTTCTTTGAGTGCTTGGTCTTTGCTGATATACTTGATATGATTGATATAAGACAGACCATCAACACGCTTTGCCAATGCGATGGACTCGCCATCACTCATATCTGGTTGCAGAATCATTGTAAGCGTGAGGTTCTCTTTAACGTAATTGGATAGGTTTCGACCCGTGAAAACTGTCAATACCACTATACCAATAAGCACCAGCACCATTGCCGTACTGATACATAGGGTAACCACCTGCAGGCTGTGTCGACTGCGGGTCTTATTGCGTTTCTTTACCATTCTTATATAATCTAAAATCAGAAAGCTTTCTGACGCAATGCGTCAAGTTTGTTGCAAAGGTAAACTAAAATTGCTTTATCACAAAGTTTTTATACCTAAAATTTCATAATCACATGTATGGATAAGTATAGCGAAAGGTTTTTTGGAAATTGAGAAACTATTGACTAATTTTGTATCTGAATAGTTTTAGAACATGAGTACATCTATTTATCCTTCGCCTATTTATGGTCCGATACATAGCCGACGCTTAGGCATCTCGCTAGGAATCAACATCATGCCTGCTGATGGAAAGATTTGCAGCTTTGATTGTATCTATTGTGAATGTGGTTACAACGCACAACGGCGCACGCACTCACGATACCCGACAACCGATGTGGTGGCGGAGGCGTTAGAGAAGAAGCTTATCGAGCTACATCAGAGCGGTGTGCATCCTGACGTATTAACCTTTGCAGGCAATGGCGAGCCGACGGGCAATCCACATTTTGCATCCATTATCGATGCCACCATCAGTCTACGGAACACGTATTGTCCCTCCGCAAAGATATCGGTGTTAAGCAATGCGACGTTCACCGACCGTTCCGCAGTGCGTGAAGCGTTGATGAAGGTGGACAACAACATCTTGAAACTAGACACTGCAGATGCTACATTTATAGGTCTTGTGGATCGTCCGCAACAACCATCGTACAATGTCAAGAATATCATCGCACATCTGAAGGCTTTCAATGGGCATTGTATCATTCAGACCATCTTCCTCAAGGGCGCTACCGACGAGGGTATCAACATTGACAACACAACCGATTATTATGTCACACCTTGGCTTGATGCCATACGTGAGATTGCGCCACAAGGGGTGATGATTTATACCATTGACCGCGAGACACCATGTCGCTCCTTGCTCAAAGCGACACACGCAGAGCTGGATAGCATCAAAGAACGTGTGGAAGCATTAGGGATTAGTTGCACCGCAGCTTACTGATAGAAGAGCAAAGATAGATATATAGAAAAAGGGAAAGCACTGTATGAATAATCAGTTGCTTCCCCTTAGTGTTATAGTAAGAAGGTATGAACTATATCTTAGAGATGATTCCTTCCTTCGTTTCGCGCAAGAATGTAATAATCTGCTGGATCTCTGGCGAGTCGGGCACCTGATCTACAATCTGGTTACAAGAATCGAACAGAGAGCTCTGACCATGGAACAACAAGCGATACGCATTGGCAATGTGCTTGATAACCTTCTCGTCTATTCCGCTCTTGCGACACATAGTCATATTGACACCACCATATTCAACAGGTGCTCCACCTGCTACGATATAAGGAGGAATGTCCTTAGAGAATGTGGTTCCGGCTTGGATCATTGCCAAATCGCCTACACGGGTACGAGAATTCTCAATCACTGAAGATGAGAATATCACACCATTACCAATCAAGCAATCACCTGCAATCTTGGTACCATAGCCGAACACGCATGAGTCGCCTACCTTTGTATCATGCGAGATATGTGCGCCTTCCATTAGGAAGTTGTTCGAACCTATAACCGTCTGTCCTCCCTTATGTGTGGCACGATTGATTACCACGTTCTCACGAATCACGTTATGATCACCGAGCACAACTTCTGTGGCATCGCCCTTGAAGTTGAAATCTTGTGGCAACGCAGAGATCACCGAACCTTGGTGAATCTTGTTACCATTGCCCATGCGTGTACCGTTGAGTATTGACACGAAGGGGAAGATGATACAATTGTCCCCTATCACGACATCGTCTTCGATATAAACGAAGGGAAATATCTTACATCCGTCACCAATCTTGGCGTTTGGGGATATAACGGCTTGTGGACTGATATTGCTACTCATAATAATTTGTTTCTAAATTCTGTTCTACTTGCTACCGCCACCTAAAGCGTAGTAAAGGTTAACGATAGATTGCAGTTTGGTGAACTGGTCTTGCACCTGATTGATCTCAGCATTGAGAAGATTCTGTTGAGCTGTGATTACCTCAAGATAGGTACTTGAGCTTTGCTTGTAAAGCAACTCGGTATCTTCCACATTCTGCTTGAGCACTTCGATGCGGTGCTGTTCTAGCTCAGCCGACTCTTTGGCGGTGTTGTAAGAAACCAGTGCGTTGCTCACCTCTGAACCTGCAGAGAGAATAGAGTTCTGCCAGGTGTTGTAAGCTTGCTTGTACTGGTCTTCAGCCACACGGAGCGCTGCTTTCAACTGACCTTTCATGAAGATAGGTTGAGTCAATGAACCTACTGCAGAGAGGAGGAGCTTACCTGGGTTAACCAAGCCGCTTCCATTAGACCATCCACCAGTGCCGGTGATAGAGAGAGAGGGATAGAACGAGCCTCTAGCCTTCTGTACATCGTAGAAGCAAGAAGCAAGTGCCATCTCGTTAGCGTGGACGTCAGCACGGTTGCTAAGCAACTCTACGCCTACACCATTAGCGAAGTTCTCGGGCAACGACTGCGCATCGAGCTTGCCACGAGCAATCGCATGAGCGGGTTCGCCAAGCAGAAGGCTCAATGAGTTTTCGCTTTCGCGGATCTGTTGTTTCAAAGACACTGCTTGAGTCTTTACGCTATAGTAAGCAGCCTCGGCACTCTGAACGCTTGTAGAGCGTGCACGGCCATACTGCATCTGTAGTTTCATCATGTCCCAAGTGTCCTTGGTGAGCGACTCCATGTCGTTAACAATCTCTACTTGACGGTCAAGCATACACAAGGTATAGTAGAGGTTGGCTACGTTACAGATCAAACGAGTCTGCACTGCCACCTTATAGTCTTGTGTCTGAAGCAAGCTGTACATGGCAGACTTCTTCGAATTGCGTAGCTTGCCAAAGAGATCCACATCCCAACTAGCCACTACGGGCAACGTATAGCTCTTTGTGGCTTCGACATGAGAGCCAAAATGAGAGATGGTTCCTTGTGGTGAGACAACCACTGAAGGCAAGAATGCCAACTTAGCGGTGTTGAGTTGTGCCTCAGCCATATCCACGTTGAGCACTGCGTTAGCCAAATCGGGATTGTTGGTAAGCGCTTTGTCAATCAGCGTTTGGAGCTGTGGGTCGGTGAAGACGCTCTTCCATGGCAACTGACCGAAGTCGTTTGCACCTTCAAGGGTAGCTTGGTCGTTTACCGGATCACGCACAATACCAGTCTGTTTCACGTCTGGACGCTCGTAATCACCATAAAGACTCTTGCAACCTGTCAGCGACAACGACATCAAGCAGAGCATTCCGAAGCAGGCCTTACCAATGCTGCGGGAGCTTACCACCTTATTTATATTAGTTGTTTTCATCTTTTGAATCATATATTAATCTGATTTTTGTAGGTCTAAAGCTTCTCCTCCAGCCATCAGCCAATGAGGGGAAATGGCTGAAGAAGAGCTATTGGCTTATTACATTGGGCGATTCTCGAGTTCGTAATCGTCTCCAAGACCTTGCGCATATTGTTCCAACTCACGCTGTGCATCCTCGTTTGCTTCATCATGGAACTCAAGAGGAGAGATGCGTTCTTGCAGATACTGGAAGAAAGCGAACAACGCTGGCACTACAAACAACTGACAGAGTGTACCAATTAACATACCTCCGACGGCTGAAGCACCTAGAGTTTGGTTACCATTACGGCCTACACCAGATGCGAACATCAATGGTAACAGACCGATAATCATGGCCAAAGACGTCATCAAGATAGGACGGAGACGGGCTCCTGCACCCAAGATGGCAGCGTATTTGATAGCCATACCAGTTTGACGACGTGCCAAAGCAAACTGCACAATAAGGATGGCGTTCTTGGCAAGCAGACCAATCAACATAATCAGAGAGATCTGCATGTAGATGTCGTTAGAATGTCCGAAGAGCTGGGTGAACAGGAATGCACCTGCCAAACCAAACGGAATAGACAACAACACTGAGAATGGCAAGATGTAACTCTCATACTGTGCCGACAAAATCAAGTAGACAAAGACAAGACAGAGAGCGAAGATCAAACCAGTAGAGTTGCTCGACTCCTGCTCAGAACGTGTCAAACCAGAGAAGTCGTAGGTGTAACCCTGAGGCAAAGTCTGCTGTGCCACTTCCTCTACAGCCTGGATAGCCTGACCTGAAGAGTAGCCATCAGCTGGTGTAGCATTGATATTGATACAGGTGAAGAGGTTGAAACGGTTGATGTTAGATGGTCCATAGACACGTCTTAGCTTAACAAACTCACCCACAGGTGACATGCCGTTGCTAGTCTTCACATAGATATCGTTGAGCGATGATTCAGTCATACGAGTTGCAACGTCGCCTTGGATCATCACACGATAGAGCTTACCATAGGCATTGAAGTTACTTGCGTACAAACCACCATAGTATCCTTGAAGCACAGAGAGCACTGCAGATGGTGAAGTGCCTGCTTGCTTGGTCTTGGCTACGTCCACATCCACCATGTATTGGGGATAACTTGGGTTGTAAGACGTCATAGCGTTAGAGATCTCGGGACGTTCGTTAAGAGCCTTGAGGTAATCTTGTGTTACCTGGAAGAACTTATTCAAGTCGCCACCGGTCTTATCCTGCATAGAGAAGGTCAAACCATTGGTTGCAGAGAAACCTGAAATCATAGGAGGACCGAAGGCCAAAATCTGTGCACCCTTGATGGTAGAAGTCTGCTTATAAATCATTCCGAGGATAGAGTTTTGCTCTGCTGGATTGATGAACAAGCCTGCAATACCTGCTCCAGTGAAACAGCTCTTGATGCGATCGAACAATCCGTAGTCGCGTTCAGAGAACGTCTTCAGCTTCACGATGAACGTTGCTTGGTCTGATCCCTGTCCTGCGATGAAGTTGTAACCTGCGATCATCTCTCGACGCTGGATATATGGGTTGCTTGCAAGCATCTTATCGATTTGTGATGCAACCTTCATGGTCTGCTCTTGGCTAGTAGCAGGAGGCATAGACATGGTCACGAAGACAGTACCGGTATCCTCATCAGGCACCAAACCGGTCTTGGTGGTTCCCATAAGCACTACCAATGCAACAATACCGGCGATCACTGATACAACAGAAATCACTGCATTGTTGATCACGCGCTCAACACCTTTCTTATATTTAGCGGTTATCTTCTCGAACGAATGGTTAAATCCTTCGTGGAAACGAGAAACGAATGTGGTCTTACCACCATGCTCTTTCAGTTCTTCATCCTTTGGTTTAAGAAGGATAGCACACATTGCAGGTGATAGAGTCAAAGCGTTCAAAGCCGAAATCAAGATTGAAATAGCCATCGTCACACCAAACTCGCGATAGAATGTACCACTCGTTCCACCGATAAATGATACCGGAACGAACACAGCAGACATCACAAGCGTAATAGAAATGATAGCGCCCGAGATCTCGTTCATGGCATCTATTGATGCGGTGAGGGCACTCTTGTATCCCAAGTCGAGCTTAGCGTGGACAGCCTCAACCACCACAATGGCATCGTCGACCACGATAGCGATAGCCAAAAGCAATGCCGATAGCGTGAGCAAGTTGATGGAGAAGCCAAACACCCATAGGAAGAAGAACGTACCAATCAATGCCACTGGCACGGCAATCATAGGGATAAGGGTAGAACGCATGTCTTGCAAGAACACGTAAACCACGAAGAACACCAACACAAGGGTGATGAAAAGTGTCTTCACTACCTCTTCAATAGATGCAAAGAGGAACTCGGTTACATCTTGCTCAATGGTATACTCCAATCCTGGAGGGAAGTTCTTAGCCTGCTTATCAAGCTCAGCCTTAACATCTTTAGCAATCTGTGTAGCGTTAGAACCAGCAATCTGCTGTACCATACCCATCACGGCAGGTTGTCCGTTGTTCAACAAACTCACACTGTATGAAAGCACACCGAGTTCTACACGAGCCACATCCCTCAGATGAAGGGTCTGTCCATCGGTATTGCTCTTGATGATAATATCTTCATACTCGGTAGGAGTCTTGAGACGTCCCTTATAGCGCAACACGTACTCATAGGCCACATCGCTCTGCTCACCCAGCTTACCAGGAGCAGCTTCGATATTCTGTTCAGCAAGCGCGGTAGAGATATCAGATGGCACCAAGCCATATTGCTTCATCTTATCGGGCTTGAGCCAGATACGCATAGAGTAACTTGCAGTAGACGGACTCTGCACATCACCCACACCATTAATACGTTTCAGAGCTGGAACGATGTTGATGTTGTTATAGTTGGTAACGAATTCGGAGCTGTATCGACCATCCTCAGAGGTGACTGAATACATGATCACGTTAGATGTCTGTCGCTTTGATACGGTCACACCTACCTTAGTAACCTCGGCTGGCAACAATGCTTGTGCCTGTGAGACACGGTTTTGCACGTTGACGGCAGCCATATCAGGGTCAGAGCCTTGCTTAAAGAAGACCGTAATAGAAGCCACACCATCATTGGTAGCCGACGAAGTCATGTAGGTCATGTTCTCCACACCATTGATACTCTCCTCCAATGGGGTGACCACTGAGTTAAGCACCGTCTGTGCATCGGCTCCCGTATAGGTAGTCATCACACTGATGGTTGGCGGTGCAATATCCGGATACTGCTCAATAGGCAGTGATACCAATCCAATCGTACCAAGAAGGACGAAGAAGACAGATATCACGGTAGAGAGTACCGGGCGTTTGATAAAATTAGTAAATGTCATATTGCTGTATCTTTAATACTTTATGCTTACTTATTTTTTATCTTCCTTTCCTGTCATAGCGTCAAGGAAGCCACCTGCTGAGCCTTGTTTCTCACCGAGCTTTTCCGACTTTGCCACTGCAGCCTCATATTCAGCTTCGGTCAATGCCTTAATTTCCTGACCATCAGAAAGCGTTGTCAAGCCCTTGGTAACAATCTTTTCACCCATCTTCAGACCGCCAGTAACGATGTAATTTTTGCCATCGTTCTGTGGATCAACAGTGATTTCAGAGTAATGAACCTTGTTGCTTGCATCTACTTTGTAGACGAAGATCTTGTTCTGAACCTGTGAAGTAGCTGATTGTGGTACAAGGATAGCATTGTTATTGTTCTTTGCAATCACGATGTTACCAGAACCGCCACTCTTGAGAAGATGTTCGGTGTTAGCGAAACGAGCGATAACTGATACGGTACCAGTGGTAGGATCGATGATGCCGCTGGTCTTAACTACTGTTCCTTCGTGGTTATAGGTGGTTCCATCAGCCAACTGCAAGCTTACTGTAGGAAAGGCTTTGATGGCATTGGCCAAGCCATTGTTGGTACGAGTGAGCTTCAGAATGTCAGTTTCGGTCATTGAGAAGTAGACCTCAATGGTAGAAGCGTTGCTCACTGTAGTCACAGGCTGTGCAGAAGATGCGCTTACTAGTGCTCCTTCCTTATAAGGCAGAGAGCCTACTACACCCGTTGCGGGACTCTTAACATAGCAGAATGAGAGGTTTTCCTTGGCAGTAGCAAGGGAAGCCTCTTGTTGTTTTACGGCAGCTTCAGCCTGTTTTACGGCAGCTTCAGCCGAAGCAACAGAGCTCTGTGCTTGACGTACGGCAGCCATAGCGGTCTGATATGAGTTCTTAGCTGTTTCCAATTCGTATGAACCTATTACCTTATTCTTGTATAGGTTCTCACTATTGGTATAGGTCAAACGGGCTGTTGCAGCCTGAGCGTTTGCCGAATTGAGAGAGGCTTGTGCCTGAACCACGCCTGCTTTGGCTTGGTTTACCGAACTATTTGCAGCGTTCACACCAGCTTGAGCTTGGCGCACTGCAGCTTGATAGGTTTCGTTGTCGATGACAAACAATACTTGTCCTGCGCTTACGGCCTGTCCTTCATGAACGTTCAACTTGGTGATAAAGCCAGACACCTTTGGTCGAACTTCTACATCCTGAATACCCTTGATAGTAGCAGGATAGGTTGTTTTCAATTGGGCATTAGCTACACCAATTGTGATTACAGGATACTCATTTGACGTTGGAAGTCCGTTAGAACCGCCACCGCAACTTGTGAGCACTGCCACTGCCATAGCAGCTAACAGTAAAATCTTGTTTTTCTTCATACCTAATATAAAAATTTAATTTGAGTCAGACTATCTTTCGGATCTGAGTTGTATATATATAAAAACCTAAATAAATCTCTATTAATCAGTTGTTTAACCGAAAACTCTACGCGTTATTCGAGTTTTTTCGTATGCAAAGTTAGCCATTTGATACCTAACAAATAAATTTACAGCCAAAACTTTAACAATAATTATTAAGAATAAAAAAACGCGTTAAAAGTAGAATAATTCCCTATTCGACAGAGCTTTATATCCCAACTATAAATTATTGCGATTTAACAAACGTTTCACAGCCTAACGCGGGCACCGTTTCAGCCTTCTTTTTCCACGCCATGTATCCCCATTTGCTGTGCCGACTCTTTGAGTAGCTGCATGAGAGGTTCACGCTCGTTAGGGATGCGGTTATCGAGCACAGCATCCTTGAGAATCTTTTTCAGTTCACCCACCTCACGACTGGGTTTAAGGTTGAACATCTGCATGATTTCGTTTCCATCGATGCAAGGTTGAAGCAAGCGTTTAAAGTCGCGTTCCTTTAGGTCAGCAATCTTCACGCGAACCATCCGGAAGTTTTCCAAGAAACGTTTTTTCCGCACTTGATTCTTACTGGTGATATCCGCTTCGCATAGCATCATCAGGTCATCAATATCATCACCAGCATCATTTACCAGTCGACGCACTGCCGAATCGGTTACCTCCTCATCAGCAATAACAATGGGACGCATGTGCAGTTCCACCAGTTTCTGAACATATTTCATCTTCATATCCAGTGGCAACTTCAGTCGTCTGAACAACCCAGGAATCATACGAGCCCCGATGTCATTGTGGTTATGGAATGTCCATCCCATCTTGTTATCCCAACGCTTGCTCTTTGGCTTGCCCACGTCATGGAACAGCGCCGCCCAACGTAGCCACACATTAGGGCTAAAACGTTCTTTTGCGGGCACCTCACCAGCACGTTGCTTTGCAGCAAAAGCCTTTTCTTCACTGCGGGCCACATTCTCAAGCACCTCTAAGGTGTGATAGAAATTGTTCTTATGCGCTCTGCCGTTGCGCGTTTCCACGTTATCCAGCGCAGCGATCTCGGGAATGATCAGCTGAAGCAGTCCTGAGCGTTGCAAATCTACAAAACCCTTACTTGGGAAACGCGACTTAAGAATCTTAGATAGTTCCTCCTCTATGCGCTCTCCACTGATAATCTTGATGCGCTCAGCATCACGTTGTAGAGCAGCAAAGGTCTCCTCATCGATGTAGAAATTGAGTTGTGTAGCAAAACGGATACACCGCAACATACGCAGTGGATCGTCTGAGAAAGTGATATCAGGGTCAAGTGGCGTACGAATGACGCCATCCCACAAGTCGTCCAAACCGCCAAAAGGATCCACCAGTTCACCAAACCGATCTTTGTTAAGGCAGATTGCCATAGCGTTTATGGTGAAATCGCGACGATTTTGATCATCTTCCAGCGTTCCATCTTCGACGATGGGTTTGCGCGAACCGCGATTATAACTCTCCTTTCGGGCTCCCACAAACTCAACCTCTATACCTTTATATTTGACCTGCGCCGTGCCGAAATTGCGGAACACCGACACATGGGCCTTACCGCCAAGTTCACGACGGAGCTCCTGTGCCACCTTGATACCGCTACCCACCACTACGACATCGATATCATTAGACGGGCGTTCTAAGAAAATATCACGCACATATCCTCCTACCACGTAACACTCCACCCCTAGGCGGTCGGCTGCTGCCGTAATATGATGAAAAATATCTTTATCTAATAGCTGCGCCAGTTCGGCATCGGTATATTCACGCATGGTTTTATAAGCAAAATATAGACTGCAAAGGTACGCTTTTTCACCCACATAGACAAATTATCATCTTACATTAGAGGCGCTATCAGATGAGAAATCAATTTATTTTTGAATAGAAATTAATTTATTTTTCTCCGAAAATCAATTTATTTTTACTTCCGATAGAGGCTATACGAGATAACGAGAAGGCTCATTTGAGGATGCAAAACCTATCCCAGTGGCATACGAAAGGTGTGACGCTGGTTTCACATATATTTATATAAGAGATTTTGTCAATTCGTTTGGAATGCTTAACTTTGCCCTCAAAAAGGACGAAAATGCAGCAAGATAACAGCAAAACAGAGTTACAGTTTCAGCAGACCATAGCTTTCTGTCGCGAATTGTTTACCAAGAAGCTACACGACTATGGTGCTTCGTGGCGTATCCTGCGCCCCTCCTCACTGACCGACCAGCTGTTTATCAAGGCCAAACGCATACGTTCCATCGAGATTACGGGTGTTAACAAGGTGGGGGATGGCATCGACCAGGAGTTTGTCGCGCTGATCAATTATGGCATCATCGGTTTGATTCAGCTTGAGAAAGGCTTTTCTGACCACATTGACATCAGCCCCGCAGAAGCCACCGAGCTCTACGACCGCTTCAGCAACGAAGCCTTGACTCTCATGAAGCATAAGAATCACGACTATGGAGAGGCTTGGCGCGATATGCGCATCAGCAGTTACACCGACTTGATTCTCACCAAGATAGAGCGCATCAAGGAGATAGAGGATCTGCACGGGAACACGCTCGTGAGCGAAGGCATAGATGCCAACTATATGGACATCATCAATTATGCCGTATTTGGAGTAATCAGGTTGCGCAAAAATGACGACACAACACAAGCAAAGGATTCTTGCCACTGCAATTAACGTCAGTAGGCTGCTGGTCTCAGCGGTCTTTATCTTCTCCGGATACGTCAAGGCAGTAGACCCGCTGGGCACGCAATATCGTATCAACGACTATGTCGCTGCCGTAGGACTGACGGGAAAGGTGGCCCAGTGGATGACGCTAACGATGAGCATCTCGCTCTCAGCATTGGAGTTTTGCCTCGGCATCTTCTTGCTCTTTGCCATCCAGCGCCGACTGACCAGCAAGCTATTGGTGGCATTCATGGCGGTGATGACCCTTGTAACGGTGTGGCTCGTGGGATGGAACCCTATCGAGGACTGTGGATGCTTTGGTGATGCGATTCACCTTACCAATGAGCAGACGCTGGCTAAGAACATCGTGTTATTGGCATTATCAGTGCTGATAGCCTACAGACCGCTCAAGATGATGCGGTTTATCTCCAAGGCCAACCAGTGGATAGTGATCAACTACACCATCATCTTCATCATCATCACCTCGACAATAAGTCTGCGCTATCTGCCCATATTCGACTTCCGTCCTTATCATATCGGTGCCAATATCCCCAAAGAGATGGAGATTCCGAAAGGAGCTAAGCAACCGAAGTTTGACACCACGTTCATTCTTGAGAAAGACGGCATACGCAAGGAGTTTACCATCGACAACTATCCCGACTCTACATGGACGTTCATTGATAGCAAGACGGTGATGACCGAGAAGGGATTTGTGCCTCGCATCTCTGACCTTTCGATCACTAACGAGAAAACGGGCAACGACGTGACCGACTCCATCATACGTCACAAAGGATACATCTTCGTCCTCGTGGCGCCACATCTCGAATATGCTGACGATGCCAACTTTGGCGATATCGATCGCATCAGCGAATATTGCAAGGACAATCACATCCCCTTTGTGGGCTTGACGGCAAGTGATGACAAGGGCATAGCACACTGGCGCGACCTCACCGGAGCCGAATATCCATTCTACACGTGCGACGAGACCGTGCTGAAGACGATGATACGAAGCAACCCCGGACTGATGTTGCTCAAGGATGGCACCATCCTAAACAAGTGGAGCCACAACGCCCTACCCGCCGCAGAGGAGTTTCAGACACCCATCACACGCGCTACCATCGGGCAGATATCTACACGAAGCATCGCTGACAAGGTGTTACTGATGGTGCTTTGGTTTGTCCTTCCGCTAACATTGCTCACCCTTGCCGATAGGTTATGGTCATGGACCAAATGGCTCAGAAGCAAAAAGAAACAAAAGAAAGAAGATTTATACAATACACAACAAGAACTTTTAACAGAAAAAGAAAATGAGAAAGAAAATTGTAGCAGGCAACTGGAAAATGAATGAGAACCTGCAAGAGGGCGTAGCTCTGGCAAAAGAGATCAACGAATCATTGGTAGCTGACAAGCCAAACTGCGGTGTAGTGATCTGCACACCATTCATCCACTTGGCAAGCGTAGCAGCCGTTCTCGACTCAAGCGTTGTAGAGCTTGGCGCAGAAAACTGTGCTGACAAGGAGAAGGGTGCTTACACTGGTGAGGTTTCAGCTGCTATGGTTAAGAGCACTGGCGCACAATACGTTATCCTTGGCCACTCAGAGCGTCGTCAATACTACAATGAGACTGCTGAAGTGCTTAAGGAGAAGGTAGAGCTCGCACTGAAGAACGGTTTGAAGGTTATCTTCTGCTGCGGCGAAACTCTTGAGGAGCGCGAAGCTAACAAGCAGAACGAGGTGGTAAAGGCTGAGCTTGATGGTTCTGTATTCCACCTCAGCGCAGAGGATTGGAAGAACATCGTTTTGGCTTACGAACCCATCTGGGCTATCGGTACAGGCAAGACCGCTACTAGCGACCAAGCTGAAGAGATGCTTGCTTACATCCGTAGCATCGTAGCTGAGAAGTATGGTGAGGCTGCTGCTGACGATACCACAATCCTTTATGGTGGTAGCTGCAAGCCTAGCAACGCTGCTGAGCTCTTCGCTAAACCTAACATCGATGGTGGTCTGATTGGTGGTGCTTCTCTGAAGGCAGCCGACTTCAAGGGTATCATCGACGCTTGGAAGAAGTAATCTATCTATAACACCTCATACAGACCAGCAGTCCGCCATGACACATGAAGCCGGGCTGCCGGTCTGTTCGCTATCTTAATCAATCTTACTCGTATGAAAAAAACAGTAGCAATACTCTTTTTGCTGCTCATAGCAAACCTTAGCGTATGGGCGCAAGGTTCGGTAACTGTGACCCAAAGCGCAGATATCGATGCACTGGTCAATGGCAGAAACAACAAAGCCAACAACAAAGACCAATCCAAGAAAAACAAACGCACTGAACAAAACAAACCATCCAACACACAATCATCCAAGAAACAAGACTTATCAAAAGTGATCAAGCTACCCTCCTCCACACCGGTAGCTCCACGAAACGAGATAAAGATTGCTGCACCCAAACCCGCTGCAGCAACACATACACGCACCATGTGTGTGGTACGCCGCCGTGTGCGCCAAAGCAAAGGCGGAAAGCGTACCGTCATGAAGCAGAAGATTCTCACCGGAGCACACAAAGCTAAGGGATTCAGAATACAATTGTTCAGCGGAGGCAACACACGTAAGGACCGCGAACAAGCCGAAGAGATAGGACACAAGGCCAAAGCGGTGGCCAACGACCAGCCCGTATATGTCCACTTCTATGCCCCGAGATGGATGTGCTATATGGGCAACTTTGTAGAATATAAGGATGCACAAGTGATTCTACGCAAACTCAAGAGCAATGGACTGAAGGGAGCCAACATCGTGCGTACAATGATTACCGTTCGCGATGCTTCTTACAGAGACATTGATGACAACTATATGGACTATTAAACAATGGAAACAAATACAGAATATCGCGAGGGGCTAGACCAGCTCGCACAGCATTATCAAGAAATACTGACCTTGCTAGGCGAGGATCCTGAGCGTGAGGGGCTTGTCAAGACGCCTATGCGCGTGGCCAAAGCGATGCAGGTGCTCACAAGAGGATACACACAGGACGCTAAGCAGGTGTTGCTCGATGCGTTGTTTGAGGAGAAATACAATCAGATGGTCATCGTCAAGGACATCGATTTCTTCTCTATGTGTGAGCATCACATGCTGCCCTTCTATGGCAAAGCGCACGTGGCATACATCCCTAACGGCTATATCACGGGGTTGAGTAAGGTGGCGCGCGTGGTGGACATATATAGCCACCGACTGCAAGTGCAGGAACGACTCACCGAGCAGATTAAAGACTGTATCCAGCAAGCCCTCAAACCTTTGGGCGTGATGGTGGTCATTGAGGCCAAGCACATGTGTATGCAGATGCGTGGCATAGAGAAACAAAACTCTATCACCACCACATCGGCTTTCAGCGGTGCGTTCAACCAGGCCAAGACAAGGGAGGAGTTTATGAACCTGCTGCGTACCGACTCAAAGAGGATATAATCATTTCAAAACAATAGTAATAATATGTGTATTTTAAAAGTAAAACAAATGAAAGCAAAACAAATCATCACGCTCATGATTGCATGCACAGCCATGCTCTTCATGACATCATGTCTGAACGACAGCGAGTCGGATTCTAACTACACTTACGAACCTTACACCACAGCTGAGAAAGCTGCCAAACTGCTCAATATGCAGGGTTCGTACACGGGTCAGATTTATTACAACATCAATGCCTCAACCGGTAAGTACGACTCTACTGCCGTAAGCGCTGTCATCACAGCGACCGACTCACTTGTGCGGCTTACTAACATCCCTATAGAGGTGTTCACCAGCGGTCTAGATTCACGTTACAAGGATAGCGTTAAGGTAGGTACGGTGTTACCTGTACTGGAAGCTACGCTACACGTTTATCTTCCTTGGGGATATAACAAGTCGGATCTTGGTGATGGATGCTACTACCAGATCTTCCCTAAGTCATGGCAAGCATCTACTATGATCGACTTTAATGGTAAGCAGAAGCTCTGTACCATCGTCTTTGAACAGACCAATAACAGTTACAGTTCGATAGGTTACTACTCGGACAATTGGTTCAAGTGTAACCTTGTAGTGAAGTCGGTGAGCATCCAGGGTTCTATCAACGAATACGCTATGCATGCACCTCTTGGTGTAGCGCTTAAAAAACAATAAGCTATGAAGCTCGTTTCATGGAATGTCAATGGTCTGCGCGCTTGCGTGGGCAAGGGGTTTAAGGATGCGTTTGAGGCATTGGATGCCGACTTTGTCTGCTTACAGGAAACCAAGATGCAAGCGGGACAACTTGACATCTCGTTCCCTGGCTACACCTCTTATTGGAACTATGCTGACAAGAAGGGGTATAGTGGCACGGCTATCTTTACCCGCAAGGAGGTTCTGAACGTCACATACGGCATCGGGATAGACGAGCACGACCACGAAGGACGCGTCATCACGCTAGAGACTGAAGCGTTTTTCTTGGTTTGTGTCTATGTGCCCAACTCACAAGATGGACTCAGACGACTCGACTATCGTATGCGATGGGAAGACGATTTCCAACATTACGTGAAACAGCTAGATCAGACGAAGCCCGTCATCGTATGTGGCGACCTCAACGTGGCACACGAGGAAATTGACCTGAAGAACCCGAAAACCAACCGACGCAATGCGGGATTTACGGACGAAGAAAGGTCAAAGATGACACAATGGCTTAACAGTGGCTTCACGGACTCGTTCAGATATCTCTATCCTGATACAATTACCTACTCGTGGTGGTCATACCGCTTCCGTGCAAGAGAAAAGAACGCGGGGTGGCGTATCGACTATTTCATCGTATCAGACCATCTGAAAGAACGTATCCGTGACGCAAAGATACATACCGAAATCATGGGCAGCGATCATTGTCCTGTGGAACTAGAACTAGGTGAATGAAAGCGCAGATCAAGGTTATACTAATCTTACTAACGATTGTAGTGGCTGCACTGGCTTACGCTATGTCGCCACTGCAATTCTCTCTTGGAGAATATAATCTGAAGAAGATTAGCTTGTTACAACTGAAGAAAGCATCTGCGCATCATGCTGCGCCCTTGAAAAAGAAAGTAGCAAAGAAACAAGCTGAACCATCTAAGGCAGAAGAAGCTCCGGTAGACTCGTCCCGCCATGTGATTTTGCTCTTTGGCGACTCGATGCTAGAGGGCTTGACACGACGCTTAGACGACTATACGGCAGCCAACGGCTATGAGCTACACACCGTGATTTGGTACAGTTCGTCTACCGAGAAATGGGCAACGACGGCTACGCTCGAACATTACATCGCCCAGTATCATCCATCTTACTTCGTGCTATGTCTAGGAAGCAATGAGCTCTTTGTGAACGATCTTGACCAACGCGACCAATACATCAAGACGCTGATAGCCAAGATGGGCGACAAGCCCTTTGTCTGGATTGGGCCGCCCAACTGGAAAGAGGATACGGGCATTGACCAACTGATATGCGACAATGTGGGCAAGGGTGCTTACTTTGATAGTAGCAAACTGAACCTAACGCGTGGAAAAGATGGTCGCCACCCCACATTCAGTGCGGCTGCAGGTTGGGGCGACTTAATTGCCAAGTGGATGTCAAGCAGCAAGTGTGACCATTCCATCAAGATGGATCGCCCTAAGAAGAACGGACACGCTAAGGTAGAGCTTCTCAATCCCGACTTTCCTGGCTACTAAGATAGAGGTCTACAGATATAAAAAAGACTTGGAGCAGATAGCTTCAAGTCTTTTTTTATATCATTGCAAACGAAGATTAATCGGTAGGAAGATGCGCGTCGGCACACGCCTATTCTCCTTTATGGCTGGCTTCCATCGCGGAAGGTCACGCAATACCTTCACCACCTCACGGTCAACAAGCGGCTGAGAAGGGCTCAATGTCACAAAGTGGCTGAGGGTTCCATCCGCTTCCACGATAAAGGAGAGCAACAAGCGAAGGTCTGTGCTTGTGGCTTGTGCGCTCGTTAGGTTTAGGTTCTTACTGAGATAGCTCAGCACCCCACTCTTATCCCCATTGGGATAGCAAGCCATAGAGTCGGCCACAAGGCACAAGCTATCCACATGTCCGTAGATCATGTCTTCGGTGATAAGTTTGGAAGAGGATTCAATCGCTGGTTCTTCTTGCCACTGACGGAAGGTCTTGGTAAGATAAGAACGAAGGTTATCGATAGGCACCACAGAGATGTTATGCAGCGTAGGTGTGCCACCGAGATCAAACAAGACGTTATCGCCTAAGATAGCTACCTGTTGTGGCATCAAGTCGAGGCGAATCTCTTCGGTCTCTTGCTCATCGATAATTGCCGTTGCATAGAGCAATCCTTCAAATTCTGCTCTTCGTTCATATCCCTTCAGTTTTCGTGCATTGAAGACATCATCCGTAGAAAGCATTCGGTCATGAATCATGTCATAGTTGAAATAACGGCGTTCTATGTGTCCTTGGAGAGAGTCAGCATCACGAAGCTCACGTTCTCCAACAAGGATAACCAAGCGTCCCTTTACAGAAGCAAGCATACGGAGCTTATAGGCGGCATACATCTTGTGCAACCCCGGAGCATCTGGCATACTGTCCAATTGGTTTCCTAAGCTATGCGCATAGCGGGCGAAAGCCTCTTGCTGGGGGCAAGCGGTGTCAGATGTATAAGATGCGGAGTCAGCAAAGAAAAACGTGGTGAGCGCTTTCTGCAACGCCAAGCAACGCGAGTTGTCTATCACGCGAGGCCACTCTAGATCGAGATGCACCACGGTCAACTGCCTATCATGCTGATATAGATGATACGAGTGGTCGTATGCCATCGCATTGCGCATGGTTTGGGCATACAGAGCGTTGGGCGCAGCTATCAGAAGCAACGCAGCAACAAAAGCAGAACGGCATCGATGAGCTACATTCATTGCAGTTTGCGTTTAGCAGCGGCTTCCTTTGATGGGAAGAAAACACCATCCATATCCACCTTACCCGTGTATCTGATCGACTCGCGGTTAGAGTTGATCACACAGATATCGGCTGCACCATTATTATATATGTCCATAATCACCTGGTAAGTGTCCATATCATGGCGACACTCAGCTACTATCTGGTGATGTCCATCCTTAGCGATGGTTTCCTTATAGCTCTTCAATGGAGCGATAAACAGCATTCCGGGGCCTTTGCCCATAGGCGCCATGTATACCCTACCAAAGTAAGGCAGGAACAAGCCAATGCTATCACCACTGACCTCCACACCCCAATCGTCTGTGAGATGGATAGAGGGTGTACGTGAGGGGTACATAAAATCTACAAAGATACGATAGCGGCGTTGCTCCAAACGTTGCTTCACCACATTGGCAGTAACGCGTTTCACATCAGCATTGCTAAGCTGACGACCTTCTGAATCAAAGGTTGTGGTAGCACAACTCACCAATAAGAGACCTACGAATAAGGCAAACAGAAATCTTTTCATAATAGTGTTCCTTTCATTAAATGGGTCTATGACAACCCTTAATCATTACCTACCGACTCTACCTTGGGCGCTTGAACATGCTCTACCTTAGAGGTTGCCACGGCAGGAAGGTTGCGTTGAGGTACGGAGGGAACAATCTGAGGTTGGCTTTCAACGGCATCTTCTACACCCTCGTCACTCTCCGTGTGTTTGGCAGGTTCAGGAATGGTTTTCTTACGCGCTTCCTCGGCTTCCTCGGCTTTGCGTTTGGCTTCCTCATCTGCCTTCACGCGTGCTAAGGAATCGTCGCGGTTCTCACTCAATGTGGGCCAGAGATAATCGCCTACGACATCAAGGTTGTCATAGTCGGGTGCTGTTACATTGGCATCCTCAGCCTCTTGTGGAGTGATGGTGGGCTCAGATGAGCCAACAACAAGGTTGTAAACAAATCCTCCTACGACAACAAGCACAATGGCGAGCAGACCTAATCGGAAGGTTTTGGTATGTAAAAAGCCTTTTTTAGGGGCTTGTTTGGCATTGTTCATAATCGTTTATCTTTTATGCAAAAGTAATCGTTTTTGGGTAAACACCCAAATTTTTAAAACTTTTTCAGTGTAATATAAATAGGTGACGAGGTCGATAATAGTAGCCAAATGTATGCCATTCATTATACCAAATGATTTTATCTGCTAAACCATTTGTTTATCAAAGATGACGCTTAACCTGCTAACGAAGCGGGCTGAAAACCCAGATGCGTACAATTATATGGGTGAGATTAGGTTCAGTGGGTGTAGCAACTGACTTAACCAAGAATGTTTATTATATTAATAGATGGCGATTCATAGAGGAAGAGATGAAAAGATAGATAAGCCGTAGGGATATTTTACAAAACAAAACCACATTTATTATCTGTTAAAAAGAGAATTTACGTAGAGGAGAACGTGAAGAAAAAGGACACCGAAACATAGAATTAAAGGGGAAATAGTGAATATTGTACCTTTTCTTAACGGCTTTAAAAGTTTACTTTTTTAGATTTATTAATCCGGCTAACTATCTGTTATTCAACGGATGTTGATTTTACATGGATTTACTTTTTCGTTTTACTACTGATTGAAAGTCGTAAAAAAGTAGATTAACTTTGCATCGAACATAAATCAACTGAATACCTAAACTTTTGCAACATGAAACGATTGATTACCATGTGTACATCTATTGCTTGCGCAACAGTCCTCTCTGCACAAAACACACCACAGCTTCGTGCAGATAATATCGATGAGGTGTTGCACGCAATGACACTTAAAGAAAAAGCAACATTGGTGGTTGGAACAGGTTCAGCCGGCCTTACCACAGGTAACCTTGGCTCATACGCCAAACTGGTACCGGGCGCTGCAGGAACCACCGCAGCCATTCCACGTCTCGGAATCCCTTCAGTGGTATTGTCAGACGGCCCTGCTGGTCTGCGCATCAACCCTACCCGCCCTTACGACTCACACACCTACTATTGCACCCACTTCCCTATCGGAACTTGCTTGGCAAGTAGTTGGGATGTCAACCTGGTAACAAGCGTAGGTACAGCCATCGGTAACGAGGTGCTGGAATATGGTGCTGACGTATTGCTCGCACCTGGAGCTTGTATCCACCGCAATCCTTTGTGTGGAAGAAACTTCGAGTATTACTCTGAAGATCCCGTATTGGCAGGTAACATCGCAGCCGCTTACATCAACGGTGTGCAGAGCCAAGGTGTAGGCACATCTATCAAACACTTCGCTTTCAACAACCAAGAGACATGCCGTTTGGGTAACGATTCACGTGTGAGCCAGCGTGCAGCACGCGAGATTTACCTTAAGCAATTTGAGATTGCGATAAAGAAATCCAACCCTTGGACGGTGATGTCGTCATACAATCTGATTAATGGTACGATGACGTCGGAAAGCAAAGACCTTCTCACCACAATCCTTAGAGACGAGTGGGGATACAAAGGCTTGGTGATGACCGACTGGTTTGGCGGCACTGACCCCGTATGGAGAGATGGCAAGGCTGACCGTACCGCGAACATGATCGCAGGTAACGACCTTATCGAACCAGGTGTAGAAGGGGACGCTGTGGCTATCGAGGAAGCTGTAAAGAGCGGCAAACTCAATGAGAGCGTGCTTGATACCAACGTGCGTCGTGTGTTGGAGCTTGTAGTAAAGAGCCCCCGCTTCAAGGGATATAAGTATAGCAACAACCCTGACCTAAAGGCTCACGCACAGGTTACACGCTCTTCTGCTGCTGAAGGAACCGTTCTTCTGAAGAACAATGAGGTGCTTCCATTGGCTAGCAACATCAAGAACGTGGCTCTCTATGGCGTAGCAAGTTATGACCCAATTGCCGGTGGTACTGGCTCGGGTAACGTAAACCGTGCTTACACCGTATCGTTGGTTGAGGGATTGCGTAACAACAACTACACCGTAGATGAGACTATCCTCAACGCATATACCTCTTACATCAAGGATGCAAAGGAAGAAATCGCTAAGACACCACGCGAATGGTGGCAGAACGCTGACCTCCCTAAGGAGACCGTTCCTAGCGACAACGACCTCGCCGCTGCCGTTAAGAGCAACGATGTGGCTGTGATCACTCTCCAGCGCCTATCAGGTGAGGGTTCTGACCGCACCGCAAAAGACTTCAACCTCACTTCTGAGGAACTCCAATTGGTACAGAAGGTGACTGCTGCCTTCCACAAAGCAGGCAAGAAAGCCGTTGTGGTACTCAACGTAGGTGGCGTGATTGAGACTGCTTCTTGGAAGCAAATCCCTGATGCAATCCTTCTTCCTTGGCAGTGTGGACAGGAGTTTGGTAACTCTGTAGCTGACCTCTTGTCAGGTCGTCTCACTCCTTCAGGCAAGTTGCCAATGAGTTGGCCTATCGGCTTTGACGAGATTCCTTCTTCTAAAAACTTCCCAACAGATGGTGTAGAAGTAAACTTTATGGATCGCACCTTGAGCAAATACCAAACTGTTGAAAACGTTGGTTACACCAATTACAACGAAGGTATCTATGTAGGTTACCGTTTCTTCGACTCTTTCAACAAAGAGGTGTCTTACCCATTCGGCTACGGTCTATCTTACACCACATTCGGTTATAGTGACGTGAAAGTGGCTGAGAATGGCGAAAACGTTAACGTCAACGTGACCATCACTAACACAGGACGTCGCGCTGGCAAGGAAGTGGTACAGCTCTACGTTACCGCTCCTAAGGGCGCAGTGGAGAAACCAGCACAGGAACTCAAGGCTTTTGCTAAGACCAAGACCCTCAACCCTGGACAGAGCGAGACCCTCACACTGGTTGTTGCCAAAGCTGACCTTGCTTCATTCAACGAGAAAGCCAGCGCTTGGGTAGCTGACGGAGGCGAATATACATTAAAGGTGGCTGCTTCAAGCCGTGACATCAAGGGCCAAGGCACACTGAAGCTCAAGGCTTCAAAGGTGAAGGTACACAACGTGTTGGCTCCAAAGACAAAGCTGAACATCCTCAGTAAGAAATAAGCTAACTAAGAATCCTATTGGTCTCTCGCCCCGGAGACCAATATCTAACACCCCTACCCTTTTCTGCCGGGTCCTCTATAACACGGCAAAATCAAAACTAGAAGAAAACCTAAATAAATAAACAACGAATCGTTGCGTGTCGTTGGTCTACACCAAGACAAGCAAGCGCAACCTAACTAACTACCTATCGTAATTATGAACAAACAAAAGTACATCGCATTGGCACTGATGAGTTGTTTGCTTCCCGCAACATCTTTTGCACAAGACGCCGCTCAGAAAGACTCCACCGAGAACAATTCAAAGGAGGTGAAAAACCGCAACGTGATGCTCAACGCATCTAGCGCCGACCAGCCACGACAGATTTCGATCGGTCTACCCTCATCTTTGAGTGCAACAATCTTCGAAGATGGATTACCCGTTTCCTACAATGTTTGGGCTGATATGCCTTACTTCTCTTGGTTTGGAGGCACAGCTTACAGCAAGATCTCAGTGATGAGCCTCTCCGAAACCGCTCTCCAGTTTGGTGCAGTGGGCTACACCGTGGATAGCCATCACCGTCGTTCAGGTGACAAATTCAACGGAACTGTCAACTATCAGCTCAACCAATATGGTCGTCAGAGCGTCAACGCTACTATTGGCGGTCCTATCGCAAAGGGCTTCGGCTACTTTGTCAACACCCATCAGGTATGGGATCCAGGTACGGCACACATGGAAGCATCTCGCCTACAAAACCGTACACAGGTGTATAAGGCTGGTGTAGACAAGCACTTCGCTGACGGAAGAGGTTACATGAGCTTGATCTATCAGTTCTCTAGATACACATCTAATGGTTCTTCTTACGCTCCATTCGTATTCGTAGGTGATGGCTCGGTGAAGAAATACAATGGTTTCAACTATGGTACCGACTCTTATTATGGAAACGAAGCCTCATCATTCTACTATAAAGACGTGATCACTGGCGAGGTGAAAAAGACCACATGGAAGGACGCTGGTACAACGGACAACCATCAGTTGACCTTCAATCTCGACTACGACTTCAAGAGTGGAACACACCTTAACGTAGCCAGCAAGATGAAGCTCGGTGATGTAAGCATGGCTATGAGTGCCGTTTCAGGTATCGTAGACAACAATGGCGGCTACTATCTAGCTGACGGAACCGCATACAAAGGCGACAAAGTGCAGAACCGCTGGATGATGTACGTTCCTGGATATGAACGTTCTTGGCTCACCACTGCAGTTCTCACAGGCAAGAGCAAGAACCAAAGACACTCTTGGCGTATCGGTGCCAACTTCTGGTACAACCGCGCTCAGGTAAAGCAGATGAACACCGTGATGGCACATGAGGTATGTCCAGATCCTGCTCAGCTCTATGTGAAGAGCTCAGATGGCCAACTCCAACCTTACATGAGTTTCAACCCAGGTAGCGGTGAGTACTATGACGGTCATGAAAACAAGATGGCTATCTACCTGAGTGACGACTGGACCATTTCACGCCACTTGTGGATGAGCCTCGGTGCACGCCTCGAATACCTCGCATATAGTGGTCGTGGTGCTTTGAACCCAACCGATAATGATACCTATAACACCCGTACCATGGGTTGGTATCTCAACAACGGAACCAGCAAACTGACTCGTTTCACAGGCGACTGGCTCAACCCAGCCCTCACATACAACATCCGTTACACCATCTCTCACGGTTTCGGTCTCGTAGGCGAGTATGTTTATGTTCGTCAGCGTCCTAACCTTCAGGACTATGCAGGTGCTAGCATGCCTACCACAGCACCAGTGAACATCAACATGGGACGCGGTGGTATCTTCTACAACACACCTTGGATGCAATTGGTATCACAGGTTTCATTCATCTCTCAGACCAACTATAAGAGCCGTACCAACTTCTATCACACCATGCAGAGCGATGGCGGTGGTTACAAAGCAGGTACTGAGGTGAGCGTAACACAGCCTATCACCTATAACATTCAGACCATAGGATGGACCACTGACGTAGTGCTCACTCCGTTCAAGGGCTTCACCTTCCATGGATTGTTGACTTTGCAGAACCCTGTTTACAAGAAGTTTAAGGTGTTTGCAACCTTCCCCGACGGTGTAACCGATGGTGCAGACGTAACCGACAACACTGTTACCGCTATGTCTAAGACCCTCATCGAGCTCGATCCTTCATACGCTTGGAAGCAGTGGCGAGTATGGTTGAGCTTCCGTTACTTCAGCAAGCAATACATCAACAAGACCAATAGCCTATACTTCAACGGTCACTGGGAGTCATTCGGTGGCTTGAGCTATGCACTGAACAAGAAGGTCAACTTTGCTCTTAACGTAGTGAACATCTTCAACCAGAGCGGTGCTACGGGTTCAATCAGCGCTGCTGACCTTGTAACTGACACAAGCAAGTATAAGAACTACCTCATGTCAGGATCTTATATCCGCCCATTCGAGGTATCACTCTCTACGACCATCAATTTCTAAAGGTTGTTTTAGTATAGATATTTTAACTTTTTTCATGCAGCCGTGCCACTCTTTAAGAAATGTCGCCTATGTGGCATTAATAAGGAGCGGCACGGTCTTTTTTAAACGATTAACTTATGAACAAGATACAAAAGATAGTAGCTCTGTTGCTTCTCTTCACCCTAAGCGCATCAGCTTGGGCACAAAAGACAACAAACGCTAGCACCACCAATCGTCTGAACAAGGTGAAAGTGGTGATTGATAACGACTTTTGTGGTGACCCTGACGGACTATTTCAGTTGGCACATCAGATGCTTTGCACCACTTGCGATGTTCGCGCCATCGTAGGCGGACACCTTTCTGCAGCGGGAGGATTCACCAATCGCCAAGACCAAGCTACCGAATCATGCGAGAAAGCCGAAAAGGTGCTTGAACTGATGGGGCTCAAAGGCACTGTAAAGGTGGTGCCGGGAGCAGAAACCGGTCTAACCTCTACATCCGAACCGATACGCTCTCAAGGTGCACAGGCTATCGTTGACGAGGCTCGTCAGTGCACACCCGACCATCCTCTGTACGTGCTTTGCGGTGCTAGCTTGACCAATATAGCTTGCGCTCACCTCATGGATCCATCCATTGATGACAAGGTGGTCTTGGTATGGATAGGCGGACAGGAATACAATGGTGTCAGCGCCTACCCTCCTCCAGGCTACTCGAAGGTGGAATACAACCTCAATCTGAGTATTGCCGCAGGTCGCGTGATTTTCAATGACAGCAAGATGCGCATCTGGCAAGTGCCCCGCGACGTATATCGCCAGTGCCTTTATGGCTTGGACGAAATGAAACTCAAGATAGAGCCTTATGGCAAAGTGGGCCAATATATCAGCGAACAGATTCTTAAAACCGTCAATACATGTGAGAAGTATAACATCCCAATGGGCGAATGTTATATCATGGGCGACAGTCCGTTGGTGCTCTTGACTGCCCTTCAAAGTGGTTTCGAAGCCGATCCTTGCTCTAGCAGCTACCAATATGTGCAATGTCCTATAATTAACGAGGACGGAACATACGGCATGAACCACAATGGTCGACTCATCCGGGTATATACACACGTGGACACACGATTGATGTTCGGTGACTTTGAAGCCAAGATGGCACTCCGTTACTCTAAGAAATAATAGCAATATTAGTATAACCTAACCAAAGATTAACGTATGAAGACAAATCAGATTTTCATTCTTTCTGCTGCAACGATGCTCGTATTAGGCTCGTGGGCAGCCGCTCCTAAATGGAAACAAATCAAGAAAGGACAATACAACCTCGTGGAACAGCCCAACGGTCCTACGCTAGGCTACTCTCCTAAGTCGGGCGTGAAACTCATTGAGAAGGACGGATGCGTGTTCAAAGACCTTAACCGCAACGGCAAACTCGACAAATATGAGGACTGGCGACTTTCCTTTGACGAACGCGCTCGTGACCTTGCATCCCAACTTAGCGATGACGAGATAGCCGGACTGATGCTTTATTCGGCTCATCAACAGGTGCCAGCGCTTAGCACGGGCTACGGCGCATCAACCTATAAAGGCAAGCCTTTCGACAAGAGTGGTTGCAAAGCATCTGACCTGAGCGACTTGCAGAAGAAGTTTCTCAAGGAAGACAACGTACGCGCCGTACTTGTAACTAAGGTGAAGAGCTCTGAGGTGGCAGCCAAATGGAGCAACAACATGCAAGCATACGTGGAGGGTCTAGGACATGGTATCCCTACCAACAACTCCACTGACCCTCGTCATGAGACAACCGCTAACGCCGAATACAACTATGGTGCGGGCGGTGACATCTCTCGTTGGCCTACCTCTTTGGGACTAGCGGCTACTTTCTCACCCGAGATTGTCAGAGAGTTTGGCGAGATAGCAGCCAAAGAATATCGTGCATTGGGTATCACCACAGCCCTCTCTCCACAGATCGACCTCGCATCAGAACCACGTTGGACACGATTCACTGGTACCTTTGGTGGGGATCCAAACCTTACCACTGACCTTGGTAGAGCATACATTGATGGTTTCCAAACCTCAAAGGGCGACAAAGAGATTGCCAACGGATGGGGATACGAAAGCGTGATTGCTATGGCGAAACACTGGCCTAGTGGTGGTCCTGAAGAAGGCGGACGTGACGCCCACTTCTGCTATGGTAAGTATGCTGTGTACCCTGGCAACAACTTCAATCAGCACCTACAATCGTTCCTTGAGGGTGCTTTCAAACTTGACGGACCTACCTCAAAAGTAGGTGCTATCATGCCTTACTACACCATTGCTACTGGTATCGACCCATCGGGCAAGAACGTTGGTAACAACTTCAGCCATTACATCGTGACCGATCTGCTCCGAAACAAGTACGGATATGACGGTGTGGTATGTACCGACTGGGCTGTGACACGTGACAACAATGCCGTGAAAGACTTCGGCGGCATGTGCTGGGGCGTAGAGACACTATCGGTAGCGCAGCGTCACTATGAGATCTTGAAAGCCGGTGTGGACCAGTTTGGCGGTAACAACGATAAGGGTCCTGTACTCGAAGCATTTGCTATGGGCCGCAAGGAGTTTGGCAATGATGCCTGGAACAAGCGCATCCGTGAGTCAGCTCGCCGCTTGTTGATGCCGATGTTTGAGACCGGTCTCTTTGAAAATCCTTATCTTGACGTAGCTGAGACCAAAGCCATCGTTGGCAACAAGGACTTTATGCAGAAAGGATATGAGGCTCAGGTGAAGAGTATCGTGATGCTAAAGAATCATCAGAACACGCTTCCGCTCAAGGATAGTCGTCTAAAGGTGTATATCCCCAAACGTCATTATCCATCTGTGACCGACTTCTTCGGCAACAAGACCAAGGACTATTGGGAGTATCCTATCGATCTGAATATAGCAAGCAAGTACTACCAGGTGGTGGACAATGCATCTGAAGCCGACTTTGCTCTCTGCTTTATTGAAGGTCCTATGAGTGGCACTGGTTATGACGTAGACGATGTAGCAAAGGGTGGCAATGGTTATGTGCCTATCAGTTTGCAGTATAACGACTACACCGCAACCCTCGCACGCGAAGTGAGTATGGGCGGTGGCGATCCTAAAGAGAGCTTCACCAACCGTACCTACAAGGGCAAAACCGTGAAGACTGCTAACCGCGACGACCTGCAAATGGTGCTTGACACCAAGAAGGCTATGGGCAACAAGCCTGTGGTAGTGGCTCTATCAGCTACTCGCCCCGTAGTGGTGGCCGAGTTTGAGAAGGCAGCCGATGCTATCCTCGTAAGCTTTGGTACCAGCAACCAGCCTTTCCTTGACCTCATCAGTGGCAAGAACGAACCTTCAGCTTTGCTTCCATGCCAGATGCCACGTGACATGAAGACCGTGGAAGAGCAGCTGGAAGACGTGCCTCGCGATATGGTTCCTTATTTCGATTCAGAGGGCAACCGCTACGACTTCGGCTTCGGTCTCAACTGGAGCGGTGTGATTCGCGACTCTCGTACACAGAAATACAAATAAGGGCATCAATCTCAAGACACACCCATCGAGGGTGAATAGTATCACCCTCGCCTCAACAATGGTCGGAGCAGAGATTCTCCGCTCCGACCATTATCTCACATTCGGGACAACATGAGCATCGGGAGAACAAGCCGAAACGGGCACTTTCAAAAGCCTGTAAAGGCGCTTTCGTTTTCCGATGGATATGATTTTAAACTGAAAAATAAATTATTTATATCAGAAAAATAAATTAATTTTGTAGGAAAAATAAATTGATTATCCCGCTCGAAGCACCTCCGTCAGTAGATGAACGAGGACGTATGGGAATGGGAAACAGATGCTAATGAAGAGTAACTGGTAAGCTATGAACAGAAGGAAGAGAAAGTTTACTTTTTCTAACCGATTCATTTTGCAAATCATCTGATAATCAAGCATAAAGCAATTCTAAAACTTTACTTTTATGGTTTACTACCTATTGATTATCTAGAAGAAAGCCATTACTTTTGCAAACAGAAAAATTTGAATAACAATAAACCTAACAACAACTAACTAAAAATGAAGAGAATTCTTTTATCTATTGCCGCATTAGCAATGACTATCGTTGCTATGGCACAAGGACCTCAGGTTCGTGTTCAGGCAGGTGTACTCGAGGGAGTAGACTCGTCAGGTGTAAAAATCTTCAAGGGTGTACCTTTTGCAGCACCTCCAGTGGGCGACCTTCGTTGGAAAGCGCCACAGCCAGTACAAGCATGGAGCGGTGTGCGAAGCGCAAAGGAGTTTGGTCCTAACCCCATCCAGTATAACGCATTTGGTGATATGATCTTCGGAACAGACAAGTTTTCTGAAGATTGTCTTTACCTTAACGTATGGTCACCTTACAAGACCGGCAATGAGAAGTTGCCAGTGTTGATCTACTTTAATGGTGGTGGTCTCACATCAGGTTCAGGTAGCGAACCTCGCTATCAAGGTTTGACCCTCGCTCGTAAGGGCATCATCGTGGTAACAGCCAACTATCGTGAAGGTATCTTCGGCTTCTTTGCTCATCCACAGCTTTCAAAAGAGACCGACTATAAAGGCTCAGGCAACTATGGCTTCATGGATCAGGCAGCCGCTATCAAGTGGGTTAAGGACAATATTGCTGCCTTTGGTGGCGATCCTAACCGCGTAACAATTGATGGTGAGAGTGCAGGTTCAATGTCAGTAAGCGCCTTGATGGTATCACCTATGTCTAAAGGATTGATCAATCAGGTGATGGCTTCAAGCGGTAGCGTAGTAGGTTCACGCGCTGTGGCATCGCTAAAGGACGCAGAGAAGGCTGGTGAGGCATTTGCTAAGCAGGTAGGTTGCAAGAAAATCAGCGAACTGCGCAATATGTCTGCCGAGGAGCTCAACAAGGCATACAAGCCCGGTGGCGTACCAATGTACTGTGTAGATGGCAAGTTCTTCACCGAGCAACCACTCGAGACATATCTCAAAGGCGAACAAGCACAGGTGCCAGCACTTATCGGTAACAACAACTGCGAACTTCCAGTAATGGTGTTCATGGGCGGTAAGGCTCCTACAGTGGAGAACCTTAAGCCTGCTGTAGAGGCTTACTTCGGCACTGACGCCAACACCATCCTTGACCTTTATGGTATCAAGACCGATGCTGACATCGTGACAATGCCTGGTTATACCCTCGGTGGTGATATGTTCATCGCCTACTCTACATGGAAATGGACAGACCTTTTGCGTCAGACCAGCAAGCAACCCGTATATCGTTACGTTTACTGCCACCCACGTCCAGAGACCACTCTGACCGACAAAGAACCTGGTCTAGCGGGCGGTACAACCGAGAAAAAGGCTGATGCTCCTAAGGTTCCAGCTAACCCAGGCGCTGTTCACTCTGCCGATATCGAGTATGCTATGGGTAACCTAGCTACCAACACCATGTTCAAGTGGGACGCAAGCGACTACCAGGTATCTGAAATCTTCCAGCAGTTCTACCTCAACTTCGTGAAGACAGGTAATCCTAATGGTCTTGGTTTGCCTCAGTGGGACACCACCAATGGCAAGAGCGTAGCTCCAGTGATGCACATCGACTTGGTTAGCAAGCAGGTTGTAGATCCAAAGGTGGAAGCACGTTACAACACCATCGATCCTTTATTGCTCAAGAAATAATAGTTTCATAGATTAATTATAGTAAATTATCTCTGCGTGGAAATTATAGTACACGCGTAAAAGGTTGGGATTGGCTAAATCTGTTAATAGATAATAGTTAAGTTTTCGGTTGCCAATCCCACCTCAACTAACAAGTCTCCACTACAAATAATTGCGGCTCTCCAGTGACTGGAGAGCCGCAATGCTTTTTATATCGGTTGCTTTCTGCGTATCAACGTGGCAATAGAGAGCATCAGTTCGGATTCAGTGCGCTTCGGTGGAGCTTTAGTGCGCACAGACGGGGTTACTCTTCCACAGCAGCATAGAGATGTTCCACACGCGATTCAAACTCTTTCTCTGGCACACAAGCCTGACGGCGCATACGCAGACGATAATTGTAGATGGTCTGAGGCGAATAATGTAAGAACTCGGCTATGCTTACGCTATCCGTAACGCCTAGCACCACAAGCGCATAGATGCGGAATGAGCTTGGTAGCTCAGTGGTAGCAGGGTCGATACGATACTCGGGCTTGAGCAACGCATTGATCTTCTGAATGTAATCAGAATACATTCCGAGGAACGCATGGTCAAAATGCTGATAAAACTCCTTGGCTTGCTCGTCTATCTCTGAAGAGGAACTGAGCGAGCGAAGCGCCTGACGCACGTTGCCCGACTTGATCTGAACGGTCAACGACTTGCGCATCTTGTTCTCATAACTCATATAGCTGGATACAAGACGATAGACATTGACAAAGTTGGTGTTATACGACTTTAAGCTACCACGTAGCTGATGATTGGCCACACGAAGCTCTTGACTGAGCTGTTCCTTGCTTTCGATGAGACGTTCTTGATTTTCTTGAGCTTCCTCCAGGCGTGAGAGCGACCGCTTCAGATCGTTTCTGCGACGGATGGAGTAGCGTAACGAGAAGAACACCAACACCAGAGCTACAGCCAACAGACCTGCGATGACCGAGATGATGATCATGCGATGCTGTATGGATGTGTAGAAACACATATTGATCTGGTTAAGCATGCCCACCACATCCATCGCTCGTGTGAGATCTTGATAGGTGGTAATGTTCTCCGCACAGACCTGCGAATAATGATAAAGGCGCTCCATATCACGCTTAGGGGCAAGGACCTGAACAAGCGATATGAGCGATTGCACCTCGGTATTGGCTAGCTTTGCATCGTTGATAGCCGACTGAATAAGATAGTATTCATACTCGGTGTTATTGCCTTGCTCTAGATATAGAAGCGCAACGGTATAAGCTAGGTCTGCTGCAACAAACGAGGGGTGCGGCGCATCAGAGAGCATCTGCTTGACCTGTGCGATGTCGCCTTCATGGAACAAAGCGCCTTGATAGAAGTGATACTGCCAGTCGTTATGATCAATATAGGGCGAATAGCTATCCCAGGTCTTCTTGGTGCTGATAAGCAAGGAGTCGAGTGGCGTAGACAAACGCTTGACACGAAGCGACTGATCTATCAAGCAACAAGCATATTGCGACTGAAACTCTTTAGGCACATCAGCCACATCACCTATCTTATGACTCAGTTTATCAGCCAAGGTATATACACCCTTGCGTGTCAAAGCGGTCAAAAGATAGATTTGTGCCTGTGTAACGGCTTTCTGGTCATTGAGCTTCTGGGCTGTCTCAACGGCTTTTTGAGCATAGAACACAGCCGAATCGCCATTAAAGTGGAGATAGTCTGTAAAGAGCTGTTCATACTTGATAAGCCTTATACTGGGTTCGTGCACTTCTGCCAACACGCGTTTTTGTTCCTCAAGAGCCATCTGCTTCTGATTGAAAAACTCCTGACGATGTGTGAGGATATTGTCAAGTTGTTGCAAAGCACGTTCTACATCTCTACTATCATGCGCCGTTGCCATCATCGGCAACAAGAAGAAGGATAACAGGAAAGTGGTTCGGAAGATAGATTTGAGCATTCCTATTACAATATTGTATTAATTTTTGCAAAGATACGAAAAACTAATCGAACTGCGAAAGTCATTCGTTGAGAATATGACATTTAGACCATTTGGAGACAAAACCAACAGAGAATAAATTCCTTACAAGCGAATTTGATAGATAGAACGCTGGGGCTAACCTATATGTATAGCGGTTAGGGATGGACGTGTATATGTTTATGGGTACCACCTATAAACACAAACTGCAGGTGAATCTATCTTAATAAAGGATAGAAATCACCTGCAGCGAAGAAAAACTAAACTTTAACATTGCATCGTAATGATGCTTTACGACATGCTCTCTTGCACGTTTTTGATTTATCTTAGACCCTCAACGGGTTACGAATGATTACATTAAATGTTAGGAGTGTTCCAGGTCTTGGTGGCAGTGCAATTGATCTTCTGGCTGAGTGAACCTACCTTGAAGAAGAATTCGCCTTCCTCTAGAGTCCAACGACCATCTGCACCAACAAAGGCTAGGTTCTTAGCGGGCACGTTAAAGGTAACGGTCTTGGTCTCTCCGGGCTGGAGCGAGATCTTTGTGAAGTCGCGCAGACGCTTGTTGTCAGGAGTGATTGAAGCCACAAGGTCAGAGCTATAGAGCAGCACCACTTCCTTACCTTCACGGCTGCCGGTGTTCTTGACGTCTACACTGACTGTAAGCACATCATCAGCGGTAAACTGGTTCTTGCTCACCTTGAGGTTGCTATAATCATAGGTGGTGTAGCTCAAACCATAACCGAAAGGCCACTGGAGCGAAACCTTTGCATCATAGTTGTATGCGCCTTCCATGGTGGGTACCTCTTCGCTGACCTTATAGTCGTAAGTGGCAAGCGAATTGATCTCGCGAGGATAGGTATAAGGCATCTTAGCTGAGAAGTTGACATCACCAGCAAGGAGATTAGCCAACGCATCAGCACCATAGTTGCCAGGCAAAAGAATGTCTACCACGGCCTTAGCGAGAGGTTCGATGTCAGCGATAAGACGTGGGCGACCCTCGTTGAGCACAAGAATGATAGGTTTGCCGGTCTTGGCAAGTTCCTTGACAAGGTCACGCTGGTTGTTAGAGAGCCAGAGGTCGGTAAGGTTACCTGGGGTCTCGCAATAGCTATTCTCGCCCACACAAGCCACAATCACATCAGCCTGTGCTGCAGCAGATACGGCTTTAGCAATCTGTGGTTCGTTCTCGTCATAGTAATTGCCATCCTCATTATAGGTCACACCTTGTTCCAGGATCACGTTCTCCTTGCCATACTTGTTGCAAAGAGCCTCATAGATGGTGTTATATTGCTCTGCCAGATCCTCGGCTTTAGAGCCTTGCCATGTGTAGCTCCATCCGCCATCCAAGCAACGCATCTGATTGGCGTTAGGACCGGTAAGCAGAATCTTCTTGCCTTTGGCGAGTGGAAGGATGTTGCCTTCGTTCTTCAGAAGCACTTCAGCCTCTTCAGCTGCACGCAATGACTTGGTAGCAAACTCCTCAGAGCCAAACTTGTTATACTCCTTACCACCCGTGTTGGGTTTGTCAAACAGACCTAAGCGATACTTTAAGCGAAGGATACGGCGCACAGCGTCATCGATACGAGCCTGGCTCACCTTGCCTTCCTGTACCAACTCCTTGAGAAGAATGCAGAATTCTACGCTATATGGGTCCATGCTCATATCTACACCTGCATTGATAGCTATGCGGATGGCATCCTTCTTGTCCTTAGCCACCTTCTCACGCTGGTAAAGGTTGTTGATGTCGGCCCAGTCGGTGACAATCATTCCGTCCCAGTTGAGGTCTTCCTTGAGCCACTTGGTAAGATACTCGTAGCTTGCATGCACGGGCACGCCATTGATGCTAGATGAGTTGGCCATAATGGTAAGAGCACCTGCACGTATCGCTGCACGGAAAGGTTCAAAGTATTTCTCACGCAGCATGTTAGGTGCTACATAGGCGGGGGTACGGTCTTTGCCAGTGAAAGGTGCACCATAAGCAAAATAGTGCTTCACGCTGGTAGCCACATGGAACGGATCGATATGGTTAGGATCGGTGCCTTGATAACCAAGGATTTCGGCTTCAGCCATACGCGCATTGACCAAGGCATCCTCACCGAAGCTCTCCCAGATGCGTGACCAACGGGGATCACGACCAAGGTCGAGCACGGGGTTATAGACCCAAGGGCAGTTTCCGGCTCTACTCTCATAGGCAGTCACTTGTGCCATCTCTGTTGCAAGCTGCGGATTGAACGATGCAGCAAGGTTGATGGGTTGTGGGAAGAGTGTTCCTGCTTGTGTATAGGTCACACCGTGGTTGTGATCAAGACCATAAACGGATGGTATGCCGATATACTTGAGCGACTTCTTCTGAATCAGACGTATCCACTCTTGCCATTGTTTCACTGTGGCTGCACGTGTACCAGGTGCATTGAGGATGGAGCCGACCTTATACTTAGAGATACATGAGTCGAGCATTTCCTCGTTAAGTTTCCAGACGGGTTTACCATTCTCTACCGTCATGGTTCCCATCACGTCAAGATTGAGCTCGAGCATCTGACCGATCTTCTCATCCAAGGTCATCTTGGATAGCGTCTTCTCAACATTTGCCTCAATCTGAGGGTCACGTGGGATAGCTGGCGTCATGGTTTGCGCTGACAAGGTAGCAGCAAAACCAGCTAACATTGTTATCAAAAAAGATTTTTTCATAAAACTGATTAGTGTTTGATAGGTTGTATTGATTGATATTTAATTAGCATAAAAGGAGTTTACGCAGCTTTGAAGCACTTGCGACGCAACCACTGGCGCACGGGCAAATCATACAAACGTGACGCTGCGTAGGCTACCAACAAGGAAAGGATAAAGATACACACGGATACAAAGACGTGTGTGCTAGCGGGCAATTCGGCATGATGCTCTGCCCAAGCCATCTGCATATAGATAAAAGGATAATGGGTGATGTAAAGCGGATAGGATATCTCGCCAAGCAGATGGTTGATCTTCTGACTCTTTTTACCTAGCACACTGCTTCCTGCTCCTGCAGCAACGATGAGTGGGAAGAGCACCAAGATGCACACCGCCTCATAGATACCATTGGTCATTCGACCCGTTCCTACCTCGCCAGTGCCCATCCAGGGCATGACAAGAAGCGCTGCTAGCAAGGCAGCGCACCACCAAAAACCACCTTTAATCTTAATGGAGAAGCCCAATCGGGATATGAGCAGACCGCAGAAGAAGGGGTAAAGCAGACGTGTAAGGCCTATCTGCAGTTGGTCAGGGGTGAGGCTCCAACCACCAACAACTGTATATGAGGCATAGGAACGCGCAGCAAGGAAGCCAAAAACATCGAGATCAAGACACAGGATGAGGGTCAGCACAGCAAAAAGCGCTACGCAGATCATCAAGGCAAACTTAGAAAAGCGACGTATAACAAGGGCGTAGAGAAGGTTGGCGATATATTCCCACTGTAAAGTCCATGCCGGACCATTGAGCGGATTGGTCTCTGCCCATCCACGAATATCACAACACTTGGATACAGGAATCATGGTAAAACACCACAAGAGAATCATCAACAGGATGTACCAAGGTGTGCTGGTAATCAAAGGAAAGGCTGAACACTGACCAAAGTAGAACAATAAGGCTCCTATAAACGTACCAAAGATCACCATCGGGTGTAAACGTATCAAGCGACGCTTAATAAAACCCCACGTGGTCATGCGGTCCCAACGATCATCATAGGCATAACCAATGACATATCCTGATAGGACAAAGAAGAAGTCGACGGCCAAGTAGCCATGATTGACGGGCTGATTGGGGGCCGAATGGTAATAGGTCTCGAACAGATGGAAAGCCACTACGAGCATAGCTGCTACCCCTCTCAGACCATCAAGAATCTCATATCGAGGCTTAGACGATAGATATACATTAGAATTGGACATTGTTTAGATTTTCTTTAATGAAAGTTTTGGATTGCAAATACATTTAGGTCTCCGAACTACTTCACTTGCAAAAGTACAAGAAAGATTTGGTTTGAGGAACCGTATAAAGTCAAAAAGGGGAAGAAATGGAAACTTGATTTCTTCCAAAACACTGACTAACAAGCTAATAAGAAAACAACAGAGTAAACTAAAAGTGGAGCTTTGTGAGGAAAAGTAAGGTTAGGTGTGAATTTATGCGCCTACGTTTTTCCTCACTTTTTAGTAATTAGCCCTAATTGTTTCACTTCTTGCTCAAAAGTATTGCGGTCACCCTTGGCTGCATTCTTGAGTTTGGCACGATAGTTATAAATGGTGTTTACCGCGTAATGGAGAAACTCTGCAATCTTATTGCTATCGTCAATACCTAGACGGATGAGGGCAAAGATGCGCACGGTGGGTGTGAGTCGGCCGTCGCTAGGCAACTTAATCTGGCTATCCTCACGTAAAAGGCCGTTGAGATGCTCCACAAAATGTGGGAAAAGATGTAGGAACGCTGAGTCGAAATGGGCATAGAGCTCATCTAGAGCCTCATCCTTAAGCGCAGAAGAGCTAGTCATCTCGGACAGCTCGGCATATTGTTTCTTACGCAGTTTCCTGTTTACCTCAAGGCGTTGTTGCTCTATAAGGTCTATATAATGGGAGCATGAGGCAAGAAACTGGCCGATATATTCTTCCTTAACCTGATTAGATTCGGCAAGCTGATGGTTGAGCTCAGATAGTTTGCGGTTCAGTTCCATCGCTTCATTGCGCGCCTTATTGGCCAATCGCTTTTGTCTGTATATGAAATGGCAGAACAGCGCCATTGCTAGGGCCATGATACTGATGATGGCTAAGGTGGTCTTTAGACGCAGATTGTTCTGTGCGAGCAATATCTGATAGCTCGAATCGATCTTATCAAGCACAGGTGACACTTGCCAATAACGCGTTTGCGCATTGAAGTGGGACAAGGCTTGATAGGAGAAACGGAGGTAACGATTGGCTCGCTCCACGTCTTTATCCTCACAAAGCATATCCGCAAGTGTCCAAAGGGCAGACTGATCCATGATGGCCGACTTGATATCTACTATCGCCGACTTGATAAGCCACACCTTGGCATTGCGCTTATCGTTCATCGCCATATAGATCAAGTTGCGATTAAAGGCCACGGTGGCAAACTGCCTATTATCGTCCTTGCACGCGTTGAGTTGCTGATCATTGATGCGCAAGGCTTCTTGGTACCGATGTTTGAGCGTCAGATTGATCTCTTGACGATGAAGGGCAAAGGCACACTGGGGTGAAGCGTATTGCAATAACGAGTCGCCATAGAGGTCGGCGATAGCAAAATATTGTGCGGGGAGGGTCTTATCTGTGCTCTGCGCCACTAATGCCCTATTCTGATAGACACTGTTTAGCGCATAATAATAGTCTTGCCAACCTTGATTGTCTAGTGCTTTGCGATCCACCTGACGCAACACGGATAAGGCTTCGCTATACGATCCGATGACCGAATAGAGCTGGGCTAGCAGCGATTGATACCTTGCTTGCTGATTGTAGAGGCGGTTTTCGTTAGCAAGCTTGATGCACTGGTTGATATAGACCAGGGCGGAGTCTTTCTGAAACGACTGATAGACGGTGTAGATCTTGAGCAACGCATCTATCCGCGCTTGTGTGTTTGCCGCTTGGCGAGCCGCTTGCTTGAGCTTGGCGATATGTTGTTCTTTCTGTTTAAGGTACTGCGGATATTCACTTATAGCTTGATCGAGCAACTCATATTGGCGCGTAAGATCAAAGTCTTGCGCACGGACAATGGACAATGATAGCAGAATGAATGATAAACAAGTGAGTATCCTTTGTAACATGTTTAGTTTTTCGAGATGCGGTAAGCACGTAGTAGGGGGCGATTTGGTGCGGTAAAGTTACAAAAAATCTTGGATTAGAGAATAGGATTATTCCCTTTTCTTAGTGCGTTCAAAATATAAAGGAGAGCGAAGGCACTAAAATTTGGACATAAAAAAAAGAGCGATCTACGAATAGAATCGCCCTAATGAAAGGAGGAGTGGTACCTCTTGGAGTTGAACCAAGGACACATGGATTTTCAGTCCATTGCTCTACCACCTGAGCTAAGGTACCGTTTTGGTTTTGCGGTTGCAAAGGTAGTACTTTATTTCGGTTCCAACAAACTTTCTAAGGAATATTTTTCAGTTTAACTTCCGTTAACAACCGATTGTCAGTACATTTCCTTTGGTATTACGTACACACAACAAGTGCAATCACGCTCATTATCAAACATTTAAGCGTAGTGACCCAATAACAACACCGGCACTACGCTTAAACTTATTTTTCTTTCGCTTCTCCCCACCCTTGTGAGCGCAACTCAAACTCTTGTCCGTCACGTGCCACAAGATAGCGACCTAAATTCTCCTTGGTGATGTAGCCTATCTGGCGCACACCCTCAAGTGTTTCCACTTTTTCATGGTCACCAATAGGGATGGTGAAGAGCAATTCATAGTCTTCGCCACCGCTCAGTGCTGCCGTGGTAAGGTTCATATTAAACTCTTCACAGGTGGCTGCCGTCTGATAGTCGATAGGGATATTCTTCTCATAAACACGACAACCGCAATGGCTCGCCTCACAGATGTGACGCAGTTCGCTAGCCAAACCGTCAGAGACATCAATCATTGCGGTAGGCTTGATGCCCGCCTCAGCTAAGCGCTGAAGCATATCTCCACGTGTCTCGGGTTTGAGTTGGCGATCGATGAGGTATTCTTTCCCAGCAAAATCGGGCTGAAAATCCTCTACCATCTGGCGGTTAGCTTGCAGGCTTTTTACCTTTGCATCATCCTTAGCGTCGATGGCTTGCTTCATCTTCTTGTTATAATCGTCCACCTGTTGATAGTAGACCATCTTCTCGCGCTCCAAGATTTGCAATCCCATATAGGCTGAGCCTAGGTCACCAGTGACACATATCAGGTCGGTTTCCTTTGCACCCTTGCGATAGACCACATCATCCTTAGCCACTGTTCCCACACAAGTGAGATTGATAGCAAGGCCCGTAAAAGAAGAGGTGGTGTCGCCTCCGACGAGATCAACGCCCCATTTCTCACATGCCATGCGTAGCCCTGCATAGAAGCTATCAATGTCTTCAACCTTAAATCGCTTACCTATGCCCAACGAGACGAGCATCTGCTGGGGTTTACCATTCATCGCAAAGATGTTGCTCATAGTAGCCATTGCTACCTTATAAGCTAGGTGCTGTAGGTCGATATAGGTCAAATCAAACTGCACGCCTTCCATGAAGAGCTGCGTAGAGAGCAAGGTGAGATGGTCACCGCTATCTATTACGGCACAATCGTCCCCCACCCCAACGAGCGAAGTGGCATTGTGAAGCGCGAAAGGAGCTGTGACGCGATCAATCAAACCAAACTGTCCGATTTCTTTTATTTCCATTTCTTAATATTATAGGTATATTAGGAACGTGCAATGGTCATTACTTGGAACGCTTAATCATCTCACGCATCACCATCGTCATGATGGGTTGGGCTGCATTAGCGGCTTGCTGCACTTCCTCGTGATTCACTTCCACGGGCACATCAAAGCCTCCAAGGTCGGTCACCACGCTGATACCAAACACTTTGATACCGCTATGACGAGCCACAATCACCTCGGGTACGGTGCTCATACCCACTGCATCGCCGCCTAAGAGGTGATACATACGATACTCAGAAGGGGTTTCGTAGGTAGGGCCTTGCACTCCGACATAGACACCATGCTTCAACACAACGCCTTTTTCCTCGGCAATCTGATCGGCAAGCGCGATGAGCTCATGGTCATATGCTTCGTGCATATCGAGGAAACGAGGGCCTGTGGGGAAGTTTTTGCCACGCAACGGATGTTCGGGGAACAAGTTGAGATGATCCGTAATAACCATTAGGTCACCTATCTTGAACGTTGGATTCATACCACCAGAGGCATTGCTGACAAAGAGCGTTTTGATTCCGAGTTCGCTCATCACACGGATGGGGAACGTCACTTCCTTCATTGAGTAGCCTTCATAGAAGTGGAAGCGGCCCTCCATAGCCATAATATCCTTTCCACCAAGCTTACCGAAGATCAGTTTGCCGGCATGTCCCTCAACAGTAGATACGGGGAAGTTGGGGATATCTGCATAAGAGAACTCGTAACTATCGGTTATCTCGGAAGCTAATTGTCCTAGACCGGTTCCCAGAATGATGGCGGTGGTTGGACTTGTGGTCATTTTGGCTTTTAGCCAAGATGCTGTTTCTTGAATTTTTGCGTACATAGCTTACTATTTTTTCATTAAAATGCTCCTCCTTTCCAAGCATAATCTGAACGCGAATGGGGAGCACATAGATATTGTTTCTTACTTCGTCGCTTAGTCCTTCGACCTGTTCCAGCCTTGAGGCATCCTTCTCTGTGGTGATGATGATGCGCGGCTCGGGAAGCTGCTGGTAGGCTTCATTGATGCGGCGCACGTCTTTTCGGGTGAAAGCGTGGTGATCCGGAAATGACAAGGGATGGATCAGCGGAGATGGTTTGGGCTTAACCATCGCTTGAGGGCCTACGGTCTTAGGCGTCTCATGCACACCTGAGATATATGGCGTGAGGTCTAGCTCCATCTGTTTGGGCGATGCAATGCCTGTAAGCAGCAACACATGATGGTTGAGGATAGAGTGGAGCGAGCGTTGAGTGGTACCATATAGCTGAGCCAACGAGTCGTAACAGATGCAAGAGAAATAAAGTTCTTGATATGGATAGAGGTTCATCGCCTTGGTGAGCACACGATAATCCACGGGCTTCAGATTGGCGGGGCACTTCGTTACGATGACGATGTCGGCCCTACTCTTGCCACTTCGAGGCTCTCTCAGTCGTCCGGCGGGCAACAACTCATCATAGAGAATCAGTCGGTGATAGTCCACCAAGAGGATGTTAAGTCCTGGCTTGACATACCTATACTGATAAGCGTCATCTAGAAGCACCACATCGGTATCGTTAGTTTCCTCATCTGAGGTGAGCCTATCAATGGCTTTACATCGATTCTTGTCCACAGCGACATAGACATTGGGATACTTCTTCTTCATCTGATAGGGTTCGTCGCCTATCATCGGCATAGGTGTATCCTTGTCAGCCAAGACATATCCTCGGCTCTTACGCTTATATCCACGACTGAGCACCGCCACACGCACCTTATCTTCAAGCAACCGTATGAGGTATTCGACGTGCGGTGTCTTGCCTGATCCGCCCACGGTGATATTGCCTATCGATATGACGGGGAGCCGAAAGCTACGACTCTTAAGGATACCCAAGTCGAACATGTGATTGCGTATACCCACACCGAGCCCATAAAGCCAACTCAAAGGGCGGAGCCATTCATTGATTTTGATAAAATCGCCTTCCAAATATAAAGGGTTATTAAGGGGTTAATGATTCTTGCAATGTTCTCACCATTATTGTATATTAGGGAAGAACGGCATGCGAGCTTGCAGCGGATTATAACTCTTGACGTCACGAATGAGCATCAAAGGCTGATAGTATTCGCCTAAAGCAGCTTGTAGGTGTTCATCGAGATAGGTGTCATTGCTTGTCATTCGAGAGAACAACTGGGTAAAGAGCCCCTCTGATGCGGGATAGCTAGCCGTATAATAATCTGGTAACTTAGCCAGTTTGGCTGCCTTATCCACAGCTGCATCCAGTCCGCCTAGTTGGTCAACAAGCTTGATTTTCAGCGCATCTTGTCCTAGCCAAACATGACCTTGTGCCACCTTCTCCACCTGATCGATGGTGAGATGACGTCCTGTTGCCACACGTTGGCGGAACAGTTTGTAACCGCGATCGATTTGTCCTTCAAGCAAGTGCATCTCATCGGCACTGAACGGACGGCTCACGTCGCCAAAATCGCTATACTTATTGGTTTTGACAATGTCAAATTTCAATCCCAGTTTATTCTGCAACAGACCGCTAAACTCGGGTACAACGCCAAAGATTCCGATCGAACCGGTCAGCGTGGTAGGCTCTGCAACAATCCAGTTGGCAAAGCTACTGATATAATATCCACCCGAAGCAGCCATTCCACCCATTGATACCACAACGGGTTTCTTAGCGCGTAGCTTCTGTATCTGATGACAAATCTGTTCTGAAGCGTAAGCTGAGCCACCGCCAGAGTTGACGCGAAGCACCACAGCCTTTACGGCATCATCATTCATCAGGTCTTCAAGGTCTTTACAAACGGTCTGTGCATCAATCACATGCTTTTGGTTTGCGATACCCGTAACACCATCAACGATATCGCCATAGGCATAGTAGACGGCAATCTCATCGCCCTCTTCCACTTGATTAGTAGGCGCATTGACCACTGCTTTAACTGACACTTGCTTTACTGCGTCGTCATTATCTAGACCCAACTTGCGTTTGATGATTTGCTTCACCTCATCCGTATAGCAGAGATCATCCACAAGACGCAGCTTCTTATACTGGGAAGCGTCCATCAACATCACTGCGCTGTCAGCATAAGCATTAACCTGTTGCGCGGTGAGATGGCGACTAGCAGCAATATCTTTTACCACGTTCTGCCAAATTCCGGTTAGATATGCGGTGGTCTGAGCACGGTCGGCATCACTCATCTTCTCACCCGTGAACATCTCGGTAGCGCTCTTATAAGCACCCACCTTAACCACTTGCACGGCTACACCCACCTTTTCCAGGAGGTCTTTGACAAACATTGGCTTCGAAGCCAAACCATGTAGGTCTACCACGCCTTGCGGATTGACCAGCACTTGGTCGGCCACTGAAGCTACGTAATAGCACGCTTGTGTGTAGCTATCACCATAAGCGATAATCCATTTGCCACTGCTACGGAAGTCGGCCAAGGCTCTACGCAACGCCTGCAAGGACGCATACGAGTCGGGCATGAACGCACCTGCTTCAATGTAGATACCCTTCACCTCATCTGCGGTCTTTGCCTTGCGGATGGCGGCAAGCATATCATCAAGCCCCATAGCCGAGGGGGCACCCCCTTGCAACTGTTCCAAGGGATTAGCTTGGGCACGTTCGTTAAGCGTACCCGACAGGTTGAGTACCATTACCGACTGATCGGGTATAGACGTAGTAGTTTCTTGACTGGCAACGATGCCCATCAGACCAATAAGGCCGAACAGAAACACAACGATGCTGAAAGCCATTAAACCTACTACTGTGGCTAAAACGTATTTGAGAAAGTCTTTCATATCATTTATAAGCTTTTTAGAACAGGGTGCTATTCTATGCAAAGTTAAGGATAAAAGATGGATTACCAAAACGTTTAACCCATTTGACATGAGTTTTTTGAAGATTTCATTGATAATCGTTGCATATCATCTTGCAAGCCGAGAGACGCTCCATCACGACTTCAGCCACTTTGAGAAAAGCAAAAAGAAAGCTCAAACGGCATAGAACAACGTGCATCAGGGCTTTTCTATTGATATACAACAAGAAGTAAATAGAATACGCTGGTAAGGTAAATACTATTTGGAAAAACCTTTGTACCTTTGCATACGCAAACTTGTCAACGACAATTCGACACAACAAATAATACATTATATTCAGGAAATGGTCAACGAAACACAAGCAGAAGCAGAGATTATCTTACGCAGAAAGTTGGACTTATTGCTCAGAACGGGACAGATTCTGATGGAAAGCAATGCCGACACAAGCCGCATCAAACGTAACATGAAACGTGCTGCAGCCTTCCTCGGGCTACCAGAGGAGCATCTCCACATGCAAATCACCTACAACATGCTACAGGTAAACGTCAGCGACGAGACGCATTCGTTTTCTAAGATGCAACGTTGTGACAAGCACGGCATCAACATGGAGGCTATCCAAGACATCAGCCGTCTGACGTGGAAAGCCATAAAGGAAGATTATTCGCTTGACGATTATAGCGAAGCGTTGGAAGAGATAGCCACTAGAAAGCGCCATTACTCTGACTGGATGGTAGCCATCTGTGCTGGATTTGCCTGCGGCGGATTCTGTATTCAGTTTGGATGCGACTGGCCTGCGTTCTTCTATTGTTCGATAGCAGCCATCTTGGGCAACCGTCTGCGTATGTACCTCAACCACCTTGGTTCCAACATCTACGCAGATATTGCTATTGCAGCCTTTGCTTCTACCATGCTGGCGTGGCTCTCTACGTTTATCTCTACGCCCGAATGTATGGCTTATATCCCCGAGGAGCTACAACCGGTGTTCTTCTCTAAGACCCCTTGGCATCCTCTGATGGCTTGCGCTTTGTTTATAGTGCCGGGCGTTCCACTGATCAACTTCGTGAGCGACATGCTTGACAACAACATCGAGATAGGTCTGGTGCGCGCCACCAGCACGTTGCTTATGGTACTGGCAATGTCGTTTGGTATCGCGCTGGCTATTAAGGTGTTCAACATTGACAACTTTGTGAAGGATCTAAGTATGATCCCTCACCATTCATTTGGCGAGTTTGCGCTAGCAGCAGGCATCTCAGCTATGGGCTTTGCCACCATCTTCAACGTGCCCAAACGCCTCATGCCATGGATTGCTATAGGCGGTATCATCGCGGTATGCTCACGCAACTTCATCAACCTAGGTGCTAGCAACGGCAACATCGGTCTAGATCTCGGCCCTATCATTGGCTCGCTTTGTGGTTCAGCCATCATCAGTATTATTAATATTAAGGTGGTGCACATGCTCCATACGCCTCACCAATGTATCACGATACCTGCCGTTATCCCAATGGTTCCAGGTGTGTTGATGTACCGTGCGCTCTACGGATTCATTGAGATGCAAGGTGTAGTGGGCGAGCTTACCACTGCCGTTCACTTCGCAATCAATGGTTCGCTTATCATCATCATGATTGCAGTAGGTGTGGATATCCCTAATGTGTTTGCACGAAAGTGGATTGCACCCAACCGCAAGAAGAAGCTTGAGAAGCTTATCGAGGAACGTAAGCAGAGAGGAGAGTTCGTTGACCTAGAAGAGATTGCCTAGGTTTACACCTTATATATAATAACGGCGGATATGCTAAAGAGCTTATCCGCCGTTATTGTTTTATGCTGACTCCTTCCTACAATGGGAAAGAAGTGAGGCTGATTATACGTAGGTTTCGAGGAACTTGATAGTGCCTGATACCTTCAATGTGGTTGCTGTAGCTGGAATGAGTACCGACTCGCCTGCTGCAAAAGGCACTGCGGGTTGACCTTCAACCTCAATCTGACCTTCACCTTCCATACCAATGAAGATCACGAAGCTATCAAGGTCGCTATAATCGAGCGTCATTGGCTCGGTCAAGTCGTACACTGATGTGGTGAAATAAGGGCATTCTACAAGACCCACACCCTCGTTAAGCTTCGGTGTATACTGTGTGCGATAGTCGTCTTCCACGCTGTAATCGATACATTCAGCCGCCTGCTCGGTGTGGAGCTGACGATAGTTGCCGTCCTTATCCTTACGTTTGAAGTCGTAGATACGATAGGTCACGTCAGATGTTTCTTGTATTTCAGCAAGGAAACAACCTGTACCGATGCTATGAATACGACCTGCTGGCAAGAAGAATACATCTCCATCCTTTACCTGATACTCAGAAAGGGCATCAGTGATGGTATCGTTTGCCACCATCTCTTTATACTGTTCGGGGGTGATGGCTTGCTTCAAACCGCTGCGTAAGTTAGCGTCTGGCTCACTCTTCATCACATACCACATCTCTGTTTTGCCACGAGAGAATCCGCTCTTCTGCGCCAACTCGTCTGTGGGATGTACCTGAATGGATAGCTGTTGACGTGCATCGATAAACTTGATGAGCAATGGGAACTCGTTACCAAATCGCTTATAGTTCTCCTCGCCTACAAGCTTAGCACCCTCTTGAGCCAAGAGGTCATTGAGCTTCATGCCCTTAAAGGCGCCATCTTTCACTACGCTCTCGTTATCTTTGACACCAGAGATCTCCCAGCTCTCGCCTACCTGCTCCATGCTATCGGTGAGATGCTTGAAAGGAATGATCTTATCACCACCCCAAATGGTCTGTTTAAGAATGGGTTCAAACTTTAAAATTTCCATTTTTATGTATAATTTTATCTTTGATTATTTCAGATTAAAGATTCCTTATGCCCTAAATGACACGCTTTATCTTGCGGTATTGCTCACGAAACTCGGTAGGCGAACAACCCTTCTTACGCTTGAAGATGCGATTGAAGTTGCTCAGATTGTTATACCCACAGTTGAAACTGATATTAGAAATGCTCTCCTGTGTGTTGAGCAACATACGCGTAGCATTGCCAAGACGAATATCGATGATATAGTCGGACAGGGTGCGTGAGGTGTGAAGCTTGAAGAAACGACTAAACGAACTTTGGCTCATGTTAGCCAAATCGGCCAAGGTCTCAAGCTTAAGCTCGTACATATAGTTCTCATTGATATAGTTTTTCACCTTGAGGATACGCTTCGAGTCGTCCTCAATCTGCACCTTTGCATAGCTTGATGTGGCCAGTGTGTGTGCCCCATCGGTGGTAGCAAGGGTGTTAAGGATGGTGAAGAACACAGATATCGCTTCAAACTTATCCGTTATCTTAGCCAAGCGCGTCAAGTCGTTATATACCTTCATGATGGCGGGCATAGAGAATGCCATACCTTTCTTAGCCTCTTTCATCATATGACGGATGGCTGAGAAGGGAGCTTTCATCAAGAAGAGGTCATCCTCATCAAAGGCAAACTGGATGGTAATTTCCCTTACACGCTCGCTCTTACACTGATATTGTTCCCAAACGTGTTCAAGATCATGGGATGTAATCAGTGCCAAGTCATAGTCGCCGATAATCTCTGCCGAATCACCGACGATGCGTCGCACACCAGCTGCGTGCTCAACAAAATTGAGCTCGTAACACTCATGGTTATGTATAGGATAGTCAAACTCTTTCTTGTATCGTTCTACGATATAAAGGATATCACTGCCATCGTCTAAAGGCGTGATTTCGTGCATTACGTGATATTCGGTCATAGATATAGGGTATTAGTAAACGGCCACAAGCGATGGTATTTCGTCTTGTGACCGTTTGCAAAGATACGAATTTATATGTTTCGTTCCAAAATTTCTAGACACATTCTCGAATTGTGATAAGGACATTTCCAGAAGCCCGCCTTGTCATCGTCATAGTTGAGCGTGCCGTCGGGTCGCACCGCCCAGTGCCATTCGCCATGTACGCGGTCTATGATACGCTTCTGTATATAGTCCCAACAACGCAGCGCTATGCCCAATGCTTTGGCATCACCGAAGTGTTCATAGAGGTTGGCATGACCTATAACACTCTCACAGAGCACCCACCACTGACGTTGCTCGTCAATCTCGCCCGTGTCAAGCCATTTTTCATAGACCATACTTCCATCCGGACGGAGGCCTTCATCAGCAGCAAGGGCTATCTTACGGATAATGGGTTCTACCTTCTTGAGTACCTGTTTGTCACCGAGAACCAATGCCGTCTCATGGAGCAACCAGCTGGCTTCAATGTCATGACCGAAGCTTTGGATATTGCGTTTGCCGTTCCACGCATCGTCAAAGAACAGATCTAGGTGATAGGTCTCTTTGTTGAGCAGGATATTAAGGAATATATCCAAGAGGTTATACGTCGACTTGGTTACCGCCTCAAGCTCTTCCTCATACTTGGTTTCGCCACGATTCACCGCAAGGCGAAGGGCGCGCACCAGGTTGGTATAAGGTTCGATGATGTGCAAGTGGGTATTCATCGTGCGTGAACCATTCTCGTCCTTGTCGCTCAAACGCATGTCGGCGATAGGTTTCCAGTCACGCGTGAGGGCTTCGATGTATCCGTTATGTTCACTGTCGAAGGTGTGATCCTCTATGTCATGATACAAACGGAGCGCACATTGAAGCGCTTCCTCGTCACCAGTGGCACGTGCCAGCTCGCTCATACCATAGATAGTGAAACCTATGGCATAGGTCTGCTTCTTGGTATCTACGGGTTCGCCCTCAGCATTGAGGCTCCAATACACCCCACCATACTCCTTGTCGATGAAGTGTTCCAAGATATATCGCTTCGCGCGGATAGCCGCTTCAAGATAAGACATATTCTGCAGTACGCGATAAGCTGCAGAGAACGACCACAGAATACGGGCGTTGAGAATACAGCCCTTATCTGCCTCAGGGTGCAACTGATCGTGTCCATCCATCTGTCCGTAATACCCGCCATGATCGGTGTCGGTCATACGATCAATCCAAAAGCGCAAAATGTTCCCCTCAAGGGTTCGGCGCATTTGTTTCTTTAGTTCTTCCATTTCTCTATTTGATATGAAAATGGTACGAAAGCCACAATCGCAAGAGCTGCTAGGATGGTATTGTGGCTTTCATACATATAGGTTTATTTCTTAATAGGATACTTGTAAGTGAGATACAACATCACCACGCACACCACTGCAGGGATGATAGAGAACAGCGCCCAAATCATTGTGCGCACCGAGTCAGTGATGGATGTAGGATCAATGATGGTGTTACCAGCTGTATCAAGGGTATTGCGCATACCTGCCATGCCGAGGAACAAGGTTACAAGAGAGCCTGAGATGGCTGTACCAAACTTCTGTGACATGGTACCAGAGGAGAAGATCAGACCTGTAGAAGACACACCGTTCTTCTCGGTAGCATAGTCGGCTACGTCCGAATACATAGACCATAACAATGGCGAATACAGTCCGACACCGATAGAGGTAAGGATCACCACAGCAATCATCACCCAGATATATTCCTTCTGCATTGGGATGAAGAAGAAGGCGATAGAAAGTACCAAGCAGATAACGCCTGAGATGAAGAACGCTTGACGCTTAGAGCCCACCATCTTGGTAAACCATGGAGAAACACCACCGAAGATCATACAGGTCAATTCGCCAAAGGTCATGAACACGGTATAGTTGATAATCAATGTACCTATCTCGATATCGCCATTGAGGCAATAGGTGAACATGTAACTGGCTGCTGCATAACGGAAACCGTTAAAGAAGTTGGTACATACTCCCATCAGCGTGAGGTAGATCCAAGGCACGTTCTTTACCAAGTCGGCAAACTGCTTAAAGGAGAATTTCTCAGCGCGAACGGGTTTGAGACGCTCCTTAGTAAGCAAACCGCAAGCAAGGGTCATCACTGCTGCTATCACACCAAAGATTACACCTGCCACACCATACTGATGCGCATCAGCGCCACCGATAAACTTCAACACATAAGGCCAAGAGAACAGGGTAACAAAGCCCATAGCGTAAGCACCTACCATACGGAAGGATGAGAACTGGTTTTTCTCGTTGTCATCTTCGGTCATCACACCGAGCAGAGAGCCATAAGGCACATTGACCATGGTGTAAACCGCCATCATCAATAGGTAAAGAGCATAAGCATAGACGCGCTTGCCCACTGGACCAAAGTCGGGTGTCTGAAGCAACAAAGCAAAAATCACACCGAAGGGGATAGCTCCATAGATGAGCCAAGGACGATAGGTACCAAACTTCGACTGTGTTCTGTCAGCCAAGCTACCCATCAAGGGGTCAGTGACCACATCAAAGAGACGTGCAATGAGCATCAAGGTTGCTGTATCATAGAGGGTCAAACCAAATACGTTGGTAAAGAAGAAGGGGAACGCGATGGACATAATCTTCCATGTGATACCTCCTGCTGCGGCGTCACCCAAGGCGTAGCCGATCTTTTCAACGAAGCTAGCCTTTGTCTGTGGGGTGTTCGCTTTATCTAGATTTATTGACATAGGTTTTAGTTATTATATAAATGAGGACATAAAAGAAAAAGGAATGGCAGGCACCACTCCCAACACAGGGAGCAGCGTCTGCCGATATGGAACAATGATTTATTTGTTGTTACGATTCTTTGCTACCAGCTTCTTGATGGTCTCAACACTTGCTGAGGTGGTGAATCCATCTTCAGGAGTGTTCATGCAATAGTCAACGAGCTTGTCAATGGTGCTTGTTGCCACATGCATACGAGTATCAGAACTTGCATAATAGATGAACACCTTGCCATCTTCATCAGCAATCCAACCGTTAGCAAAAGCCACATTCATCACATCACCGATATATTCGGGACCTTGAGGAACGAGGAAGTAGCCACCTGGTTGAGCGATGACGCGTGTAGGATCGTCAAGCGCAGTCATGTACATATAGAGCACATAGCGCAGACCACTGGCACATCCACGTACACCGTGAGCTAGGTGCAACCATCCCTTAGAGGTCTTGATAGGATGAGGTCCCTCACCGTTCTTCACCTCCATGATGGTGTGATAGTGGCGCATATTGATAATCTTCTCTTCCTTAACCTCAGCGTGCTCGATGTCATCTACCAATGCCCATCCGATGCCACCGCCTGAACCAGCGTCGATGAAGCCATCCTGTGGGCGGGTGTAGAAGGCATACTTGCCATCAACAAACTCGGGATGAAGCACCACGTTGCGTTGCTGGCTAGCCGACTTCAAGTCGGGCAGACGGTCCCAATGGATCAAGTCCTTGGTGCGCGCAATGGCTGCGGTAGCTGTTGCAGCTGAGAGGTCACCGGGCTGGCTATCATCATGACGCTCAGCGCAGAACACACCATATACCCATCCGTCCTCATGTGCAGTGAGACGCATATCATAGATATTGGTTGCGGGCACTACATCGTCAGGCATGGTGATAGGTTCGTCCCAGAAACGGAAGTTGTCCACACCGTTAGGGCTCTCTGCTACAGCGAAGAAGCTCTTACGGTCAGCTCCCTCAACACGCACTACGAGCACGTACTTGCCATTCCACTTGATAGCACCACTATTGAGCGTGGCGTTCATCATGATACGTTGCATCAGATAGGGGTTGTCCTTCTCGTTGAAGTCGTAACGCCATTCTAGTGGTGTATGTTCAGCGGTGAGGATAGGGTTGACATAGCGTGTGTAGATGCCATTGCCCCACTCTTCTGCTACATTCTTCTTAGTGAGAAGCTCTTCGTGATGTGCTTTGAGTGCTTTTACTTTTTCGTTAAATTCTGACATGACTTTTTTATATTTTATTTTTTATTTTTCTTCTTTGCTGCTTTCTTGGTTTGAGGTTTTGCTGGCACTACGTCCTTGAGGAAAAGGGTCTTAGGATCGTTGTAGAGTGTGCGGAAGTCGTCTGCAGAAGTCTTGTTTGGTGCGGGGCCAAAGTTTTCCTCTGCCTGATCCCAAGCATTGCGCCATAGGAGCACATAGCTCAGTTTGAAGTCCTTAACAGCCTCCCACAGACCTTTGGTAAACCATTCAGCATCGGGTGTGTTACGGAATCCGGTCTCGGCTACACAAGCTATCTTGTTGTGATCGGTTGCTACCTTGGTCACCACTGCAAACTCTTCCTTCATCTCCTTGACATACTTTGCGCGGTCAGGACTGGCATAGAGGTCTGCACCTACGAGGTCAACATACGAGTCGCCCGGGTAGAACTTCATGAAGTTTTCTTCCGTTTCCTGTGGTGTACCACCAGGGCTGTAAGCATAGAGCAGATTGGTCACACCATGTTCCTTGAGATAATTGACGGTGTAACGATAGAGCTGCTTATACTGTGTAGGTGTGCACGACTCCTTACCCCACCAGAACCAGCCGCCGCTCATCTCATGCCAAGGGCGGAAGATCACGGGGATGAGATCACCTTTAGCTGTCTTTAGCGAGTTGAAATAGGTCACAAGGATATCGAGCCAACCATTAAACTTAGCACTGAGTGCTCCTCCGGGTAGAATCTTGCCTACGGGATAGCCCGATGGATCCCAAGCGTCTTTTCCGGTTTCGGGATTATAAGGGTGCCAAGAGATGGTCACAATTCCTCCACGAGCATGCTGGTTGGCAACCTCTTGACGGATGCGATCAAAGGGAACGCCGTCAATACTCTTATCTGCGCCATTCTCAATGTTACCCAGTTCGAATCCCATCACAGCGGGATAGTCGCCACAGGTCTCTTTCACATCGGAACGATTCTCATCCCATTTCCACGTAGTACCATACAAGGGGTCATCTTGGTGACCTATCATGATACCTTTATCTTGCAGTTTGACAAGGCGATTGCGTAAGCCATCAACGGGGTTTCCCGCCAAGGTTGTAGTGGCTATTGCTAATGAAGCCATCGTTAAGATTAGTTTGTTCATTATCTATGTATTAATGTTTTGTTATTTATTGGTCTATGTAAGGGGTTAAAGTCCCATCTGTTTCACAAGCCAGGCGAGCCATTCGTCCCATTGTTCTTGATACCAGAAGTGGCCAGTCTTCTGATACACTGACAGTTGCTTAGGTCCAGGGTAGACGTTATATAGGCCATAAGAAGATGTTGGGGGCACTACATCGTCATTATAACCAAAGGAGAACCACGCTGGCACATGGCATCGGCGTGCAAAGTTGACACCATCATAATAACGTGCTCCTTCTATCTTTGTTGCATCGGGCTTGCTATTATTATAAAAATAATGTGGCCAACCACCTGCTACGTTGTGCGCTTCTGCCTCAAAGTCGCACATCGCATCGTGCACTGCGGCAAAGAAGGTGACGCGTGAGTCGAGCGCTGCGGTAGCGATAGAGAGGAATCCGCCTTGAGAAGAGCCTGTAACACCAAGCGTCTTGGCATCCCATTCGGGCAGAGAAGCAATAAAGTCGACTGAGCGCACAGCACCCGTAATCACTCTTCTATAATAATTATTGTATGGATTATCAAGATTAACTGCCCAATAATTGTTGAGCGCACCGCCAAGCAAGCGATCATAAACCTCTTGTTTCATCGTCACTGGGATGCCATGAATACCCACTTCGAGCACGATACAACGACCTGGCGCAGTGTAGCTATCACCTTCATAGGGGCGAACACCTGCTCCTGGAACACGTAGCAAGGCGGGATACTTGCCTGGTTTCTTAGGCACAGAGAGGATGCCATAGAAGCGTGAGCTGGGAGCATCGTTCACAAAGCTCACCTCATATACATTGTTATCCTTATTGCATCGTTCGGGCAAAAGGGTCATCGTAGGATTGAGATCATACTGACGAGCGGCGTCAAGCGTCTCCTTCCAGAATGCGTCAAAGCGTTCAGCGTCCTTAGCATAAGGCTTGATCTGCTCGGGTGAGAAGGCTGCCGTGCAAGAGCCATCATACGATTTGCCATCCACATGGGCTGTAACCTTCAGACGATAGAAGCCTGGAGTGGTCATCTTACCCTTCCAACGAAAGCAGCCATCGGTCAGCGTCACTTGTTTCTTGACATCGGGATACATCACGGGACCTGCCTCGTAATCTATCTGCACCTTATCCATCACGGCACCTGATTTGAGGACACGTACCTCAAACTGGGCTGTTTCGCCTACTTTATAATTCCAGTCTGAATGGTTGGGGGAAACTAAGACTTCGATGTTGTTACCTCGAATCTGGGCAGAAACAGGTAACAACAACATTAAGCCTACAACTATAATAACTAACCTACTAATTATTTGCGTCTTTGTAAATGTTGCTTGCATAGCTGATAGATTGTTTAACGGTACAAAATTACGATTATTTTGCACAATATCATAATACTTTTTTATTAAAGACTTTGCCTAATTGAGCAAAATAAATCAACCTACAAAAATCGCCGTAAATATAGTATCAGAAGGAGAAAGAATAACACTTTTAAAGCAATAGCACCTCTATCTAGATACGATAGAGATGGTTTGGTAATCCGAAAGAAGCCGAATGATAACGCAAAAGGTACAGAATGGGATGCAATTTTAATTTATTTTTCATCAAAAAATAAATTGATTTTCATGGGAAAATAAATTGTTTTCACCTTTCAAAGGGGCATAAAGAAAGGGGAAAACCTTACCTTTCGTGTGGTAAGACTTTCCCCTTTAGAGGATTATCGTAGCTATACGATTACTTCAAGAACACTGCTTTGAGAGCATCCACGATACGCTGCTCATACCAGTCTTTGGCCTTACGGTCATAGAGACCCATCCACCACAAACCGGTGGTGTGCTCGTTCTTCAGAGAGGTAGCCACATAGGTAGCATACTTCACACGTTCGTCCATGCTCTTGTTCTCATCGATGGCACCAAATTCGCCGAAGATGAATGGCATATCCAAGGCATTAGCACGTGTCTTAACCATTGAGATGATGTCGTCAATCTGGCTCTTGCAGTCGTCATCAAACACCTTGATGTTCCAGTCGTAAGCATTGCCAGCATCGTCTACACCGCTATTGTCGTTACAGAAATTGTATGGATCATAGCTGTGTACCGTGAAATAGATGTGGTTAGGATGCACATCATTAGGTTTCTCTACACTGCTGACTGCAGCAGCCGAGTTGCCTGTAGCCGAATAGGTGGTAACACCGAGGTTGCGGTAAGCATTGTTTCCACCGGTAGAACGTACCACATTGACAAAGTCTTGTTGCAGTTTGTTCACGGTTTCATAGTCAGCGCTACCTGCAGCTGGAGCGGTCCAAGAGAAGTTTTTGTCCAAGATCTCATTGAAAGACTCGAAGATCAAGTGATCATCATAGTCTTTGAAGCGTTCTGCAATCTGACGCCAGATGGTCTGATACTTCACCGTTGAGGTAGCATAAGCATCCGGATCGGTGGTCAACCAAGCATCCGAGCCTACATCGTGCATTGCGTTTATGATAACATAACCGCTATCCTTGAGGGCGTATTTGACCACTTCCTCTACACGATTCATCCATGTTGCATCTATCACATCGTTCTCATCCATGTGTGGAGCCCATGTTACAGGGATACGAATCACATTGAAGCCTTGTGCATGGATTTTATCAATGGTCTCTTGAGTGATAACGGGCTGACCCCAAGCGGTCTCGTATGCCTCTACCAACTCGCTTCCGGATAGGTTCTTAATCTTGTCTTCCCACCATGAGCCACTAGGATTCGACTCTAAGGTGTTACCAAGATTGTAACCCATCTTAAACTTGCCCACCATGGTCCAAACGCTCTCAAATGGATCATCAGGATCGGTTCCGATGCCTTTCTGGGTCACTGTCACCACCTGGGTGTAACCTCCTGAGGTGAGAGTGATGGTAGATTGGCGATCCTCACCGCTATTCTTCTCCACTGATACACGGATATAAGCACGCGTGTTGGTAGCGGTGGTATCGGTATACTGCCAGCCATAGCCTGCATGAGGAGTGATCTTGAGCCATGTGGTGTCAGCTTCGGGCACCTGAGCGGTCCAGTCGCCATCAGTCTTCACACCTATCATGGTATAGGCTTCGGCTGCATTGAAACTGAGTTCGGTAAGGTTGTTGCCATCCTTATCGGTCACGCTCAGTCCCGTTGTTGTTACAGTTTCCTCGCTATCGCTACAGCTCTGAATGAAGAGAGCTGCAACAAATAGGAGCAAAAATCCAAATATCTTTTTCATATTGTTATGGTTCAAATGTCAATTATTTACTTGGAATATAGATCACACGAATGTTATCAAACTTCACATCCACCTTACCTTTGGCGGTACCTTGGTTGATTGACTGGATGCGGAACTGATTGAGGCCCACTGTACGAATCTCTTCAAGAGTCATGCCTTGGTAGCAAGCGAACTTGCTCAAAGGTACAACGGCTCTATGCCATTGGTTCTTGGGTGAGAGACCGGTGATATCCTGGAGCACTGGACCATCGGGGAAGGATCCTAAATTAGAACTATAGTCGGCCCATTCGAAGTTGTCATACTGGTTCTCAGCATCGCCAATTGGGAACAAGGTGTAACGGAGGTAACCCCAGTATACGCCGTTGTTGAAGTCGCCAGCATCGTAAACGTCCATAGTGAAGTAGAGTTCGTCTGCCGTTGCAGTAGAAGGAATGTTGTTAGAGAATGAGAATGTGCTGCCATTCCAGTCTTTACGGAAGAACACCATCGTTCCCCACCACTGCGTTCCTTCGCTTGCTACATACATGTGTTCGTAGTTGCCATCGGCTGTTCCGCCATCAACAAGAGAAGCCTTTGGACTCCAACTATTGTCAGCAACATCGTCATTATCGAATGTTGCGAGCAAGGTGGTATAGTCGTAGAAGCTAGATGCGGTAGCAGAACCACCAGGAGTGGTCACTGTGATCTGTGTAGCCGAGTTCTCACTTGGTTTCTGAGCAAATGGAACAAAGATAGAATCTTGTGTTGCAGAAACAGAGAACTGACTTGCATCGAGGGTTACATCACCGTAGGTAATGCTTTCTACCTGTACAAACTCACGTCCGGTGAGAACCAAGGTTTCGCCAATCATTGGCATATCGTTAGATACACTGAGGATAACAGGTTTGCCAGGACGCTTGTAGAAACCTAGGTATGATGTACCACCAGCACACTCTACAACGATAGAACCGCTATCGGGCACTTCTGATGAAAGCACTGCGCCAAGCACAGAGGTGGTCTCATAAGCTTTGGTTTCGCTATTGAGGTGATGGTCTTGCTTCACATCGAAATAGGAAGCTACGTCATAATGGTTACCAGGCACTTCGGTCCATGTGGTTGTGTCAAGCGCTGCCGACTGTGCATCGGTGATATACACCTTCTTCACATCAACGAGGTTGAGACCATAGAGACGCACGGTGTCCCCTGCCAAACGTGGATACTCACCCTCTAAGCGCTGGAGTTGTGGACCAGGAGCGGTCACCTTGAACGCATATACGGCTGTACCATGGGTGGTTTCTACACGAATCTCATCGGGAATAGTGCTATCAAAGGCTGAGAGCTTGAAGCCATCTTTCTCTGAAGGAATGGTTACGATGATGCTGTGGTCGGTGTTCATCGTCGAATTGAAGTAGACACTCTGATCGTTGATGTACACTTTCAAGGCACTACCAAGGTTGTTACCCATGATGGCAATCATCGTTCCGGCACCTGCGTTGTCGTAGGTTGCATCGTAACTATGATTGATCGTGTCGCTGAGAACCTTGATACCGGTAATCTCCGGCTGGCCTCCCTGATTGTCATCATCGCTACATGCTGTCAATGTCATCGAGAAAACAGCGACAAACAATAACAGCAACATACTGATGGATTGATTTATCTTTTTCATTGTTGTACTGTCTGAATGATTAATTTTCTGTATCATTGCCAAAGTTGTAAGCCTCTGGTGTCTTGTTTAAATACGGATTCTGTATCACGTCGCTTTCAGGATAAGGCATGAAGATGTTAGCTTCGCTGAGCGTGATGGCCTGATAGCCGGTAACATAAGAGCTTACCAAGTTGTTGTAATTGTAGGTATACTCTACGTTTGTGCCCTTACCTGCAATGGCGGTGTTATCGTCCTCGGAGGTAGCAAGGTGGTCGTTCCAGAAGACGTTGCCCGTCTGAGGATCCTTAATGTACCAAGTGTTCACACCAGGAGGTATGCAACGGTAGCTGTATGTACCGTCGGCGTTCTTGCGGATATCACCTTCGCGCATCTCACAACCGCGATGCTGCTGGTTGTTGAAGAAGTTTAGCATGGTCTGAGGTTTCCAACGATAGTAAGTTACCATATCCCACCAGTTGAAATACTCCATACAGAACTCGATACGGCGTTCGCGAAGGAGCTCATCAAAGCTTAAAGTGGTCAGCGGACTCACACCTGCACGGGTGCGCACTGCATTGATTGCTGCCAATGCTTGTGGGTTCTGTGTAGATGTTTGGTTGCCAAGCAATGCCTCAGCCTTCATCAGATACACGTCAGCAAGACGCTGGATATAGGTATTCAGAGGTGATGCCATCTGGTCAAGGTGACCGCCTGCATCGGCCTTAGTACCTACAATACCTTTCTTTAGCTGCATCCAGTTGTGGTCATAGGTATATCCACCTTCTGATTGTTTGATGTAAGAGTAATATGCTCCAGGGGTAAAGAAGGTGGCTTTGATACGGATTGAGTCAGAAGGATCTTCGTTATAAAGGTCAATCATATCAGTAGAAGCAATCAAAGAACCACCCCATACATTGACATCGGTTACCTCTGAGAAGCACAAGTCAGAGTAGAGCGCATTGAGTGTGCCCCATGTGCCGGTGTTAGGATCGGCCCAACGCATGGCGAGAATGGTCTCGCTGTTGTCATTGGTCTGTGCTTTGTACAGGTCAGCATAGTCGCTCATGAGCGAATACTGACCACAATTGATCACTTCATCACACAAGCTGACCACCTCTTGGAGGGTTGCCTCGTCACGACTGTGGTCGATGGTGCTGCTTGCATCCCATCCGCTTTGTGCCAAGAGAGCCTTAGCAAGCGCTGCCTTAGCCGCATAACGTGATGGATGATAGTCGGTACCGTTCTCTGGAAGGAGCTCAGCTGCCTTTCTGAAGTCGCGGATGATAAACTTGAGCACATCGCTTTCGGGATTGAGCGGACGTATTGGGTTGTCCACCATAGTTTGGTTATCCTCGAAGAGAATCACATCACCCCAACCGCGAAGGAGGTAGAAGTAAGCCCAACCGCGCATCAAGTAGCATTCGCCCTCGGCCGCGTTCTTGGCAGCAGTGGTCACATCATCAGTGCATTTGGTCTGCACATTCTCCAAAGTAGCGTTGGCCAAGGTCACCACATTGTACAAAGAGGACCATGCCAAACCCATATCCTCGGTCTGTGCGGTTACCTGGAACTTAGCAAACTCGGCACTTACATAGGGGTTCCATGCATCATTGGCACGGTAAGAGCCCATACCCACAATGGCACGGCGGTTAAAATCGAACCAAGCACGGTTATAGAGCGGTTCGGTACCTTTGCGCACGGCATCGTCTGAAGCGTAGTAGGAGTCGGCAGTGTAATTTCCTTTCGGTGTCTGATTAAGGAAATCATCGCCGCAACTGGTTGTTACGAGAGCCAAACCAGCCAGCGCAGAAGCAATATATATATTTATTTTCTTCATTGTTTCTATGATTTGATTATCTGGTTAGAATTTCACTTTCAAGCCAAAGGTATAGATTCGCTGTGAAGGATAACGATAGTTGTCAATTCCTTGAAGCAATACGTTCTGTCCTTGAGCACCGATTTCGGGGTCATAACCTGAATAACCGCAGATGGTAAAGAGGTTCTGGATGTTACCATAAACCTGTACCCACTCTACATGCAAGGGGTTGAGCCACTTCTTAGGAAGGTTCCAAGCAAGTGACAACGACTTCAAGCGGAGATAAGAACCATCCTCTACGAAGCGGTCGCTTACACGGTTATTATCGTTAAGAGATGTACCTGCAGCACTGATACGCTGTACGGTTGGGTTGTTTGACACATAAACGTTAGAGATATCGGTAGCAGAGCCATTAGGATCGATGAGGTCTACGTGTGCATAATTGGCCACTTCGCTCATCTTATTGCCATATCCCTGTGTGTTGGTGTGCTCCTGACGTACGAGGTTATAGATGTCGCCACCTACAGAACCATTGAGGAAGAAGCTCAATTCGAAGTTTTTCCAAGTGATGGTATTGTTCAAACCGAAGGTGAAATCAGGGTTAGGATCACCAATATAAGTACGGTCGGCCTCGGTAATCTTACCATCTCCGTTGACATCCTCATAGATATAGTCGCCTACCCAGATTGAGTTTTGTGCGATAGGTTGTAGGTTTCCGTTGGTGTCCACTGGTCGAGCCACTGGCACGCGGTTGCCGCTGGCATCGAGAAGGAACTCGCCGTTGGCGTTCTTCTGATAGAAGTCGCTCTCGCTCTTGAACATTCCGATCACCTTATAGCCATAGAAGCGACCCACAGGACCACCGATGGCACTCAGTGTATAGGTGTTTGTGCTGATAGTACCCGAGAGAGTAGAGCCTTCGCTGTTCAGTGCGGTAAGGCGGTTGCGGTTGATTGACAATGTAGCACCGGTGCGCCACTGTAGATCGGGCTTTGAGATGTTAACCGTGTTGAGGGTAAACTCGACACCAGTATTGCGTATAGCACCTGTGTTAACCCATGGTGCGGTCATACCCATATAGTCGTTGTTGATGACGTAAGAAGGCAAAGCAGCTTGCATCAACAGGTTCTTGGTCTGCTTGTAGTACCAGTCCACGATAAACTCGACGCGGTTGCGGAAGGCAGCGAAGTCGATACCAACGTTGTATGAGTTGGTACTCTCCCACTTTAAGTTAGCGTTAGCGAAGTTGCCAGGATAGTATCCTGTACCCCAAGCGGTAGCAGTGTTGGCCATTGTAGCACCATAAGCATACGAAGAAGAGCTCTGGTTACCCACAAGACCCCATCCGAGACGTAGCTTCAAGTTGTTAAGCCAATGTGCATTCTTCAAGAATCCTTCTTGAGAGATACGCCATGCAAGTGCCAAAGAGGGGAACCAACCCCAACGATTGTTCTCACCGAAGCTTGAAGAACCATCGGTACGGAGTGTAGCGGTCAGCATATAACGATCAAGGAGGTTATAGTTTAAACGACCAAAGTAAGACTCGATGGCCCACTTTGTACCATCATCGCCACTATTTACAGCTGTTGACTGGTCACCAACGTTGAGCGAATGGATAGCATCGGTGATGTATCCGCTGCGTGAACCAGACAAACTCTCCCAGTTACCCCACTGTGCTTCATGACCAAGCATTACCTGAAGGTGGTTGTTCTTGAATGGATCAAAGTCGTATGTAGCATATTGCTTGAACGAAGTGTACTTGTTCATAGTCTTGGTACGTGTGCTCAAGCTCTTGCTTGTGATGCTACCATAAGTATAATAAGGTGTAAAGTAATAGGTGTTACCCCAGTTACGGTTGCCACCATATTCGATACGGATGTTCAATCCCTTAAGCGGTTTGATGTTAGCAAAGGCATTATAGTCGAGCTGATAATTGTCAGTGCGGTTCTCTTTCATCTGCGCCTCAAACAGAGGGTTGCTATAATAGGTATTGTTACTGTCTTCCTGTGGGAATCCGTAAGTACCATCAGGGTTACGAGGAGCCACATCAGGGAACTGGTTGAGGGCTGTATTGATCACGTTATTCTCAGTGAACGTGATGTTCTGACGGGTGTTTGAGTAAGCCACATTGAGTCCGGTTTGCAACCAAGAAGTGATGTTGGTGTCAAAGTTGGTACGGAAGCTGGCACGTGTAAAGCCTGAACCGATACCCACACCGTCCTGATCGAGGTAACCACCGCTCAATGCGTAGTGCATATCCTTAGTACCACCGCTGATGTTCACGTTGTGATTCTGCATGAAAGCGGTCTGGAACAACTCTCTCTGCCAGTCGGTACCATTGGTCAAGAGCTCTGGATGAGCATAGTCGGTACGTGTACCCCAGCCTTGTATGGCTGCGCGTACATTATAGAACTCGGCATATTGAGGCAGATTCATCACGTCAAGATACTTTGGCATAGACTGCCAACCGATGTAACCATCATACTGAATCTTTGCCTTTCCTTCATCACCGCGCTTTGTTGTGATCAATACCACACCATTACTAGCGCGCGAACCATAGATGGCTGTGGCTGAAGCGTCCTTCAACACTTCGATGCTTGTGATGTCGGCAGGGTTGATGCTGGCAAGCACAGAGGTGTTAGAAGAGGTGTTACCGCTCATAGCGATACCATCAATGACGTACAAAGGCTCGTTACCACCGAGTGAGTTGATACCACGAATCTGCACGGAGATACCACCACCAGGCGCACCTGAGTTTTGCATCACCTGCACACCAGCCACACGTCCTTGCATGGCTTGTTCCAAAGAGGTGTTCACACCTTCTTTGATGGCTTTCTCATCGATTGACGAAACCGAACCGGTGAGGTCGCTACGCTTCATCGTACCATAACCTACGACCACCACTTCGTCAAGGTTACTGGCATCGCTGCGCAGCGTAACCTCGATATGTTTCTTACCAGTCACGTCAAGCGTTTGGCTCTTATAGCCCACATACGAAACGGTCACTTTGTTCTTACCAGCAGGAAGCTGCACAGAGAAGTTACCATCAAGGTCGGTCACGCCGCCACTTGATGTACCTGTGACCTGCACGGTGGCTCCAATGATAGGCTCACCATTGGCTTCACCGTCAAGAACGGTACCCGTCAATGTTTTCTGAGCATAGAGCTGGCATGTCGCAAGGACAGCCATGAAAAGAATCATTAACTTTTTCATTCGTTGTTTTAGGTCTAATTATTGACTATTATTGTTAGTTTTTCCTATTCTATAATGCGCAAAGGGACGCAAGGGGATTGTTTGTTAGGAGTAATATTTACCAATTGCAAAATTAATACGTATTTTTTCAATCTTATTACATTACTTTTACAATAGCTTATACTATTTTTGCATTTTTCAAAAACGTTAAGAATTGCCCACTAACCACTACGCTTAGCTTAGAGAAGAATAAAGGACATGCAACGTTAAACCGGCTGCATGTCCTCACATCTATGTATTATACCTATTGAAGGGAGAATGTATTACTTAACGATATACTTACGACCGTTCTGGATCACTACACCTTTGTAGTTCTTGCCAACGCGTTGTCCAGCAAGGTTATATACAGGAGCGTTCTCGTTGAAAGCAGGTTTTGCGATGGTAGGAGTAGCGATTGCTGTCACATAATTATTGGTTGCAAAGTAAACTGCCTTCACTGTCACCGAACCAACCTCAGCGTTTTGCAATGCTACCTGATCGATAGCGTTCTTGCGTGCAGCGTCGAGCTCGAGGAGGCCCTTTGTCTCACCAGCTGGGATAGATACGCTAACGTTGTTCTCGCCTTCGCCATCTGCTTCGTGATACTGTACCACACCCTTTACTTCGAAAGCTGCGGGTTCAGCCAATTCGAATACAGCATAGTCGAAATCGCTTGCGTTATAAGCGCCAAGCCACTTAGCAGCACCACCCCACTCCTGCTTAAACTCTACAGAGAGGATTCCATCTTCGTTCACTGTAAGGCCTTCACCGTGCCAAGCACTCCAACCTTTGAGGTCTACGTTGCTTGTCTCTGGCTTAACTGGCTCATTGCCAGCAGCGTCTGCTTCATATTCAGCAGTGGTACCAGCGTATACCTGTGCCACTTCGCAAGAAGCCGCATCAGTGGCCGACTGCAAGAAGATCTGATTCAAATCGCCAAGAGATCCTGCCAATGCAGCATCGCTAAGGTCGATTTTTGCAATCTTAGTACCTTCTTCAATCATCACGTCTGTGCTACTTACAGAACATCCTTGGAACTGAGCAACAAACTTTAATGAACCCGTAGTAGGCTGTGAGAATACCACTACCAACACTTCGTCATTGCTTGCGTCATAGTTGCCAATCCAATAACCAGCACCAGACCAAGCTGAGGTGTATGTCACTTTAGAACCATCAACTTCACATCCAGCTCCCCAAGAGCTCCAAGATGATTCAAATACGTTCTTTGCGTTCATTGTAGCCACGCAAGCTACCAACGCAACAAGTAAAGTAAAGATTTTCTTCATTGTACGATTGTTTTTAGTTATAGTTTTTAATTTAATAGATTTTGGTTTCCTTTAAAGCTTAGGTAGTTATCTTGGTTGCAAAGATAGACCATAAATCAGCATCTATTATGCTTTATTTTTTTGATTTATGGTACTATCTTGCTTTTTCCATTCTTTCGGTATTATTTTATCTGCTTTAAGTGCTTAGCCTCTGCTTTAATCACCTTGAGTGTCGATTTATCAGTCACAAAAACGCTATTTAGGCCTTGTTGCTCCTGCGCAGGGTCGTTGGTATAGTCGTCACCCACCTGCCATTGCTCGTGTGCGGGCTTAGCATAGCCACCCCAGCCCCAGAAGTTGCAACCAGCAAAGAGTCCTTTCTGCTCGGCATTCTTACCGATGAGGGAGAACACAAAGCGGTAATAATCGTCACGAACAGTAGTGCTTGAGCTAGGTGAGAACGAGAAGCCATCACGTGGGAAGCCAAACTCCTCCATCACAAGGGGCTTATGTAGGCGTTCGCAGATGGTTAGGTGACGTGCAATGTAGTCTTGCGTGTTCTGACAACTCTGTTGAAGGTCTTCGCGGAGATAGTCCTTGCGCGCCCAACTCCAGTTGTATGGCCATAGATGCACGTTGCAATAGTCGATATTCTTGTCTGCGCTGATACGTTCAAAGCAGCCATAATCGTTCTCACAACCCCAAGATCCCTCTGTTCCTATGCTTATCAAGTGGTTAGGATCAAGGCTGCGGATGAGCGCAGAAGCCTCGGCAAGCCATTTTTCAAAGGCGGGAAGGGCTTCCTTAGAGAACGCGCGTGGCTCATTACCAATCTGCCATGACATGATAGCTGGGTCGTCAACGTAGCGCTTTCCGGTGTAACGATTGGTGCGACCAAGGATGAAACGCACATAGTTGTAGAACAATTGGTGTGCTTTCTCGTTATAAGCATATTTCTCTACAAACTGCATGAAAGCGGGATAACCCACCTCATTGGGACGTGGCGCTTTGCCTTCACCCACCCATTCGAGGTATTGGCCGTAACCACCACTCCACTCCCAAGAGTTGTTCAGATAGAGCACGGCTACCATCTCACGCTTGCCCATCTCGGCAAGAAGATAGTCGAGACCTGCAAGAATGGTATCGTTGTACACCCCTGGGCGTTCTTGCAACGTGGGTTCTACCTTTGTGGTAACGCCACGTTCGCCATCCGAACCCACAAGAATGCGCAGATTGTCTATACCTGCCTTCTTCATCGCATCCAGTTCTTTACACAGACGCTTGCGGTTGCCGCCCTGTCCCTCTGAACCAAGGATGGCTCCATACCAGAAATTGGTACCTATATAATAATAAGGTGAACCGCCGCGCATAAACTTACCATCCTTAACGGTGACAAATGATGATTGTGACATGACGGGTAATGATAAGAACCAGCATGCCACAATGAGCAATGCCGATTGCAGAGTGAATCGTTTCATGATATATTCAAAAAAGTATCTAAGTTAGTATTTGTGCAAAGATACATATTTTCCGAGCCTTGATTAACCTTTATATTGACTTAACCAACCACTATTTCGCCTTTTCTACCTTTTCTATAACTGGTCAGCATGAATATCGCAACAAGCCTATGACCCATTCAACATGAATTGACGGGAAAGAAAACGATTACGAAATATATTGACAAACATTGCTTAGTAATTCGCATTTTACCCACACTTGACCATTGCTCCGTGATTTTCAGAAGTTTTGAAGCCTCAAAAATACAACCACCTCATTACTAAGACGTTATACCAAATACGTATTTTCTAAATAGAATAAAGGTGTAACAAAAGTGCCCTAAAACACGTTTCATTTTCCAACGGGGCACCTTTTACCTCCCCAAACGTGCCCTTTTGGAAGCCAACGGAGGCTCCGTTGGAAGGCAATTAAGCCTCTATTGTAAGGCAAAACTGAGGATTTTGCGTTACGATTGAGCCTCTAAAAGACCGAAAAACGTATATTATCCGTATGCAATTACAACTTTCTGGCTAGATTGAAGAAATCGAATGACCATTTTCCATGACTCTTTCTTGACATTGAAAGAAATAATACTCATCATCGAACGTTAACGAAAAGAGCCATACAATAATACTTTTCGCATAGGCATTACGCGGCAGAAAGGATAAAAAAAAGAATCAGCCTAAAGCACTAACGGCTCAAGACTGATTCTGATTAAAGGCTTAAAGCCCAGCTATTTGACCTAATATGTTATTCTTTTCTTATTTCTTTCCCCATAGCTTGGTCATATCTTCAAGAGTCTTGCCTTTGGTTTCGGGTACAAGAACCATCACAAACACAGCTGCAAGAACGCAAATCACACCATACAAACCATAGGTAAACCAGTGACCAAAGTCGTCACCAGGTGTGAGGTGCATGTTAAACATGGGGACGAAGGTAGACGAAACGATGAAGTTGAACACCCACTGGAAAGCCACTGCGATAGCTACTGCTGCACCGCGGATGGTATTTGGGAAGATCTCAGCAATGAGAACCCAGCAGATAGGACCCCAAGAGAACATGAAGCTAGCCGAATAGACCATGATTGAAAGCATCGTAACCATGCTAAGAGAAGCATTTCCGAAGGTCAGAGCCACACCAAAGGCACCAATAGCCATACCGATTGAGCCATAGATGAGCAAGGGTTTGCGACCCAGTTTCTCCACCGTGAACACAGCCACAAGCGTAAAGAGGATATTAATCACACCCATAATGACGGTCTGAATCATGGGATTGTTCATGCCCATATCGGCAAAGATACGTGGCGCATAGTAGAGAACGGCATTGATACCCACTGCCTGCTGGAACACAGAAAGCATGATTCCGACAAAGATACATAGGTATCCATAGGTAAACAAGCGTTCGGTCTTGGTGGTAATGGTATTCTTTATATCCTTAAGGGTTTCTATGGCACGTGTCAAACCATTGATACGGGTGAGCACACCGAGCGCTTTATTGTCCTGACCTATCATCACTAGGTAGCGAGGTGTTTCAGGAACGAAGCATATCAAGAGGGTAAACAGACCTGCAGGGATACATTCGGAACCGAACATGTAACGCCAACCGGTGCTGATAGTCCAAGGATCGCTGCTTGCCATGACCTTAGAGAAGCCTTGACCCACCGACTCGATAACGGGATTGGTATGGTCGCCAAGGATAAGGAAGTTGACAAAGTAGACCACAAGCTGACCGAAGATGATGGCAAACTGGTTCCAGCTCACCAACATACCACGGATATTGCTTGGCGCTACCTCACCGATATACATCGGGCAGATAGCTGAAGCCATACCCACACCGATACCGCCAAGAACGCGATAAAAGTTGAAAACCACCAAGAGCGTCCATGAGGGTTTGCCTTCAGGAAGCAAACCAAAGGTCTCGGGACACATACTGCCCCATGCCGAGATAAAAAAGCAGACGCCGGCAAAGATCAATGAGCGTTTACGGCCGAACTTGCTGGCAAACAAACCAGACAAAGCGCTACCCACGATACATCCTATCAGCGCCGAACTGGACGTGAAACCATGATAGAAATCAGAATATTGGAAATCGGGGGCTCCCAAGAAGAATGCTTGTAATCCCTTCTCCGCGCCAGAGATTACAGCGGTATCGTACCCGAAGAGCAATCCTCCGAGCACTGCTACCATCACGATACTGATGAGGTAGGCGCGGCTACCTGATTCGTTTTTTGTCATAAGTTTTTAGGTTTTTTAGTTATAATACGTTTCAGCAATGGCTTTCCCTATTTTTTGTTTGATAGGTTTCTGATTTTGCTTCGGATACGATGGACGATTCGTTGAGGAATGCTGATACAATGGGCGGCGCAGTATCGTTTTCCCATTCTTCTTTCGTGCTTCTACAAAACAATCGTAAACGCCGCTCAACACAACGAAAAACAAAGAGGAAGAGAATAGGATTTGTGCACATTTTTTTGTACCTTTGTACCCATTCAACTAAATGATTAGGCATCTCATGGATTTCAGCGAGATCATCGGACAGGACAAAATCAAACAACGTTTGATGCAGACCATAGCGGAGGATCGTGTTCAGCAAGCACTCCTTCTATGTGGAGATGAGGGCGTGGGCAAGTTGGCGCTTGCCTTGGCGTATGCCTCTGAGCTTCTCACCAAGGGCACACCGTCTATGCCGGTAACCATTTCTAACGCTGAAGCCATGATACGCAAGTGGGAACACCCCGACCTTCACTTTGTGTATCCTATCATTAGGCATGACAAGATGAAAGCCGAGTATAAGCCAACAAGTGACGATTTTGCTCGTCCTTGGCACGAAATGGTTTGCAAGAGCCCTTATTTTTCCTTCACACAGTGGATGGAAGCCATGGGCGCAACGAACAAGCAAGCCATCATTACCACTGCCGAGAGCGATAGCTTGACGCGCAAGCTCTCCCTCAAATCGAGCATGGGAGGATACAAGGTTGTGATTATTTGGAAGCCTGAAAGGGCACATGAGGTGTTCTCTAACAAGATTCTCAAGCTCCTTGAAGAACCTCCTAAGCACACGGTGTTCCTCCTCGTCAGTCAAGAACCGGAGTCGTTGCTTGAGACTATACGCAGTCGTACCCAGCGAATCGACGTACCTCACATCGACGAAGAGACCATTCGGCAAGCGTTGATAGAACAGCGTGGACTGCAAACGGACGATGCCACACGCATTGCGCATATGGCTCACGGCAGTTGGCTGCACGCATTAGAGTTTCTTAGCGCCGACAATGAGCGCGGAGAGTTTCTCCTGCAGTTTGCCTCGCTGATGCGATTGTGCTATGCGCGCAACCTCAAAGGACTCAAGACATGGTGCGACACAATAGCCGCTATGGGCAGAGAGAAGGAGATCAGACTGTTCACTTACTTCATGCAGCAGGTGCGTGAAAACTTTATATACAACTTTCATCAACCCGAGCTCAACTTCCAGACAAAGGAGGAAGACGCTTTCTCAAGCAAGTTTGCCCGCTTTATCAATGAGAAAAACGTCATTGAGATCAACGAACTGTTTCAGCAGACTCAACAAGACATCGAGGGTAACGCCAAGGAGAAGATCGTTCTCTTTGACATGGCACTGCAATTGATTGTCTTGCTACTAAGATAAATACATCAATAACACAACGAATCATCGTCATGGACTACAAAAATATGAACTTCAAACTATGGAATGGCTGCGACAGAGGGCTATGCCATAGAGGTTGCGGAAGACAAGATCACCAGCTTAACACCTACGATTACCTAGCCGACGTGCCTGGTAACGACAAGACTACCGACCTGGTAGAGGTGCAATTCAAGAACACACGCAAGGGATACTACCACAACGTGAACAACCTAGAGCTCAAAAAGGGCGACATCGTGGCTGTGGAAGCTAACCCAGGGCATGATATCGGCGTGGTGACGCTCACCGGTCAGCTGGTCAAACTGCAACTAAAGAAAGCCAATCTCAAGTCGGCTGATGACATCAAGCGCATCTATCGCATCGCCAAGGAGACGGATATGGAAAAATATGAACAAGCCAAGGCACGCGAACACGATACAATGATAGAGAGCAGACAGATTGCAAAGAACCTCGGTTTGGATATGAAGATAGGCGATGTGGAGTATCAAGGCGATGGCAACAAGGCTATCTTCTACTACATTGCCGATGAACGTGTCGACTTCAGACAGCTTATCAAGGATCTAGCAGCCACCTTCCACGTGCGCATAGAGATGAAACAGATTGGTGCTAGACAAGAAGCTGGACGCATCGGAGGCACTGGCCCCTGCGGACGAGAGCTTTGTTGCGCTACCTGGATGAAAAACTTCTCTAGCGTAAGCACCAATGCGGCACGATTCCAGAATATCAGTCTGAACCCAACAAAGCTCGCGGGCATGTGCGCCAAACTAAAGTGCTGCCTCAATTATGAGGTAGATACATACATGGAAGCTAGCAAGAAGTTGCCTAGCAAAGAGGTTACGCTACTGACGATGGACGGCGAATACCACTTGTTTAAGACGGATATCCTCAGTGGCGAGTGCACTTACTCTACCGATCGCAACCTTGGCGCGAACATGGAAGTGATCTCTGCGGCACGCGCAAGAGAGATTATCGAGATGAACAGAAGAGGCGAAAAGCCTTATTCGCTTCAGCCCGATGATATAAAGAGGGAGCCTGAGAAGCCTAAGGACTTATTGGAAGGAACGGATCTTAGCCGTTTTGATAAAGCCAAGAAAAAGAAAAAGAAGAACAATCGTAAGCCTAAAGCAGAGGCAGCAAAGGCGGAGAAGCCAGCAGGGAAACCAGAAAAGCCTACCGCAGAAGCTAAAAAGCCTGTGGGTAAGCCCGAAAAGGCAGCTGAAAGAGCTGATAACAATGCGCCTAAGACAGACAAAGCGCCTACGGAGCAGAACAGACAACAACGCAACAACAAGCGTCGTCAACGCCCTGACCGCCCCAATCGTCAAGCACAACCACGTGGCAACCAACCTCAGCAAGGCAAGGAAGGAAACCCGCATGAGGCTCAACGCACACCAAACAACAACGACAAGAAACAATAGGAGGAACATCCATCATGCGCAAAGCATACACACGAACAGTGGCAGCGGCGCTCTTCGTTGCCTTGGTGGGCTTATGGGGATGTAAAGATGACCGCACTTACGACCGCTACCATGACGTGAATGTCACCGAATGGGAACATAATGACACGATGAAGTTTGCCATTCCTAGACAATGGGCTGGTAGATATAAGATGAGCGTGGGTGTGCTGGCCAACCATGAGTATCCTTTTCAGCAGTTGAGCTTGGTAGTTCGAACTCGCATTATCCCCTCACAACGAACCATAACGGACACGGTCACTATCCGCATCACCGATAGTGACGGTATGCCACTGGGCAAGCCAGGCATCACTTCGACCGAACTTCTCAGCAAGGTGACGCAGTTTGACCTCAAGAACAGCGATTCGCTCTACGTCACAATCAATCATAATATGCGCCAAGAGAGTATCACGGGCATATCGAGCGTAGGTATTCGGTTGACTAAAGAATAAGATTAGGTTAACCCAAGAATAACATTCAGTTAACCAAAGAATAGCATTCAGTTAACCAAAGAACAACATTCGGTTAACTAAAGAATAAGATTACACCTTATTATATTAGGTCTCTTACCTACTATAATAAGGTGTTTATCGTTTTACTACGGGCTTCTTAAGATGTGATAGAAGCCATAATCGATTACTGTCTGATCAGATTGCGCCCCGCATCAATGCGTAGGAAGATAAACAAGAGGAACGTAAAGCCCCACAAAGACGAACCTCCATAACTGAAGAACGGCAGCGGGATACCAATCACAGGCGTCAATCCAAGTACCATTCCCACATTGATAAAAAGGTGAAAGAGGAAGATTCCCGCCACACAATAGCCATAGACTCGACCAAACTTGAATGGTTGTCGTTCGGCAATCTTCATCAATCGCAACACCAAAGCAAGGAAAAGCAACAACACCGAAGCCGATCCTAAGAAGCCTTCTTCCTCCCCTACGGTGCAGAAGATAAAGTCGGTATCTTGCTCTGGGACAAATTTGAGCTTGGTTTGGGTTCCATTCAAGAATCCTTTTCCTTCCAATCCACCCGACCCAATGGCTATCTCGCTCTGATGAACATTGTACCCCGCGCCTGCCAAGTCGTCATCAAGACCAAGCAAAACGTTGATACGCACACGCTGATGGGGTTCCATCACGTTGTTCAGCACATAGTCGGCTGAATAGAAAAAGGCGATAGAGCCCAAGGCAAAGAGCCCTATATAGAGATAGGTAAGGTAACGAGTGCTCAGCCAATGGTATATAAAGAAACCGAGAAGGGCGCAAGATAGAACAATCTGAACCCACACAATGTCGAACGGAATGACGTATTCGGAGAACAAAAACGCCAACAAGGTCATGCCGACACAGATGCCCACAAGGCGCAAACTCTTCGTTTTCTCACCGAGATAGTTGTAGAGCATGCCCGCAGAAAAGATCTGAACCAAGAGCAAAACCACAAATTTACCAATGGAGGTAGGCGTATCAAACAGCATGAATTGTTCATACTTGATACCCACAACAAAGTAGATCACCATGGCAACGCCGGTGAAAAGGATGCTTCCGGGCATGCCTTCGCGGTAGAACATCAAGAAGAACGAGAAGTAAACCAGCGCCGAGCCCGTCTCTCTCTGCCCCACAATACAGAGCATCGGGAGAAAGACAATGCCACAAGCCATGGCAAAATGCTTCATGTTCTGCATCGAAAAGCCGTACGTACTCATAAACTTGGCGACGGCAAGAGCGGTCGCAAACTTAGCAAACTCGGCGGGTTGCAGTCGTAACGGGCCAAGGACAAGCCACGATCGGGAGCCTTTTATCTCATGCGGATTGAAGATTGTGGCAAACAAAACAAGTATCAGCACCGCATAAACCACGTAAGCAAAGGTGTCATAGAAGCGGTCATCAAGCATCAAAAGCACAAATCCCAAACAGATACTAGTGCCGATCCAGACAATCTGCATACCCGAGCGCGTGCTCATTGAGAAGATATCAGTGTCTCCATAGGTGTAACTGGCACCACAAACGCTTACCCAACCAAAGATGAGTAAGGCGAGATAGATACCTATCGTCCACCAGTCGAGCGACTGCAGAACACCTGGTTGTTTGCTTATCCCATTGTTATTAGTCATGCTTAAAGCTCCTTTTCGTATGCGTTAATCCTTCTTTTGTTTCTTATCGTTATCGGGTTCGTGACGCTGCGGCTTCTTATCCTTATCGTCATCCTTGCGTTCTTCGCTCTGCGGCTTGACTTCATTGTCTACGCGGATAGCCGGATCGTTCTGCGGTTGGTTGTTTTTCTTTTCCTGATCTTGCTTCTCCTTCTTGGCTTCGTCAAGCTTTTGCTGTTCCATCTTGGCTTTATCTTGTGCCACTTTGAGCGAATCCTTGACGGCATTGATGCGTTTGAGCGAATCAAGGCGGAGCGAGTCGGCATGCGTCAGAGGTCGTTTGAAAGGATAAGAGATGTGGCGCTTCTGTATCTCGGCGGCTTTAGCAGCGTCGCCATCGGTGAGTTTGCCATTGATATATTGCTCTATCATCAACGAACCGATAGGCACACCATACACAGCACCAAAGCCACCGTTCTCCACATAGACCGCAATGGCAATCTTAGGCGTATCTACGGGAGCAAAGCCCATAAACACTGAGTGGTCCTTACCGCGGTTTTGGGCAGTACCGGTCTTACCCGCAAGACTGTAACCTGGGTGCACTGCATGTGCACACGTACCTCCAGCAACGGATGACATCATACCCTTGATCACCTCTTCATAGCTCTTTTCGCTTCCTTTGGTGCGATGTTTCTCAAAATATTTCTTATCTATCTGTCCCCCGCTGATATGCCGCACCACGTGAGGAGTGAGGTAATAACCTCTGTTAGCGATGGTTGCACCAAGGTTAGCGATCTGTAATGGGGTGAGATTGATCTCACCTTGACCGATAGAAATGGATATAACAGATAGCGGATTCCACTTACCGAACGCATTGTCATAAAACTTTGCATTAGGAATCATGCCTCGTTTCTCACCCGGAATGTCGATACCGAGCTTATAACCGAAACCCATTGAGACCATATAATCGCGCCAAACGTCCATTGCTGCGTCCAAGGTGGGATACTTTTGGCGGTTAGAAAGCATGTAGTATAAGCCCCAACAGAAGTATCCATTGCATGAGGTACTAATGGCAGGGACAAGCGATAAGGGTGACGCATGGCCGTGACAGCCTACATGCAGACCACGAAACGAGAAGCCATGGTTACACACATATCGTGTAGAATCGCTGATAATGCCTTCCGTATAATAGGTTACGGCCTGCGAAGTCTTGAACGTACTACCTGGAGGATACTGTCCCATGACAGCCCGATTGAGCAAAGGCTTAGCGGGATCGAGGGTCATCTGCGACTGAATCTTACCGCGCATCTTACCAATCATGATTCGCGGATCATACGTTGGCGATGATACCATAGCAAGAATCTGCCCCGTCTTAGGTTCGATAGCTACGATAGCGCCGAGCTTTCCTTCCATAAGTCGTTCACCAAGCGCCTGCAAATCGGCATCGATACCTAGCTGAAGATCCTTTCCCGGCTTTGGTTTCTGATCATACTTGCCATCCTTATAATGTCCCTGGATACGTCCGTGGGCATCACGTAGCATGATTTGGATACCTTTCTGTCCACGTAGTTCCTTCTCATACTGTCGCTCCAGTCCCGACTTACCGATATAATCGCCCGGCTGATAATAGTCGTCGTCCTCCACGTCGCTAGCCGACACCTCAGCCACATCGCCTAAGAGATGTGCTGCAATGGGTTCTTTATATTGTCGGATGCTACGTCGCTGAATGTAGAAACCAGGGAAACGATACATCTTCTCTTGGAAAGCACTCGCCTCTTTGTCCGGAAGCTGACTGATGAAGAGCTGTTGCGTGAACCTCGAATAGCCTGGATTCTTATTTCGATCCTTTATTTCTGCCATTCGTTTGATGAAGAAATCCTTGGTGATATTGAGCGAACGGCAAAACTCCATTGTATCCAATCTGCCGCTTTCCTCGTTCATCACCACCATGATATCATAGGCAGCTTGATTGTAAACCAGCAGTTTGCCTTTGCGATCGGTGATCACTCCGCGTCCAGGAAACTCCACCTTCTTTAGGAAAGCATTAGAGTCGGCACTCTTCCGGTAGTCGTCGCTGGCTATCTGAAGGGCAAACAACCTAATGATATAGACCACAACGATAAAGATGGCAACACCACTAAGGATGTAACGACGCTTTTCTAGATCATAGTTTTTCATCAGCGGTTCCTCACATTATCTATTACCATAATCAGCAAGAACGTCAACAGGAAGCTACCCCCAACGTTTTCGCACCACTGAAGGATATTAAAGAAGCTGAACATATCCAGCGAGAAGAACACCAAAGTGTACACTAAGCAGATCAGTCCTGCATAAACAGTATAGACACCAAAGCCAAGAGAGGTAATGGTGGGTTTGAAGTCTTCAGCTGCTTCACGCGGAAGGAAAGGTGCGAGGAGATAAGGTTGGACAAAAGTCATCAACGTCATAGAGGCTGCTGCCACACCCGGTGTATTGGCAAAGATATCGAGGAGCAACCCCAAAGAGAAGCCCCAAAGCAATGAAGCCCAACGCGGATAGTTGCGCTGGATGGTTATCGGGAAATATATGCAGAGTAAGGGCGTTGCACAACCAAAGAGATGGATGTGATTGAGAACCAATACCTGGACCAAGCACAACACTACAAAGAGCAACAACTTCCTTAAAAAATCTTCGTTCATAATGATATTCTCAATGATTAGGGCGTTGGAGAGAAATAGATTTACTTATCAGTGCGTGGCTTGATTGAGTCTTGTGCTGCCTGAAGGAGCTGCTTACGTACATCAAGCTCGGGTTCGTTGATTACACATACGTCACGAAGGTTAGCAAAATTGGTAGATAGCTCGACCTGCACACAGAACGAAAGACCATCCTGCGAATTGAAAACCTTCTTCACCTTACCGACCAACAAGCCTGCAGGGAACACTGCCGAGTAACCCGAAGTGACCACGCGGTCACCTATCTTAAAGCGCGCATGACGGGGCACATCGTTGAGATAAGCGATGTTAGAAGGTCCTCCGCTCCACTTGATGTAGCCAAAATAGTCGCGACCCGAGATGGCACAACTGATATTCGACTTAGAGTTGAGCAACGGAATGACCACCGAATAATGGCTTCCTACTAGGTAGACGATACCCACGATGCCATCGCCACAAGCCACGCCCATATCTTTCTTCACACCATCTGCGCTTCCCACGTTGATCGTTATGAAGTTGTCACTACGGTCAATGGTGTTATCCACCACCTTAGCTTGTATGAGATGATACTTTTCTAGCAGCCTAAACTGTCCCCGTTTGAGATAAGTGGAGTCCTTGGTCTTGTCAAAGAGCTGATTGGAAAGGCTCTTAACCTCTTGCTCCAGTTCGAGATTACGCTTCGTAAGAGCCTCGTTTGCCTTCCCCAAACTGAAGAACGAGAGCAGTTTCGACTCTTGTTCGTAAACGATGCCTGCTACATAATTGGCAGAGGTAAACCATACGCTTCCTTGATAGTTGTTGAATCGGAACATCAGCACTATGCTGACCACTTCCAACAACAGAAAGAGGAAGCAATGAAAGTATTTGGTAAGAAACTCTGTTAAATTATGCATACCTTGAATCTATGTTAATTGTCTTTCCTTATAGATTGCATTTCTGTTCTATAAACAAATATAGCAAAGGCGCGTTCTATGATGGGATAGTATCTTTAGAACTCGCCTTGACATAAAGTCAAAGAAATCAAAGCCTGCGACTATAGCCTCCGTGGCCTCTCACGCCGTAACCTTCAACTTCCTTGACTTTCCTTTATCGATTTGCCTTTACAGCTTAACTTTCAGCTTATCTCATCAAGAATGAGAAACGATCCACATTCTTCAAGGCGATACCAGCACCTGTAGCCACGCTGTGAAGAGGATCTTCAGCCACATGGAATGGGATATTGATCTTATCCGTCAAGCGCTTATCGATACCACGAAGCAATGCGCCACCACCGCTGAGCCATATTCCGTTATGTACGATATCAGCATAGAGCTCGGGAGGTGTGTTGTCCAATGCAGAGAGAACGGCATTCTCTATCTTAGCGATGGTCTTATCCAAGCAGTGAGCTATCTCCTGATAGCATACCGGAACTTCCATTGGAAGCGAGGTGATACGGTTAGGCCCGTGGATGATATAATCCTCTGGAGCTTCGTCGCCAAGGTCGGTCAAAGCCGAACCTACGTGCACCTTGATACGCTCAGCCATACGTTCGCTGACCTTCACGTTGTGCTGACGGCTCATATACTCTTGTATATCAGAGGTGAGCTCATCACCCGCTACACGGATAGAGTTGTTTGTCACGATACCGCCGAGGGAGATAACAGCAATCTCTGTGCTACCACCACCGATATCAACGATCATGTTTCCCTCTGGAGCCTCTACGTCAATACCCATACCTAGGGCTGCTGCCATAGGCTCAAAGATCAAGTATACGTCACGACCATCGGCACGTTCAGCTGAATCGCGCACTGCACGTAGCTCCACCTCAGTACTGCCTGAGGGCACGCCAATCACCATTCGCAAAGAGGGTGAGAACAGGCGGCTACCTGTGTGCACCTGCTTGATCAAGCCACGCATCATCTGTTCGCATGCCGTAAAGTCGGCTATCACTCCATCACGAAGTGGTCTGACGGTACGAATGTTGGCGTGTTCCTTCTCATACATCATTTTAGCCTCGCCACCAACAGCAATCATCTTGTCAGTGCGACGATCCAATGCCACAACAGAAGGCTCGTCTACCACGATCTTATCATCGCTGATAATAATCGTGTTGGCCGTACCCAGGTCCATGGCTATCTCTTGGATAAAAGAAAAGAATCCCATTCTAATAGTTGTAATCTATATTTTCGAAAATAATATGCTTATCGTTATTTGCTAGCGAACCAGTCGTGAATCGCAGTGTCATAGTGGCTGCTTACGCCGAAGGCACGTTCGGCAAACATCTTACGATCCTCTAGGTCAGTCTGAGCGCCCTTGGTGTTGAGCAACTGAAGCAATACGGGATATTCGGCTTTGCTTGGAATGATAACCACATCATTGAAGTTCTTTGCTCCGGCACGGATAAGCGAGATGCCACCGATATCGATTTTTTCAATGATGTCAGCATCGCTAGCACCACTTGCCACTGTCTGCTCAAAGGGATAGAGGTCCACAATCACAAGATCAATGGCTGGGATCTCATACTGTTGCATCTGTTGGATATCGCCTTCGTTATCGCGACGTGCAAGGATACCTCCGAAAACCTTCGGATGTAGGGTCTTTACACGACCACCAAGGATAGATGGATAGGTGGTTACATCTTCCACCTTATCACACGGATAACCCAAGGATTCGATAAACTGTTGTGTTCCACCGGTGCTAAGGAAGCGTACACCATCTTCATTTAGTTTCTTCAACAAATCTTCAAGTCCATCCTTATGGAAGACTGAAATTAATGCAGTTTTGATTTGTTTTGTACCCGCCATTGTTCTTTCTTTTAATTATAGATGTGCAAAGATACTAATTCTTTGCGAAGATTATTTGCTTTTAGTTGAAAAATTCAGCGTTTCCGCCGTTTTTATTATCCTTTATCAAGCCGACCAAGCCAATCGTTTTGGATATATACATTCACGGCATGACATCACCGCTATCTACATCTGAAACCACGACCCATGCTGCACGGCACAGCTATCACTTATCGCTGTTACGACCGGAGATGGCATCAAGCACTTCTTGAAGCTCACTACCATAGCCCAAAATCTTGTCCACAACGCCCTCTTTTGCACCTTTGGCCACATAGCGGAGGCAGTCGCCCTCAAGCTTACCAATGCGTTGACGTTCAGCCACAGTATAGTTGTATTTCTCTATGCGTTTGCGTATCTTCACAAAGCGTGCGGCTTGGTTTTTCCATTGAGCCACACTATACTCTGCCGAATGGTCACGTAGGTCATAGGAAAGCTTTTCCAGATCATTAACGGCAGACATCTTAGATGCGCAGGAAGTGGTAAGCAAGGCAAATAACGCTACCAAAGGCAACATCCATAATATGCTACGATTTTGTTTTCTCATCTCGTTTTGTTATCTTGATTATCTCGCAAAAGTAATGATTATCCTCATTTTGAGCAAACCAACGAGCATGAAAGCAATGGGTTATTCTTGATTTTTGTCATTTATAAATATTCTTTAAGTCTATCATAACAACGATTCTACCTATATGCCGTTGGCGATTGGTGCCATCACAAACACCTAGAGACATAGAAAGATGTAGCTAATACAAACGAGCTGATAACGTATCCCTTGCGCTTAAATCCTCATTCAGCATCTGAAAGCTGCTCCATCAACATATCAAACCGCATCTTTCATACACCAACGGAGCCACTATCGGAACGAAAAATAAATTATTTTTAGAAAGAAAATAAATTGATTTTCATCGAAAAACAAATTGATTTTTATTCTGAAACCTTAACGGACGGATTGTAAAAGCTGACGTATTAATTGACAAAAAAGGCTTACCTTTGCAACATGAACTTCTCCGCTGTCATTCTAGATTGGTTTAGCCAGCACCAACGCGACCTTCCGTGGCGTCACACGCAGGATGCTTATGTCATCTGGCTGAGCGAGATTATTCTTCAGCAGACGCGCATTGTGCAAGGCGAAGGCTACTGGAGACGCATGATAGAGCGCTTCCCTACGGTGGATGCGCTCGCCCAAGCCTCTGAGGATGAGGTGCTACGCATGTGGCAAGGATTAGGTTATTATAGCCGTGCCCGCAATCTCCACTTTGCCGCCAAGCAGATTGTAGCTTTGGGTCGATTCCCCGACACGTTTGAAGAGATACGGCAGCTCAAGGGTGTGGGCGACTATACAGCTGCAGCCATTGCCTCGTTTGCCTTTCACCAACCTGTTGCAGCGGTGGATGGGAACGTGTATCGTATCCTGGCACGCTACTTCGGCATTGACATTCCCATCAACACAGGTAAGGGGAAGAAATGTTTTCAGCAGATAGCCGATGAGCTATTGCCTCATGACGCACCCGACACATTCAACCAAGCCATGATGGATTTTGGTGCTACACAGTGCACCCCTGCATCTCCCGACTGCGCCCTTTGTCCCTTGGCCGAGGGGTGTCATGCGCTCAGACATCACTGCATAGATGCGCTACCGGTAAAGAAGAAGACAATAAAAATCAAGGAACGGCGGCTTATCTATTTATATATAAGGTGTAATGGTTTCACGGCTATCCGTCGCCGACCGCATGGTGATATCTGGGAAGGGCTATGGGAGCCACCCCTAATCAGCCAAGAAGACGTGAAGCCTCTCTATCAGCTGAAGGTCAAAGGGATGAAACACGTGCTCACGCATCAGAGGTTGCTTGCTGACCTTTACCTTTATGAAGCACAAGAGCGTCCGCAGTTGGCACCCGAATATATCTGGATAGAAGAAGAAAAGCTATCAGCGTATGCCACGCCGCGACTGATAGAGAAATTGATAGACCATCTTTAGGCGTATTGGAAACATTTAGTATCTTTGCAATATGATATTCATTACACGCAACGAAAGGGAATATGGTCCCTACGATATCAACACATTGACGCGCTTTGTGTACGAAGGTAAGTTGCTCTTACATGACAAAGCGTTTGACACGGATACCGGCATCCATGACACGTTGGGCCGTATCCTCACATGTTATGGCGTCAAAGCCACCTGCAAACATGAGGGTTCGGTGTTCAGCCAACTGGCCAAGATAGGTAGAGAGTTTATCTTTCCCGTAGAAGAAATCAACCGGCAAGCCATCATCGAGAACCATCGCTTGTTGTTGCTTGCCGCCGTGGGGCTCTCCTTATCGGTCATCATGCTGCTCCCTATAGGCGGTTATCTGATGTTCTACATCATCAGTCTTTACTTTGCCACTATCTGGGGTCTGTTCTTCGCCTACTTCTTTAGGACACACCAGGTAAACATCAAGACCACCGTTGGCACGTTTTTCATAACCCAGTTGGGGGTGTTTATCATCTTCTCGGGGCTGAACAATCTCAACTTCTTCTACATCTTCACCTCTGCTCCGTTCCCTAACAACCTATTGGGCTTTATCTTAGGTGTGGGCGTCACAGAGGAGCTGACCAAGATGATACCCTTGTTTATCATCCGCAGCAGAGCCAAACAACCACTCACACCGCAGACGATGGTCTATTATGGACTGATGGCGGGTATCGCTTTTGGTGTCTTTGAGGGTGTGCAATACCAGACTACCGTGAACATCCAAGCCGACTATACCACGGCATTTGTACTCAACATCGCCCGTCTCACCTCCCTACCCTTCCTCCACGCAATGTTTTCGGGTATCGCTGGCTACTTTGTAGGTATGGCAGGTCTATATCCTCGCTACCGACAGTCGCTCTATCTGTTGGCGCTTGCCATCCCCGCCATTTTGCATGGGTGCTATGACAGCCTTGCAGGGGTATCCTATCCGGTGGCTTTGGCAGTGGCTTTCTTGAGCGTTATCCTCTTGATGGCATATCTGAAGAAGAATACCAACTTCAGAGAGAAGCTACGTCATTGATTTTTAACAAGTATTACAAGGCTTCTAAGAATATTTTTGTACCTTTGCTCGCATGAAAAAGATACTTACCCTATTACTATTTGTCTGTGCGCTATGTGCCCAAGCACAGGTAGCACGTCCCAAGTTGGTTGTCGGACTAGTTGTGGATCAGATGCGATGGGATTACCTTTACTATTATTATGACCTATATGGTGAAGGCGGTTTGAAGCGCATTTTGCGTGAAGGTTACTCTTGTGCCAACACCCATATCAACTATACGCCTACCGTAACAGCCATCGGCCACTCGGCAGTGTATACAGGAGCGGTACCATCAGTGAGCGGTATTGCCGGCAACAACTTCTATATGAACGGCCAAAGCGTGTATTGTTGTCAAGATTCTGCCGTACAGAGTGTAGGTTCAAAGAGCCCCAAAGGGCAGATGAGCCCGCACCGATTGCGAGTATCTACCATCGGTGACGAGCTACGTCTGAGCAACGACTATCAGTCGCGCGTGTTCGGTGTAGCGCTCAAGGATCGCGCTTCTATCCTCCCTGCTGGTCACACTGCCAATGCCGCTTATTGGTGGGACTCATCTGTTGGACACTTTGTCAGCAGCACGTTCTATATGAGCGAGTTGCCTCAATGGGTACAGGATTTTAACAAAGCCAACCATACCAAACCTAAATACAACCTCAAGGGTTCTACCGAGGGGGTGACGATGACCTTCAAGATGGCAGAAGCCTTGCTGCAAAACGAAAAGCTGGGACAAGGTGACGTGACCGATATGCTTACCGTAAGCATCTCTTCTACGGACGCCATTGGCCACCAGTACTCCACTCGCGGTAAGGAAAACAAAGCCGTATGGCTACAGCTAGATAAGGATTTGACCACTTTCCTACAAGCATTGGACAATGCCGTGGGCAAAGGCAACTACCTCTTGTTCCTCACTGCCGACCATGGTGCAGCACACAACTATAACCAGCTGCGTGCGCACAAATACCCAGCTGGATCATGGGACTATGACCAAGCCACCCTAGATCTCAACAATTACCTCAAAGGAAAGTTTGGCTTGACGATGAATCCCGTCTTACCGGAGGACAACTATCAGTTTACCTTCGACCCAGCGGTGTGGAGCACCACGTCTACAAGCAAAGAAACCATCATTGATGCAGCCGTGGAATGGCTCAAGCAGAATCCTGAATATCTCTACGTGGTGAACAATGAGAAGATCAACCAAGCCTCTATCCCTGACCCAATCAAGGAGCGCTTGGTCAATGGATACTGCCGCGGACGCAGCGGAGAGATTTCTGTGGTGACTCGTCCACAGTACTTTGGCGGAAAGTTTGACCCCAACTATGGTGGCACTTCACATGGTCAGCCATACGTATATGACACCCACATCCCTTGCGTATACATGGGATGGAACGTGCCTCATGGCGAGACCACAGCCGAGACACATATCACCGACATCGCTGCTACTATCTGCGCGATGTTACATATACAAATGCCTAACGGATGTTATGGCACACCTACCACCTTCAAGTAATCATTCCATGCACATTGCCATTGCCGGAAACATCGGAAGCGGAAAGACCACGCTCACCCGTCTGCTAGCGAAGCGATATGGTTGGGAGCCTCGTTATGAAGCCGTCACGTACAATCCGTACCTAGACGACTACTACAAGGATCTCAAGCGATGGTCGTTTGCTATGGAGATCTATTTTCTTAAAGAACGATTCAAGGATTTATTGGAGATCAGTCGAAGCGATAAGACCATCATCCAGGATCGCACCATCTATGAAGGTGTGTATGTCTTCACTGCCAACAACTATGCCATGGGCAACATGACGGAGAAGGATTACACCACATACATGGAGCTATTTGGGTGCATGACTGACGCGGTGAAGTATCCCGACTTGATGATTTACCTCAGATGCTCTATCTCGCATCTAGTCAAGAACATCGAGAAGCGCGGACGCGACTGCGAGCAGAAGATGCCCATAGAGTACCTGGAGAACCTCAACAAACGCTACGAAGAGTTTATCCTAAACCAATATCCTGGGAAGGTTCTGATCGTTGACGTAGACAAGATGGACTTTGAGAACAACCCCAAAGACCTCGGATACATCACCAGTAAGATAGATCGCGACCTTTATGGTCTGTTCCCAGACGAACAGAAATAACCCCAACATTATATCATACCTAAAACATACAGAAACAACATGCATATAGCCATTGCTGGAAATATCGGCGCGGGCAAATCAACCCTCACCACCCTGCTTGCCAAACGTTTTGGATGGAAAGCACATTATGAACCCGTGGACAACAATCCTTACCTTGCCGACTACTATCACGACATGGAACGATGGTCGTTCAACCTCCAAATCTACTTCCTTAACAAGCGTTTTCGCGATGTAGTGGAGATCTCTCGTTCCACTGATACCATCGTACAGGATCGCACCATCTTTGAGGATGCACGTATCTTTGCACCCAATCTGCATGACATGGGGCTCATGAGTGACCGCGACTTCAACAACTATACAGATCTGTTTGACCTAATGATGAGTTTGGTGAAGCTACCCGATCTGCTGATTTATATCCGTTCGTCCGTGCCTCATCTCATCGAACACATCCAGCAACGTGGTCGCGACTATGAGCAGACCATGCGCATCGACTACCTCAAGGGGCTCAACAAGCGTTATGAGGAATGGGTGAAGCAATACAAGGGTAAGATAATCATTGTCGATGGGGATAACACCGACTTTCAGAACAACCCTGACGACTTCCGCCGCGTGACGGATATGATAGACGAACGTCTACATGGCTTGTTCCCCGAGCAGCCCTAATCGCATCCATTGACAGATAGCACCATGCCCTATAAGCGGGTTTCGGAAGCTAGCCATAGAGGTTTTACCATGAGTGCAACGTTCTGCACACGTCTATAAAGACATTGAGAGCCGCCCTACCTAAGCGTAGAGCGGCTCTCAATGGTATATGACGATGAAACGGGGTTATAGTTTTTCGCGATCTTCGACCCCAGTTTCCAGGATACCAGCGGCTATACTATCAGCCGACTCAACGATCTGAACCAATGGAGATAGCTTCTTGGCGGTGTCATAGTTGCGCACATCCTCGTAGCTGTTAAGGTTTATGCCGAACGCACCCATGTGCCAACGTATCGCCATGATCTCTTCATCAGAGAGTTCGAGGCCCGAGAGCAGAAGCATCACCACGCTTTTCTCGCCATGACCAATAGGCAGATCCTTGTAACTGATGCTGTAACCGGGCTGCTCTACCCACACACCAAGAGCGTTTTTAGCCTTTTTCATCGTGGGTTTATATATCTTTGTCTTGCACACATCGTGTAGCAGAGTGGCCAAGATGACGCTTTCCTTCTTCACCTCGCTATGCACCGAAGGGTCAAGGGCATCCAAACCTTCCCATATCATCAGTCCCGCACGATAGGTGTTGAGCGAGTGTTGGCATAGTCCACCGGCACAGTTGAGATGGTGTCCAGCCGATGCGGGAGCTTCAAAAAAGCCATCATGCTCTAAGTCTTCTATCACATAGTCGATTCCTTCACGCTTGGTGGAACGCAAGAGTTGTATAAACTCCTCTTTATTTGCTTCTTTATCTATCTTCATTGTTTCTGTTTTGAAATGCAAAGGCAAAGATAATACAAATAGATTGGACTGCCATAGAAAAATGATAATAATTGCCATTCACATCCAATTCACAACAAGCAAGGGCAGATAGGCGCATCTTAGCGAGTGTGACTTATCATTTTCACGCATTTTTCAATGCTTTTCGCACCAAAAAGAACATTTCTTCAAATATTTTTAGTAATTTTGTCAACAATTGAAATGGGCTCTTTAAACAAGGAAACGCAAAGAGCCATCTGTACCTAATGAAATGATAACAAAGCGTGGAACGTTCATACCACGCCTTAAACTATAAAACCGAAAATGAAGAAATTACTAATCAGCGCTCTTATGGTATGTTTTGCCATAGGTGCATGGGCTCAGTCAGCCAGTAGTTACAACAATCCTGTACTGTCAGGATTTCATCCTGACCCCAGTTGTGTGCGTGTTGGGGACGACTATTACACCGTAAACTCTAGCTTTCAGTACTTCCCTGGTGTGCCTATCTACCACAGCAAGGACCTTGTAAACTGGGAACAGATTGGCAATGTGCTTGATCGCAAATCGCAGTTGCCCCTCAAGGATGCTACATCTTGGCTCGGAATATATGCCCCAACCATCCGTTACAACAACGGCACTTACTATATGATTACCACCAACGTGGGCAACGGAGGCAACTTTATGGTCACTGCCACCGATCCAAAGGGGCCCTGGAGTGAACCGCTTTGGCTTGAGCAACAAGGCATTGACCCCTCGCTCTACTTCGAAGGAGACATCTGTTATATGGTATCTAACCCCGATGGACAAATCACACTTTGCCAGATTGACCCCAAGACGGGAAAGCAACTCACACCGAGCAAAGCCATTTGGGGAGGTGCTGGCGGTCGTTATCCAGAAGGACCACATATCTATAAGAAGGACGGATGGTACTATCTACTTATCTCTGAAGGCGGTACAGAGCTAGCACATCACCTCACCATCGCCCGTTCACGTGACATCTATGGCCCTTATGAGGCTAATCCTGCTAACCCAATCCTGACCAACTGCAACCACAAAGGAGAAGGAAAGCAGATTCAAGGTTGTGGTCATGGCGACTTTGTACAGGATCATCAAGGCAACTGGTGGGTGATTTTCCTAGCTTATCGCAACTATGGCGGTTCATATCATCACCTCGGTCGTGAGACATATCTGGCTCCAGTGGAATGGAAAGAAGGCGAATGGCCCGTGGTATATGGCGGCGAAGCCATCGACACCGTGATGCAAGCAAAGACCCTTCCACTCTCTCCTATGCCTAAAGCTAAGGGACATTACGACTTCACGAAGGATAAACTGGATGCACAATGGATTCATCTTGGACAACCAGTAGAGGCCAACTATGAATATAAGAGCACCGGTCTGCGTCTACACGCATCTACAACTACACTTGACGAGCTCGATCCTAACACCTTTATCGGTATCCGTCAGACTTCACCCACAATGGTAGCAGAGTTGAGTATCAACCCTAATGGACTGAAGACGGGTAGCAAAGTGGGGCTTTCGGTGTTCCAAATCTTTGACGGTCACTATGATTTCTATGTCACACCTAGTTCAGTAGGCTATCAAGCCCAGCTACGTTGTAAGCTCAAAGGCATCGATTATGTGGTGAACAAGGTGGGGTTACCTAAGGGCGTACAGCAGCTCCGCATCACCAGCGATGGCTTGATGTACCACTTCCTCTGCCAGACACGTCGTGGCACATGGACCGAAGTGGGTGCGCTGAACACCTCCTTGCTCTCCACGGAGGTAGCAGGCGGATTCACAGGAGTGACCCTCGGCATCTACTGCAATGGCGCAAGCAGTTCATACGCAGACGTTCTGTCATTCGATTACACCGAGTAACAGCACGCAAATCTGCGCAATCTTTTTCACAAAGGATCAATATTAACCCCTTAGAATAACTAAACATGAACGAAACAAAGAAGTATTTTGCCGAGTTTATCGGCACTATGGTACTCACCCTGATGGGGTGCGGTGCTGCGGTGGCATTGAGTTGTGACCCCGTAAACAATATCCCCGGCGTGGTGGGAACAGCGATTGCCTTTGGCTTGGCAGTGGTAGCGATGGCTTATACCATCGGAGGCATATCCGGTTGTCATATCAATCCGGCTATCACGTTGGGCGTATTGCTATCTGGTCGTATGTCCGTGCGAGAGGCAGTGGGCTACTGGGGGGCACAAATCTTGGGCGGAATCGTTGGCGCAGGCTTGCTGTATCTGCTCACAGCAAGCACAGGTGACGGTGTAGTAGGCACAGGAGCTAACGACTTGCAAACTGGTGTGACAAGCCTCGGAGGATTCCTTGCCGAAACATTCTACACCTGCGTATTCGTACTTGTAGTGTTGGGTGCAACCTCAAAGACCAATGGTGCGACAAACAATTTTGCGGGATTAGCAATCGGTTTGTCCTTAATCCTCGTGCATCTAGCATGCATTCGCTTCACTGGTACATCCGTTAACCCAGCCCGAAGCATCGGTCCAGCCATCTTCCAAGGCGGTACAGCCGTGACCAACTTGTGGATTTTTGTGGCAGCTCCTTTACTGGGTGGTGCCTTAGCATCCCTCATCTGGAAAGGCATTGAGCCCAAGGAGAAATAAAGACTTAGCCCCTTTATCGTTTTGTCTTCAACCTTTTGCTATTCTATCTTGAGCCTCTTGCTATTCAATATTCAGCCTCTTGCGATTCTGTATGGAAGCATGGGCTAATCAATCTGAAACTGAAGGTAAGCCAAGACATCACTTAGCATAAACCAATAGGAAGCCTCTCGTCAAAAGCGGGAGGCTTTTTTGCGTTTTTGAAATGCTATGTGCGTTTGGCAAAACGAATAAGATGGGTGAGCCGCCGTACTCAAAATTACGTTATTTAACACTTTCGACACATTATATAAGGTTACAAGTTTGGTGTTAAAAAAAGAATGTAGTAATTTTGCAACTGAAGAAAATCAAAGGTATAAGTTACACAAAAAGAAGATATTCATTTTAATCATAATAAACAATTATGGCAGTAAACTACAAAGATCTTGGTCTCGTTAACACACGCGAGATGTTCAAGAGAGCAGTCAATGGCGGTTATGCTATTCCTGCATTCAACTTTAACAACCTTGAGCAGCTTCAAGCTATCATCACCGCATCTTCTGAATTGAAGTCACCTGTTATTCTCCAGGTTTCTAAAGGTGCCCGCAAATACGCTAACGCTACCCTCCTTCGCTACATGGCTGAAGGTGCTGTAGAGTTTGCAAAGGAGATGGGTTGCAACCATCCTGAGATCGTTCTACACTTGGATCACGGCGATAGCTTCGAGCTTTGCAAGGACTGTGTAGATATGGGCTTCTCTTCTGTAATGATCGATGGTTCTTCTCTCCCATACGAAGAGAATATCGCATTGACAAAGAAAGTAGTTGACTACGCTCATCAGCACGACGTAACTGTAGAGGCTGAGCTCGGTGTGCTCGCTGGTGTTGAGGACGAAGTAGTAGCTGAGGAATCTCACTACACCAAGCCAGAAGAGGTTATCGACTTCGCTACACGTTCAGGTTGCGACTCTTTGGCAATCTCTATCGGTACATCACACGGTGCTTACAAGTTCAAGCCAGAGCAGTGCACACGTGATCCTAAGACCGGTCGTCTCGTTCCTCCTCCATTGGCATTCGATGTATTGAAGGAGATTGAGGAGAAGCTTCCTGGCTTCCCAATCGTGCTTCACGGCTCTTCTTCTGTACCACAGGAGTATGTTGACATTATCAACAAGTTCGGTGGCAAGATGCCGGATGCAGTAGGTATTCCTGAGGAGCAGCTCCGCCAAGCTTCTGCTAGCGCAGTTTGCAAGATCAATATCGACTCTGACTCTCGTTTGGCTTTCACCGCTGGTATCCGTCAGACCTTCGTAGAGCATCCTGAATACTTCGATCCTCGCCAGTATTGTGGTAAGGCTCGTGAGTACATGGTAGACCTTTACAAGCATAAGATCACCGACGTGCTCGGCAGCGAGAACAAGCTTGCTAACCTCGACTAATCTATTAGCAAGACAATAATATAGGGCGGCAGCTCCAATACGGAGTTGCCGCTTTTTGGTTTCATCTAACTTACACAACCTTTAACATCATCTATCTATATGAAAAAGATTCTTTGCATCATCACCCTACTCTGTTGCGCCTTGAGCATGAACGCTCAAGACAAGAAGTTCTGGGTATACCTATGCATCGGACAGTCGAATATGGCAGGTATGGGGGCCATCGAGAAAGAAGACTCCGTTATCCCAGAGAATCTCGTTAGTCTCTCAGCTGTGGACGGAAATGATGGTCGCAAGATGGGAGAATGGCGCCAAGCCTTACCTCCTATCGTCAGAGCCGATTCACATCTAAGCATGTTAGGGAGCTTCGGCAAGACCGTTTTAGAGCACACCAAAGGCTCTTGTGACAAGGTGGGACTAGTCGCAGTAGCCGTGGAGGGCTGTCCTATCATCGCCTTTGACAAGGATAGGTTTCACGAATATGCTGATACGCTCACACAAGACTGGTCACGCAACATCATGAAACAATACGATTTCAATCCTTATCAACGCTTGATCACCCTTGCAAAGCAAGCCCAGCGTGACGGCGTCATCAAAGGAATTCTGCTACATCAAGGCGAAACGGATGCTTACTCGCCCACTTGGAACAAGGAAGTGAGAAAGATCTACTATGACATCCTTAACGACTTACAACTCGATTCAACCCGCGTGCCACTGCTTGTAGGCGAGGTTGGCGCCGAAGAATACCACGGCAACTGCTCACTAGCTAACAAAACGATTGATCAGATGCACAACGTGTTGCAACATTCGTACGTTGTTTCATCTGCTGGATGTCCTCTCTCAGACGATCATACCCACTTCAGCAACGTGGGTTATCGCAGGTTAGGCAAGAACTACGGTGTGAAAATGATTATGGCTATGGGCTTACCTTTTGTGGAAAGCAAACACGAGGTGGTGACCACCACTACAGCCGTAACACCCACTGAGACCGTCGAGGTAAAGGTGCAGATCAGCGACAAGGGCATGCTTTACGCTCAAGCTAACCATCCTTTGTACAAGATTATCGTGCTAGATAGCAACGAAAAGGAACTCGACACAATCACCTTAGCAGCTTCCGGCCTTAATGCTACCATAGATCTGAATAAGTATCCCGAGGGCAAACTCACCATGGTGTTCTACGCAACCAATGGTGCTGATCAGAGTTTCACGATTAACAACTAAGCGCTTGCATCACTGCAGCACACTCTGAAGTGACACATGACAACATCATAAGGCTTTAGAAGCTATCTAAAAACAAAATTGCGGGGCTATGAAAGCTCCGCAATTTTATTATATATAATATGTATAAGGCTGTTTAGATTGCTGCTTGTGTCTGACAAACGAAATATCAGAGACAAACAAAACAAGGTTAATCCTGCAATGCTAAGAACGCTTTAGGTAGATAACGAACCAAGTCGCCCGCCACCAAACTTTCTTTTCCAAGATCCTTTACTGCCAGATCGCCTGCCAAACCATGCAGATACACACCCACGATAGAAGCATCAACGGGACGATAACCTCGTGCCAAGAGACCGAGGATGATTCCGGTGAGCACATCGCCGCTACCCGCCGTAGCCATACCGCTATTGCCTGTGGGACAGAAGCACACGTGTCCATCGGGCAGACAGATAGCTGTGTTATGCCCTTTGAGGACGATATAAACATGGAATTTCTGTGCCATAGCTTGCGCATTGGTCAACCGCTCATAATCGGTAGAGCATGTCACGCCCGACAAACGGTCAAACTCTAATGGATGCGGAGTCAAGATGATATCACGAGGCAACTGCTGCACCCATGCGCGATGGTTGGCGAGGATGTTCAGTGCGTCCGCATCTGCCACGATAGGACACTGCGCACGACGTATCTGAGAGATCATTGCGATAGCCGTAGTCTCCTCTTGACCAAGTCCTGGACCTAATCCCAAGGCGTCATAAGAGTCGGTATCCACCGCCTCACTAAAGATTTCGCGATCAGCATCAAGCTGTAACACCGCCTCTGGCACTGCGGTCTGCATCACGATATAGTTGTTTTGCGGCACATGCGTGGTCAGTTTGCCCACCCCAGCGCGTAGGCAAGCACGTGAGGCTAAGATAGCAGCACCGGTCATTCCGTAACTGCCTGCGATGAGCAACGCGTTTCCCATGAGTCCTTTATGCGCAAAATCATCACGCGAAAGCATACGTGAGCGCACGTCATCTTCCTCTAACACCATGTACTGAGCATCGGTGTTGCGCACATATTCCTGACTCAAGCGGATGTCAAGCACCTTCAGTCTACCGATATATTGCTGCGCATCGGCAAAGAAGAATGCCAGTTTCTTCTGATGAAACGTAAGCGTGAGGTCAGCACGGATGATGTTTGCACGCACATTCATGCTATTGTCCTCGGTCATCAAACCCGAAGGCATATCGATACTCACCACCGTAGCAGGGCTATGGTTGATGTATTTGACAAGCGAAGCAAATCCGCCAGCAAGCGGTTTGTTCTGTCCCGTACCGAAGAGGCCGTCCACCACAAGTGTTCCGGCAGACAATTCGGGTGGGTCAAACTTGCTTGTCACCTCTACAAACTCCTTCGCATGCTTATCATCAAGAAGCCGTTGGCGATTGATAGCGCAATCGTCAGACAGATGATTCATGATGTTAAACAGATATATCTTAACGTTATAGCCTTGTCCTAAAAGCAGACGAGCCACCGCAAGAGCGTCACCACCATTGTTGCCGGGCCCAGCAAAGACCACCACCGGGGTACGATCATTCCACTCGTCCGTGATAGCGAGGGTCAGCGCCTTAGCCGCACGCTCCATCAAATCAATTGAAGCGACTGGTTCTTTCTCTATTGTGTAACGGTCAAGCTCGTGTAACTGGTCACTTGTGAATATCTTCATAGTTGCAAAATTACAAAATTAATGAGAACATAAAGGCGGTATTTGCTATAATTTTCGTAATTTTGCGCGAAATAAGCATAACAAGCAATGAGCAGAGTAACTATCAAGGACAAAACCTTTGAGACTTCCATCCCCGAAGCCGAGATTTTAAAGCGTGTCAAAGCAGTAGCCGCACGAATCAACCAAGACTTGGCTGACAAGAACCCAATATTCATCGCCGTGCTCAACGGATCGTTTGTCTTTGCTGCCGACTTGATGCGTGAGATCAGCTTCCCAGCCGAAATCACATTCATAAGGGTAGCATCATACGAAGGAACGAGCTCCACGGGTAAGGTCAAAGAGGTCATGGGGCTGAAGGAAGACATCACTGGTCGCCACGTTGTCATCGTGGAAGACATCGTAGATACAGGTACCACGATGCAGCAGATGATAGGTCAGCTCGAGGCAAAGAACCCCGCAAGCATCCATGTCTGCACATTGCTCCTCAAGCCAGGTAAGCTAAAGGTGCCATTGAACATCGAATATGCTGCCATGGAGATTCCCAACGATTTCATTGTAGGCTACGGCTTAGATTATGACCAGCTTGGTCGCGGTCTGAGAGACATCTACACGCTGGTTAGCGAATAACCCACCACACCCCTATTATGCCCCTACTATGCCCTATCGTCACAGGATAACAGAGACAAGAAAACCATCTTCAGCTCACATACGAGCCCGAAGACAATAACCCATAACTAACAAATGAAGAATATAGTAATTTTTGGTGCGCCCGGTGCAGGTAAAGGAACCCAGAGCGACAAAATGATTGAGAAGTACGGACTGGAGCATATCTCTACAGGCGACGTGCTTCGTAACGAGATCAAGAACGGTACAGAGCTTGGCAAGACAGCCAAAGGATACATCGACCAGGGTCAGTTGATTCCTGACGAGTTGATGGTAGACATCCTCGCAAGCGTGTACGACAGCTTCGGCAAGGAGCACAAAGGTGTGATCTTTGACGGTTTCCCACGCACCATCCCACAAGCTGAAGCACTGAAGAAGATGCTCGCAGAGCGCAATCATGAGGTTGCAGCAATGATAGAACTCTTCGTTCCTGAGGACGAACTGATGAAGCGCCTCCTTCTCCGCGGCCAGCAGAGTGGCAGAAGCGACGATAACGAAGAGACCATCAAGAAGCGTCTGAACGTATATCACACACAGACCGCTCCGCTGATCGACTGGTATGAGAAAGAAGGCATCCACCACCACGTGGAAGGTCTCGGCACAGTAGAGGAGATCTTCAGCCGCATCTCTGCCGTGATCGATGCGCTCTAAGTAGCTGGTCAACACGTTTTCAGCCGTGATTGGTAATTTATAAAAAATAAATACATACCTCAATGCGTCCTTACAAGTGGACGTATACCGCAAAAAAGCTCTTGGTGACAAGGGCTTTTTTGGTTTTCTATCGGATGTATTCGATTATTTTCCGAACCTTTGCATACGATTGGAGCGATTAGCGTGTTGCGGAAGTGACTTAGAAAACAGCACATTGCAGCATCAGACCCGTTGACATCTGTCCCCATACCGCTTTCTCCTTCAACATCTTAACCTATCTATATTCTATCTTGAATGTTTCTTTGGCTTCACAATCATAACAACTCGTTGTTTCAGAAAACCCACTTTCTCCTCTTTTGGCATTGTCCTTGGCTTTATAGCTTCTGCATAGAGCGGCTTTTTCCGATACTGCGCCGATAACGCTGATGCCCCTTTCAAAGACCAATAATGTAAAAGTAAAGTCATAAAAATAGCTCCACAAAAATCTTCGAAAGAGATTTTTGATAGGTTAGCGGAGAGCGATTGCTAAGAAATAGTGGGATAATGAAAGTCTGAAAGGACACCTTTTGGCATTCAAAAGAGGCTCCGTTAGGAGGCAAAAGGCATCCCATTGGAAGGCGAAAGGGGCTCTATTGGAAGCCGGAAAATAGGCTTTTAAGAATTAAAGAGATATTTTTAAGTTCACAAACGCAACACTACATCGACAACATATTGACTGACAGGATGTTGCATTTTTAGCCTATTTCACGGCCATTCGGCTTGAGCTGAATAATATCGAAGCTATAAGAAGCGTTTTGTCAAGAAGTTTCAGCATCTAATGCGCTCGCTATGGTACAACCGATTGAGCTCCGCTATTTCCTCTTTTCTTCCTATAATCATATCGGTAAACGCATTATAATATGCCGCGAATGTGCTAAAAAAACACACTTGCGGCAAAATATAACATTGTATATTCTGCCGCAAGTGCATGTTTTCTATGAGTTTCGGCAAGATATAATGCCGTTAGGATGGATTATTTCTTATCCAAGGTGAGGGAGAGCTTGCCTATCCAGATGGCGTTCTTGCCGTTCTGATCCACGGGGATAGCCTTGCCATCAAGGTTGTTGACATACTCTAGGTTCTTCAGCAACGAGTGGGAATGGCCGCCAAGAACAAGGTCTATGCCGCGTGTGGCGCTGATGAGCTTCACATCATCGTCGCCTTCAATCTGCCATCCAAGGTGAGACAGACAGATAATCATATCGCAGTGTTGTGCTTGGAGCGTGGCAACCATCTTCTTAGCCACCTCGATGGGATCAAGATATTGGAGCGGTTCATAGTTTTCCTTTACCACAAGGCCTGCCATCTTAGGGCATAAGGCAAACACGCCAATCTTTACCCCCTTGCGCTTGATGATGGTATAAGGCTTCACGATGTCCTTGAGCGGTGTGTCCTTAAAGTCATAGTTGGAGCAGAGGATGGGAAAATTGAGCAAGCGGAACACCCTTGCCATATTCTCTAGACCATAGTCGAACTCATGATTGCCTATCGTTCCGGCATCATAGTGCATCTCGTTCATCAGTCCGGCCTCTACGTCTCCCTTGAACAGCGTATAGTAAGGTGAGCCTTGTGAGAAGTCGCCACTATCAAAGAGCAACAACTCGGGGTCCTTGGCGCGCTCCTCTTTGAGCATAGCTATGCGGCGGAGGAAGCCTCCTCTGCCCGCCGTGGCGGTGTCGCTAAGATTGGGAGATAAGGGATAGATGCAACTATGTGTATCGTTGGTATGCAGTATGGTGAGATGCTTCTGCGCCCATGCGGTGGTGGTAAAGGCGATGAGAAGCAACGTGAACAGTGTTTTCTTCATTGTAAGCCTCATGTTAGTGTGGATGATTATTCTACGATGGTGATACGACCTTCCTTATGTGCGGATACGGTCTCGCCGTTAGCGGTTTTCTCCTTAAAATATTTCATGATGACATATCGCACGTTGTTCGATTCGTCTTCGGGCTGATTGACATCTGTCTTGGCTTGAAATGCCTGCATCTTGTCATTGCCTGCCGCTACATAATCGATGGTAGCGATGCGGTAAGAAGCCTTAGGATCCACCTCTTTACCGTTGATGGTGGCAGAGAGCAGTTCACCCTTGGTGTTTATCACCAATCGAACGGCATGGCTCACACCCTCTCCTTGTGTGTGTGCCAGTTCGCGGAAGAGCTGCAACACCTTCTCACCACTGAGCGTGAGAAAACATATCTTGTTCTCAAAGGGTGCTACATCCACGATGTCGCCCACGGTGACGTTGCCCTTGGCAATAGCTGCGCGCAGACCGCCCATGTTATATACAGCAAATTGGGGTTGTTCGTTGTATAGCTTGCCCGCCCATACAAGGATGTCGGTGGCAAGGTTGCTCAGATCGCTCTCGGGTTTCATGGCATACATATAATGATCAGCCACACCTACAACGGGGCTCATGATCGAGTCAACTTGTTGCTTGTAAGGGGCGATGAAAGCTGAAGCCTGTGCATCGGGGTGGGTGTCATACTTGCTATCGATGAGCAGTTGGGTCTTACTGACGCTGGTGAGCTGGTAGTGAGAACCACATCCTGCGAGCGTCAAGGTGCTCAGCGCCAGTACGGATCTGGCAATGAGTGATGAGTGAGTGAATGTTTTCATACATGCAAAGTTAGTAAGAAAAAGCCTTATGGTGCCTTGAAGGATGAGAAAATTCTGTTAAATTGCAGAAAAAGAACGCTTCACGGCGTTGTGGTCGAAAAGATTTTCGTAACTTTGCATCCGCTTTTCGGCGCAACCGCTGGGCATGGATGAGTCATGATCTACGTTGCGTTGGAACGACAAACAATATTTAATTATCAAACAATGGATTTAATTAAAGTTGCTGAAGAAGCATTTGCAACCGGCAAGCAGTTTCCTGCATTCAAGTCAGGTGACACTATCACAGTCGCTTACAAAATCGTCGAGGGTAACAAACAGCGTATCCAGCTCTATCGCGGCGTAGTAATCAGAATCTCAGGTGAAGGCACCAAGAAGCGTTTCACCGTTCGCAAGATGTCTGGAACAGTAGGTGTAGAGCGTATCTTCCCTATCGAGTCACCTAACATCGAGTCAATCGAGGTGAACAAGCGTGGTAAGGTACGTCGTGCTAAGTTGTACTATCTCCGCAAGCTCACTGGTAAGGCAGCTCGCATCAAGGAGAAGCGCACCAACGTTGTTGCTGGCTAATCACTCATCGAGAGCCATCCCCCTTCGTCAGCGGAGGGGACTGGCTCTAACAGAAAACCGTTGCTCTGTTGTCATGAATGGCAAAAGAGCAACGGTTTTCTATTTTGTTTCATGTGAGCACGAGGCTCCCTGGGGTGCGTCACGCCTCATAGTTTTGCTTGGGATCGTTGACGCCGTGGAGCGCTTGCTTGAGGTCGTGCCAGCTCTGGAAGCCTGCAAAGAGCGCCAACCGGTTGAGCGTATGCTCAGAGAGCTGCTCGCGGAACAGGTAGCCGCGTAGCTTCTTGAGTGAGTAAGGTTTGAGGTTGATGTTCTTGGTGGCAAGATCTGCTGAAAGCTGTTCAAGGTCTGGCTTCACATTGGCGGTTTTAGCATGCTTGGAGCCAAACTCGAAAATGATTTTTCTAAACTCTCGTTTCATTACATTAAGTGCTAATCATGTACAAAGGTATAGATAAGTTTAGACTTCAAACAATTTAGTAGGAGTTTTTTTCAAGCCATGAACCATTTTCCCTAACTTCTTTGTACCTTTGCGCTGAGAATCAAAACATCAGGAAACATAATATGAAGGAACTTGCCTTAAAGTACGGATGCAATCCGAATCAGAAACCCGCACGCGTGTACATGAGTGAGGGTGAGTTGCCCATCGAGGTGCTTAACGGCCGCCCTGGCTATATCAATCTGCTGGATGCGCTCAACAGTTGGCAGCTGGTCAAGGAGCTCAAGGAAGCTACAGGTCTGCCCGCCGCAGCATCATTCAAGCATGTCAGCCCCGCTGGCGCTGCCGTAGGACTGCCCTTGACGGACACGTTGAAGAAGATCTACTTTGTGGATGACGTCGATTTTGAGCTCACTCCCCTTGCATCTGCTTACGCCCGCGCTCGCGGTGCTGACCGTATGTGCTCCTATGGCGACTATTGCGCCCTGAGCGATGTGTGTGACGAGGCCACTGCGCGTCTGATTAAGCGCGAGGTATCTGATGGTGTGATTGCACCAGGATATACGCCCGAGGCGCTTGCCATCCTTCAGGAGAAACGCAAGGGTACCTACTGCGTCATCCAGATTGACCCCAACTATGTACCCGAGCCTATCGAGCACAAGCAGGTCTTTGGCGTGACCTTCGAGCAGCAGCGCAACGATGTGAAGCTGGACGACCCAGCATTGTTTGAGGATATTCCTACAAAGAACAAGACATTCACCGATGCAGCTAAGCGCGATCTGATCATCTCGCTGATCACGTTGAAGTATACCCAGTCCAACTCGGTATGTTACGTCAAGGATGGACAGGCCATCGGTATCGGTGCTGGACAGCAGAGCCGTATCCACTGCACCCGCCTCGCTGGTAGCAAGGCTGACGAATGGTGGTTGCGTCAGTGTCCTAAGGTGATGGCATTGCCTTTCAAGGAGAAGATTCGCCGCGCTGATCGTGACAACTCTATCAACCTTTACATCGGTGACGAGTGGGAGGATCTCTTGGCTGATGGTACCTGGCAGCAGTTCTTCACCGAGCGTCCCGAGCCTCTAACCATTGAGGAGCGCAAGGCATGGATTGCTCAGAACACGGGCGTAGCACTGGGATCAGACGCTTTCTTCCCCTTCGGAGACAACATTGAGCGTGCCCATAAGAGTGGTGTGGAGTATATCGCACAGGCTGGCGGTAGCATCCGTGATGACCATGTTATTGATACCTGTGACAAGTATGGCATCGCCATGGCATTCACCCACGTACGTTTGTTCCACCATTAATTCCCTTTCTCAATAGCTATGAGTGATATCGATGATATAATAGAGAACGGCATGGTCTTCAGAGGCGCACCTAAGGGTGGACCGAAAGAAGAAAAGATTAAGACCAAAGCCAAGAAAAAGAAGTATATTACCGGCGCCCACGGCTCAGGATCAGCCAAGCAAAAAGCCAAATATCGTCAGCAACGTGCCAATAGACACAAGCATTGATGGCGGCTTCTAGATAACCGAAAAGTCCCTTTTCCCACATCCGGATCTATCATCGGATTGGAGGAAAAGGGACTTTTTGCATTTTTCTCCCTTAATAAGATATTTGCTTATACTTAATCGGTACTTGCTTAAGTACTAAAAGGTGTACTCGTCCTATCCTTAAGCGATTAAGAGCAATAGCAAGCAAGGTGCTTCGGGCGAGCTACGCAAGCATTATACCTGTGTAGATACGTCCCGACTCCTTGCCCAATCGGCGGGCAGAGAAGAACGTATCCACTGCATCGTAGGTGCAGATACCAGCCTCTTGGATGTTGTCTGCACTGATACCAGAGGCTTCTAGCTGCAAGCGGTTGCATAACGGCAGGTCAATGTGCCACTTATCGTGCATCTTAGCGATGCGATCCATATCAAAGTTGAGCGTCTGAAACTGGTCATACACCTCTTGTCCTACCTCGAAGTTGGCTTCAGATATACCAGGACCAATTATGGCTTTCAGGTCTTTGGCTGATGTGTGGAACATCACAGCCATCTCTCTGATGACCTTCATCACGATATGATTGAGCGTTCCGCGCCAACCAGCATGCACCGCTGCCACAGCATGGTGAGTGGCATCGTAGAGCAATACGGGGATACAGTCGGCGGTAGATACTCCTATGCACACGCCAGCGACATTGGTCATCACAGCATCTACACCCTCAAGGAGTTGGCTCTGAATAGTGGCGGGCAACTGAAGAAACTCCTCAGCTATCATTCGCGATTCTATCCCATGTACCTGATGGGGCAAGATGATGCGCGAGGCATCCACCGCTAAGGTATCGGCTAAAATCTGACGGTTTTGGGCTACAGCCTCCTCGTCATCTCCGCAGAACGGATTGATGTTCATGGTGCCGTAGCTTCCCTTGCTCACGCCACCTTGACGTGTGGTGCTGAAAGCCTTCACATCAGCGGCAAGGGTGTATGGATGGATTATGGTATCAGTCATCTGTATATTCGAAATCTTCTAGGTCTTCTACATCATCATACTCGTCCACAACCTCGCAATCCTCAATATCCGCACCTTCAGCATGGAGCTCGTCAATGAACGTAGCCATATCCTTGTTGCGGTGAACGAGGGTGTCTTCTGCAGTGATCTCTTGCAGTTTGTTGCTCTCGGAGTTGAGACGTTCCCAAAGCACATCCTTGAGATCATCAATACCCATTCCGGTCACGGCTGAGATAAACACCACGGGGAGATCGGTGGGCAATGTGTCCTTCAACATAGCAACCAATTCATCGTCTAGGAGGTCACACTTGGTCACAGCCAGCACGCGTTGCTTGTCGAGCATCTCGGGATTAAACTGCTTGAGCTCGTTGAGCAACACCTCATACTCTTTCTTGATGTCGTCCGTATCACCTGGCACCATAAATAGCAGGAGCGAGTTGCGTTCGATGTGACGCAAGAAGCGTAGACCTAGACCTTTGCCTTCGCTTGCGCCTTCAATGATTCCGGGGATATCCGCCATCACAAAACTCTGATGGTCACGATAGCTCACAATGCCTAACGAGGGTTCCATCGTAGTGAAGGGATAGTTGGCTATCTTAGGCTTGGCGCTAGACAGCGAGGAAAGCAAGGTGGATTTGCCGGCATTGGGGAATCCCACAAGACCTACGTCTGCAAGCAGTTTGAGCTCAAGAATGACGGTCAACTCCTGCATGGGTTCACCGGGTTGCGCATAGCGGGGCGCTTGGTTGGTTGAGGTACGAAACTGGAAGTTGCCCAGTCCGCCTCGTCCGCCCTTGAGCAACAGCACGGTTTGGCCATCATAAGTGACGTCGCAGATGTATTGTCCGTTCTCGGCATTATACACCACGGTACCGCATGGCACATCGATATAGACGTCTTTACCATCCGTGCCATGACATTTGTCACGTCCGCCATTGCCACCGTGCTCGGCAAAAATGTGCTTTTGGTATTTCAGATGAAGCAGCGTCCAGTAGTTGTGGTTGCCTCGCAGGTAGATGCTACCGCCCTTACCACCGTCGCCACCATCGGGACCGCCATTGGGGTTATACTTGACGTGTCTGAGGTGCATAGATCCTCGTCCGCCTTTACCGGACCGACACTGTATCTTGACGTAGTCGATGAAGTTTGATTCTGCCATGTGTGTGTTGCGATTGGTTGATCAATAGATAGGGAGCGATAAAACCACACTCCGCATTTAAATTGCAAAGGTACGAATTTTCTGACGGAAAGGAGGTCGCATCTGCGGGTATTATATGAAAAAAGGTCGTCCGACGAACGGACGACCTTAATATTTTGCTCATTCACCTTGCATTATTAAGATGAATGTATCGTGTTAAACGGATTATTCAGCGAGGAACTTCTTAGCTTCTTCGTTGTTAGGATCAATCTGAAGCAACTTTTGGAAGTAGCTCTTTGCGGTCTCTACATCCTGCTTTGTGGTGTAATAGTAACCCAATGAATAGTAAGAATTCTTCAGATAGTTGAGTGATTGCTGATCCTTATCAGTCTTAGCTTCCTCGAAAGCGGCGATGTTCTTGTGGAGTTCAGCAAACTTATCAAGGTCTTTGAGCTTACCAAGAGCTATCTGCGCTTCATTCATCCAGCACCAGTCCTTGAGGTATGTAAACTTACCTGTCATCTGCTCATACACAGCCATAGCTTGATTGTAGAAATCTTTCTGCTGAGAAGCATCTGCCTTATCTGCCTTTGCTACATAGATCTGAGCAAGGTTAGCCCAGTCAGAAGATGAAGCGTCCTTGTTTTCATCGAGGTACTTGCGACTATATTCAAGCGCCTTATCCTCTTCACCCATTCCTTTGTAAGCTTCAGAAATCTTATTGATAGGCTCTTTGAAGTCGCTCTTCATCTCAAGACACTTGTTATAAGCATCAATTGCTTCTGCATACTTCTGGTTACCAGCAAGGGCTTGACCATAATAGTAATAGTCGTTGAAGTTTTTCTGGCTCTTACCTGCCATCACGTTCTGTGAATAGGTAAGTGCTTCAGGATACTTCTTAAGGTCAACGGCAGCCAAAGCACCGAAGCGGCTGAGGTATTCGCTATTGGCAAACTTCTGCAAACCTTCGTCAACTACTTGCATTGCCTTAGCAGGCTTGCCTGAATAGTAAGCAGCTACAGCATAGTTGTAATAGCGGCTTTCATCGAGCTGTGACTTGTCTGCCTTGTCAAACCACTCCAAAGCCTCAGGATACTTGCGGTCACCAAGATAAATCTCAGCTGCAGTAACCTCTACTGGATAATCGGGCTTTACCTTACGGAGCTCTTGGAGCTTCTCTACAGCTACCTTAGAGTTAACGTGACGATATACACGCGCATAACGCTCATAGGCAGAGACATTCTGTGGGTCAATGCTGATGGCGGTCTGATATTCAGCTGCTGCTGCACCGGCATTACCAACGCTATCCTTCAACGCTGCGATATCACCACGAAGGACGTATGCACTACTCTGATTGAACTTCTTATTAGCCAAAACCAAATCGGCCATTGCTTGTGCATCATCGAAGCGGTGTACCTGAAGGAAGGTTGTACCAAGACCTACGAGGGCTTCAGCGTCCTTCTTATAAGTTTTCTTGTAAGTATTGATCAGGTCTTTACCTACCTTAGGGTCGTTAGGATTAGCAGACAACACCTCTGAAATGGGCTTAAGTGCCTGCTGATAACTTACCTCTTGTGCTACTGCTGGCATTGATAAACCTATCAACAGTCCAGCTACTAAATATTTCAACTTCTTCATAATTCTATGATTATCTATTGTTAAGATGGAAAGAAAACTAATAAGTTTATTCCATTAAGAATTTTTAAACCACAAAGTGACATTCGTTTCTATTTTCACATCGAGACCACTACCATTGTGTAAAGTCGTTCTGCATAAACGTTGCTCTACATTGAGCGGTTAAGACGACGCTTATTGACTTCCATATCATATCGAAGGATATGAGAATGGAGTCAAGGTTTAATGCGTAATGTTCACCTGTCTAATCTGAATATCACCTCGATAAGGCAAGATTGCAGACTTTAGAATAATCAACTGACCCGTAGGACCGCTGATATAATTGGCGAAGCTCCAAGGCAAAGCACGATAAGGATCTACGCAGATGCAGTAGATAGTACGACAAAACGGATAGTCGCCCGTCAAGAGATAGTACTGATAAGGCAGGAAGCTAGTTCCTTTAGTAGCTTTGTCACCATTGGACACCGACATAACATTGATATCCTTATTGAACGTAAGGTTCGTGGTGTCGCGTTTATCATTGAGCCAATTGGAACCGATAACACCGATCGCATTCGGTGTCTTCTGAACATAGTCAATCACGCCTTTACTGCTTTTAGCTGCTACAATATTACTAGCTTTGATAGGTTTGCCGCCAAGAAGCGAGTCAACCACATAATATAATGTAGCAGATGCTTTATTATCAAACACCACTTGGATGTCTCCTAACTTAGATTGGGGATATAATTGATTCCACTTAGTTACATTACCAGCGAAGATACGCTTTACATCGTTGGCTGTAATCAAAGTATCTGTGTTGTTTCTATTTACAATTAAAGCCAAACCATCGTAGCCAATGGGGAAAACTGTGGCTGAACGTTGCTTGGTCTTAAGCATAGCAATCTCACCTTTGGTAAGGTCACGAGCGGTGATAAGCAGACTGGTCTTGAGATCCATTATCTTATTCATACCCTCGTTCTGATTGGTATACACGGCTTTGAGATGCGCTTTGGGATACGTGTACTCAAAGTTCTTACGCTCTTCTTCTATAATAGGACTGAAACTCTCGTCACAATAGAAGGTGATTGTGCCGCTAGTAGGGGTATCTGTACGACCTCCTCGGTCGTTTTTCTTGCTGTTACATGCAAGGAAAGCAACCGAGGAGATTATAAGTAATCCTACAAAAGCAATGTAGAATATAGGTCTTTTCATGTTAAATAAAACTTACTGAAGTTTGAAGGTGATAGGCAATGTAAACCAAACGTTAGCAGGCTGACCATTGTTCATACCTGGATTCCATTTTGGCATACTATTAACCACGCGCAAAGCCTCTTTGTCCAATGATGCATCAACACCACGAACAATCTGTGCTTGGCTTACGCTACCATCCTTGCCGACAACGAACTTCACGATCACACGACCCTGAATGTTGTTCTCTGCAGCAACTGCAGGATAAGAAATGTGTGTAGACAACCACTGGTTCACGTTACCCTTGAAAGAAGGCATCTGCTCAGCAACGGTAAAGATCTTGTTTTCAACCTCTTTAACCTCTGGCTTTGGTTCTTCCTTAGGTGCTGGTGGAGGGGGAGGAGCAACCTGCTCAGGTGTAGCAACGTTAGGCGCTGCTGCAACAGCTGTAGCATTGTCAGTACCCTTTACCTCTTCGGCACCAGATGTACGCTTGTCTTGCACAAGTTTATCCATACTCTGCATCATCTTGTTGACGTCTACTTTGTCGTCTTCCTTGATGACAGGAACGGTGTTAACCTTTGTACTCTTAACCTGCTCAACCACCTTTTCAGGTTCAATTTTTGGTTTTGGTTTGGGCTGGTCTTTCTTCTTCTTAGCTTCTTCTTGAGCTTGCTTCAAGGCTTGAAGCTCCATCTTCTGATTGTACTCTGCGAGCAACTCGGCATCATGTTTGTTCTTCCAAACAAGGTAACCAAGGAAACCGCCGATGAAAACTGCAGCTATAATCAGAATCAACAATGCCTTGATATTTCGACCAGAAGTACCACGACGGAGCTGGTAAGCACCATACGCCTTGTTCTTTCCGGCGAAAACCATATCGATCCATTGGGGATCGTACAAATCTATTTTTGCCATTGTGTTCTTGTTTTAAATGTTATTCAACGCAAATTTACAACTTGATCTTCTTCAAGTCCAACAAACCGCGGTCTTGATCGTTGATCTTGTCAATCACGTAAATACCAATATTCAATATCTGCATTTCATCGAGAGCGTCAATCACGTTCTTGTATGAAGCATTGTCGCTAGGCTTGATAATCACAGTAAGAGGTGTGATGGTCTTGCCATCGAGCTTACCGCTCTTAATGTCAGACAACTTCTGCTTGTATACTTCGTCAGTGATCTTCTTTGGATTAGCCTTCTGCTCAGCCAAAAGCTTCTGAACAGCAAGTTCCATTTCTACAACTGGCTTCACGTGTTCCTCGGTGGTGTGATCACGCAACACCTTACGAACACCGTCTTCGCCCCATGTTGTTTCCTTAAGCCATGCTGGATCGCTATACTTTGGAATACCTTGACCGTAGTAAACCTTGTTATCTGCGGCTAGATACAAAGTGATAGTAGCACTCTGCTTAGCTTCTTTCTGGTCCTTTTCGTTCTGCTGCTGCTGGTCGGCAGGCATAGAAATCTGCATTGAAGAAGGCTTGCTCAATGTGGTACAGAGCATAAAGAATGTGATAAGAAGCATCAACATATCCACCATAGGCGTAAAGTCTACGCGGACAGTTATCTTCTTTTGCTTGCTTTCTTTTTTCTTTCCCATTGTTAATCCTCCTTCTTAGACTTTAACTCGGTAATCAGATAATAGTCAGAGATACCAAGGTCTTGGAGCTCGCTCATCACTTTACGTACTACTTTGTAAGGTGTGCGTGCATCAGACTTGATGGCAATCTTCACATTATCCACTGTTCCCATCTCGGTTTCATATGCATAAACCCAATCCTGGAACTCACTCTGCTTGCCCTGAATGCTGTCCAAGGGGATACCGCCTTTAGCAGCGAGCATCTTAGAACGTGCACTCGGTGCCATTGACAAGTATGCAGGGAGGTCGTCACGGTTCATACCGAAGGTTGTCTCAGCCTTGAATGTCTCAAGCTGCTTAGGAGTCAACTGGATGCCCATGTCATTGATCAGACCTGCAAGGATCTTGGTATTGTCAATGCGCAAGAACACTTGACCATCGTCTGTTGTCTGCCCGTTCTTTACAACGGGGTTCACGATGATCGTCAATACGTCGTTAGCTGGAACGTCTACTTTTGATACTGACTTTGGTACGTTCACTTTCACAGGCTCTGGCTTCACGAATGTGGAGGTGAGCATGAAGAAGGTGAGCAGCAAAGTCATGACATCCGACATAGGAGTCATATCAATCCAGACGTCGCTCTTCTTAATTTTTACTTTACCCATAGCGATAAGATTTTAAAAGGGTTAGCAAAAATTAAGCCTCTTCTGTGTGGTTTGCTTCGTATGTCTGAGCGATAGAATAACCAACCTCATCGAGGGCGTAAGTCAACTTGTCAACCTTATTGGTGTAGTAGTTGTAAGAAACCACAGCGCACCAAGAAGTTGCGATACCGAATGCGGTATTGATCAAGGCCTCAGAAATACCGACAGAGAGCTGAGCAGAGTCAGCGCCACCGCCTTCACCCATAGCAGAGAATGACTTGATCATACCAGTTACAGTACCGAGAAGACCGGTCAAAGTACCGAGAGTAACGATAGTTGCAACGATAGGAAGGTTCATTGTAAGAGTAGGCATCTCAAGCTGAGTAGCTTCCTCGTGAGCCTGCTGGATCTTAGCAACCTTCTGGCTCTTCTTCAAAGAAGCATTTGCGTTGCTTTCCATGTCGTGATAAGCTGCGAGAGAAGCGCTTACTACGTTAGCTACAGAACCCTTCTGCTGGTTGCAGAGCTGCTGAGCCTTAGCGAAATCCTTAGCTGCGAGAGCTGCTTTGATGTTTGAAACGAACTTTGGAAGAGCACCCTTACCGAAAGCGGTCTTCAAAGCGAGGTAACGCTCAATACTCATTGCGAGCACGGTGAGCAACAATGTCTGGATAACAGGCACGATGATACCACCCTTGAAGATTGTACCCCAAACGTCAGCTGGGTTACCTGCGGTTGTGCCACCCTCAAAGTGCATAGGGTTACCGAACCAAGTGTAGAACAAAGTGAATGCAATAATTGCGCAAACGACAATAATCCAGAATGCATTTCTAACTCCTGTGAAGCCCGCAGACTGTTTCTTGGGGGCTACAGCTTTTTGTTGTGTTGCCATAATTTGAAAAAATTAATTTTTAGTTATTGATAAATTTAACTTGTTATATTATCTTTTTAATTTGCTTGTTTTGCGTCTATCATAGATTACAACTAATATAGTCGTAGCGCAAAGTTAATCAATTATAAGGAATACCACAATATAGTTAACGTCTTTTAACAAGCCGTAATCGATTACATTTGGCATTGTCCTCGTTTAGAAACATTTGTTATCTATTAATGAAGTTGTGCCAATGCTTCAGCGATACGCTTCAAAGCTTCTTTGATATTATCATCACTTGTAGCGTAACTCATTCTGAAACAGTCAGAATCTCCGAACGCATCACCACCTACCGTGGCTACATGGGCTTTCTCAAGGAGATACATAGCAAAGTCGGATGAGCTATTGATAACAGTTTGACCATCTGTCTTGCCGTAGAAAGAAGCACATTTTGGGAACACATAGAATGCGCCTTGTGGTGTGTTACATTCCAATCCAGGGATAGCTTTAACCAAGTCGACTATCAAATTGCGACGACGCTCAAACGCCTTACGAAACTCTACAACGCAGTTTTGATCCCCTTTATATGCTGCGAGGGCAGCCATTTGGCTCACCGAAGAAGTACCACTGGTGTATTGACCTTGTAGTTTATTAAGTCCTTTCACTATCCATTGTGGTGCTGCCACCCATCCGAGGCGCCATCCAGTCATAGCATAAGCCTTACTTACACCATTACAGATGATGGTACGTTCGCGCATACCTTCGCACGCAGCGATACTAGCATGTCCACCGATATAGTTGATATGCTCATAAATCTCGTCTGAGAGCACATACAAGTCTTCATGTCCAAGAATCACTTTAGCCAAAGCCTCTAGTTCATCCTTGCTATACACGCTTCCCGTAGGATTGCTTGGCGAACAAAGAATGAGAAGTTTGGTTTTAGGGGTGATTGCAGCTTCGAGCTGTTCAGGCGTAATCTTGAAATCCTGTTCAATACCCGCTCTTACCACGACAGGTTCGCCACCTGCCAACTTAGCCATCTGGGGATAACTCACCCAATAAGGTGCTGGAACAATCACCTCATCGCCAGGATTAACAAGCGCCAAGATAGTATTGCACACACCTTGCTTACCACCTGTGCCAACAATGATCTCACTAGCCGAATAAGATAGGCCATTCTCGTTCTTCAACTTTTCCGAGATAGCCTCTCTCAATGCAGGATATCCTGGTACGGGTGAATACTTAGAGAAGTTGTCATCAATAGCTTTCTTGCCAGCTTCCTTTACAAAGTCGGGAGTCATGAAATCAGGTTCACCCACACTCATGTTGATAACGTCAATACCTTGACTCTTCATCTCACTGCTCTTCTGTGACATAGCCAAAGTAGCAGAGGGTGCAAGTCGATTCAAACGATCGGATAATTGTGCCATACTGTCTTTAATTGTTTAAATACGCTTTTGCAAAAGTAATTATTTTATCTATGTAAACGAAATAAAGCGTTTAATATTTTCCGTAGAAACGTATTTATAACTGAAAAAAAGCAGATGCAACAAAGATACGTGCATCTGCTTTTCGCTTTACGATATGAAATGATTCTTATTTGATATGCAGTTCATGTCCCATACGATCTTGTTTCGTTTTAAGATATCTATAATCGTAAGGGTTAGGAGACACCTCGATAGGAACGTTTTCTACGATTTCTAAGCCGTATGCTTCTAGGCCTACACGCTTAGTGGGATTGTTGGTCATCAAGCGCATCTTATGCACACCAAGATGACGAAGCATCTGTGCGCCACAGCCATAGTCGCGTTCATCTGGCTTGAATCCTAGATGCACATTGGCTTCCACCGTATCCATGCCTTCCTCCTGTTGCAGTTTGTAAGCCGCAATCTTGTTCATCAGACCAATGCCGCGGCCTTCTTGCTGCATGTAGATTAGCACACCTTTACCTTCCTTCTCTATCATCTGAAGAGCTTTGTGCAACTGTTCTCCGCAGTCACAACGCTTGCTTCCGAGGATATCGCCCGTAGCGCAAGACGAATGTACACGCACGAGGATTGGTTCGTCCTCTCCCCATTCACCCTTGATAAGCGCCATGTGTTCCAATCCATTGCTCGACTGACGGAAAGGAATCAAGTGGAAATCGCCATACTGTGTTGGCAAATCCACCTCATCACCCACTTCGATAAGCGACTCGCGCTTCAAGCGGTAAGCTATCAAGTCTTTGATTGAGATCACTTTCAGTCCCCATTCCCGTGCTTTCACTGCCAACTGTGGCAAACGAGCCATAGTACCATCCTCATTCATGATCTCCATGAGCGCCGCTGCGGGATACATCCCAGCCAACTTACATAGATCCACGGCTGCTTCGGTATGTCCGCTACGACGAAGCACACCATTGTCCTGTGCATAGAGCGGATTGATATGACCTGGTCTACCAAAAGTCTTTGGGGTAGATGTCGGATCAGCCAGTGCTTTGATGGTCGCAGCACGATCGTGTGCCGACACACCCGTTGAGCACCCCTCGAGCTTATCGATGGTGACGGTGAATGGCGTACCAAGCACCGATGTATTGTCTGACACCTGATGTGGCAAGTCGAGTTCCTCGCATCGGCTCAGTGTGACAGGCGCACAGAGCACACCACGCGCATTGAGAAGCATAAAGTTGACCTTCTCCGGTGTAATCGCTTCGGCTGCAATGATCAGATCGCCTTCGTTTTCTCTATCTTCGTCGTCTACTACGATAACAAACTTTCCTTGCTTAAAGTCGGTTAACGCTTCTTCAACGCTACTCATCTTAAAATTTTCCATTCCCTTTCTATGATTGTGATTATTGATTCTGAGTTTGCTTTGAGGCTTCCATACGTTCCACCTCTTTTATTATAGCATCGTTTGCAGCAATGATTGCCTTGAGATCGCGGTGCAAGCGCAGGCGGAATCGCCACATTCTAAAATAAAGGAACAACCCCAATGGCACGATGATGGCTGCTGCCACGTTAAGCCATTTGTGTTCGAAGGGGCGCGTATGAGCCTTAACTGCCAACACGGGATACTTGTTCAGTTCGGTCAGCACCACCCTATTGCGTGTGTTACTCAAATCTTCGATTACCGCTTCAAGCTTATCATTGATCTGTTCTATCTGACGATCGGGCCTATAAACGAAGAAGGTCTTCACAAAGTGGGGCGGCAATGTGAGCTTATACGCTTGCGCATAGGACGTCACTTCCTCACTTATCGTGCGCAGAGCCTCGGCATCTTGTAGGTAGTCAGGGGTATGAATAATCACTTCCTTGCTACTGATATGGCGACGGGTGCGCAGCCCGAGCATGCGCATAAACAGAGTTCTGTATGCATCCATGTTGAACACCGCCGAATCTTTATTGGCTTTGTACGTGATAAAGATTGCCGTTGGGATCAGTACCGCTGACGAAAGACCTTTACCAAACCATATCGCCCACGACCCTTGGCGTGCCATACGATAACCGGTGTTATCCAAGATATAATATATAATGAACACAATCACCGAGACGATGATAGGCACACCTAGTCCACCTTTGCGAATAATCGCACCCAAGGGCGCTCCGATAAAGAAGAAGATGATACATACCAATGACAAGGTAAACTTATTGATATACTCTATCTGATGCTGACGTATCTCCTTATCGCCTTCAGAGGTAATCATACTCTTAAACTCGAGATCGCTTCGTTCTTGCTGCACAACACTCAACGCACGATCCAAGGCTTGTCGCTTCTGCGCTGGGCGCAGTTTGGAATAAAGCGAATCGATATCAAACTGCTCCGATTGGGCTTGTTTGACAGCCAATGCTTGTTGTCGTTCTCCTAGTTCTTTCTGCTTATAGTAGAATGAGCATGCGTCTTTATAATACACCTTGCCTATACTATCATACATCTGATTGAGCGAGTCAATGCCTTGACTGATCTGATCTAGGCTCTTTGTGCGCGCATTGCTAGATATTCCGGCAGCGTCTGTGAGGCTGAAGTTGCCATCAAAGTCGATCACCAGTTTTTTATGAATGAACGTCTCGCGGCGATAAGGCACGCTGGCGCTACCCGATAGCTCCTCTGAACGCATGTTCTCAAACCACTCTCCGCTCCAAAGATTCATCACAAGATGCTTCTTCTCTGCCGTCGACTGCAGCATTCCCGAGTCGGCAAGGATAATCGCTTGATCCTCATAGCTGCTTGTCATGCGATAGATCATGATGTTATAGAGCTTACCGGTGGTCATGTCTTTTCTCTCGACATAGAGATTGGTCTGCGGTATACCATTATAAAAGACGCCTTCGGGTATCTCTAGCTCCGGACTCTTCTGCTTCATGGAGATCATCAGCTGTGCCAACTTCATCTGCGCATGTGGTGCTACATTGTTTTGGAAGTAGAACGAACCCAAAGCGATGAGCACGCTCACCACGATCAAGCCTTTGAACGACTGGATGAGCGACACGCCGGCAGCCTTGATTGCCGTCAGCTCACTGCTTTCACCTAGGTTACCATAGGTTATCAGCGAAGAAAGAAGGATGGCCAGAGGCAACGCTTGGGGCACCATAATCAACGCCATATACCAGAAAAACTCTGCCAACACCTCCATTGACAAGCCTTTTCCGATAAGCTCGTCAATGTATCGCCACAAGAACTGCATCATCAGTACAAACAAACTGATGAAAAACGTTCCTGCAAAGAGTTGGCCAAACTGTTTGGCTATGAATATATCTAATTTCTTAAATAGGCGCATTGTACCCACTTTCTTGGTCTGCAAAAGTACATAAAAAAAGATATAGATACGTGTGTTTTACTTTTTTTTTGAATTTTACGGCTTCTTCTGAAAAGAAATTTGCCAATAATTTTGGTTGTTTCAAAAATTATCTATACCTTTGCACTCGCTTTTGAAAACGAAAGCCATATGGATGGCGGGATAGCTCAGCTGGTTAGAGCGTCGGATTCATAATCCGGAGGTCGTGGGTTCGGGTCCCACCCCCGCTACATTACAAAGCCTTGTAATCATTTTGATTGCAAGGCTTTGTTGTTTTTTAGCCTGATTTCTACGCCTTATTCGCCTTATCTAAATCTAAGTTTCTTAACAATGGTAGTGACTTCTCACAAAATTTATATAACTTTGAACCGACACACTAGTAAATTTTAATATTCACTATAAAACAACCAGATGAAATACATCTTATTTGTCAGTCGGGAAAGGACGTGATTTATAAGAAAATAAAAGTTGTTAAACATCGTTTGTAAAGTCGTTTCTATCCAAACGATGTATTATCTTTGTAGTAACTTTACATTCTGACTATAAATATGATTATCACCCTTATTATCCTTGCACTGTCAGCGTGCTTCTTTGCAGTGGGCAAAGTGCGCTCTGACCTCGTAGCTTTATGCGCCTTGGTGTTGCTCTTGCTCTTTGGCATCCTCACCCCACAAGAGGCACTATCGGGGTTTTCTAACTCGGTAGTGATCATGATGGTAGGTCTGTTCGTCGTCGGTGGCGGTATCTTCCAAACAGGACTGGCTAAGATGATCAGCGGCAAAATCATGAAGACGGCTGGCAACAACGAGCTGAAACTCTTTATCCTCATCATGGTGGTGACTGCCGCCATCGGTGCTTTCGTCAGCAACACCGGCACCGTGGCGCTGATGATGCCCATCGTGGTGAGCCTCGCAGCAAAGGCAGACATCAAAGCCAGCCGACTGCTCATGCCTCTTGCCTTTGCCAGCAGTATGGGCGGCATGCTCACCCTCATCGGTACGCCCCCTAACCTGGTGATTCAAGATGCTCTGACCGCGGCTGGATACAAGCCGCTATCGTTCTTCTCGTTCTCACCCATCGGCATCATCTGCATCGTGGTGGGTATCGTGGTGTTGCTTCCTCTGAGCCGATGGTTGCTCACAAAGAGCAACAACAAGAAACGCAAACACAAGGGTAAGACGCTAGAGGAGCTGGTTAAGGAATATCATCTAGCTGATAACCTCTTCCGCCTTACTATCCCCAAGGACAGCGAAGCCATCGGTAAGACCATCGCCCAACTGGATATCTACGGACGTTACCTGCTCAACGTGCTTGAGGTACGTCGTGAGAGCAAACGACAGAAGACTATCCTCAAGAGCGTGGAGCAGCGCCTCGCAGGTCCCGATACGGTGCTAGAGGAAGGCGACATCATCTATCTCACCGGCGAACGCACACAGGTCAAGGCCTTTGCCACCGCCTATCAGCTCAAGAGCTACGCAGCCAAAGGTCGAAGCCATAAGGCGGGCGGTTCGTTGGCTTTCTATGACATCGGCATAGCAGAGATTCTGCTTATGCCTGGCAGTCATCTCGAAGGACAAGAGGTGCGCCACTCCAACTTCCGCGAACGATATAACACCAACGTGATGGGTATCCGTCGCAATGGCTCCTACATCATGGATCACCTTGCCAACACCAAGCTGCATGCCGGTGATGTGCTCCTAGTACAAGGTACATGGACTAACATCGCTCGTCTAGGACGTGAGGAAGAAAACTGGGTGGTGCTGGGTCAACCCCTAGAAGAGGCTGAACGTGTCACGCTCGACTATAAAGCACCGCTCGCAGCCATCATCATGCTTGCCATGATTTGTATGATGGTGTTCGACTTTATCCCCGTAGAGCCTGTCACGGCCGTTATCATCGCCGCCTTACTGATGGTGATCACGGGATGTGTGCGCAGCGTAGAAGCTGCCTATAAGACAATCAATTGGGAAAGCATCGTGCTCATCGCAGCCATGATGCCTATGTCCGTGGCGTTAGAGAAGACCGGAGCCTCAGCTTGGTTATCCCACACCTTGGTGAGCTCGTTAGGTTCTATGGGGCCGATGGCGCTCTTGGCCGGAATCTATTTCACCACCTCGCTGCTCACGATGTTTATCAGCAACACCGCCACCGCCGTACTGATGGCGCCCATCGCGATGGCAGCAGCCTCCGGCATAGACGCTAGCCCCTACCCGTTCCTCTTTGCCGTGACCCTCGGAGCAAGCATGTGTTTTGCTTCTCCGTTCTCCACCCCACCCAATGCGTTGGTGATGCAAGCGGGCCAATATAAGTTTATGGATTACGTGAAGGTAGGTTTGCCTCTACAAATCATCATCGGTGTGGTGATGGTACTGGTCCTTCCACTCCTCTATCCGTTCTAAAACGGAAAAGAAAATAAATTGATTTCCACCGAAAAATAAATTAAAAACAGGTGAAAATCAATTTATTTTTTGTTCTAAAACCAGCTCCGTCACCTGACAAAAGGAGCGCCATCATCGTCCATCCAACGTCCTTTTATGTTGGGATAAGACCATGAATCAATAGCAATAAGACCTGTATATAATGGAAAAGCCCTATCATCCATGCAGACGATAGGGCTTTGTCAGATGTTATTATTATATTCTGAAGGCCTACTTTACCAACACTTCTTGAGCAGATGCCATGCTTCACGCACCCAAAGGACGAAGGATGAACCGACGATGATGATAACCCAGTCGGTTATTCGGAGCGATACCACATTGAAGAAACGCTGCATACCGGGTATCTCCACCATAGCGATCTGACCTATGAAGATCAAGACGCAGATGAAGAGCAGACCACGACAACCCTTGAAAGCCAAACCGCTACCACCCGATTCGAAGGCGCGCGCATTGAACAGGTAGAAGAAGTGGGTCATCACGAAGATGGTAAAGAACAACGTCAACTCATACGATGTCAGTCCGTCAGCAACGCCAAGATGCACATGAAGCAAGTCGGTGAGTTGGGTAATGGATGCATGTTCAAAGATATAAAGCATCACCAAGAGCAAAGCGAAGAAGAATCCGCCCACACCTAGGATATTGCCAAGCATATCATGTGTAAGGATAAACGCCGTGCGCGAACGTGGTTTGTCGTGCATCACGCTCTCTGATGGTGGCAGAGATGCTAGCGCCATCGCAGCGAAGGTGTCCATAATGAGGTTGACCCAAAGCATCTGTGTCACCGTGAGTGGACTCTGCGTTCCCATGAATGCACCCGAAAGAACAATCAGACAAGCAGCCACGTTGACCGTGAGTTGGAACAACAAGAAGCGCTGGATATTCTTATAGAGCGAGCGTCCCCACATCACGGCTTGACCGATGCTGCTGAATGAGTTGTCAATAATCGTGATATCCGATGCTTCCTTGGCTACCGAGGTACCATCGCCCATAGATAGTCCGACGTGAGCCGACTTGAGTGCAGGTGCATCATTGGTGCCGTCACCCGTCACAGCGACCACTTCGTTGCAGCGCTGGAGCGATTCTACCAGTCGTTTTTTGTCCATCGGACGGGCACGAGAGATGATCTTCAGACTCTGTACACGCTGATCGAGCTCATCATCCGTGAGCGCAGCAAACTCAGGTCCGGTGATTGCAGATGACGCATCATCCGCATCGCTCCACAATCCAATCTGTCGTCCTATCTCCTTGGCAGTGGCTGGGGTATCTCCCGTTACTATCTTGACCTTGATGCCAGCACCCATACACTCTGCTACCGCAGCGGGTACATCCGGACGTACGGGGTCGCTGATAGCTACAAATCCGATGAATGACAAGTGGGTGGCTACCAGTAGGCCATCCTTGATAGGCTCTTCACCCTCATCAACGATGCAATAAGCAAAGCCCAAGGTGCGCATCGCTTGCGACTGATAAGCCAGTAGCTGCTGTGTGACATCATCATCACTGACACCCGCAGTCTTGTTTTGGCAGAGGTTATACACTATCTCGGGAGCACCTTTCACGTAGAGCAATCGCTTTCCAGGGAGCAATCCGGAGCGCACCAACGTAGCCATATACTTGCGCTCGGTGGAGAACGGAATCTCTTGTTCTACCTTGGCATTGGCACGAAGAGGCTGATAACGTTGTCCTTGCGCATGAAGCCATAGAAGCAAAGCGCCCTCAGTGGGGTTGCCCAGCACGGTGGGGTGCGAGGCATCGGTATAATCGAGCGAAGCAGTGGCATTGACAGCCATTCCCTCAACGATGATTTTGCTCAGCTCATTATCCGTCAGCGTCTGTCCTTCTAAGCCATAGAAGCACGTCTGATGCACCTGCATCTGATTCTGCGTGAGCGTGCCCGTCTTATCGGTACAGATGACAGTGGTAGCTCCCATCGTCTCGCAAGCGTGCATCTTACGGACGAGATTGTTCGACTTGAGCATACGCCTCATACTGTAAGCGAGGCTCAAGGTCACGGTCATTGGTAGCCCCTCAGGCACCGCAACAACAATCAGCGTCACGGCAATCATCAAGGTTTCTAGGGCGTAAGTGACCAGCTCGGCTATCTCCACCTGAGGCATAAGGAGGTGATGCAAACCAACCAACATCGCAAGAAGCACCACAAAGTAGCCCACGATGGCTGTAAAGATGTGATGCCAATGCCAATCCTTAAATCGGCAAATCACCATCCAGAAGAACACTGCAGTGGGGATGATGAGCGAAAAGGCTGCGAGAGCCCAATGAAAGTAGAAGATGAGTTTGACAACGATGACACATGCAGCCACAGTGTAGCTCACCTTGCTGATCAAGGATGATAGTCCGTCAAGCTGTTCGTTGAGCGGTGTGCGCACACTGTTATCAATCTGCGCTGCCACAAACACCTTACCGTTCTCAGTGTGATCGCCCACTGCGGTGACTTGGAACACACCATGACCTTCCATCACCTTGGTGCCACGAAGCACATGATTGGTGGGATAGGTGGCAGCAGGATCCATCTGAGCGGGATCGGTACTCTTTTGACAGATGGGTTCACCCGTGAGCGTACTCTCATCTACATTGAGACACACCGCCTCAAGCAGATCGCCATCAGCAGGAATCTCCTGTCCGGTGTTGAGAATGACAAGGTCGCCCACCACCACATCTCGCTTAGGAATGGATGTTGCGGTGCCATTGCGTATCACCTCAACGGGTTCGTCGTCGTTGACCTGATTGAGAACGGCAAACTCCTTATCTGCTTTCATCTCAAAGAAGAAGCCTATCACCGTGGCTAGGAAGATGGCAACAAAGATACCGACAGGTTCAAAGAAGGTCTCTGCGCTCTTGCCCAGCCCCCAATATTCGTAGCAGGAGATGCCGATAGAGAGCACGCCAGCTACCAAGAGGATGATGATCAGAGGATCACGAAAGTGGTCGAGCAGTTGTAACAACAAGGGACGGCGCTTGGGCGGAGTGAGGATGTTACAGCCATGTTGCGCCCGACTTTGTTCCACCTGTGCAGAGGTAAGTCCAGTGTAACGGGGTTGTGATTGTGTCATTGTAATTATTTGTTATTTGTGAATGCAATATATATAGGTCAGTTTAGTGCTTTTGATAATAGTGTCTATCCAGTTTACCATTGTAAGTACGGCGGATATAATCGGTTTGTTCATAGAACTGTGGTACCTTATAACGCTCCAACCGGGTAGATAGGTGACGTGCTATGTCGCGAGGGGTAACAGGTGGCGCATCCGCTTGCAACACATAGTAAAGGCGCAAGGCATCGCCTACGGCAGTGGTGGTATGCGTACAGATACACTCGCTGATGCCTTCAAGGGTCAGTGCTTGAGCCTCAACCTCCTCGGGAGACACCTTATATCCACCTAGGTTGATCACATCATCGGCACGTCCGGTGATATATAGGCGTTGCTCCTCGTCTATCGATCCCTCGTCACTGGTAAAGAGTTGGCCATCAAAGAGCACTTGTTGGGTGAGAATATCATCACCGAGGTATCCGCTCATGAGCGTTCGCCCCATGCAGACTATCAGATTCTCGGGTGTGATGGCCACTTGCGAATGGAACATCGGTCGCCCCACACAACCCATTCGAGGCCCGTGTGTCTGAAAATCATACGTAGCTATGATACCCGCATCGGTGGATGCGTAGGTGTTATAAAGGCGCGATTGGGGCAAGAGGTCACAGAGGGCTTGCATATCGGTAAGCGACATAGGTGCTGCACCGGTCTCAATAAAGTCGATTAGAGACGAGATGGCTTCCAGTTGGGTGCGTCCCACCTGGAGCAACAGATGCAAGGCAGATGGCACAAGGAAAGAGGCAAGCACCCGCTTGTCACCTTCAAAGGCGGCAAAGAATGCTGACATATCCTTCAGGCCGGCGGTGATGCGGAGCGAGCCACCCATGACGATGGTGGGATAGATCTTAGATAGCGCACCGAAATGATTGAGCGGTGCTGCCAAAACAAAGATGGTATCGGCATGATAGCGTTGTGCTCGGATGAGATTATCGGTATCTGCCATCCACGCTTGATAGGAAATCATCACTCCTTTGGGTTGTCCTGTGCTACCAGTGGTGAAGAGCACATCGGCTACGTCGGGGGCAAACTGATAACCATCACACAGGGTCTCGATGGCTAGGATGCGGTCTTCGGGTAGGTCGTGCTCCACGGGCACAGCCACGGCACATATCCAGTGGATTGCCATATAGGTGACAAGGAAGTCAACTGTCTGGCTGGCACGAAACACCACAGCGGTATGCGGTCGGACACCAAGGTCTTGTAGGCGTAGGGCTTTACGCTTCACGGCAGCAGCAAGGGTGGCGTAAGTGAGACTTTTCTCACCATCGCTCACGGCTACCTTATCGGGGAAGCGGGTGGCATAGGCAAAGAGATAATCTTCAAGGCGCATCATATCAGTGCTTGGCAGAGAGTTTCTCATTGACCATATCGGTGATGCTCTGAAGGTTGCGGAGGTTCTTGGGAGTGGCATCGACAGCCTCAAGAACGATACCATAGGCATCCGAAAGGGTCATCAGAATTGTGGTGACACCCAAAGAGTCGAGGTCGGCAAAGAGAAAATCGCTCTCAAGGTCAACCAACGGTAGAAGGGGCTCTATCTTTTCACGGATTTGTTGGGTTGTGATCGTCATTCGTTGATAGGGTTTTGGTGTATAGATACGCAGATGTTGCGAACAATTTTCATGCCACAATTTTCCAGGACAGATTGGCATTCGTCATCATCTACCTCAGCCAAGATGGTGGCTTGAGGATAAAGCAAAGCCGCAACGAGAGCCGTTTCGCCATATCCATGGTCCACGATGGTTATCGTTGGATTGTCTACGAAAGATGGTGCGGGGATTGCCTGCTGAAGCGTTTGTCTGTCAGCAAGGGTGCGTTTCACGGCTCGGTGCATACTGCGTCCTTTGTAATAATAGGCATCTGCCACAAAGGCGCAGATGGCATCAAGCTCCGTTGGTATCTGGTCACGATGACGACCGAAGAGCGTGCGTAGGGTGATGGGGCGCTTGCGATAGCCGTTTGGACCATAAACGAGCCAGCGGAACACAAGCGGGGGCAAGAGATAAGCCATCAGCACCACAGAGAACATACCCACAATGGTGACATGCGCCAGGGAGCGCAGGGCTTGATGTTGGGCAAAGATGAGGGTGCCCATGCCGATAAACATCACCAATGCAGAAAGGATGATGCTGTTCTTATAGGATGCCAAAAGTTTCTTTCCATACGTGTACTCATACTGGCAACCTTCGGTGATAAAGATGGTGTAGTCGTCTCCCTGACCAAAGATAAACGTTGCGAGGATGACGTTGACGATATTAAACTGGATTCCGCCTATTCCCATCAGTCCTAAGATCCAAATCCAGCTCACCGCCATAGGAAGGAAGGATAGCGAGGCTAGCTCGAGGTTGCCCATTGAGAACCATAGGAAGAAGAACACGATACATCCACAGGCAAAGCCAATATAATTGAAGTTGTCCGAAAGGTTATTGGCCACCTCGCTATTGAGTTCCTTGATATGGAACACATACGAGCTTTCGGTCTGCGTGGATGAGGATGTGAGGGTGCGCTGAAGCTGGTGCTGGATGGTGTCGATCTGTGCGTTGGCAACCTTTAGAGTGGTAACAAGGTGACAAACACTCGCAGCAGAATCGATAGAAAGGTTATTGACAAACACGGCAGAGACGAGCGTATCAAAGCTTTGGGGCTTCAACGCAGGATAAGAGGACTGGATGGTTTGGAAGAAATCGGCAAACGACTGGTCATCAAAGCCTTTCTCACGCATCAAGGCGGGAAGCATCTGCGTGAGCGTAGTGGCATAACGTGACACGAACGCTTGCCAACGTTGGAGGCGTTGTTGCTGTTCGGCTTGAGAGCAAAGGAAGGGATAGCATGAGGATATGCCTTGAACACCGGGCTGATGGGCTAAGCTCTGGAGTTGTTGTTGCACGGCGCTATCCTTCTTGAGTGCTTCATTGAGCGTAGGAGCATCGGTCACAACATACAGTGTCTGCGTGGTGGAATCTTCTTGCACCATCTTTTGCAGATTGGCCATCTCGGTTTGTTGTTCTTCACTCATATAGTTGATATGGGCAAAGTTGGTATCAAAGCTGGTGCGGAAGCTAAACACGGCTAGCACCACTGTAAGCACGATGACCAACCACACCAAAGGGCGTTTGTTATCTAGTTGGGCATTGCCTAGACGGGTGAAGATATGATGGGATGGCGTGGCTTTGATCTTGACAAGATGGGGTAGAAACACCAATACAAAGAAGATGGTGCCTACCAACAAGAATGCAGCAAAGAGACCGAGATCGCGTAACGCCACCGACTTCAGTGGTACCAAAGCAAGGAACGCCCCCACGGTGGTGACATTGCCAATGGTAAGCGGTAGCACAATCTCGCGAAGAGCCTTATGCACATTCGGGGTATGGGATAGATGGGAGATGAGGTGTAGCGGATAGTTGACGGCTATACCGATGATAACGGATGAGATACCTATCACTATCACCGAGACATGATCATGAACGCAATATAAGCACGCCATAGCAAAGAGCCAACCCCAGATGATGGACACGGCAACCAATGCCATGTTGCGCAGATTGCGAAAAGAGAAGTAGAGCAACAACAAGATGAGCACCACGGAGAGCGACACCGACAGGATGCTATCGGTCTTGATTTGTGCTGCATTGTCCACTGCGATAACGGGTCCGCCAGTGAAATGAATGGTGACATCGTGCTTCGCGCTGACCGATTGTGCCACCGCACGTAACTGATCGAGCAATCGGCCATTGTTAGCGGTTTCACTCGAACCATACGGCGACTGTATCATCACGATGGCTGCGGAAAGGTCGGGGGTGAAGATATAGCCATCATAGAGCTCATAGTTGACCGCAGAGGATTGCTGCTGGAGGCGTTGCACCACTGGCGTGAAGAGGTTAAGTGGGTCACGCTGGATATTATCGGATAGCAATCCACCTGACGGGAAGAGGAGCATCTGCCGGTCTTCATCCAGTTGGTTGGCCATTGCGTCGCGGCTATCAAGGATGCGCTCCATACGTTGATAGTCGGATGGAGTCAAGAAATAAGGGATATGGCTATAGACAAACTGCGTCACGGCGGTGATGCGGTCTTCGTCTATCTGCTTGGTAAAGGCTTGGGGTGAGAGACCGGTAGACTGTGTGGCTTGCTCAACAAACTGGTCTACCTTGTGAATAAGCTTTTCGGGTGAAGCGGATGTACCTTTGGGCGAACGAATAAACACAAAGATGCGATTGGCACCCGAAACCGATTGATAAACGTTCATGGCTTTCTGATGGGTGCCACTAAGGGGCAAGAAGTCGGTGATGTTCTCCTGATAATGCATACGGAAGAGCACACCGATAAACAATAGTGTGGTAAGGGCTATCAAAGCAAGACAACTGCGATGATGCCTTTGCATATATTCATAGATGCGAATGATGATGGTTGTCATAGCTTAACTACAATTTGAGTTGTCTAAACCATTGAATGAACCGTTCTTTCCAGGCTCTACACTCGGGCGTTCCCTTAGTAGGCGATGCACCAAAACCATGTCCGCCCCGTGCATATTGGATGTATTGGTGAGGAACGGCATGAGCGGTGAGGGCAGAATCGAGCAGGGCGGCATTGCGATAATCTACGATGGGATCGTCCTTACAGTTGACAAGGAACACCGGCGGACAATCATCGGGCACATGATTCTCCAACGAGAGGAGTTCACGCAACGCCTTATTGCCCGTCCGGCTATCACCTAACAAACCACGACGAGACCGCTTATGCACACAGGGTTGGGTCATAGTGACAACGGGATAAACGGGCACCACGAAACGAGGACGCTCCCAAACGGGCAACTGTTCGGCTGCAAGCATCACCAGATGACCTCCTGCCGAGAAGCCCATAGCGCCCACTCGGGAGGCATCTACGCCTAAGGAGTCGGCCCTGCTGCGCACATATTGCAAGGCACGTTGCAGGTCATGAAGCGGGTCGGGGTAACGATTGCCACGCACAAAGAGCCGAAAATGGGTGATAAAAGCAGGTACATAAGCCGTGCGATAACGCAACACAAAAGCTGAGAAGCCCTGCGACTGCAACCACCTCCCTACCATCTCACCTTCTGCTTGGGTGTCGTGCCAGAAGTAACTGCCACCCGGACACACCACCACAGCGGGGTTTTGGCTTCCTGGAGCAAGGTAAGAGGTCATCATCACACGTGCTGACGTAGAGGTTCCTGCCCATATATTCACTTGTGCTGAGACAGGAAGAGCTACGGCTATGAGCCATAACAGGAAGAGAAGGATGCGCTTTGAGGGATTCATCTTTTCAAACATCTTATTCCATTTGTCAAGCGTCATATTTCCATTTGTCAAGCATCTTGTTCCATCCGATTACATAGATCGGCATACCATAGCTGATACCTGCGATGCAAAGCAGAGGTTTGCTGCTTCACACTGCCCATTGCGTCAAGCTCATGGCGGGTTATAGGTGCAGCCACTTCCATATGAATGGTGCCACGACGTAGATGCCAGCTCTTCTTGCGCAGCACTTTGCCTGTACCATAGAGGCACACGGGGGTGATACCTAGGCCTAACTGTTCAGCGATATAAGCGGCACCACGATGAAAAGGAGCCACTTGGCAGTTTTGCGAACGTGTGCCTTCGGGAAAAATCGCTATACTATAGCCTCGCTCAACCAACGATTGGAAGCGCGGCAGAAGCACATCGATACCCATAGATGCGGGATAATACTCGGCATGACGAATCAGATTGCCATACAAAGGATTGTGCCAAACCCAGTCATTGGTGAGGAACACCATCTTCGGGGTAAGGGTAAGGAGGCTGAGAAGGTCAAGTTGGGACTGATGATTACAAATTATAAGGGAGGGGCGGTCAAAGTTGACCTGATCAGACGTATGGGTTTGGAACTTTACTCCAGGAACGCCCATACGTTGCATGATAAACTTTGCCACGTTATAGATAAAGAGATGTAGATGCCATTTCTTATGTTCGGTCATCTTACCACACTTGATATATAACCATGTATAAGGCGTAGCATAAAACAACATGGCAAAGAACACAAAACCAAAAGCAAAGAGGTTGCGCGCTATCGTGCCTAAAGTGCGCCACAGGAAGAGCGGTAATCCGTAGACTATCGCCAGCAGACAGAGTACCGTATTGAGCACACTGATGCGTGCAAAGTCGGCTGCGGGACGGAAATGGCTAACGCGCTGCTGCTTCGGGGGATAATAAACGTGAACCTTAATCGGCACAATAGGAACGCCGTGCCAAGCGGGAAAGACAAGCAACTCGAGTTCGGCTTCAAACCGCGAGGTGAGCAACGTATAACCACGAAGTTTCTTTAGGGGATAGAGACGGAAGCCGGTTTGGGTATCGGGAAGCGGTTTGAGGGTTTGAACGAAGAACCAAAAGTTGGAGAAATGATTGGCAAAGACGCTTCCTTTGGAACGTTTGACATTGTCCATCTGCCTACTTCCCACTATCAAACTGCCCGGATGTTCCTGATTAGCGTTAAGCAATAGGGGTATATCGGAAGCAAAATGTTGTCCATCGGCATCCATCGTGATGGCATAAGCGAATCCCATGGCAAGGGCTTTACGGATGCCTTGCTTGAGTGCAAAGCCTTTACCGCGATTAGAAGCATAGGACACAAGGGTGATACCGTCGCACGATTGGAGGACGGTCTCTGTCCCGTCATTGCTTCCATCATTGACCACAATCACATCGTCACACCACTGCAGTACATCCGAAACGACATGAGCAATGGTTCCCACGTTGTTATAAGTGGGGATAATCACGCATATCCGTCGGGCGTGAAGGGTTTGGCGGGTGGATTGTTGTGTGTCAGATAGATTCATTACACGTCATTATCATACTGGCAAACGACTGTTCTTCGTTGTGTACATCAACGGTCACGGTGGCTTGATGTAGGTCTGCGTCCACACTGATCTTGCGGAGATCATACATCACCTCGGTTGTTTGGTCGGGTGACAACACATTATGAAAACGCACCGTCTTCACCTTTGACAGTTCATAGGTAGCTTGAAGATGTTCACTAAGGAGCTCCTCTGCCATCTGAATGATGCACACCCCAGGGGTGATTGGTTCACCGGGGAAGTGAGCTTGGTAGATAACGCAATCGGCATGGAGGCATATACGGAAGCTAACACCCTCTGGGGTGACTTGCTTCTCTATGATATGATAAAGATTATTGTTGAGTTTCATCGTCTTCAATGATTGGTGTAGGTGAATCGTTCAGCAACGAGAGGTTGAACGTGATATGATATTTGGCATCTTGACAAGTTAGTTTGCCTTGGTCCAAAGCGTGTATCAGTTGGCGCAAATCGGCTTTCATCACACGCCGTATATACCACTTGTCAAGTTTATCATTGAGGCTTAAAAGCTTCACTTTGTCTTTAGAAGGATAATAAACAAACCCGATCATCGTAACACCAAACTCATTGAATATGCTCCCAAGGATGGTTTGCTCCTGCCGCATCAGCGTACATATACCGCTAATGTATCCTTTGGGCATATCAACATTAGCCGTATAACGCTTGATGGAGCCTTCGTCGATCGGCAAGAGGCTCTGCGCTCGCAGTGGTGTGACGGTCAATAGAAGTAGCAGACTAATGCATGCTGAACATCGACTGACTGATTGGCGTATTGATTTTGGCATTTTGGATATTGATTATGGTTTTGTCGCCATTCTTTTCGACCATTTCTATATTTGAGACCACACACGATTTCATATTGAAACCGACCACAATGGAACGAAACATCTTCTTCATCTCACTGCGTAAGGGTGTCATCACGGCTTTCCACTGAGTGCCGCTTCCTTGCAGACTGACCTTGAAGTCGCGATTGTCTGACACACACTGACCTACCATTGTGCTTACCATGATCTGCGTGATTTGCTTGAACATCTTGTTATTCTTGACGTCCAAGGTGCTGCTACGTTTGCCGTTCTTCATCCAGACCTTCTGCCCATTGAGCACAAAGGTGTATTGATAGGGCGAGGTGTACTCCCAACGCAGTTTGTTATCACGCGCATAGTACATCTTTCCACGTGACACCACCTTATCATTGAGCATCTTTACATACTTTGTTTGAACAAAGTCGCACTGCATGGTTTTGGTGGATGTAGCGACAGTCTTGAGTTTTTGCTTGACTTGAGCAGCTGTATAGTTTTGAGCTGAAGCTATGGTAAACATGCCCCAAAGCATCAGCCATATAATCAAAAGTCTTTTCATATCTTACAATATTATTTTGCTATCAGACAACAACCAGCAATAATGAGTGCTACCCCCGCCCACTTGGTCAGCGAAACCGACTCGTGAAAGAAGATCATAGCAGCCACCATGCCCAGTACATAGCTGAAAGAGATCATCGGATAAGCCACGCTAAAAGGGAATGTCTTGAGCATATAAGTCCACAACAACGCACTGCCCGCAAAACAAATGCCGCACAAAGCGAAAGGCAGATTGACCAACACGCTCTTGGCAAAAGCCATATTCCATCCCACTGGCAGCATTCGTGCCAAGGCAAACTTAAGCAACACTTGCGTAGCGACAAGCAAGATGCTTTGCAGAAGGGCGTATGGTATAATCTTTAACATGACAAAACGATGGATAATGAATGCACTTGAGGGATGTCATCGTGTCCTAATCGACGCATGATGTCAGCAAAGAGAGGAGCGCTTTCATCATGACATCCCACCAAGACGGTGCGACATTGGCCGCTGTTAATCAGCAGTCGGGCTTGACGCAAAGCCCAATCGAGCGATTGATCTTTCTGCGTAAAGGTTACATTGTAACCATGATTATGTAGCGAGATGGCGATATTGCCACTGATGGTGTTATGCGTACTCTGCATGAAATAGGTGGGTGAGAGCATCTCTTCGCCTTCTTGAAGCTCGGTAAGCAATCGTTCGCTATTCTCTATGCAACCCCACGCCGTTGCCGTGATGATGGCATCAGGTTGATCTATACCAGCTTGCTGCAAGGCTTGATAGGATGAGAGCAATGCGCTCTTGAGGAGTTTGCCCATACGTCGAGTAGCCATTGGTTTGACAAACTGCTTGAGTTGGGTGAGTTCAGCCACATCCGTGATCGCCACGCGTGCCAGTTCTTTAATCTCCGGCAAGGCAGAAGCCTCATCATTAGCGATAGTTGACGCTTCTAAAGGTTCATCCGAGTGGAGCGAAAGCACGATAGACGAGTCGTTGCCACCAAATCCGAACGAGTTGCAGAGGACGTGTTCCAAAGCAATATGATTGCGTCCTACAGATGGTACGATACCTTCGGGCATTGAATGAGACCATCCTAGATTAGCAGGGACAAACTGGTGACGCATTGCTAAGATACATATCACGGTTTCTATACTACCCGACGCGCTTGTGGTATGCCCCGTAAATCCCTTCGTACTAGACACTTCGGGCAAATGATCGCCAAAGACTCGACGTAACGCCACGCCTTCGCTTTCATCGTTATTCGGTGTACCCGTACCATGCGCATTGACATATTGTATATCAGTGGGGGCGAGTTGTGCTTGCTGGATAGCTTTGCACATCGCAAGATAAGCGCCCTCACCATTAGGCGACGAGGCGGTTTGATGATAAGCGTCACAGGCATTGCCACAACCCGAGATGTATGCCAAGGGGGTGACGCCACGTTGGTGGGCATGCGAGACACGCTCCAAGACGAGATAAGCTGCACCCTCACCAAGGTTCAGACCTGCCCTATCAGCATCGAAAGGTCGACACGGAGCATGGTCGAGAATCATTAACGCATTGAATCCATTAAGGTGAAAGCGTGACAAAGCTTCCGTACCACCTGCCACCACGATATCAGCCTCACCTTGTTGAAGCATCTGACAAGCCAAGATCAGCGCATTATGAGCTGACGAACAAGCCGTCGATATGGTGGTGAAATCGGCAAACAAGTGGAAATAGCGAGCTATATCCTCTGTGCAACTGCCTGCATCATGATGCCGAAACACATCTAAGTACTTATCCGAATGTTGCATCTCCGCAAAGAACGCTTCCGTCATGTCCATCCCAGCAACGGTAGTTCCTGAGACCAACAAGATGCGCTTGCCCGATGCAGAGGTGACCTTCGCCTGCTCTATGGCTTGCTTCACAGCAATGATCCCCATCAAGGTAGTACGACTGATGGGGCTATCCACGTCGAGGTTGAGCCTTTGCTTCATCTCGGCATTGGAGCATTTGACCTCCCCCACTGGCAGTTCGTGGTGAACGGAGGGAAGATACTGCATCTCCCCTATCCCACTCTTACCTTTCTTGAGAGCGTCAAGCACTTCCTGCGCATTGTTTCCTATCGCACAGATGATGCCTTGTCCTGATATGGCTATGTCTTGATGAATCATTGCTTGGTTCTTAGTGGCAACCTCTTACTTGGTGCGATGCTGGTCTACATAGGTAGCAATGGAACGCACCGAACTGAAGATTTGCTTTCCTTCAGCGGGGTTTGCCAGTTTGATTCCATATTTCTTCTCCAGCAACACAATCAGTTCGAGCGTGTCAATGGAGTCGAGTCCCAATCCTTCTCCGAAGAGAGGAGCATCGGTCTCGATATCTTCTGGGGTTAGATCTTCAAGGTTCAGTGCCTTGATGATCTCTTCTTTCAGTTCTTGTATCAGTTCGTTCATGTAGAGCTTATCTGTTTTTGAAAGGTTCGTATTATCTATCTATTGATTTGATGAAGGCTTCACCTTCTTATATATATAAAGGTGTGCTTCGTAAGAATCGGGTGCATCATAATTGATCCAACCCGTTATCATGCTATCGGTGACGCTATCAGCAAACGTTGCTCTTATCACCTCGTCTTGCAACGGGGTATCTGCTGCGGGCAGAATGTACAACGCTGTTTCTCCGTGGTAATGGTTTCGGATGGCTATCTCGCCGGTGACGATGTTCGGCAGCGTGTAGACGAATAAGGCAGGACTAGGGAAGAATGCCTCCTTATCAGCTATGGAGCGCAGATAATGCGCGTCGGTCACCTTACTTGAAGAGCGATTAAAGAGAATCACGGCACGATGGTCACACGGTGTGAAACGCGTTTCACCTTCTGCTTGTAGCAAGATCTCGGATGCAATGAAGCCCAATCGTGATAGTTGATCCATCTTATAAAACTTGGGATAGTCGGTTACAAACCGCTTGTAAAGTTGGGTCAAGAACGATTGCTCATCCGTGGCACGCTCAAGGATATTTCCATCGGCTATCACTTGCATCGGAGTCAGCATCACCTCATGCGTCTTTTGCACATCTATCGGCAATGCTTTTTGCGACATAGAGTGGCTTTCTTTACTCACAAGCAACGCGGCGTTACATCCACCGAAGCCCGACAACATCTTCAGGAAGCGTGGCACATCCGTTCTTTCCGTTTCTTTTGTTACCCGAATGTGTCCCGACACGCCTAGGGTGTCATATCCTTTGGTAGGTAGCACCCATCCTTCGTCAGCGGCACACATACTGAGAATGGTCTCCATCACGCCCGCTGCGCCCATCGTGTGACCATAGTTGCCTTTATAGGCATTCACCGGCACATCTTGCAGTCTGGCTCTTTGCAGCGCCACCGACTCCATCTGATCATTAAAGAGCGTCGCCGTGCCATGAGCGTTGACAAACGCAAGCGATACGTCATCGGCTTCATTCATAACCGTGGTGATGGCTTTGTAAGCACCTTCGCCCGTCTTGGATGGAGCACTGATATGGTAAGCGTCATTGCGAATGGCTGCATGCGTGAGATGCCAAGCAGCCTCGGTTGTATCTTCGGCGGAGAGAATCAGTGTGGCAGCAGCCTCACCAAGGTTCAATCCGTTTCGTTCTATATCGAAGGGGCGACACGGCGAAGGTGACAAAGCATGAAAAGCTTGAAACCCAGAAACGATAAACTGACTCTGCTCGTCTGCCCCACACACGATAGCGGTGTCATAAGAGCCTTGTTCCAGTAATCGTTTGGCAACAATCATTGCCGACAATCCGGATATACAGGCATTGCACACAACGAGCGGTTGCGTGATGATGCCAATGGCTTCTGCTATGCGCTGTGCCGCGTCTGATGGTAACGGCATATCATCGAGGGATGTTTCAGCGGAAGCGCAAGCCACATTGGCCTTGGTGGTACTCAATATCAACACCACACGGGAAGACGTTACGTCCACCTTAGTCGTTCCGAGTGCCTTCCGAATAGACGTGATCATCATCGACTCAAATCGGGTATAACCCTCAAGAAGAAAAGCCGCCTCTTGGTCTTTGGTAAAGAGCGAAGCCGTGATATCAAAGGGCAAATCTCCCCATTGAGGATAAAGCGCCAACCCAGTCTTACCTTCTTTGACGGCAAGATAGTTGGTCTCAGTGCTATCTCCTAGCGGTGAGAGGATGTTGCTTCCTTTTACCTGAACCATATTTTGTATCTTTCTATTTATCCGTTATCGCGTATAGCAATCTTGATCTGCGCTGTTGCCAGCACTTCGCCTTCCCTTTCGATCGTTGCTGAAGCCAGCGTCATACCCATGATTTGCATCTGTTCTTCTACCGTAGTGGTGATGGTGTCACCCGCTTTAGGGTGATTGGCAATCTGAAGTTTCTTTACCTCGCCTATCACGCCCACTTGCACACCTTTTTGTAGGACATACTTGTTATGGTAGCCAATGCGTGCAGCACAGGTCTGCGCTATGTTTTCGATCATTCCTGCCCCACTGAATACACCCTCGTTCATCAACAGGTTGTCAGCGCTCAGCGTGGTCTGAGTGACCGTACGCTTGCTATCATAATATGTGAGTTGGCCTATCATCACAAAAGGCTCTTGTTGTGGTAAGAGCGTATGGATGTCTATCTCACTCAGAAAGCGCTCCGTGGGGTTGTTTACATCTATCGTGTTCATTTCCAAAATTCAAAATAATTGTACCACTGGGTAGGATACTGCTTGAGCAACCGCTCTATCTGGGCTGCATACCCATCGGCAAGCTGCTTCACCTGTTGCTTACGCGGTGCATCGTGATCATATGGTAAGGGCGTCACATACACCGTGTATTCCTTGGGGCGAGTCTTCATCACATTGATGCTGAGCACCTCCACGCCTTGCATGGCGGGCACACTGAACGATCCCAAAGGAAGCGTTGCCTTCGCACCAAGCAGACTGACCTCTACCACGCGGGGCGATCCCAGCACTCTGTCAGCCGGAATGCTCACCACTTCGCCTTCAGCTAAGGCGCGATGTATCTCAAAAAGATGACTGCCATCGTCCCTCACGAGTATCATCTTGATGTGATTGGCATCAAAGACGCGTTGCCTATTGCGCATCACAGTGGCTTTCTCGCCATCGAAGACCAGGGCATTGAACGTCTTTTCTGCAGCGTTGAGCTCATATCCAGCCATCTCGTAGCATCCGATATGCGAACTAAGAATCACAAATCCCGCTGCTTTCGTGGCGCAGCGTTCATAGTGTTCATATCCATTGATGACCAACTTCATACGCTTTCCAGCATATAAGGCAAAGCGATCTATCACCACTTGGGCAAACAAACAATGGTTAAGGTACGTCAACCAAGCTGCACGCCACCTCCCCATCTGATGCCTTTGTCGTAGATAGCGGTATATAATCCAACGACTCGGAGAGAATATGCAGCAGAAAGGAATCACACATACGGCTGCAAACAGATAGAAAACGCGCACATCCACATACTTCAACATGGAGATAAGGCGTTCATGCATCCATCTGCTACCAAAGGTGCTACCTGCCCACTGTCGTTCCGTTGTCATGGGTTATCGTTTCTTGCAGACCAGTATGGAGTGTCCTTGCCCCAAGTGGTCGAATATCTTTTCAACCTCAAGTCCGGCCTTTTGCACACAGTCCATAAGGTCATCAGTGTGATACATCTTCGAGTTGCCGTTGGCCATAGCCGTGAAGTAGAGGCTGGTCATGGTTAGACATAATGCCGCGGGCTCATATTTCTGTCTGTCCCAAAGGGTTTCCATGATGAACAGATGGGTGTGATTGTCCATCACCTTCACCGCTCTGCTTAGGACACTCACAATCTGCGGCATACTGAAGCAGTCGAGAAACTGACTCATCCAGATACCATCAAGAGGCTTTGACAACTGCGGGAAAGCGTTATCAGGATTGAGCAGGTTCATCCCTACCCCTTTGATGCGTTCCGCTCCCGTCTTTCCGGTGATGTTTTGTTGCATCATCTCGATCTGTTGCGGTAGGTCGATTACCGTCACTTCAGCCTCGTTGTTATGGGCTACACTTGCCAAAGCCCACTTACCAGTGTTGCCCCCGACATCGTAGAGAGTACGCACACCATAGTCATCATAGACGATACGCAGAGCTTCGCCAAACGAGGAGTCGCTATAGAAGTGGTCAAATGCCATCCAACTCTTCTGTGCTTCTTCGGGCAACTGCGACAATCCTTCATATATCGTGGGCCAATCACCAAAGCTACGCAATCCCTCGGGCTTTCCTTGAAGCAACGATTGCTCTAAAGCAAACATTCCTTGGTAGTTGACATCATGATTGAAGTCGATGTTAACACGTGTCGCAGGGTCGTTGATCAGGAACCATCCGGTCTTTGCCAAGCGATAACGCCCTGACTCGGGGTCAATCAATACAAGCGAAATGCTCAAGGATGCCTCCAGTAGACATTTGGCTGCATAAGGCGAAAAGATGGTTTGTTCAGCCACTTCATCGACAGTCAGTCCGCCATCGTTGTCGCGTAACAACTGTAGCACACCATGCTTGAGCATGATACGTGCCACCTGAAACACCTCTGGTCCCCACGCAATAAACTCGGCAAGGCGTTGTGCCTCACGTGCCGAATATTGTTCTTGGGTATATCGGGATTGTAACGATTCTGAGAATTTCATCTTACCATACATCTATTGTCACGCTCCTATCTCTTAGACGAATACAAGGAGAGTTTTGTTACAGCCTTGTGATACCATTTCTGCTGTGCTTTGAAGCCAGCAAACGAGAGCACAGAGCCCATATTAGCAAGTTGCAAAGTTAATTATTAATCTGAACTCATCAAAATATTTGTTTGCATTTTCCCATTAAGTATGGTACGATAGAGGTGTTTTGACCTTTTCTCTATACCTTATTATAACTGAGTAGAAGGGGATAACCATCGATATTGGGTAATACAAAATATGTTTTTATTTTTGCAACAGCCTGGTCAAGCATTATCGATACCATCTTCCAAAATAATTCAAAGATAGTGTCCGCTAAATTAAAACCGAGCCACTACGGCTAAGATGCAGTTTTAATTCAGTGGACACTACTTATAAAAGCCACCTTGATAGATACCAAGGTGGCTTTATAGGATAAGGTATTCAGATTACTTGCGCTTCACCCAACCACCTTGCGCCACTTTCAAGAGAGTGCCCATAGGACAAACAAAGCGGCAATAAGGACGCATCACCACAAAGGATAGCAAGACAAAAGTCACCGCAATGACTATCACCAGCCAGTGGGCATTTTGGAAGATGAATGCCGTGAAGGGTTCATAGTTGACCCAATCAGCCCACACACCTACAAGCAAGAGCAACATCAACACTGCCCACAATATCTCACGGAACGTGTCAAGCTTCTTGATTGTATCAGCGCTGATGCGCATCTTACGCTTCGAACATCTGCCCGCAAGTTCTTGCAGCGATCCGAAAGGACACACATGGGTACAATAGTACGACTTCTTTCCAAACAAGGGGTAGACAAATGCCGTAATCAGCAAGATCACAGGCACTATCAACGCCAGCACATTCATGCCATTGCTCATATACCCCAGGAGAGCCGAGTAGGACAAGAAGCTACCACACCAAAAACCGAGGACAGCCACATTGAGCACTTGCTGACAGATACGATACACCTTGTTACGGATAAAGAGCGGGAGCACAGCAGCCATAATAGCCACTAGCAACCCAGCGATGGATTGAGCCGAGAAGTCAAAATCCATCTTAGGAGCAGAGGTCTCAATCTGATTCTTAGCATACGATAGTCCTGCCTGCATATTGCCTATGATAGCCTTGGACGAGTAGGTTGCACCCGAGACACCATCAACCTCCATCTCTAGAGCCTCATCTATGGTCTTTCCCTCCCAGCGCGAAAGCAGTTGTCGTGCTTGATTGAAAAACTCGGGGGTTTCATCGTTGTGTAACGCCTCAACCTTCACCACCTTATCATCCTTGAGCGTGATACGCAGAGGCACCACACCGCCATATCCGGTGATATCCTTACCAAGGTCAGTGGTATTGACCACGACGCTACCATCTGCTTCTATGGTCATGGCTTGCTTCACTTGGGCAGCGGTGTCTGCCGTGGCTTCACCTCTTGGACCAATCTTTCTGCCCATCAGTTTGCCATCTCTACTCACCGCAGCCGTTGCCAACAAAATGATTACAACGAGCAACGAGCCCAAGTGCATCTGCCATTTCTTCTGTACGTTGATATTCATCTCAATCTTATTATTTAGCACTTTCGTACCTGCAAATTTCTTGACATATATCAAGAAGTTAGCTTTTTACCTAAAATAGATTACAAAATGTTTGCACGTTTCAAAGAAACGCCGTACATTTGCAACGTGTTTTTCATAGTATTAGATTTAAGGTTAACAAAGGTTGGACTACAGCGGTAGTCCTTTTTTCGTTTTTAGACCTTATCTAATCACAAATTTCTTTCCACCTTTGATATACAATCCATGTGGCAGACGAGCTGCATCGGTACCCATAGCTTGTCCCTGAATGGTATAGATGGTGGCGTTGTCAACCTTTGATTTTGTTCCTACGGTATGAATAGCGGTCACAGGCTGATACTGTACAAAGAGCATTGGGCGAGCGTCTTGGTCGGTATCATAGCATCCTACGTGATAATATACCTTGCTATACTGGATAGCTCTCTCGCACGACTCGATATAGAAGGTACCATCACCAGCCGGTGAGAAGAGCCATGCGTCAGCTTCAGAAGGATCAGTAACCAGAGAGAACGTTGCATCAGTGGCATTTGCGTTATAGTAACGATCCTGACTGTCCTTGATAGTGAACCCTTCTCCTTGTGCAGCGAAGGTAAACACGTAGTTCATATCTTCTGCGTAGATGGTATCATTAGCATACGTCACGGTGGCGTTATATAGATAACCGGTACTGCCTGAATAAGGTTTGATAGCGCGTAACGATGATCCATTGTCTATCGCCAATAGATAAGGTGTTCCAGGAATAACCTCTTCGGTCTTCACAAAGCGCGCCTCATCCCCTTTGGGTTCGGGTGTTGGGTCAGGTGACGGATTGAAATTGTTGTAACGATTATCGTCACTTGCGGTAGTCAGCGCTGTCGTTGGGTCAAACGCTACGTCCACGCTATCACCCCAAACATACTGAGCCAAGTTGGGATAATCCACAAAGAGGTTACGGTTGCCTTGGATCTTAGCCACGGCATTGTTACGTGCACACTCTAAGCTATCCACCTTGTCAGCTTGCTCCCACTCTATGTATAGTTTGGAAGCCCATTCTTTCAGTCCGGGATAATCCTCGTTAGTCATAGTCTGAAGACCCGTTTTAACAAAGGTCAGATTACCATACACCACTGCCATATACATATATGAGCGTGAGAAGTCGCCTTTATACTGGTCGCCTGGCTCCCAACAATACTCGCCACTCTGGCCGTTAATGGTTCCGGTGCCCACTTTATCGTAGCCTTCTTCTCCCGAAGTAGCCTTTTCCACTTTACCCATCGCATAGTTGCTCTTGTACGAGTTGGCCTTAGAATCACTTGGGTAGAGATTGTAAAGATCCTTATAGGCATTATTCTTGGTACCGCCCCACCAGCTTTTGGGGAACGAGTGCTCGATGTTCATACCTGAGATGGCATTACCATTGTTGGTTGAACCAAAGTAGAACTTCAGTGAGCTATATCGGTTATAACACTCGTTGGTCTGAGGATCACGGTCGGTCTGATAGAATCCCCACCATGTTGCGTTATTTCCGCTTCCATAACTCAACACTTTGGAAGGCTGCATGAGCTGTTCAAGCGCAGCTTTAAGATCAGCTTTTTTCTTTCCTTTGAGCGACGCTGCGTAGGTCGCAAGCGACTTTCGATCAATGGCATGCGAAGGAACTACCGTTCCTAGGCAGAGCAACACCAATGCTGCCCATAACGATTTTTTCATTTTTTATTGATTATATAGTGATTATTATGTCGAAGATAAATAGTTTACCTATCCTTATTATATGCAAAGATAGAAAGAATATTTATGTTTGACAAGAAAAAATAAAGCATTACAACCATTATTAACAACTATGTCATCAAGCTTTTACACGGATTTGAATACCTTTGCCAATGCAAAATCTGAAGTTATATGACAACAACCTCTTCCTCGCTATACACCCACTACCTCTCCGAAGCCACTCTTTTGAAGGACTCTTTGCGCACACGTCAGAGCAAGAACCGCAAGTTTATCATTGCCGAGATGCTAACCTTCATCCTCGGTCTGAGTTTGTTAGGGCTATACGCCTTGCATTCGGCCATGCTAGGATACGTCCTTGCTGCAGCGGTTGTCTTTGTGCTCTATTGGTATGTTCGCCGTTGTGACCAGCGCAACGACAAGCAGATTGAGGAAGAGAAAGCCTTACTCACCGCCTACGAAGACGAACTGGCTTACCTCAAGGGCAACTATACCCACTTCGATGATGGTTCGCAGTATATCAACGCCAAGCATACCTATGCCTATGACCTAGACCTCTTTGGCGAGCGCTCGCTCTTTCAGCGTATCAACCGCTCCGTCACCACTGGCGGAAGTGACACCTTAGCCCATATCTTACAGGGTGCGCTCGTCGGTAATGACCGCATCAAGACCATCAGTTCATTGCAAGCCTACGCTGAAGCTGGCAAGGAGCTTGCTACTAAAGACGATTTCCTCATGCCGTTTAAGGCGCAACGACGCAAGTCGCTCATCAACACCGACGAGGTCAAGCAAGCCTTAACCGTGAGCAAACTCGTCAACGTTCCCCGTTGGATGAGTTCCCCTACATTTCACCTTCTGTGCAATGCCAACCTCGTAGGGTTCTATATCAGCATGTTCCTTTCCTTTGGTCACCTTGTACCCGCAGCGCTTCCCATAGCGTGGGGCATTGTCAATGTATTTCTGGCATCGTGCTTAGCTGGTGGAAAGGTAAAACGCATCATGAACGTTATGGAACCGTTGCAACAGCAACTAGATAGCTATGCACGCCTCATTGCCTTAGTCAACCGCACCCATTTCGATTCAGCGTTGCTACAATCGTGGCAGAACGACGTGCTGCAGAGTGCCACATCGATAGATCTTATTGACCGTCTGCTGCAGAGCATCATCAACCGCAGCAACGAGATAGGTATCTTGCTCTTCAATGCTTTCTCCTTAATCGACCTCCGTATCGTCAGACATTATGACCAATGGCAGCGCCACTACAACACGCGCTTTGCCCAATGGCTCGATCTCATCAGCCGTTTTGACGCAATGGTATCAATGGCTACCTTCCGAAAGAACGAACCCGCAGCTGCCGATGCCGAGTGGGTAGAAAGCGCAGCAGTAGTGTATGATGCCAAGCAGCTCTATCATCCGTTTATCGGTGCAGATGCTGTGAAAAACGATTTCAGCGTGACCGATCATCATTACTATATCATCACGGGTGCTAACATGGCGGGCAAGAGCACGTTTCTGCGTGCCGTGGGTATCAATTATGTGTTGGCGTGTTGTGGCATGCCTGTCTTCGCAGATGCGTTGCGGGTATCGCTGTTCCACCTATTCACAAGCATGCGCACCACCGATGATCTGTCACAAGGTATCTCTTACTTCAATGCCGAACTGCTCAGGTTACGCCAACTCATTGAGCAAGTGGACGCAGCTGCTACCGCTACACAACCGATGGCTACGATGGTGATCCTGGATGAGATACTCAAGGGCACCAACTCGCTTGACAAGCTCAATGGTTCACGACTGTTCCTAGAGCATATCTCGATGAAGAATGTCACGGGCATCATTGCCACACATGACCTAGAGCTCTCGCATCTAACCGAGGACGCTTCGCAACGCTTCCACAACTATTGCTTTGAGATAGCCCTTGGCACAGATGTCACTTACTCATATACCATCAGTGAAGGTGTGGCGCAAAATCAGAACGCCACATACCTGCTTCGCCAGATACTGACAGAGTAACTATTCAGCGGTGGCAAAAATAGTCCATTCCAACCTTTTAGTTTTTGTTGT
>CAVGNV010000001.1:0-552204 GCA_963630695.1 Paratractidigestivibacter sp. | reverse complement strand
TTTTTAAGTGAAAAATGCGTTATAAGTAGATTATATTTCTTTATTCCTTGATACGTATACAAGCGTTAGCTATCATCGCCGTGAGGCCTCCCGTGGTGATGCCACTAGAGAAGATGCTCTTCACTACGGGTGGCATCTGCGAGAGAATGTCGGGTACCAGTTCTACACTCATGCCCATAGCAAAACTGATAGCCAGCACCAACACTTCTCGGCGCCCAATCTTTGTGGAGGCGATGATGCGCATACCAGCCGCTGCCACCATACCGAACATCAGCAACGTGGCGCCCCCTAGCACACAGTCGGGGATGAGAGAGAACATCTCCCCCACCACGGGGAACAAACTTAAAAGCACCAATGCCACAGCAATGTAGTAGCCCACATATCGGCTTGCCACTCCCGTGAGTTGTATCATTCCGTTGTTTTGAGCAAAGATAGAGTTGGGGAAGCTATTGAATACGGCTGCCAACATCGAGTTGAACCCATCTGCGAGGATGCCACCTTGTGCTCGTTTGAGGAACACGGGGCCCTCCACAGGCTCGTCAGAGATAAGCGAGTTGGCGGTGATGTCACCAAAAGCCTCCACTGCGGTCACCAGATAGATCAGTCCTAGACTCACGATGACACCCACATCAAAACGCATCCCATACTTTAAGGGCACTGGGACATTCAGGGCAAAAGTGGTATTGAGCCCCGAAAAATCCATCATTCCCAAGCCATAAGCCACCACACAACCAATCAGCAGCCCCAACACCACTGCTCCCATACGCAGATAACGGTTGCTAGAACGATTGAAAGAGACAATCAGCACGAGCACCAACAGTGCCAATCCGAGGTTCTGCTGTGACCCAAACGTACCATTATCTATTGCTTTTTGCCCGCCACCGCATGACACGATGCCTGCTTTGATCAGACATAAGCCTATGAGTGTGACCACCGTACCTGCCACTAGCGGCGTGATCACCTTACGAGCGTAAGGCAACACACGGCTCACCACCATCTCAACAATCGATGCCACGAAGCAGCCACCGAAGATATAACTCAGTCCGAGCGACACATCCATCTTACCATTAACCATCCCCAGCATGCCCGCACTGATGATAGGGCTGATGAATGAGAATGATGTACCTTGTATGCAGAGCAGTCCTGTACCTATAGGACCGATGCGATGGCTCTGTATATAGGTTGATATGCCCGATGTCAGGAGCGACATAGACACCATATATCCAGTGGTTTGAACATCAAACTTCAGTGCCGAAGAGATGATAAGAGCTGGCGTGATGATTGCTACAAAGATGGCGAGAAGATGCTGCAAAGCCGCAAACGCAGCTTCACGAAAAGGCGGGCGGTCATTAAGACCATAGATAAGAAGCTTCGGTGCAGCCATAGGTTTTACTTCTTCAGTTTGATTTCGCAGTTGTCCAGCGACTCAATGATAGCCACGCTCTCACATCGTATGCCTTCTGCCTCGATGCGCTCACGTCCATGCTGAAACGCTTTCTCAATGATAAAGCCCATTCCTACCAGTTCAGCTCCAGCCTTGCGGCACAGATCTATGATACCTAGGGCAGCATTGCCATAGGCTAGGAAGTCGTCCACAAAGAGCACTTTGTCATCCGACGTGAGGTATTCCTTGGATATCACCACATTATATTCGCGTTGTTTGGTAAACGAGAAAACCGTCGTCGAGAGCATATCACCCATCGTCGACGGCTTTTTCTTCTTTGCAAACACCACGGGAAGGTCGAGCAGGAAGCCCATCATGATTGCAGGCGCAATGCCGCTGGCCTCGATGGTGAGAATCTTATTGATTTCGGTTGATGCATATCGGCGGATCAGCTCCACAGCGATACGTTTCATCAGATTAGGATCCATCTGATGATTGATAAACTTGTCTACCTTGAGGATGCCCCCAGGAAAGCATTTTCCGTCTTTGAGGATACGTTCTTCTAATGCGTTCATCGGTCTATTATGTTAATTTTTACAAAAGTACAAAAATCCATCTAAACCGACGAACGTTATCCTTGAAATCCGATTTACTTTCCTTCTTCGTGCTTCTCAAGCCACTGGCTGAGCACCTCGCAGTAGCGTTGATGTTGCTCTACGAACGACATGTGACGTGTACCATCAAAGAGATGCCATGCAGCATGGGGTATGCGGTCATACATTGTCTTTGCCACAAGCGGTGTACACATATCGTTGGTGCCACTAGTAATGAGACAAGGGCAAGAGATCTCACCTAGACGGGCGGTGTAATCGAAGTGTTTCAGATTGCCCATCGGGGTGTATTCGTTAGGTCCCCAAGCCACAACGTAAGCCTCATTGCCCACCTGCTTCTCTCTGCGGAGACATTCGGGGCTATCCATATTGACCTCGGGAGCGCAGTGTTGTTCCATAAAATGGTCATTGGCTTCAAGATAATCGGGCTGGGTATAATCGCCCGTGGCCTCTGCGCGTGCAACGGCTGCCTGGTCTTTGCTACTCATGAAGCCTATCATACGGTGCTGCTCACGACCCCAAAGTTGGCTATCAGATAGCGTGCTGGCAAGGATAGCCGATGCCACGCCTTCGGGTTGATGATCGATAAGGTAAGCGATGAGCATCATCCCACCCCACGACTGTCCTAAGATATGCACACAATCTAGGTGCAGATGCTCACGTAAGGCGATAAGTTCCTCGGTCCACACGTCAAGCGTGAACAGCTCGGGGTGTCCCGAGACGAACGACTTGCCACAACCTATCTGGTCATAACTGATCACCTGTCTGCCGGTTTGAGCAAGGCAGTCGAGCACCTCAAAATAGTTGTGCGTGCTTCCTGGACCACCATGCAAGAGGAGCAAAGGTGCTTTGTCGGTAGCTTCACCCACGATGCGGTAATAGGTCTGAAAGCCCTTGAAAGGCATATAGCCTTCTGTAATCTTCATAGCTTATGGTTATTTTTCTATTTCTTTACTGATCATTCCCTTATAGGTGTTCACCCTTAGCGTGATGCTATCGCCCGAGGCGATACAATCAAGCGGCACACTGACATAGACCTTGGACGTGTAATATTCAGGTTGGTTGTTCTGTTTGTGGAACAACGTGAGCCAGTGATGGGCTTTGCCATTGGATAGCGAGGTCACCGAGTCGCATACCACAGCCACCTGTTGCAGCTGTTGCTCACCTTCCATAGCTCCCGTCTTGATCTTTAATGCCAGATTGAGGTAACGCTTGTTCTTACCCATCCATGCGCTTTCTAGGTCGAGGGGGTCGGTAGCTATGGTCACATCCGTACCCGGACGGACGATGGGAGTCATGGTGACACGACTCAAGGAGATGACGCTTGTGGTACCATCGGTCACCTGTCGGTGATAGAGCAAGGCTCGGTAGGTGGTATCAGCCACCGTGGCCCAGTCGGCAGCATAGGACGGACGCAGGGTCAGCGTGGTACCATCGTCGGTGATGGCTTGGGTAAAGAGCGCCTCACCATTGGTCGTAGCGTCAACCAGCTCGGTGGTGAGATAAGACAACGGGGTGTCCCCGCTCTCATAAGGGTCGTTTTGACATGCTGCAAGAAGCATCGCAGCGGCAAGGAGGAAGTATGGCGTCTTCATATAGCTGACTTTACAATGTGTCATGCAAAGTTAATGGTTATTTTCGATTTTCGGTGGTTTTATGCACAAATAATAGTTGTTTCTCACACAGATAGAGGCTTTCTTGGCATCTCACGGAGGCTCTTTCGCAAGGTAACGGAGATGCTATTAGAAGGAAAAATAAATTGATTTTAGGAGAAAATTAAATTGTTTTCTGATGAAAAATAATTTATTTTTCTCTCTGATACGTTCTCCATTGGGTGACAAGGGAGCCGAGATGGGATGACGAAAGGATAGCGATGTGACGGCAAAAGAGCCGAAACAAATTACAAAATAATGCACAAATCGGAATAAATAGTATCTAAACGGGGCCGTTTCCGTATTTTTTAAGTACCTTTGCAGACAGAATAACTATTAACACAACTGATGAAGAAAGTTCTATTAACAACCTTATTAGGGCTTGCTACGCTCCACTCTGTCAACGCAGCAAAGCCAGGTCCAGTGGACTATGTCAATCCGCTTGTTGGTTCAGAATCCAATTACACCTTATCAACCGGTAACACCTACCCTGCCATTGCTATGCCATGGGGTATGAATTTCTGGGTTCCTCAAACCGGAAAGATGGGTGATGGATGGCAATATTCGTACACGGCTGAGAAGATTAAGGGCTTCAAGCAGACCCACCAGCCTTCACCTTGGATCAACGACTATGGTCAGTTTTCTATCATGGCAACCACCGGCACACCCGAGTTTGACGAGAACAAGCGTGCCAGTTGGTTCTCACACAAGGCAGAGACAGCGACCCCTTACTATTATAAGGTGTACCTAGCCGACTATGATGTGGTGACCGAGATAGCTCCTACCGATCGTGCAGCCATCTTCAGCTTCACCTTCCCCGAGACCGATCAGGCCAACATCCTTGTGGATGCCTTTGACCGCGGGTCTTCGATAACGGTCATTCCTAGTGAGAACAAAATTGTGGGTTACACCACACGCAATAGCGGTGGCGTGCCAGACAACTTCAAAAACTACTTTGTCCTTGAGTTTGACCACCCCTTCACGGTATCTACCGCAGGTGAGGTGGATAAGGACTACCACTTCACCGCAACCTCATCAAGCAGCGTCACTTGTGATCATGCGGGCGCCATCGTGCAGTTTAAGACCCGCCGCGGTGAACAGGTGCATGTACGCGTAGCCTCTTCGTTCATCTCATCTGAGCAAGCCGAGCTCAACCTTAAGGAGCTAGGTTCACGCTCTCTAGACCAGGTGAAAGAGGCGGGACGCCAGCGTTGGAACGAGGTGTTAAGCAAGATTGACGTGACCGACGACAATGTGGATCACCTACGCACGTTCTATAGCTGCTTGTATCGCAGCGTGTTGTTCCCAAGAGCTTTCTATGAGATCAATGCCAAAGGCGAGACGGTACACTATAGCCCTTACAATGGCGAGGTAAGACCTGGATATATGTTTACCGACACAGGCTTCTGGGACACCTTCCGTTGCCTGTTCCCACTGATTGACCTAGTGTATCCATCGATGGGTGAGAAGATGCAAGCCGGATTGGTATGCGCTTATGACGAGAGCGGATTCCTCCCCGAGTGGGCTAGCCCTGGTCATCGTGGTTGTATGGTGGGCAACAACTCAGCTTCCATCGTGGCTGATGCCTATCTGAAGGGGCTCCGTGGATATGACGCAGAGAAGCTATGGAAGGCCGTGGTACATGGTGCCAATGCAGTACACCCCACCGTCAACTCTACCGGACGTGAGGGATACCAATACTATAACAAGCTAGGCTATGTGCCTTACGATGTGAAGATCAATGAGAACGTGGCTCGCACGCTAGAATATGCCTATGACGACTGGTGCATCTATCAGTTTGGTAAGGCGCTAGGCAAGAGCGAAAAGGAGCTCAAGCCCTTCAAGCAACGTGCGATGAACTACCGCAACGTCTTTGACCCAGAGACCAAGATGATGCGCGGTCGTCTAGAGAATGGCAAGTTCCAGAGTCCCTTCAGCCCTTACAAGTGGGGCGATGCGTTCACCGAAGGCAACAGTTGGCACTGGACATGGTGCGTGTTCCATGACCCACAAGGACTGATAAACCTGATGGGGGGCAAAGAGGCTTTCAACCAAAAGATGGACAGCGTGTTCACCGTACCACCTATCTTTGATGAGAGCTACTACGGACAGGTGATCCATGAGATACGCGAGATGCAGATCATGAACATGGGCAACTATGCTCATGGCAACCAGCCCATCCAGCACATGCTCTACCTTTATGGTTATAGCGGGCAGCCTTGGAAGTCGCAATACTGGATACGTGAGGTGATGGACAAGCTCTACACACCTGCGCCTGACGGTTACTGCGGTGACGAGGACAACGGGCAGACCTCAGCATGGTATGTCTTCTCTGCAATGGGTTTCTACCCCGTATGTCCAGGTAGCAACCAGTATGTGCTGGGCACACCCTACTTTGACAAGATCAACGTGCATCTAGAGAACGGCAAGACCATTTCTATCACTGCCAACTCACACGATACATACGTGCAGAGCCTCAAGCTCAACGGCGCCGAATATGGTCACAACTATCTCAATCATCAAGACCTTGTCAACGGAGCTAGCCTACAATTCACCATGGGCACACAACCCAACAAGCAGCGTGGTACTGCCGCTGATGACGTACCTTACTCATTCTCTAACACCAAACGCTAATGAACAGAACATCCCTCACCACCCTCGCACTGCTCTTCGCTACGGGTGTGGCGTTCGCTCAGAACACAGCGCCTGCTCCTGTAGCACCGCTACCTACGGAGAATCAGATCCACTGGCAGCAGATGGAGACCTATGCTTTCATCCACTTTGGACCTAACACCTTCGGAGACCGTGAATGGGGCTACGGCGACGCACCGCTGAGCTCGTTCAACCCCACTCGTCTCAACTGCGAACAGTGGGCCAGAACCATCAAGGAAGCGGGTATGAAAGGCGTGATTCTCACGGCAAAGCATCACGACGGATTCTGCCTTTGGCCCACAAAGTATACCGACTACTCGGTGCGCAACACGCCTTACAAGGACGGCAAGGGTGATATCGTAGGCGAACTGGCTGCTGCCTGTAAGAAATACGGACTGAAGCTGGGTCTATACCTATCGCCTTGGGACAGACATCAAGCCTTCTACGGCACATCGCTATATGTGGAGTATTTCTATGCGCAGCTGCGCGAATTGCTCACCCAGTATGGCGACCTGTTCGAAATATGGTTTGACGGAGCCAATGGCGGTGACGGATGGTATGGTGGCGCAAAGGAAACACGACAGATTGATCGACGTACCTACTACGACTTTCCACGCGCTTGGAAGATGGTACATGACCTGCAACCCAAGGCGGTGATCTTCTCAGATGGCGGTCCTGGCTGCCGCTGGGTGGGCAACGAGCGCGGTTATGCCTTTGCTACCAACTGGTCGTTCCTGCGTATCAACGATGTGTACCCTGGATATGACAAGTACTGGGAGCTGCAACAAGGACACGCTGATGGCGATACGTGGGTGGCTGCCGAATGTAACGTCAGCATACGCCCGGGATGGTTCTATCATGAGAAGGAAGACGGAAAGGTAAAGACCGTTAATCATCTCGTGGATCTCTACTATCGTAGCGTGGGACACAACGGCACGCAGCTTATCAACTTCCCCGTAGACAAGGATGGGCTGATTCATCCTATCGACTCAACCAATGCGGTAAAGGCTTATCAGCAGATCAAAGCCGAGCTGAAGGACAATCTGCTCAAGCACGCGCGTATCAAGGCTAGCGACGTCAGAGGGAAGGATTATGGTGTGACGGCGCTGACGGACGATTGTTTTGACACCTATTGGGCTACGCATGACGGTGTGACGCAAGCCACACTGACCATCACGTTCAACAAGATGACCAAGGTGAACCGTTTGAAGCTACAAGAGTTTATCCCGTTAGGACAACGTGTGCAGCATTTCACCGTGGAATATCTAGACGGGAAAAACTGGGTACCAGTGAATGCGCACGAGGAGACTACCACGGTGGGCTATCGCCGATTGTTGCGTATCAACACCATCAACACTAAGCAGCTGCGCATCCGTTTTGACAAAGCAAGAGGACCGCTCTGCATCAACGAGCTTGGTGCCTACTATGCTGCCAATGCCAAAGAGCCTCAACAAGAGAAGGCTACAGAGGTCAAAGGACTGGCATTCACCGCAGCAAGCAGCAAGGCGGACGCTGTAACGCTAGATCTAGGCAAGGCGCAGACCGTGAGCGCATGCTTCTATCAACCTGATCAGACGGCTGCGCATGAGGGTATGATATCCCACTATGAGTTGTATCTTGGTGAGAGCACCGAACAGATGGAAAAGGTGGCGGAGGGCGAATTCTCTAACATCCGCAACAATCCAATGATGCAAGAGATCTATTTCACCCCCACCACGGCACGATATGTACAGCTGCGTGCCACCCGAATGGTCAAGAGCGGTGAAGCAATCAAATACGAAAAACTCGTAATAAAATAATCTAAACAATGAAGAAAATACTTATCATGGCGATGGCAGTGGCGCTCGCCATAGGACAAGGTAACGCAAAGAAAAAGGAACAGCTACCCTATCAGAACGCTTCCTTACCTATAGAGCAACGTGTGAGCGACTTGCTCTCACGCATGACATGGGAAGAAAAGGTGGGCCAACTGCGTTGCACGCTGGCTTGGAACTACTATGACATCGTGGGAAAGAACGTGGTTCCCTCTGCATCCTTCAAGCAAGATATAGCCGAAGGCAACATCGGTATGCTTTGGGCAACCTATCGTGCCGATCCCTGGACGCAGAAGAGCTTGGCTAACGGGCTCAATCCCGAGTTGGCTGCGAAGTGTGGCAACGCGCTTCAGAAGTATGTTTTGGAGAACACCCGCCTAGGTATCCCTTTGTTTCTAGCTGAGGAAGCACCACACGGACACATGGCAATAGGTACCACAGTGTTCCCCACCGGACTGGGTATGGCAGCCACTTGGGATCCCGCCATCGTGGAACAAGCTGGACAGGTGATTGGCAAGGAGGTGCGTCTACAGGGTGGACACATCAGCTACGGACCGGTGATGGATCTCAGCAGAGACCCTCGCTGGAGTCGTGTGGAGGAGAGCATGGGTGAAGATCCTGTGCTGACGGCAGCCATCGGTGTAGCAATGGTTCGCGGCCTAGGCGGTGGCGATCTGACAAAGCCATATAGCACCATCGCTACGCTGAAGCATTTTATCGGCTATGGCACCACGGAGGGCGGTCAGAACGGCAACCCTACGTTCCTAGGTTTGCGTGAAATACATGAGAACTTCCTCTATCCTTTCAAGAAAGCGATTGACGCCGGAGCGCTATCGGTAATGACTTCGTACAACTCGCTTGATGGTATCCCAAGCACGATGAACGACTATTATCTCAAGGATGTGCTTCGCAAGGACTGGGGATTTGATGGTATCGTGGTGTCAGACCTTTATAGCATCGATGGCATCTGGGAGACACATCACGTGGCTGCTACACGTCAAGAAGCGGGTGCATTGTCGCTTCAGGCGGGTGTGGATGCTGACTTAGGTGGCAAGGCGTATGCGCCATTGGTGGATGCGCTGAACAAGCACATGGTCACCGGGGCGCAGATTGACACGGCTTGCGCTCGCATCCTACGCAGGAAGTTTGAGATGGGACTCTTTGAAAATCCTTACGTAGACCCAAAAACGGCTGCCAAAGAGGTGCGCACCGAAGCTTCCGTAGAGGTGGCACACCGCATGGCACAAGAGCTTGTGACGCTTCTAGAGAACAAGAACAATGTGTTGCCGATCTCTAAGAGCGCTCACGTGGCTGTGATAGGCCCTAATGCGGACAATCGTTACAATCTCTTGGGCGACTATACCGCGCCTCAAGAGGATAGCAACGTGAAGACTATCCTTGATGGTATACGCACCAAGGTGAGCGCAGCTAACATCGAATATGTCAAGGGATGTGCGGTGCGTGACACCACGAACACGGAGATAGATAAGGCTGTGGAGGCTGCTCGCCGCGCTGATGTGGTGGTTGTGGCCGTAGGGGGCAGCAGCGCTCGCGACTTTAAGACATCATATAAGGAGACGGGTGCGGCGGTAAGCGACTCAAAGAGTTTGGCTGACATGGACTGTGGCGAGGGTTTCGATCGCGCTACATTGGGACTGTTGGGCAAACAGGATGAGCTGCTAAGAGCCTTGAAAGCCACTGGCAAGCCTTTGGTGGTGGTATATATCGAGGGCAGACCGCTAATCAAAACTTGGGCTGCAGAGCATGCTGACGCGCTTCTGACGGCTTACTATCCTGGACAACAAGGTGGACAAGCCATCGCTGACGTGCTCTTCGGCGACTATAACCCTGCCGGTCGTCTGCCGGTGAGTGTGGCTGCCAACATCGGACAGCTTCCCGTCTACTATAACAAGAAAGCACCCGTGCCTCACAACTATGTTGAGATGAGTGCCAAACCGCTCTACGCATTCGGTTACGGTCTAAGTTACACCACCTTCAGCTATGCCAATCTCAATCTGAAAAAGGTGGGTGAAAACACTTACGAGGTGGCTTTTGATGTGACCAACACGGGTAGCCGAGATGGTGAAGAGGTGGCGCAGCTCTACCTACACGATGAGGTGGCAAGCACATCGCAGCCACTTGAGCAGCTCAAGCACTTCGAACGTGTGATGATCAAGAAGGGGGAGACACATCATTTCACCTTCACGCTCACACCGGAGGATTTCAGCATCATCGACCGCAACATGAAACGTGTGGTGGAGAAAGGCGACTTTAAGGTGATGGTGGGTTCGGCTTCGGATAACATCAAGCTACAAACGATGCTCACGCTCTAAGCTAGCAACCGAAGACGAAACACCACATAAGATACAAGAATCCCGAAAAGCCAAATGGTTTTTCGGGATTTTTGTATATGGCGAGTTGTCCAAAAAAGAGGACAAACGCTACTCTTATAATAAGAAAGGGCGGATAGGGTTCATTCCAGATCTATGTGTTGCACGTCAATGTCTTCGGGAAGGAAGATACGGGCGTTCTCTCTAAACTTGTCAGCGTTCTCAGTGGTATAGTAGGTCACAGTGCCTTGACGCGTGCATGAGACCTCCATCTCTGGATGACGGTGCAGATAATCGGCAAGGCTCTTAGCTACATATTCGCCTTGTGCCATCACGCGCACACCACGAGGGACGTGCTTGGTGATTATCGGTAAGAGGATAGGATAATGTGTACAACCTAGGATGAGGGTGTCAATCTGGGGGTCGAGGCGCATGATATGATTGATGCGTTTGCCTACAAAATAATCTGCCCCAGGGCTATCGGCTTCGTTGTTCTCAATGATAGGTACCCAAAGAGGACATGCCACGCCTGTGACGTGGATATCGGGCCATAGCTTTTGTATCTCCATGGTGTAGCTCTCACTACGCACTGTACCCTCGGTGGCAAGCAAACCGACATGGCGCGACTGGGTGATGGTGCCAATCACTTCGGCTGTGGGACGTATGACGCCAAGCACACGGCGATGGGCATCTATCGCAGGCAGGTCGGTTTGCTGGATGGTGCGGAGGGCTTTGGCTGAAGCGGTGTTGCATCCTAGGATGACAAGATGGCAACCGAGGTCAAAGAGTTTGAGCACGGCTTGACGGGTAAACTGATAGATCACGTCAAAGGAACGTGAGCCATAAGGGGCTCTCGCATTGTCGCCCAAGTAGATATAATCGTATTGGGGCAGTTGTTGGCGTATGCCGTGAAGGATGGTCAAGCCTCCATAACCCGAATCGAAGACGCCTATCGGCCCGGGAATATCCTTAAATGACATCATAGGTATGAGGAGTTAGGTGTACGCTGGAAGCAATCTACTTGCGCAAAGCTTCCTTGAGCGCATCAGTGATGTTGTCGCCCTGCTGTGCATCAACATAGGGCAGAGCGTGATCATCGGCATTGAGCACAAAGGCATAGCCCATCTCACGCGCCATATCACGCACGGCTTGTGTGAGCTTTTGGTGCACTGGGGCATACAGTTTGGTTTCAGCTTCAGCCAACAAACGGTCGCTCTCTGCCTTGAAAGCCACGTTGCGATCCATCAAATCTTGCAACTCTGACTGACGTTTGCGGAGAATGGAGGGTTGAAGGGTGCGTTGATCCTCAAGAAACTGCTCATACTTGGCACTGAAATCATCGGTGCTTCGCTTGGCTTCTTCCTGGTATTTGGCTTTCAAATCATCTACCTGACGCTGAGCGGTGAGGTATTCGGGCATTGAACGAAACACCTCGTCATAGCTGAAGTAGGCGAAACGCAAGCTTTGGGCACTCATCATCAAGGGCATGAAAGCACATAGCAGGATAAATAATACCTTTCTCATGGCAATAAAACTAAAAAAGGCGGGCCACAGTAAGCCCGCCCACGTTATAGATAAATGGTAATCGAAGTCTTTTTTTTACTTCATCTTGTTAAGCTGAGCCTTTACCTCTGCAGTTACATCAACGCTGAGTTTGTCGTTGATATAGAGAGGCTGACCTGCAGCTTGCTCCATGATGTAAACATAATTGCCTGCCTTAGCCACTGCGGTGATGGCGTTACGAACCTTCTCAAGCACTGGGCCGAGTTGCTTCTGCTGCTCCTCTTGGAATGCCTTCTGGTTGTCCTGAGCGGTCTGCTGAATCTTCTGATACATCTCGTTCAGCTCATTCTCTGTTGCTTCTTGCTTAGCTGCAGGCATTGTGCTCTTAGCCTTGTCATACTCTTCAGCCTTGGTTTGGAGCTCCTTCTGCATATCCTCAAGCTGCTTCTGATATTCCTGGCCTTTAGCTTCGAGCTGCTTCTGTACAGCGGTTGCCTCAGGAAGAGATTGCAAAAGGGCTTGTGAATCAAGATGACCAAACTTCTGTGCGAACATTGTCATTGGTGCAAGGAGCATCAACATTACAAGTAATTTCTTCATTTTTCTAAGATTTTTTATTGATTTATTATTTCTTTTGTTGTTAGTAGTTGCTTTTATGAGGATCATTGATTGCTATAACCGAGCTTCTGTAGCACCTCGTTGCTGATGTCAACCTTGGGTGATCCGTAGATGATACCGGCACTCTCGCTGGCACGATCAATCACTAAGCTATAGCCACGCTGGTCAGAGATATCCTTCACGGCATTGTAAATCTCGTCTTGGATAGGCGTCATGAGCGACTGGCGCTTCTTGAAGAGCTCGCCTTCAGGACCAAAATACTTGCGTTTAAGATCGGAAGCTTCCTTCTCTTTGTTCATGATGTCCTCCTGACGCTTCTTCTTTTGCTCCTGCGAAAGGAACACTACCTCGTTCTGATAGTTCTTATACATCGTACCTGCCTCGGTGTTTAGCGCTTCAACCTCGGCTTGCCACTTCTTGCTTACCTGGTTGAGCTGCTCATTGGCGCGTTCGTATGCGGGAACGTTCTTGAGGATATACTCCATATCAACGAGGGCAAACTTCTGCGCATCGGCATGGTTTGGCATCGCAAAGGCTACGCCTAGAAGGAGCAATGCCTTAAATATGTTGTTGCGAAACGTGTTCATATATCGTCTTATTATTGGATCTTTAATATCTTATGGATTATATTATGCAGAGCCGTTGAGCCTTAGAACTCCTGTCCGAGGATGAAGTGGAACTGGCTTCCGCCTTTCTTATATCCTGTGGAATCAAGCACTTTGTCGAAGCCGTAAGCCCAGTCGATACCCATCAAGCCGACCATTGGCAGATAGATACGGACACCGACACCAGCTGAACGCTTCATATCGAAGGGGTTGAAGCTCTTGGTCTCTGTCCAAGCATTACCACCTTCGATGAATCCTAGACCATAGATGGTGGTGTTACCGAGCAAGAACGGATAACGAAGCTCGAGCGTGAAGCGGTCATACGCATAACCTTCCATACCGTAAGGGGTGAGCGATCCATTGTCATAACCACGCAAACCGACGGTTTCTTCAGCATATCCGGTAGAGTAACCACTCATACCATCACCACCCATATAGTAGGTTTCGAAAGGTGATTTCTTGTATTTGTTATACGATCCGAGCAATCCTAGCTCTACACGCGTCATCAAAACGAAACACTTCTGACCCGAAGTGAGGGCGGTATAGGTGCGCGCCTTGAACTTCCACTTGTGGTATTCGATCCACGAGTACTTCTGTTCCATCTCCTTCTGATAGGTCGCTGAGCGACTGTTGCGGGCTAGATGCTCATAGTCTTTACCATCCCACTTGCTCCAGGGCGGAGTCAAGGTGACACTGGCGGTGAACTCTGAACCACGACGTGGGAAGAGTTGGTTATCCGTTGAAGTACGATTGATCGAGATGCTAAGGTTCAAGTTGTTAGCCGAACCATTGGTCATGAGGAAGTAACTCCAGTTTTTCAGCATATAACGCTGGTAGTTCAACTGCAATGAAAGGGTGAAATAGTCGTCAGGCCAACGCAAACGCTTACCCCAACCGAGGTTCACACCGAAGAGCTTCACATACTTATCGGGGTCATAATAACTCTCGTAGTTGTTGTAATTGTAGTTTCCATAACCATACATATAGTTGTAATAATTGGTTAGGTAACCACTGCTATAGTAGTTGGATGACACGTCTGTCTGCTTACTGAAGTAGGCACCGATGCTAAACTGGATAGGTCTCTTACCTCCAAACCAGTTGGTGGTGTAGCTCGTATTGTAACTTTGATAGTAAGAACCGTTAGTGCGGGCAGCAATAGAGAGCACCTCACCATCACCCACAGGCATGATTCCGCGACGTTCTTTGTTCTTATTGAACAGGTTGGCCATAGAGAAGTTGTTGAGCTTCAAGCCCACACTACCTATCACACCCGTCTGTCCCCAACCCAAAGAGAACTCTACTTGGTCATTGGATTTCTGTTTAAGATCCCAGTTAATGTCCACCGTTCCATTCTCATAGTTGGGTTTCACGTCTGGATTAACGGCTTCAGGATCAAAGTGTCCCATGCTAGCAAGCTCACGTGCAGAACGCTGCAAAGCCTCTTTAGAGAAGAGATCACCCGGCTTGGTACGCAGCTCACGACGGATAACGTTCTCATACAAACGGTCATTACCATTGATACGCACATGGCTGATGTGTGCCTGTGTACCCTCAGTGATACGCATCTCTAGGTCGATAGAGTCGCCTACGATGTTGACCTCAGTGGGTTCAAGGTTGTAGAAGAGGTATCCGTTGTTCCAATAAGCGTTACCCACAGCATCATCGTCCTCAGAAAGACGTTTGTTCATGTACTTCTGATTATACACATCACCCGTCTTCATATCGAGCAAGGCAGCTAGATAGTCGGTCGAATAAACCGTATTGCCCACCCAGTTGATGTTGCGAATGTAGTATTTCTGACCTTCAGCGAGCTTCACATAGATGTTAACGTGCTTATCATCCACGTTCCATACACTATCTTCGAGGATGATTGCATCACGATAACCATATTCGTTATACTTTTCGATGAGTTTTTTCTTATCCTCTTTCCAGCGTTCAGGGGTATATTTCTTGGCTTTAAGGAAGGAGCTTAGCTTACCTGCTTCATGCGTTTTGGCAAATGCGCCTTTCTTAAAGAGTCCACCTTTGATCTTCGAATCGGATAGTTTTTCGTTGCCTTCGATGATGATTTGGCGCACCTTCATCTTCTCCTTCTTGTCCACATCGATGTCAAGGATCACTTGGTTCTTTCCCGTGACATCCTCGCGCTGCGTGATGGTGACCTCAGCGTTCTTATATCCTTTATCGTCAAAGTACTTCTTAGCGAGCAGTTTGGCACGATCGAGCATGTTCGGGGTGATTTGTCCACCCTTGAGCAAGCCAAGCTTGTTCTCCATATCGGTGCGTTCGCTCTTCTTCAGACCTATATAGTTGATGTTAGAGACGCGTGGACGAGGCTTAAGATGAATGTGTAGGTAGATGTTTTCGTTGACAATAGAGTCGGCAACGATAGATACGTCAGAGAAGAGGCCGTGCTTCCAGTATCGTTTCACGGCATCAGTAATAGCCGAACCAGGCACATCTATCTCCTGTCCGACGCTCAGTCCCGAGATACTTGTGAGCACATAGTCTTCGTATCCTTCTATACCTGACACGGCAATACCTCCAATGTGGTAAGTCATTGGAATGCCGGCATAGCTGATAACAGGGTTGTCGACTTTCTCTTGGGCACTTGTTGGAAGTTCACATCCTAACACAATGGCCAACGAAAGCCATACCTTATTTATATTGTTCATCCTTTGTTGTTTTCGTTCTCTATTTGTTTCTCGGTCTTACCGTATCTTCTCTGTCTGTTCTGATAGCTGAGAATAGCTTCATGTAGGTGTTCTTCGGCGAAGTCGGGCCAGTATGTATCGCAGAAATAAAGCTCTGAATAAGCGATCTGCCAAAGCAGATAGTTGCTTATGCGAAGCTCTCCTCCAGTGCGAATGAGCAGGTCTGGATCGGGCATGAAGTGGGTATCAAGATGCCTACTGATCAGTTGCTCGGTGATTTCCTGCGGTAGCTGATGATTGGCAATGGCTTCTTGGTTCTCCTGCACGATGGTTTTGAGCGCATGGGTTATTTCCCATCGGCTCGAATAGCTTAGCGCCACCACCATCGTCATTGCGGTGTTGGCAGCCGTATGCTCCATCGTCTCATTGAGCTTGACTCTCACCTCTTGAGGCAAACGTCCTATATCACCTATCACTCTGAACCTTACGTTGTTCTTCATGAATATCTCATCCTCCAACGAGGAGAGCACTAGACCCATCAATGCTTGCACTTCTGCAGCGGGGCGACCCCAGTTTTCGGTGGAGAAAGTGTATAGCGTGAGATACTTTACGCCTAGACGTGTACACTCAGAGGTGATGCGTCGCACTGCCTCCACGCCGGCTTGATGTCCGTATGAACGTGGTTTGCCTTGTTGTTCAGCCCATCGTCCGTTACCATCCATGATGATAGCGATGTGCTGCGGGATACGTGTCATGTCCAGATTGTTATTCATCTTCGTTGTGACAGGTTCTACATTTTGCCTTAAAACTGTAAGTTAGCGTGCACTGAAGGGTCGAGTAGCAGTCGGTGTTCTTAAACATTCCGGTGCTTTGGATATCGTATGGATCCTTCTGACCATCGAGTTCGTCACTCAGAGAGAAGTGCATCGCCCATTCCAGTCCTATATTCACACGCTTGCCCACCTTGTATTTCAGTCCAATACCTAACGGCACATTAGCCGAGAACACACTCTTCTTCTCTGCGTTGTCCGTCTTTACATACGTTGCGCCGATGCCGACGAGGATATACGGAGTGAGTCTTTGTGCGCCTCGGTAGTCGCGTCCTGTGCCATAGGGCCAGAAGTTGTATTCGTAAGTGAGGCCGACGTCTACCAACGTATTGTTGAATGCGTATGGATTGTCGTCAAACTTGGGATAGAAAGTTTGCACATCAGATGATGATCCTTTAAGTTTGCCATAGCTCACGTTCATCTTTAGAGCCATATAAACGTTGAGATTGTATCGCCCAACGAGCGATGCCATCGGTTGCAAGTCCTTTGTCAGCGACCCATTAAAGTCGCCAAGGTATCCCATAAAGCCTGCTCCACCTCCTACTTCCATCAGATAGACGGGTTCGTCTTGCGCTTTTGCCGTCAACGAAGCCATCAACATACAGAGGTAAAGCAGTAGTTTCTTCATTTGATATGTGTGTTATCTGTATTCATTTTCCACGCTAAGGCTCATCGGGGTGAGCCGATGCCTCTGCGGAGGGAGTGGTGCGACCGGCTTATTCGGTCACGTTGCGTTTGTTGCTAGCCCATCCCAACTTGTTGAGACGGCCACGCCAAACCTTTCCTGTGCCTTTTTCGATCAGCCAGATGTAGTTGTCGCTATCTGTTGCAGCAGCAAACACACCGCCAGCGGGAGCGAACTCGGTAGGAAGATAGAGGTAGATGTTCTCCTTCCATGTGATACCAAAGTCCTGACTGAACAAGCATGTGCTGGTTGTACCATCACTTTGCATGCCGAATGCTAGCACGCCGTTGTTGTAGCTCACCACCGACAAGCAATCGTAAGCAGGCAAAGGATAACGGTCTTCAGCCCCTGAACTGACATAATTCCAAGGGTAGGACACGCTATTCTCGCCAAAATCGACAATCTTCGTCCACGAAATGGCATGCGAGAGGGCTGCGTTCTTTGCCACGAGGAGCACTTGTTCCATGTTGCTATTGGTGCGAACAGGCTGGCAAACATAGTTGATGTCGGCCTGTGGCATATACTGCGTATCGCCAGAGGTCTGGTCTGCCTGCCATGAAGCGCCTTTATCAACAGAATAGAGAAGCTCTCCATCGGTGCTAAGCGCATAGAGCTGCGTGCTAGTAGCACCTACAAGCTGCTTGAGCGAAGCATTCATCGCCACTTGCTCGTAGTGCTTTCCATCTGCGGTACGAACCACAATGCCATTGGTCAACAGGTAGATATAATCCCCACTGACCACCGCACTCTTATAAGCCTCGGCACTAAAGGCTTGATTGATATCCGTCGAGAGACCTGACCAATGGCTTGGATCGTTGATAGCCGTAGCCGTCAAGTAAGTGGTTTGGCCATCGGTGCCTACCACATAGACGCTATCTCCTTTCACTAGAGCTTTCATTTGGGTATAGCCATTGAGCGTTCCGTTGGTCTCATAGCTGTTCCACACCAAGTCGTTAGGTTTCTGTTTGTGCACATTAACCGTCACGGTGTAGTCGCGCCAGGTTGTTCCGTTGAGTGACACGACACGCAAGATACGTGGCTGACGAACGTCAATTGTGTCGCCACTGCTGCAATAGGTCAGCGAATCGCTGGTCAAACTCTTCAGATAGACATACGAAGAGTTTTTCGATCCAGTGCTTAGCGCCACCTTGTCTAGGCGTGTTCCGTAAGGCAAAGAGTCGACATTGTATATCTGTGCGTTAGCTTGATCGATGTAGAAGTCGTAATCTGATGCCGAGAGTGTGGTGATATAGGTACTATCTGCACCGCTTGCTGTCACCGTATCTCTTACCCACGACAGCGTGCCGAGTGAGAATGAGGTCAGTCCCGCATCATCATAGAAGGTATATCCATTGTCCGTACTGTCGTCGTCGCTACCCAAGCATGATGTGAGGAGCGTCATCACAGTCAGCAAAAGGAGCAATGGTGAAAACTTTTGTGCCATTAACTACTGTTTAATCTGGTTTTTGTTTGCAAATTTAAGGAGAAATCTTCAGATACAATATGTTTTCCACGTTAATAATGTAAAATATCTCCCATACATCTATATTTTGCGCATTAATCCACAGTTTCGCGTTTTAAGGGATGTAAAATAGGCTTTTAAGCTCTGCTAATGCCGCTTCTAGGCTCAGCGTTTGCTTCTTTCCTACTCAGTGATTGCTACTTTTAAGCATAGTCATTGCTACTTTTAAGTGTAGCCATATCTACATAGAAAGGCGACGCATCGATAATGATGCGTCGCCAATAGGATATTTGAAGGATGCACAAGGATAAGGTTTTACACCTTATTATATATATACATCACTTACCGTCGGTATTAGAGCTGAGGACCAGCAGCTACGAGAGCCTTACCAGCCTCGTTGCCTTCATACTTCTTGAAGTTCTTGATGAAGCGAGCAGCCAAGTCTTTAGCCTTCTCTTCCCACTCAGAAGCAGCAGCGTATGTGTCGCGTGGATCAAGGATATCCTTGTTAACACCTTCTAGCTCTGTAGGAACAACGAAGTTGAAGTAAGGAATAGTCTTGGTAGGAGCTGCGTCGATAGAGTGGTTAAGGATAGCGTCGATGATACCACGAGTATCGCGGATAGAGATACGCTTGCCTGTACCGTTCCAACCAGTGTTTACGAGGTATGCCTTAGCACCGCTCTTCTCCATGTGCTTAACGAGCTCTTCAGCATACTTTGTTGGGTGAAGCTCCAAGAAAGCCTGACCGAAGCAAGCTGAGAAGGTAGGAGTAGGCTCAGTGATACCGCGCTCTGTACCAGCCAACTTAGCTGTGAAACCAGAGAGGAAGTAGTACTTAGTCTGCTCAGCATTGAGGATAGATACTGGAGGAAGCACACCGAAGGCGTCAGCGCTGAGGAAGATCACTTGCTTAGCAGCAGGACCCTGAGACTCTGGACGCTGGATGTTCTTGATGTGATAGATAGGATAAGATACACGAGTGTTCTCGGTTACGCTCTTATCAGCGAAGTCGATCTTACCGTTAGCGTCTACAGTTACGTTCTCGAGGAGAGCGTCACGTGTGATAGCGCCGTAGATATCAGGTTCAGCTTCCTTGTCAAGGTTGATCACCTTAGCGTAGCAACCACCCTCAAAGTTGAACACACCCTGATCGTCCCAGCCGTGTTCGTCATCACCGATGAGCTTACGCTTAGGATCGGTAGAAAGGGTTGTCTTACCTGTACCTGACAAACCGAAGAAGATTGCAGTGTTCTCACCGTTCATATCGGTGTTAGCAGAGCAGTGCATAGCAGCGATACCGCGGAGAGGCAAGTAGTAGTTCATCATTGAGAACATACCCTTCTTCATCTCACCACCATACCATGTGTTGATGATTACCTGCTCCTTAGATGTTACGTTGAACACTACTGCAGTCTCTGAGTTCAATCCTAGTTCCTTATAGTTCTCCACCTTAGCCTTAGAAGCGTTGTAAACGATGAAGTCGGGTTCCTGTTCGAAGTCAGCTTCTGTCTTTGGACGGATGAACATATTGGTTACAAAGTGTGCCTGCCAAGCTACCTCTACGATGAAACGCACCTTCATACGGGTATCCTTGTGAGTACCGCAGAAACCGTCTACTACGTAAAGCTTCTTGTTAGAGAGCTCTTCCAAGGCAAGTTTCTTCACTGCCTTCCAAGCCTCTTGGCTAGCGCGGTGGTTGTCATTGTGATATTCTTCACTATCCCACCATACTGTATCGTGTGAAGTTTCATCGTCAACGATGAACTTATCTTTAGGCGAACGACCGGTGTAGATACCTGTCATTACGTTTACAGCGCCTAATTCGGTTTCCTGACCCTTTTCGTAGCCAGTCAAGCCTTCCTTAGTTTCCTCGTCGAACAATACCTCATAAGAAGGATTGTACAAAACTTCTGCAGTGCCGGTCTGAATACCGTAGCTTGCTAAAACTTGTTTGTCAAACTTTGCCATTTTAGTTTAAATGTATTTAGTTGATAATAATCGCTATGTTAGCTTCTCTAGAGGTCATCAAGCGTCATGCTACAATTTCCCCATTGAGCACGGCAAAGGTACGCTTTTAATAGCATTCAGCCAAAACTGCGAACTTAAAAAAGTATCAAACTAGGTTTGTTCATGGTTAAAGAATTTAAAAAGGCGCATCGTATATGGCATTTTGCAATATCAAGTTTGCAATGAATTTGTAGAATTAATTCGTTTTCTATTCTTACGTTTCACCTTATTAATATATTAATACGTTCGCTTTTTATCACTCCAACACCTTCCGACATAGAATCATATTCAATCAAACATTGCGCATCTCGATTCCTTTTGATTATCCACAATCTCTTACATCTAGTCTTAACAACAAAGAGTAAGCCTTCTGTACACACCCTAACACAATATCGTATATCATATAATCCGCTATGTTACGTTTTAAAACAAAGATAAACTTTTTGTGTTAAATTTGTTAATTAATTTGCCCATGTCTCCTGTAATATATAATTTTGCTGCATAAAACAAAGAAAAAGGAGGTGTCAACAGTAAAAAAGCACAAGAAAAAGGAGAAAACCTCTGTTACTAAATAACAGTTCCGAAACTTTCTAAATCTTACTTATTATGAACAAATCATTATTATTTAGTACATTGTTTGGACTTTGCTTGATAGGTCTTGGTTTCTCATCTTGCTCGCAGGATGACGATAGTTTTTCAACAACTAATACTCAGACAGCATACGCTCCTGCTAGTCAGAATGTCGCCGCATCAACTTCATCAGATGGACTTGATTCCTTAATAGCTCAGATTGTTTCTAATCCAGAAGTTACAGCAAAAGTTGTAGACATCAAAAGCGATAACTTAACAGGCGAGATAGACATAACTTTTGACCCTTCGTATATCACAGAGACACAAAGTCAATCATTGAAAGCACCTGTTAATGGTTGGAAATATGGCGGACATGTTACTGGAGAGACTGATGCCATGCTTGCTTACTTTAAAATAAAGAAAGCTGTTGGTAATTCAAAAGTAGTATATTTCAAACTTGTAAAAGATAGCAAGGGCGAATGGGATATATATTATAAGACGGCTAATAAATAACAATTGACTTATGAAAACCAAGATTTTACTCCTTCTTAGCGCATTGGTATCACTTGGTGCAAGTGTGTACAATTTGGCCATCATACCTTCCGTAATCACCTGCGCATCTATTTTGTCCTTATTCTTTTGCCTTCTTGGTGCATACGTAGGCAAAACAAAATATGCCAAATATGACTTTTGGTTTTATCTAGTGACCTTGGTATTACTTTTGCTTTGTGTTTACGATTTTTATTTTAAGCATATATAACCAGTTATAAACCATAAAACCATCTGAACATAGTAATCGGATTGTATCTGCGTTAAGCCTTGATACAATCCGATTTTCATGTAATACCTTTTATACAGAGTAGTCTTTCTGGCTATAAGACTGTTCTTACATCACACAGAGATTAGTAATTGGTGTTCTGTGGATCAAAGTTGGTCCAGCCTGCTGTCCAGTTGTCACCCGTGTTAAAGCATCCGATGTAAGACACGCTTGAGAACCAACTGTCCATGCCGCTGAATGAAGCTGCACTGAGCAAGGGGCTTCCAGCCTGTGGCATATAGTTGGCATCGAGCAAGAGTGAAGTCCAACTGTCAAGATACTTGTTGCCTGGTTGTGCCTTGAAGAAGGTGCTTGAGAATGAGGCTTGGGTGTTATCGAGCACCGCCTTCTTGTTCTCGTCATATCCTGTAACCAGAACATCCTCGTAAACCTTGTTTGCATCCGTACCCACGGCGTCCATTCCGGCAAACCAGATGTTCTGCAACTTGAGCGCTCCTGCCTTTGCTTGGTCCTGGGTGTTACCCTTTTCCTGGTCTAGGATGAGACCGATGGGCCATCCGATAGCCACAGAGTTGACACAGTTGAGACGTGAGCTACGACGAATCTGCATTGCTGCCTGGAACTTGCCGAGGGCAGAACCATTGTTAGGATATACGCTACCACCAGTGATATAATCGGTAGTGTTTTGGAACTGATTATCGAGCTTAGGACCTACGAAGGTGATATTAGAGAAGGTGGCGTTGGTATAAGGATCCACGAGAGAGCCATCAGCACAGTTGTCGCTCTCGAAACCATTGCTCTGCGACTTGTCCGCAATCTTCGAATCGCGCACTACCAAGCCAAACTGCACCTTTCCTGAGAAACCATTATCGGTATCAAAGTCGTCATCCCAACCCTTATAAGCGATGAGATACTTACAGTTGACCGTACCACCGAACCACTCATAAGAGTCGTCGTTGCTATAGCTTACCTGCACATGGTCAATCTGTGTGCCGCTACCCACTGATCCAAGGGTCAAACCATTGATCTCCTGATCGGGACGGAAGGGATAACCTGCAAACTCGATACGCACGTAGCTCAACACACCCGAGTTGTCGTTATCGTCATAACCGCCGTGCTTGGTACGTGGACCACCTTCGATCTGCATCTCTTGCTGGTTGTTATGTGCCTTACCGCATAGAATCACGCCACCCCAGTCGCCTGGCTTGCGCTGACCGGCAGCCTGTTCTGAGGTAAACACGATAGGCTGATCAGCCGTACCTTTAGCGATCAACTTACCTCCGCGTTCAGCGATGAGCGATGCCTGTGTATCTTTGTCACCCTTGATGACGGTTCCCGGTTCGATCGTTAGTTCGGCGCCATCAGCGATATACACCCATCCTTTGAGCAGATAAGTGCCTTTCTTTAAGGTCTGCTTACCGGTAAATACAAATTGTTTATCTCCGTTGCCAATCTCCGTACCATTGGCATCTTCTTTTCCATTGTTGAACAGGATGTGATCACAGGCTTTCAGTCCGCCATCAGTGGTCCATGTGTAAGTGGTAGAGCCACCATTGTCAGGTGTAGGCACTACAGGGTCATCATTGTTGCTGCAAGCGGCCAATGAGGCTGCAAGCGCGAGGACGCCAAAGCATCCAGCGATTTGTTGTTTTTTCATCTTGTTATTGTGTTGATAAAACGTTGTTAAAACTGATAAGTCACCGTAACTGAGATGTTACGACCAGGTTTGTATCGGCGAACGATTTCTTCAATCTTCTTAGTGGAGCCGTCTGCGTAGGTCACATCAGCAAACTGCTTGTAACTTACGGCTTGGTTGAGGATGTCACGCACGGCACATTTCACCTCCCATCGTCCCCATTTCTTTGATGCGGTGAGGTCAAAGGCGTCACGAGGCATCTCATAGCTATCGGGCACGCGAGCGTTCTCGTCGCTACCTGTGGTTCCCTCGCTACGTCCCACACCGATGATGCGCTTACCTATGCGGTTATAGAGCAGCGACACATCAAGCCCCCAAGTGGGATGCTTATAGAAGATACCCGTGTTGATCAGATAAGGCGACTGACCCTGCATGGGGCGGTTGTGCTCTCGGGCACCTTCCTCAAAGCTCACCCGGCTCTTGATCAGCGCACCATTGAAGCTCCATGAGAAGTGGTTCAGACCGATAAACGACAGGTCCTTACGCACATCCACCTCTAGACCATAGGTATTGGCGCTTTGCGCATTCTTGTAGCTATAGACCAGCTCGGTGCCTCCCGCCACGGTGTAAGTCCACTCAATAGGCGAATCGAAATGCTTATAGAATGCTGCCACCGAAATCTGTTCACCACGTGATGGGTAGAACTCGTAGCGCAGGTCTAGGTTGTCTATGTAGCAGTTGCGTAGCTCGGTGTTACCCTGAACGCTTGAGGCTAGGTCAAAGTCGTAGTAGACCGATGATGACACCTCTCTAAACTCAGGACGATTCACGCTTCGTCCGTAGCTCAGACGGAGCTGGTTGCAATCATTGATCTTATAAGTGGTGTTGATTGAGGGGAACAGGTCGCCGTGGGTGTAATAGCGACTTGAGGGACTCACCTCGTTATCTTTGGTATTGGAGATAAGCTCCATCCTATTGAACTCGTAGCGGACACCAGCATTGATGTCTATCTTGCCAAAGGGGAACAAAGCCGATAGATATGCTGCCCCAAGGGTGTTGTGTCCGCTGTAATTGTTGCGCATCTGCACCTGCTCTAGCAGATAGAGCCGCGAAGCACCATAGTTGGACGCATCGCTCAGCAGCGTAGGCAGGTCAGCATGGCGGAAGTCGGCAGGCATGTCATTGTTAGCCACATTCCAGTTGTAGATAAACTCACGCGTGTTGTACGTACGGGTGCGATACTCGCCGTAAGCGCCCATCTTGAGATGAGGTTGCCATGAGCCGAAGCTGAACGTGTGATCGTCGTTGACATTGGCCGACATGATATGTTCGTCGAGTTGTGTCCATTCGCGCGAGATATCGTTTCCCGTGCTCAGGGCATAGACACCACTTTCCAGGGCGTCATCCTCGAGGTATCTCTTACGGTCAGGCAAGTGACGATTGGCATACGCGTAGCCGACGCTCCAGTCAAGGGCATCGCCGCTGAAGGTATGCTTACCGGTTAGCTGACCGTTATAGGTGGTGCGGCTGCGGTAGTAGTACTCCGCTGACCGTTCCAGATTGGCTTGTGCGGTGACACCCTGTCGCCAGGTGTATCGGCTGTTGCCTATCTGGTTAAAGATATTCTTGAATTGGTACTTATGTCGTCCGGACGGACTGAGCAACGTGACATTGTACATCGCTCCTAGGCGTACGTTATGGTTATACTGGTCGTCTATGGAGTGGCGGAGGTAGTTGGCGCGATCATTAGCCACGTCATACACACCATAAAGGTTGTTTTCCATCCCCACATAGGTGCGATAGTCGCTGCTATAGTTGACCGCTGCGAGCATGCCTAAGCGATAGTTGTTGATAGTCCAACTGTGATTCCAGTCGGCAGAGAGCTTTAGGTCGCCCAGGGGTTTAGAGTCGGTCACCATCCAGTTGTTGTTCAGATGGTTACCACTGAGATCCGTACCCGTACCCGCTATCGGGTTCAGTGAAGCACCGATACCGCCATGAAGCGAGCGCAGTCCGTTGTCAAAGCCTAGGAAATCGGTACCCGAACCATTGGCTGAACGAAAATTGCGGAAGGCAGAAGCTGAATTCCAGCTACCGCCTACCGACACATGAAAAGAGTTAGTTACGGGAATTTCTTTCGTATTTACCAGAATAAAGCCACCGGTGTAGTCGGCTGGATATTCGGCTGTAGGGGTCTTGATGATCATCAGATTGTCCAGTTGCGAACTGGGAATCATGTCAAACGAGAACGCTCTTGAGTCGGCCTCACTTGAGGGCACCGCTCCTCCGTTGACCCATACGTTATTGTATCGCTGCGAGAGACCGCGCACCATGACAAACTTGTCATCGATAAGGCTCACGCCGGGCACACGTCTGATCACCTCGCCGGCGTTAGCATCCTGTGTGCGTTGTATCTCTTGTGCAGATATATTGCTCACGATGACGGAACTGTTCTTGGCTACCTCAATCATTGCGGCCTCCGTATTGCGACGTTGTACGGCCGTGACGGTAACCTCGTTCAGTTTTTGTTCATCTGCCTTCAGGGTGACCTTCATGTCATCTGCCGCCTCGGGCGTCGCCTGAACTCCGTCAATCTCTTGGGTTTGATAGCTCACATATTTCACTATCAAGGTATATCGTCCCGGCTCTAGACCGGTAATGGCGAATCGTCCATCGATGTCAGTCACCGCGCCCACGCTGGTTCCTTTGACCTGAATGGTGGCGCCGATGAGTGGTTCGTGTGTCTGTAGATCAGTCACGGTGCCTTTGATGTTCTGAGCCTGCACCGCTGAAGCCGATCCTATAAGCAGCAAGAGTGCTGCCGTTCCCCTTTTAAGTTGCTTCATATAGTCGTTTTCTAGTTCACGGTGCAAAGGTAGATACACGATGTTACAGGCTGGTGTACATCGTATGACGACCTATTGAAGGGTTTATGACAACCCTGTTACATCTTGAAACCTACCCTGTTAGATAGCGAAAGCAGCCCTTTCACAACCCCACGGATAAGCAAGCGGAGGAGAAATCAATTTATTTTTATCTAGAAATTAATTTATTTTTCGATGAAAATCAATTTATTTTTGCTTGCCATAGCAATGGTTTCACCTCGTGAAAGGGGCACGAATAAAAGGTCAGAAGATTTGTTTGGCATTGTAAAATTAGCTACCTTTGTCCTTAAGAACTGATGAAACCTAAGACGATGCAACTACTCAAACGATATTATTCCCTTGTGGTGATAGCACTATGGGGCTTGGTGTGCTTTGCGTTCTTTGCCTTCTGCTATCCACACCACTTGTTCTATCAAGAGCAGAATCAGCTGTTCCTGCTCTCATCGGGCTATCTGCTGACCTACCTCAGCAAGCCTGCTTGGATGGCATGCTTGGTAGGCGACTGCCTCACGCAGTGCTACTATTACCTCTTCGTAGGCCCGCTGCTGGTCACGGGGGTGCTGCTCACGCTGGGTGACGTGCTCCGTCGCGGCCTAGAGAAGGCGAGGGTGCGACAGCCGTGGGCGTTCATCGTGGCGGTGGTGTGTATCACCATTGAGGCGTTCAGCGCGATGCAGCTCAACAGTAGGCTCAGCGAGATGGTGGCACTCACGGGGGGTGCAGCGCTGTTTTGGCTGAGCTGCTATGCCAAACGCTATGCCCGCTATCTATCACCAGTGCTTATCATTGTCACGTTTTGGCTCTTCGGAGTGGGCATGTGGGTGTACATCGCCTTGCTGATGGTGGCGGTTTGTTGTGACCGCGAGCGGAGACGGCAGATCATCACGGTGGCGCTGACAGTGGCATCCGTGGCGTTGCTATGGATAGGACGAGGCTTCTACTATATGGATTATGGTGCGATGCTGACCTACCCCACCCTGCATCAACCTGCCATGCCCAACTTCAGAGTGGAGCGTTACCTTGCCGTGGATGACGAGTATCGCTGGGGCCACTATGCCAAGGTGGTAAGTATGGTGGAAGCAATGAACCAGCCCGAGGAGCAGATCACCTTCTACTATAACCTGGCCAACGCGCAGATGGGACAGCTTCCCGACAAGCTGCTCACCCTAGACCACACCGACCTAGGCACGTTTAGGCGCATCGGACCATCTACACCCATCAGTATCATCAAGAACATGAACGAGCTCTACTTTGCCTTAGGGGACATGACCTTTGCCGAACGTGCTGCGATGATGGCCAACGTGTTCTCAGCTGACAACCGTAACGTGCGGATGATGAAACGCCTAGCTGAGACAAGCATCGTCAGTGGTGACACGGCGGTAGCGATGAAATATATCCGTCTGCTGCAGCAAACGCTCGTCTATCGTTCTTGGGCAGATGCTCACGACATAAGCAAAGGGCGCATCAATGATGCCAAACTGCTGGAGAAGCGAGCTTATACCAACCAGAAGGACACACTACGGGTCAACGACAACGCTCGCATGCTGATCATGGAGCTTCTTGATAGCAACCCGAAAAACATCCTTGCGCTCGACTATCTGCTATGCAGCGATCTGCTGCTGAAGGACATCGAGTCGTTCAAGGCCGACTATGACCGCTACTGCATGCAGCACGACGAGGGACGCAACCGTCCTATCTATCAACAAGCACTGATGATATACCTTGCCGGAACCAATGCGCCACAGGAGCAATGGGAACGTTATATACGCGACAATGAACAGATGCGGCAGTTTAACGCCTATAACAACGCACGCGGAAGCGAAGCCTTCAAGGGCACTTATTGGTACTACTTTGACAAGGCGCAAGCTCCACGCACCGACTATTAACATCATGCCTTGAGCTTTACACAACACATCTAACGACTGACAACGATGAAAACCAGATACCTTTTCATGATGATCACGGCTTGCATAGCGCTCCTATATAGCTGCAAGCCTACGGTGGAGAATGCCACACAGGTGGCAACGCTACCTAAGATGTACCCCGACTATACCGAGGTGACCATACCTAAGAACATCGCACCGCTCAACTTCCTGCTGCGCGACCAGCCCGAAGCTATCGCCGTGCGTATCAATGGTGCCGACTTTGACGCCTGGGATGGAAGCAAAGCTACATTTGACCTCAAGCAATGGCGCGAGCTGCTGACCGCTAACGCTGGCAAGACGCTAAGCGTAGAGGTGTCAGCACAGTATGACGGAACATGGAAAACGTTCAAGACGTTCCACTGGTATGTGGCCAATGACACGATAGATCACACGCTGACCTATCGTCTCATCGAACCCGACTATGAGATATGGAACCATGTCACCATCGAGCAACGTGACATCACCTCGTTTGAAACCAGCCCCATTGCCAATCATGAGATGCAGGACAACCGCTGCATGAACTGTCACGCCTTTGCCAATCAAGACCCTGACCTCAGCATGGTGTACGTGCGTGGCAAGGACGGAGGGGCTATCCTTAATGATCATGGCACGCTGCGCAAACTGAACATCAAGGCGCAGAACGAGCGCGACTCAATGCTTTCAAGCAGCGTCTACTACGGATTCAGTCCGTCGGGCAGATACATCACCTTCTCCACCAACGTCATCATCCCTGCCTTTCATGCCCGTGCCAACAAACGACTGGAGGTGTATGACAAGGCAAGCGATGTGTATGTGGCTGACCTAAAGGGCGATGTCATATACCACTCGCCCTTGCTTGCCGACAGCACACACCTAGAGACATTCCCCACATTCAGCCCCGACGGACGATACATCTACTACTGTGTGGCTGATGCCAAGGGTCTGCTGACGGACAATCTCAAGGGATTGCAATATAGCTTGGTGCGCATCCCCTTTGACGAAAAGACGGGACGCATTGGCAACAAGGTAGACACGCTGCTGCATGCTGGCACGGATATGAGTGGTGCGGAGAAGCGTAGCGTGTGCCATCCTCGTATCAGTCCGGACGGAAGATACATCGTGTACACGGTGGCTGATTATGGTACGTTCCCCATTTGGCATCCAGAGGCTGACCTCCAACTGATGGATCTAGCCACAGGGCGCATCGACAGCATGGCGATAGCTAACAGCAACAAGAGCGACACCTATCATAGCTGGTCAAGCAACAGCCGCTGGCTCGTCTTTGCCAGCAAACGCGATGATGGCGTTTATGGCAAGCCTTACTTCTGTTACATTGACCGCAACGGGCACGCGCACAAGCCATTTGTGTTGCCACAAGCTGATCCGGCCTTCTATGACAACAACCTGAAGAGCTTTAATGTGCCCGAACTGGGACGTGGCAGCGTACCTTTCGACCCACGAGATGTGGAGCGGGTGATGCAGCAGAAGGCTGAACCATTCACGCTCAAGGATTTTTAAGCGGGATGGTGGTAGCTAGATGACAAGCTAGCAAGACCATAGGATAATGCGGGCTGAAGGCCCATCAACATAAGCATCATAGATAGCAAAAGTCCTCTCGAGAACGTTCTCGGGAGGACTTTTGCTATAACGGGTAATCGGATGTTTATCGTTGGGTGGCTTCGGTTGCCACCTAGAAGAGGTTATTGTACCTTGGTGGGAACACGATCGGGAGCAAGCAACGCGCTACCCACGGCACGATGGTCTAGCTCTACGGGGCGAAGGGTGAAGTCGGGGGTGTTAAAGCTATTGACGGTTTGGTCATAATATTCCCACGGGTTGCGCTGTGGAAGGAGGAAAGGCTTGCCCATACGCCCCTGTGCGTCCACGTGTGCGAGGTAGAGGTTGGTGTAATAGCCGTTCAGACGGCGCGAGGTGAACACAATCCAGTGGCTGTTGGCACTCCAGTTGTGGTATGAGTCGGCATCATCGCTATTGACCTCGGTGAGCGGACGAGCCTTGAGGGTGCGCAGATCGAGCAACCACTGATCGGCTTCCTTGTGCCAGATGGGGAAGCAACCATAATCGCTCATGGTGAAGAGGATAAATCTGCCATCATAAGAGGGGCGTGGATGATTGGCGCTCTTGCCTATCTGACGTGCATTGAAGATGGTGTCTACCTTACCGATGGTGCGCCCCGTCTGCGGATCAAAGCCCACACGACAGAGGTTGTACTGGATATTCTTATAGTGCTGGGGGATATCCCACGCCTGAGAGGACACGAAATAGAGGGTCTTGCCATCGGGAGAGAACACGGGATAGTTTTCGAAGTGGTCCGGAGTCATCACCTCGGGGTTGAGGACCAGCTCATGTGTGGATGGATTATAGATGAGAACGTCGGACGCTTGGTCGAACACCTCGATGCGTTCGTTCTTCACTGCATGGAAACTTTGGTTGGTTTGGTTGGTGCTATAAGCCACAAACTTGCCCGAGGAAAGCCAGTAAGGATAGACCATTGAGCCCTTGATAGAGTCGTTCTTAGCCTTGAGCACCTCAAACTCTCCATTCTGCTGAATCAGCGTAGCGCCATTAGCACCACGAACATGGAAGGTGAAGCGGTCGGGATTGGTGCGGTTGCTCATGTGGCAGTTGACACAAGCCCCAGGCACGGCGGTGTTTTCAAAGATTGGTTTCTCGTCAAACGTACTCAGATCGCGCTGATAGATGCCGTGCTTTCCATAGACCTCATAGCCAGGAGGGATGAGTCGGTAGGTCAGTCCCCATTCGCCCAAAGCATCAGCAGAGACGTTCACAGTGAAGTCGCGGTATTGTTTCCACTGGCCATCCTTCTTGATGGCTACGGTGAAGGTAAGCGTTCCGCCTTTGTTAGCAGCGGTGAGCGCATGCCAATCGTCCACATCAAAGTCGGCATACTGACCGTTGGCATGCAGCGAACCGCCCTTTGAGCCTTTCACCTCAACATCGAGCACGTCAGCATCGTTGTCTTTGGCATTGAAGTTGAGCGGAGCTATCTCGGCGGGAATGGTCACACCGGCATAGTCGGGGAAGATATTGGGCAGAGCATTGACCTCTGTGACATCGCTCGGGGTGTCTGAGCATGAGCCCAAAGAGAGCGCTGCGCCAACAAGAAGCGACAACACAAGAGGGGTGCGGGGTATGAATAGACGTATCGTTTTCATTCGGATATGATTCTATAAAGAATATAGGTGATGGCAAAGGATCAATAGATGTTCTTCATCTTTTCTTTGCCTTTCTTCTTGGCGTTCTTCTCTAACATGAGATAGTGCCATGCGTTATAGCAGAGAGGGGGCTCAGAAAGGGCAGGACTGGATGGATCGGCCATGTAAGTTTGGATAAACTGGATGGTGCTTTGCACGTTCTGCTGATCCACGCTATAAGGCATGCCTTGCAAGGACTGATGTGTCTGTAACCAAGAGCCTATCAACACCTGTTGGATAGCATAGGGGATGTGGTCAAACTGGAAGTATTTGCCCAAGGGATAGTACTGCATGAAGCGCGTCACATCGCGTTGGAGAAGCTCGTAAGCCACCAAGTATTCGTACGCCATGCGGTTGTTATACTTCTTATTATCTACCAAAAGCATACCTAGCATCTGATCCATCTCTTGATCAGAGAAGAGGTAATCGGTGTGCTTGATGCGCAAATCGCGTAGGCGTCCATACTCTTTATCGGCATTAACTGCCTTGTCGTTTCCAATAAAACGCATCTGATCGTTAGCCCACGAACGATAGAACAAGCTCTTCTGAAGCATGTGCAGATACTTCTCGGCTACCTTGTAATGGCCATTGATGATATTGGTTTGGACGAGGCGCTGCATCATTCGGCCACTCTTGCGATAGTTGGGGATGGCTTCCTGTGCCTCGAAGGTGTAGCGTTCGGCGTCGTTGATCATGCCAAGCTGATAGAACACTTCGCTCGTTGGGAGCGGTGAGGTCATGTCGCGGGTGAAAGTTGGGAAGAGACCTTCGGCTCCATTCTGATAGAACTCGAAGAGGCGGTCGTCCAACTGGTCGGTCATGGCAAGGGCAAGGTTGACACATGACACGCTAAGGGGTGTGGTGGCGGGCTTGCGTTCGGCTTTGCTGATAATCTTGTTCCATTGGTGTGTGCGCACAAGATAGTCGTATTGAATCATCTCATAGGTCACAGGATTGAAGCTATAACGTATGAAGAAGAAACCAAAGGCTGCGAGAGCAATGACTTGTGCCGCACCAAGGAGCAAAGCATTACGCCCCTTTGCGCTTCGTAGCAAGCTGCTTACAAAGGGCAAGAGAGCAAAAGCTGCCATGACAACCCACTGCATCCAGGGTATCAAACCGGGATAACGGAAGTAGTTGATACCACCAAAGATCTTGTAATAAGGGTATGGCAGGAAGGTAGAGCATGCACCCACAATAGCTAGCGCCAGCACCACTGCACCCACACCAAGGATGTAACGACGTGCCGAAAGGAGCAGATGAAGAGCTACAAAAGCTACATACACCCACACCACAGCGCCCAGCAGCCAATAAGTGGCGGGTATCGTGACAAGCAAGAAAAGCGGTAGTGACCACTTGTAATGCTGGTATGTGCTGATGGAAAGATAGAGAAGGGAGAGGAGTTGCACCCCAAAGAGAGCGACAACAAAGGAGAGCAACACATTCTCGTTGCCCATATAAGCCCACAAAAGGATGGTGGGCAGGAAGCTCAAAGGGTAATATTGGGTGGCGGAACCACTGCGACGCATGAGTTGCCATGTGCTGCGTTGCAGACCAAAGAAGAGCAACGCTATGAAGATAGCACCTACAACGTAGACGTAATAGAACTGGGTGAGAAACTCGGCAACATAGTCGGCCAAGCCACCAGGCACACCGATGCGCTCCGTAAAATAGCTACCGTCAAAGAGAAACAGCTGATATTGCTCTTGATAACTGAGGGCACTCATGTATGGGAAAGCCCAAAAGAGCACCACGCCAAGGGCAAAGAGCAGTGAGAGCGTGAGTTTCCAATACTTTTCTACCAAGTGTTTCATGGCAATGGCGTTAACGTTTTACGTTCTTGGTGGAAGGATTTGCAGCGGCGGCAGCAGATGATTTGTCAGATGCATTGGCTGATTTGGCTGCTGCGTTGGTAGGCTGTGCAGATGCTTTAGTGGTCCGCGTAGGTGCTTTGGCGGCTTGTGTAGAAGCCTTGGTGGCCTGAGTAGAGTCGGGCAGCATCTGTTCGAAGAAATCATATAGCACGCTTGGCTTCACATTGGCTTTCATCTGACGGGTACGATCAAGGTAAGCGTTCTGGATAGAGAGGGCTTTTTGCTTTGCAGCCTCTAGCTTCTGCTTGTCTTGAAAGTCCTTGCGTGAACTGACGTAGATATCGCGTTGCTCTTTCTTGCAAGCCTCAGTAAGATCTTTCCACACCTGAAGCGAGTCGTTGAGAGGCGTTCCTCCAGCATGGCTTAACGCACCGATAGTGGCATGAATAGTACCATCCTCGGTCACAACAAGCAGATCTTGTGTACCATAGCGATACTTAAGGTCTACACGGAGCATTGCCATCATCAGCGTATCGGTGGTGATTTGGAACTTACCATCGGTAACAACGGCAGAATCAACGTGCGCTTTGTCACGCGAACCGAAAAGCGGTACAAGGTAGATTTTCTTACCATTAAGACTCGTAGGAGCTGTGCCTTCGATGTTACACGAAACAGATGTGGATGCGTTGCTACAACTCTCAGTAAACACGAGGGATGCTATCGCACCAACGATGAGCAACAAGGAGGTTATGATGGGGCGTCTGGAAGATTTCAAGTTCATTGGTTTGAATGTTTGTTAGGTTTCGTTTTGCACATGCAAAAATAACAAAAATAAACAGGAAGAACAAAAAACTCGCTGACAATTTGAGCATTGTCAGCGAGCTTCATGTTATGAATGGTTTATAAACTTTGGCGCGTTCACGCTACGTTCATCAACTCATCTTACTTTGCTTTCTTTACGAAGCGCCAGAAAGTACCTTCCTGCCAGCTTCCTTCAGCACCATCTGTACCCTTAGCATAGTTAGGATAGCAGAGTACGAGGTTGTTGTCGTCAAAGTAAACAACGTCAAATTCGTTAACCGTTGTACCTGCATTAACACGTACTGGGAACAAGATACCATCACCAGTGGTGGTCAGACGACCCCATGTTGTACCTTCGTCCCAGCCACCAAGGTCATTGGTCTTAGTGCCATCGAAGGTGAACGTACCCTTACCACCGCTGCTCTTAACAAGCTTGCCGTCAGTGCTGAAGGTCATGGTAGCGTTCTCATCATCGTTGAAACCATAGCCGTACTTTGCAATTTGTTCTGCAAGGCCCTTGTCAACGCACCACCATGTGTTGCCTGTCAAGCTTGCTGCGCCACCAGTAGCGAAGCCTTCGTAACCGCAGTTACCCCATTCGGTACCTGATTCAGCCCAAGTCCATGTTGCACTGTCATAGTCTGTAAGACAACCGAAGCCGTCTTCAGTGCTCTTGAACATCCAGAAGGTTCCTTCTGACCATCCAGAAGCATCCCACTGACCATTATCAGGATATGTAAGAACCAATCTGCCAGCTGAAAGGTATGCAATCTCAAAGTCGGTAGGCATGTTTCCGCCCGAGTTGATCTCGTATGGGAAGAGGATTACACCTGGATCGGTATGCAAAATACCCACCTTCATAGTGCTGTTGCTGTATGCAGGATCGTAATCCTGTACGGCGTACTTACCCTTACGGATCTGATTGCCATTTGCATCGTAGCAAGTCACAGTACCATCTTCGCTGAATACCATAGTAGCATCGAAGCTTTCGTCACCATGAGCCTTACCAGTCTCAGTGTGGTTAACCTGTGCAAGGAATTCTTCCTCAGTGGTAACACCCCACCATTGACCATCGCCTGTGAGGGCAAGCGACTTACCTGATGAAGAACCATTGCTACCCATGTTACCCCAAACACGACCATTTGGAGCTGTGGTATCCCACTTCCATGTCTTAGTACCATTGTCGCTGCAGAGCAACTTAGCTTGTGGCTCAAGCTCTGTAGGTACATATACAGTCACATCCAAAGACGTTTTGATGTATGTTCCATCAAAGTTGTAAGCACGGAGGTAGATAGTCTGCTGTGCGCTAGAGCCACGTGAAGGAGCGAGCTTGAACGTTCCTTGAACGCCCGAACCCAAGCTGGTCTCGTTGCCGTCGGCGTCTATCTGATAAACTTCTACTTGGCGAGAAGGGCTCGTAGTAAATTTGAAGTAGTTACCATCAGCCTGTTCTGTGGTACAAGCTTCGTCTGCATACTGCGTATAGCTGAAACCGTCATGCAGTTGCTGCTCGGTGATATTTGAGCCAGGAACTGTAACATCGTCCTTTGCTGGATCACAGGCTGTAAGAAGGCCGATAACAGCAAGCGAACATAATAATATCTTTTTCATAATGATAGTCTTATTGATAATAACTTATAGATTATTGTTAGTTATTGCTATCTACCCAACCAGTGTATTGACCCTCAGTGCCAGACCAACCTGGGTTCTGAGTGAGTGTTCCACTGCTAAGATCGATTGCTTGTTCAGGAATCTTGAAGAAGCCTGCGGTAGCATTGTAACGTGCCTTATAGCCGCCCTTCTGTGCGTAGTTCTTACTTGCTGAACCGAGATAGTACAAATCTACACCTGCCTGCTTATCGAGACAGTCGGCTGCAATGTGCCAACGGCGGATGTCATTCCAACGGATACCCTCACCTGCGAACTCCCAACGACGTTCGTCCTGAAGAGCTTTGAGAGAGTAAGAGGAGATTCCTGAAAGACCAGCACGAGCGCGAACGCGGTTGATACCAGCTACGTCTTCCTTCAACTCGCTCTGCATCAAGAGAACATCAGCGAAGCGGATGAGCACCAAGTCGTGGATGTTGTCAAGCTGGAGGTTAGATCCGTAACCACCACTTTCACCACCGGTGTTGCCGTACATAAGCTCTTCGAAGCAAGGAATGTCCACGAGGTTACCATCAGCGTCGGTCACTGAACCGTCGTTTTTAGCAGTGATAGGAGACCATTTCTTTGAGTGGAGAGCTGTTTCCTGTACGTTGTTATCACCACCAAACTTGTATTCAGGGTATGAAGAGAGGTCAGCGATAGTAGCATCGCGGCGTACGTCACGTCCATCAACTTTAGCTTGTTCTGCATTCCAGTCGCTTAGCAAGTTTGGAGCAACAGGTCCTGCACCCCAACCTGTACCGAATGGGAAGCAAGTATAGGTATTCTGACCACGAACACCCATGTGGAGAGCATATCCATTAGAGTAACCGATGGTGGTAGACCATGATGCACGCTTGTTGAAATGGATGGCGAACATTGACTCAGGGTTCACGTTGTTGTCGTTTTCTACCCACTTCAAGCCCTTGCCAGCAGTGTAGCTATAGTCTTCTACAGTATATCTGTTGGTGTAAGCCCAAAGGTTACGGAAGTCGTCAACGAGGGTATAACCAGAGTTGTTGACACAATCGTCGATGTAAGAGATAACCTCTGACTTGGTCAGCGTGGTTCCATCAGGAAGCGCTACGCTCTCAAGAGGCTTATAGTTGGTGCTTGTCATTCCTTCGAGCGACTCACCGTTGCAGTACATACCTGTATAGAACAACCAAGCACGTCCCAACATTGCCTCAGCAGTGTAACGGTCTACGTGACCATCGGTCTTTCTAACAGCAGGCATATTCTTAGCTGCGTCACGAAGATCCATCAAGATCTGACCCCAAGTATAAGAAGGAGCAGCCTGTGAAATAGAATCTTGTGGTGTAGAAGAAGTTACCACCTTGATACGTCCGTAGAACGATGCGAGTTCATAGTAGTAGAAGCCACGGAGGAACTTAGCCTCACCGAGCCACTGCTGCTTGTCCTGTTCGTTTTCTACGGTGATGTTGTTGAGCGCGTCAATCAGTGCGTTAGCACGGTTGATACCTTCGTAACGGTCCTTGTAGAACTGCCAAGTCATGTCGGTAGTGGCGTTAAGGAGCAAGTCCTCAGCCTGCATGAGTTGGTCATTGCTACCGCCGCCGCCCAAGCAATCATCACTAGCGAGTTGTGCTGCATATAGGAATGAGCACTGAGGGTTGGCGTTTACTTTGTTCAAGTTTTGATAAATACCGGCCAACGCCTGCTGAGCGTCCGTAGAAGTAGTAGGGTAGTTCTCGGTGCTCTTTTCTGTATAGTTGACAGCATCAAGCGTACAAGAGGTCAAACCGACGCCCAGTAATGCTGCACCTAATAAATATTTAATTGTCTTCATTTGTAGTATCGATTTAGAATTTAATGTTTACACCAACCATGTAGGTACGAGGTGTTGGGAAGTTACCAACGTCAACACCAATCTGCCATGGGTTAGAGCTGTTAAGTGCAGTACCGCATTCGGGATCCATACCATCATAACCAGTGATTGTGAAGAGGTTCTGAGCGGTAAAGTAGAGGCGGAGTTGCTGGAATGGACTGTTCTTCCAGAGCTTTGTAAAGTCGTAACCTACGGTGAGGTTCTGTAGTCTCAAGTAGCTAGCGTCTTGTACATAGATGTCAGAAATGTTGATGAAGTTAGCGCCATAGTTACCTGCAGTCAAGATTGGCAGGCCAGTAGCGGTACCTTCTCCGTTCCAATACTTATAGAATTCGGTAGTTGTAAAGTTGTCCACAGCACCGTCACCGAAGCGGCGATAAGACTTAGCAACCTGCTGACCGAGAGCTGCGTAGAATGTAGCGCCCAAGTCGAAGCCCTTGTAACCGAGAGAGAAGCCGAAGCCCATGGTTACGTCTGGGTGAGGATTACCTATTTCGGTCTTGTCTTCTTCAGAGATCTTGCCATCTCCATTGACGTCGAGATACTTCAAGTCGCCTGGCTTAAGAGCAGATCCTTGGAGAGAGTTGGCAGCGTCACCGCTACAATTCTCCTGGATGTAAGCTTGTAGATCAGATTGGTTCTGAATCACGCCACCAGTCTTGTAGCCATAGAAGAAGCCGAGAGGATGACCTTGTTCGAAACGAGAGATCTGTGTAGTACCCTGTGAGAGGAGGTTCTGGTCACCGTTGATGTAACCATTAGCGTTGTTCACCTCAGTCACATTGTTCTTGTTGTAAGCGATGTTCCAGTTGAGAGAGTAGTTGAAGTCAGAACCGATGCGGTCACGCCAGTTCACAGCAACTTCGATACCCTTGTTCTCTACGGTACCTGCGTTGTCATACCAGCCGTCGAAACCGTTTTCAGGTGACAATGGAACGTAGAGCAAAAGGTCCTTGGTCTTCTTGTTGTACCAGTCGAAGTTCAAGCCCAAACGACCTGCGAGGAAGCGTGCATCGAAACCGATGTTCAGCTGTTCAGATGTTTCCCATGTTACATCGGGGTTAGCAAGACGTGCGGGATAACCACCCTGTGTACCGTTATCCTTATCCTGGTTGAAAGAATAGAGACCGTTAGCACCGAATGCGAATGTACCTGTGTACATAAACTGACCGATGTTCTCGTTACCATTCTGACCCCAGCTAGCACGGATCTTCAAGTAATCGAGCCAGCTGCTGGTGCTCTTCATGAAGTTCTCGTTGGTCACAACCCAACCTGCACTCACTGATGGGAACCAACCCCAGCGGTGTCCGTCGGCGAAGTTAGAAGAACCATCGGCACGCATAATCAAGCTCAACATGTAGGTTTCTTTCCAGTCATAGTTGATACGACCGAAGTAAGAGAGCAATGAATGGTCGTTGCTTGCAGGTGTACCGGTTACAGATGCAGATGTACGACCGGTAAAGTTAGAAAGGTAAGCATACTTAAGGCCTTGTCCTTCGAAGAGGAATCCCTTAGCGCTAGCAGACATATAGTCGCCCATATCGTTACCTTCGCGTGAGTACTCCATACCTACCAAAACATCAAAGTGGTGATCAGTGACGTCGAAGATATAGTTTAAGGTATTGGTAGTAGCCCAGTTCCAACCGATAGTCTGGTTCTGTTCGAGAGATGCATCACTCTTCATACCATCAGAAGAATCGTTGATATGGTAAGAGTTAGTCAAACCTTTGTAAGATGCAGCGTATGACTTGTAAGCGATTTGTCCGCGGTATTTGAAGTTCTTGATAGGAGAAACCTCTACAAATCCTACAGCGCTAAGGTTGAAGTTACGGCTCTTATTGTTAGAAGCTGCTGTGTAAGAGAGCAATGCTTGTGGGTTGCTGGTGTACTGATTGTACTTGAACCAACCGTTAGAAGCAGAGCCAGAAGCTACCAAGTCGTCATAAGAGAAGTATTCGCCATTGCTATTATAGATAGGAATACATGGGTTAGCGCGCAATGCGGTAGAGATGGTGTTGCTGTATTGGTTACCATTCTGGATACCCTTAGTTTGTGCGTGCTGATAGTAAACGTTCTCGCCCACCTTGATTACGTCACGTCCATCGGCTGCACGCAACAATACATGATCCGAGTTGATACGGAAGGTGAAACGACGATAGTTAGATGGAGCAGGGTTACCGAAGGTACCTTCCTGGAGCTGATAACCTGTACCGATGCTGAAGTGGCTACGATCTGTACCACCAGCGATGTTGAGAGCGTGGTTTGTTGTTACTGCGTTCTTGTTGCGAAGAGCCTCGAGCCAGTTGGTACCAGGGTTGGTTCCGTTCTGATAAGCCTCTAACAAGTCAGCGTCGATATACTCGCTCCAGTCGTAAGCAGACAAGCCTTGGTTGAAGCGCATCATATCCTGTGCGTTCATATACTCCTTAGCTGTCAATGTGGTTGGCATCTTGTAAACGTTCTGCCAGCCGATATTGCCGTCATAGCTTACAGAGATCTTACCTTCCTTACCTTGCTTTGTGGTCACAAGAATCACACCGTTAGCAGCACGAGCACCATAGATGGCAGCCGAAGCAGCATCCTTGAGCACGTCGATACGTTCGATATCGGCAGGGTTAAGAGAGTTGATGTCGCCACCAGCAACACCGTCGATAACGTAGAGAGGAGCTGTATTACCATTGGTACCAGCACCACGGATGTTAACGTTGAAGCCATCACCAGGCTTACCAGAGTTGTTCATAATCTGCACACCAGGGCTCATGCTCTGCAAAGCGCCCAATGCTTGTGTGGTGTTCATCTTAGCTACGTCGTCACCTTTGATCTCAACGGTAGCACCGGTAACGAGCTTTTTCTTCTGAACACCATAACCTACAACTACCACTTCGTCCAGATTGGTGTTGTCTTCCTCAAGTGTTAGATTGAAGCTGCTGTTGTTTCCCACAGCCACTTCCTGTGTTTTGTAACCCACGTAAGAAACCACGAGCGTTGCTCCTGGCTTAACGTTCAGCGTAAAGTTACCGTCGAGATCGGTAACTGTTCCATTACTGGTACCTTTTTCCATGATGGTGGCACCGATGACGGGACCATTGGCATCACTTACCGTACCCTTAACAGCTTTCTGTTGCTGCACTGCCTGAATAGCAGTACTCTCACTTGCAGCATACACGGATGGCGAATAAGCCACACCAAGAGCCGTACATGCGCTAGCAAGCAGCAATGTCTTTCTGAAGTTCAAATTCATAATTCTGTATTTCTAGGTTGTTAGTATGTTACAGTCTTCCTAATTAGATGGCTTTATCCCATGACGTATAACGACACAGGACGCTGCTACACCTTATATATATAAGTGCTTCCAGAGTTGTAAACGGATGGCAACGATATCGGTTTTGTGTATCGGATATGCGAGTTTTGGCTCCGGTAGTATTGTTATAATTTAGGTTTTCTTCACTTAACGCTGCAAAGATAACTTAATTTAAGCAATTTATACAATACTTTTTTGGTAGCATTCAATACTATTTTAGCACGTTATCACCTTTCCATTAAAATCTGTTGATTTATCCAAATGATTGACCTACGTCAAGTCAAAATAAGATTTGTGAGTGTCATAATAAGCCAAAGAATGTAGATGAAAGGCTATTTAACATAGAAGACGGGGAACAGAAAGTCGTTATTTGATGTCAAATTTAACATTCCGCGAGTCCCCACTAACACTTAACCTACCTTCCGATTGTCTTTTCTTAACACACTATTTTACCCTATCTGGGGTTTTCTCGCAGAATCGCACCACCTATATCATCTTGCCAAACGCATCCTTTGGCAAGCTCAGAAAGCCCCTTTCATCACATTGCGGAGCCTCTAACGGAATGAAAAATAAATTAATTTTCAGCTAAAAATAAATTAAAAATCACCGAAAATCAATTTATTTTCTTCTTCATTGGTGGTGCTTTCAGCAGACGATGAAGCCTCTCACGCTATACGATAGGTAAGCTAATACCATTGATCTTTTGGTAGATGTCAAGGGCATAGATATCCGTCATGCCCGAGATATAGTCGATCACAGCCATGATACGGGTTTCGAGATTGGGGCTTGAGATATCATACTGGCTGGAGAAGCGGCGGATAAGTTGCTGACTATGAAACTTCTGTGGTTCCACGGCGGCACCGACGAGTGCCTCCATGAGCGTCTCCATAATCTTATAACCCGATAGCTCCACATCTAGGACAGCCTTAGACCGATAGATCTTCTCAAGCGACATAGCTTGGCAGCGGCGATATGCCTCTCGTTTCGTGGGCGAAATATGGTCGATGAGCGCACCAGTAAACGTGCCGCCAAGTATCTCGTTCTCATGCTCTACGAAGCATCTGACACACTCTCGTTCGAGCGCTCCAACGGCACAAGCACGAAAGTAGACCACCTTCTCGTTGTCATCCGTAACACCCTCGTCCTCAGTGCGCTGACGGATGGAGCGTCGCGTTTCCTCGTCAAAGAAGCCAAGGAGCAGTTGGCTGGTCTCATCAAACGAGAGCAAGCGCAACTTATGCGCATCTTCTATGTCCATTATCTCATAGCAAATATCGTCAGCTGCCTCCATCAGATAAGCCAATGGGTGACGGGCGTAACGAATGGAGTTGCCCTCTGAGTAGAGACATCTTATGCCTAGGTCGTCAGCTATCTGCTGATAGGTCTGACGCTCGGTTTCAAAAAAGCCAAATTTCCCATGCTTGCCGGCAAGGTCTGACGACACCGGATACTTGACGATGCTGGCTAGGGTGGCATAGGTCATCACAAAGCCACCTTTCCTTCTGCCGCAAAACTGATGCGTGAGCAGACGGAAGGCATTGGCGTTACCTTCAAAGTGGATGAGATCGTCCCAAAACCTGCCGCTCACCTTATCGCGTAACGATGCACCTGGCCCCTCGGCAAAGAAGCTCTGAATGGCTTTCTCACCACTATGACCGAAGGGCGGGTTACCCATATCATGTGCCAGACCAGCCGTTTGCACGATGGTACCTATCTCTTCGAAAAGCGTACCACGCAGTTCGGGATGCCGCTCCACGAGCGCGCGCATCACGTCATCACCTAGCGACTTGCCCAGCGATGACACCTCTAGCGAATGGGTGAGGCGGTTATGCACAAAGACCGAACCCGGAAGCGGGAACACCTGCGTCTTGTTCTGCAACCGACGGAAGGGCGCCGAATAGATCAGTCGGTCACTATCACGCTTAAACTCTGACCTATCATCAAAACGCTCGGGATGACGCTGCTCTTGCCCAAAGCGTTTGTTGGATATCAATTGGTTCCAATTCATCTTCTCATATCCTTTGTCTGCAAAAGTAATTAAATTTGGTTTAAATGCGCCTTTTTGCCCTAATAAATTCCGATTTCTGCTTATAAATCCGTAAATTTGCACCTTATATATAATAGAAATGAAGATACCCGTAATCAACAAGAGCCGCCACGCGCTGCCCACATACGCCACCAGCCAGAGCGCTGGAATGGATTTGCGCGCCAATATAGACACTCCCATTGTGCTTCAACCTATGGAGCGATGCCTCGTACCCACGGGGCTATATATCGCTCTGCCCGAAGGCTATGAGGCACAGGTACGTCCTCGCAGTGGATTGGCATACAAGCACGGCATCACGGTGCTCAATGCGCCTGGCACAATAGACGCCGACTATCGTGGCGAGATAGGTGTGTTGCTCGTCAATCTGTCCTCAGAGAGCTTCACCATCAATGATGGCGAGCGCGTAGCACAGATGGTTATCGCACGCTATGAGCAAGCCACCTTTGAGCCTGTGGACACCCTCGATGAGACCGAAAGAGGTCAGGGTGGCTATGGTCACACCGGAGTGGAATAATCATAACTTTCGTTTCAGGCGGGTTCTTACAACCAATTATAGAAGATTTAAACCGTGCGTGACATTATCTGAACACGCCGTAAGCACAAAGAAGTGAACACATACATATACTCATCCATCCATTGTGGTGGTCGTTCTCGGCTTCACCAGTTCTGCCTTCTGCTGCTCTGCCTCATCTGCACCATCCCTTTGCAAGCACAGCAGACGTCAAGTCCTCTGAGCAACAACGATGCGCGACGCTACCAATACTTCTTCTTTGAGGGTAACATCAAGGAGATGCAGAACCAGACCGAGGCTATGGATCTGTATCTGCATGCTGCTGAGGTTAACCCCAATGCACCCGAGGTGTGGTTTGCCTTGGTATCCTACTATTACAGCCTGGGGCAGAACGACAAAGCACTGGAGTGTATCGAGCGTGCCGCAAAACTAGATCCCGACAACAGCGCCTACCAAGAACGTTTGGCGCAGATATACATCTTAAACAAGAAAGATGCTGAAGCAATTACGGCTCTAGAACGTCTCTACACCACAGACCTTAGTCGCACCGATGTGTTGCATCATCTGCTACAGCTCTATGGGGCAGAGAACAACTTTGACAAGATGATTGATGTGCTCAACCGCATAGAGGTTGTGGAAGGTCCTAGCGAAGAGACCACGCTAACCAAGATGCAGGTCTATGACATACAGGGGAAGAAAAATAAGTCGCATGATGAGCTACAAGCCCTCTGCACTAAGTATCCTGGCAACCTCAACTATCAGATCATGATGGGCAACTGGCTGCTACAGAACGACCGAAAGGCTGATGCGCTGAAGATATACAAGACGGTATTGGAGAAAGAACCAGACAACGAGCTAGCCAATATGTCCATCCTCGACTACTATCTAGCCGTGGGTGACACGCTGCAAGCTGACCGCACGCTAAGCCTTCTGTTACAGAGCAGTGCCACATCCTTTGAGAACAAGGAGGCGCTACTGAAGCAAGCATACAACCGCTACTGCGAGATAAGCGATAGCACCACCATGCTACGCTTTATCAACGAGGCACTTTCTGCCCCACAACCCAACGATGACATCTACATGTTCAAGGCGGCTTGTATGACCTATTATAAGAAACCTGACGCCGACATCATCCCCGTGCTGGAACAGGCTTTGGCTATCGAGCCCGACAATTCGAACGCACGACTTCGCGTTGTGATATATAAGGCACAGCAGCGAGAACACCAACGTGTGATAGATCTATGCCAACCTGCCATCGAGATGCATCCCGATGAGATGGCGTTCTATTTCTACAAAGGTCTTGCCGAATATGAACTCCAACATAACGATGACGCCCTCAGCACCATGCGCAGCGGTTTGACATGCAGCTACGAGAACCAACCCACCGAGGTCATAGCCATAATGTATAGCATCATCGGCGAGATTCTCTATGACCGGGGGCAGCACGACGAGGCTTATCAGGCGTATGACAGTTGTCTGCAATATCGTCCCGATGACGCAATGACGCTCAACAACTATGCCTACTATCTCTCCCTAGATCACAAAAACCTCAAGAAGGCTGAGCAGATGAGCTATAAGACGGTGCAAGCCGAGCCCACCAATAGCACATATCTAGACACTTATGCCTGGATTCTGTTCTGCGAGAAACGCTATCAAGAGGCTAAGATATATATCGATCAAGCCATTCAGAACGATAGTACGCTCAGCAACATCTTTGTGGAGCATGCCGGTGACATCTACTTCATGGCACAAGAGCCCGACAAGGCTCTAGACCTTTGGAAGCAAGCTGCCGAGAAGGATCCGGACAACGCATTGCTACAGAAAAAGATTAAACTCAAGAAATACATAGAAAAATGAACATAACCCACTCACTAGCGCTCACTCTTGCCACGGCTGCCCTGCTCTCTTGCAGCGCCTCACGTGCATCGGTAAGCAGCAACGAACCCAATATCACCACCCACAGCACTACGGGCAGCACACAGAACCTGAAGGTGCTACACAAGATTACGGACCAAGCTCTGTACCAACAAAACATTGTGGCCAACCTAGAATTTACGCTCAAGAAGGGCGACAAGACCATCAAGGTACCCGGACAGCTACGGATGCGTAAGGACGATGTGATTCGTCTACAGTTGATGGTGCCTATCATCCGCACTGAGGTGGGACGTGTCGAGTTTACACCGGATGGGGTTTTGGTGGTGGATCGCCTACATAAGCAGTATGTAAAGGCTAGCTATGATGAGGTGAGCTTCCTCAAGAACAACGGCATCACGTTCTATTCGTTGCAGTCGCTCTTCTGGAATCAGCTTTGTATGCCTGGCGAGAAGAAAGTGGGCGAGGACCAGCTCAGCCTCTTCCAGGTAGCTGACGCACAGGGAGACAACGCCCTTGTGAGCCTCGCAGACGGACAGATGTCATACCAGTGGACTGCTACTAAGACCTCTGGCCTCATCTCGCAAACCAAGGTGACATACCAAAGCACGCAACACGGAACATCCTCGCTCACATGGCAATATAGCGATTTCAAGACTTTCGGGTCTAAGCAATACCCCTTCACACAGGTGGTGACGGTACAAACCTCTCTAACGGATAAGGCTAAGGGGGCTTCAGCCACATTCAGCCTGGATGATATCAATAGCAATGCCGACTGGGACAACCGCACCACGCTATCCGATCGATACACACAAGTGAGCGCTGAGGAGGTGCTTGCCAAACTAATGAGCATGTAACATGAAACGATATATATCCTTACTACTTATAGCTTGTCTGTGTTCGCTGACCTTATCAGCCCAACAGCAGCAGAAGAAGAGCACGCAGAAGAAGGCTGCCGTAGAGGCAAGCAGCAAGAAGAGCTCTAGCAAGAAAGAGGCTACCACCAGCAAGAACAACAAGAAGCAGAAGGCGCAGGAAGCTGACGCTAAGAAGCAAAACGCCAAGCAGGCTAACAAGAACGAGGCTACCAAGCAAGCCGCCAACAAGCAACGTGGAGGCAAGCAGGGCAAGGCTGCCCAGCAGAAGAAGGGTGGCAAGCAGCAGAACAAGGCGCCTAAGTATCAGACCACCAAGGAGATCACCACGCTGCAACAAGAGAACCAACGCATCAAGGCGGAGATCAAGCAGCACGAAGAGGAATATCAAGCCAAGCAGGTGGATGTGGACAACCGCCTCAAACAGATTATCACGCTTGACACGGAGATTGATCAGCACCAAAGAAACATCGAGGACATCTCGTCAGACATCGAAGGGCTGGACAACAACATCGGTATATTGAAAAGTCAGTTGGCTTCACTTGAATCCCAACTGGGTGAGCGTCGCGAGCGATTCATCAAGTCGATGCGTTACATGGCACGCCATCGCAGCATCCAGGACAAGCTGATGTTTATCTTCTCAGCTAGCAACCTCACGCAGATGTATCGTCGTCTGCGCTTTGTGAGAGAATATGCCGCTTACCAGCGCGCACAGGGCGAGCTCCTCATGGAGAAGCAACGACAGGTGGATACCAAGAACGCACAACTCAAACAGACGCGCTCTAACAAGAACACCTTATTATATAAGGGTCGTGTAGAGAAAGCGCAGATAGAGAACAAGAAGCAAGAACAGCAACAGGTGGTGGCATCGCTGCAGCAGGATCAGCATGTGCTGCAAGGTGTGATAGCCGATCGTCGTAAGAAGCAACAAGCGCTTGACGCACAGATTGACCACCTCATCGCCATCGAGATACAAAAGGCTAGGGAACGTGCCGCCGCTGAAGCCAAAGCCAAAGCTGCCGCACGTGCCGCCGAAGCCAAAGCGCGCGCTGCCGCACTGGCCAAGAAGAAAGCCGCTGCCGAGGCTGCCGCACGTGAGAACGCACGTCGTATAGCCGAAGCTAAGAAGCGTGAGGCAGAGGCTAAGGCTAGAGCTGCTGCAGAAGCTAAAGCCGCCGAACAGGCACGTCAGCGTGCTGCAGCTGAAGCACGAGCAGCCAAAGCGGCTGCTGACAGAGAAGCGGCTGAGAAACGTGCTCGCGAGGCTGCGGAGCGAAAGGAACGTGCTGAGCAGGCCGCACGAGAGGCACAAGCCAACCGTGAAGCTGCCGAGCGTAAGGCGCAGGTAGAGAAGGAACGTGCTGAACGTGAGGTAGCGGCTGAACAGAAAGCTGCCGAGGCATCACGCGAACAGCTCAGCGCTGCGGACAAAGCAGCATCGGGCAGTTTTGCTAACGCCAAGGGTCGTCTGCCAATGCCGCTCAGCGGACGTGTGGTGAGCCATTTTGGCAACTACAATGTGGAAGGTTTGAAGGGCGTACAACTTAACAACTCGGGTATCAACATCAAGGGTTCGGCTGGACAAGCCGTACGTTGCGTGTTCAAGGGTGAGGTAAGTAGCGTCTTCAGCTATGGCGGAACCACCGTGGTGATGGTACGTCACGGATCATATATCACCGTATACGCTAACCTGCACACCGTCAGCGTACATCAAGGACAGCAGGTAGGTACGGGTCAGACCTTGGGTACGGTAGGTTCGAACGGCGTGTTGCAGTTCCAGCTACGCAAGGAGACAACCAAGCTCAACCCTGAAGACTGGCTCAGATAAGCCATCATAAGAAAACGACCGTCTGTCCGAAACAACCTCAAAGGCAACAAATAGAACCTGGACTTACAAAAAAATGTAAGTCCAGCGAATGTCGTTCGTAATTAATTTGCTATATTTGCACATAACAAAAAATGAAGCCGAATGCAGACTAACAGTCATCTTTCCGTTCTCATACACGAACAAGCAAAAAAATATGGAGCTAAGAGCGCGCTCACCTTTCGTAGCTTTGGTAGCTTGAAATGGAAGAGCGTGTCGTGGAACCAGTTTTCCGCACGCGTCAAACAAGTGTCTAACGCTTTGCTCAACCTGGGTCTCAAGCCACAAGAAACGATAGGCGTCTTTTCGCAAAACTGCATCCAATACCTATACACCGACTTTGGAGCTTATGGCGATAGAATCATAAGTATCCCCTTCTACGCCACCAGTTCGGAACAACAGATACAATACATCATCCATGATGCTAGCATCCGTCTGATCTTTGTAGGCGAGCAAGAGCAGTATGACAAGGCTCATAGGATATTCAGTCTCTGCCCTACGCTAGAGCGAATCATCGTGTTTGACCCAAGCGTACGCATATCATCGCATGACCCCAACACGCTTTACTTTGAGGATTTTCTCAAGCTTGGCGAGGGCTTACCACGACAGATAGAGGTGGAACAGTTATGGGCTAGCGCAAAGTGGGACGACATCTGCAACATCTTATACACCAGCGGTACCACCGGAGAGAGCAAAGGTGTGGTGCTAACGTATAGCCAATATAAAGCGGCGCTAGACGCAAATGACGACTGCGCACGCCTGACGGAAGAAGACAGAGTGATCAACTTCCTTCCTTACACGCACATCTTTGAGCGCGGATGGTCTTATCTGGCTCTCTCTGAAGGTGCTGAGATGATTATCAACACATACCCCAAGGAGATTCAGCAAAGCATGCGCGAGACTCATCCTACATGTATGTGCGCCGTGCCACGCTTTTGGGAAAAGGTGTATGTGGCTGTAAAGCAGAAGATGGACTCGCTCTCTCCTATGAAACGCAAGCTGCTTCAGCATGCCATCGAGGTGGGACGAAAACGCAATGTGGGTTGCCTGAGCAAGGGGAAGCGCGTGCCGCTGCATCTAGAACTGGAGTATCAGATGCTCAACCGCACCGTGCTAAGCCTCATCCGCAAGGAGATTGGTCTAGAAAACGCCAACTTCTTCCCCACCGCCGGAGCTTATGTGTCACCTGCTGTAGAGGAGTTTACCTTATCTATAGGTATCTTGATGATTGTGGGTTATGGTCTGACGGAGAGTCTTGCCACCGTATCATGTGTGCGTAAGAAGCGTCCATTCTCCATCGGATCTATCGGTTATCCTATCAAGAACATCGAAATCAAGTTTGGTAAGGACAACGAGATTCTGCTCAAAGGGCCTACCATCACAAGAGGTTACTATAAACGCGATGCCCTCAACGCCGTCGCCTTTGACGAGGAAGGATTCTTCCATACAGGCGACTCGGGCTATATGGAGAACGGAGAGCTATTCCTTCAAGAACGCATCAAAGACCTCTTCAAGACCTCTAACGGCAAATATATCGCACCACAGATGATAGAAGGCTTGCTGCTCGTGGACAAATTCATTGACCAGGTGGCTATCATCGCTGACCAGCGCAAGTTTGTCTCTGCACTGATTGTACCCGAATTCAGAACACTGGAGGAGTGGGCACAACGTCAAGGCATCGAATATAGCTCACGCGAGACGCTCTGTGCCAACCCCATCGTACATGAGATGATGCACGACCGCATTGAGACGCTGCAACAGTCGCTGGCTCACTATGAACAGATTAAGCGATTCACGCTCCTCGCACATCACTTCTCTATGGAGAACGGAGAGCTGACCAATACCCTCAAACTCAAACGATCGGTAGTGTATAAGAACTATGCCGATGATATTGACAAAATGTACGAAGAATGATAACAGCCGAACAGCTTAAAGATATACAACAACGCACAGATGCATTACACCGCTACCTCAACATCGATCAGAAGAAGATAGAGTTTGAGGAAGAGCAATTGCGCACCCAAGCACCCGACTTTTGGGAAGACCCCAAGCGTGCCGAGGCGCAGATGAAAAAGGTCAAAGGCATTGAGAAATGGCTCAAAGGATATGAAGAGGTGAAGACTTTGACGGACGAAACCGCCCTCGCCTTCGACTTCTACAAGGAAGAAATCGTCAGCGAAGAGGAGGTTGACACCAACTATAATAAAGCCGTCAAAGCCATAGAGGACCTTGAGCTACGCAATATGTTGCGTCAAAAGGAAGACCCAATGGAAGCCGTGCTCAAGATCAACTCGGGTGCTGGAGGTACAGAGAGCCAAGACTGGGCGTCCATGCTGATGCGAATGTATATGCGTTGGTGTGAAGCGCATGGCTATAAGGTCACCATCACCAACCTACAGGAGGGTGACGAGGCTGGCATCAAGAGCGTAGAGATGACCATCGAAGGCGGCGAGTATGCGTACGGATACCTTAAAAGCGAGAATGGTGTGCACCGACTGGTGCGCGTGAGTCCGTTCAACGCACAGGGAAAACGCATGACGAGCTTTGCCAGCGTGTTTGTATCACCACTCGTCGACGACACCATCGAGGTGTATGTGGATCCTGCCAAGGTGAGTTGGGACACGTTCCGATCAAGTGGCGCGGGTGGACAGAACGTCAACAAGGTGGAGTCGGGTGTGCGCCTGCGCTACCAATACGAGGACCCCGACACCGGAGAACACGAGGAGATACTCATCGAGAACACCGAAACACGTGACCAACCCAAGAACCGCGCAAAGGCTATGCTCCTCCTCAAGAGCCAACTCTATGACCGTGCGATGAAGAAACGTATGGAGGAACAAGCCAAGATAGAGGCTGGAAAGAAAAAGATAGAATGGGGAAGTCAGATCAGAAGCTATGTCTTTGACGATAGACGCGTGAAAGATCACCGCACTGGCTATCAGACATCTGACGTCGATGGCGTGATGGACGGAAAGATTGACGAGTTTATCAAAGCCTTCCTCATGGAGTTTCCTAGCGACGACGACACAGAGCAATAAGCTCACCTACACCCCTCTCTACACCTACCTAATAGCTTAAATGGGGTCACGCATTGACCCGAATCTATACTATCATTTGCCCTCAAACCTACTATCGGATGGGCAACCTAACCTAAAACAATAAAGCTATGAGTGAAAAAAGCAAAGTGAATCGCAAGAAACGCGATGAACAACAAGAGAAACAAGCCAATAAAGTGGTAATCGGACTATTCGGAGCATTGGTCTTTCTAGGATTATGCTTCCTTGTTTATAGTTTAATAATTTCGGCTTAATGAGCGGATTAGAAATAGAACGCAAGTTTTTGGTACATAAACGCATGCCTTGGAAAGACCAAGCCATGTCTAGCACACACATCACGCAAGGCTACTTTGCAGCCGAAAACACCGTGCGCATTCGCATTCGGGACAATGAAGCGTACCTTACCATCAAGGGACGCTCACATGATGGCGGACTTTCGAGATACGAGTTTGAAAAGCAAATCACGTTAGACGAAGCCCAACATCTCATGAAGCTATGCGAGCCGGGGGTGATTGACAAGCGTAGATACTTGGTAAAGCATGGCAATCACACCTTTGAGGTAGACGAGTTTTACGGCGACAACGAAGGGTTGGTGATGGCAGAAGTGGAGCTTAGCAGTGCCGACGAGCACTTTGAGCGCCCCGACTTCCTCGGCAAAGAGGTCACAGGGGATGCCCGTTTCTACAATCGGGGGATGCGCACCAACCCATTTAAGCTTTGGCGCGACACTTTACCAGAAGAATACCGATAAGCAAAGCTATCGTCGAACCAAGGGCGTCGGCAAAGAAATCGAGCCATTCGCCACTGCGTCGACCACCCGTACAGTGGGCTTGCAATATTTCTATGACACCTCCCATCACCACGGGGAGCAACCACGCATACAGAGAATACTTGGCAACAAGATTGTCTGTATGCGTTTTTTGATACTCGTACATCACCGTTACCGACAAGACAAAGTACATCGCCACGTGTGTCCACTTGTCAATGAAGCTGACATGGCTAAGCGGCGACTCAGGTATGGGAATGAAACAAAGCACCCAAATAACAACCAAAAGTAACGTTGTAAATGGGTATTTGGTAGCTATTTGAAACATTTTCCTATATTTTATTATTAAATTGAGTACAAAAGTACAAATTATTTATTACTTTTGCAATGTTTTTTAGGATAATAAAATATGGAACAAACAGAACGAAGCAACTTTGGAAGCAAGCTCGGCATGATCCTCGCCACGGCTGGAGGAGCCGTTGGATTGGGCAACGTGTGGCGTTTCCCATATATGGCTGGTGAGAACGGAGGGGCTGCTTTCATCCTTATTTATTTAGGTTGTGTATTGCTTTTGGGTATCCCTTGCATGATCAGCGAGTTTATCATCGGGCGACATACAGCCGCTAACACCGCACGCGCTTATGCCAAACTGGCCAACGGAACGGCTTGGAAGTGGATTGGAAGTCTTGGTGTGCTCACCGGATTCCTTATCACCAGCTATTATGCCGTGGTGTCGGGATGGTGCCTACAATATATCTTTGCCACCCTTACGGGCCAACTTGGTGACACATCCGCAGAGGTAACGCAGTATTTCAGCGACTTCAGCACCAACCCATGGCAACCCGTCGTGTGGACGGTGGTCATCCTTATGACTACCCATTTTGTCATTATCCGCGGCGTACAAGGCGGTATCGAACGCGCCTCTAAGCTGTTCATGCCGCTGTTGTTTGTCTTATTGCTGGTCGTTGTGGTAGCATCTTGCTTGCTTCCGGATGCCGATAAGGGTATCAGTTTCCTCTTTAAGCCCGACTTTAGCAAGGTAGATAGCAACGTGTTCCTTGGTGCTCTAGGCCAATCGTTCTATTCTCTGAGTATTGCGATGGGGTGTATCTGCACCTACGCGTCCTATTATAGCAAGCAAACCAACCTTTCTAAGTCGGCCATACAGATCGCCGTAATCGACACTTTGATTGCTATCCTAGCGGGACTGATGATCTTTCCGGCTGCATTCTCAGTGGGGGTGAATCCCGATAGTGGCCCTTCGCTTATCTTCATCACGCTCCCCAACGTGTTTGCCAAGGCTTTTAGTGGTATGCAAGTGGTGGGGCTCGTCGTCTCGTTGGCGTTCTATGTATTGTTATCGCTTGCTGCAATCACCTCTCTTATCAGCCTACATGAGGTGAGTACGGTGTTCTTTGAGGAGGAGTTGCACCTAAGTAGGAAACGTGCAGCAACGATTGTGACAGTCTCAACAAGCGTTCTCGGAGCGGCTTGCTCGCTTTCGCTAGGTGTATGGAGCGGCTTCACGGTATGCGGCAAAACCTTGTTTGACCTGTTCGACTTTGTCACTGGACAGATCTTCTTGCCTATGGGTGGTTTCCTTACCTGCTTGTTTGTGGGATGGTATATCCCTCGCCAACTGATCAAAGACGAGTTTACGAATGGTGGAACGCTCAGAAGCACGTTGTTTACGCCTTGGCTTGTGCTGGTGAGATACTTCTGCCCGATATGTATTCTGCTTATCTTCCTACACCAGTTTGGCGTAATCTAACTTCATATCAAGGCCATTAGCGCATCACGCGTGCCGCTTCTTGAGGCGTAAGGTCCACACGTCCCTTCATCAGTTCGGGTATATTATAGCTCTTGAGCAGTTCATGTGCATAGCCTGGGTCGGCTTGTGGCAACTCAAAAGGTTTCGTTGCGTGGCCATTGCGGTCAATATGCGTGAAGAAAAGACGGGTGTACACACCATCGTCGCGCCTTGATGAGAACACCACCCAGCGTCCATTGCTTGACCAGGTGTGATAGCTCTCAGCCTCAGGAGAGTTGGCTTGGGTCAACGGGCTGACCTTCTTGCTCTGCAAATCCATCATCCATAGGTCGGCATCCTTATGCCAAATATGAAAGCATCCATAGCTTCCCATAGAGAAAAGGAGCCATCTGCCATCAGGAGAGATCCTAGGCAAGGTGGCGCTTTGGTGTAGAGTGTCGGCTGCAAACACCAGTTCGCGTGGGCCAAACTGCCTTGTCTGCGGATTGAAAGCTTTGCGATAGATGTTATACTTGATGTCTTGGGCATGCTGCAGAGCGTAAGCAATGTCGATGGTGTCGCCCGGATAGACAAGATGCGCACTGCTATAATAAAGGTATCTGCCGTCGGAAGACCATGTGGGATAGGTCTCAAACTCATCGTTGCGGGCTTCGATGGTCGTAATCTTATCCGTTTCTACATCATAAAGCACCAAGTCACTAGCGCCATCGAGCACCTCTATCTTATTGATATCGCGTGTATGGAAGCTCTGCACGGTCTTATTGGTCGAATAAGCTATCAGATTGAGTTGTGGATGCCATGCCGGATAGACTCCAGCCGAGAGCATATTGTCGTCTTTGAGCGCCACTTTCTTACGCATCTGCCCCTCCATGATGAACGTGCCGCCATGGTTCTGACGTGCATGAAACTGCATTCTGTCGGGTCGATAGTTCTGATAGCTATGACAGTTGACACATTGTCCTTCCTCCTCCGTGCTGCTAAGCATATTGTCAACCATCACTTCCTCATCGTCATTCTCAAGGCAACGCTGGTTGAGAGTGAGTTCTTCGTAGCTCACATACGACGGAGAGATCAGTCGATAGCTCAGATAAGGGTCAATCGAATCATTGGATATCGTCCATGTGAAAGGCTTATAGGCACGCCATTGGTCGCCATATTGCGCATAGACCTTGACTTTGATGGTCTGTCCGCGATAGGTCTTGAGCAGTTGTTTCCAATCATCTTGATCGAAGATGGCTTTGCTTCCGTTGTCACTCAAGATGGTTTCGCCATTGATTTCCACACTCACGGCTGATGCCGAATCGGTGAGTTGGAAGTTGAGCGGTGCTATATTCGGTGGCAATGTCACATCCGTATAATCGGGAAAGATACTTGGCAACCTATTGACCTGTGTGGCATGGTCGGGCTGCGGCGCACATCCTGCGAGCACACCAAGCACAAACAAAAGGGTCAAAAACGCTTTACAAAGGTACAAGGGGCTATATATGGTAGAGACAAGGTGTTTCATCATTCAGCTTTTTGAGGTGAGTTGAGTAGATACTCATAATAGTAAGTATTGCCAAACGAGGGATATAAGGCGTTCTGAACCTCCGCTAGCGACATGCCGCGATACTGTTGTGCCGCCTGCATAAAGGACGCATAACTCTGCTTTACCTCCTCCGTGACACCGGAGAGGTCCAGTTTGCCTTCATTGCCTTGCTCGCTTAGCAACCACGCCGCTTCTTGATAATGCGTAGGTATGGCGCTATGTGGATGCAATCGTACGTATTCTTGATACTGAGGAATAATCAGTGCCGAGTCTTTCGACTGTAACGACCACGCCAAGGCTTGTTCCTGCAACACGGGATCGTTGCTTTTGACATGCACAAAGTGGTTGAGCAGATAGACGGTTGCGGTCATATTATCGCTCGTCAGACGGTTACCGGTTCCCATTAGTCGCTTTACCAAAGCCAGTTCGGGGTCGTTCTTCACTCGTTCGGGGTGATGGATGTAAGACGCATAATGGTCAGCTAGATCTTTATAGAACCACGTCTGCCGTAGCAAGTCTACATATTTGCGTGCTGCAGCGTCCTCTCCATTGAGCAAAGAGCACTTGAGCATGAGCACCAAATCTTCTATTCGCCAGCCAAACTCTACCCCATCTTCCATACACCAACGGTAGCAATAGTTGGCCTGGCCATAGCAAAGATACACCAACTTGCCCACGGTGTGTACCATCTTCACATCGAAAGGCGCCTTGCTTCGGGTGCTTTGGTTGGGATAATGGTACATCTCGTTACCCAGTTGGCCCTTGTTCATAAGCGCAATATTCTTCATTGTCCATATAGAACGGGTGGGATGATGCGCTTGGGAAGCCACTTGAAGAGCCTCATCATACTGGCGTTGTTCGATGGCGCGGCTCATGGCGAGTTCCGTATGGAAGTTGGTGTCCTTGTACCAACCCGTCCAAACGTAGCTTACCGAAATCATAATGGGGAGAATATACAAGGCTATTGCCAATCCACGATGGCGCAACTGCGGTTTGCGATGAGCCACCACGCACATCAAAAGCATTACCACCGCCATATAAATATATGGTAGATAATAAGGCAGATGCCACTTGCCATCCACGCAGAACAGGGGTAAGCCCACCCAATAAACATGCCACAAAGCCGTGCGACAGTATATCCATTGGTAGCAAATCAGTGGAAACACAATGCCACCAAGCGCAGCACACCCCACATGCAAGGCTTTCTGCTTGGCAGATAATGGGCTAAACGCAGATAGCAACGTCATCATCAGCAACGCCATCTCGCCATAGACACCCACCAACACATAGCCCACCATTGCGGCAACGAGGATATATAAAGGTGCAAGGACATTGCGAGCTTGTACCCATCGATACCCTTTCACCAAGGCTATCATACACAATGAACCTATGGTTCCTGCAAAGAAGTAGCCTTGTAGCTTCAGATAATAGATCCAATAGTCTAGGTGAAAGCAACTAATCACAAGGAAAGCGACGGGCAACAGAGCCCATGTGGACCACTCACCCGACAAACGAAAGGTGTGCTTTATGATCGAGATGAGCATGCCCCAAAGCGCCACCAACGCAGCGATACCAAGCCAAGGATGGTAAAACAGCTGCGTGAGCATAGTGCCACACCACGACAACCATCCTGCGGGCACAGCCATCTGATCAGCAAAATACTGCTTAGAGCAGAGAAAGAGATTAAGCTCTTGTACCCTATAAAGGTAGTTGTTCTCTGCCACAAGCGCCACTGCCGCCACTGCCACAAGCAGCAACACGCTCACCAAAGGGGTGAGCCAGCGACGCAGGAAAGGGTGCAAAGGTTGGGATATGGGTGTTTGAGAGGGTGTTGCTTGGGATAGATTGTGCATAGATAGGTATATTATGGACTTGCTACTACACTTGACCGTGATCGTGATAACTATAATATCCGCCATCGGTAATGATGACATGATCTAAGAAATGGATACGCATCAGCTCGCAAGCTTTCTTTATTTGTTGGGTCAAATGGTCATCTTGGGTGCTAGGACGGCGGTTATTGCTAGGATGATTGTGGCAAAACGCTATCACGGTAGCGTTCTTCATGATGGCTTCCTTGACGATTATGCGCACATCCACAGCCGTTTCGGTTAGTCCGCCGTGCGATATACACTTGGCTTCGATCAGTTTACAACTACGATTGAGCAACAGCACCCATCCTTCTTCAACGTCTAGGTCTTGCATCTTGGGGTGCATCAAGGCGTAGATGTCATCCGCCGAGCTCAGCGTGGTGCGTTCTTCCACTTGCGAGGCAGCCCGTCGCTTACCTAGCTCGCATGCTGCAAGGATGGTCATCGCTTTGGCCTCGCCTATCCCTTTATGCTGCATCAGCTCATAAAGGGTTTTCTTTCCTAGGGAGTTGAGGTTGTTATTGCTCTCGGCTAACACCTCTTGCATCAGTTCCACCGCCGTCATCTTGGTGGTTCCTGAGCCTATAAGGATAGCCAACAGTTCGGCATTGGACAGGCTTCCAACGCCCGAATGCAGTAGCTTCTCACGCGGACGGTCATCCACAGCCCAGTCTTTGATGCCCAGTTTCTTTTCCATCTATCTGTCCGAATGGGTCAATGGTTATGCGTAGAAGTTGTGTTGATAAGCCGCAAACTCATCCTGTCCCTTCACACATCGCTTCCACCATGCTTCCAGAAATCCGCATCCATAACCTGTGAGTTGGATAAACGCAGCACGAATGCTCAACCATCCTATCCGTGCGCTATGGTTCTGCCGTGCGCTATCCACACAGATCAGCAACGAATAGAGCACCAATGGCAACAACGCCACACCCGCCAGCGTCCATCCGATAGACGACGCACCTTGGAAGGTGGCCACCATGCCTAGCACCAAACCCACAAGGCATAGCAACAACAGTCCTGCCACACCCAGCGTGAACACCATTGGTAGAAGATGCACGAGCTTTAGGGATTCTGGATATTTCTTATAGAGATTGATTCGGGCTATACCGCTATTGTAAACTTGTCTCCAAAACTTTCTGAAATCGGTACGACGCTTGTGCCATACCCATGCTTTGGGGAAGAGGCGGCATTGGCATCCGGCTTTGAAGATACGGATTGAGAAATCGATATCTTCTCCAAAACGCATCTTGGAGAATCCTCCGAGCTTGAGATAGATCTCACGTTTGATTCCCATATTAAACGAACGGGGATAAAACTTATCCAGTTTCTTCTTGCCACCACGGATTCCGCCAGTGGTAAAGAAGGATGTCATAGAATAGGAAATGGCTTTCTGTGTCGGTGTGAACGAGCTATGTGCACAGTCGGGACCGCCAAAAGCGTCAGCAGGTTGACGTTCTAGCTCTTCGCTGATGGCCTTGAGATAACCTTCAGGGAGCACCACATCCGAGTCGAGAATGAGCAGATAATCGCCTTGTGCACGCTCCGCACCATAGTTGCGACTCTGCCCTGGACCCGAATTGGGTTTGGGATAATAACGCAAAGGCAGTTTGTCGGCAAAGCATTCGCACACATCCTTACACGTCACTTGTGATCCATCTTCAACGATGATTACCTCGAACGAGCGCTCTTCTTGCTGTGTAAGGCTCTCCAAGAGCTCCTTCACCTCATCGGGACGGTTATACACTGGAACGATTATGCTGTATTTCATAGGTCAACTGGATAGAAAGTCAAGGATAGACGAGGCCAAACGATGACCTCATATAGGTAAAAAGAAAAACAGATGTCCAACCCAAGGACATGCTTTCACACTCCTTTGACGTCAGACATCTGTTTATATCAATTAAGCATTGACACGACCGAGGTAGCTTCCGTCGCGTGTATCAACGAGGATTGTTTCGCCTTCATTGATAAACAAAGGTACGCGTACCTCTACACCTGTCTCAAGCGTAGCTGGCTTTGTAGCGTTGGTGGCGGTGTTACCCTTCACACCTGGCTCACTGTGCGTGATGGTAAGCTGTGTCTTCACAGGCATCTCGGCAAGCAGGATGGTACCATCAGAAGTATCGGTAACCACTTCTACCACGTCACCTTCCTTCATATACTCTACACCTGTAATCTGATGGTTAGGGATAGGAATCTGTTCGAAGGTCTCTTGGTTCATAAAGATGCGACCAGTAGCGTCTTCATAGAGATACTGGTAAGGACGACGCTCTACGCGAACATCCTCAAGCTTAAAGCCGATCTGGAATGTACGTTCTAGCACGCGACCATCAGACACGTTCTTAAGCTTGGTAATCATCACGGTGTTACCTTTTCCTGGCTTTCTGTGTTGAAAGTCAATGCAAGTCCAAATCTTTCCATCAAGACGGATACATGTTCCGATTTTGATTTCCTGTGAATTAATCATAACTTCTTATATCAAAATTTATTGTTTGTTGCAAGTATGTGTTTTGTTTGCGACTGCAAAGATACTGCAAATCCACTGAAATACAAAGAGAAATGCTTACTTTTATCATGACAAACCCGTTCCTATAAAGCTAAAAATCGAAAGAATAGCGAATATTTGCTTAAAAAAACGCTTTTACATTACTAAAAAACATGGTTTGTTTGGCGAGATAAAAAAAAATAAGTACCTTTGCAGCCCGTAACGTAGACTCTTCTTAAGGTTGCGTCACGATCAAACAAGTAATAACAATAAAAAATAAATAAAGCAAAATGAAAAGAACATTTCAGCCTCACAACCGCCGTCGCGTAAATAAGCACGGCTTCCGCCAGAGAATGGCAACTAAAGACGGCCGCCGCGTGTTGGCTGCTCGTCGTGCTAAAGGACGCAAGAAGTTGACCGTTTCTGACGAACACCACGGAAAATAATCCGTAACACCCGTCAGAAGAAACAGGAGATAAGCACCATGTATGGCTGTTTATCTCCTGTTTCTTTTTTTGATTTACCTTTCACCTATACCGGCTTACCACTCGCCTCTTATTCAATAGCAGACATCTGATCCTCTAGATAAGAGCCACATACAACAAAAAAGCAGAGCTGTAAAGCTCTGCTCTATAACGTTTTAAATTACTTTCGTTTAAGATTTGCGCGATTGTTGGTTCACGCCTCTCGGCGTTCCCCATTAATCTTGCATCTTACTGTTATCCTTATTAACTAACAATCCTAAATACCTTTGAACTTAATAACCTATCGGTTACCTGAACAATCGCCTTTGTTCTACCTTAATAAAATAACTAAAAACCTAAAATCTATTACTACTAACCTAAACAATCTTTCGTCTTATGACACTGCAAAGGTACGCACTCCTCCACACCTTGACAACATTTTCAATGATTGATTGCAAAAAAATGGCTTCTTTTTGACGTGTGTCAAGGCTCTTGACGCTTATCAATACATTTAGTCAGGGTTCACCGCTAGTCACTTGACATTTGTCAAGCGAAAGCCCACCAAGCCGCCTTTTAGCCTCCCACACACCTCCAAGAGATTTCTATCGCGCTTCAATCATACAGACAAAGAACTTGAAGCATATATAAGAAAAAAGAGAAGCTTTATAAAAATCTTCTCTTTCAGTGCAAATTTGTACACCCTTAGGGATTCGAACCCTAGACCCACTGATTAAGAGTCAGTTGCTCTACCAACTGAGCTAAGGGTGCAACATAATCTTTTTACCCCAGCCTTGTACACCCTTAGGGATTCGAACCCTAGACCCACTGATTAAGAGTCAGTTGCTCTACCAACTGAGCTAAGGGTGCTCGTTTTTGTTTTGCGAGTGCAAAGGTACATCATTTCTACAAACCCACCAAATGTTTTCGAGTTTTTTTTCGATAAAAAGCAAATTTTCTTCTTTTTGATACCTTTACCACCGCTTTTAAGGCCTACTTCATGGGTATGTGACGGCAATTCTACACCACTTCAGTCAGGGCCCGAACGCAGCTTTACCAAAACTGTTCAACAGATGAAGCACGCCCTAAGCACGAGGCGCCACGCTGCGTAGACGAGTCACCACCTTTTTATATAGGTTTTATTTCTTATATTCATAAGATATTACTAACTTTGTAGCAAATTTAATTATAGATATTATCAATACAAATGACGGGCAAGAGCTTCTTTAAAAATCTGTTCAGCACCTATCTTTGGGGAAACATATACGCCATCCTTCTAACTGCAATCATACTTGGAATAGGCGTTAAGCACGCCATTGCCTACTATACACACCATGGCGAATCAATCATCGTACCCAACGTTGTAGGGCTAAACGTGAATAAGGCTGAAGAGATTATCAACAAAGCCGGACTTACCATGGTGGTGCAAGACACCAACTATGTGAAGACCCAACCTGCCGACTGCGTGCTAGAGCAAAGTCCTAACGATGGCAAGCGCATCAAGTCGACACAGAACGTGTACGTCACCATCAATGCCGCTGAGCCACCCGCGCTCCCAATGCCCGACCTAGCCGACAACAGTTCGTATCGCGAAGCACGTGCCCAACTCCTTTCCATGGGTTTCAAATATGTTGATGCACAATACATCCCTGGCGAGAAAGACTGGGTATATGCCGTTCTTGTCAACGGAAAGAAGATAGGAGCAGGCGAGCGTGTGTCCACCGAAGCCAAGATTATCATCCAGGTGGGCGATGGTAACAAGCTCTCCGGAGACACCAGCCAGTATGTCTCACCCGAATACGAATACGAAGAGGTAGAAGAGGACGTGCCCGATCACAACGAATATCAAATCATTGAGGTGCCCGAAAGCGAAGTGCGCCCCGACGACGAGATACTAGAGACCTTCGAAGAGCCTATCACCAACAACGAAGCCACCAAGCCTTCCGACCCCGCTAAGATCGAAAGCGAGTGACAATAAGGCTATTCCAAATCATACAATAACCCACCCCTCTATACACAACAATGACCGAATATCAAGACTGGGACGAGACATTCGACCTCGACGACCCTACACTGGATAATAGCGACGACGCGCCCTCTACCGACGGACAGCTCTATGAGCACTTCCGAGTGGAGGTAGACAAGGGCCAAGAAGCCGAGCGCATCGACAAATATCTGTCGGTGAGAATGACCAATTCTAGCCGCAACCGCATACAGAAAGCCGCCGACGCTGGCGCAATCTATGTCAACGGCCAACCCGTAAAGAGCAATTACAAGGTGCGCCCACTAGATGTGATCACCTTGATGCTCGACAAGCCCAAGCACGACAGCCGCATCCTACCCGAAGAACTACCGCTGACGGTGGTCTATGAGGATAGCGACCTTATGGTAATCAATAAGCCGGCGGGCATGGTGGTACACCCTGGAGCGGGCAACTTCCATGGCACGCTCATCCACGCCGTAGCTTGGCACATGAAGGACGTACCTTCATTTGACGCTAACAATCCCGAGGTGGGACTGGTACACCGCATCGACAAGGACACCAGCGGCCTATTGGTCATCGCCAAGACGCCCGAAGCTAAGACCGCACTAGGCAAGCAGTTCTTCAACAAAACCACCCACCGCAGCTACACCGCACTGGTTTGGGGCAACTTTGTAGAAGACGAGGGGCGCATTGAGGGCAACATCGCACGTGATCCGAAGGATCGTCTGCGTATGACCGTGCTTCCACCCCACTCTGAGATAGGCAAACCTGCCGTGACCCACTACCGCGTCATCCAGCGCTTTGGTTACACCACGCTCATTGAATGTATCCTTGAGACAGGCCGTACCCATCAGATACGTGCCCACATGAAGCACATCGGGCATCCGCTCTTTGGTGATGCACGCTACGGAGGCACCGAGATTCTACGCGGACAGCGTAGCGGTTCTTATCGCGCCTTTATCCAAAACTGTTTCAAGCTCTGCTCCCGTCAAGCGCTTCATGCCAAGACCTTAGGGTTCATACACCCTTCCACAGGTAAGCAGATGGACTTTACCAGCGACATACCTGAAGATCTTGATGCCGTGATACGTAAGTGGGAGGTGTTCATTAACGGCACCACACAGGACACCTTCGAGCAGTAACACCTCATAGGTGACACGGCATAGACCTTCCAAAGCACCCCACACATTATTATATATAAAGGAAAAAGACTAACAACAATAGATTTATGAAAAATTTAAAGAGAACCATAGCCATCGTATGCGGCGGCGACTCGTCTGAGCACGATGTCTCTATGCGTTCAGCACAAGGTTTGTATTCATTCTTCGATAAAGACAAATATGACGTATATATCGTTGACGTGAAAGGTATCGACTGGCACGTTGACTTCCAGAATGGCGATGTTGCCAAGATTGACAAAAACGATTTCTCCTTCCTCAAAGACGGCAAGCTGGTCATGTTCGACTATGCTTACATCACCATCCACGGACAGCCAGGCGAGAATGGTCCTATGCAAGGTTACTTTGACCTCATCCATCTGCCCTACTCTACATGTAGCTTGCTTATCGAAGCCATGACGTTTGACAAGTATGTGCTCAACAACTATCTTCGTGGATTTGGCATCAAGGTGGCAGATAGCATCTTGCTGCGTCGCGAAGATACCGTGGACGAGCAAGCCATCGAAGCCCAACTGGGTATGCCTTGCTTTGTTAAGCCTGCCAACGATGGTAGCAGCTTCGGTGTGTCAAAGGTGAAAAACGCTGACCAGCTGGCTCCCGCTCTACGCGTGGCGTTCATGGAGAGCAACGAGGTGATGGTGGAAAGCTATCTCGAAGGACGCGAGTTTTCACAGGGTGTGTACAAGACACGCAATCACGACGTGGTGTTCCCTGCTACCGAGGTGGTCACCACCAACGAGTTTTTCGACTACGATGCCAAGTACAACGGACAGGTTGAGGAGATCACTCCCGCCCCCATCTCTGACGAACTGGCACAGAGGATGTCTGAAGAGACCAGCCGTATCTATGACATTCTGCATGCCAACGGCATCATCCGCATCGATTATATCGTCACCAAGGACAAGGATGGCAACGATGTCATCAACATGCTGGAGGTCAACACCACACCAGGTATGACCCCAACCAGCTTCATTCCACAACAGGTGAAGGCTGCCGGACTGGATATCAAAGACGTGCTCACTGAGATTATCGAGAACCAGTTCTAACCTTTCTGCGCTCCTTAACACACATAGATCATGGCTACAACCCCCGAAATATTTGACGACATCCGTCCCTTTGAGACTCACGAGCTTCCCGAGGTGTACGATCGTCTGTTGAGCAACCCCGAGTTTATCCAGGTGTTGCACTATCTCTACCCCGACGTTCCGGTCAGCATGATAGAGAAGAAGATGCGAGCATGCAAGACCTGCTTCGAGTTTCAGCTCGCGTTCTGCTATGAGTTTATCCACAATCTGCTAGCCAAGGCCAGCACGGGGTGCGACTTTGACGCCTCAGCCCTTGACACCTCACGTTGCTATACCTTCATCAGCAACCATCGTGACATCGTGCTCGACTCGGCCATCCTAGACGTGCTGTTGGTGGATGCCCATTTTCAGACCACTTGTGAGATAGCTATCGGTGACAACTTATTGGCTAAAGACTGGATCAAGGATCTGGTACGCATCAACAAGTCGTTTATCGTCAAGCGTGGCTTGCAGCCCCGTGAGCGTCTACAATCAAGCATCAAGCTATCCCAGTATATGCACTATGCCATCACAGAGAAAGCCGACAACCTCTGGATAGCACAACGCGAAGGACGCGCCAAAGACTCGGACGACCGCACACAGAAGGGTATCATCAAGATGCTCACGCTTGGCGGAAAGGGCAATATCATCGAAAAGCTCACCGAGCTACATATCGCTCCGCTGACCATCTCTTACGAATATGACCCTTGCGACTATCTCAAGGCGCGTGAGATGCAGCTCAAGCGTGACGTGGAGGGTTGGAAGAAGAGTGCCATGGACGACCTTGTGAGTATGCAGACGGGCGTATTAGGCTTCAAAGGACGTATCCACTATCATGTCTCAGCGTGTCTTGACGATTATCTGAAGAGCCTTGACACCACTACGCTCAACAATGCGCAGATCACGGATATGCTGGTGGAGCGCATTGATCACGACATCCATAGCCACTATCGCTTGTATCCTGGCAACTACATCGCTATGGACTGGCTTGACCATACGGATCATCACGACCAATACACACCGCAGGATGAAGAGACCTTCAAGCACTATGTGGAAGGTCAGCTCCAAAAGATCGACCTTGACAATAAGGACGAGGCATTCCTCAGAGAGCAAATCCTGACGATGTACGCCAACCCCACACGCAACTATCTCAAAGCTACCGGAAAGTAGCTCTATATGCATCATCGGCTTTATCCGCACCTGGATAAAGCCGATGATGTTTTTGTTTACCTCCATGAAACAACATAACTGGTTCTATATACGCAAGTCTGACCGCAAAGCATTGCTCTTCTTGCTATGCTTGGCGTTGCTCCTTGTCAGCGTGCTGCTGCTTACGGGCAACGATGCCCCTAACACCCAGGTCACCACTGCCGACACCACGGGCGCAGCCTCTCGTTCCTATAACGCTGCAAGGAAAGTTAACCACAAGCCTCAACCTTATCTTACTGAGGATGGACGGCAAGCCGTGCTCTTCGACTTTGACCCTAACACGGCGGATAGCGCCCAACTGCTCAAGCTGGGGTTACAACCCTGGCAGGTCAAAGCCATATATAAGTATCGTGCCAAGGGTGGCATCTACCATACGCCACACGACTTTGGCCGACTCTATGGCATGACGCGCAAGCAATACCAGGAGCTTGAACCTTATATCCATATCAGCGACGACTATCTACCCGCTTCCACCCTCTTTGCCTCAAGAAGCGAGGAAGCTAAAGCACAATATGAACGCTATAAGGCATCAGATGCCTATGTGCCATATAAGGAATTTGACCGCGACACCATCCGTTACCCCATCAAGCTGAAGCCTGGCGAGCATATCAGCTTGTCTACGGCTGACACCACGATGCTCAAGAAGGTGCCTGGCATTGGTTCGGGTTGGGCTAAAGCCATCGTTGGTTACCGGCAGCGGCTGGGTGGATTCTATGCCGTGAGCCAACTGCGTGAGGTGGATGGTTTCCCCGAGGAGGCACTGATCTACTTTGATGTGGATCCTTCTACAATCAAGAAGTTCAATATCAATCGTCTTTCCGTCAATCAGCTGCGGAAGCATCCGTATATCAACTTCTACCAAGCGCGTGCTATACAAGACTATCGGAGGCTACACGGTGACATCACCAACCTGGACCAACTGCGCTTGCTGAGCGATTTTTCACCCGAGGCCATCGCTCGTCTGCGCCATTACGTCACCTACTGATTCTTATTGCCCTCCTCATCATCCGTCTGCATGTCTATCTGCTGCAAGAAGTGGGTAAGGCTTGCACCGCTATCTAGGTCTAGCTTCTTACGCAAGCGGTAACGTGCGGTCTCGATGCTGCGCGTAGAAGTGCTGAGCAGCGATGCCATCTCCTTGGACGATAGTCCCATCTTGAGATAAGCGCAGAGCTTTAGGTCGTTCTTCTTCAGCAAGGGGAAGCGTGCCACTAGCTTCTGTATATAGTTGTCATAGACGATGTTGAAGTTTTCGGCAAAGGTGTCCCAGTTGTCATCCTCCGTACGTGACATCTTGATATCGTGCCTTGCATCATTGACAATCTTCGTGATTTTGGCTGCCGACTCCTGTGCTTTCACGCTGCGCGAGATAGCTTCCATGTGCTCATCTAAGCCCTGCAAGAGGTCGTTCTTGCGTATCAGATTGGTGGTAGAGCTTGCCAGTTCGCTGGCTTTATGCTTGAGTTCGGTCTCTAGCTGCTGACTGCGTAGCTCAGCCACTTCCTTTTCTTTCTCCGCTTTTTCTATCTGCAGGCGGGCACGTTGCTCCTTGAGCTGACGTTCCTTGCGTCGCTGGATGCGTCGCATCTTACGTTCGGTGCGATACTGCAACCACTTCACGATGCCTCTTATCGCTGCGATGGTCAGCAAGATGTATAGCGTGATGGCCCACCAGGTCTCATACCATGCGGGCAACACACGTATCTGGATGGATGTCTCGGTGTTCTGTCCCGTACAGAGGTTGTGCGCCTTGACCCTGAAGGTGTACGTGCCACTATGCAGTTGGGTATATTCCTTATAGGTTGCGGTCTGCGGTTGTGACCATTCGTGAGCATATCCTTCCAGCATACACTGATATTCCACCGCGTTCTCGTTGCTATATTCGGGCAAGACAAACTCGATACGGACTGAGCGCAGCGCATGAGGCACGGTTATCGTCTGCGACGGATGGGATGCACCGGTGTACATATAGAGCAGCGAGTCATGTTGTCCCACAATGCTCCAAAGGCTTCTAACAAAGAGCTTCTTAGCTATTGGGCGTGCCACATACTGGTCATTGGTCACAAAGAAGCCGTTGTCATAGTTGAGCAACGAATGGTGCTCGTCCAGCATACTCACATGACCGAAGGAGTTCTGCAAGCGATTGGTCAGATTGCCATTGCTGATATGTTGCACGCGGTAGCCTTTACCATCAGGGTGCGCAAGCGCCACATATCCTTGGTTGAACACCCATAGGTTGCCATTGGGCATCTCTTGGATGCGATAGCTCTCTGACGTGGGAGGGAATAAGCGGTCGAGCCATGCCACCGACTCCAAGCGATGGGTATGCGCATTGTATCGTTTGAAACCCTCAACGGTAGAGATATACACCTTACCACGAATCTGACAGATGTTGTTGACATCGTTCATAGGAAGTTCATGACCTTTGCGGAAGTATTCGGAATGGGTCACGTGTTTCAGATCGGAGGACAAACGGAAGTGGCGTATGCCTTCCCGCCAATAGCTCACCCACACTGACGCATCGTTGTCCACAAGGAACATGGTGGACAGTCCGGGCATATCCTTCAACCGATGGCTGAGCGTAGCAGTGCCGTCAGCTACTTTAAGGATGAAGAATCCGTTATAATCGCAACTGAGCGCATACCCTGGATGGTTAGGCAGAGGCACAAAGTCCCATGTGCCGATAAGCCCATTCACTTTGACGGCTTGCTCGCCATGCACACTGAACGTACCCATATCGGCTGCACAAAGGAGCGTGTTGCCTATCAGTCGTAGGTTCCATATCTGCCCCGTGAGTCCTTGCACCGTGGTAGGTTTAACGGAAGGAAGTGACGGATTGGCATATAAGGCTTGGGCGGTGGGCATGACAAAGAGGCCTTGGTTGGTGCCTAGATAGAGTTGGCTACCCATAACCTGTGCCACATATCCCGTTCCCACATTGTTATTGATGCCAAGGAGGTTGAGAAACGGACTATTGAGTTCCACATAAGCGATGCCATTGTCCAAGCCTAACCACACATTGTTATCCATGTCTATCTTCAGAGAGAGGATTGTGTTGTTGAGCAATCCCGACATGCTATTGGCATAGATAGCCCCTGATGCCGCACCGAGGCGTTTCACCACCAGTCCGTTCTTCACCGTACCAAAGGCCATCACGTCACCTTTGGTAGCGGCGCAGTAGACACGTGCCTGCTTGAGAAATGGGCTGATATCCATTTCATAGGGTGTGAGCTGATGTCCGTCATAGAGATAGAGGCCATCCGTCTCCGTGACAAAGAGCATGTTTCTTCCTAAAGGCAGCACCGCACAACAAGGTTTATCCTTCAAGGCCTCAAAGCCGGACAGCCGCTGAAGGCGGTTACCATCAAAGCGATAGACGGCTTGCTGGGTGGGTATGAACACATCGTTGCCTATCTTCCCCGCACGAAACGCCCGATAAGGTATGGAGAACGAGCATATCTTGCCATTGGGTTGATAGAGATAGAGGCAATCCTTGGATATGAAGACAATGCCTTGACGCATGGGTAGGATGTTCCATATCTCACCTTTAGGACGTTGGTTGGGTGTGAGCGTGGCAGAAAGAGAGGTGTAGTGGTTGCCCACATAATAGCCAAAATCGTCACTGCAACCCATATACAATCGATTATTGGACGAATCAAAGTAGACCGATCGGGTTACGGTATTGTTGGGCGTGGGTAATATCTTCCACTGTCCGCCGTCAAAGACAAGCAGGCCTTGGTTATTGGCAAAGTACATTCGGGCATCGTTGCCCTGATCTATCGCCCAGTTTTGCGTACCGCTATGGCTCTCAAGGGTAGTGATATTACGCACCAAAGGCAGCTGGGCGCTCACGAGTGGGCATATAATAGATAGGAGAAAGATAAATAATAGTCTGTGCATGAACCTAGGTTTTAGCTATGATGACAATGACAAAGGGTGTCTCGTATAAGACAACCGCATACGTTTTGTGTTCTAATCAAGGTAAATGCAAAGATACAAATAAATTGTTTTTCGGTAATTAATAAATTATTTCTCTTCCAAAATTAATTTATTTTTCTCTCTCATGGGTATCGTTTCGCATGACGTTAGTGCCTCTAACGATGTGTAAAACCTCTGCCGTGAGTGGGTCATAGCATTGCTTTTGGCTCACCGTATCCCCACGTTCACCTTCTGTGCATCTCACGTTTGGTTCACTATATGCTCACGCATAGCGTTCGACGAGGACGAAGCACAAAAAAAGTCTCCCGCAACATCACGTTGCAAGAGACCAAATTATTGGAAAAAACATTCTTTTCTATTCATATTTCAATAACGCGAACGTTATCTGATGAGAATGAAGAATGCAAGAGAGACTTATTCTTATTCTTCAGAAGCTTTCTCGCGGTTGTCATTACGACGTCCACGGCCTTCATGTCCTCTTTGTCCGCGAGGAGCGCGAGGGCGGCGCTGCTCTACGTAACCTTCTGGTTTGGGCATGAGCACACGGTGAGAGAGCTTGTATTTGCCTGTCTTAGGATCAATCTCGAGGAGCTTCACCTTGATCTTATCGCCTTCGTGGATACCGGCTTCCTCTACTGTCTCGAGACGCTTCCAGTCGATCTCAGAGATGTGGAGCAATCCGTCCTTACCTGGCATAATCTCTACGAAGCAACCATAAGGCATCACTGAACGTACAGTGCCTTCATAGATCTCGCCTACCTCAGGTACAGCAACGATGGCTTTAATCTTAGCCAAAGCTGCGTCAATGCTTTCCTTGTTAGGCGCGCTCACCTGTACCTTACCTACACCGTCGGTCTCGTCGATGGTGATGGTAGCACCTGTGTCTTCCTGCATCTGCTGAATAATCTTACCACCAGGGCCAATCACTGCACCGATAAACTCTTTAGGAATCTCCAAAGCTACGATGCGTGGTACCTGAGGCTTGAGATCCTCACGTGGCTCAGCGAGGGTTTCGGTGAGCTTACCGAGGATATGCTCACGGCCTTCCTTAGCCTGAAGCAATGCCTTCTCAAGGATCTCGAATGACAAACCGTCACACTTGATATCCATTTGGGTTGCGGTCAGACCGTCCTTAGTACCTGTGGTCTTGAAGTCCATATCTCCCAAGTGGTCCTCATCGCCGAGGATGTCAGACAGGATAGCATATTTGTCCTCGCCTGGGTTCTTAATCAAGCCCATAGCGATACCTGAAACAGGTTTCTTCATAGGTACACCGGCATCCATCAACGCCAATGTTCCGGCACATACGGTGGCCATAGAAGATGAGCCATTCGACTCGAGGATCTGGCTAACCAAGCGCACTGTGTATGGGAAATCAGCAGGTATCTGACCCTTCAGCGCACGCCATGCCAAGTGACCGTGACCTATCTCACGACGACCTACACCACGCTGAGCCTTTGCTTCACCTGTACAGAATGGAGGGAAGTTGTAGTGCAACAGGAAGCGCTGGTAGCTCTTATCGAGCACATCGTCCACCATCTTCTCGTCAAGCTTGGTCCCCAAGGTACATGTAGAGAGACTTTGGGTTTCACCACGGGTGAAGATGCTGCTTCCGTGAGGCATTGGCAATGGAGACACCTCGCACCAGATAGGGCGAATCTCAGTGGTCTTACGACCATCAAGGCGGATGCCTTCATCAAGCACGCAGCGGCGCATAGCATCACGCATCACGTCGCCATAGTAGCGTCCTGCCTCTTCGTGCTTCTCTGCGAGCTCGTCTTCAGAGAGATCAGCGTGTGCAGCGTCATACTTTTCGAGGAAATCGGTGATGAGCTTGTCAAACGCGTCCTGGCGTTCGTGCTTTGCTAGAGCTTGCTTGGTGATATCGTATGCTGGCTGATAAAGCTCGTCCTTGATCTGCTGACGCAGGTCTTCGTCGTTCACTTCATCATCATATTCACGCTTCTTGTCGGTTCCGAGCTCCTTAGCAAGCTCCTCTTGAAGCTCGCACATAGGCTTGATAGCCTCGTGAGCAGCCTTGAGCGCATTGATAAGGTCCTGTTCAGAAACCTCATCCATCTCACCTTCTACCATCATGATGTTGTCCTTGGTAGCACCTACCATGATATCCATGTCGGCTTCCTTCATCTGTTCGAAGGTAGGATCAACAACATATTCGCCATTAACACGTGCTACGCGTACCTCACTGATAGGACATTCGAAAGGAATATCAGAGCAAGCCATTGCTGCTGAAGCTGCAAATCCAGCCAAAGCATCGGGCTGATCTACACCATCGGCAGAGAGAAGCATCACGCTAACAAATACTTCGGTGTGGAAATCGGATGGGAACAATGGACGAAGCACACGGTCAACGAGACGTGAAGTGAGAATCTCGTTGTCGCCAGCCTTACCCTCACGCTTGGTGAAACCGCCTGGGAAGCGGCCTGCTGCAGAGTATTGCTCGCGATAATCTACTTGAAGGGGCATAAAGTCGGTGCCTGGAACAGCCTCCTTGGCTGCACATACAGTAGCGAGAAGCACGGTGTTACCCATACGCAACACAGCTGAACCATCAGCCTGCTTTGCTACTTTTCCGGTTTCAATTGAGATGGTTCTGCCATCAGGCAATTGAACTGTCTTTGTAATTACGTTCATCTAAAAAAATAAAATCTTATTGTTTTGACCTATACATCTAAGGGAATGGCAATCAAAATAGCACGCAACACAATGGCCGCAAGCAGTCCAGACCCGTCCTTCCCACAAATTTAAAATCATGCAAATTTACCTATTTTATTATAATTGCACAAAGAACAGCGGTATTATTTAGGATTTTTTATGCGGAGGAGCTTGAACATCACTGGTCAAAGGAGGGTGAAACGAAATAATCAAAGTTTCGTTTTGTCATTCAAGTCTTTTCCATTACTTTTGCAAAACTGAATCGGAAAAACAACATTCATGATGATAAAACAATCTCTACGTGCGCTCTCTGTTAGTTGCGCAATGCTGATGATGTTGCTCTTAGTGGCATGCAAAGGCGAACAGTTTCAGGTATCGGGCAGCATAACCAATGCCAAAGACTCGGTATTATATTTTGAACACAATGGCTTGGATGGCTTTGCCGTGCTCGACTCGGTAAAGCTTGACGACAAAGGCGAGTTTTCTTTCTCTGACGATAAGGTCAGCAATCCGGAGTTTTATCGCCTCCGCATTGCCGGACAGATTATCAACATCGGTATCGACTCGGCTGAAGTGGTTAACGTCAAAGCCTCTTACCCTCTCATGGCGACCAACTATGAGGTGAAGGGTTCATACGAAAACGAGAAGATTAAGGAACTTGCACTCAAGCAGATACAGCTACAAAGCAGTTGCAATCAGCTTCTAAGCCAAGGCGTTACGGATGTAGATCAGCAGATAGAACAGCTCATTGCCGAATACAAACTGGACGTAGAACGCAACTATATCTTCAAAGAACCAATGAAGGGATATGCTTATTTTGCGTTGTTCCAGTATGTTGTGATCGGCAATCAACCCCGTATGATCTTCGATCCACGACGCGACGCAAAGGACAACAAGGTCTTCGGAGCAGTGGCAACAAGCTGGGACACATTCTATCCAGGGTCTGAACGCGGGCTGAATCTGCACAACATCACACTCAAAGGCATGCGCGACGAACGCATCGTGCAGAACAACAACCGCACCATCGAGATCGATTCGGCACAGGTGCAGTCGCTTGGCGTTATCCCTATCAACCTCGATGACAACAAGGGTAACACACGTCGTCTGACTGACCTCAAGGGTAAGGTGGTGATGCTCGACTTCCACGTCTTTGCTTCAGAGGGTTCTACCAAGCGCATCATGCAGCTACGCGAGCTCTATAACAAGTATCACGCACAGGGATTTGAGATCTATCAGGTGTCGCTTGATCCCAACGAGCATTTCTGGAAGACCTCTACTGCCAATCTGCCTTGGGTATGCGTTTGGGATCCAGAGGGTCAAAACTCTGACTTGATAGCCAGCTACAACCTGCAGACGGTACCTACATTCTTCTTGATTGACCGTAACAACAAGCTACAGAAGCGTGACGTGCAGATCAGCGACTTGGATAAGGAAATCCAATCGTTGCTCCACTAATCCTTCTTACCTTATTATATAAATGGTTGTTGAACTACACATAAACAGCCAACAACCATTTATCAACAATCATTCGGCATCTGTCCACCTTTCCACGCCATACCACTGAGAGGCTGCAAAAGCTCTCTTCAACCGGTAGACAAGCAGCGCAGAAAGGTGGGCAGATTGCGTTTTCTCTGCCGCAAAGACCCTATAAGACGCTTAATCTATATCAAATTATTACCAAAAGGAACGATTTACACAACTCTTGTGTTACTTTTTGATTAGTTTTTTGTACTTTTGCAAACACTCTGATAGGTATTATTCTACTTTCACAGCACATTAAGTAACAAGAGTTATGGGAAAAGGATTATATCAATCCGACTACGAACACGACGCATGCGGCGTGGGAATGGTCGTGAATATTCATGGCAATAAAAGTCATCAACTGGTCGACAACGCCTTAAAAGTGCTCGAAAACATGCGGCATAGAGGTGCCGAGGGCGCTGACAACAAAACGGGCGATGGTGCAGGAATCCTATTACAGATTCCGCACGAGTTCATTCTACTACAAGGAATACCCGTTCCCGAGAAAGGGAAATATGGTACAGGACTGGTCTTTCTACCCAAAGACCCCATCAGACAGCAGGCCATCCTCTCTATTATGATAGAGGAGATCGAACGCGAGAACCTGCAACTGATGCATCTGCGTAGCGTACCGACAAGTCCCGAGTGTCTTGGCGAGTCGGCTTTGGCTACCGAACCGGATACCAAACAGGTCTTTGTCACGGGCGTTACCGATGATAAGGTGCCCACGTTTGAGCGCATCCTCTATATCATACGTAAGCGCATAGAACGTCGCATCACCGATACCGACTTCTACATCTGCTCGCTCTCAAGCAAGAACATCATCTACAAGGGTATGTTATCGAGCTTGCAGCTACGTCAATATTACCCCGACTTGACCAACAACTACTTCACCTCTGGTCTTGCCTTGGTGCATTCGCGCTTCTCTACCAACACGTTCCCCACTTGGTCGCTGGCTCAACCATTCCGTTTGCTTTGCCACAATGGCGAGATCAACACCATCCGAGGCAATCGCGGATGGATGAAGGCACGTGAGAGTGTGCTGTCAAGCGAGGCTTTGGGTAACATCAAGGATATATCACCTATCATCCAGCCAGACATGTCCGACTCGGCGAGCCTCGACAACGTGTTCGAGTTTTTCGTCATGAGCGGTCTTTCGCTTCCTCACGCCATGGCTATCATGGTGCCAGAGAGCTTCAATGACAAGAACCCCATTAGCGAAGATCTCAAAGCTTTCTATGAGTATCACTCCATTTTGATGGAGCCTTGGGATGGTCCGGCAGCCCTATTGTTCAGCGATGGACGCTTTGCCGGAGGTATGCTCGACCGCAATGGTCTACGTCCAGCACGCTACACCATCACCAAGAACGACACAATGGTGGTGGCTTCAGAGGTGGGCGTAATGGATTTTGACCCTACGGAGATTTCTGAAAAGGGCCGACTGCAACCCGGAAAGATTCTGCTCATCGACACACAAGAAGGTAAGGTCTACTATGATGGGCAAATCAAGGAGCGACTGGCTACCGAACACCCTTACCGCCAATGGCTTAACACCAACCGTATACAGCTCGAGAATCTGCGATCGGGCCGAAAGGTGCGCAACGATGTGGACAATCTGCTGCGCAACGAGATTGAGTTTGGATACGGTGAGGAAGATATCAACAATACACTCGTGCCTATGTGCACCAAGGGACAGGAGCCAACGGCATCCATGGGTAACGACACACCATTGGCAGTGTTGTCCAATCGTCCGCAGATCTTCTTCGATTACTTCAGACAACAGTTTGCCCAAGTGACCAATCCCGCCATCGACTCAATCCGAGAGAACCTCGTCATGAGCTTGACCGAGTACATAGGGCGTGTTGGGACGGGCATTCTCAACCCCAACGAGAGCAATTGTAAGATGGTCCGACTACCCCACCCCATCCTAACCAATAGTCAGCTAGACATTCTCTGTAACATCCGATACAAAGGTTTCAACACCATCAAGGTGCCAATCGTCTTCGACACCAGCAAAGGAGAGGACGGACTGCACGCCGCTTTGGACGAAATATGCCGCAAAGCAGAAGAAAGCGTAGACGAAGGATACAACTATATCATCCTATCCGACCGTATGGTGGACGAGCATCACGCTGCCATCCCATCGCTATTGGCCGTGAGCGCAGTGCACCATTACCTCATTGACGCCGGCAAACGTGTACAAACGGCGCTCATCGTGGAGTCGGGCGAGATTCGCGAAGTGATGCACGCAGCCCTATTGTTGGGTTATGGCGCCTCAGCGCTTTGCCCTTACATGACCTACGCTATCCTTGACCAGCTCGTCAAGGAGAAACGAGTGCAAGAAAACTATGAGACGGCAGAGGCCAACTATATCAAAGCGGTTAAGAAAGGATTGTTTAAGATTATGGCTAAGATGGGTATCTCAACCATACGATCGTACCGCGGGGCAAAGATCTTTGAGGCAGTGGGTCTCTCAGAAAGCTTGTTGAAGCACTATTTCGGTTCAAGCAGCAGTTCGATAGGAGGCATCGGGCTCAAAGAAATCGCCGCTGACGCCATCCGTCTGCACAACGCCGCCTATGCCAAACATCCTCAGCAAGCGTTCCTACCCAACAATGGTCTGTTCCATTGGCGCCGTGATGGCATCAGCCACGCATGGAATCCAGAGACCATCGCAACCCTTCAGCTTGCCACACGCAAAGGCGATTATGCCTTGTTCAAGAAATATACCCAACTGGCGGATGCCAAAACGCAACCTATCTTCATACGCGACTACCTTGACATCAAGCGCAATCCCATCAGCATAGACGAGGTTGAGCCGGTGGAAGAGATTGTAAAACACTTCGTTACGGGCGCTATGTCATTCGGTGCGCTATCCAAAGAGGCGCACGAAGCATTGGCATTGGCGATGAATAAGCTTGGCGCACGATCCAACACGGGCGAGGGTGGCGAAGACAATGCCCGTTTTCATAGCACGCAGGATGGTATCTCGCTCTCAAGTAAGACCAAACAGGTGGCTAGCGGACGCTTCGGCGTGACCACAGAGTATCTCGTCAATGCGGAGGAGATACAGATCAAGGTGGCGCAAGGTGCTAAACCAGGCGAAGGCGGACAACTACCAGGATTCAAGGTCAACGAGGTTATAGCCAAGACACGCCACTCCATCCCTGGCATATCGCTCATCTCGCCTCCTCCTCACCATGACATCTACTCCATTGAAGACCTCGCCCAACTGATATTCGACCTAAAGAATGTCAACCCTCAAGCCGCTATCAGCGTGAAACTCGTGGCTGAGAGTGGTGTAGGAACCATCGCAGCGGGTGTAGCTAAAGCCAAAGCTGACCTCATCGTGATATCTGGTGCCGAAGGCGGAACGGGCGCAAGTCCGGCTTCTTCGATGCGTTATGCAGGTGTATCACCCGAGATTGGCATTGCCGAAACGCAACAAACGCTGATCAAGAACGGCTTGCGCGGACAAGTGCGCCTACAGGTTGATGGTCAGCTGAAGACCGGACGAGACGTTATTCTCATGGCTTTGCTCGGCGCAGAGGAGTTTGCCTTCGGTACAGCGGCACTGATTACGCTCGGTTGTGTGATGATGCGCAAGTGCAATCTCAACACTTGTCCGATGGGCGTAGCCACCCAAGACGAGCGATTAAGGGCTCACTTCCGTGGCAACTATCACTATGTGGTCAACTTCTTCCGCTTCCTTGCCGAGGAGGTACGCGAATACTTGGCCGCATTGGGATACAAACGATTGGAAGATGTCATTGGCCACACCGAACTGCTGAAGCCCTGCATTCCTACGCAAGGTAAACAATCGACACTCGACTTCTCCCGTCTCCTATATCAAGAGCAGGGCGACACCACGCTCTATCACTCAAAAGAGCAGATCCATGACCTCTCTAACGTGCTTGATCAGCAACTGCTACGTGGTGCAAAGAAGGCGGTGGAACAATGCGAAGAGGTCAATCTCGACTTCGCCATCAAGAACACCGACCGTGCCGTGGGAGCGATGTTATCTGGCGTTATCGCCAAGAAATATGGCGAAGAGGGCTTGCCCGAGGATACAATCAACGTCAAGTTTAAGGGTTCTGCGGGTCAGAGCTTCGGCGCATTCCTCACCAAAGGTATCGACTTTAAGCTCGAAGGCGAAGCCAACGACTACTTTGCCAAGGGACTGGCAGGCGGCCGCATCACAATCCTTCCACCGATAAGGAGCAACTTTGCAGCCGAAGATAACATCATTGCGGGCAACACCGGTCTGTACGGAGCCACTTCGGGCGAACTCTATATCAATGGTATGGTGGGTGAGCGCTTTGGCGTTCGCAACTCAGGAGCAACCGCCGTGATAGAAGGTGCGGGCGATCACTGCTGCGAATACATGACCGGTGGACGCATCGTAGTGCTCGGTGAGACAGGTCGCAACTTTGCCGCAGGTATGAGCGGAGGCGTGGCGTACGTCTGGGACAAGCACCACAACTTCGACTACTTCTGTAATATGGACATGGTAGAGATTAATCTTGTCGAGGAAAGCAGCTACCGCAAGGAGCTACACGAGCTCATCCGACAACACTATCGGTACACCGGATCAAGGTTGGCACGCACGATGCTCGATGACTGGAACCACTATGTGGGAGAGTTTATACAAGTGGTGCCTATCGAATACAAGCGCGTGCTGCAAGAAGAACAGGTGCGCAAGCTACAGCAAAAGATTGCCGATATGCAGCGCGACTATTGATTCGGGCATCTCACCAACCATCATTCAGCATCCAAACAACCTAACAAGACACAACGATTATGGGTAATCCAAAAGCATTCTTGACCATTCCACGACAAGAAGCCGGCTATAGGCCAATACACGATAGAATCCACGACTTTGGCGAAGTGGAGCAAACACTCAATAGCAAAGACCGCCGCACACAGGCAAGTCGCTGCATGGACTGCGGCGTACCATTCTGTCACTGGGCTTGTCCGCTCGGAAACAAACCGCCCGAGTGGAACGATGCCTTATACAAAGGCGACTGGGAGCTGGCTTACCGACTGCTCAACGCCACCAACGACTTCCCCGAATTCACCGGACGCATCTGCCCCGCCCTATGCGAGAAGGCTTGCGTGCTCAACCTTACCGAACATGAGCCCACCACAAACCGCGAGGACGAGGCTGCCATCACGGAGCATGCGTGGGACGAAAACTACATCACGCCTCATCTGCCCGAACGCAATGGCAAGCGCGTAGCGGTGGTGGGAGCTGGTCCTGCAGGACTGGTCACTGCCAACCGACTCAACCAGAAGGGTTACACCGTGACGCTCATAGATGCTCGCGAAGATGCGGGGGGATTGCTACGCTACGGTATTCCAAACTTCAAACTGAACAAAGCGGTGATTGATCGACGCATAGCGTTACTGCGTGAGGAGGGAATCGAGATGCAGTTTAACACGGCTTTAGCGCCCGCACCACAAGCATTAAAGGGCGAACCTACCCGCGAGATACACGAGGTAAGCATCGACGAGTTTGCCAACCAATATGACGCAGTGGTCGTTGCCACAGGTACGCCTACCGCACGCGACCTCGATGTGCCAGGCAGAGAGCTACAAGGGGTGTACCTCGCCCTTGAGATGCTCGCTCAGCAGAACCGCTTGCTCGCTGGAGAGGAGATAGATAAGGAACAACGTATCAACGCGAAGGGCAAGAATGTGCTTGTCATTGGCGGTGGCGACACGGGTTCCGACTGTATCGGAACGGCTCATCGTCAAGGCTGCAAGAGCGTCACACAGATTGAGATCATGCCCAAACCACCCGTCGGACCAGACGATCCCAACTCGCCTTGGCCCAACTGGCCACGCACGCTCAAGACCACTTCGTCACATGAGGAAGGGTGCGAGCGCCGCTGGAACATCAACACGCTCGAGTTTATCGGCAAGGATGGCAAGCTCACGGGAGTGCGCGTGCAACCCATTGACTGGAAACCCAACCCCGAAGGAGGCCGCCCATTGATGGTGGAAGCGGGCGAACCTGAGGTGATCAAAGCCGAGATGGTGCTGCTGGCAATGGGCTTTCTACGTCCAGAGCAGCCCGCCTTCCCCGACAATGTCTTTGTGGCGGGTGACGCTGCGAGCGGTGCTTCGCTGGTGGTACGTGCCATGGCCAGTGGTGTGGAGACCGCTAAGAAGGTGGATCAATACCTCTCACGATAATCCTAAGCTACACCAAGAGCCGCTATCTTCATGCCTCATCATGGGCAAGAGGATAGCGGCTCTTGTTATAGAACGGAGCGATCAGAACCGATCAAAACTCGTCGTCATCATCATCAAAGCCAAACAGCACCGGATCGATGAACGCATCCATCTGTCGGCGATCCTTCTTCGTAGGGCGACCCGTACCGCGCTGACGATCCACAAAGCCACTGATGCGGCTCATCTCAAGCAGTTCATACTGCTTAGGGTCTGTGACGTTCTCATAGATCTCGGGTAGAAGCTTTGCGCCCACACGTTGTTCGATGGCTTTCAGCACACGAAACGAGTAGGTGACGGGCGGCTTACGCACACTAATCACCTCACCCACCTTCACGTTGCGAGATGGTTTGACGTTGACACCATTAAGCGTCACACGATTGTTCTTACACGCATCTGACGCCAGCGAACGGGTCTTGAAGATGCGTGCAGCCCATAGCCACTTGTCAATGCGTGCCTCGCGTGGTCCATCGGCTTGCGCTGAGATCGTAGCGCCATGTTTATTGTTTGGCATTTACTTCTTTCCTAACTTGTTAAACTGATTCATCGTAATGTCGATACCAGCAAGGACAAACGAGCGGATTATCTCCACTGCATGGTCAATAGCTGGCTGAAGCTGCGTCATATCCTCTGCGCTATACTTGCCCAGCACCCAATCAATCTGTCCACCGCGGGGATAATCGTTACCGATACCCATACGCAGGCGGGCATAGTTTTGTCCGATGAGTTGCTGAATATGACCTAAGCCATTGTGACCACCATTGGACCCGTTGGCTTTCAAGCGGAAAGCACCCAACGGAAGAGCCACATCGTCCGATACCACAAGTAGTCGGCTCTCGTCAATGTTCTCCTTATTGAGCCAATAACGCACCGCATTGCCCGACAGATTCATAAAGGTGGTAGGCTTCAAGAGGATTACCTTCCTACCCTTGATGCTTGTCTCGGCGATGTAGCCATAACGCTTGTCTTCAAAACAAATATTGGACGCTTTGGCAAAAGCGTCCAATACCATGAATCCTGTATTGTGTCGGGTGTCCTGATACTCTGCACCGGGATTGCCCAAACCACAAATTAAGTATTTATCCATTACTAAGATGTGTCTTACGTGTACCCAAGGGTCTCTCGTCATGGCGTTAGCTGCGCTCGAAGAGAGACGCTTGGGACCTTAATTGTAGACTGTTCCGAGGGATTGATTACTCAGCAGCGGCAGCAGCGGCAGCAGCAGCGATAGAGTTACGTGTAGCCTTCACTGAGCATACTACAACCTCCTTAGGTGTAACGAGCTCAAGACCTTCGTAGCTCAAAGCACCTACCTTGATGCTCTTGCCCAAGCCCAATGCAGTAACGTCTACATCGAGGTGCTCAGGAATCTGCTGGTAAGGAGCGCAAACGTTGATCTTACGGATAGAGAGGTTCATACGACCACCATCACGTACACCCTGTGCAAGACCTACGAGCTTAACAGGAACACCGATTGTGATAGGCTTCTGATCATTTACCTCATAGAAGTCAACGTGCAAGAGCGCGTCTGTTACTGGGTGGAACTGAAGCTCCTTGAGCACTGCAGTGTGGCTCTCACCATCGATAACAAGATTGATTACATAGATGTGAGGAGTGTAAACCAGCTTGCGGAGCTCGCTCATAGGAGCAGCGAATGACAATGCTACTGGCAAACCGTTCTCACCCTTAGCCTCACCATAGAGGTTACATGGTACCAAACCTTCCTTACGGAGTGACTTAGAAGCTTTCTTTCCAAGGTCTGTACGCTTCTGACCTGTTACGTTAATCTCTTTCATTTGATTGTGTTACTCTAAAATTAAGATTGAATAAATGATGCCTTAATTCACCATCACACGAGATGTGCTTAGCAAAAAAGCGGTGCAAAGTTACTGCTTTCTGTCCAAATGAGCAAACATTAGGCTTAGAAAGATGTATACGGAAGCCTCGGTTACGCCACTCTGTCACCCGTTTTTGCCACATTGTCATGCTTAATGGACATTGGAACGCTTGTTGCATTACTCTTCAGTGTAAACATCACAGAACACTAAACATTAACATAGGAGATAAGAATCATGACAGATTACAGAAATAGTTGGTTGCCAGAGGTATTCGGCGACTTCTTCAATACAGGCAATATGAACCGTGTCAACGCTACCGCACCAGCCATTAACGTTCTTGAAACAGCTGACGAGTATGTTGTAGAGCTTGCCGTTCCCGGCATGACACGTGAGGATTTTGAGGTCAATATCAACGATGAAGGCGACCTGCACATCAAGATGGAGCATAAGAACGACACCGCCGAGCATGCTCACTACCTACGTCGCGAGTTTGCCTACGGCAGATATGAGCAGACCTTGGTGCTTCCTGATGATGTGGATCACGAGAAGATAGGTGCCCGTGTGGCTGATGGTGTACTCACCGTGACGCTTCCTAAGCTTCGTCCTAACCAGCAGAAGATCACTCGTAACATCGAGATAGGATAACTATCGATATACCCACAACCACAAAGACACAAGAACAGAAGGTAAAAAGCAAATAGTTTCTCATAAGCAATTAAGATTATATAGTAGTAATTAGGTGTTATTTCGTATTTTTTATATCCCCCGAGTGCGTGAGCATTCGGGGGTTTTGCGTATCTTTGCAACTATTAAAAACAATATTTACACATCTTAATCTATCCTTTAGCAAGTTATGATTATCAACCTTCTGACTATCCTTGCCGGTATAGTCTTGGTGCTTTGGGGTGCCGATCGCCTCACAGATGGTGCAGTAGGCATAGCACAACGCATGCGCATCCCTCAACTGGTGATAGGTCTCACCATCGTAGCTATGGGCACATCGATGCCCGAGTTTTGTGTCAGTTTAGTTTCTGCCATAGATGACAAGCCCGACCTTGCAGTGGGTAATGTGGTGGGAAGCAACATCTTTAACACGCTGCTCATCGTGGGTGTCACCGCCTTGGTAGCGCCAATCACCATCAGCCGCGTGACCATCACCAAGGATATACCCTTTGCCTTGGTATCCTCGGCATTGCTGATGATCCTCTGTATCAACGACTGGCGCATCACACGGATTGACGCCGCAGTGCTTGCGGCATTGTTTGTGGTGTTCATGGTGCTGACAGTCAAGGGTGCATTGGCAAGTAGGAACAATGGCGAAGAGAGTCAGGATACCGCCTCTACCCAACCCATGAAGGTGTGGAAGGCGTGTATGTGGATTGTGATAGGACTGGCTTGCCTTATCTTTGGTAGCGACTGGTTTGTCAAAGGTGCTACCGCCGTGGCCAAGAGCTTCAACATCTCAGATGCAGTGATAGGCTTGACGATTGTGGCTTGCGGCACGTCTCTGCCCGAGCTTGCCACCAGCGTGGTATCGGCACGCAAGGGTGACAGCGGCATCGCCATAGGCAATGTGCTGGGTAGCAACGTGTTTAATATTCTCTTTATCTTAGGAGGTTGCGGACTGATTTGTCCAATGAATATCACGGGCATTACCAATATCGACCTTTCGTTACTGGTGATATCGATAATGCTCTTGTGGTTGTTCTCTTTCACCAAGTACACCCTCTGCCGCTGGGAAGGTGCAGTGCTCTCGCTGACCTACATCGGCTATATGGTGTGGTTGGTGTACAATGTCTAAAGTTGTGCGTCCTTTGCCTTACGATAACTGGCAAAGGCTTCATCGTATGCTGCGAGCTGCTCAGCGGTCTTACCCTTGAGTGTAGCTCGCAGACCTTTATAGTATCTCACAAGCTTCTGCTTGAGCGCCGTCTTTTCTTCCTCGGTAGCCTTTCCACCTACAAAAGGCTCATACATCTTGTCCAGGTCTTTCTGCATCTGAGGCACAAGGGTAGCCAAGAACTCCAGTTCGCCGGTGTAGCTGGGTGTGGCTACGCTATCCGTTGCTGCCGTGGCGTGCTGCACCGAGTCGGCATTGGTCTGTGTGGTCTGCGTCACCGTAGCTTGGGCGTCGTCGCTCTGGAACGGATTGTTCTTATAAAAATAGAAGCCTGCATAGCCGATACCTGCAAGAATCAACACGCATGCCACGCCGGTGAAGAAGCGCTTGCCGGGCAACGAAGCGTGGAACGATGGCGAAGAACTGCTGCGGCGCACCTTACGGCGATGCTCCATACCATCCACAAACTCGTCCACGCTGCCATATCGCTGACTGGCGCTATAGCTACAACTGGTGCGTATCACATCATAAAAGTCGGCATCAAGACGTAGCTCCTTGAGCAGAGCGCCCAACGAGAAGATATCCACACGTGCCGTGGGAAGCGTAGAACCATCCTTAACCTCGGGTGCGATAAAGCGTTGTTCCACTTGCGGTTGTGAGAGGTTATCCACATAGTGCTGTTTGAAGAAGAGCACACGCACGTCGTTGCTCTTCTTGGTCACAAAGATAGTAGCTGGACCCAGTGCGCCGTGGATGAGCTTCAGTCCGTGAAGATAGCTCAAAGCAGAAGCCACTTGGCTTACCAAGCGTTTCTTCTCTTCATCACTATGGTTCTCCTTGAGATAGTCGGTAAGGCTACGAGCATCCTCCCACGCCACGGTGAGCACGGGATGGCCTTGCGCATCGTCCTTCAGAGCAAGGCTCTTGAGAACAAACGGGCTGTCGAATGTCTGGCTCTGCTTGAAGATTCGTTCAAGCGTCTTGCGATAAACCGGTTTCCCTGCGTATGGTTCACGGATGGAAATCTGCAACACTGACTTACCACCTTCTACCGCAGTGGCAAGGCGAAACACGCCGCCTTTGTTCATTTCTTTGTTCTCACTCATACTTTTATCGTACCTTTTTACCCAAAAAGACGTTTTGTGGGTGTATGTATATATAACAATAGAATCTTGTTCCTGCAATGCCAATCAGATGGGATTGCATCGGATTTACATTATTTCTTGCAAAGTTAAACATTAATATCGCTTTTGCAAAGGATTAGCTTTGCTTTTTTGGAAATTAGCCTTTTCCCTAACACATTCCTAAAACACCTCTATCATCTGCCAATACGGATGCTTTGGCCATGTCAAGGAGCGTCTAACGGAAGAGAAATCAATTTGTTTTTCTGAAGTTTTTAATTTATTTTTCCATGAAAATCAATTTATTTTTCTCTCCCAAAGAGGCTTCTCCACCTTACGTTGAAGCCTTTATAAATAAGAAAGCCCCGCCGTCTTAGCAGACAGCGGAGCCTCATTCAATAATGATACAATAGGTAAATGATTTAAGATTGTTACTCAGCGGTAAACGTGGTGTGCAATGGCAACTGATCAGATGCCGTTCCTACGTAGGCGGTGAAGCTGCCGGGGGTGTACTTCCAACCATGTGTTGTCGTGTCCCAGTAGCACAGGGCGCGGCGATTGATGGTCAGAGGCACGAGCTTCGACTCACCGGGTTGTAGCTGCACCTTGGCAAAGGCTTTGAGTTCCTTGGTAGGACGATCAATGGTTGATGCGCCATCATGCAGATAGAGTTGCACCACCTCAGCGCCAGCCACCTTACCGGTGTTGGTGACACGAACGGTAAAGGTCAGCGTGCTGTCCGTAGCAGCCATGCGTGCGCTTTGGGCTTTCAAGTCGTTCAGACGGAATGTGGTGTAGCTCAGACCATGTCCGAAGGCAAACAATGGGCGCACCTTCTGCTTATCTACCCATCGATAACCTACATAGAGACCTTCCTTATATTCCTCATCGATGATCTTATGGTCGGCACGCCATACGCCGGGATAGGCATTGAGGGCGTGTGCAGCCACATCTTCGAGGCGTACGGGCCATGTGAAAGGCAACTTGCCTGAAGGGTTGACCTTACCTGTGAGCACATCAGCAAGGGCGTTACCTGCCTCAGAACCGATAAACCAGCCCTGGAGGATGGCGGGAACGCGGCTGTTCCAAGGCATAGCCACAGCGTTGCCGGATATGTTGACATACACCACATGGCGGTTGGCCTTGGCCAATGCTTCTATCAAGGCATCCTGATCATAAGGCAAACCATACTGTTTGCGGTCATGTCCCTCGCAGTCTTGGTGGTCGCTCTTGTTCAGTCCGCCAAAGATGATGACATAGTCGGCATCCTTTGCCTTTGCCACAGCATCGGCAATGAGTTGCGATGCCGAACGGCTCTCAGAGAGATCCTGTCCCGTGGTGACACCATTATACTGGCCAGTGACGTCGCCTACATATCCGCGCTCATAGTCGACGGTGATGTTGTGTGGAGCAAGGGCGGCGCGCAAGCCATCCAGCGGTGACACTTCGCGTTGCACCTTGAGCGAAGACGAGCCACCACCTACGGTCATCATCTTCACCGCATTCTCACCTACCACAAGCACGCGGCGGGTCTTGGTGAGGTCAAGCGGGAGCGTTTGGCGGTCGTTCTTGAGCAGAACAATGCCCTCAGTGGCTATCTTTCGGGCTGCGTCATAATGGCTCTCAGAACAGAGGAAGCCTTGGGCACGGTTGGGATTCATCGTGGTGCGATAGTAGAGACGTAGGATGCGGCGCACCTTGTCATTGAGTTCAGTCTCCGTATAGCGTCCTTCCTTGATGCCTTGCTTGTATGCGCTGGCAAGATAATAGCTCTCGTAGGCATTGGATGCGCCCGTATGTAGACCATCAGTCCACGTTCCAAACTCCATATCCAAGCCGTTACGGACAGCCTGGTCGGTGTCATGCGTACCGCCCCAGTCGCTCACCACCACGCCATCATACTGCCATTCGCCTTTCAGGATGTCGTTGAGCAGATACTGGTTGTGGCAGTTGTGCTGATCGCGATAGAGGTTGTAGCCACCCATCAAGCCCCAGGTGTGACCTTGCTTGACGGCAGCTTCGAAGGCAGGGAGATAGAGCTCGTAGAGCGTTCGCTCGTCTACGATGCTATTGACCTGGAACCGATACTCCTCATCATTGTTGAGAGCGAAGTGCTTAACACATGCTGACACACCCTTGCTCTGCAACCCCTGGATGTATGGCACAACCATTGTGGACGACAGATAAGGATCCTCGCCCATGTATTCGAAGTTGCGCCCGTTGAGCGGCGTACGGTAGATGTTGACGCCGGGGCCCAAGATCATGTCCTTGCCACGATAGCGGGCTTCCTCACCGAGGCTCTGTCCGTAGAGCAAACTGAGCGATGGATTGAACGAAGCTGTCAGACAGGTGAGTGCGGGGAAGGCGATGCAGGAGTCGTTGGTCTGCCCTGCTTGCTCCCACTCGTCCCAAAGCACGTCGGGACGCACACCATGAGGGCCATCATCGGTCCAGAAGTCGGGGAAGCCGAGGCGCGGAACGCCTGCTGAGGAGAACTTGCTCTGCGCATGCAAGATGCGTATCTTCTCATCAAGGGTCATACGTGAGAGGGCATCATCGATGCGCTGCTCCACCGGAAGGGTGGCATCAAGGTAGGCAGGCGTGCTGCTTTGGGCATGCGTAGCACCGACGGAGAACGTCAGGAGGAGCGCAAGCCCTACCTTACGAAGTGAATGTGTACTGCTAAGTGTTACCATAATATTGCTGAAAGATTATGTTATGCTTTGTTGATTCGTCCCTTTTTAGCCATCTATCGTTGAACGATTGGCACGGGAAAAGAACGACACAGGAGATTATTTCTTTTGGAAGATGCGCACATAGTCGACGCTCATCGTCACAGGTAGCGCCGTGTTGTCCACGCCTTTGTAGCCTCCCCAGTCGCCGCCCCAAGCCAGATTGAGGATGGGATAGAACGGCACGTCAAATGGCCATTGTGCTTTGCCGGTGTGGTCGTTGGTGTAGCGGAGCTTCTCCACCCCATCAACGAGGAACGCGATATACTCGGGTGTCCACTCACATGCATAGACGTGATAGGCGCTCTCGGCGGTAGGAAGGAACATTGAATAGTGTTCGATGGCGGTGTTGGTGTTGTTATACTTGGTACAATGTATGGTGGAGCTCACCTGATTGGCATCGACACCCACCTCTTCCATGATATCTATCTCACCACAACCAGGCCACGGATTGGCCGAATAGTCGTTATTGGCGGGCATCATCCACCATGCGGGCCACGTGCCTTTGCCTTGTGGCAACATGATTGAGGCTTCAAAGTAGCCATAGGTCCACCCTTCGGTCTTCTTAGCATAGACGCGCCCCGAGTAGATATGGCCTTCAGCGTCTTGATAGCAATGGATGTTGAGCTTGCCATCCTTGAGGTATACCACCTTTTCATTGCGCACATACTCTTGCAGTTCGTTGTTGACCCAACCGGGTTTGGCCACCTCATAGGTCCAGTCGGAGCCGAGCGCGGTGCCATCAAACTCGTCATTCCACACCAGCTCGTAGCCTTCGGGGATGGTCATCTCAGCAGTGGGGCGACCCGCTTGTTCCACGCTGATATTGCTTCGGGCGCTACCACTCTTAACCACAACGCTGCCCGTGCGCGCCTCGCTGCTGGTGTTGGCAGCCACCTTAAGGGTGATGGTGCCATTGGCTGAGCCGGTATTGGCATTGGAAACGGTGATCCAACTGCTCTCGGTATACGCTGTCCATTCGCCACGAGTGGCATTGACAGAGACTTGGAAGCTACCACCGACGTCACTGGTCTGCAGCGTAGAGGAGCTTAGCGTGAGCTTATCACTGGAGGTAGGTGTGACGATGGTGTTGTCATTGCTATGACCGCAAGCCGTGAAAGAGGCTATAGAGAGAAAGGAGAATAGGATGATTCGGATTGTTTTCATTCGTTTGAACATTTTGATTGATAGACGGTTTCAAAACAACGGATATGGCGAAGGAAAGAAAAATGCGGTTAGAAGTGCTTGCCTCGGTATGCGAGCATCTCCCAACCGCAGTTATATTATAAACTAACTAACCTACTTAATCGTTGCGATAAAGCGTCATAACCTATTGTTATTTAGGATTATGCTTCTGAATAATGATGTCGCTCACCTTGGTAACAAGGCCTGCGGGACATCCACCGAGGTCGATGATAAACTTCACCTTCGTAGCGGTGGCATCTGCATCCTTGCCATCCTGGGTAACCTTCGGGAAGCGTTTGGCGTAGCGTAGGATGTTATCGCCTCGCTTGAGGGACACGGGGTAAGCGTAGATAAGCGTTGCCTGGTCGTCATCGGCGCACACCTTGATGGTAGCCGTCTCCATTGCTTCGCTCACATTGACCTTCACGCTGAAGTCGTAAGCCTGTCCAGCTTGCAAATCAATCTGCTGCTCGGGATGGATAGAGCATTGACCTTGCCACTGTGCAGCTGTAGCTGCATTGGCAGTGATGGTATATACGCCGTCAGCATAGCTGAAACCAGGATCAGCTATCTGTGCCCAGCTAGCGTCAGCCCACCAGAACTGCATAGCACCGCAGCTATTGATAGGTGCCGCAAGGTTCAGATCTGAGTTGACATCACACCAGTTGACATTGTCAGGATCAAAGTCGGTAGAGGGCTCGGGGTCGTCACCATTGATCAGAGAGAAGTGCCAGCAGATGCTTGAGAGGTCGAGCACTAGTTCGGCATACTTATCATCGATTGACAGGATACGCAAGGTGTAGTCGCCATTGAGCATCTCCTCCGATGCCATATAGGGGAAGAGGGTCTTGGCGGGAAGCGTAATGGTCTCTACGCCAGTGGCATCGTCATAGCCTAAGGCATACTGAGCCTCATCCTTTGTGCCAAACTGACCTACCACTGCGGTGCTGTAGTCTTCGCTCTTGCTGACACCAAGCGATGTGATACCGGTGTTACAGAAGGTCAAGCCATCCTCACCTGCACTATACTTATAGGTGTTGTCGGCTGAGAAAGTGATGCGGTCGTCATAGATGCCCTGTCCTGCTTTGTCGTCAGGAGCAGCTGACCACCATCCGGTACCATCTGTTCCAGGTTCGCCACAACCCATGTGGCCCTTCTTTGCACTATAGATTCGCCATTCCTTAGAGCCACCATTGGTGAGATACTTGATGGTCTTGGAGAAGTCGTAGCGAGTGTTGTCCACGGTGAACGTGCCTTCAATCTCGCCATCACTGATACCATTGCGGTTGCCCACCTTTAGCTTATAGGTGTAAGTGCCTTTGAAGACGTAATACTTCTGGTAACCATTGACAGTGGTTTTGACAGCGGGAGAGCCTTCGATCTCCCAGATTGGGTACATGCCAGCGTTGTTGAGCGTGAAGGTAACGATGTTGGTTTCCTGGTCAACGGTCACGCTATAGTCGGCATCGGCTATGGAAGGAGCGCCATTGGGGTCAGCTCCAGCAAACTCGTCGGGCGAGCATGCCACCAGCGTCAAGGCAGTGGCGATGGCCAAACAGAATGATTTAATTATCTTGTTCATAATAAGATGTCTTGATTAATAGTTGTTTTGAACGAGGTTAGCGTCAGCACTGATCTCGCTTTGTGGTATGGGCAGATACTTCTTGCTTTCGCTCCAAGTAGCCGTGCGATAACCTTCTGCATCGGGAACGAGGGTTGAAGCGGCTTTGCCTGAGCGTACAAGATCCCAATAACGCTTACCTTCACCTACAAATTCGAGGTGGCGTTCGTTGATGATATCGTCTACGCTGAGGGACGTAAGGTCGCTCAAGCCGGCACGGGCACGCACCTTGTTGACATAGCTACGGGCTGTACTCTGGTCTCCGTTGGTACGAACGAGGAGCTCAGCAGCATTGAGTAAGGTCTCAGAGAAGCGATAGATGCGGTAGTTGTTGTTAAAGTTGAGGTCGGCATCCCAGCCTGCATCCTTCACGTTCTCGGTCAGAGGGAGATACTTGTTGAGGAAGAAGCCTGTGTGTTGCCATGCTGGGGTATAGGTGATACCATTCTCTTCAGCCACCTTGTCTGCATTGAAGCAAGTGGCATCGCGACGTGTATCGTTATCAGCAAACATGTCGTAGCACTCTTGACGCACGGGTCCGAAGCCCCAACCATTGTCCACACCTGCTACACCTGAGGTCCAACCACGAGGGCCAAGTAGACGGGGGAGCACCGTACCACCCACTGCGAGCGGTGTAGACCAGCCGCGTGCGTGGTTAGCATCGTCATAGTTGACTTCGAAGATGCTCTCTGCGCACCATTCGCCCGACTCTTTCCATATATCCTCAAAGCTAGGATTGAGCGCATAGTTGCCACTATTGATAATCTCGTTCATGTATTCGAGCGCCTTAGCATAGCGTGACTGGTCGTTCTGATACATCACCATCTCAGCATAAACCATGTAAGCGAAAGCTTTGGTTACACGGCCTTCGTTGCCAGCAGAGGCTTTCATAGGGAGCTGAGCGCCATACTGGCTGAGGGCATCTTCAAGGTCTGTGATGACGTTGGTGTACACCTCATCGGCTGAAAGCTGTGGTGCCTTATAGTCGCCTGATAGGTTGGTGGTGTAGTAAGGGATGTTACCCCAAAACTTCCATAGGTTCATGTAATAGTAAGCACGTAGCACGCGTGCCTGACCGCGGTAGCTTTTGGCATTGTCTTCGGTTATATCCACACCGTCAATCTGCATCGCGGTCTCAAGATAAGCCAACACATCGTTGCATCGTTTCACACCGGTGTACTCGTCAGTCCATAGCGCAGAGAGGGTGTGATCGGGGTCAGCGTTATAGTTTTCCATTAGTTGCAACTCGAGCAAGTCGCTTGCTGTGGCGCCACCGGGATAGATATCGTCAGCCATAATGTCGCTGCAGAGGTTGAGAGGCGAATAGCTCCCGTTGCCCCAATCGGGCCAGTGAAGGGGATCATAAGCTGCTACGAGAGCCTCTTGGATATGTGCATCGGTGGTATAATATTCGTCAACGGGATCTGCCGTAGGTGGATTGACCTCCAAGAAATCCTTGCTACATCCTGTCAGTCCAGCTATAGAGAGCGCGAGGATGGCTGTTGTCAATATATGTTTTGTTTTCATTGTCTTATAGGTTGATAGTTGTTAGAATGTTAGATTGAATCCCACAGTCCATGTGCGAGCTTGTGGATACACACCGTAATCGACACCAAGGGATGTGCCACCAGATGCGATTTCGGGGTCAAATCCGTGATAGCGTGTCCAGGTGAAGAGGTTCTCAGCCATAACATAGAAGCGGAGGCGTTCCACGAAGAAACGTTTGGTGAGTTGCTGGGGAAGTGTGTAGCCGAGAGAGATGTTCTTTAGGCGAAGGTAAGAACCGTCGAAGATATACAGGTCAGAGCTCTGCCAGTTGTTAGCGTCACCATTGAAGAGGCGAGGCACTCTGTTTGATGTGCCAGGACCAGTCCAGCGGCTGAGCATCCAAGAAGGATAGTTGCTGGAAGCGATATCTGTACGGTGGGTTGCATCGAACACATCTACATCTGCTACGCCTTGCCAGAACATGTTAAAATCGAATCCTCTCCACTCAGCATTGACGTTAAGGCCAAAGCTCCACTTAGGTGTACCATTACCAATGTCGGTCTTATCGTTGGCGTCAATCACGCCGTCGCCATTGAGATCGACGAAACGTACATCACCAGGTTGCGCATTGGGCTGGATGATTGTGCCATCTGCAGAGGTGTAAGCGCGCACTTCGTCCATCGTTTGGAAGATGCCGGCTGTCTTATATCCATAGAAGAAGGGGAAGGGATGGCCGTTCTCAGCACGTGTAATGGTACCTACGCCCTGGAAACTGTCAAGGTCTGCGTAACCACTCTCGTTGCCATACTGAATCAGTTCGTTGTGAAGATAAGACGCATTGCCCTTAACTTGGAACTTAGCATCGGCTACACGGAACTTATATCCGAGCTCAAACTCAACACCAGAGTTCTCCATATCGCCCACGTTACCAAGGGGTTTAGATTCGCCCACATACGAAGGGATGTTCATTGTCATCAACATGCCGTTGGTGCGCTTCTTGAAATAGTCGACCGTAAAGGTGAGGGCGTTCTGGAAGAAACCAAAGTCGAGACCGATATCGGTCTGCTCGCTCTCCTCCCATTTGAGGTCAGGGTTGGCCAATCCGTTTGCTTTAGAACCGAGGGTGAGGCTCACGGGGTTGCCAAAATAGTAGTTGTTACCACTCTGTGTGTTCACCGTGTAACGGAAGTCACCGATCTGGTCGTTACCATTCTTACCCCAACTAAGACGTAGCTTCAAGTTGCTTAGATAGTCGCGGGTGTTCTCCATGAAGGCTTCGTTCATCACGTTCCAACCCAAAGACACTGAAGGGAAAGTACCATACTTATTGTTTGAACCGAAGCGCGATGAACCATCACGACGGATAGTGACCTGTGCCATGTAACGTTCGTCATAGTCGTAGCTTGCACGGGCAAAGAGTGAGGACATCTTATAAGGGTTGTAAGGATAGCCAGTGACGGTGTGATCTACCGAAGCACCAGTGACCTTGTATCCTGCTGGGGTATAGTTGCCATCGGCATCCTTGGTGTATAGCTGTACGGTGTTGTCGTAAGTGAGACGATAATCGCCGTTGGCATAAGAGACAGATGGCTTACTTGAGTTGATCAGATACTTACGTGAACCTGTCACTTCGTATCCTCCGTAAGACAGTGCGCTCTGTCCGAGGACGATGTTAAAGTGGTGCTTGCCCAACGTTTTGTCATAAGAGAGGATGTTTTCAATCTGCCATGTGGTGCAGCGGGCTTCATCAAAGGAAGCGCTGGTGGACGTGGCATTGTTGTTACCACTATTATAATAGGTGGAAGCAGTGTAGCCTTCTGATCCCCAGAACGACATATCTGCCATATAAGAGAAGTGATACTTGAGCGTATCCCAAATGTTGAGGTCAGCAGAGAAGTTTCCCGTGAAGTGGTGTGACCATCCAGGTGAGGTGGGACGGAGCAAGATTCCGAGCGGGTTGTTCATCTCGTTGTAAGCCGTACCGGGTATCATCACCACGCGACCCTGTGCATCGGTCACGTCATCATAGTTGCGCATAACGCCCTCTGATGAGGTAGAGTAATCTGTGTAGTAGTATTTGTTGTGCTGATCCACGGCTGCCTGACCTGTCACATAGGGTGGCAAGATAGGTGATAGCGCCAAGGTTGATCCAAGAACAGTACCCCAAGTAGAGTTGACATCGATGCTAGTGCTACGTACGCGAGCATAAGAGAGGTTGGTGCTGATGTCGAGTTTGTTGAGCCAAGAGCGATCCTTGGTAGCATCAAAGAGGTTATAGTTGTTGTTATTACGCAAGGTGAGGCGGTTATAGTTGCTGTGTCCGTAGTTGCCGCCTACGATACCTTCTTGCTCATAGTAACCCATAGAGAGGTAATACTTGAGGCGATCGTTACCGCCAGCAATCGAAACATCGTGGTTCATCACTGGTGCGTTATCGTTGAACACCTCATCTTGCCAGTCGGTACCTGTGGTAACCTTGTTGCCATTGATATCTACCAAGTTGTAAGGATCGGCATACAAAGGTGCCTGACCGCTGTTAACATACTGTTCATTCTGCAAGATGGCATAGTCGGTAGCGTTGAGCACGTCGCGTTTGCGCCACTTATTCTGCCAACCATAGGAGAAGTTGTAGTTCACTTGCACCTTACCGGCACTACCTTTCTTAGTTGTTACAAGGATCACACCATTGGCTGCACGTGCTCCATAGATTGCTCCTGAAGCTGCATCCTTCAGTACCTCGATGCTCTCGATATCGTTAGGGTTGAGCATATCTATGCCAGATGATCCTTCATAAGGGATGCCATCGATGATGTAGAGAGGGTCTGAGTTGTTGATTGTACCCGTACCACGTACGCGGATACGTGCTGCAGCACCTGGCTGACCCGAGTTGGATGTGACGTTCACACCCGCAGCAAGACCTTTCAAGGCGTTGTCCACACGCACGGGAGCTTTGCCCGATAGGTCGTCAGCGTCAACCTTAGCGATAGAAGCGGTCACCACGCTCTTCTTCTGCACACCATAACCAATGACGATAACATCGTTTAGCATCTGTGCATCCTCTTTAAGGATGATGCGCATAGATGAGCTGGCTTTGAGTTCTTGGCTGTTGTAGCCTACATAGGATACGGTAACGGTAGCTCCTGAAGCCGTTTTCAGTGCAAAGCGACCATCAAGATCGGTTGCAGTACCATTCTGTGTTCCTTTCTCAAGGATAGTTGCTCCAATGATTGGTTCGCCGTTTGGATCGAGTACCACGCCCGCGCAGTCCTGCGTTTGGGCATAAATCATCGATGTAACAAACAACATCATGAGCAACATTACATGTCGTAAATGTGTCATAAATTTAGGTTTTTGTTAATAATGTTAGGTTCTTCTGGTGGCAAAAGTATGTAAAAAGAATGCTAATTCCAAGAAAATCGCCTCACTAAAAACTCACTTTTAATTTTCACAAAAACCCTATTATATCTGATTATCAATGGTTTAGGAATTAAATAAAATTATCGTTCCACACTTTCATCGAAATATTTGGAAGCTCATTGTGCGTCATTGGGGATTTGAAACCATCGATACAATGCGATGCTGAGCCAATGGTTATCGGTGCAAAGCAGAAAGGTCATAGCTCAATGATAACCTATGCGATGCGAGGTGTGCCCTCAGCCCGCTTTAACCATTTAGCGATAAGAACAAGAAGACATTCGTAAGAACCTACCACAACGAAGCACTTAAAACGCAAAAATCCCTTTGTGCGACTATGATTATCACACAAAGGGATCATCTATTTAGCTTAGAAGGAGCTTAATCAGTGCTCCGTCTAGCGATTGGATTTACTTTACAATCTCCTTGTAAGTCTTGCCATTGCTCATCTTCACGATGTTCAAGCCCTTCTGAGGAGCGTTGATGAGCTGACCAGCTGCATTGTAACGAGCCACTACTACGTTCTGAGCGTCAGTAGAAACACCCTTGATAGCAGCGAGTTCCTTGTAAGGAGTACCGATAACGTTCTCTACCTTGTTGTCATAAATGTTCTTAGCGTTGCGGTGATCAAGCAGCGCTACGAAGTAAAGGCGGCTCTTAACCCACTTTGAGTCGAGTGCAACGGTGAAGGTCTTGGTGAATGAATTGTCATCATTCCATTCCACTTCGTCACCGAAGTTGCCCACAGCGTTAGAGTAACGGATCACGTGCATCTGATAGTAAGCGCCTGAAGCACCGCTCTGTGATTTTGCCTTGACGCTATCCTCTGTGAGGTAAAAGGTCAAGAAGGTGTTCTCCTTGTCGATACCGCCATTGGTTACACCATAGACAACCACTGTAGCCTGTGTGCCTTCCTCGTTAGGAGTAACGTTGATATAGAGCTTAGCATTAGCTGTCTGGTCAGTCTCTTCCTTGCAGTGCTTGGTGATTTCAGTTGCACTTGAAGGCACTGTGAAGCAACCTGCGGTGTTAGATGTACTATAATCGCTATGATAACTACGGTTGAATGTCACAGCAGGAGCAAATGATGAATAACCATTTTCATCGAAGAGGTACAACAATGGGCCATCCCAACCAGTACCAGCCTTAACACCTCCGTAAGAATCGATGTCGCCATTTGACAACCAGTCAGAGTAGTAACCAGCGTGGTGGCATACAGCATAGACGCGGGTACGATCTGCTGTCTTCAGTGCGGTGTGGAGATAACCTGCTACACGTGGGCAGTTACCACACTTCTCTGTGGTCATCTCTTCAACGAGTACGTTGCGAGTATAAACCTCTGACACAACAGCGATAGAACCTTCGCATACCTTATCTTCGGCAGCGTTAACCTCACCGTTCACCTTGGTGATCTCAATCTTCACGTTCTTCTCACCTTGTACGTCGCCAGCAGCCACCTTAGTGTAGAATACGCCATAAGAACCCATTGCCACTGCATCGCTGAGGGATACGTGCTGCTCTTCGCCAGCTACGCCATCAACAGTCACTACATAGTCGAGGCTAGTCACTGCTTCCTTACTGAAGTTGTAGAACTCCACAGGAACACTCACCTCGTCGCCCAATGAGCATGTGATCTTAGAGAAATCGCTTGGTGTTACGCTATAATCAGCAAAGTCACCTTCAACGATTGCCTGGATACTGATGTTACCATAGTTGTTTCCGAAGTTGTACCAGCCTTCGCCACTACCGCCTGATGCTGCTGAGATATTAGTGTAAACATAAAGATTTTGATACTCGCCTTCTTCTACGAGAGACAAGGGATAACAATCATCTGTGTAGTAGTTACCGCTCTTAGTAGCCTTCTGCTTGAAGTCGAAACCGATGAAGAGGTCACGAGAAGCATCGTTTGTGATTTCGTATGGAGTATCGAGAGTCACTGTGTTCCAGTCAGCCACAGTTGAACTGATAGTCTTTGACACCACGTCAGAGCCAATACCACTTTGGGTGATAGGAGTGATGAACACACGTGAGTCGCCTGTTGATGCGCAAAGACCGAAACGGATAGCAACAATCTTTTTACCTGCGAAAGGAGCCAACATATCGTTAGTGATATAAGAAGCAGCCTTACAGTTGTCGTTTGCACCATAACCAGGGATACCAAGGCCATACTCAGCCAGGTTGTCTGTGGTGTAGTGACCCAACAAACGCTGGTTAGCGCTAAGCTTTGCAGCTCTCAGAGCAGAGAGCGATACGACGCGCTGACTTACTTGTGTGTTCTTTTGAGCACTCAGACCTTGTGCTTTGAGCACTGCAGTCTGTGCATTGAGGCTCAGTGAGAGTGCCAATGCTGACAAGGAAAGTAATAGTTTTCTCATAATAATTTTTTCTATAGTAGTACTTGATTACTTCTTTTCTTTACTTTACCACTTGCTTGATGGTCTTGCCATTAGCGAGCTTCACGATGTTCAAGCCCTTCACAGGAGCCGATACAAGCTGTCCGTCAGCGCTATAACGTGCTACAACGGTTGTATTTTCAGTCTTGTTAACATCCTTGATACCTGCGGGATCAGTGTAAACGAGGTCGATATAGATGTAAGAAGACGCGCTACCTACATTCACGGTGAGCTTACTCTTGATATGTCCGTAGTTACCTGTGGTAGGGAACACATCATAATCCACCTTCACATCGTTAGTGGGTAAACCTTCCCAAGTGGTAAAAGTGAAGGGTTTGGTAAGAGAACTTGTGTTTATAGGCACACAGCTGCCACCCATACAGAGGGCAGGATAATTGCCGATGGTATTCTCTTCAATCTCCATTGTTGCTGTTCCTTCCTCAGTGAAGTCGTCATCATCCTCTTGATGAATCACCAATAGATAAGGGTTATCACTTGGGTTAGTATTGATAGACACTTCTCCCCAATCGTCTTCTTCAGCTTGGAAAGTGGCAGTGGCACCATCTTGGAGCGTCTTACCATCCAAGCGGAATTCTATTTTCTGTGCGCTAGCAGCCAATGTGAGCAGCATGGCAGGCAGCAAAAGGAAAATTTTTTTCATGATGTTATTGGTATTTTTATTTGATTACTTTAGATTCACACTATACTTTATTCTTCGGGTGTCTCCGTTTCTATCACGGCAGCCTTCTCAACCTGCACCACACCATTGTCGTCATAGACGAAAGCAATGATAGAAGTGTGTTCGGGCACCCACTTTTCGTCCAACGTGTAGGTGAACTCTTGGCGCTTCTCCTCTGCTTCATTAACCGAGAAGTCGGTTCCCCAGTCACCATTGACAGCGGCACGGAGCACGTGATTGTGTACATAATCTTTATTGGTGCTTCCATCGGGCATCATCTGCATAGCTACAAGGCTATCTTCCACCAACCAAAGCTGGAGCTTACCATTGGTAGAGCCTGTGGTTCCCTGTCCTTGCACGATGATATTCACCTCGCGGGTAGCTTCGTCATACGTATTATGAACGTTGAGAATCATTGGTGCTGTGGTCTGTATCAAGCTGTTAACCTGACCTTGCCATGAGGAATAATCAGAGTTAGCGCCACGATTGATCTTACCCTTAGGTTGTGCGTCGATGTTCCAATGATAGTAATACGTGTCACCAAGGTCAGTAGCTAAACCCACTGCCTTAGCCGTACCCTTGAATCCCAAAGGTCCCGAATGGATACCAACGGCAATCACATTGTTCTTACCGTATGTCTCTTGGAGATGTTCTATCTCATCCGTGGCATTAGGACAATTGATGCAACGCTGACCGGTGAAGTCCTCGATGAGCACCTTGCGTCCTACATCGGCTGGTTTGATATATTCGTAACGTTCGCTTTCGCTGATGTCGCTGCATGACGATAGCGTCATGGCTACGGCTGCAACGGCCATTGGAAAAACACGTGATATGGTCTTGAAATAACTGTTCATACGTCTTTAGAAGTTGTAATTGTATGACAATGTGAAACCTTTGGTCTCAGGAACATAGCGGCATACACCACCCGAGCAGTTGTATCCAGCGCGTGTACGACCCCAACCGAGCTGCATACGATGTGCACCAAGGTTATAGGTGACGTAAGTTTGCCAGTAGTGAGCATTGGTCAAACCGCAGTTGTACTCGTCGCTGACAGTGAACATCCAGTGAGGAACGACGCTCAACTCAGCCAAACCAAACACCCAGTCGCCCTTGTCGTCGGCGGTGGTGAGGTACTGTGCCTCCACGCGCAAGCGTGTCTTGTTAGACAGGTTGAACAATCCGTCAGCGATGAAGATGTTAGAATGGATCATGCCACCTTCACCCTCAACAATCGTTTTATTGTAAAACTGGTTCATATACATCAAGCTCAACTTGAAGTCGCGTGTGAAACGACGCTCCAACTGCACGTTGATATCCTGATAATACGTTCCCTTGCCCCACTTCCAGAAAGCCGAACCGTAACCCTTTGTACCTGCTCCTGTAAAGGTTTGGCTAACGCCATTGGTGGTCTGCGTTAGGTCGTGTTGTGTCTGATCGATAGCGTGTACATGAGAGAAGTTGACGTTCAGGCTCATGCCATAGCGTCCGCCGAGCCATGTCTTACGCTTAAACTTATAACCCAACTGTGCTTGATAAGCCCACTCACCACCGGGATGGGTAGCATAGGGGTACATCGCTGCAAGCGCATAGGTCTGATCCTGCGTGAAGGCAGGTAGGTGATTGATCGATGAAGAGGCGTCGTTGAGGTCACGACGTGAACGGAACGTGAAGTTGTCCGAGCGCTTAGCTTGGAGCAAGAGGCTAAATCCTTTCTGCGAATAAGATGTAGAAAGCATTGCCACGTTACCTCTACGATAAATCCAATCGTTCTTTACCGATGGGTCTTGGCTCTTGGTAGCATACTCAGCCAAGACGCTGAAGCCACCCGTCTGCACGTTGATGCGGCCATCAAAGGCATTGACGTTGGCAGGGAAATTGAGACGATAGTTGCCATTATACACATCTTGTGCATCGGGATCTTCGTGCTTGTTGACCCAGCTACCGCCCAAGGTGATGTTGGTTCCCTTCTCTGAGAGCTTCTTGAACCACTGATCCAAGCTCAACTCCAAGTCGCCACCCATCAACCAAGAGTCGTTGTGCGCCCAGTAACGGCGTTGCTGTCCAGCAAGTGCCTTGATGCGCACACCCTTGACAGGCGTAGTGACGATACGTCCACCGAGCAACGAGTTGTCGATACCCAAGGAACGTTCTTCGTATGTACGTAGGATAAATCCTGAACCAAACTGCTCATAGAAGTTACCGGCGGTAAACTCGAAGTTCTTCAGTTTGGCCTTTAAATAAACGTAAGGCACACCCCATCCTTTGTAATCTTTCTCAAATCCGGGCAACGGATGCTCTAGATACTCGAAGCGCGCACCCGCGTCGATATACTTACTCATCACGTTGAGGTCCACGAAAGTATTGGTACGGAAGTCTTCGTTCGACTTATCGTCTTGCTTACCAGTGGGCACCAACATGTCCGACTGGATACTTCCGCTCACTGTGGGGTTATAATGTCCGTCGTTGACATTATCGTCTTGAGCCTGTGCTGATGTGGCACAGGCTATCATCGCTGCTGCGATAAGATAATAAGGATGCTTCATTTACTTAGAGGCTGCTACGAGTTCGCGTACTTTTTCGATCAGTTCGTTCTCTGCGCCTTCGGTATATCCATTGTGTTTGTACACAATCTTACCCGTGCCATCGCAGATAAGAACGTAAGGAATCATCTGTATGCCAAGCGCACGCTTAAACTCGCTGTTAGGATCGAGCAACACATCATACTCCCATCCATACTCGTCAACCATAGGTTTAACCTTGTTGACGTTTTGTGCTTGGTCTATACTGATAGCAAAGATCTTCACGCCGGTCTCGTCCTGCCAGTCCTGATACACCTCACTAATGGCTTTCAGCTCTCTATTGCATGGCTTGCACCATGTAGCAAAGAAATCGATGATAAAGGGTTTTCCATTGTTTGATAAGGTGTCAGTGCGCACTACGTTACCATGAATGTCCTTCAATGTCACTGAAGGGAGTTGTGCGTTAGCATTAGAAACAAATGCGCACAACATTACGATAAGGGCAAGAAATGCTTTTTTCATAATTATTGCTTTTTTTGAAATAATTTGTTGCAAAATTAAACAAAAACCTTGGTGCTGAAAAAAGATTTCGTGTTAAAATATGTTTTACCCCTATTTTATCGTAAAAAAAAAGCGATTAGGGTCATTTTCTCACTCTGTGACTGACGCTAATCGCTTTTCTAAATGTTTATAACGATTATTATTTTTCTTTATAGATTACCTTGTTGGCTCCGCTGGTGAACGAAAGCGCTTCGGGATGGCTCTTGGCAAAGCTATCGATGTGGCGCACACGCTTCTCGTCAAAGATCTCATCAATGGCGATAAGGATACCTGTCTCTTCCACATCACCGAAGCCATAATTGATGGCTGTACCAAAGAGCTTCATCGTGGGCGAGAGATTCATATACGCATTGACCAGCGGTGGGATATTATAGCCCATCTGTCGTATCTCACGATTGAGGATACGATAGTCGTCTTTGAAGTTTTTGCCCGTGAAGAGCGCCTCCAATTGGGTTTCCGGCGTATTGAGAATGAGGGGTTTGATGGGCACGATGAGGTTCTCGGTGTCATCAAAATACTTTTTGAGGAAATAGAGAATCATGTCACGTCCCAAGCGAATGTAGTCGGGATACATGGTCATCTTACCGAAGAAATACTTCAGTTCGGGGTTGAGCACGGTCAGCGCGCCCAGTCCGTCCCATAGGTTATCGAGGGCAAAGATGCTTTTGGTGTTCTTACGTACGTTCTGATACTCAAGCGAAACAAACGATCTGCCTAGCTCAACGGTGTAAGGCATATACTCGTTCAGAAACTTTTCAGAGAAATGAAACATATGGCTGGTGGCGAGGATAGGCTGTCCTGATGCGTCCATCTGCCAGTCGCGTCCATAGAGGTAGCGGTATCCGCCGATGATCTCTTCCTTTTCGGGATTCCAAACAATCAGTTGCTTATAACAGTTGGGGCAAGTATCAAACTCGTCAATATCCACAGGCTTACCAGTACCACCTCCAGCGGTGCGGAATGCTATCTCGCGAAGCCTTCCTATCTCCTGCATCACGTTGGGTGCATCGTGCGCCGTGATGACATAAATCTCGTTATGGCTTTTATTAGTGATTCTCAGCATCTTGTCGGACGTGAGCTCACTCTTAAGCAACGATTTGCTGATGGGTTGTATGATCTCTTCTTCCATTGCCTATTGATAGTTTCTTTACGCTATGAGTGGATTGTTCGTAATCAGATGTTCGTAGTAAGGGGTTACAGTTGGTACACAATGTCCTCGACATACTGTGCCCACTGAGCGGGTGTGCGGCTCTTATCGAAGGTCTGCCAAGGTATAGGCTTGCCTATCTTGACGGTGAATGTCTTGTTGACGTTGCGATACATCTCGTCCACGAGGAAGAGCATGGCAAAGTTTATCTTCGAGTGGAAGATCTTACAGAGGTTTGCCACACGATAGAATCGCTCGCTATTGCGTCCGCTAAAGTAGATGGGCACCACGTCGCGGTGATACTGCACGCTCTTGGTGATAAACGTTTTCTTCCACGGTAGGTCATGTATAGTGCCGTGCATCTTACGCGAGTTAAGCCCAGCGGGGAACATCAACATGTGGTTATCGCTCTGAAAGCCTTCTTCTACACGTCGTGGAAACTCTCTGCTCTGCCTTCCGGTCTTGTTGATACCTACCGACACGGGACGCAGTCCGGGCAGATTGAGCAAGAGGTCGTTCACGAGATAGCGAAACTTTCCATCATAGTGGGTTCCGATGATTGCTCCGAGCGCCACACCGTCTTCGCCTCCTAAAGGATGATTGGATACAAAAGTGTAAAGCTTTCCATCGTTCTTGTCGGGCAAATTCTCCTTGCCTTGGATGTCAAGCGTCATTCCGAGATATTTCACGCAGCTCACCAGCCACTCTGTTCCCTCCTCGTTACGATGCTCGTAGAGGAACTGATTGACTTCGTCTTCGTGTATCAAGCCACGCAACCAATTCACAACAAAGCGCGGAACATACTTTACCTTGCTGCCCATCTTGCTTGCGAGCACTTTCTCTATATCTATTGTCTTCTCAAATGACTCACTCATTGACTTTACATGCTTTCAAAATGCAAAAATAACTAAATGTTTTTTATTATTCATTCTTTTCTCCAAAAAAAAAGGAAACCACACCTATTTTTCGCCCATAATGCTATCACTATGTGACAAAACTGCCTTTTTTAGCGTTCCATAGGTTCGCTTTTGCCATCCATCGGAGGTTCCGTGAGCTGGAAGAATAATTTATTTTTCATGTGTTTTTAATTTATTTTTTGCAGAAAATCAATTTGATTTCTCTCTCGATTGAGGCTCCGTCGGATTGCGACGGCGCACCTTTGGGTGAACAAGAAAGCTGCTATCAGTTGACTATTCGGGCTTCATGGTCTAACTGGAAATGCTTTTGTACCGCCTTTGAGCCTTCAGCCCGTTTCCTTCAAAATCCAAAACCTAAGTGACAAAGCGCCCCTTGCATTGGCAACGAAGCGATATGGGTGTTTCAAGCGTTCTTCGGCAGAGATTGATCAAGGCGAAACCACGCCATTAAGAGCGCCCGGATAGAGGCAAATCAACAAATTAGGGCGTGCCGAGAAATATTTGTGTAGGATAGTGGGGGATTGTGGGGAAAATTGCGTAACTTTGGAGGCGAAATCGATTTATAAAGAAGAACGTATGCGTTTTTTAGGAAATATAGAGGCCAAGGTGGACGAGAAAGGTCGTATCTTTCTCCCCGCAACCTTCCGCAAGGTGCTCAGTGCATCGGGCGAGGCTAACCTTGTGATGCGCAAGGACATTTTCCAGCCTTGCTTGGCGCTCTATCCTGAATCGGTATGGAACAATATGCTTGACAGCCTTCGTAGCCGTCTGAACCGCTGGAACAAGAACGACCAGCTGCTCTTCCGCCAGTTTGTAGCTGATGTGGAGCTGATCACCCTTGACAATAGCGGTCGATTCCTTATCCCAAAGCGTTATCTGAAGATGGCGGACATCACCCAGCAGGTGAAGTTTATCGGCATGGACGATAGCATCGAGATATGGAGCAACGACGCCGAAGAGCAGCAACCATTTATGGATCCAGACGCATTCTCAACCGCAATGGAACAGAAGATGGGAGGCAGTTTCCCTTCTATGCCCATTGACCAAACATCCTTTGAATATTGACAACAACAGCTCCCATTTATCATGTGCCCGTATTGCTACACGAAAGCATTGACGGGCTTGGCCTCAAGCAAGACGGCATCTATGTGGACGTGACCTTCGGAGGTGGCGGTCATAGTCGTGAGATCCTGTCACGTCTTCATGGCGAGGGTCATCTTTACAGTTTTGACCAGGACGCCGACGCCGAGAAGAACGCCTGTCCGGAGAATGGAATCATGCCGGACAACTTCACCTTTGTGCGTAGTAACTTCCGTTATCTGAAAAACTGGATGCGCTATTACGACGTGGAGGGTGTGGATGGCTTGCTTGCTGACCTCGGTGTCAGTTCACACCACTTTGACGATGAGAGCCGCGGGTTCTCGTTCCGCTTCGACGCACCACTGGATATGCGTATGAACAAACGGGCGGGCAAAACCGCAGCCGACCTTCTTCAAGAATATTCGGAGGAGCAACTGGCTGATGTGTTCTATCTCTATGGCGAGTTTCGCTCCTCTCGTCGCATCGCCGCAGCCATTGTCGCTGCCCGCAAGCAACGTCCCATCGTCACCACAAACGACTTGCTCAGCGTGCTGGAGCCCCTCTTCAAACGTGAGCGAGAGAAGAAAGAGATGGCTCGTCTGTTCCAAGCCTTACGCATAGAGGTCAACCACGAGATGGACGCGCTGAAGGAGATGCTCCTCGCTGCCACTGAGGTGCTCAAGCCTGGAGGCCGACTATCGGTGATCACTTACCACTCATTGGAGGATCGCTTGGTGAAGAACGTCATGAAGACGGGCAATCCCGAAGGCAAGGTGGAGCAAGACTTCTTTGGCAGAGTGGCTTCGCCCTATCGATTGGTGAACAACAAGGTGATTGTACCCACCGCAGAAGAACAAGAGCGCAACCCACGTAGCCGAAGCGCCAAACTAAGAATAGCAGAGAAGAGATGACCCACAAAGATACTAACACCATCATTGATCCCCTAACAGGGCAGCCCATCGCCGTCGGAGAGCCTATCTCAGAGGAGACCGCTGACCATGCTGCGGAGGGACAGAGCGTAGAGCTGACCGTGGATCAACCCACCCTAGCGAAGAAGGAGCGTAAGGCTGCAACGAAGAAGGCTACCGCCGCCCCTAAAGCAAGCGAAGATAGCACCGCTGAAGAGAAGAAGACAGCCGCTGACACTGACGCCCCCAAGAAGCAGAAGGAGACGCAACAAATCAAAGCTAAGGGCGAAGCGCTCACGGCATCTATCAAGAAAGCCATCAAAGAGCAAGCCCGCGAGGATGAGCGTGCCCACTCTGCCAGCCTCTCTCTGATGAAGATTCTCGGTGGTGACATCCTCTCAAGCCAGATCTTCAGACAGAACGTGTGGCTAATGATCCTCATCGCGGTGTTCGTGGTGATTTATATCTCCATGCGATACAGCGTGCAGAAGGAGCTTCTCGAGATGGATCAGCTCTACTCCCGACTGGACGACGCCAAGTACAGAGCCCTCTCAAGCAGTAGCCAGCTCACCGAAGAGTGTCGCGAGAGCCATGTGCTCCACATCCTTAAAAATAGCAAAGACAGTGTTATCAAGATGGCTGAACAGCCTCCATATATCATCAACGTACCCAATAATTAACGCCCATGGCAGATTTTGACAACAAGAAGAGTATGCGCAGGTTTAGGCTGGTGGCTATCATAGCTACCCTGGGTATGTGTGTCATCGTCGGAAAGGCGTTTTACATCATGACCGCACAAGCCAGCTACTGGATGGAGGTGGGTGCAGGACAGAAGAAGATCAATGTCAGCAAGCCCTCGGTACGTGGCAATATCCTCAGTTGTGACGGACAGCTAATGGCCAGTTCGCTTCCCGAGTTTCGCATCTTCTTAGACTTTCAAGCAATCAAGGACGCTGGCAACGACTCCGTGTTCTGCGACAGCTTGAAGTATATCTGCGCAGGACTGAACGAGATTTTCCCCGAGAAATCGATAAAGCAGTTTGAAGACCACTTGCTCCAAGGCTATCGCAAAGGAAGCCGCCACTGGCCGATATGGAAAGAGCGTATCAACTATAACACCTTCAAGGAGGTCAAGGCACTACCCCTGTTCTGCCGATCCAAGTATAAGAGCGGTTTCCACTATGACGAGATCAACGCACGTCGACGCCCCTTCGGTAGCCTAGCACAGCGCACCATCGGTGAGATGTATGCCGAGAAGGACTCGGGACGCACACCGCGATGCGGACTGGAGCTATCTTACGACAAGCTGCTTCGTGGCACCAATGGTATCATCCACCGCCAGCGTGTGCGCGACAAGTATCTCGACATCACGGACACACCGCCTATCGATGGTGCCGACATCGTGACCACCATCGACGTAAACATGCAGGATCTGGCAGAGCGTTCGGTGCTAGAGGAGCTCAAGGAGATCAACGGCAACGTGGGTGTAGCCATCGTCATGGAGGTCAAGACGGGCGACATCAAAGCCATTGTAAACATGGAACGTTGCATCGACGGCAAGTATCGCGAGATCCAGAACCATGCCGTGAGTGACCTCTTGGAACCCGGATCGGTGTTTAAGACGGCTTCTATCCTTGCCGCGCTCAACGATGGCGTGGTGGATACGCTCTATAGCGTGCAGACCGGCGGTGGCGTATGGGACATGTACGGACGTGACATGAAGGACTGGAACTGGTCACGCGGAGGCTACGGCACGCTCACGCTGCCGTGGACCTTGAAGTATAGCTCTAACATCGGTGTGAGCCGCATCATTGACCTACACTATCATAAGAATCCCGAAAAGTTTGTTCAGGATCTATACGACTTTGGGCTGACCACGGATTACAAGATTCCTATCGTGGGCTACTCGCCCGCGAAGATTCGCAAACCGAAGAAGAACAAGCGTGGGAAGTATGTCAACTGGCCCGCCACTCGCTTGGCATGGATGAGTATCGGATATGAAACGCAGGTGCCACCCATATCCACCTTGGCTTTCTATAACGCCATTGCCAACGATGGCAAACTGATGCGTCCTCGCTTTGTGAAGAAGATTGTCAAGGACGGAGAGGTGCTAGAGGAGTATCCTCCCGTTGTGGTAAAACAGCAGATAGCCAAGCCCGAACCTATCAAGCAGATCAAGCGCATCCTACGCGAGGTGGTCAGCGAGGGTCTAGGAAAGAAGGCTGGCAGCGACAAGTTTGAAGTGGCTGGTAAGACCGGTACGGCGCAGATGTCAAAGGGTGCCTTGGGATATAAGCAAGGTGGTGTAGACTATCTGCTGAGTTTTGCGGGTTACTTCCCTGCAGACGCCCCACGTTACAGCTGCATCGTGTGCATACAGAAGCACGGACTGCCCGCATCGGGTGGCGGTATGAGTGGTGTGGTGTTCCATAACATTGCCGAAGGCATCATGGCGCAAGACCTTAAACTCAGTGTTACCGATGCACGTGACGAGCACTCGGTGCTGATACCCGAGGTGAAACGTGGCAACCTGTTTGCTTGTGACTTGGTGCTCAACACGCTCGGCTTTGACATCCTCAATGGCTGGAAAGGCACACGAAGCACACACACGCCGCTTTGGGGCTATGTGGAAAACAGCTCTAAGACGTTCTCGATGAAAGAGCAAACCGCTCCTAAGAAAGGTATCGTGCCTGATGTGCACGGCATGGGCGCACGAGACGCGGTGTATCTGATGGACTATTGCGGTGTGACCACACGCATCAATGGTAGAGGTGTGGTGACTAAGCAAAGCATCGGAGCTGGCGAAAAGGTTAAGAAAGGTATGGTGTGCGACCTCAAACTGGAATAGAAACATGGCTGCGCCACAAAGCAAAGCCTCAAGATATAGAACATAAAAATACATAGTCAAGATATGAAACAATTAAGCGAACTGCTTAAAGGCATCAAGGTGATTGCCGTAGAAGGCAACACAGAGACTGAAGTAACTGGTGTGAACATCGACTCAAGAAAGGTAGCCGAAGGCAATCTGTTTGTTGCCGTAAAAGGAACACAGACCGATGGTCACCAGTTTATCCCCAAAGCCATTGCACAAGGAGCCACCGCGGTGCTCTGCGAGACCATCCCTGAGGAGCGTGCTGAGGGCGTAACGTATGTACAAGTAGAATCAACGGAGAAAAGCGTGGGTAAGGTAGCCACCTTGTTCTATGATGACCCATCTAACAAACTCAAGCTTGTGGGTGTGACTGGAACCAATGGTAAGACCACCATCGCCACCTTATTATATAATATGTTCCGTAAGTTTGGCCACAAGGTAGGCTTATTGTCCACCGTATGCAACTACATCGACGGTGAAGCTATCCCTGCTGACCACACCACGCCCGACCCTATCGAGCTGAACATGTTGCTCCATCGCATGGTGGAAGCAGGCTGCGAATATGCTTTCATGGAGTGTTCTAGCCATGCCATCCATCAGCATCGCATTGGCGGTCTGCACTTTGCGGGTGGTCTGTTCACCAATCTCACCCGTGACCACCTAGACTATCACAAGACGTTCGAAAACTATCGCGATGCCAAGAAGATGTTCTTCGACTCGCTAGGCAAGGACGCCTTTGCCATCACCAACGCTGATGACAAGAATGGTATGGTCATGGTACAAAACTGTAAGGCACAGGTCAAGACCTACTCAACACAACGCGTAGCCGACTTCCATGCTCGTATCCTAGAGTGTCACTTTGAAGGTATGCTCCTTGAGGTGAACGGCAAAGAGGTAGCTGTGCGCTTCATCGGTCGTTTCAACGTAAGCAACCTATTGGCTGTATATGGCGCAGCAGTGATGCTAGGTAAGGATCCACAGGATGTATTGGTGGTTCTGAGCACACTGAAGAGCGTCAACGGTCGTCTAGAGCCTATCCATTCGCCCGAGGGTTGCACCGCCATCGTGGATTATGCCCATACGCCCGATGCCCTAGAGAACGTGCTGAAAGCCATCCATGATGTGCTGAACGGCAAGGGCCACGTCATCACCGTGTGTGGCGCAGGCGGCAACCGCGACAAGGGTAAGCGTCCGCTCATGGCTCAGGAAGCTGTGAAGCAAAGCGACAAGGTGATTCTCACCAGTGACAACCCACGCTTTGAAGAACCCCAAGCAATCATTGACGATATGCTGGCTGGCCTCAACGCACAGCAGAAACGCAACGTGGTGTGCATCGTAGACCGCAAAGAGGCTATCCGTACCGCAAGTATGATGGCTGAAAAGGGTGATGTGATCCTCGTTGCCGGCAAGGGACATGAGGACTATCAAGAGATCAAGGGTGTGAAGCACCACTTTGATGACCATGAGGTGATTAAGGAAATATTCGGTATTCAGTAACCGTAACGTGTCAAGATTATGCTATATTACATCTTTCGCTGGATAGACCAGTTTGGTATCAGCGGCTCTCACCTTTGGGGATACATCTCGTTTCGTGCTATATTGGCACTAATCGTAGCACTGGTTATCTCATCATGGTTTGGTGAGCGGTTTATCAAGTATCTCAAGAGCAAGCAAATCACAGAGACCCAACGCGATGCATCGATTGACCCATTTGGGGTGAAGAAGATTGGTGTACCCTCTATGGGCGGTATCATTATCATCGTTGCGATACTTATCCCAGTGTTGTTGCTGGGTCGTCTGCGTAACGTGTATCTGCTACTGATGCTCGTCACCACGGTGTGGCTCGGCTTCTTAGGCGGCATGGACGACTTTATCAAGATCTTCAAGCATAACAAAGAGGGTCTGAAAGGTAAGTACAAGATTGTGGGTCAAGTATCTATCGGACTGATTGTGGGTATCACCCTATGGGCATCGCCTGACGTGAAAGCCAACCTCAACCTTGAAGTGGCTAACGAGAACGGACAGGAAGTGGTGGTGAAACACAACTCACAAGCCGAGAAAACGCTCAAGACCACCATCCCCTTTGTGAAGAATCACAACCTCGACTACTCGCAGATCATGAGCTTCTGTGGGAAGTATAAGACCGCAGCGGGCTGGATCTTGTTTGTTATCATGACCATCTTTGTGGTCACCGCTGTGTCAAACGGTGCGAACCTCAACGACGGTATGGACGGGATGTGTGCCGGCAACTCTGCCATCATAGGTGTGGCGCTAGGCATATTGGCGTATGTGAGCAGTCATATACAATATGCCGCCTACCTCAACATCATGTACATACCGGGTTCGGAGGAGCTAGTGGTGTTCTTCTGCGCATTCATCGGCGCACTGATAGGCTTCCTCTGGTATAACGCCTACCCTGCCCAGGTGTTCATGGGTGACACGGGTAGCCTGACCATCGGTGGCATCATAGCCGTGGGAGCTATCATTATCCACAAGGAGTTGTTGCTACCTATCCTGTGTGGCATCTTCTTTGTAGAGAGCTTGAGCGTGATTATGCAAGTGTGGTATTATAAGATAGGTAAGCGCAAGGGCGTGAAGCAGCGTATCTTCAAGCGCACACCAATCCATGACAACTTCCGCACGCAAGACTCGCAGCTTGACCCCGAGTGCAAATATCTTATCAAGAAGCCACACGGAGCGATACATGAGTCGAAGATCACGATACGCTTCTGGATTGTTACCATCATCCTAGTGGCGCTCACTATCATCACTCTGAAAATCAGATAACAAGACCATCACCCCTATACATAACATCTCTAAAGGGTAAGCCGCAGACCCAAGGAAAGGAGAACGGCGGCAAACAAAAAAGAAAAGGAGAACAAAATGAAAAGAATCGTAGTGCTAGGAGCTGGCGAAAGCGGTGCTGGAGCAGCCATTCTGGCAAAGAAAGAGGGATTTGACGTGTTTGTTTCAGACACCTCTATGATTAAGGACAGATACAAGAAACTGCTCGACGACCATCACATCGAGTGGGAAGAAGGGCATCATACCGAAGAGAAGGTGCTCAACGCCGATGAGGTGATCAAGAGTCCGGGTATCCCCAACGAAGCCCCAATGATTCAGAAGCTCATCCAACAGGGCACATCCATCATCAGCGAGATTGAGTTTGCTGGACGATACACACATAGCAAGATGGTGTGTATCACCGGTAGCAATGGTAAGACAACCACCACAAGCCTTATCTATCACATCTTCAAGAATGCGGGATATGACGTAGGACTGGCTGGAAACATAGGACGTAGCTTGGCGCTACAGGTGGCTGAGGATCCACACGCCTACTATATCATCGAACTGAGTTCGTTCCAGCTCGACAATATGTACGACTTCCACGCCAACATCGCCATCTTGCTTAACATCACACCGGATCATTTGGACCGTTACGACTTTAAGTTTGAGAACTATGCCGCAGCCAAGATGCGCATCATTCAGAACCAAACAGAGCAGGATAGCTTCATCTACTGGAACGATGATCCCGTGATCAAGAAGGAGCTGGAACACTATGACATCAAAGCGGTGCAGTATCCTTTCTCTGAACTGAAAGAGAAAGGCTCGATAGGTTACATCGAAGAGGGTCAGTATACCATCGAAGAACCCACTCCTTTCAACATGGAGCAGGAGGCACTGTCGCTCACAGGCAAGCATAACATATACAACTCGTTGGCTGCCGGGATAGCTTCGAACATCTCGGGCATCAAGAAAGAGAATATACGCAAGAGCCTCAGCGACTTCCCCGGTGTGGAGCATCGCCTAGAAAAGGTGTGCAAGGTGGCTGGCGTGCAATACATCAACGACTCGAAAGCAACCAATGTGGACGCTTGCTGGTATGCCTTAGAAAGCATGAACACGCCCACCATCCTCATCATCGGTGGTAAGGATAAAGGCAACGACTATGATGCAATCAAGGACTTGGTAAAGAAGAAGTGTGTAGGCATCGTATATCTTGGTGCTGACAATGCTAAGCTCCATGCCAACTTTGACCAGCTTGGCATCCCCGTTCGTGACACACATAGCATGAAAGAATGTGTAGACGCATGCTACGCAATGGCTAAGCCCGGTGACACGGTGTTGCTGAGCCCATGCTGTGCCAGCTTCGATCTGTTCAAGAACATGGAGGATCGCGGTTGTCAATTCAAGGATTTAGTAAGAGCATTATAACCCAATACAACGCATGAACAACGAAGAGACAAGCACAGAAATCAGAAATAGGTCATTTAACAACATCTTCAAAGGAGACAAGGTGATATGGATGATCTTCTTATTCCTATGCTTGGTCAGCATCATCGAGGTCTACTCGGCATCTAGTTCGCTATCTTATAAAGGTGGCAACTTCTGGTATCCTATCATTGGACACATGATATTGCAGTTTGCCGGACTATGTTGCATGGTGGTGACACTGAACATTCCTTGTCGCTTCCTAAAGCTTCTCACACCCTTCGCCCTCCTCTTCGTAGGAGGATGTCTATACTATGTACTCTTTGCCGGTAAGATAGTAAATGGTGCGAGTAGATGGATTGACTTAGGCTTCTTGCACTTTCAGCCATCCGAACTGGCCAAAGGGGCGCTGATTCTAGCTATCGCACAGATACTGAGCGCCATGCAAACGGAGAATGGCGTGGAGAAACACGCATTCTGGTATGTGTTGGGCGTGACAGCGTTCTTCTTCTTCCCCATCGTGTTTGAGAATTTCTCCACCGCCTTTCTGATAGCCTCCATCTCTATCTTCATGATGTTTGTTGGACGTATACCGGGCAAGATGATAGGAGGATTGCTAGGTGTGGGCGCACTGGTCGTGGCAGTGATGTTTGCCTTGGTGATGCTGATCGGTAATGCCGAAGATGGCAACGAGGAAGAAGAGGTGCGCACCGAGCAGATGGCAACAAAGACGCAAGAAGGTGGAAAGGAGAAGAGACATGGCTTGTTTCATCGTTTCGACACCTGGAAAGGGCGTATCATGAAGTTTACTGACAGACGATACATTCCCCCAAAGGAGTTTGACCTAAACAACGACCGCCAAGAAGGATTCTCCAAGATAGCCATCGCCTCAGCCGGCATCATCGGTAAGGGACTGGGCAACTCCACCGAACGCGAGTCGTTACCGCAAGCCTATTCTGACTTTATCTACTCGATCATCATCGAGGAAAGCGGAATATTAGGTGCTATCTGTGTAGCAATGTTATATATCTTCCTTATGTTCAGAGCTGGGAAGATAGCCAGCCAATGCGAGTATGCCTTCCCGGCTTATCTGGCAATGGGATTTGGCTTTATCTTCATGATACAAGCTATGTTCAATATGGCGGTAGCAGTGGGCTTGGCACCCGTCACTGGGCAGACACTACCACTGATCAGTAGAGGTGGTACGGCGACGATATTCAACTGTATCTACATAGGTGTGATATTGAGTGTGAGCCGGACAGCAACCAAACGCACCTCAGACGTTCGTAAACAAAAGAAAGCGAGCCAAATATAAGGACGCATCGTAGGACATGATGTAGGGACTGAAAAAATCAAAAACATTACGCATTACGGAATAAAAATCGTATCTTTGCAAGTAAAAACATATAAAGAAGATGGACAAGGAAACAAGGATTATCATCAGCGGTGGCGGAACAGGCGGACATATCTTTCCAGCCGTGTCGATAGCCAACGCCATTAGAAAGAAAAAACCTGATGCAAAGATTCTGTTTGTAGGTGCTGAAGGCCGCATGGAGATGCAGCGCGTACCCGCAGCAGGATACGAAATCAAAGGTCTACCTATGATGGGACTGGATCGCAAGCACTTGTTCAAGAACTTCACCGTGATAGCACATCTGCTCAAGAGTCTAAGGATGGCACGACGTATCATCAAGGACTTTAAACCGCAAGTGGCGGTAGGTGTAGGCGGATATGCTAGCGGCGCAACGCTCTACGAATGTTCCAAGATGGGTGTACCCTGTCTGATACAAGAACAAAACTCGTATGCGGGCGTAACCAATAAGCTCTTAGCCAAGAAAGCTAGTAAGATATGTGTGGCATACAAAGGCATGGAGAGATTCTTCCCTGCTGACCGCATCATCATGACGGGTAACCCCGTAAGACAAAATATCCTTGAGACAACCTTGTCAAAGGAGGAAGCCAGAAAGCAGTTTGGGCTAGACCCCGACAAGAAAACCATCTTGATAGTGGGCGGTAGCTTAGGCGCACGAACCGTCAATCGTAGCATCTTGGAGCATCTTGACGTTGTGGCTGCTCACCCCGAGATACAAATCGTTTGGCAGACGGGCAAATACTATTACGCTTCGATAACAGAAGCAATGAAGGACAAGGCTTTGCCTAACCTACGAGTGATGGACTTTGTCAGCGACATGGGTGCAGCCTACCGCGCTGCTGACCTCGTGGTGAGCCGAGCAGGAGCAAGCAGCATCAGCGAGTTTCAGTTGATCGGGAAGCCCGTGATTCTTGTTCCAAGTCCTAATGTGGCTGAAGACCATCAGCGCAAGAACGCTATGGCGCTGGTAAACGAGAACGCCGCGCTATACGTAGAGGATGCCGAAGCACCCGAGAAGCTACTGAAGATAGCTTTCGAGACCATTAACGATGAAGACAAACTAACAACATTGAGCGAGAACGTGCTGAAGATGGGATTGCACCATGCAGCGGACGTCATCGCAGAAGAGGTATTTAAACTGATAAAATAGCAAGATGGAAGCTAAAGATATACAAGCAGTGTACTTTGTAGGAGCAGGTGGCATCGGCATGAGCGCCATCGCCCGTTATTTCATTAACAAGGGAGCAGTGGTGGCAGGATATGACCGCACACCGACAGACCTGACTCGCGAACTAGAGAAGGAGGGGATGTTGGTACACTATGAAGAAAATACGGATCTGATTCCACAGGCTTGTAGAGATGCTAAGCACACACTTGTGGTGTACACACCGGCTGTGCCTGAGACGCACAAGGAGCTAGTCTACTTTCGCGAGGGTGGCTTCGAAATAGAAAAACGCGCACAGGTATTGGGCACACTCACTCGTACACACAAGGGACTATGCTTCGCTGGCACACACGGCAAGACCACCACATCAACCATGTGCGCTCACATCATGCATCAGAGTCATCTAGACTGTAACGCCTTCCTAGGTGGTATATCTAAGAACTATGACACCAACTATATCCTTTCTGACCATAGCGATTATGTCGTGATAGAGGCTGACGAGTTTGATAGATCGTTCCACTGGCTTCGTCCATGGATGTCTGTCATCACAGCCACGGACCCCGACCACCTCGATATCTATGGCACGAAGGAAGCTTACCTCGAGAGTTTCAACCACTACACGGAGCTGATACAACCTGGTGGCGCACTGATTATCCATCAAAACCTTGAGATGAAGCAACGCGTCAAGGACGGAGTGAAGGTCTACACATATAGCAGAAGCGAGGGCGACTTCCACGCCGAGAACGTAAAGATGGACAATGGTACCATCGTTTTCGACTTTATCTCACCAGTGGAGAATGTCAAAGGCATCGAGCTAGGACAGCCTATACCTATCAATATCGAAAATAGTGTGGCAGCAATGGCGATGGCTCAGCTCAACGGATGTACCGCAGAGGAGCTACGTTATGGAATGAAGACATACGGAGGAGTGGATAGACGATTCGACTTCAAAATCAAGAACAATCGTCATGTGTTCCTTTCTGACTATGGACATCACCCAAAAGAGATTCTGCAATGTGCTAAAAGCCTGAAGGAACTCTACTCGGGTCGAAAGATTACCGCTATCTTCCAACCACATTTATATACACGTACGCGCGACTTCTATCAAGACTTTGCTGATGCGCTGAGCCACTTTGACGAGGTGATTCTCACCGAGATCTATCCCGCACGAGAACTGCCCATAGAAGGTGTAACGTCCGATTTGATTTTCAACAACCTCAAAGATGGTGTAGAGAAGGACACCATCAAGAAGGATGATGTGCTCACCTATGTGAATCAGCGCGACTTTGATGTGCTCGTGGTGTTAGGAGCAGGAGACCTCAACGACTATGTGCCCGAGATAGCAAAGGTACTCGAAGCTAAGGAACAGGCATAATCAGACGAAGATAAGTAAGCCATCAACGGTAAGACATTTGCTATCAAGGTGGCCATAAAACGATAAGAATGAGAACAAGAGGCAAGAAATTGATTATCTGCTTACTGGATGTGCTCCTCATGGGGTATATCCTCTTAGCCGTGACATCATGGAACACACCGGAAGACAACCACCTCTTGTGCTCGGTAGTGGATATTAACATCTCTGATCCCAACAATACGGGATTCATAACGCGTAAGGAAATCATCAACATCCTTCAGCGTAAAGCAATCTATCCACTAGGTCTGTCAATGGATAGAATCAATCCTCGACAGATAGAAGACTATCTAAGAACGAGTCCTTTCGTCAATACGGCACAATGTTACAAGACCAAGAATGGTCATGTAAACATCAATGTGACACAGAGAATGCCCGTGATTCGCATCATGACCGACCGTGGTGACGACTACTTCCTAGACGACCAAGGTGGCATCATGCCCAACTCACAGTACACCAGCGACCTAATCATCGCAACAGGGGCTATCAACAAGGTGTTTGCACAGCGTTACATCACTCCGCTAGCCAAAGCGATTATGGCTTCAGAGTTTTGGCGCAACCAGATAGTACAGATCAATGTGTTGCCTAAAGGAGGTATCGAGATTGTGCCACGCGTAGGACAACAGGTCATCTTCCTAGGTTATCTGCCCAACTGCCAAAACACAACCGTGCGCAACAGACGCATCACGGAGTTTACAAACAAGAAGCTCAAACGTGTAGAAAAATTCTATCGCTACGGCTTATCGCAAGCTGGCTGGAACAAATACGACTACATTAACATGGAGTTTGATAACCAAATCATCTGTAGGAAAGCAGATAGCGAGGAAGCAAAGGCTGAGAATCAATCAACCAAACAACCAATACCCGAAGCGCAAACCAAAAAGAGTAAAGAAACAACACCCAACAACGAGGTGACAGAAGAGAAAAAAGAACTTATAGAGTAAACATAAACAAAGAAAGATATATGGCAGAATTCATTGTAGCCATTGAACTGGGCTCATCATACATAAGAGGTATCGCTGGCAAGAAGAACCTCGACGGAAGCATCGCTGTACTTGCTGTTGTCAAAGAGGACGCATCACAATGTATCAGAAAAGGCATCGCATACAATAGCGACAAAACGGTACAGTGTCTTAAAAGCATCATCAACAAACTGGAGAAACAACTCAAGCATAAGATTGAGCGTGTCTTTGTAGGTGTGGGCGGACAGTCAATACACAGCGTGCGCAACTGTTTGGTGAAGGATTTGGGCCACGACACAAAGATAACCAGTGAGATGATTGACGAGCTGATGGAGCAGAATCGTAACATGGTGTACCCCGAACAGGAGATTATCGACGCTGCCACACAAGAATATAAGGTGGACAACCGCTATGAAACGGATCCCGTAGGTATCAACGCATCGCGTCTTGAGGCCAACATCATCAACATCCTATGGCGCAAATCGTTCTACAAGAATCTGAACAACTGCCTCGATAAAGCGGAGATTGCTATCGCTGAACTATACCTCGCACCGCTAGCATGCGCTGACGCCATACTTACCGAAGCAGAGAAACGCAGCGGATGTGTGCTGGTAGACCTCGGTTCGGACACAACAACGGTATCTGTTTTCAGCAAGAACATCCTCCGTCACATTGCCGTGATTCCTCTCGGGGCCAACAATATCACAAAGGATATCGCAAGCCTTGACATTGATGAGAAAGAAGCGGAACGTCTCAAGCTAAGATATGCGTCAGCCTACACGGACAACTCGGACCTAGATAAGACTCTGACTTATCCTCTAGATCAAGATCGTTCGGTATCAAGTATCAACTTTATCGAGATCGTAGAGAGTCGGGTACGTGAGATTGTGGAGAACGTTTGCAACCAAGTGCCTATCGATTATCGCGACAAACTCAATGGCGGATATATCCTCACTGGCGGTGGCGCAAACCTTAACAATATCGAGAAAGCCTTCAAGCACTACGCTAACGCTACCAAGATACGTAAGGCAATGTTTGTCAACCAAGCCATTACATCTAATGACGAGGAAATCAAGAGCCACAATGGTATGATGAATACCTTGCTCGGACTACTCGCCAAAGGCAATATCAACTGCGCCGGAGAAGAAATCACCAAGAACCCAGGACTCTTCAATGGTACTACAAGTAAGGTAGGACCTATCAATGACCCACACAGCAATCCACGAAAGTTTACCGAGATTGAACAAGGCGTGGTGATTAGCGAAGCTGAAAAGAAAGCGCTAGAGGAAAAGAAGAGAAAAGAACAGGAAGAGGAAGCTAGAAGACAACAAGAAGAAATAAACCGCCAGATACAAGAAGAGGAGGCAAAGAAAAAGAAGAGCGGACTACACAAGTGGTTCACCAAAGGCAAATCGTTCTTCGGAAAAATGCTTGACCCAGAGGAGTAAACCTCCTTTCACCACATCATTTCTAACAGATACAACATAGATATATGGATAATAAGAATATAAATAACGGAAACAAGACGAATAGCGTACTTGATTTCGAAACCAAAGATATCACCAACAGCATCATCAAAGTGATTGGTGTGGGTGGCGGTGGCGGCAACGCTGTCAACAATATGTACCGCGAAGGCATCCATGACGTGACGTTCGTGGTGGCAAACCTAGACAAGCAAGCACTCGATGATAGTCCGGTCCCAGTGCATCTGCAACTAGGATCAGAAGGACTTGGCGCAGGAAACAACCCTGCAAAAGCTCGCATAGAAGCCGAAAACACCACCGAGGATATCCGCCGAATGCTCAACGATGGAACGAAGATGGCTTTTGTCACTGCCGGAATGGGCGGTGGAACAGGTACAGGTGCCGGTCCTGTGATTGCAAAGATTAGCAAAGACATGGGCATTCTGACCGTTGGTATCGTCACTATCCCCTTCCGCTTTGAAGGAACAAAGAAGATTAACCAAGCACTGGACGGCGTAGAGGAGATGGCTAGAAACGTTGATGCACTGCTCGTCATCAACAATGAGCGTCTCATGAAGATTTATCCTGACCTCAGTTTCATCAATGCCTTCAAGAAAGCTGACGACACACTGACCGTTGCAGCAAAGAGTATTGCCGAGATTATCACCGTTCACGGACTGATCAACTTGGACTTCAACGATGTACGCACAGTGGTTAAGGATGGCGGTGTGGCTATTATGAGCACCGGATATGGCGAAGGTGAAGGTCGTGTAAAGGCTGCAATACAAGACGCTCTCAACTCGCCTTTGCTCAACAACAACGACATCTACAATGCGAAGAAGATTCTGTTGAGCATCAACTTCAACTGCGAAGATGGTAAAGATGGCGGTTTGACCATGGACGAGATGAACGAAGTGAACGAGTTTATGTCGCAGTTTGAAGATGGATTCGAACTGAAATGGGGTGTTGCCATTGACCCAAGCCTTGACAAGAAAATCAAGGTGACCATTCTTGCAACGGGTTTTGGGGTGAACGATGTGGACGGAATGAACGAACATCTCACTCCAAAGAAGATTCAATCTATACAAGACAAGCAAGACGAAGAGGAGAGAAAGCAACGCAACGAGGAACGTATTCGCAACTATTACTCGGGCGATCAGAACACGCCACAGAAGAAAAGACCTCACACTTACATCTTTAGCACCGAGGATCTAGACAACGAGGACGTGATAATAGACATCGAGAACATTCCAACTTACAAGCGCACCAAGAGCGATATCAACCGTCTGAAGAACAACGGGGTTAACAGAGACGAAGAAAAAGATACTCGTAACACATCCAACTTCACGGGTACTATCGACTTTGGAGATTAACATTGCAATACAACATTCAATAAAATATCATTATGGACTTATTCGATCAGATAAGCGAAGACATCAAAACAGCGATGAAGGCACGCGACAAAGTGGCCTTAGACACGCTGCGTAACATTAAGAAAGTGTTCCTCGAAGCCAAAACTGCTCCAGGTTCAGACGGCACACTAACCGATGCCGCCGCACTGAAGATTCTGCAAAAACTAGCCAAACAAGGCAAAGAAAGCGCTGAAACCTTCATTCAAGCAGGTCGAAACGAGCTCGCCGAGGGTGAATTGGCACAGGTAGCAGTTATCGAACGCTATCTTCCCAAACCTCTTACAGAGCAAGAAATCGAAGAACAAGTAAAGGCAATCATCGCACAGACCGGCGCTACGTCAGTCAAAGAGATGGGCAAGGTCATGGGCGTAGCGTCCAAACAAATGGCAGGAAAAGCCGATGGCAAAGTGATTTCGACCATCGTTCGCAAGTTGCTCGCATAACTCATAGAAAAGAAATAAGAACAAGTAAATAGACATTTAGAAAAATTATGGCAAAGAAAGCGTTATTGATGATTCTCGATGGATGGGGAATCGGACAACACGGAAAAGGTGATGTGATTTACAATACCCCTACTCCTTACCTTGATTACCTTACCGCCGTATCGGCACATTCACAACTTCAAGCTAGTGGCGAGAACGTTGGTTTGCCCGATGGACAGATGGGTAACTCTGAGGTAGGCCACCTAAACATTGGTGCTGGACGCGTGGTGTTCCAAGATCTCGTTAAGATTAACAACTCAATCAAGGACGGATCTATTCTTCAGAACAAAGGTATCGTAGAAGCATACTCATACGCTAAGGAGAACGGTAAGAAGCTTCACCTCATGGGACTCACCTCTACGGGTGGCGTACACTCTAGCTTTGACCACCTCAAGAAGCTGGTTGAGATTGGTAAGGAATATGGTTTGAGCAAGGTTTTCGTCCACTGTTTCATGGACGGACGCGACACCGACCCACATAGCGGTAAAGGTTTCATCGAAGAGCTACAACAGACCTGTGACGCCAATGGTGCAGCAATAGCTAGCGTGATTGGCCGTTTCTATGCAATGGATCGCGATAAGCGTTGGAACAGAGTGAAGGAAGCTTACGACCTTTTGGTTGAAGGCAAGGGTAAACAAGCTACCGATATGGTACAAGCCATGCAGGAAAGCTATGACGAAGACGTAACGGACGAGTTTGTAAAGGCTATCCACAACTCATCAGTTGACGGCACAATAGACGAAGGCGACGTAGTGATCTTCATCAACTTCCGTAACGACCGCGCCAAGGAACTTACCCAAGTGCTCACTCAGGAAGACTTGACCGATGAGGGAATGCACACCATCAAGGATCTGAAATACTACTGTATGACTCCTTACGATGCATCATTCAAGGGTGTAAACATCCTCTTCCCTAAAGAGAACGTGGACGACACACTGGGCGAATACCTCTCTCGTATGGGCAAGCGCCAGCTCCACACCGCTGAAACCGAGAAGTATGCACACGTTACATTCTTCTTCAACGGTGGTCGCGAGACTCCTTACGAAGGCGAAGACCGCATCTTGGTGCCTTCACCAAAGGTAGCAACATACGACCTTAAGCCTGAGATGAGTGCCTTTGAGGTGAAAGAAAAGCTTGTAGGTGCAATCAACACACAAGAGTACGACTTTATTGTTGTCAACTTTGCAAACGGCGACATGGTGGGACACACGGGTGTTTACAATGCCATTGCCAAAGCCGTTTGGGCAGTGGACCAGTGCGTACACGATGTGATTGAAGCTGCTAAAGCCAACGATTATGAGGCAATCATCATCGCTGACCATGGTAATGCTGACAACGCAATCAACGAAGACGGCACACCTAACACCGCTCACTCACTCAATCCTGTACCTTTCATCTACGTTACCGACAACAACTCGGCTACCGTTAAGGACGGACGTCTTGCCGATGTAGCTCCTTCTATCCTCCACATCATGGGATTGGAGCAACCAGCAGACATGACTGGTGAGAATCTGATTGTAGATTAAACATTCTTATAGTATACGGCAATCCGCTACTTACGGCTTCAACAGAAGCACGAGTAGCGGATTTTTTTGTTTTATATCGGTTGAGCGAGCAATCCGTTTCAACTATGCGAGCAATCCGTTTCGACTATGCGAGCAATCCGTTTCAACTATGCTTACGATTTTTTTCAGCAGTGCGCCCTATTCTTTATTAGGCTTTAGGATGCTCGCATAGCGCTGAGGGTCTTGTAAAAGTTTGACGGCTTCCTTCCATTGCTTATCCCCTTGCAAGAGATTATGCGCCTTTCCACGTTGGAAATAGTACATCGAGACGATGTCAGAGGACAACAACATCTTAATCACATCTTTGTTATAATCAAGATCCTTGGCTATGTTATGCTTGAGCTTGTTCTGCAATGCGTCAAACTCGGCTTTAGCTTCGTCATAATAACCTTCAAATTTGGCCATCTTCACCAAGTCCTTCATCACCTCTTCGCTGCCACGATCATAGCTGAAACCACTCTTTATCACGGCCTGCTTGAAGTCTTCATACTCAGCGTCACTGATCATAAAGGTTGCCGCAGGGCCTATCGTTTTATGCGTCTTATGGTAGTTGACCTCCCAGTTGAACATCACCGATGTCGAATCGATACCTGTAGAGGTGAGATAATAAGCGATGTTAGGCATAGAGTCGGGCACAATCTCGACATCTGGTTTGATGCCACCGCCATCACGCACCTCGCGACCAGCTCTGGTATAGAACACATGCGTGAGCGAATCGGGTACATGTTCGGTATATCCTCCGCGTGCATGGTTATACTTCAGAGCCTGAATACAACGTCCGCTAGGAATGTAATATTTGCTGATTGTGAGCTTAAGCGAACCATTGTAGGGCAAATCCATCGTGGTCTGCACCAAGCCTTTTCCGTATGTTCGTGTACCCATTATCACCGCACGATCGAGGTCTTGCAAGCTACCACTTGTGATCTCACTTGCCGAGGCAGTCTCGCCATTAACCAGCACCACGATAGGCATCACGGTATCGATGGGTTCATGGGTAGTGACATAATCCTTATTGGCACGACTCATCTTCCCCTTGTTTGTCACAAGCGTGACGCCTTTAGGTACAAACATATTGACGATGTTCACGGCTTCTTGCAAACTGCCACCGCCATTGTTACGCAGATCAAGCACCAACTGCTTCATCCCGTTCTGCTTCATCTCCAAGAATGCGTTGCGCACGTCCTTAGAGCAGTCGTCCGTGAAACTATTAAGATAGAGATACCCCACCCCATTGGGTTGCACGCCATAGTAGGTCACGGCTGGCAACGCAATAGATTGGCGTGTGATAGTCATCTTCATCGTCTTGCCAGTGGTGGGTCGCATCACTTTCAACACAAACGAAGTGCCAGCGTCACCACGCAGATGTTCGCTGACATAGCTCACGTTCTTATCCACCATCGAACTATCATCAATGGCCAATATCACATCACCTTTCTGCAATCCAGCACGAGCTGCGGGTGTGTCCTCATAAGGTTCATTGATACATACGCGCTTGATCTGACTGTTATAGCTGATCACTGCACCAATACCCGCATACTTACCTGTGACCATTGTCTTGAGATCCTTCACCTCATTGGCTGGATAATACACCGTATAAGGGTCAAGCGAGCGCAACATGGCATTGATACCCGTCCCCACAACGGTATTAGCATCAAGCGTGTCCACATACATCATGTCGAGATACTTATAGATGGTGGTAAACACGTCAAGGTTCTTAGACACATCAAAGTTGTGTTCCTTATTATCTTGCGCCGAAGCCGATTGTAGCGCAACGAGCAAGAGCAAGCCCGAGAGAATGGTCTTTAATCGCATATTCTTTTCCGAAAGATTTATCATATTCGCTAATCCAGGTTTCCACCCGTGCTATTCATTTGCCCTCCGATTGTGGAGCTCACTCAAGGATAGCAGCGGCGATACCACTGCAAAGTTATATATAAATAAGGTGATAGCCGCCGCAAAAAGCCTTAAAAGAAGAAAAAATCAAAGATTATCGTTTTTTTTGCTCAAAACATTTGGTAGTTTGAAATATTCGATGTACCTTTGCAACCGCAATTCAGCCAAGAGATCACTTCTCTAAAGCATTGCAAACATATTGCTTCAGTAGCTCAGTTGGTTAGAGCACCTGACTGTTAATCAGGGGGTCGTTGGTTCAAGCCCATCCTGAAGCGCAAGGGTTTTAAATCCCGCGCCCGCCGTTTTGCAAACTGCTTCAGTAGCTCAGTTGGTTAGAGCACCTGACTGTTAATCAGGGGGTCGTTGGTTCAAGCCCATCCTGGAGCGCATATTAAGACAAGCGTTACGAAGATTCTTCGTGACGCTTTTTTATTGTTTCCACATTCTATAACAACTCTTTGGCATTGAGCCTATCACGTTCTTACAACCTTTCCATAGGTTTACGGAAGTTAAGAACATCTGCCAAGATTTCTATCAAGCCCTCCAAACACATGCACAAAGGAACACTTTTGCCGTCCATTCAACGCTATTCACCATGTCTAACGAGCCTCAACCAAAGCAGAAAATAAATTAATCTTCATAAGAAATTAATTTAATTTTCTGCTAAAAACAAATTGAAAACGATTGCCGAACTTGCCCTACCATATCGTCATAGAGCCACTCCAAGATATTGTTCGTCGCCGAAATAGAGGTTATGGAAAGTTCTTTCAACCAACAACATACAATAGCCCACGCCAAAAGGTATATCATTCCCTGCCTGTACCAACAAGAAACAATAATCTCATAACGTCAAAACTTTAGTATATTTAGAGGCCCCTAATTAAACTCTATTGTCAAGTTATCGTAGTCGATAGATATTTTCCCAAATTTTGCTAAAGCTGTCTGCCCTAGAAGCAATGGTGCTTCGATGTTGTCAACAACAGTTGCTTCTATATCATGAAGGACGATACCACCAATCTCTACTGTTTTCAGATTTATAACTGTGCCGATAGATACTCCACCTGTTGCATCTTGAAATTGTTCTTGTCCCAAGATGTCATCTCTTGTAATCAGTCCTTGTCGCACCATTACAGTAGCTTCGGCTGAAGAAATACAGATGCTTGACGCTCCTGTATCAAAGATAAACTTCAAATCTAAACCATTAACGGTGATCGGAACAAAATAAACTCCACCATTAGAAATCATTTTTACTTTTGTTCCGCGACGTATCCTACGGGATTCTTTGTACTCATCATTATCAGTCCGTGAACTTACAACCTCGTTATCGTCAGTATCTTGATCTCTATAATGTCTATGACGACAACTTGTTATGAAACAACAAACTGTAAGTAAGAAGAATATACGCAAACTTAATTGTTTTATCATCTTTCGATATTACTAATTTTAGGTATTATCTGAATGATAATACATTGATTCTTTTCTTCTTCATGTAAGTCATAGTATTTTGCTACATCTTTATTTCCTTTTTTCAGAGCCTCATAGAATGTAGTATTGTATGGGCGAATGCCTCTTGTTCCACTTCCTGAGATTTGAACTTCACAATTAGAGTTTTCAAAATCTATACTGTTACGTTTCCAAAGATAATAAACCGCTAATGCTCGGTTATAGCTCAACTCGTCGTTTTTGTCATAAGGGATATTAGAAGCCATACCTTCTATTACAACCATATATTTTACATCCAATCCAGAATATTTCTCTGTCGACTTCAATGCGTTCAAAGAATCTACAACCTGCATCAAAGACTGACCAATCGAAATGATTTGTGCCGTATCTGCTGCTGGTATCGTCGCATCCTTACTAGCAAAGTGTGGGGTGTATTTTTCAAGAAGAGTCCAACGCCTATTAATGGAATCTTCTTGAAAATACTTTTTGGGTAGACGATTTACTGCCTCTTGGATATCGTTGATTTTATCAAGCTGCTTTCTTGTGGCTTGTTCGCTCATATAGAGACCAGTTGACGAAAGGACGAATAAGACAAGCAATATAAAGAACAAACTTGTCATCAGATCAGAGTAACTGATCCAAAAGAAACTTTCCTTTTTCTTTTTAGCCATGATTATTTGTAACCTATTTATTGAATAGAATCTACGCTAATAGTGTCTGTTGCAGTTGAATCTACGCTAATAGCGTTGCTATACATCTCTGTTTGCTCTACACGTCCCTGTTGATTACCAAAAACATACGTCATGCATGCAAGAATTACTACAACACATGTCACAACCAGTAAGAATAGACAACCATTCCTTAGCCATGACGGCATACCATTATTTTCATGTTGCGTTTTTGTATTATTAACTACAGCACGAGCTAAGGTCTCTATTTTTGTTTCCAATGCAGCGTTTATGCTCCTATTATCATCGCGCATCGAATTAATAGCAGAAACGAGATCATCTAACTTACCTAGCTTATCCAAACTACGCAGATGCTGTCTTTCGGACGTAACAAGATCATGAAGGTCCTCTGTGGCTTCTGTAGTATAAGTGCGAATGTTATTTATCTGTTCTTGAGTATGAGCTTGCAGTTGCTCTATAGCTCGTGCCATTGTACTATCCAACTCACCTGTAGCCGTTACCACCGCTCTTTGTTCATCTACTCGTTCTAAGAAGGCGCGTAGCTTATTCATAACAAGCTCATTCCTTTGGATGTTTTCCGTCATAGCATGCACTATGGTTTCAACGGCTTCAGTACGTTGCAACTGGTCATTGATAGAATCTGTAAGTCTTGCAGTGGAACGGACAAAAGTATTCATTTGGCTCAAATACTGGGTAAACCTTTCAAATTCAGTCATACTTCTACGAAGCTGAGCCAAAACATTGGTATTAAGGTTGGCAACCTGCGTCAAATCCATTCTCTGCAACTCTCTTTGCAAAGCCACCTGACTATCAAGGGCGGTATGAATGTCGTCCATGATACTACCAAAGCCGTCGATATTTTCCTCAAAGCTTGTATTAAACTTCTCTAAATTTGCTTGCAAGGCAAGAATAGTGGATGCGGCATCCTTAGTCATTTGTGGAAGTAGGCGAGTCTGAATGAAATCATAGAAGGCGTTTTTCTGTGCTTCAAGCTTAGACTTTGCGCCCATATATCTCAAAGTAGATAGAAAAGTGGTCAATATGAGACCTACAAGGCTACAAATCATGGCTGATTTCACGCCATTGATAAGCCCACTTACTGAATTTACAAATAACTCACCATTCAAAGAACTTGTTGTAGGGTCAAATTGAAATTTCAGAGAGAATAAACCGACGATAATTCCTAGCATTGTTCCCATCAGACCTAAGTAGATAGGGACAGGAAGCTTGTGGTTAATTTCCTCATCAATCGAATCTGTGTGGCGTTCTACAATATCTTTGATAAGATGGAAGTCAGCAGCACCTCCTTTGTTTTTCTTCAAATAGTTGTTGATTGTCTTTACCACATCACGCAACAAAGTGCTTTTTTCATTCTCATTGAGACAAATTTCACTAACATTTGCGGTTGCAACATCTTGTGCAGTTGCTACATCTTGTTCTTGGTCGACTATCTTGCCTATTTTGTATAAGATGGTTCCCTTTTCTACTGGACAATCAAGACGGATGGATACAACATAATCATTGAAAATTTTGTCTTGCCTTGAAATTTCCAAGACTGTAGCTTCTTCGTTAGATCCTGCAAAAGAGAGTTTATCTCCGACTTCAAGTTCATAGCTTGAGCAAAAGCCAATAAATTCCCCAGCTGGTGTGTCTTCTCCATAATAAGTTCCTAAACATAAGGGCTCTAGCTTTTGATACTCTTTGTTGTTCTCTCCATCCTCTTTTAGATCTATCGTTGTTTGTTTCAACTCTAGATTATCTTCAGAAGATAAGAAATGACTAATACTTTCTATCTGTCTCCATGCCTTATAGGCTACATACACCTGTGCACACAGGATCGCCAAAATAATTATAATTTCTACTGATTCCATCGTTTTTATTCAAATGTTACCTCCGCCTTGCGCGTTACAACCCATTTTCCATCTCTAAGTTCGGCTTCACCATCTCTAGTGTTGTGATACTTGCCAGTGTTACCTTTGTAAGAGGCCTTACAAGCACTGTTTATAGTTTTATCTCTTGTTGTTAATGCCCAAGACACACGACGAGAAGTTGCGCAGTCAAATTTAAAGTGAGCAATGTTTGCATGTCTCCTATCTATCTCGAAACGATAAAGTGTTTCTTCTGTTTGAATTTCACTTTTCAAACTCAGTTCCCACTCATTTTCTCCACTAGGGCGCTTCATGTAGAATACACCATTTGTTGTTTTCACCGTAGGGCGTTCACCTCCATCTGGCGTTGGTGCTTTATTACCTTGTTGAATGACAATTGTGGAAGCATCAGATTGCAAGGTATAGACAATCTGTTTCAAGCTATTTAATTCTTGAATTATTCTATTAATCTGCGCACGATTCTGGTTCATTTGCAATTGCATTTCACTAGTTTTTTTTGTAACATCGTTAATGATGTCTTTTTGGGTTAAAGAGCTCTTACTTGTAATCTTTTTTGTCAATAACACGATTAGCACTACTATAACGATTGAAAAAATTGCCAAATAGATAAATAAGTTCTTTACCCCCACTTTGTCATTGGCAATCTCCTTTTGCTGTTGCTGTAACGCTGTTATATCATTCTGAAGATTGGTCAACTTCATTTTTAGATTATCCAAAGAGTCTCTCAAAGCTTTGATGCCATCTTCGTTTTGTTGAAGTTGAGATTGCATTTCTATAGTTGCAGTCTTATCTTCTGTTTCAGCAGTTTGACCTTCCTTATTTTCAATCTCATCTTGTTGCTGATTATCAACCTGTTGGCCCGTAGAATCGTCTTCGTTAAATAGGTTACTTATACGATCACAGGATTGCAATGTTAGAAACAATCCTAAAAAGCTGATTAAATATAATATTCTTTTCATCTTATTCTTGATTTGAAATGTAGTATGATAAACGATTTAAACCTCCTGCTAAGGGGAAGAAAAATATTGAATCTTCTAGTTCTGCATCTGGATCATTTCTCTCAGCTTTCCGTACATCAAGTACTGACGCTAAGTCTTCATGAGCATGTTCCAAAAGAATCTGCTTGTATTCAGCGAAGCTTCTTTGTGTATTGATGCCAAATTTTCTTTCGAAAGAATACTTACTATTCAGCTCGAAGAAATAGTCAATAAAAGTTTTATAGAAATCAATCCCTTGATCAATAACTTCATCGTCAATGTCCGTTAGCCTAACGTGAAGTTGGTTTTCTATTTTGCTAGATGCGACAAAGCAATAACGCAGCTCATCAACATTATCTATCATGTCTTCGGGCTTCATGTTTAAGCCTCCTTTACAAGTGATTTCTTTTGGAATTCTAACCCGCTTCAATTCTACTCTATCTTCATCTCCAATGATGTCATTAAAGATAATTTTAGCAATGCCTTCTAGTTCAGCTTGCCCCCCAATCAGGTCTAATACTTTTGATCCAGTTCCGCTTATTGTCAGATAAGCAGGTGTACCGATGCCTTTTGCCTTTAGTACATGTGCTAAATAGTAAACCTCTGCAACATAAAATAGCAACAACGAAGTCTTCATTCTATAGTCGCACTTTAAATCCTCAGAGAATGAGATGGAAATACCCTTTTCCTTTAACTCTGTGTTGCGCTCTAATGAATAAAGGAATGATACGAAATCTGCCGAAATGGCATTGTTCACAACATTGGCAAAAGCATTTTGCAAAGAGTCAATGTGCGAGCTATCTATTTTTGCAAGATAGGTGTCATAATATTTATGATAGAAACCATTCATCTGAATGCCAAACCCTGGGAAATCGCCATAAATACTATTGCCAGCAAAACGAACTGAAGATATTAGTTTAGGCTGATTCTTTTCATATATAGCAAAGTCAGTTGTTCCTCCACCAATATCCATTAATACCACGGGCCGATAAGCTGCATTTACTCCTTGTGTGTTCTTGTAATAATAGAAAGGTGCCAATGACTCGGTCACACTTTGGATAGGACATTGCTCGTCTATCAGACGTTGACACAGTCGTGTCCATTCTGACTTTAACTGGGAAAGCCTAAAGGACTCCATGCTAACAGGATAAAACCAAGTGATTTTAGTTTTTTTCAGCGAACCACCATTTCTAAGCACCTTAGCTCTTATCAACATCAACAACTCCTCAAAGAAACTTGTGATATATTGTTGATTGCCTTCCCCTAACCATTTTAGATTGGTTTGGGTTCTATTGTTGTGCAAATTTTCTTTACGTTCATAATGAAATCCAATAGAATAATCGCCCAATGTTACCTTGGAACGTATGTCTTGTCCTTGCTCTAATGAAGTGGGCTTACCCATGCATATATTTGTTCGTAAAGGGAACCCAGCCTTCTCATTGACGCCAATCAATGTTGGTAAGAACTCTTGGCATGGAGCATCTATAAAATTGTCCATCTCTTTCTGTTCGAAAAGTTCTTGATAATGATTGTCGTTCGGATGCATTGCCAATACCGCACTATCCGATATTGACATTTCTAATGGATGGGTAATTGATTCATTGTTTATTTTGTATTCGACATGAGTGTTTGTTGTACCAAAGTCGATGGCAAACTCAAAAATGTCAGAGCCAGAACCTACCTGCGCATATTTGGGAATAAGTATACCTGAGGCAAATCCATTGCTTACTTGTATAATATCAAACTCTTCGTTGGCAACAAAGACCTTTGATGTCAAAGTGGCTTCACTTTTATCCTCTCTCTTAATAACAGAGGTAACCAGGTTGTCACCAACTCCATCTTTTATCTTTAGTAATTCGACCGAGTAATCATAATACTTTGTAAGTTCCTTCCAATCTCCATCCAGCAAATAAACGCGTTGAGGTTTGTCAATGTTATTAGCATTGACGATGTGATAAGACGGATATAAGTATAAGTCAAAAGTACAATCTACGATTACACCTTTGTTTTGCTTGATTATCGGTTCGTCATCTGTTTGCAAGTACTTCCTTCTAAAAGTAATGTACTTACCTTTCTGAATAGGAATATGGATGATAGCTTCTACACCACCTCCAGCTAAGTCTCTCAATTCAAAAAGATTGGTTGCATGAAAACCAGTTGTCTTTCCGCATATCGTTTCCAAACTCAGATACTTGAAAACCTCTTTTTTGAGAGGCAATAGATAGCTATAGTTGTTCCTTCCTATGTAATTTCCTAAGAAATATGAATTCTCGTCAATTGGGAACGCTGTTCGAATAATGAATGGCTGAAATATGTCATCTACCGTTAAATATGGGTATGATGAGCCGTCATTTGGCAATGTTCTTTCTGATATAGGACGATTGTCAAAATATGGTGCTTTTACTTGTGGGTCCCAAGGACCTGTAATATAGCGCATTCCTACCTCGTTGTATCCTAATGCGTTGGGAAGGACAAGGGGTAGTGGACTTGTTGGATAATCAGCCTTAATCGTAAAGTCACTCACTGAGCCTATGTCTGGAGCTTTGTAAGTGCCAAGTACTATATTCCCCGGTAATACGATATTGGCAGCACCTACCATTATTGGTTCGTAAACTTGAATATCAGAAGAAGCTAAATTACGAAGTTCCGTTTTAAACTGCTGATCATTAATAGCCTTAAAACATTCGTTTACATACTTGTAGACTTCTGGATAAATATTACTAAAACCAAATTGCAGTGATAATATCCATATGTATTTGATAAATTCGCGATCACGTTTTATTAATGAACGAAACGCAATGGGGTTCTTGTCGTAGGCATTGTGGTTACCACTTAAAGGCACGTTAACGTATGACAAATCATTTGTTGACGCCACAGCTAATGATGTGGTAGATGTTCCACCCACAATATTCAATGGGGCAGGCCCATTCTTGTAATTCAACAAATAAAATATAGTGTTAGGAGTAAAATTGAATGCTTGCGCATCTTGATTAAGAAACAAGCTTAGAGTTTGTCCCAATCGTTGATGAGCATCCATGCTTTGAAGCAAACTACCAATTTGCGTACTAGCATTCCAAGGTATTATCTCAAATTCAGAATTCAGTTTGTTGTAGTTGAAAAAGATTTCCAATGTATCCAACGAGAAAGACACAAGCTTGTGATAGATGGTTTCTCCTTCAATGTTATTGGAGCCGTTTCTATCTACGGTGCCACAAATCTCAAACGCATTTCGGGCAAGTTCAAGGCTAGCAAAAGGTGTTGGAACAGAAGTAATCGGTAAACTAGCCGTTGCTCCAGAAGGATCAACGATGTTGTTAATCTCGTTTCTCCCATATTGGTTTGAGAGATCCCAACCATCTAAGGTTTGAGCTCCTCCTATATGTAGTCTATATACGTGTGGCATATTATAATAAGTTTAAGCGTTTTTTTATTGCATTCTGGATTGCAATCCAATGAATATTCATAAAGTAGTCTTTGTCTGATAAGCGTTTGTCTACACCATTGGACGATTTGGCTATTTCGTCATCAATGAGAATAAAGCCATCTTTGTTTCCGAAAAGTTTCCCCAAGACCCCAATTTGTTTCGGTTCGTAACCCATAATGGAATGAAAAACATTGTTATACCCCTCCAAATTAAATGGCCGAAACGATCTGTTATTTCGTGCCAATTCCGTTAGCCAACCATTTCCGTCACTATCATATACGAACTGATTAAAGAATGTTGTCAAGTTTCGATAAAAATGCCCACTCAATATGTCTAGTTTGAAATTTCTTGCTTTTGCCCAAGCTGCATCAAATGTTTCTCTTAGATGATGTTGATAGAACTGAGAAAAGACAAAGAAAGATATCAAAGGGAGTACCAAAATATTCCTAGTAGAAGGTGACAATTGGCTTAAATCCATTGTATTGGCAGCCTGTTCAGTTGCAAACTCTTTATAAATATGAGCGCCTCGTGTGATTTGGGAATCATTTGTGAAGTCCAAAATTGCTAAAGCAGAAGCTAGCTCAATAAGATGTGCATCGTTCTTCTGACACTCAGAGCCTTCGACATTCTCATAGGAGCTAGCCATGTTATCAGCTATATAGTATAAAGCATCTGTGTCAAGATTGTTTTGGTAATATGTAAGGGCTGATTTGGCCTTTGTAACAAAGGTTGCCATATTGATTTCGCTATCGTTGTCAGATTGTAAACCAAAATAAGGAAGGACTGACAAGGCTCCAATTGGTGCTTCAGATATAATAGCAGGATTAGCAAATATGTTGGATTGCTGTGCTTGCCGGAAGGTTTTTAGCAACAAAGGGAATCCAGCCGCCCCCGTACCACCGAAGATAGAACTGATGATAAAGATCTTGTCACCATCAGAAAAACCCGATAACAAATTAGCTAAAACATTGTTGTTGGGATCACAGAAATCATTCAGGACGATACTACCCATATTAGGATTGCCCTTGAATCCTTCTTGCATCTGTGCATTGAGATTTTTGTCATTAAAGAGGAGACTTATCATCGCTTTATCTTCTCTTCTTAAATTGTCATACTCAATGTATTGCCCAAACGTTTTGTTGCCCACATTAGCTATAGGCAATCGGAAGTCTGTACCTTGGTCATCAATGTTGGCTTTGAAATAACAAGACTGAATCTCGGACCCAAAAGATAACTCAGCGTGTATCTCCTTGTACTTTTTAAGCAAACTTACTGTTCTCGTCAAATCACCATTGTCCAAATCAGGATCAATAAGAACAGGAACAATTGTATCAACCCCTGCGGGAACCCCAGCGGCAAGCAACATGGTAAGTGACCTGATTACACGTGAACCTGTTCCACCTATACCAAAAAGATATAACTTACTCATCAGCTTCTATTTAAAATGGAATGTATCTACCTTTTATACTAAAGAATTTTAAGATCATGGATAAGATGAAAGACCATACCAATGACCAACCAAAGCAAATGATGGAAAAATATATATAGTCGACATCTTCTATCTTGCTGTTTGTTATATGATGAGCATTCTGATAGTCGTATAACCCCTCGTCTGCACCAACAAATCCTATGGCAGCAATGATGATAGAGACAACAACGAGTATCAAAAGCCAAATCCATGTCTTGGCAAATCGAATGTTATCCCAAAGTTTGTAATAAATAAAAAGCACTGCTAATGGTAATAATAACAACCATAAGAACGGCACCAAGTATAAATCAGCCTTATACATATACTGGGAGAATGGACCTAAATAAGCCCAACCCCACAACTCAAAAAAGTTAGCTACAATATCAGCCATATCACTTATTATATTTATTAATATTTACTTGTACTTTATAGTAATCAGAATAATCCTCATTATAGGCAGCGGATATACCCTCGATCATTTTTTGAATAGCAAAACTTTGTGTTGAGGATGGAACAAAACCAGCATCGTCCTTTATATTGGCTTTCTTAACCCATGCAGGGATATCCTTACGCAGACTCAGTGTTATTACGGGTGCAAAGTAACCATTAGTTACATTAAGTGTGATAGCATAAGGTCGGATTGGTTGAGAATAGAAATCTCCTATTGCAGAAGGTGAAGCCTTTGCTACCTTTATTACCTTATAACAATCCGGTTCTACCGTATAATTGTTTTTGTCCAATGCATAAGTGTCATCAATGAAAAGGTTAGAATAATCCACTCCTATTGCAAATTGCAAAGAAGGAGCACTTCTATCCAAAGAAATCTCGTCTACGTCCAAGAAGTTTTTCATAGTCTTTATTCTACGCGCATTCGTATAATCGGAGATGATGGAACAAGAATTATTCTCATCCAATGTCCAACTCTCTGAGGACAAGAAACATTCGTTAGCCAATCCTGGCAAGTTCGCCACTTTAAAGTCAGAATACAACGTCTTGAGCGCATCTCTATTGCCTGTTATCACGACATAAAAAGGACGTTGTGATTTGCATACGAATGGGTGATCGTTCCTATCATAATAGAAGCCGTCAAAAGTAGATACAAACTGCAATATGATAGTAGCCATTGAATGGTTTTTAGACAATGCGGTTAGAAACGCATCCGTTGTGGCATTTTTAGCATTATCCAATTGACTATTCACATCAGTGACCGAATAGATACAATCGGAGAAAAGGATTGATATTACATCCTTCTTTGTATCTTTCAGGATATTTCTGAATATTTGATTGACATCCGTAGAGCCTACATTTCCTATCTTAATATTGGCAGGATTTAGCATTTGTATAAAGTCAATGGCGCTTTCATTTGCTTTATATACTTGATTGTTTACAAAGTAAAAGTCTGTGCCTTTACAGCCATGGTGAGATGAAACAATCATCTTTCCTAATACGTCCTTAAACTCAGTGTTGCCATTAACATAGCCATCCATACTTGCAGAGTTCTCCATATAGAAGTTTACATGAAACTTCTTTAAGTCGGCTTTTGATATTTTGTTATTCAAAATGGCTTTTGTCCCTTCTAGCTTGGGATGAGTTGGGGCAGACGTGGGCTTTTTAACCAACAATAGTATTATGACAATTATTGCTGCAATTCCGATTACGAAAGAAACTCTTTGCTTCATAGTGTTCAGCTATATCCATATATTTATTGCTATACGTTCCCAATATACAGCTATTTAATAAAAGATATCTACGAACACAAAAAAGAGCGTGGGAACTGCTCGTCGTCCGTTCCACTATCTGAGGCCTTCGCATTGCCATATCCTGTTGAACAGACAACGTTAGACCCCACGCCGATATGATAGCAGTCACCACATGGAGTAGTTCTACCTATAGATATAGGTACAATACTCCACTGGTTGTGACACAATCACACCCGTAGCCATCTACCGTTGCTGAGTTCGTGACAGGATAATGAAAGTTGCGAAGTTTCAGATAGTCATGAACAGAGCGTCAAGTAAACGCCTTAATTATGTCGTACCTCGTACCCACTCTGTTCTCCTTGTTGTAGTCCTAAGGCCACTAGAGGCTCGGTGCGAGCTGAGGCATGGAAGCTTCGGTTTCAAGTAGTTAGATACTATTCGCCAAATAATCCAATCGCAAAGATAGAATAAATTCTTCGAATGTAAGAAGAAAATGGTGCTGAAAATGACGAAATATGTACATTTGCTCGATATCTTTAGCGGCTCACTGTATGAATCACAGGTCTGTCAAGGTAAAACAACACCTCTGTTCGGGATAAGAAAGTTATAAAATAGCGAGCCAAAAAGTTGGTAGCCTAATAAACGTTTTATAAGCTTTTCATCTCTTAGCATGACATACTTTTCCTTCAGATTCTGTTGCGATTTACAAGGAAAGGCATTACCTTTGCAATAGTATGACAAAAGTTTTGCCAATAATCATTCTTTACCTCGTATGTTTCGCACAGGGAACATACGCAGAGAGCACGCAAAACATCAAGGCACAATATGAGAAAGCAGAGCAGCTACATACCAACGGAAAGCAAGCCGAATGTCTTCTGCTGACCAACCAGATCATTGAAACATTGGGCACAACGCACGAGATGCAGCGGGCCGACTCGGTGACACTGATGAAAGCCGAATGGCTCTGTGGCAATGCCAACATAGCGCTAGGCAATGGTGCTAAGGGACTGTCCTTGCTGGAGCAATCTAGCGGCTTAGCCAAGACCCTGGGCGACATGAAGTTTCTGGCTCAGGTATACAATAGCATCTTCTATGTATATTATAACACGCTCGACTTTGCCCAAGCGCAGAACCTGCTCGCGCAAGCGATAGAGCTCTCAACCAAGACGGGTGACCGAAAAAACCTTACACGCCTCTACAACAACAAGGGGCTCACGTTCTATGGTCAGCACCGATATGCCGAGGCGCTTGAGCAGATGCAGAAGGCCCTGAGCAACACGCTACCCGAGGAACACTATGAGCGGGCGCAGATATATACCAACATCGCCGAGGTCTACTACTCACAAGGGGCTTATGCGCAGACCGAGCAATGGCTCACAAAAGCTCTCAATGAGACACGCCACCTACCCATCAATGCCAAGAGCATACAGACCTATCTCAACATGGCGCTGGTAAAGGCACAGAACGGCAAGGCGGGCGAGGCAAAAGAGATACAACGTTCCATCTACAAGGTGTTACCGACGCTACCACTTCCACTGAAGGTCAACGCACTCAGACAACTGGCCGACGTCAATTTCAGCATCGGCGACTCGATTAAAGGGCTACATGATATGCTGCTCTACGATCAACTGGCCGACGTCAATTTCAGCATCGGCGACTCGATTAAAGGGCTACATGATATGCTGCTCTACGATCAACTGGCCGACTCGCTACAGAAGGAAGACAACAACTCACAGATGCGCCAGCTACTCATTGCCTACGACACGGAGCGTCTCGCACAGCACAATGCCACCCTAAAGGAAAGTCTTCACACAAGAACGTTCATCATCTATGGGTCACTTGCCTTCCTTGCGGTAGTGATCATCTTCTCCGTAATGCTTTGGCTAAAGTCGAGAGAGGATAAGCGCAAAGGACGTCTGATAGCTGCGCAGAAGGAGCAACTGCTAAGGTACGAGCAGGAAGAACACGAGCGTCAACAAAAGAAGATGCGACTGGAGCTAGACCATAAGAGCAGACAACTCACCTCCTACACCATCGACCTTGCTGCCGTGAACGACTTTCATCAGAAGGTGAGCAAGGAACTGGAAAAGCTTCAGACCACTATCGATAAAAAAGACGCGTCCGAAACCACGGAAACGCTGAAGCGCATCAAGAGCATGCTAGCCCACTTCAACGACAAGCCGGTGAACGACGATTTCAGAATCTTCTTTGAAGAGGTACATCCCGAGTTTCTCAAGAAGCTTTCCTTGGCTTATCCTAAGCTCTCCGAGAACGACCTACGCCTATGCGCTTACATCTTCCTTGGGATGTCCACAAAGGAGATTGCCGCCCTCACTTACCATGAGGTGAGAAGCATAGAGTCGTCACGCAATAGGCTCCGAAAGAAGATGAATCTAGAGAATGGAGCGGACATGAAGGCGTTCTTGATGACTGAGGAAGAGCGATTTAACAGTATGCAGTAGTATTGCCGTAGTGCTTGTTGGTCCCTTAAAAGGGATTTGTCGTAACTTTGTAGCGGATAACAAAGCCACAACATTCGCTCTTTTAATTACAACGCTTATGAAACAGAAACTTATTTCAGCCATCGTGTTTTGCTTCACGATGTGGTTCCCGTATCTAGGGACATCCACCGTTTCGGCAAATGAGATTGACACCGTCTTTGTGGAAAACTTCAATTCGGAAGAAGATTTCAACAAGTGGGAGAGCGTCAATCCCAACGCAGAAACCACGCGCACTTGGATTTACTATTCTTCAAACGGCAACGGACAAGCCAGAATACTGAAAGAGGGTTCCTTAGCACATGACAACTGGTTGCTATCACCCGTGTTCAACCTAGAGGCAGGCAAGGTCTATGAGCTATCTTGCTATATATATAGCGGTATGTACAACAAGGTAGAGCGCCTAAAGGTCACCCTCGGTGGTTCACGAAGCGTAGATGCACAGACCACTGAGCTGTTGAATCTCGTTGATTTTGTTAGAGGTGATGACACCCACTATGACCAGCGATTCACTGTAGATGCTACAGGCGAATATGCCATCGGTTTATATGCGTATAGCATTGCCAACCAGGGACGTATCGAGGTGGATAGCATCTATATCAAAGAACTGTCTTCGGGTAGCGTGCCCGACTCGGTATCAGGTCTCAAGGCAGTGGCAGCACCAGCCGGCGAGTTGAAAGCCACCATATCTTTCACCACACCAGCAATCACATCTAAGGGTGAAGCGCTATCTTCTCTCTCTAGCGTAAAAATCTCTAGAAACGGCGAGGAGATCAAGACACTCACAGACGTAGAGCCTGGCACATACATGGAATATACCGATGAGGAAGCACTCCAAGGATACAACACCTACGAGGTGAAAGCTATCAATGATGATGGCGAGGGCGAAGCGAAAACCGCCAAGGTCTACGTAGGACTGGACGTACCTAAGAATGTCAAAGCGCTTACGGCAAGCAGAAACAAGGATCTATCTATCTCTCTGCAATGGAACAAGCCCGAGGCTTCTGTTAACGGAGGCTACTATGACGAGGCTTCACTGCAATATGCCATTGTGCTTGATGGTGACACCATCGGCAAGACGGCAGAAACACAATACACATTCGCCCCATCAGATGCTACGCTCCGTAGCTATGTCTTCAGCGTAGTGCCTGTTGCCACTTTGGGATGCGGCGAAGATACGCTCTCTAACAACGTGATCAGCGGCACACCTATCACTGCACCTTATACCGAGGGCTTTGCTTCAGGTAAGGTTGTTGACTGCGGATGGGTTACTGACAATGCCGTTTCTGTAAATTCGTGGGACGTTACCACAACCGACGATACAGGCATCGATACACCTGATGGTGACGGATACATGCTCATGGCTGACACCTATTATGCCTTCGATGGCGACCGCTCTAGAGCCATGTCACCTATATTTGACCTCAAGGATATGCAGAACCCAGTGTTCTCGTTCTCATTATATCAGAGAAAGGCTGACGACGCAGACCTATACGGTAGCTCACGCGACGCAGTGGTGCTTCAAGTGTCGGTAGATGGAGGCGAATGGCAGAACGTGAACAATGGCAAGTTTAGCCCCTATACTGATGGCAAATCGGGTTGGACGACGTGCCAAGTGCCCCTCATCAAGTATGCCGGACACAACGTGCAGTATGCTCTTGACCTCAACCTCGATAGCGATGACGGTTCACATCATTATGTCTTTGTGGACAACATCTCAATAGCCGAGGCTGGTTTCAGCCAAAACATTGGCGTCAAATCGTTTACCTCAGACAAGCAAAGAGTGAGCATTGGTGAGCAGACTCATTTCAACGTAGAGGTATATAATAATGGTAGCGTGAGCGCAACTGGCTATAACGTGGTGCTCTACCGCGACGGAAAAGAGCAGAGCCGCATCAGCGACTGCACCACTGAACCAACCGAGAGCTCGGTATACACCTTTGACGTAACCGCAACCCTTGCCGACGCACGTAGCGAGGGAGCTGTATGGAGCACTGGTATTGAGTATGCTGGTGACGAGGTAGCAGCTGATGACACCTTGGGTAGCATCGCTTGGTCAGTGCGTCAGAACGAAGTGGACATCCCGCTCAACCTCCAAGCTGCACAATCGGACGACGCCATCGAGCTAGCATGGACCGCATGCACATCAAAGGATGCCGTAGAGACCGAGCCTGCCGAACCTATCACTGACGACTTTGAGAGCTATGAGCCTTTCATCATTGACAACATTGGCGAATGGACAGTGGTGGATCGTGATGGCGGCGCAACGCTGAACAGTCCGGTTATCCCTGTCGACTATGCTCACAAAGGCGAGCCCATGGCTTGGCAGATATTCAACACGACCGAGGCTGGTGTGATCACTGAAGACCATTATGACAATGTGTTCCAATCTAAGTCGGGCGTACAATATATCATGTGTACCTCTAACGACGATTACTATAAGAGCAACGACGACTGGTTGATCTCACCACATCTCGATGGCAAGGCGCAGACCATATCTTTCTTTGCTCGCACTCCGAGCGCAGCATCTGGTGCCGACTGGCTCAAGGTCTACTACTCTACCACGGACAAGAACCCTGATAGCTTCGTTGAGGTGGAGCAAGATAGCCATATTGCCGTATGGGATTGGTGGAACAGCGACGCTTACGCTTACAATCTGCCTGCAGGTGCACGCTACTTCGCTATCCGCTGCATGAGATGCTTCCTCTACTGTATGGTGGACGACATCACATATAGCCCTTACAACGGCGAAGAACCTTCGCAGACACTCATCGGATATAACATCTACCGCAACGGCGAGAAGCTCAATGCTGATCCCGTGACTGAGGTGACATATACCGATAGCGATGTAGAGAAGGAACAAAACGTTACCTATAACGTCACTGCGGTTTATGAGGAAGGCGAGTCAGACTTCTCTAATGATACCATAGCCATCGTGACACGTCTCTCTGATGCAACATCCGCATCTCAAACTACCGTCTCCGCAGCCTACACGGTCGGCGGCATTCGTTCAAGCAGCAACACTAAAGGTCTGCGCATTGAGAAGATGAGCGACGGAACAACAAGAAAGATCGTAGTAAGATAACAAGGTTATCACTCTCATAGATATGGGCAGAACCACTTTCCCTAGATCAGGGAAGCGGGTTCCGCCCATTGTTTTATATCGTACATTGGATAGAAATAATCAAGATTCATGTTCGTACTGTTCATCTCTACATACAGAACGGCATAAAAAGAGATAGACGCCCCATGTACGCTGTCGCTTTTCCTTAGATTAATCTTTACTTAAAAGCGATGTAACCTTATTGAAAAATCATCCCAATACCTTTGCAGCAGTTAATACAAGTCAATATTTTAAGGTATGAAGATGAAAAAGATTTGCACTTTGGCCTTCATGGTAGGTGTGATGATGTATAACAATGTTCAAGCTCAGACGGCGCGTCCGAAGCTTGTAGTGGGTATCGTCGTAGATCAGATGCGATGGGACTATCTCTATCGTTATGAAAAACGATATAGCGAAGGTGGTTTCAAGAGACTGTTAAGGGAAGGATTCACCTGCGAAAACACGCGCCTACCCTACATCCCATCAGTAACGGCAGTGGGCCACTCTTGTATCTACACGGGTAGCGTTCCTTCTATTCACGGCATTGCTGGAAACAACTTTGTTAAGGACGGACAGGAAGTGTACTGCACCGATGACAACACCGTGAAGCCTGTAGGTACAAAGAACAAAGCCGGACTGATGTCGCCTCGTAACCTCTGGGTGACCACCATTGGTGACGAGATGAAGATTGCCTCTAACGGCAGAGCCAAAGTGGTGGGGATAGCGCTGAAAGATCGTTCGTCCATTCTGCCTGGAGGACACAACCCCGACGGCGTTTTTTGGTTTGATGACGAAACGGGCAACTTCATCACCAGCACTTACTATATGAATGCTTTGCCCAGTTGGGTTGATGCTTTCAATAAGAAAAAGCTCCCCGCAAAATATCTATCTCACTCATGGGAAACAATGTACCCTAAGAACACATACGTGGAGAGCACCGCTGACGAGACCGCATACGAAGGCGGAATCAAAGAAGGGGTGAAAGCCACACTGCCCCTCGACCTTCCCACATTATATAAGAAGTACGGATACAACATCATACGCAACACGCCATTTGGCAATCAGCTCACACTCGACTTGGCGCAAGCCGCTATTGAGGGCGAACATCTAGGTGAGGATGACGAGACGGACCTATTGGCGGTGAGCTGTTCCAGCACCGACTACATCGGACACCAGGTGGGTACACACGCCATAGAGACGGAGGACACTTACCTAAGGCTTGATAAGGCATTGGAGGCGTTCTTGACCTACCTTGACAACAAAGTGGGTAAGGGCAACTACCTCGTCTTCCTCAGTGCTGATCATGGTGCGATGAACAACTCTACCTTTCTGCAAGACAATCGCATACCAGCAGGATGCTGGGACAATGGCGCAGCTAAGAAGAAGATAGAAGAGGCATTGTCCTTGAAATATCCTGAAGCAGCTAACGCGGTGAAGATGATTCTCAACTATCAAGTGTTCTTCAATCGGGATGTGATTAAGGCAAAAGGACTCGACTTTGCCCGCATCAAAGCAGTGGTGGTCAACTGTCTGAAGGATGACAAAACGATGCTTTACGCTTGCGATATGGACAAGGTGGCCTATGAGAACATACCCGAAGATGTGAAGCAACGTATCATCAATGGATACAACCGTGAGCGTAGCGGTGACGTAGCCATTGTTCTGAAGCCCAACTACTATGCGCATGGTCCACAGGGCACGGATCATGGTGCATGGAATCCATATGACACACACATCCCCCTCGTATTCATGGGATGGGGTATCCAGCATGGAGCCACCACGCGCCCAACATTCATGACCGACATCGCGCCCACGATAGCCGCCTTGCTTCACGTACAAGCGCCTAACGGATGCGTAGGTCAACCCATCTTCGAAGAGTAAGATACAACAGGATAAACAATCAAATAATAAACCAAAACATTTATGTTAAGAACAATTGCAGTTGCCGCCATCGTAAGCCTCAACTTGACATTGACTGCACTTTAGGTTTGCATAGCTTTGAGGAATGTGCTATCTTTGCAGCCTAAAGACTTCTAATGTCACATTGTAATATGAAAAGAACGTTCCCCATATATCTTATGTTGCTGCTATTGGCAACCCCTATAATGCTTCTGACTGCATGTTCGGACGATAACAACGACTATCACACGGACAATCCTGTCACAATGAACTTCAAACCGGGTGACATTGTACCTGAAGCGGCACTGAACAGATTTGGCGAGGACACCTTCTTTAACGTCTCGCCCATCCCCGACTCGGTATTCGCGCTGATGCAAGGACGATCATTCAAGGCCGACTGCACCGTGCCACGCGACTCGCTGCGCTATCTCACCTGTCTGCACATGGACAAGAACGGCACGACGATAATGGGTGAGATGGTGCTCAATAAGTCGGTAGCTGACACGGTGTTGCAGATCTTCCGAAAGCTCTACGACGCACAATATCCTATCGAACGGATGCGCCTGATCGACTATTGGGAAGCTGATGACGAGATGGCGATGCGCGACAACAATTCTTCATCGTTCAACTTCCGTTTCATCTCTCACACGCAGACGGTATCGAAGCACGGAATGGGGCTGGCCATAGACATCAACACGCTTTACAATCCATATCACAAGTTTCTTGCTGATGGCACCGAAATCATTGAACCAGCTACTGGTGCGCCCTACCTTGACCGCACAAAGGATTTCGACTATAAGATAGAAAAGGACGACTTGTGCTATCGTCTGTTCAAGGAAGCCGGATTCAACTGGGGCGGTGACTGGGAAGACCGCAAGGACTATCAGCACTTTGAGAAGTAATCATCATGCTATACACGCTGACGCAGTGGGTATATGCCATGACGCAGCGTAGATAGCGACCAACGGGGGAATAAGAAAAAACCGTTTCTCTCATGCCATCTTATTGCTTAACACGATAAGATGACATAGGAGAAACGGTTTGGTTTATGGTGGAACGCTACACGATGATTACGTCCATTGCTACAAAGACGTATAATCACCGAAGAGCTTAGTGGCTATTAGCGCTTCTTCTTAGCAGCTACCTGACGGCTACCAGTCTTCTTTGCGGTAGCGCTAGGAGTGGCTTTAGTGGTCTGCTGAGTAGCAGCGGGCTTAGCTTCGTCCTTCTTTGTAGCGTCAGCTTGCTTTTCCACGATGCCTTTCAGCTCCATGGTGAAGATCAAGGTTGAGTAAGGAGCGATGTCGCTGCCTGCGCCACGATCACCATAAGCAAGGTCATAAGGGATGTAAAGTTCCCACTTAGAACCTACAGGCATGCGCTGCAAAGCCTCTGTCCATCCTTTGATCAGACGATTGACTTGGAACACGTCAGTGGCGGTGTTATGTTTCTTGGTTGAATCGAACACTTTACCATCGATGGTACGACCCTCATACACCACTTCCACTTGGTCATCAGCGGTAGGGATAGCACCCTTACCTGCCACGAGAACCTTATACTGCAAACCGCTAGGAAGCGTCACCACGTCAGCTTGTTTCTTGTTCTCTGCTAAGAACTTAGCGCCCTCAGCCTTGGCGTTCTCTTCACGTTCGGTCTTAGCTTGTGCCATGCTTTCGGTAAACTTGGTTTTGGCTGCCGCTAGGCTATAGACGGTGGTGTCATTGTTGAGCGCAGCCAAGAAGCCTTGGAGCACAATCTCTTCATTGAGCGCATTCTCAGTGCCCTCAAAGCCCTGCTTCATACGGGGCAACATCTGCTTGTTGAGCATTGAGGCAATCTGCATTCCAGCCTCATAAGCCTGAAACTGCTTATCATTGCGTTGCTTCATAGCGTCATTTACACCTCGGAGCACATCTGGCATCTGACTCTTGTCTACACCAAACTGCTTTTCGAGATACGATTGCAGTCCATCGGTAACAGCCACACCAGCAGCGTAGCTCACCGAGTCGGCCTGTGTCTTAAGCGTCTGCGCATCTGCTTGATGAGCTGACAAGCTTGCTACAAGGGCAAGCATACATAATAAAGACTTTTTCATTATTCTGAATATTTAATACAAGGGGATACGACTGGTGTCGCATCCCCCTTGATATTGTGTTGTGTTTTGAGATTACTTAGCTGGTTGTGCTGGAGTTGGCGCAGTCTGACCTGCCTCTACACTGAGGAGCTCAATGGTGAAGATGAGGTTAGAGAATGGCTTGATAGGACCAGTCTGACGCTCACCATAAGCTGCGCTATAAGGGATATAAACCTCCCACTTAGAACCTACAGGCATGTGGGTGAGAGCTTCTGTGAATCCTGGAATCACACCGCTAACAGGCATCTGAGCAGGTTGCTTGCCAAAGGTGCTTTCAATCACCTTGCCATCGGTACCCTTCAACTCATAGTTGAGCTTCACGTTCTGACCATTAGTAGGGATAGCACCCGTTCCTTCCTTGAGCACCTTGTACTGAACGCCTTGTCCGAGCTTCTTCACGCCGGCCTTCTTGGCATTGTCAGTCATCCACTTCTCTGCGGCTTTCTTAGCTGGGCCATACATCTTCTCAGCGCTCTTAGCCTTGAGTTGCTGACTCTTGCTCTGCACATACTCGCGTGCCTGATCCTCGGTCATCTTCATATTCTTCTTCGTAGCACCTGCAACAAATCCGGCTACGAGGTTCTTCAGAGAGAGGGTCTTGGTGCTGTCACCTGAGAAGAGCTCTTGGCTTGCAGCCTTGTTCATCATAGCAAGCTGGTTGCCGATGATGATACCTGCATTGTAAGCAGCCTTCTTCTTGTCCGTTGCACTCTTTATGCCAGCATAGATACCTTTGATCACCTCATCCTCATAGGTAGAGTCGATCTGCATCTGTTGCATAGCTTGATCCATCATAGGAGCGCTTTGCAAACCAGCAGCATAGCTCAGAGAGTCGACATCGTCCTTGATTTCTGCCTTGCCATTACCATTGTTGCAGGCAGTAAACGTAGCCACTGCTAATGCTGTGGCAGCTAGAATAGCTAATTTTTTCATTTTTATGTACTATAAATTATTGTTTTCGGAAGATTAAAGCACGTCGATGAGCTCTACATCGAACACCAATGCTGAGAACGGAGGAATGGAAGCACCAGCTCCACGCTCACCATAAGCAAGATCGTAAGGGATGAAGAAACGATACTTAGCACCTTCTTGCATCAACTGCAGACCCTCGGTCCAACCCTTGATCACCTGATTGAGTGGGAACACGGCAGCCTCACCGCGGTCATAACTGCTGTCAAACTTGGTTCCATCGATAAGGGTTCCTAGGTAGTGGCAACGCACCTGATCGGTAGCCTTTGGCTTCTTACCATTGCCTTCACGCAATACCTCATACTGCAAACCGCTAGGAAGAGTAACAACCTCTGCACGCTCAGCGTTCTTAGCCAAGTAGTCGGCTCCGGTTTGCTTAGCCATCTTGCCTGCCTCAGCAGCTGCTTGACGTTGTTTCTCCTCTTGTTTCTGGAAGAACTCTTCTACCAATGCATGTGCTTCAGCCTCTTCTACCTGCAGACCTGCGCCTGCAACTACATCCTTAATAGCCTGTGCAAAGTCATCAATAACAAGGTCGGATGCACCCATCTGTGCCAACTGGCGGCCGATACCGATGCCTAACGCATAGCTTAATTTGTCCATTTGTGTATATTCTTTACAATTAATAATGTGCAAAGGTACTATTTTTCCATAATAGTATGACATACATTCAACAAAAATTGCCTAATTTTGCAGTTGTTAAAACAACTGATTGGGTACAACGAAGATTAGGCTATGAAGAATTTAGTGTTTCTTACTGGTGCCGGAATGTCTGTGGAAAGTGGCTTCAAAACATTCCGTGGAAATGATGGTCTATGGGAAAACTATCCTGTGGAGAAGGTGGCTACACACGAAGCATGGGAAGATGATCCCGTATTGGTGACCAACTTCTACAACCGCTTGCGTAAGAAGCTCTTCGAAGCAAAGCCTAACGAGGGCCACCAGCTCATCCAACAACTAGAACGCTTCTATCATGTGACGGTGATCACACAGAACGTGGACAACCTACATGAGGCTGCCGGCTCTTCAGAGGTGATCCATCTGCATGGCGAGCTAGCCAAGGTATGCTCTAGTAGTGATCCTTACGATGCACAATACATAGAGCAGCTCAACCCCGACGATTGCGAGGTGACACCTGGCACAAAGGCTGGCGATGGCAGCCTATTGCGTCCGTTTATCGTCTTCTTTGGTGAGAGCGTGCCGATGATTGAACCCGCTGCCATCGCAGCAAGCAATGCGGATATCTTCGTTATCGTAGGCACATCACTCAACGTGTACCCCGCAGCAGGATTGGTACAGTATGCCAGCCCTTCCACTCCCATCTATCTGATTGACCCTAACGAGGTGATGACTAGTTCTCGCCGCCAGGTAACCCATATCCAAAAGGGAGCATCAGAGGGTATGAGAGAACTGTTCGCCCTGCTTACCAACCAATAACTCCTCAACTTATCTCCTTATGAAGCGACTCATCACGCTATGGCTCTGTGCCCTACTCGCCCTCACGGCTTCGGCACAGAAGAACATCTATAAGTTTAGCGTCACGGATGGCACCGGCAAAAGCATCAAACTGAAACGCTATAAAGGCAAGGTGCTCCTCATCGTCAACACCGCCACGCACTGCGGATTCACCCCACAATACGCCGAACTGGAATCAATCTACAAGAAATACAAGCAGCAAGGATTTGAGATTCTTGATTTCCCATGCAACCAGTTTGGTTGGCAAGCACCTGGAAGCTATGCCGCCATCCATCAGTGGTGTACCGAAACCTACGGCATCACATTCGATCAGTATCAGAAGATTAATGTCATAGGCAGCAAAGCCCACCCTCTCTATACCTACATGGTGGCTCAGAAACCTTTCAAGGGTTTCAATCTCAACAGTGCCACGGGACGTTATCTAGACGCGACTTTCCGTGAAGTGGATGCCAACTATGCGAAAAAGCCAGATGTAAAATGGAACTTCACTATGTTCCTTATCGATCACGAAGGACACGTGATTGATCGCTTTGAGCCTTCTACAAGTATGCAAGAGGTGGAGTCGGGTATCGAAGCTGCCCTCAAACTCAAAGCGCAAGACGAGGATTAAGATTCAGAACAAGACAAGATATCAAATGAAGAAGATTGCAATTACAGGATTATTCACTGCCACCCTACTCTTGAGCAGTTGTTATTCTACCATGCTCATCAAGCAAAACGAAACACCCGCAACCACTACCACTACACTAACGGAAGCAGTGGAACAGGTAGCGCCTAGCACAGAGGTGCTCAGCGTCAAGGAGCTTATAGATCTCTTTGCGCAGCAAGATAACACTAGCGCTATCGCAAAGAAATACGGATACAAAACCAAAGCGGGTTACGAGGTGTTCCGCGTAGCCAAATATGATCAGATGCTATATAAGAACTGCCGCTTGGCTAAAATCATTACCGATGGCAAATACGAAGATTACCCACGTGCACAACGCGCTGGTGTGTCGAGCTATGTAGGTGTAACGGGTAGTGAGATCATCATGGGTGTGTTCAACGATGCCACCTATCAGAACCTCGTGTCGCAGGTGAAGATGAATGGTTTCACGCTCGACATGGAAGGAAACGAAGACATCTACACCAACAACACCTATTATATATCTTGCAATAAGAACAACCGCACCATACGCATCATGCGTATAGGATAGCGATACGGCAGGAGAGACACTACTTCCTTTCCTGTTTCTGATAGAAATATCTCCAAAGTGGCGCCACCATCATTGCTTGAAGGAAGGCGCCACTTTGCAGTTTCTCAAACACCTCCGTCTCGTCGCAGAGCATCACCTCAAGATCCTCAGTAGCATCTAAGCGCTGCGATGTGGTGTGAGTCACCCCATGTGCCACAAAGCAATGGCACATATTGGTCATCACGCCAGGGTTAGGAGCGATGGTGAGCAGTTCGGTCCAGGAACCTCCCGTGTAGCCTGTCTCCTCTGCTAGCTCACGTTGGGCAGCTTCAAGTGGCGTCTCCCCTTCCTCCACCACACCTGCAGGAATCTCAAGCGAGACTACACCTAGAGCTTGACGCCACTGACGTTCCAAGATGATTTGTCCTTTGTCAGTGACCGCAATGATATTAATCCAGTCGGGATACTCCAACACATAATATTCGGGTTGCACCCTTCCATCGGGATATACTATCTCGTCACGACGTGCTGTGAGCCACGGACGACGGATGAGATATTCAGTAGAGCGAGTGACACATCGCAGTTGGTCATCTGTTTTCATATTGTTCTATTATAAAAGGTTATTCGTTATGTCATTCATCTGGATGATAACAATCTATCATCACATCCTTTTCTACCTTAATATATATAGGATATAAGAGATTAGGCAAACAGTTCGCCAAGCACATCTAAGCTCCGCATCTCGTTCATCTGTGGCAGATGAAGTCGGTAATAGTGCACGATTATGTTCAGAGTGCGGTGACGCTGGGCGCGAGTCAACTTGAGCACATGCATCGTTTCGAACGATAAACGGGTGAGCAGTCCTAGGTGCTGCGCCTCTTGCGGTGCGAGATAATCGGGATGCGAAGGACATTCGGTGGTGAACACTGCATCTCGCAAGTCGAAGAAACACCCCGCGCGATAATGGGTTAGGTTGGGAAAGAAACCCAAGAATCGGCTCAGATGAATCATCAGTACCAAGTGGTAGTTGGCTAGATTGCCCTTACTCTGATCCAGCCAAAGCAAGCTTGACCTCAGATAGCTGAATAGCGGTTCATTGGGCGGTTCATTCCAAGTGGCATTATACAGAAACTCGGTGAGGAACAGCACCAATGATTGCTTGACCACATCAAATGGGATAGAGGCAAAAGGCACATCCAACCCCACATCCTGTAGATGCTGCAAACGCGCATTGGGCTTGAAACGATATTCTACACGGAGCAACGTGAGCGGTTGAAAGAGCTGTTTCTTGACACGCGCCGTCTTACTACTAGATACCGAGACAAGGAACGACACACGCCCTTGGGTTGTGGTCAGAAGATCAACAATGAGTTGCTTCTCACCATATTTGACCGTGCGTAGCACGATAGCTTGCGTCTTTATCTGCATCATCAAGACAAAGGTACGTAGAATATTCGACAATATGCCTTTTTATACATGATATTTCAGGAATTTAAGACGATTCTTGCTGATAGGCCGTGAAGCAGCATAAAGCAATCAAAACACGCCCGAGGAAGCCTTTTTCTATCTAAAAACATAAAAATAAAGGCGTTTTATTAAAAATAAGACGGAAAAATTTGGTGCATTAAAATATTCGTTGTACCTTTGCACCCGCAATTCAAACGGATGGTCCCTTCGTCTATCGGTTAGGACGAGAGATTTTCATTCTCTAAAGAGCAGTTCGACTCTGCTAGGGACTACAAACAAGAAATAACAGAAAATCGTAAGATGGCAAATCACAAATCATCACTTAAAAGAATCCGCCAGGACAAAGTTAAGGCGCAGCACAATAAATACTACGCAAAGACTATGCGTAACGCAGTGCGCAAGTTGCGTGCTACTTCTGACAAAGATGCAGCAGTTAAGTTGTATCCTGTTGTACAGAAGATGTTGGACAAGTTAGCTAAAACTAACATTATCCATAAGAACAAGGCTGCCAATCTGAAGTCTAGCCTTTGCCGTCATATCGCTACTCTAGGTTAAGAACATTCAGAGTCATAGCTGAAACATATACCATGCTCGCATATCTTTACCGGATATGCGAGCTGTTGCATTTACAGACAACACTTCACAACGATGCTACACGCACCCACGACGGGTCGTATAGCATCGTTTTTCGTTTACAACCGAAAGCAATTTGCAAACAAACGAAACTGCCGTTTAAAAGCTTTCTCACGCCGTTTTTTACATAGTAAAAGTTTCGTTATTTATCGAAAAAATTGTACCTTTGCATAGTATATAGACAAACTATCAAAATGGCAGATATTCAGAATGCCGAGAACAATTACTCGGCAAGTAACATCCAAGTTCTCGAAGGACTGGAGGCAGTGCGCAAACGCCCTGCTATGTATATCGGAGACATCAGCGAAAAGGGTCTCCACCATCTGATCAACGAGACCGTTGACAACTCTATCGACGAGGCAATGGCAGGATACTGCCATAATATTGAAGTCACATTATGTACCGATGGATCAGTCGTCGTAGAAGATGACGGCCGCGGTATCCCTGTAGACGAGCACAAGAAGCTACACAAGAGCGCCCTTGAGGTGGTGATGACCGTACTTCACGCCGGTGGTAAGTTTGACAAAGGCTCATACAAAGTGAGTGGTGGTCTACACGGTGTGGGTGTTAGCTGTGTTAACGCCTTGTCATCTCACATGAAGTCGCAGGTGTTCCGTGATGGTAAGATCTACCAGCAGGAATACGAAAAGGGCAAACCTCTCTATGCCGTAAAGGTGGTAGGCGAAACCGAAAAGCGCGGTACACGTCAGCAGTTCTGGCCCGACGCCACTATCTTCACAGCCACAACATACAAGTGGGACCTTGTAGCACGTCGTATGCGTGAGCTCGCTTATCTCAACGCAGGTGTTAAGATTACCTTGACCGACGAGCGTCCTGACCCCGAAACAGGCAAGACACGCCAAGAGGTGTTCCACGCTAAGGATGGTTTGAAGGAGTTTGTACGTTACATCGACCGCCATCGCGCACACCTTTTTGACGACGTCATCTACCTCAAGACGGAGAAACAAGGTGTGCCAATCGAGGCTGCCATCATGTATAACACCGATTACAACGAGAACCTTCACTCATACGTCAATAACATCAACACCATCGAGGGTGGTTCACACGTCACCGGCTTCCGTACAGCGCTTACCCGTGTGTTAAAGAACTATGCTGATAACGACCCACAGATCTCACGTCAGATAGAGAAAGCCAAGATCGAAATCGAAAGTAACGACTTCCGTGAGGGTCTCACAGCCGTAATCTCTATCAAGGTAGCCGAGCCTCAGTTTGAAGGTCAAACCAAGACCAAGCTTGGCAACTCAGAGGTTTCTGGTGCTGTGCAACAGGCTGTAGGCGAAGCTCTCAACTACTATCTAGAAGAGCATCCTAACGAAGCTAAGATGATCTGTAACAAGGTAGTGCTAGCCGCCACAGCACGTATCGCAGCACGCAAGGCACGTGAGAGCGTACAGCGCAAGAACGTCATGAGCGGTGGTGGACTTCCTGGAAAGCTAGCCGACTGCTCTAGCCGCGATCCTAAGAAGTGCGAAATCTTCCTCGTCGAGGGTGACTCGGCTGGTGGTTCAGCCAAGCAGGGACGCGACCGCTATACGCAAGCCATCCTTCCTCTACGCGGAAAGATTCTGAATGTAGAGAAAGTGCAGCGTCACCGCGTGTTCGAAGCCGAGTCAGTGATGAACATCATCCAGTCAATCGGTGTTCGATTCGGTATGGAGGACAATGACAACTTCGAGGCAAACACCGACAAGCTACGTTACGACAAGATTATCATCATGACCGACGCCGACGTCGATGGTTCTCACATCGACACATTGATTATGACGCTCTTCTATCGTTACATGCCTAAAGTGATTGAAGAAGGACATCTATACATTGCTACGCCACCTTTGTACAAGTGTACTTACAAGAAGGTTTCTGAATATTGCTACACCGATCAGCAACGTCAAGCCTTCCTAGACAAGTACGGCAATGGTGTAGAAGATGGCAAACTCATCCACACACAGCGCTACAAAGGTTTGGGTGAGATGAACCCCGAGCAGCTTTGGGAGACCACCATGGATCCTAAGCAGCGCTTGCTCAAGCAGGTTTCTATCGAGAATGCGGCTGAAGCTGACGAGGTATTCTCTATGCTTATGGGCGATGACGTAGAGCCACGACGCGAGTTTATTGAGAAGAATGCCACATACGCTAACATCGACGCATAAGTCGTTGGTGGCAACACTTCTAACAATGTGCCTTCAATCCGTCCTCACTATTAGGTGAGAGTGCAAGAAAGGATAAGCAAAGGCACAATAGAGAATGGGTGAAAAGTATCTTCCAAGCGGACATTCCTCCGCATAAGGCGGATGCGTTTCACCCTTTTTGCTTTATTTACCAACACCAGCAACAACCTCACTTCTATGAAACGAACCTTTATCTTACTGCCATTAGCCTTCGCCGCAATGCTTCTTCAAGCTGGGGAACCATTGAAGCTATGGTACAATCAACCCGCACATTACTTTGAAGAGTCCTTACCCATTGGTAACGGCAAGCAGGGAGCGCTGATCTATGGCAACCCGCAGCGAGACACGATATACCTCAACGACATCACCTTCTGGACCGGAAAGCCAGTCAGCCATGACGAGGGCAAAGGCAAGTCGAAGTGGCTTGAGCCTATCCGCAAGGCGCTCTTTGAAGAGAATTATGCCTTGGCCGACTCACTTCAGTTGCATCTTCAAGGCGAGCAATCCGCTCATTATCAGCCATTAGGTACGCTTTACATCTCTTCTGCGAGCCAATCGCCCATCGAGAACTACCGCCGCGAACTTGACATCGACTCTGCCGTGGTTAAGATAGGATACACACAAGACGGTATCCGCTATCAACGCGAATATTTTGCAAGCCATCCCGACAGTTTGATAGCCATTCGTCTCACCGCTGATCGCAACCATGCCATCAACACTAGCATCTCTCTCACCGCACAAGTGCCCCATCAGGTTAAAGCATCCGAGGGCCAACTCACCATGCTTTCTCACGCTATGGGTGATGAGATGGAGAGCATCCATGCTTGTTCGGTGCTACGCGCATACACGGATGGTGGCTCAGTGACGGTTCTTAATGACAGCACCATCCAACTGAATGGGTGTAACGAGGCTACCATCTACTTTGTAGACGCAACGAGCTTCAATGGCTATGACAAGCATCCCGTGAAGGAAGGAGCCGACTATCTCGGCGCGGCTATGGACAAGGCATGGCACACGCAGAACCTGAGCTATGCCGACTTCCGTCAACGCCACATCGCTGATTACAAGCAATACTTTGACCGCGTGAGCCTACAACTATCTTATGCGGGATTCAACAAAGAGCGACCCACCGACCAACTGCTGCGCAACTACCCCAATGTCAGCGTTCCCGAATGTCGTTATCTAGAGACGCTCTACTTCCAATATGGCAGATACCTGCTCATCGCTTCCTCTCGCACACCTGGTGTTCCCGCCAATCTGCAAGGACTATGGACCCCCTATCTATGGTCGCCTTGGCGTGGCAACTACACCATGAACATCAATATCGAGGAGAACTATTGGCCCGCTGAGGTTGCCAACCTTAGCGAAATGACCATGCCGCTAGAACAGTTTATGAGAGGATTGCAAACCAATGGACGACACACCGCACAGAATTTCTATGGCGTAAACGAAGGATTCAGCGCCAGTCAGAATAGCGATCTGTGGTGCAAGACAGCACCTGTGGGTGAAGGAAAAGAAAGTCCGGAGTGGGCCAACTGGAATCTTGGTGCTGCATGGCTAGTCAATACACTTGCCGAACACTATCGTTTCACACAGGATCGTGACTACCTACGCCACACCGCCCTACCCCTCTTGCGTGACGCTTCACGCTTTGCCTTGGGATGGTTGATTCCTAATCCCAAGAACCCCGACGAACTCATCACTGCTCCTAGCACCAGTCCTGAGAACGAATATGTCACTCCCGAGGGTTATCACGGCACTACGGTGTATGGCGGCACTGCCGATCTTGCCATCATTCGCGAACTGTTCCAGTCGACCATCGAGATGGAGCAAGCCGCTCACGACGTGACACCACTAAGCAAGCAGATGCGCCAAGCATTGGCATCGATGCACCCTTACACCATCGGTAAGGATGGTGATCTCAACGAATGGTACTACGACTGGCGCGACTTCGACCCTCGTCATCGCCATCAGAGCCACTTGATAGGGCTCTTCCCTGGTTGCAACCTCATCAATCTAGATGCTCAGCAACACAAGAACGCCTCCAGCGCTCATCCGCTGACCGATGCCGCCCGTGCCACACTGATACAGAAAGGTGACGAGAGCACCGGATGGAGCACCGGATGGCGCATCAATCTATGGGCCCGACTGCACGATGGCGACCATGCCTTTGCCATCTATCAGAACCTGTTGCGCTTTGTTTCTCCCGAAGGAGACCGCAGCAGAGACGCCCTTCACCGCGGTGGCACCTTCCCAAACCTCTTTGACGCACACCCACCCTTCCAGATTGACGGCAACTTCGGTGGCACAGCAGGTGTATGCGAGATGCTTGTGCAGAGCCATCAAGGGTATATCGAACTGCTCCCCGCTCTGCCTAAGGAATGGAGTTCGGGCGAGGTCAAGGGCCTTTGCGCCCGTGGCGGATATGTCATCAATATGAGTTGGCGCAACGGAAAGGTGACCCATGCCGAAGTGTATCATCGCAATGGCAAGCGCGCTAAGGTCAAACTGCGCATGCCCGAGGGTTCTACCACCCACTGATGCATGCAATAATCCGTAGGAATCCTTTGCCCATCAACGCCTTATTTGTATCTTTGCAACTCAAAAAAGAATATCGATCATGAACAAAGCCAACGTCACAGAGGTGAGTGTCTCACAGGCCAAGAGCGTCTTTCCCGATGGTCTTTACATTGAAGACGACTTCGTGGTATTCAAGAACTTCAAGGAAGTGCCCCTTCCCTCAGAACCTTCTAGGATGCACTGCCTCTTCTTTGCCATCTGCCTTAAAGGTCAAGCCCAATACACTGTGGATGCAAAGGACATGAAGGTGACACGTGGCGATGCTATCATCGTAGGCGAAGGACAGGTGGTAAGCAACTATCTGCTCTCTACCGACTGCGACGGCATAGCGGTGATGTTATCCTACGAGTTCTTCGAAGGTATCATTGGGGGCATACATGAGCTATCCTCGTTGTTCCTGTTTACACGTCTTCATCCGGTATTCAAGCTCACCGAGAACCAACTCTTGAGCCTCACCAAGTATCTTTACCTTATCCAAGAGAAGATTTCGGAGGACGAGCACCACTTCAAGAAAGAACTCGTGTCCACGCTTATGAAAGCTTTGGTCTATGATATCAGCGATATGATTTATCATGTCCAGCTGATACAAGACCGGAAGCGCACCCGTGCCGAGTCAATTTTCTTCAAGTTTATCTCTTGTGTGCAGGAACATTACAAGAGCGAACGACGTGTCAGTTGGTACGCCGCCCAGCTCTGCATCACCCCGAAATATCTCTCTGAGACGATTAAAGGAATCAGTAAGCGCACCCCTAATGAATGGATCGACTACTATGTGATACTTGAGCTACGTGTTCTTCTTAAAAACTCGGACATGAGTATCAAGGAGATTGCGCAGTATCTCCACTTCCCCAACCAGAGTTTCTTGGGCAAATACTTTAAGGAACACGTAGGGAAGAGTCCTTCAGCCTATCGCAAGGAGTGATTCGAAGCACCCCAATCCCTTTTGCAAAACACACAAACACACTATCAAGATATGCCTAGCAACGAGTTACACATCATACAAGTGGGTGACGTTCTTGTGTCACCCGACATTTTTACGGAAAAGTTTTGCTGCGATCTAAGCCAGTGTCATGGCGCCTGTTGTATCGAGGGCGACGCTGGTGCGCCTGTGACAATGGACGAGACGCTCGCCATTGAGGACACACTTGACACGGTATGGAGCGGCCTTTCAGCCTCAGCGCAGTCGGTCATTGACCGTCAAGGCGTGGCTTACACTGACCGCGAAGGCGACCTTGTAACTAGTATCGTCGGCGGAAAGGACTGTGTGTTTACGTTCTACGAGAAAGGTTGCTGCCTGTGCGCTTTGGAACGCGCTTATCGCGAAGGCAAAAGCCGATTTGTCAAACCCATCTCTTGTGCGTTATATCCCATTCGTGAGAAGTACTTTGGCAATGGCATCAGCGGCATCAACTATCACAAATGGAAGATTTGCGCACCAGCGAGAGAGAAAGGTAAAGAGCTTGACCTACCCCTTTACCAGTTTTTAAAAGGTCCATTGGTACAACGCTTTGGCCAAGAATGGTATGATGAGTTGTGCCAAATCGCTGATGAGCTCAAGGCACAAAACCTGATCTAACAAGACATCCGGTTAGATTTTTAATGTGTCTACCACTTGATAGGCGTGATGTCTTGTGCTTCGAGATAAGCGTTACAACGCGAGAACTGATGCTGTCCAAACCATCCGCCTCTGTTAGCTGATAGGGGCGAAGGATGTACGCTCTCCAACACTAGGTGGCGATTACCGTCAATCAGTGCTTTCTTACTGCGTGCAAATCCTCCCCAAAGCATAAACACTAAGTGGTCACGCCGCTCACTAAGCGCCTTGATAGCTGCATCGGTAAACAAGCTCCAACCCAGTCGTTGGTGACTATTAGCTTGATGTGCCCGCACGGTAAGCGTAGCATTGAGTAGCAACACACCTTGCTTTGCCCATCCAGTCAGATCTCCAGAGGTGGGCATAGGCACACCGAGGTCAGCCGAAATCTCCTTATATATATTCACAAGCGAGGGCGGCATGGTGACGCCTTGGGGCACAGAGAAGCTCAATCCCATCGCTTGGCCTGGTTCGTGATAGGGATCTTGACCGATGATAACCACCTTGACATCCTCAAAGGGACATAGATCAAAGGCGTTGAATATCAGCTTTCCTGGAGGATAACACACATTGGTGGCATACTCCTGGCGCACTTTATCCGTGAGCTCACTAAAGTAAGGCTGGGCAAACTCGCCTTTCAGCACCTCTTTCCATGACGATTCTATCTTTACATCCATGCGCTTACTACTTTACAGACACTATCGCTTTCTTTGACACAAGCATCAACACAACGTATATCACCGCTCCCGTCACCAATCCGGCAAGGGCATCCACCAGGTAATGGGCTTGGATATACACCGTAGCGCAGCATAGCAACACATAGAAGGGAAGCATGCCCAAGAGCAGTTTCCAGTTGCGTGTGTGTGCCACAAGAAGCATCAACACCGTGCTCACACCCACATGTGAACTAGGAAAAGCTGCTGTAGGTCGTTCACCCGCACCCTTCATAAACTCCACGAGGTTATAGAACACGCCATGCACATTGCCCGGTGTGGGTAAACATTCTTGATGCGTGTTAAAGTAATAGTGGACATCTGGGAACACACCAGCAACGATTTGCTTCACTCCTACCGCCTTATAGTAGAACGTAGGACCTACCACGGGCAACACATCAAAAATCACAAAATAGGTAAAGAAGGAAGCCATCACCACAAAGGCACAGCGTTCAAACTCCTTGTAATGCCACCCTAGGTAGTAGATCAGCGTGAAGGCTATCATGGGATAATAGCTAAAGTAACCCATATTGAAGGCTTCGCTCCACACCACACCTGGCAGTTTCTCGCAGAACAACAAGGCTGGCTGGAAGCCGCAGAGCCACTGATCCCAACTTGCAAACACATGGTCCAGATTGGGTAGCACCCTATTGAGTTCATAGGTGTCTGGGTACCACATGCCTAGCAATGCCGCCTGTGCCACCACTCTCACCATGCGCGTCACTCGACAAGGCACGATGCGATAGACCAACCACAGTGCAAAGGTCATCGCTATCACACGTACACGCTCACCGATAAGGATATCGGGGTGGTGCATCTTGGTGGAAAGAAAGCTTATCAGTATCAGCGTGAAGGCTATATATGCCATCGTTGCCCATTCGACAAGGAGCAATCCCTTATGCGGCTTCTTCTCTAGGGCAAACCAGTTCTTTAGTTTCATCTTATATACATTCCTTTGATTGATGGTTGTTTCCTCTTCTTATTATCTTGGAAACAACGCTTATCCTTTGGTTTATGCTGCCTAAAGCCATCCATTGTCTTTATACCAGGCGATGGTTTCTTTCACACCACGCTCTAAGTCATACGCAGGCTTGAATCCTAAATCGTCAATAGCAGGTTTGATATCGCACCTCCAGTTGCGTTGTTTGAGGATATTAAACTTGTCTTTGTTGAGTGCCGTCATCTTACCGGTCCACTTGCTCCACCTTTCGCACACGTTACAGATACACCATAGCAACCAGATGGGTGCCTTGATGCGTATCCACCACGGGCTACCAAGCTCCTTGTGTATCAAGTTACTGAAGGTCTCGCTTTGGTACACCAACCCGTCGCTTAGGAAATAAGACTTACCCACTGTGCCATGGTCAAGCGCTAAGAACACCGCTTGCACTACATCGCGCACATAGACGAACGTGATGTCTTGCTGACTGTATCCCACGGCAAAGTCGACATGCCCCTTGATGCTCTTTGCCATCATATAGTAGTCGGTCTCACGAGGTCCATAGACACCCGTAGGACGCAAGGTCACGATGGGTAAAGACATCTTTGCAAGCGCTTGCTCAGCCTCCCACTTGCTCCGTCCATAGGCGGTGTTAGGTTGTGGGGTATCAGCTAGGGTGATGGCTTGGTGCGGACGCTCCTCATGGATGGCTCCGTAGACGCTCAAGCTGGACATATACACAATGCGTTCCACCGGCATGGCAAGGCGCGTGATGGCATTCATGAGGTGGATTGTGCCATCGCGGTTAACCTTGAAGAACGTCTCGGGATCTATACACTTGGTCACACCAGCAGCATGAACGATGTAATCAAACTGATAAGGGCGTAGCTGCTCCATGAGCTTGTCCTCGTCAGATAAGTCGAGCTCTACAAAGTGGATGCGCTTGTCCTGAAGATAACGACGCGAACTGGTTGCTCTCACGGCTGCCCAGGTATCAAAACCAAGCCGCAAAGCCTCCGAAACGATAAATGAACCGATAAATCCGGTAGCCCCAGTAACCAGTATCTTTTTCATTAAAAATTAGCTTTAAACGTTTGCAAAGATACAAACTTTTTCGTTACTTTGTACCAAACAACAAGATAACATATACAAATGGGAAAAGAAAAAAAAGGTGGCAAGCGTCTCACCAAGAAACAACTTGCTGCAAAACTGACCGATTTTTTCCAGTCGCAACCAGGACAAACCTTTAGCTTCAAACAGATATTCAAGCTTCTTCGTCTCACCACGCATCCGCTAAAGATGCTCGCCATAGACATCATGGACGAGATGGCGTGGGACGATTTCCTAGCGAAGGTAGGCGAAAGCGCCTATACCCTCAACACCAAAGGACAGGTACAGGAAGGCGTCTTCATCCGTAAGGCTAACGGAAAGAACACCTTCCAGCCCGATGAAGGAGGCACACCGATCTTTGTTTCCGAACGCAACTCGATGTCGGCATTTACCGGTGACCGTGTCAAGGTGCAGTTCTTAGCGCGCCGTCAGAAGCATATCAAGGAGGCTATCGTCATCGAGATCCTTCAACGTAAGAAGGATTGCTTCGTGGGTAAGCTCCGAGTGGAGAAGGATTTTGCCTTTCTCATCACCCAGGATAACCTCTTCATACACGATATTATCATTCCTAAGAAGAAGCTCAAGGGCGGTGTGACCGGTGATCGCGCTGTGGTAAAGATTACCCAGTGGCCCGATGCCGAACACAAGAACCTACAAGGTGAGGTGACCGACGTGCTAGGTCCGTCAGGCGACAACGACGTAGAGATGAATAGCATCTTGGTGCAGTATGGTCTGCCTTATCGTTATCCAAAACGTGTTGAAGACGCTGCTAACAAGATTACGGGCGAGATCACCCAAGCCGACCTTGACGAGCGCGAAGACTTCCGCGCCACATGGACCTGCACCATCGACCCAAGGGATGCCAAGGACTTTGACGATGCGCTGAGCATCAAGCCTCTCACAGGTCATGCTAAAGGTGCCAAGTGGGAGGTGGGTGTGCACATTGCCGATGTGAGCCACTATGTAAAGGAGGGTGATATCATTGACCGCGAGGCTCAGAAGCGTGCCACCAGTATCTATCTGGTAGATCGCACCATACCCATGCTACCCGAACGTCTCTGCAACTTCATCTGCTCGCTACGTCCTAACGAGGAGAAACTCGCCTTCAGTGTGATCTTTGACATGGACGACGATGCCCATATCCTCGACTATCGCATCGTGCACACGGTGATCAAGAGTGACCGACGTTATCGCTACGAGGAGGTGCAAGAGCTGTTGGAGAACAACGGTGTGGTAGATAGAACGGGCGAACCTGCTCCCCAACCTGGTCCCGATGGCTATCAAGGAGAGAACGCTGAACGTCTGATAGCACTGGATCGCCTTGCCAAGCTCATGCGTAAGCGCCGCTTTAAGAACGGCAGTGTGAAGTTTGATTCAGAAGAACTGCGTTTCGACATCGACGAGAATGGCAAGCCCACAAGCTGTTACTTCAAGCGATCAAAGGACGCCAACAAGCTCGTTGAGGAGTATATGCTCCTAGCCAACCGCACCGTGGCTGAAGCGATAGGCAATCCGCCCAAGGGCAAGAAAGCCAAGACATTGCCCTATCGTATCCATGACAACCCCGATCCACAGAAGTTTGAGAACCTACGACAGTTCTCTGCTAAGTTTGGTTATCGTCTCAAGAGCACCAGCACCAAAGGCGCCACAGCCCGGGCCATCAACACCTTGATGGACGAAGTGGCGGGTAAGCGCGAAGAGAAGGTGATCCAGACCATCGCTCTACGCTCGATGATGAAAGCCAAATACTCTATTCATAACATCGGCCACTTTGGTTTAGCATTCGACTACTACACCCACTTTACCTCTCCCATCCGCCGTTATCCGGACACAATGGTGCATCGCCTCATCACCCGCTACCAAGAGGGTGGACGATCAGTCAACAAAGACCACTGCGAGGACCTCTGCAAGCATTGCTCCGACATGGAGCAAGTGGCGCAAAACGCCGAGCGTGACAGTATCAAGTATAAGATGGTGGAGTTTATGGGTGACCATGTGGGTGAGGAATATGAAGCCCACATCTCGGGCATTCAGAGCTATGGCATCTATGCCGAGATAGATCTGAACCACTGTGAGGGTATGATTCCTATGCGCGACCTAGACGATGACTACTACGACTTTGATGAGAAAAACTATTGTCTCGTGGGCCGTCGCCATCACAACATCTATCAGTTGGGCGATCCTATACGCATACGCGTGGCACAAGCCAACGTAGAACGTCGCCAGCTCGACTTTGTCTTGGCCGATAGCGACCGCAAACCTCATACGCCATCTGACCACCCCAAGACCGCCAAAGGTAACGGCAAGAGCGGACGCCGTAAGCGTCATCATCGCCGCTAAACCTTTCGCAGCCTAACATAGGTAAGCATATATACAGCAATCCGTCAATGCACGTACACTCGCGAACGCATTGACGGATTGCTGTTTTTTGATAGACGGAATGGTTCCGCGTTGTTATCTCATCACCTTTCGGCTACCCTTGGCATCTTGCAGGATATACACTCCATGACGCAAGGCTGATGCATCGCCGCCTACATAGCGTCCATCAAGGGTATAGATACGTGTGAGGGTGGCTGCATCGGTGCGTGTGGGCTGACTGATACCATCCACGATGTCCTTCTGACAAGGCATGAAGATGACCTTTCCCAGTGAGGCGAAGTCGGCTTGGTGGGTAATCACCTCTTCGATATGGGCAGAGTCTTGCACCGCTACGTTCCAGGTGTTGCCCTGTGCATAGATGGTTTGCGTACCATTGTTATACAAGTCATACTTCACCCCATTGTTCCCATTGTTGACAAAGACGTTGTTGCCAGGGTTATAGTCGTCTGCCGCGGTGCTAACAGGTATGCCACTAACAACGACCTTTCCTAGATTAACCTCGCCACCACCAATGATGGTCACCCCCCAGAGGTTATCCTCGATGAGGTTACCAGTGATCATACAAGATGAACGATAGTAGGGATCATAGAGGCTAATGCCCGATCCGCCATTGTTCGCGTTGATTTCAAAGCGATTGTGACGTATCTTGTTGTCACGAATCAAGCTAGTCTGCGATCCTGTGACGGTCAAACCATAGCGACAAGAGTCGATGCTATTGCCCTCAATCACGGTGTACATATCTGCCGAGAAGCCCATAAGGTTGCTCACACCGATACCGCCGCTATAGGTCATGGTCGAATCGCCCACGATGGTATTGTTGCGGATAATAACCGAATCGGCTACGGTGAGATTGATTTGAGGCATATTCTTATTGGCCAACACGTTGTGATAGAACGTGCAATCCTCTATCTTCACAACGTTGTTATAGTTGGCTGCGCCACCGATAGCTGCATGACCATTGTATGCAAAGAGCGAGTGGGTAGCCTTTAAGCTGGCTTTTGCTTCCACGAGATGCAAGGCATAGTGGGTACCTGTCTGTGGTTGGAAGTGACAGAACGAGCAAGAGTCGACTTCAAAACCGCCCGTTGTGGCGCAGCGCACACCCGTATAACTGACATCTATGTTCTTCCACCGTGTGGGTTCAGCGTTGTCATATAGCGTGATCAGAGCTGGCACATCATCCGCACTGGCACGTGTGATCACCAGTCGGTGTCCCTCTGCTTGCAGATCGGCTTTACCACGGAGCTCAAGCGCAGCCCCATCAGCAAGATAAAGCGTGTCTATGTCATGATCAACGACGAGCTGATCGCCTTGGGCAAGGGTCAATGTGTCAGCCACACGGTAGGCATGGTCACTGACGGCGGTGACACCACTACCATCGAGCGCTGCTAGCTGAGCAAAAGTAAAGGTTGTTCCGTTTCCTGAAGTGATAAAGTTGCTTGCATGAGCCACTGCAACCATCGCAATGACACTGCTCAGAAAGGTAAGATTCTTCTTCATCTGAATGATTGTATATGTGTTTTATTGCGATACAAAGGTACGAAAGTGTGTTGAGAACCACAAATTAATTGGTAACTTTGCAACCACGATGAAAGAATTATTGTGTCTTTTCGGGGCTTTGTTCTCTGCCCTATTATCCTTCGGCATTGCCTCTGCGCAAAGCGTGCAGCAAGGTCTTGTCAGCGAGGTGACTGCCAATGAGTTGCGTTCGTGTGATCTGCTCTTTGTGGTCAACCATAAAGGCAACGCCATTACCCTGTCGACCACCCGCAGCGGAAGCCTCCCCATTGACCACGTAGCTATCGTGCTGCGTGAGGGGGACAGCCTTTGGGTGTATGAAGCCGTGCCTGGCAAGGGGGTGAGCCATACCACGCTCAGCCATTTTGCTTACGACTATCTCCGTAGATCTGACCATTCGTACGCCATCGCTATAGGTCGTGTGGCATCGTCACTACTTGACACCATCGCTACAAAGGAGCGCTTCACGCAGATCACCGCCCCTTATGACTCGCTCTACCTTCCCGATGACAGTGCTTATTATTGTTCAGAACTGGTTCAGAAGACCTTTGTAGATCATCAAGGAAGCCTCATCTTTTCCACCATACCTATGTCGTTTCACAACGAGGCGGGCGAGGTGCTACCCTATTGGAAGCGGTTCTATGCGCAGCACGGCATGGATGTACCCGAGGGAGCGCCTGGCACCAACCCCAATCAGATAGCCCATAGCCCACAGGTAAGTCTGATCGGTTATCTGAAAGAGGGCCTTTGAACATGCCATAAAACCGCTATCACATCATAAAAGGAATGGTATGGAAACTAAAAACAATTTATTTTTAGAGGAAAAATAAATTAATTTTCGCCTAAAAATAAATTGTTTTCTGGGTTCAAACGGGCTCTATGAGATTATGTTTGATGTGGTTTAGGGTTGTAATATCAAGTCGCTAGAAACGTTAAAAGACTATCTAATGAATGTATTTTGGTTTATTTTAATAAGGTGTTTGCCATAACTTACGGAGATATTGTGTAACTTTGCGAACAAAGATAGCATTGATTCAATGTCGAGTGTCAAAGATATATCAGAATATATAGTAGCACTTATTGCCGCTTTTGCCAGTCATTACAAAATGACTGACATTGAGGCATATAAGTATCTCCATCGGTTTGGAGCCATTAAAGTGGCGCACGACTTCTATGACGTGATGCACACACAGCCTATGGATGACATGGTACAAAGCATGGCGAGCTATTGCAATAGGAAAGGAGGCTCATTATGATACATCTATATCATGGTTCCACTGTCTGTATAGACCACATTGACTTGCACAAATCGCGTCCAAATAAAGACTTCGGACGTGGTTTTTATCTATCTGCTGACCGTCAACAGGCATGGCGCATGGGAGAATTCAAAGCCCTAACAGAAGGTGGTGAACGTAACACAACAGGAGTTCAAATATTTAAAAGAGCATCTTACAGCTAGTATGGTACAGATACTCGCAGACGAATATGGCTACTCCTTAGAAGAAGCCTTTAAAAGAGTCTACACCTCGCCAATATTTGACAAGCTAAGTGATGCGCGAACAGGGCTATTCTATCAGTCTCCACGTTACGTGTTATCCTATATAGAGCCAACTGAAGATTCTGCCACTAAGGATATGGATAAAGGTATCCAGTGATTTTTGTTGTAAATCGGTGTCACACCGCACGTGGCGTTTTATAACAACTATATAATCCTTCCTCAAAGCTACAACTGCCCAGCTTCTACCTGAAGCACAATGCGTTCTATCAAGCGATCGGCGCCATTGGGATCATAACGCTTCTTGAGCGAAGCACCAAACACCCAAGCAAACGCTTGATAGAATCCGGCACGCACGGGGCCTAGGAACGACTGGATGAGCTCATAGGACGTACAACTGGTTTCGCGGTCAATGAGCTTGATAAGGAGCTTACCCTGTGAGAAGGTGAGCTTCTTCATACGTGGACCATACTGTGCCTTGATATCTTTCTCCACACGTTTGAGATGTGCTTTACGCTCCTTCTGATCGGGGATGGTGTTCAGATATTCGTAGGTTTCTATCGCTATAGAGTTGCACTCCTTGGCGATAGGCAGCACCTTCTTGATGTTGTAAAGCAACCGATAAAACTTCTTCTTCTCATCTTCGTTACGAAACTCAAGCGGTGGAAAGACGTAGATATTGTTGACCTTGACATAAGGAATGCTGTCGTTGTTGTAAGATGTCTTACCTGTATGCACCAAAGGCACAAACGTAGGCGAAGACATATCCACCTGGCGATCCTCAGGATTGAGCGGCGTGGTGGTGTTTTGCGCCGTAGCTGTCAGGGTGCAGAGCATCAGCAGGCTTATAATCAAGCATGCCAAAGGATTAGAGGCGCTTATGTGATGGGTGAATTTCATCTTCTTTTCTCCATGCTTTGGGCGGGCCACACTGGGTAGACCCCACCCGATTGATGGCGACAAAATTACGGAATTATTCCCAAGGAAAGGGCTTTTTTAGCACAAATTACATTTTCGGCTTGCTTTTATGGGAAAGTTAAACTATTTTTGTAATCTCCAACGCAACCTATATCTTGCTATGCACATCTATCCCATCCTCATCATAACCATTCTTTGCCTGTGGCAAGGCATGCTCTTCGCCCATGCAGCGTCGCCCGTCCTACCCTCAGACACGCTCTCCACATCCTCGGTTGGCACATCGTCCCACACACCCAACGCTCCCTCTTGGCAACTATACCTTGAACAATGGATGACACAAGAGGATGAAGGAGATGTATCATGGGAGGAGACTTACCAGACATTGGAGTATCTTGCGGCTAACCCAATAGACATCAATCATGCCACAAAAGACGTTCTAGAGCAGCTTCCTTTCCTCACTGACACACAGATAGAGGATCTGCAAGCATACATATACCAATATCAAGGACTGCGATCATGGGGCGAACTGATGCTGATAGAGTCGATAGGTTACACCGAGCGTATGCTATTGCCTTACTTTGCAACGCTTAACAATGACGAAGCAACCCACTTCCCCTCCCTCAAGAATCTGCTCAGCAAGGGCAAAAGCACCCTCACGCTAGCTGGCAACGTGCCCCTTTACACACGCAAAGGGGACGAGAACGGTTACCTTGGTTATCGTTACCGACACTCGTTGAGATACACCTACCAATACTATGACTATCTGCAAGCAGGTCTTGTCGGCGCACAAGATGCGGGAGAGCCTTTCTTTAGCAACCGCAACGCATGGGGATATGACCACTATAGCTTCTATGTGGCTATAAGAAAGCTAGGCCCACTGAAGGCGCTCGTGGTAGGACGATACAAGGTGAAGATGGGATTGGGACTGGTTATCAATAACGACCTTGGGTTAGGTAAAGCGATGGCGATGAGCGGGTTATCCCGTACGGCTACAACCATCCGACCCCACTCGAGCCGATCCAGCGCCAACTACCTGCAAGGAGCAGCCGCCACCATAGCACTGTCTCCCCACATTGACTTCACTGCGTTTGCCTCATGGCGCAAAGCTGATGCCACGCTCAGTGATGACAACAATGCTATCGTGACGTTGCTCAAGACGGGATACCATCGCACCACAACGGAGATGAACAAGAAGAACAACATCACGCAGACAATGACCGGTGCTAACCTCTATTGGAGCAACCACGGATGGCACGCCGGGCTGTCGGGGGTGTTCACCCGATATGATAAGGAGCTGCAACCCAACACCGCCCAGCGCTACCGCCAATATTACCCACAAGGGAACAACTTTTGGAACATCAGTGCCTCATACGGCTACACCCATCACCGACTGAGCTTCAACGGCGAAACCGCCACAGGAGGATGTAACGCCATCGCCACGCTTAACACCTTGAGCTTCAAACCAACAACCAACCTAACGCTGAACCTCATACAGCGCTTCTATGGCAAGGCCTACTACTCACTACAGAGCGAGAGCTTTGCCGAAGGAGGACGGGTGCAGAATGAAAGCGGTGTGCTGGCAGGTGTCAGTTGGAACGTGAACACGCGATGGCAGCTCTCTGCTTATACCGACTATGCTTACTTTCCCTGGGCAAGGTATCAAGCACACTTGGCTTCGCATAGTTGGGACAACTTCATCACGGCGCTATATAGCTACCGACAATGGCAAGTCACGGCACGCTATCGCCTCAAGATGCGCACTAAAGATAACGCCGACAAGAGCGGCATGACCGACGAGACCACCCAACGGGCACGGCTCTCGGTGAGCTTTACCCAACCGCAGTGGAGCGTCAAGACACAAGCCGACTATGCCCTGAGCCACTATCTCACACGGAGCCAAGGGTACATGGTGAGCCAACAAGCCTCTATCCACTTCCCCCAATGGCTACAAGCCACTGCCTTGGTGGGCTACTTTCACACCGACGACTATGCCTCACGCCTCTATACCTATGAGCGAGGGTTGCTGTATAGCTTCTCTTTCCCAGCATATTATGGCAAAGGAGTGCGCTATGCACTGTTTGTGCGAGGCGACATCAGCAAAGATCTGATGCTGATAGGAAAGGTAGGGGTGACCAACTATCTAGATCGCGACCACATATCGAGTGGGTTGCAACAGATCAATGGGTCATCAAAGACTGACATCGAACTGCAACTGAGATGGAAGTTTTAGTTCTCTTGGTAATATAAAGAATAAGAGGGATAACGTAAACGCGAAATAATCTATCGAATATTTCCATAGTAGCAAAGAATGATTTACCTTTGCAGAGCTTTAAAAGAATATACCAAATCCTAGGATTAAAGGATTATTAACAATAGTATTAAAGATTCGTTTTTTCTATTATGAATCCGCTTGTTTCTATTCTGATACCCTTCTATGGGGTGGAACGATATATAGAACAATGTGCAGAAAGTGTGTTTTCACAGACGTATGACAATCTAGAGTTTGTCTTTGTGGACGATTGCTCTCTAGATAAGAGTCGTGAGATATTGGAAGCATGCATAGCTCGACACCCAGAGTGGAACGGGCGCACCCACCTTGTGACGCAAAAAAAGAACAAAGGCATAGCTGCGGCACGACATGCGTTGCTAAGTCATGCCAAGGGAGCATACGTCTGCTTTGTGGATAGTGACGACTATCTACCACCAAAAGCTATTGACATCATGGTGAAGAAAGCCTTAGAGACACAAGCAGACATCGTGGAGAGTGCTTATCGACGCGTGGGACATAAGCACGAAAAGGTAATCAAAGCACAACACTGCAGCAAGACGAAGCGCGTCAGGAGGGCTATTTGCCATAAAGGGAATGGTTTTATCTGGGGCAAACTGATCCGAAAGAGTTTGTTTGACAACAACGATATCCAGTTTGTTGAGGGGATCAACTTTGCCGAAGACTTTTCCGTCTTCCCACTTCTGCTCATGGTAGGCACACGCGCTTGGGTGGATGAGGTGGCTTATTGTTATCGTTTGGACAACCAGTCATCGTACACTCACCACATCGACCTAAAGTCGATCCTGTCCGAGGCACGTGCCGCAACCATCGTGCGCGACTTCTTTATCCGCAATGATCATGAGAGATTGTATCGCCGCGCCTTGCTATTGGGGTTGCTCATCGTCTATCGCAACGCACACCGCAACCACATCGCTACGGAACAATTTGCCGAGATTGATAGGCTACTAAACTATCATTCTGAGTTTGGACTGGACGAGTGGTTCTATCGTATGTTCCACTCCAAACAACAAGCAAAGTGGATCTATAAAGCGTTTGGGATCTACCGGAAAGCCTATCTGTGCTGTCCGTTTATATAAGGCGGATTCTAAACACTGGCTTTGATGGATTTTTGCATTTTAGCCGAGCAGATCTTACTTGCTTTCTGAAGAAGCATAGCGAGCTATACGACTAAAGAAGTAAGGAAAGGATAGCGAATAAAATCAAACAGGCACGAAGAGTAACCCGTCTAAAGGAGAAGTTTAACGATGCGTGAAATTTTTAGAACACGCCTTAACCCTATTCGATACAAGGAATAAACTGACGCCAAAAAGCCACACGATTGGGCTTGTTAAATCCATGACAAGCCATAGGAAGCATGTGGTTATTAAGGTCATAACATAGCGCTGGCTTCAGATCGAACGAGAATTGCAAGGCTTCTTCCACCGTGGGGACATGCAGTTTGGGGACCAATGCCCAAAAGAGATCCTCATTGTGAAGGTCGTCTTGGTGGTTGTTGTAATAGGCTATGTCGTTATGAAACTTCACGCAAGCCTCACGGAACACTTGCACACGGCGCAAACAAAGACCACCATTGCCTATCCGTCCAAACATCTGACAATGGAGAATGCGGTGGTGTGGCTTGAGGAAGAGTTTGAGCTGGAGATACTGCTTCAGCGGGAAGCGAGTGTAACGGGGACGTGTGGGCCAAGGAGCAGCTACCAAATCGTAACCACGGCGACACCATTGTTCCACCTCGTTACTGAACAGCCACGCATCAACATGGCAGATAAAGATATACTCGTAATCGGCAAACAATGCATAAAAAGCCTCGGAAAGCATCATCTCATTGTACCCCTGGATACCACGTCGTGTACCCAACCAACAATCGCTGACGCTCAACACCTCAACATCGGGATAAACCGTGGTAACGGGTGAAAGGTCTACATTGGATGGTTTGACAAACACAACGGGCAGACCGTGTAGCTTCTCAAGGTTATTGCGCAAGGCGGCTTGCTCAAAAGGACGCAACTGCGCACGATAGATGGGGATGACGACCTTTACTAAATGGCTTTGATTCATCTGTATATGGATTATTACGAGGTTTAGAATGGTTTGGTGCGCTTACCTAGGCGTTCGGCTATGCCATCATGATAAGCCTCCCAAAGCATGGAAAGGTCACTCCAGCGCCACGCTTTGGTGAAGGGCATGCTCAGCACGGCAGGCAAGATGTACCCTATCACACCTATCCAACTGCGCAGATAGCGCACCCCCCAGGTCTGACCATAATGGTGATTGAGGTAGGCTTCATTGCGTATCTGATAGAAGCGCTTCCACTTCTTCTTCTGGTTACGGGTGGTCCAGGTATCGTTATTGAAAAACTGGTGTTTGTCTAACAATGCTTGCGGCACATACAAGAGGCGGAATCCGGCTTTATGGGCACGCAGACAATAGTCGGTATCGTCACAGAAGATGAAGAGATCCTTATTGGGCAAGCCAATCTTTTCAACCACTGCACGTGAGATAAACGGCCCTTCAAAGTCGCATCCCACAATGGGTGTGGGTTGGGTCTCATCTCCACGAAGCTTCTTACCGTGCATGCTTGCCAAGGCTCCAGTGAAGTTGTACTGGCAAAACTCATGGGTAAAGACACGTCCAGCCATCAGTCGGCGAGGGCTGAGGATACCCAAGGGCTTATCCACGGATGTGTCTTGACGCACCACTTGGAGCAACTGTGCAAGACAATCGGGTTGTGGAAACACATCATCATCCATACACCAAATCCATGATGCACCACCCTCATAAGCGGCTTGGATGCCAGTATAGAATCCGCCACTCCCCCCAACATTGTCTTGATGAATGACGTGGAGGTCGGATTGCTGGTCAAGCCAAGGAGCGGTACCATCGGTAGAACCATTGTTGACCACAATGATCTCAGTGAGATTGGGCTGCTGACGCAAGCGGGCGATGCTCTTTTGGAGCAGTTCGCAGCGATTGTATGTAACCACTACTGCCGTAATCTTCATATCGTAGCGTTGTTAAGATTGCTGATGATGACGTCTAACGACTTTGTCACCCTTCACTTCCCAGTCGCGATCAAACTCCTCACGAGTGCGCTTCCAGCGGTTGTGGCTCCACAACCAAAGCTCGGGTTGACGACGAATATTCTCTTCCAACATCTGGAAATAGGCATCGGTGATGGCAAACTCGGGCTCTTTGGCGGGATGAGCGGAGATGGGCTTAAGCACCACCTCATAGTAGCCACGCTTAACACGGCGCACATCACCATAGTAACAAGCCTGATCGGTATGGCGAACGATACGCTCTGCACCTGTCAGCACAGGGGTATCGTGATGGAAGAAGTCAATCCAATGATGGATATTGTTCCACATCGGCACCTGATCAGAGATATATCCCACGACGATGGAACGATTGTTGCGTTTGAACTCGAGGATCTTACGCAGCGATTCTTGCATGGGGATGCAGAGAGCGTGCTGGCGTTCACGGACAAACTTGAACAAACGATCAAAGTACTCGTTCTCCAAAGGATGATACAATTCGCAACACTGCACTCCCTCGGGTACCCAATAAGGCAATGAGGTGATCCATTCCCAATTGAAGATATGGCCTAGATATACTGCCACGGATTGTCCCGAAGCGAGTCGCTGGTTCATATCGTCGGTGTTCTTAAACTGCAAGCGACGCTGAAGCTGGGCAGGGCGCATGGTCATGAGCTTGATGGTCTCAACTAGATAGTCGCAGAAAGCATGGTAGAAACGGCGCTCAATATCGCGCAGCTCTGCCTCGGTCTTTTCGGGAAAGGACGTGGTGAGATTGTGCCAAATCACACGATGGCGATAGCGAAGCACCTTCGCTGCCAAAAGATAGAGCAGATCTGAGAGTACATAGAGCACGCGGAAAGGTAAGAGCGAGAGCAGATACCATCCGCCATAAGCTAGGATGTATAAGGGATAGAGTAAGAGTCGTTTCTTCATGAATGAGATGATGTTGAGCCGACAACGAGCTGATCGTTGACCATACGATACATATATTGTTGAATAATCGCCTTCAGTTCACGTTCCATGAACGCTTGCTCCTTACATTTGCCGAGCAGATTGTGCTTCATCAAGCTATCTGTAAGTGCATAGAAGCCCTTGGTGCGAGTGCCGTCAAACTGTAGCACGTAGCCATTCTTGACATATTGATACGTACCATCAAGGTAACTGAGGGCGTAGGTTTGCTCTGCGGGTGTGTGGAACAAGTCGCAACCAAAACCGAAATATGGTTTGTCATAACCTATCAAACCTAAGATGGTGGGCATGATGTCAATCTGCTGCGCCACAGCGTCACGCATACCAGGTTTGATTTCGCCCGAAGGATCATATATAATAATAGGTGCAGAGAAGGTTCCAATGCTCGTTTGATACTCGGGATGATCCGACTGGTTGGTATGATCGGATGTTAAGACAAAGATGGTGTTCTTGAACCAAGGTTGCTTCTCGGCTGAAGCAAAAAACTTCCCGATTGCTTGATCCGTGTAACGGATACACTTATGGATGGGCAATCCTTCTTCGGGGAAGGTCTGCTTATACTGATTGGGAACCACAAAGGGGTGATGGCTAGATACGGTAAAGATGCCAGTCATGAATGGTTGACGCATCTCGCTCATCTTGGCACAATAGTATTGCATCATAGGTTCGTCCCAAATGCCCCAGTTGCCATCAAAGTCGGCATCGCCACCAAAGCGCTTATCGGCTGCATAATCTTGCCTACCATAATAGTGCTGGAAACCTATCTTATTGGCAAATGCTAAGAATCCCATCGAACCACGGTTGGCTCCGTGGAAGAACGCTGTCTCATAACCCCACTTGTCAAGCAATCCTGGCAGTCCCACATAGGTGTTCATTGACGCAGGGGTAAGGATAAATGGTTCTACAAACATCGGGATGGAGCAGAGCACGCTAGGCATACCATCGATGCTCTTATGTCCATTGGCATACGAATAGGTGAAGACGCAACTCTTGGCGATGAGCTTATCTACATTAGGGGTATAGCCTTTGTAACGTCCTCCTTCTAAGGTCTTATTGAAAGCACCGATATATTCGCGTCCGAAACTTTCGACAATAATCACCACAATGTTCTTCTTGTTGACCTTAGTGCCCACTGGTTGATGTATGGGAGAGAAGATCTTTTCTGCCGACTGGATATCGGGGTAATAGTGGGGATCGGTAAACACATTCTTACCTATGGTGCGGAGAAGGGCAAAAGGCGTATTGAGCACGATGGCACAATCCTTGGGTTGCTGGACGTATTGTTCGGCATTGCTCACCGTTATGGGTCTCACACCCGACTGCAATCCGCCTCGACAAGCAGCAACACTTAGCACAGCGAAGCACGCCAAGGACACAAAGAGCACGGCGGTGTAACGCAAACGGCTCTTGAGGGTAGCATAACTGCGATGTGAAAGCGTAGGACTGACATAGAGAAAATATAGTCCGATGAAGACAAGAACACCAGCCACCACTAGATACCAATGGCTAAGGGCGGCTTGGAAGAAGATGCCCGTGAGGTTGTTCTCGTTGTCAAACTCACGAAAAACACTGGTGGTGGTGCGGCGAAGGGTAAACGGATAATAGACCGCATCCATCATATTGATGGCAAATGCCACGCCATTGACTATCGTGAAGAACCACCGACACAACTGGTGATAGCCTTTCCGTTCCTTAAGCCAAAGCGGAAAGAGCATCAAAACGATCCACACCATGTTGGTATAGAAGATGGCGGAGGTGTCAAAGAGCAATCCGCCACGAAACAAGGTGGATAGGTTTTGCCAAGAAAGGCTATCCGAGAAAAGGCTGAGATTCTCTAAAATAAATCCTACTCGAGCCAGGAAATATACGACATAAGCCAACAATAGGTTGATCACAACGGCTATTGTTGGGCCAAAGGTGGACTGGAATATGTTTCTGCTTTTCATATCTTGCGTTAAGATTATGAGGCCGTAGCTTCGTCTAAAGATTAGATTTCCTGCATGTCGTGCAGTTTCTTATAATATCCTTCTTGCTTCATGAGCTGTTCATGGGTGCCTCGCTCTACGATACGTCCTTCATGAAGCACACATATCTCGTCAGCATTCTTGATGGTGGAGAGGCGGTGTGCCACGGCGATGGTGGTACGCGTCTTCATCAATCGTTCCAAAGCTTCTTGCACCATACGCTCGCTCTCGGTGTCAAGAGCTGAGGTGGCCTCATCCAAGATAAGGATAGGGGGATTCTTGAAGATGGCGCGTGCAATAGACACACGTTGTCGCTGACCACCTGAAAGGCGACCGCCACGATCACCTACACGCGTATCATAGCCTTGCTCACTTTCCATAATGAAGTCGTGCGCATTAGCTATCTTAGCGGCATGGATAATCTCTTCATCTGTAGCCGTTTCGTTTCCGAAGGATATATTGTTACGGAACGAGTCATTAAAGAGGATGGCTTCTTGGTTGACGTTACCGATAAGTTGACGCAAATCGTGCACGCCAAGATCCTTCACATTGATGCCATCGATGAGCACTTCGCCTTCCTGGACGTCATAATAACGTGGGATGAGATCGAGCAAGGTCGACTTTCCGCTTCCGCTTTGTCCCACGAGTGCCACCGTTTTGCCCTTAGGGATAACGAGGTTGATATCCTTCAACACATAATGACGATCGGGATGCTTGCGATTATCGTCCTGATCGGTATAGGCAAAGCTCACGTGACGGAACTCAATCTCGTGTTCGAGGGTGTCCTTATGCAGTGGTTTGGCAGGGTCTTTGATTTCTATTTCAGCCTTCAATATCTTATCTACACGCTCCATAGATGCGAGGCCTTTGGGGATGTTATAGCTGGCTCTAGAGAACTCTTTGAGCGGGTTGATAATGCTATACAATATCACTAGATAATAGATAAAGGTGGGACCGCTGATCACTGGGTTCTCCGCAAGCACTAAGGTACCGCCAAACCATAGCACCACAACAATCATTACGGTACCTAGAAATTCGCTCATTGGGTGAGCCATCTGTTGTCGAACATTGACCCGAAGGATGTCGTCACGATAGGCAGAGTTGACCTTATCGAAGCGCTCATTCATCCTTTCTTCTGCACAGAAAGCCTTGATGATACGCAGTCCGCCAAGCGTTTCCTCGACCTGACTCATCGTATCGCTCCAAAGCGTCTGTGCTTTGATAGAGTTTTGCTTCAGCTTTCGACCGACATAACCCATGAACCAAGCAAACAAGGGGACAAAGAGCAATGTGAAAAGGGTGAGTTGCCAACTGATAAACACCAACGTGCTGAAGTAGATAAGAATCAAGATGGGATTCTTAAAGAGCATGTCTAGCGATGACATGATGCTGCTATCTATCTCCTGCACGTCACCACTCATACGAGCAATGATATCACCTTTGCGCTCCTCGCTGAAGAAACCAAGCGATAGAGAGGTAATCTTGCGATAGAGTTGGTTACGAATATCGCGTACCACACCAGTGCGAATAGGCATGATAGCAGCTGAAGAAAGAAAGTAAGCTGCCGTCTTGAGGAACGTCATAAATGCCAAGAAGACACCGATAACGAGCAAAACGGTAGTGGGTCCCCACTCTGCAATATAGATTTGGGTGAAGTAATCAAGGTTATTGGAGAGTACATCCTTCAACGAACCTTCCCCCCATGCCATAATATGAGTGGCTCCCGAACCATTGTCGACCTTGAAAAGGATCTGCAATAAGGGGATGAGGGTAGCAAAGGAAAACACGTTGAGTATTGCCGATAGGATGTTAAAGAACACCGCCCACATAAGATACATCTTATAGGGAGGCACAAAACGGAGCAATACTTGTCTGAATTCTTTCATCGTTTGGGTAAAAATGGAGTGCTATTAGGATTGATTGGGGTGAGTTATTCCACACATTCGCCAAAGAGAGTGGCTGAGGTGGAGTGGGTGATGCGTACCTTTACAGTCTGTCCAATGTGATGATTGCCTTTCGGAATAATCACGGCTTTGTTTTGTGGGGTACGTCCCATGAGCTGATTGCGGTCGCGCTTAGCAAATCGTTCGATTAGTATCTCAAACTCTTTGCCCTCGTCAAGCTGGTTGCGACGAGCTGAGATGGTGGTCTGAAGGTGAATCAACTCATTCAGACGAGCAATCTTCTCTTCCTCAGAGACATTGTCGGGTAGATGCTTCGCAGCATAAGTACCTGGACGCTCAGAGTATTTGAACATGAAAGCAGAGTCAAACTGCACCTCTTCCATCAGCGAAAGGGTCTGTCGATAATCTTCCTCGCTCTCATTGTGGTAGCCCACAAAGATATCCGTGGTGATACCACAGTCGGGGATAATGCGTCGAATGGCATCAATCTTCTGCAGATAATCCTCACGGGTGTACTTGCGATTCATCAACTTCAAGGTACTATTGCTACCGCTTTGGGCTGGGAAGTGGATATGATTGCACAGGTTGGGTTCGTCCGCAATGGCATGAAGGATGTCTTCAGTCATATCTTCTGGGTTACTTGTGGTAAATCGCACGCGCATATTGGGCACCGCTTGGGCTACAAGACGGAGCAACTGAGCAAAGGATGTGCCGTTCTCAGGACGTGCACCATTGGGCAACAAGCCATACGAGTTGACGTTCTGACCCAGCAAAGTTACCTCTTTGAAGCCTTTCTCTTGCAAGTCGCGCACCTCGGAGAGGATACTTTCCACATCACGTGAGCGCTCACGACCACGGGTATAAGGCACGATGCAATAGTGGCAGAAGTTGTTACAACCACGCATGATGCTCACAAAGCCAGACACGCGATTGCCGCCAATACGTTGGGGCATCACATCACGATAGGTTTCGGTGGTAGAAAGCTGAACATCAATGGCTTCTAGACCTAACTCAGCTTGCCCTATGAGCTCGGGCAAACGCAGATAACTATCGGGACCGCATACCAAATTGGCATGGTGATTCTTTATCAGATCCTCCCGAACACGCTCAGCCATACATCCCAACACACCTAAGATGAGTGGTTTGGGCTTGTCTTCGTCCGTATGATGTGACGGGCGACGCGATGCGTAAAGGGTGTCCAAGCGGTTATATATCTTGTTTTCAGCATTCTCGCGAACGCTACAAGTATTGAGAAACACGGCATCTGCTTCGGCTTCATCGGTTGTTGTCTCATACCCAGCCATCTGCATTATAGACGCAACGACCTCTGAGTCAGCCACGTTCATTTGGCATCCGTATGTCTCGATAAATAACTTTTTCATGTAAAATAGATAGACGTTTGATGTGCAAAGGTACGAAGAATCAAGCACAAAGCAAAGCGATTAGGGTAAATTCGTCATTTCTATGCGTGCAAACGGCAACTGGTTTGCTCATTGCGCATAGTCATTACTACCATTGAAACGAGATTAAAGGTCAGTCGGCAAATTCGTTTACGTTACGATTGGCCACATATACACCCACCAAAACGAGCGCGGACCCCACCGCAGAGAGCCACGTATAGGGTTCTTGTAACACGATGGCACTGATCACCACCGTACTGATGGGGTTGAGATAGATGAAGTTGCTTGCCTTGATTGTACCCATCTTGACCAGCACCCAGCTCCATACCACAAAACAGATGAAGCTCGCCACCACACCAAGATAGAGCAGATTGCCCCACACGATGGGCTGACTGATCACCTCCCAACCACTCTGCCAAGGCCTGATGAGGTAGACGGGCAGGATGGTAAGCAACCCATAACCAAACACTTTGCGTGTGATAAAGACGGCATCGTATCTTCCCGACACCTTGCGGATAAGCAAGCTATATACCGCCCAACACAGCGATGCTACCCAAGCCAGCAAGTCGCCTAACGGATTGAGTCTAAACGTGATTTGACCATTGAAGATAATGGTTGCCGTTCCTGCCAATGCTATCACCGATCCGACGATTAACGAACGGGACGCATGAATGGAACGAGAGGTCATAATGCCCAACAATGCCGTGAGCAAGGGCGTGGTACAGACGATGAACGAGACGTTAGTGGTCAGACTGATTCCTACGGCTATGTTCTCACTGAGAAAATATAGCGACCCACCTGTCACGCCGGCAAGCAGCAAGAGCAGTTCGTCGCGCCACGAAGCGCACCACAACCGACGTTTGCTGATACACCAGGTGCAGAGATAAGCCAATAGGAAACGTATCGTGAATATCTCCTCAGGCGTCATTCCATGAAGCAGAAGCACCTTAGAATTGACAAAAGTGCCACCCCAAATCAGCACCACAATGACAGCAATAAGCGAAAGCCAAATCATGAATAGAAATCTTTTTATTAAGAAATGGTTACGAAACGTGCAGCGTTCGGATTTTTTACGTAAGTTTGCAGCAGAGCCTTTATATTATAATAAGGTGTACTGAATAACTAAAAACCTTTACAATTATGATGGAACAATTAATCGACAGACTATATGGAGGAGGTGCTTCGTTGGTAGTGTTACACGAAGGACAAGTGGGCGAATATCATCAAGAAGGCATGCGTGAGCTCAAACGTCTATCTGAAGAATCGCCTGAAACTTTGCTTCATGCCAAGATTGCCATCCGGCAGATAAATCGCACCGAAGCACAGATATGTATTGACAGCGATGTGTGCGAGGTTTTTGCTGACAACATCAGCCCCGATGCCCGCCAAATGCTTCTCCAAGCAGGTATCACCACGACCTGCGGAAAAGAGATTGACAAGGTCAATGCCGTGTACAACGGCTACTTTATCTGATTTTGCGTGCACACTCGGGACATAATCCCTTGACCAGCACATTGACCGCATGCACATGATATCCTCCGCCAAGCGTCACCTCGGGGGTCGGCATGTCGTATAAGCAGATGAGTTTGTGGCACTGTTCACAAAAGAAATGGGTGTGTTCGTCATCATCACCCTCCCCGCCGTGACTCATACAGAGCTCATACTTCTGAACACCATCACCATCCTCGATGGTGTGTACCACGTCTTGTGCACGGAATAAGCTCAACGTTCGTGAGATGTTCGACTTGTCTATGCTTTGTATTTGGCGTTCCAGATCTCTCATTGATAGCGGTTTATGTGCTGCCGCCAGCGCTTTGGCTATCACAATGCGGTTAGCCGTGGGACGTACGCCATGCCTTTGCAGGTAGTCCGCCGTTTTGTTTTCGTCCATAAACGGAATAATTAATTGTTTGCAAAGGTACAAAGAACGTGGTGCAAAGCAAAACGATTTATCTAAAAAACACTTTCCGCTTACTACCCGGACACCGCTTCAAGAGCTTAGTCACACTCTTTTCGTCTTACAAACAACAATTCCACCTATATGGTTGAAACGAGCTGAACCTCCAGTATGCTTCAACCATATAGGTGGAATTGTTGTTTTGTTATTTCCAAGTGACTGCTATCACCCTATCATTCATTCTCCATTATGATATAAGACCTATGATATTGCTGGATGATAGGAGTGCTAAGGCTATACACTCGGTACGTCAAATGGTTGCATCCTTTAAGGAAGAACCGCCTAAGGGGTTAGGCTTCAGCTTGGCGCACACCCATGCGAGCCTCAACAACATTGACCACATAGTCGCCAAGCTTTTCACATTCGTTGATGATATCCATATACATGGTACCAATGGCGTATGTGTATTTGTGCTCGTTGACATCGTTGATGTTCTGTCCTTTAAGCTGATTGCGGTAGTTGTTGATCTCGTTTTCGATGTTGAATGAGCGATTAACATCCACATCGGTCTTATGTTCCACGAGGGTTAACGTCATCTGCGAGAGTGCATCATCGGTGAGTTCGAACATCTGATGAATATGATCATACTGATCATCGCTAAACTCTTCCTTACCGGTATACTTGCGATTGATGGTGCGTGCAATGTTATAACAAGCATCACCGATGCTTTCTAGTTCGGAGATCTCACGCAACATGGCGCGTACCTTGTCCTTGGTCTCATCGCTAAGATGGGCATCGCTCACCTCGTCAAGATACTTAGCAATCTCTATCTCCATATTGTCAGAGATGCTTTCATACTTCTCGATACGAGTATAGAGCTTCACAAAGGCATCATTGTTCTTTTCGCTAAGCAACTCACGAGTCATGCCGAACATACGATGGATACGTTGTGCAAACGAATGGATTTCCTTTGAGGCCTCCAGCACTGATAGCTCGGGGGTCTTCATGATACCACTCTGGATGAAACGTAGACGGAAGTCGTCCTCATCCACGTTCTTCTTAGGCTTGATCACCATGCAAACAACTTTTTCCATCTGCGGGATGAACCATATCAAGACAAACGTATTGGTGACGTTAAAGCACGTATGGAACGCTGCCAATACGATAGGCAATATCTGCGCCTTCTGTGCCGTAGATACGCCAGCGCCCGATGGGTCATAACCCACTAATCCACAAACGGCATCCACAAACGGATAGAACAAGCAAAGCACCCAAACCACACCAAAGACATTGAAGAACAGGTGTGCCATAGCTGCACGACGAGCTTGCGTATTGGCTCCAAGAGCAGCAATATTGGCCGTGGCAGTGGTACCGATATTCTCACCCAGCACCAGCGCTATACCGAGATAGATAGGAAGCACACCCGTAGAACAAAGCAGGATGGTGATAGCCATCACCGCAGCAGAGCTCTGCACAATACAGGTGATAAGCGTACCGATGAGCACAAACACCACAATGTTGAGGTGACTATGTACGTCAAACGATGAGAAGAAGCTGATGGCATCAGGATTGTGTTCCAAATCAAGCTCTTTGCCAGCCGCGCTAAGCAGCACCAAAGCAAAAAACAAGAAGGCGATACCAAACAAAAAGTCGCCGACATAACGCCGACGACGTGAATAAATCAAGATGATACCAATGAAGAATGCAGGGAAAACCACCATTGTCAGGTCCACATTGAATCCCAAAGACATAATCCATGCCGTGAGTGTGGTACCGATGTTAGCACCCATAATCACCGAAATGGCTTGAGCCAGAGTTAACAATCCTGCATTAACAAAGCTGACCGTCATCACCGTGGTAGCCGATGACGACTGCACTGCGCAGGTGATAAACGTACCCGTAAGCATTCCTGTAAAACGATTCGTAGTCATTGCGCCAAGGATGTGACGCAACTGTGAGCCAGCCATCTTCTGTAAAGCTTCGCTCATTACCTTCATGCCATAAATCAATAGGGCTAGTGAACCCAACACTTTCATGAAGATAATTAGATAGTTACTTGTACTCATAAATGTAATAAAAGCATGTAATAATTGTTACATTGACGTTGCAAATTTACTAAAATATGTGAAACCTTCCTCATTCCAATGCCGTTTTTTTCACCCGCCGACTCACTTTTAGGATGAGAAATATTGCATATACCACAAGAATAGGTTATTTTTGCATCATATAGGAGGTAGCCATCGTTAGAAATGCTACCGCTCTTTCGGGCTTATTCCTATCACTCGTCGGCTTCGTGCCGCCTAACCAGAAACCTAATGTGACTGCATCATGAAAGAATTTGATATCACAATACACGTTCGTTGCTATGCTAAGGAAGAGCTATCAGCAGAGGATAGCACACTGATTGACAAAGCCATCGCTGCCACTCAGAACTCTTATGCCAACTATTCCCACTTCTATGTAGGTGCTGCCTTGCGCCTGGCTGATGGTCGCATCTTCATCGGCGCCAACCAAGAGAACGCCGCTTTCCCCTCAGGGCTCTGCGCTGAGCGCACCGCTATCTTTGCCGCACAAGCCAACGCGCCCGAGCAACCCATCCTCACGCTTGCCATTGCCGCACGCAACGACCACGGGCTCACCTCGCGACCTATCTCGCCATGTGGTGCTTGTCGCCAGGTGATATTGGAGATTGAGGACCGATACAAGCAACCCGTGCGCATCCTGCTCTATGGCACCGATGGCATCTATGAGCTACAGAGCGTCCAAGACCTCCTACCCTTCTCTTTTGTAGATAGTTGTATGAAGGAGGCATAGCACACGCGGCTAAAATCTAAAAATCTATCAAGGCGTTTTGAAAACTTGCCTTAAACCTTTCTAAAAAGCAATGGTTTGGCCGTGAAAGATTACAAAATATTTTGCTGACCCTCAAAATAGCCGTACCTTTGCACCCACAAAAGATTTATAGATTCATAATATGCCATATTTATTCTCATCAGAGTCGGTATCTGAGGGTCATCCAGACAAGGTAGCCGACCAAATTAGCGACGCTTTACTAGATCAGTTTCTTGCTTACGACCCCACAGCTCACTGTGCTATTGAGACATTCAATACCACAGGACAGGTTGTTATCATGGGCGAGGTAAAGTCGGAGGTGTATATCGACTTACAGAAGGTGACACGTGACACCATCGAAAAGATAGGTTACACCAAAGCCGAATATCAGTTTGACAGTAACAGTTGTGGTATATTGACCGCTATCCACGAACAGAGTACAGACATCGACCGCGGTGTGAGCCGAGAAAAAGAGGAGGAGCAAGGCGCAGGTGACCAAGGTATGATGTTCGGATATGCTTGCAACGAGACCGACAATTATATGCCTGTGACGCTCGACTTGGCACATCTCATCATGCGCACCCTCGCTGACATCCGCAAGGAAGGTAAGCTGATGACCTATCTTCGTCCCGATTCTAAGAGCCAAGTGACCGTAGAATACAGTGACGACAATATCCCTCAGCGCATCGATACCATCGTGGTGTCCACACAGCACGATGAGTTTATGGATGATGACAAGGCTATGTTGGCACAAATCAAGGCTGATGTGATCAACATCTTGATACCTCGCGTGAAAGCCCAAATCCACTCAGAGAAGGTGCTCAACCTTTTCAATGACGAGATCAAATATCTGGTTAACCCCACAGGTAAGTTTGTTATCGGTGGCCCTCACGGTGACACCGGTCTTACCGGACGGAAGATTATCGTAGACACCTATGGCGGAAAAGGCGCACACGGAGGTGGTGCTTTCTCAGGCAAAGACCCCAGTAAGGTAGACCGTTCTGCAGCTTATGCCTCACGATATATCGCCAAGAACCTTGTAGCAGCAGGTGTTACAGATGAGGTTCTTGTCCAGCTTGCTTATGCTATCGGTGTAGCTGAGCCTGTAAGCGTATATGTCAACACTTATGGCAGAAGCCATGTGAGCATGACCGATGGCGAGATTGCTGACAAGATCAAGGAGCTATTTGACCTTCGTCCTGCCGCTATTGAGAAGACACTCAAGCTCCGTCAGCCTATGTATCTAGAGACAGCAGCTTACGGACACATGGGTCGCACCAACGAGGTGAAGACCAAAGTGTTCACAAGTCACTATCACGAAACCAAGAAAATAGACGTTGAGCTCTTCACATGGGAGAAGCTTGATCGTGTAGAAGATATCAAAACAGCATTTGGTCTGTAAGCAGTAACATGCTCGAAACCGATTCTTTAACAAACATTCAGACTTACCACGCGCCTGGGTCCAACTTCACAACCACCAGCGACGGTGTCACCCGCAACACATTAGGGATGACACCTTTGCGTGTTGTCAATAGCTTGAAGACATCGGCCACCGAAGAGCAGAAAGACTCGGCTATACAAGCCAACTTCAAACCGGGGCAGATCACCTACAACCAGCGCCCCGACACGCTCAGCAACTTTGGATTCAAGCCCTCTAAGCACGATGTGTTTAGCAATCCAAAGTTTATGGACAAGGAGTATTTCCCTGCCAACAAGTACTTCCATCCCGAGAAAGGCTTACCACAGAATGGCATCATGGGCGACCCCATCCCTTACCTCATGCGCAATGACAACACCATCACCGCGCTGCTCTTGGGGTGCTTCATCGTGGCCATACTAGCCTTCTCGTTCACCAAGGGATTCCTCTTCAGACAGGTCAAGCACTTCTTCTACACCCCACGTAGCGTGGCTGAGATGACCGAGACCAGCCTCGAGATGCGCTTACAGATCTTCCTTGTGGCGCAGACCGCTCTGCTTCTGGGTATGCTCTATTATGTCTATTCGGTGTGGGACGAAGGTGACCGCTTCCTCTCTGACAACATCTTGACCACCATTGGTATCTTTACGGGTATCACTGCAGCTTATTTTGTGGTGAAAGATGTGCTATATAAGATAGTAAATTGGGTGTTTTTTACCCGAAAGCAAAACGAAAGATGGAACAAGACGTGGCTCTTCCTCACCGCCTCAGAAGGAGTGCTGCTCTTTCCTATCGTCTTACTGATTGTCTATTTCAACCTTCCCCTCGCCACTGGGTTGCTCTGCGTAGGAGGAGTTCTCATATTAACCAAGATACTTGCATTCTACAAGTGCTTTGTCATCTTTTTCACCAAAACGAGCATCAGTATGCAGATTATTTTGTACTTTTGCACGTTAGAATTGATGCCTGCGCTGACATTGTGGGGTGTTTTAGAACTAATCGGAAATTATTTGAAAGTAAATTATTAGGACAGCGATGATTAAGAAAATTTTAATATCACAGCCAAAACCAACTAGCGATAAATCCCCTTACTTTGATATTGCAAAGGATTTCGGAGTGGAACTGGTGTTCAGACCATTCTTTAAGGTAGAAGGTCTATCAGCAAAGGAATTCCGTCAGCAAAAGATCAATCCGCTCAACTACACTGCTGTAGTATTTACTTCACGCCACGCCGTGGACAACTACTTCAAGCTAGCTAAGGAGATGCGCATCACCATCCCCGAGGATATGAAGTATTTCTGCGTCATTGAGACCATTGCTCTATATATTCAGAAATATGTGCAATACCGTAAGCGCAAGGTGTTCTTTGGCAACACTGGCAAGATTGTTGACTTGCTGCCCACTATGGTCAAGCATAAGACAGAGAAATATCTCATTCCACAGAGTTCGGTACACAACGATAGCGTCACCAAGATGCTTGAGGAGAAAGGTCTGAAGCATAAGGAATGTGTGATGTATCGCACCGTAAACAACGAGCTTACACCCGAAGAGGTAGAAGCATTCGACTATGACATGCTGCTCTTCTTCAGTCCTACAGGTGTCAAATCGTTTATGAACAGCATGCCCAACTTTAAGCAAGGTGATGTAAAGATTGCCGCATTCGGTCCAGCTACAGCCAAGGAGGTTGCCGCTCAGGGTCTACGTCTTGACCTCGAAGCACCTACAAAGGAATATCCTTCTATGACCAGTGCGCTGCGTAAGTTTCTTCTCGACCAGACAGAAGGCTAATCCATGACGCTCCATACACACACTTTCAAGAAGGTGGAGCACATCTGTAGCAAGAAACAGATAGATGCGCTCTTTACCAAAGGGGGTAGTAAGGCTATGACCGCCTACCCCATCAGAGTGGTGTATCGCCTATACGAACAGCCCGAGGTGCCTCAGCCTCACGCACAGGTACTCATCAGCGTACCCAAGAAACACTTCAAGCGAGCCGTGAAACGCAACCGCGTGAAACGACAGATAAGAGAAGCCTATCGTCTGCAGAAACAGTTGCTCCTCACCAAGCTACAGCCAGAGCAACATATAGACCTGGCTTTTATCTGGATTTCGGACGATCTCGTCCCCACTGCTGTCGTGATGGATCGCATCCAGCTCTTGCTCACACGTCTTGCCGAGCGCCTTGCACCACACAAATAGTGGCCTTCAGACATAAGCTAGGCTACCTCCCACCCCACACCCTATCTAGATACGATAAGCAGAATGCCCCATGAACATCCTTAAAAAAGGATTACATCTCATCTCCCGAGCCATCACCTGGCTATTGGTGCTACCTATCTTGTTCTATCAGAAGTGTATCACCCCTTATACGCCAGCCTCATGCCGCTTCACCCCTACCTGCTCTGAGTATGCCCGACAAGCGCTGCTCAAGCACGGACCTATCAAGGGATTGGCGCTCACCATCTGGCGCATCCTCAGATGTAACCCATGGGGAGGTTCAGGATACGATCCTGTACCTTGACTGCTACCCCACCCTACTATTTGAACATACTCAATAATCAATCATCCCATACTAACAACAGGGACAAAAAACAAATTTGAACAATGAAAAACTTTGTTGAAGAGCTGAAATGGCGTGGTATGTTGGCGCAGATCATGCCTGGAACAGAAGAATATCTTCAGAAGAATCTCGTGTCAGCCTATCTCGGAACCGACCCTACAGCCGACTCCTTGCACATCGGTCACCTTTGTGGCATCATGATGCTGCGCCACTTACAGCGTTGCGGGCATAAGCCCTACCTCCTCGTTGGCGGTGCCACGGGTATGATTGGCGACCCTTCAGGGAAGAGCCAGGAGCGCAACTTGCTTGACGCTGACACCCTCTATCACAACCAAGAGTGTATCAAGAAGCAGGTAAGCAAGTTTCTCGACTTTGAAGGCACAGCACCTAACAAAGCTGAGATGGTCAACAACTACGACTGGATGAAAGACTTCAGCTTCCTCGACTTTGCTCGCGTAGTGGGTAAGCACATCACCGTCAACTATATGATGGCTAAGGATAGCGTGCAGAAACGCCTCAATGGCGAGGCTCGTGACGGCTTGTCATTCACCGAGTTTACCTATCAGCTACTGCAAGGTTACGACTTCCTCTATCAGTATCAGCACTATGGCGTGCGCCTACAGTTGGGTGGTAACGACCAGTGGGGTAACATGACCACCGGAACGGAGCTTATCCGTCGCACCTTAGGCAATGAAGCTGAAGCCTTCTGCCTCACCTGTCCACTCATCACCAAGGCCGATGGAAAGAAGTTTGGTAAGACCGAGAGTGGCAACGTATGGCTCGACCGCAACCGCACCACACCTTATGCGTTCTATCAGTTCTGGCTCAACGTGAGCGATTCGGACGCTGAACGTTACATCAAGATATTCACCGACCTTGACAAGGAGACCATCGATGCCCTCGTAGCAGAACACGCTCAGGATCCAGGACGTCGTCTCTTGCAGAAGCGTCTTGCTGAGGAAGTGACCACGATGGTTCACTCTAAGGAAGACCTCGATATGGCTATCGCTGCCAGCAACATCCTCTTTGGCAAAGCTACCAAGGACTCGCTTGCACAGCTCGACGAGGCTACGCTCAACGACGTGTTCAAGGACGTACCCCATTACACCCTAGACAAGGCTCAGCTCGGTCAACCCGCAGTGGACCTCTTCTGCCAAGAGGGATGGGACATCTTCCCAAGCAAGAGCGAGATGCGTAAGCTCGTTAAGGGCAACGGCGTCAGCCTAAACAAGGAGAAGGTTACCGCCTTTGACCAGCCCGTCACCGCTGACGACCTCATCGACGGCAAATACTTGCTCGTTCAGCGCGGTAAGAAGAACTATTATCTCATCACCGTGAAATAACTTATCGGCTAATCTTCCGCTGATAACCCATCTCATACCAAGCATCCATAGCGTTTCGCCATCGGCAACGCTATGGATGCTTTTTTCGTTGGTACATGATGATAAACCTCTTTGGCTTAGCGCATGTATGGATAGTATTGCCGTTTCGGGCTTGGAAGGGGAAGAGATGAACTGAAGGTTGCCAGCTCGTATTTCGAACATCCGAAACTTGAATCTAATATAACATTCCCGCTATTTTAGGAACCCGCATTTGGATAAGAAACCAAACGGCAAACATGATGCGCAACAAGCCTACCTTTCCTATAATGGAAACTCTATGGCATTCCGGAAGCAGTAGTTTCACGAACCTTTTAAACTACGAATGGACAGAACATTAAATTGATTTTCACAAAGAAATAATTTATTTTTGTAGGAAAAATAAATTGATTTTGATGCTGAAACAAGCCTCGTTAGCTTTTAAAAGAGCAGTGGAGAGGTTGTGAAACAATACGTATAACATAACATCAGCGCCACAATCTGCTCTTTTAGGGGGCGAACCTAATTTGTGGCGCTTATAAAACGGACAACAACATTTCACCTTATATGAAGGTGAGATGTTAGTTTAGGATACGCATATAGAACACTCATATTGACAGAACGCGCCAAAATTACCAAGCAAAAAATTTGGTAGTATCAGCCGAAAGTAGTACCTTTGCACCCGTGATTGTTCCATGGTGTAATGGTAGCACTACAGTTTTTGGTTCTGTCAGTGGTGGTTCGAGTCCGCCTGGAACAACAACAAGCGCGCTTAATATCTCAAACTGAGATGTTAAGCGTTTTTTGTATCAATAGGATTGATACTTTCAGATACTTTATTTATTCACTTATAAAAATCCCACATCATTATGAAAACATCCTCATCCCGCCGTTTCATGATAGCTGCACCACTTTTGGGCATGATGTGCATGGCTATCTTATCATTGGGTTCTTGCAGCAAGAGCAGTAAGGAAAACGCTCAGAGCACCGATAGCACAGCCACAAAGGATAGTGGCAGCTGGGAAGCACAATATGACAGTATGGCTCCCGACTCACTTACCGACAACGTTTTCAACCTCATAGGCAACCAATGGATGCTCGTCACTGCAGGCGATACCGCCAAGTTTAACACGATGACAGCTGCATGGGGTGGCTTTGGTGTGTTGTGGTCTAAGCCTACCGCCTTTATCGCCATCAAGGACACACGCTATACCTACCAGTTTCTCAAGGACAAGCACGCATACACGCTCAGTTTCTTTGACGCTAAATATCGCCCAGCGCTCAACATCTGCGGCACCAAGTCGGGCCGTGACACAGACAAGATCAAGGAAGCCAAGCTCACACCTATCACCACACCTAACGGTATGATGACGTTTAAGGAAGCCCGTATGGTTATCGAATGCGAGGATATGTACGAGACCGTGCTCGATCCCGCCGCCATCCGCCCTGCTTATAAGGATTCTATCGTCAAGGCATACTATGCTAACGATAAAGGCAAACACACGCTCTTCCTATCAGAGATTAAGCATATCTGGATAAAGAAATAAGGCAAGAAGACAACTGCTGTGTTAGCATGAGCAAGTTCTGAAGCTTGTGTTGCGTCATTTCACCTTAGATGAGACCGCACTGCGAAGCCCCTTCATATTGACAAGAAACGCCTTCGCTGAGCCAAACTTTAGATACATATCCAGGCGCACGGGCACGTGGTTGGCATCATCGGTGACATAGAAACGTGCTATCTCACGCCATTTCTTGCCTTCATTCTCATAATAAGACAGGTTCAGACAGTTATAGGTGTGTCCGTTGTCAGCCTTGACCTTCTCTTTGCCATTATACACCACGCGTGCGGGATTCTTGCCGTTGCCATCAACGATGGGGAAATTGACCACCTCACCCTTCTTCCACGACTCGGGACGGAAGGAGCGTGCACGTAGGAAGATGCTCATCATGTCATACACGCAATAGTCGTAGCTATGCTGTTGCCAATGGTGATCGCCATCATTATCGATACGATGCTGCTTGACATGACACTTGTTACCACCATAGCTATAGAACACCTCATCCACGGTGTAGCGCTTTCCCTCGCGCGCACCCTTACGATAATAGAGCGGTTCCATATCCTTAGAGTTGTAACAGAGCAAGGTATCACGTAGGACAAAGTAATCGTCGAGCTTTCCATTGCCTCTTGTGGTGAGACTGGTGCGGTAAGCCGACTTTCCCTTATAGGTAGACGAAACGGTGTACCATGAAGCGGTGCCAGCCTTTACCCAAATAAACTTCCAGTTGTAATAAAGGTTGTAAGTGAGAAACTCGCCGCTATTGAAGGCGGTGTTGCGAAACGTACACTGTGCGTGCGCCATAGTGGCTGCAAGCAACAGAAAGGCTAATACAAGTCGTTTCATGGGCATATCAGGGTTGGATCTGTTTGCGTTGTAAGTATTCGGGTAAAGCGATGCCGAGCTTCTGCGCTCTCTCTGCATTGAGATTGCGCACGGTCTTCTTCTTATCAACTTTCTGCTTGGTGATGGCTGAAGGCTTCTGCTGATGGAGCGGTAACGCCTTGGGGTTCCACTTTTCGCTGATATCCCACTTAGCTCTACACTCTATCCCCTTGGGATAATAATACACCGCCTCAGCTTGTTGTAGCTTGTCATAGTTGCCAGTGTCCCACTTGCCATTGTCATTGTCATCCACAATGAGACGGAGATAGTAGGTAGCGGGCTTGACATAGAAGAAGTTGACCTCGTTGTTTTGTGCTTCAGCCACCTTCACCACGTTATCTTGCCCATTGAGTAGCTGCACCAGGCAGTGCTTACCATCCATATTCTGCAGCGTGATACTGAGCGTAGCATACTCGTCTGTGGCTCGCACCTTGAAGCCCTGCTTATGGGGCACAGACGCCTTACCATAGATATCCACAAATGCCGCACTGTCTATCTCCAGACTGTATTCGGTTCCTGGTGTCCACTCGCCTACAAGCGTATAGTCGCGCAGAGAACCAGGCCGTTGTCCAAAGAGAAACTTAGCGTTGTACCACAAGGTGTCAATCTTCTGATAGAGATGAATCTTTGTGGTGTCAACCACACTCAGCGGGGTGTTCATGGTGACTGATGGGTTGGCATCGGGATCGATGGTCGACTCCACATGATAACTGAGTTCCAACGCCTTGGGAGGCATCACGGTGAGGAACCTCTTACCTCGCTCCTCACGGCGCTTCTGTTTCTTCTCCCACTTCTGCCGTTCCTCGGTGAGGAGCTTCAGACGCTTAGCATAAGGTTCCTTAGATATGAGGTTGAGCGTGTCCGTCTGTTGGCGCAACACGCCTAGCGTATCCGTGATGTTATGGGTCACAGCTAGCGAGAGGGTGTCCTGATTGACCAACGTGGTATCGCGTAGCCAATAAGTGATGGTGTCTTGTTCGGCAGATGGCTCGATGATGAAAGCATCCTGCGCATCAAAGTTGAGTCCGCTGATTTGAGGCAGATCCTTATCGCCATAACCATAATAGAGCGTGAAGTGGTCAGCCTGTGGACGTTCAAACTTAGCCAAATAACGTGTGGTGAGCGTTTGGGTGAACGATGTGAGAATCACATCATCAGGATAGAAATGCGTGTATCCTACCCTATCGATGCTCTTGATATGGAGCGAGTCGGCCCAAATGGTGTCTTGGCGAATATCCGGTCGGGCTGACGTGGTAAAGATCTCGGGGGTGAAGGCGATGGCTTCGCTCTTCTGAGAGAAGCGGAAGTTGGCATCTTGATCTTGCAGAGCATAGACGCGATAGTCGCCCTCTTTGACACCTTTGATCGAGAAATGGCCACGACTATCGGTACGTGCTACACGCAGCATGGGTAGCTTCTGGAAAGCCGAATCGTTGAGGTTGCTATATAGACCTACAAGGATGCCCTTAACGGGCTCTAGATTTTGGGCATCAAGGACATAGCCTGCCACCTGCATCGTATCAATCTCACCACCTGTGGAGAACGTATAGGTATAGTTGCCCAGTGGGTTTCCCTCGTTGTTATCAGAGATAGCATCAGAGAAGTCGATGGTGTAAGTGGTGTTGGGCATCAACGAATCCTCTAGACTCACGGTGATACGCTTGCCTTGTCCCTTGATCTCAGGCGTGGTAAGCTGTGGAGGTGAGACCACGACCTTCTCGCTGGCATTGTCTAGCTTGATAAACTCGCTGAAGAGGATGGCTATCTTCTTGTTGTTGACATGCACATCACCATCTTGTGGATAAGTGGCTATGACCCTTGGAGGCGTCTCGTCATACCATCCTCCATCGGGTTGTCCCATCTTAGCACAAGCCGACATCAACAAAGCGATGCAAAGCGCGAAGAGACCGAAAGCGTATTTGTTCATTGTTGTTCTCATTCTGATGTGGTGGTATAGGAGAAGATTAAGTCAGTGGCTGACCGTTGAGCGCAAGAAGCTCCTCGATGTTCTTACGTTCGTTAGACAAGCGGGGCACCTTGTGTTGTCCACCGAGTTTGCCTTTCTGCTTGAGCCAGTCGTTGAACAATCCCTCGCGAGCGGTGATGAGCTCGAGCTGTTGTAGGGTGACGTCATGTGAACGCTTGGCTTCATAGTCGCTATTGATCTCTTGCAGCTTCTTATCTAGAACTACGGCAAAATGGTTGAGATCGTCGGGCATCTTAGCAAACTCGATGAGCCACTGATGGCGACATTTGCCCTGATTGTCCATATATACGGGTGCGGCTGTGTACTCGCTAATCATAGCACCGGTGGCTTGGCATGCTGCAGCAAGACCTTTCTCGGCATTGTCCATGATAAGCTCTTCACCGAAGGCGTTGATAAAGTAACGGGTACGACCGGTGATGATAAACTTGAACGGATTGGTTGAGGTAAACTCGACCGTGTCGCCTATCTCGTAACGCCATAATCCACAAGAGGTAGAGATGAGCATAGCATAGTTGCGTCCGGTCTCTACACCGGATAGCGGAACGATGTTGGGATGTTCATTGCCATATTCGTCCATAGGCAAGAACTCATAGAACACGCCATAATCGAGCATGAGAAGCATCGCCTTATCAGCGGGATCGTCTTGTATGCCGAAGAACCCTTCGCTGGCATTATAGGTCTCCATGTAGTTCATGGTGCTCTTGGTGATGAGTTGACGATACTGTTCACGATAAGGCGTGAAGGCTATTCCGCCGTGGAAGAACACCTCTAGATTGGGCCACACTTCCTCAAGATGGCTCTTACCGCTAAGTTCCAACACACGCACCAGCACGCTGAGCATCCACGAGGGTACACCAGAGATATTGGTCACGTTCTTGTTGAGGGTCTCGTGAGCGATGCGGTCACGCTTGATCTCAAAGTTGGACAGCAGAGCGGTCTGCTTCTTGGGTACACGAATAAGATTGACTAGGGGGTTGATGTTCTCTATAAGGATGGCGCTAAGGTCGCCTACCAAGGAGTTGGGCAGGTTATAGTTGGTCTGATGACTACCACCTAAGATCAAACCCTTACCTTCAAAGATATGGCTCTCAGGATGATTCTGTAGATAGAGCGCCACCACGTCGCTACCACCCTTATAGTGGACGTCATGCAGGCCGTCTGCCGACACGGGTATAAACTTGCTCTTATCGTTCGTGGTGCCGGATGATTTGGCATACCACTTCACCTGTCCGGGCCAAAGGATGTTCTTCTCGCCATGACGCATGCGGTCAATGTCGCCCTTGAGCTCTTCATAGGTGTTAACGGGTATTTGCTTTACGTAATCGTCGTAGGTGTGGATAGTGGAGAAATTATGTTTCCTTCCATATTCGGTATGCTCTGCTTTCTGAAGAAGCTGTTGAAGCACCTGATGTTGCAAAGCTTCTCCTTGCTGTTGATAGAGTGCCAACTGGCGTAGACGGGGTTGGAAATATAATTGTTTGATGATGGTTGTCAGACTCATCTGTATATTCATTAATGTATTAAGAATGCAAATTTAGCGCAAAAATAGCGAAATGGGGTATATTTTACGTTTTTTAATCGTAGATTAGTGGGTAAATCGAGCATAAGAAAACAAACAACCGCCATTTCTGCATGAAGCGAGAAATGGCGGTCGAATAAAAAACGATATTTTGACTTATAACTTATTTAGGCGTATCTAAACAGCTTGTGAGTCACGGAAGGCGGCTGCTTCGGCAGCAGCAATGATGTCTTCCTTGTTTTCAGCCTCTTTGTTATGAGATATGTCCGAGAGGTCAAATTCGTCTTTCTCCTCTTTTGTTTCGGGTTTGATATCCATTTTGGGAGTTTCCTTGACGATGGGTTTATCGTCAAAAACCTCCTCTTTAAAGGGGTTGACATGCTTACGCTGTTCTTTGTCAGAACCAATGATAAAGTCGGTATTCTCCTCTGTTTCAGGCACAAGATTGACTGGTTCTTCCTCCATCTTGGTGCGATTGCCCTTGGCGGTGAACACCTGATCGAGCAGTTGGGGCTCTTTGCGCAGACGGCGAAGGGTGTCCTTGGATGCCTTCTGCTGACTTTCTTTCTTTGAGAATCCGGTACCGCTGCAACACTCGATGCCCTCGATGACTACAGCAAACTGGAACACGGGGCTTCCTTGCTGGTCTACCTTGTGGTCAAGCATCTTAAACTCGAGTTTCACTCGGTTCTTCTGACTCCACTCTATCAGCTTCGACTTGAAGTTGACCTCTTTATACGCTACCTTGTCTATGTTGATAAGCTCACCTAAGATCTGCTTTTCCATAAACTTCATACAAGCATTGTAGCCTTGATCAAGGTAGAGCGCTCCTACCAATGCCTCAAAAGCGTTACCTCCTAAATAGCTGTTATGAGAGGTGTTGTGACCATTGGAGAGGACGAGCTTATTGATACCCATCTCTTTGGCTAAGCGGTTGAGCGTATCGCGCTGTACAATCTTGGAGCGTGTGTTGGTGAGAAATCCTTCACGCTTACCTGGGAAATGGCGAAAAACAATGTCGCCAACGATAGCGTCAAGGATGGCATCGCCTAGAAACTCAAGGCGCTCATTGTTCACCGGACGTCCTTTCGCATTACGGCGCGCTATGCTCTTATGTAGCAAGGCGGTCTTATAGTACTCGATGTTGCGAGGATAGAATCCTATGATTCTGTACAAAGACAGATAAAGCTCCTTGTCTTTTCTGAAAGGGAGCTTTATTCTATCAATGAGTTGATTTAGCATGCAATGATATTATTCAGAATACTTCTTGAATACAACACAGGCATTATGGCCACCAAAGCCAAAGGTGTTGCTCAGAGCAGCACGCACAGTACGCTTCTGTGCAGTATTGAATGTGTAGTTCAAATTGTAATCCAATTCAGGATCATCGTCGCCCTCTTCGTGATTGATTGTAGGAGGAACGATGTCGTTCTTAACGGCAAGGATACAAGCCATAGCCTCTACTGCACCAGCAGCACCGAGCATGTGACCGGTCATTGACTTGGTAGAAGAGATGTTGAGCTTGTAAGCTGCATCGCCAAAGACGTCCTTAATAGCCTTAGATTCAGAGATGTCACCTACGTGGGTACTAGTTCCGTGCACGTTGATATAGTCGATATCTTCGGGCTTGAGACCTGCATCCTCTAGCGCAGCGGTCATCACGAGCTTAGCACCGAGACCTTCTGGGTGTGACGCTGTGATGTGATAAGCATCAGCGCTCTCGCCTTCACCTACCATCTCAGCATAGATCTTTGCACCTCTAGCCTTAGCGTGTTCGAGCTCTTCAAGGATGATACAACCTGCACCCTCAGCCATCACGAAACCATCACGTGAGCCAGAGAATGGACGTGAAGCACGTGCTGGATCGTCATTGCGGGTAGACAGCGCCTTCATAGCATTGAAGCCACCTACACCACAAGCACATACTGCTGCTTCAGCACCACCTGCCACGATCATGTCGGCTTTGCCGAGGCGAAGCAAGTTGAACGCATCTGCAAGCGCGTTAGATGATGATGCACATGCACTGGTAGTGGTGAAGTTGGGGCCATGGAAACCAAAGTGGATACTGATCTGACCAGAAGCGATGTCAGCAATCATCTTTGGGATAAAGAAAGGAGAGAAGTGGGGACCATTCTCGATGTTCTGACCATAATAGGTCACTTCTTCTTCGAAGGTCTTAATACCACCAATACCTACACCATAAACCACACCGATGCGGTTCTTATCTGCTGTTTCAAGGTCGATTCCGCTATCCTTAACACCCTGCATAGCACTAATAAGAGCCAACTGGGTGTAACGATCCAACTTGCGCGCGTCCTTACGATTGATCCAATCGTTGACATTGAGATCTTTAACCTCACATGCAAACTGGGTCTTGAATTGGGATGCGTCGAACAATGTAATAGGAGCAGCACCACTCTTACCAGCCAACATGGCTTCCCATGTCTCTTCAGGAGTGTTGCCAAGAGGAGTAACGGCACCAAGACCGGTTACAACAACCCTTTTTAATTCCATAAAATTCTTGATTTATATATACATACCAATAGGTGTACGGGATGCCGGCTCGCTACTAATTGATGATAAAAGCAAAATAGTCTTTTAGCATCGATTAGCCTACACCTGCCATCCGGCACACCTATCTATCAATCGTGTTGATATACGGCTTACTTTTTGTTTTCTTCGATGTAAGCAATAGCGTCGCCTACAGTACCAATCTTTTCTGCCTGATCGTCAGGAATAGAAATACCGAATTCTTTCTCGAATTCCATAATCAACTCTACCGTATCCAAAGAATCGGCACCAAGGTCGTTTGTGAAGCTTGCTTCTGGTTTAACCTCATTCTCGTCTACACCGAGCTTATCAACGATAATAGCTGTTACTTTTGATGAAATTTCTGACATAATTTTACGTTTTAAGTCGTTTAAAAATAGTTTCTAAAACAAAATTCGGGTGCAAAGGAAACGCTTTTTTTTTATACATGCAAATTATTTAAAGAAAAAAGAGCCTTTCTTTGCACACATACCAACACATTGTGCAACAAATTCGGCCTTTTAGAATCTTTTTGAATGGATTTTTCGGAATTTGGGAACATATATTTGTCAAGTACTTTTGATGAAAAAAGTGGGTTGGTTCGCTATTGGCGAACGTAAAAATCGGGGGAATTTCTTTGTGATTAGCAGAATTTACTTTACTTTTGCAGTACAAACTAAAAACGATTGAAATGTCATTCACAGAACATTGTAACGAAATTTTTAACCAAGCAATCCGCGATTACCATGTAAAGGATAATGTGGATACACCTATTAATAATCCTTACGATAGAGAGTCGGTAGAGAATCGTCTTTACCTGAAATGCTGGATTGATACTGTTCAGTGGCATTTCGAGGATTTGATTCGCGATCCACATATCGATCCATTAGAAGGTATGAATCTGAAACGTCGTATCGACAGAAGCAATCAAGATCGTACCGACTTGGTGGAGCAAATCGACTCTTATTTCCGTCAGCTATTTTGTGATGTTACCCCACAAGAGGGAGCTACAATCAACACGGAGAGCCCCGCTTGGGCCATTGACCGCCTTAGCATCTTGGCTCTGAAGATCTATCACATGAAGGAACAGACGGAGCGCACGGATGCTTCTGAGGAACATTTGGCAAAATGTCGCACCAAGCTAGCGGTACTCATGGAGCAACAACACGACTTGGGGTTGGCTATTGACCAACTGCTAGACGATATCAAGGCTGGACGCAAATATATGAAAGTGTACCGCCAAATGAAAATGTACAACGATCCTTCAACCAACCCTATTCTTTATCACCAAAAGAAAGCGTGAAGAGAGAACATCTATTAGTCATTCGTTTTTCAGCACTGGGAGATATAGCCATGACGGTTCCTGTTGTGGCTTCGCTTGCGAAACAGTATCCAGATATCAGAATTTCTGTTCTGAGCAGACCTTTCGCACGACCATTGTTCCAAAATCTCGCTCCTAACGTGGATTTCATGGAGGCTGATCTCAAAAACGAATACAAAGGGATAAGGGGATTGAACACCTTGTTTCGCCGATTGGTGGCGAAGCATCCTACCGCTATAGCCGACTTGCATGACGTGTTGCGCACACAGTTTCTGCGATTACGTTTTGCAACGGCTCTCTACCCCACTGCACACATTCACAAGCATCGCCAAGGAAAACGCCTTCTGTGTGCTAAGGAAAACAAGTTGTTAGTGCAACAACCCACGTCATTCGAAAACTATGTGGATGTGTTTGCTCGTCTAGGATATCCCGTTGACATATCTTCGTTTCGCTCAATCTTCCCACCTCAAGGTGGCGACTTAACCTTGCTACCTAAGAATATCGGTACAAAAGGGCAGAAGGAGATTTGGATAGGTATTGCACCTTTTGCTGCTCATCAGGGCAAGATGTACCCGATGAAAAAGATGCGAACACTGATAGAGCTATTAAGAAAGGAGCATCCTTCATGGCGGATGTTCTTCTTCGGTGGAGGCGAAAAGGAGAAGGAGCAACTCAAACAATTGTCTCAAGGCATAGAACGCACCTTTGTGGTGGCTGGTCAACTGCACGGATTGGGTGAAGAACTGATTTTGATGAGTCACCTAGATGCAATGGTGAGCATGGATAGTGGTAATATGCACCTAGCAAGTATCACGGCTACACCGGTGGTAAGTATTTGGGGAGCCACTCATCCTTACGCTGGGTTTATGGGATGGAAGCAAGCCGAGGAACGTTGCGTACAACTAGGGTTGCCTTGCAGACCATGTAGCGTGTTTGGAAACAAGCCGTGTTATCGTGGCGATTTTGCTTGTATGAACAACATCAAACCCGAAACAATATTAAAAAGCATTGAGAACTGCGTATTGAAGTAATCATTACGCAAATAAAAAAGCAACCATCGGAACGTATCAGCTTAGTGATAACATTCCGATGGTTGCTTTTTCTATATATGTTTGACCCTTCGCTAAGGTCTGCATTGATATTAAGAGCGATTTATTCGAAAAGGATTCGATTGCTTCCCTGACGCATTTGCTTGATAAGATATAGCTTAAAGGAATCGTTCTCCAATATCTCTATATCATTGATAAGCCCCATCACGAAGCGTCCGATGCCTCTGAAATCGCACACATCTAGCTCAAGAATCCACTTTTCGGGTTCAGTGTCTTTGATTACACAGCGTCGTCCATTGGGATATTCTTCCATAAACAGATTGTAAGCCAACTGTCCCATGCGCATCTTAAGGTGCTGCTGGTGCTCGCTACTGAACATAAAGATGTCCGTAAAGATTTGTTTGTGACGCTTTTCGTGCTGCCATGACGTATTGAGGATTTCGATTTTCTCAATACGCATTAGCTTAAAGGTCTTGTTCGAATCGCTTGCAGGCTCATAACAACGCACTTCCTTATTGTCATTCATCATAAAGAATGGCTCAACAATGCGGTCTCGCACGCTATGGCTATTGGGTGAAGAGTAGTTGACCAGTTTCACCATCTTATGCTTCTTGATAGCCGAAATCAGTTTGCGCGACAACGCAGGAATCTGCTTTGCCTGTTCTTTTATGCCGTTGAACGATACGTTGTGGAGCTTTTCCAACTTCTGCCGAAGCTTCAATACAGCACCATTCTCATCCCCTATCATGCACAAAATCTGATAGATTAAGGTCAGTTCTTCATCTGTAAACTGTCTATCAGAACGCAGTTTTTCAAAGAAAGGCGACTGTGGATCTATCCTATAATAATGTCCCTGCTTGAATACGACAAAGCCTGCTTCCCTAAGGAAGTCAAGGAAATAATAGAAATTGCGGCGGGATGTATCCAAGAATGTAGACAGTTCGTCCACCGTCAGTTGGTTGTCTCCCGCTAATTGCAGAATAAGTTTGAGTTGCTTGTTTAAAGCTTCGTATCTATTGTTGGGCATATTAAAGTCTGATTTAATCGGCAATGGGGGTGCGTTGGTGCGATGATTCTATTCGAGTCGGAAGGTCATGCGGTGATAGGGCGAGACACCGAAGTCGTGAATAGCTTGTCGATGTTTCTTTGTGGGATAACCTTTGTTTTGTTTCCAATCATACTGTGGATATTCCTCGGCTAACCTATCCATGTAATCGTCACGATAGGTCTTGGCTAGAATAGAAGCGGCGGCTATCGACTGGTATTTTCCATCACCCTTCACAATGCAAGTATGGGGCAAGTCGTGATAGGCATTAAAGCGATTACCATCAACAATGATAGCTTCGGGTCGCACCGATAGTTGGTCTATAGCACGATGCATGGCGAGGAACGAGGCGTTAAGGATATTGATTTCATCAATTTCTTCGGGCGTAACCACACCCACTGCCCACGCTACAGCATCGCGCTCGATGATGGTACGTAGCTGATAACGCATCTTAGGAGTGAGTTTCTTAGAGTCGTTGAGCAGTTCGTTCTCATATCCTAAGGGTAATATCACGGCTGCAGCAAACACGCTTCCGGCTAAACATCCACGTCCTGCCTCGTCACATCCCACTTCTATCTTATCTTCGTAATAATGGTTCTTAAGCATATTGGTTATGTTTTAAGATAAAGACATCAAAACATTCTCACCACACGTTGCAGTCCTTCAACCAACGCATCTACTTCTTCCATCGTGTTATATAAAGCAAACGAAGCTCGCACCGTACCTAGCACGTCCATTCTATCCATCAAAGGTTGTGCGCAATGATGCCCTGTTCTGACAGCTATACCCAGTTGATCGAGCAACGTACCTAAGTCAGAATGATGGATATTGCCCACATTAAAGGATATAACAGCGTCGCTTTGAGACGTGCCATGACCATAGATATGTATTTGTTCAATCTCTTGCAAGCGTTTGAGGGCATATTGGGTTAGTTGTTGCTCATGACGATAGATATTATCTATGCCTATCTCACTGACATAATCTAAAGCCTTAGCTAATCCATGAGTAGCAATATAATCCGGTGTGCCAGCTTCAAACTTCAAAGGAGGACGTTCGAAAGTGGTCTTATCAAAGCTCACATGTTCAATCATCTCACCACCACCTTGATAAGGAGGCAGTTGTTCTAGCCATTGTTCCTTGCCATATAACACCCCAACACCCGTCGGACCATACACCTTGTGTCCACTGAAAGCTAAGAAATCGCAATCTAGATCCTGCACATCCACCTTCATATGTGGCACACTTTGAGCCCCATCAACCATCACGGGCACATTGTGAGCATGGGCTATCTGTATGATTTCTTTTATCGGATTGATGGTTCCAAGCACATTGCTTACTGCGGTGACACTGACAAGGCGCGTGTGTTCATTAAACAATGCCTTGTAAGCATCTATATCCAGCACACCATCTTCACTCATTGGAATCACCTGAAGCTTAAATCCTTTCTTGCGTTGTTGCAACTGCCAAGGAACGATATTGGAATGATGCTCCATCACAGACACGATAACCTCATCATCTTCATGGATAAACGCATCGCAGAACGTGGATGCCACAAGGTTCAGACTCTCCGTTGTGCCACGCGTAAACACGATCTCGGCAGTAGACTTAGCATTGATAAACGCTCGCACGGTCTCACGGGCGGCTTCATGCAAGTCGGTAGCTTGTTGGGACAACCAGTGTACACCGCGGTGCACATTGGCGTTCACGTTAAGATATTCATCTCGCATGGCATCAAGCACACAAAGCGGTTTCTGTGTGGTAGCGGCATTATCTAGATATACCAAAGGCTTACCATATATCTGTCGGCTAAGAATAGGGAAGTCGGCACGTATCTGATTGATATCTTTCATTGCTTTCTTTGAAGAATTATATGGGTTATTTGCACAGTTTACAACCATCGCATTTGTTGAGTTCGCCTCTGAAACGTTTCTCTACAAGATAATGCAAGCGATCACGTAAGGGTTCTAAATCCATCTTATCAATCACTTCGTTGATGAATGCAAACTCAAGGAGCAACTTAGCTTCATGCTCGCTGATACCACGTTGGCGCATATAGAACAAAGCTGCATCATTGAGCTGACCCACCGTTGAACCATGATTACACTTCACATCGTCAGCATATATCTCCAACATCGGTTGCGAATACATCCTTGCCGTCTTAGTCACTACAAGATTTTGGTTGGTTTCCTGCGAACTGGTCTTCTGCGCATCCTTTCTAACGAGAATACGTCCAGCAAAGGTACCAGTAGCTTCTTCATCCACCACATACTTATATAGTTGGTTGCTAGTGCAATGAGGCACTTGGTGATCTATAAGCGTGTTGTTGTCTACATGCTGTTTCTTATCGGCAATCACACATCCATTGGCATAACACTCAGCTCCTTCGCCTTTAAATACCAAGTCGAGGCGATTACGGGTGACACCATTATGAAGAGTGATAACGTTGTGATTCACCCGGCTATTGGCTTGTTGCTCGATATACACATTACTGATACGAGTATTCTTGTTGTGCGTTTCCTCAAGGCAATACAAGTCTAATGAGGCGTTGTCGCCCACATATGCCTCTATCACCTGTGTGGTAAGGAAATGGCGATCATCGGCTGCATGATCACAGAATAGCAACTGCGCCTTGGCATTTTCCTCAACAATAATCAGCACACGGCGGTTGACCATCAGGTCGACATCAGCGCGAAGGATATTGATTATCTGAATAGTATGACTTTCTTGCACATTGCGTGGCACATAAATCAACAATCCATCTTGTGCAAGCATTGTGTTAAGAGCCGTCACTGCATCATCTTCCGTGTTGGCTATTTGGGCATAATGCTTGGCTATAATCTCAGGATGAGTTTCAGCTACCTTTGCAAGCGAATCCACAATCACGCCCTCTGCAAGCGATGTACGTGGCAACTGTTTAGTATAGAAACTATCATTGACCACAAAATAGAGTGAAGTGCTCAGATTGGGCACATCACATCTGAATGCTTCATAAGGATCAACGGGTATTTCTAAGCGATTGATGTTCAATCCATAGTCGGGCTCGAACAGTTTGCTGACATCCGTGTACTTATATCGTTCCACCTTTCGCGTAGGGAAGCCTTGCTTCTGAAAGTCGCTAAAGGCTTTATCGCGCACATCGTTGAGCACCTTTGCCGAATGTTTTTTGATAACCTCAGCATTAGCGGTGTACAAGTCGATGTATTGTTGTTCACTGTTCATTGCCATCTACCTCTTCCTTAATCCAGTCGTAACCTCGTTGTTCTATCTCCTTAGCTAGTTCAGGACCAGCAGTCTTTACGATACGTCCTTTGTAGAGCACATGCACCACATTGGGTTTAATCATATCCAACAGACGTTCATAATGAGTGATAACAATGGCGCTAGTGGTATCATTGTGCATTTTGTTCACACCATCAGCCACAATACGCATAGCATCCACATCTAGACCAGAGTCGGTTTCATCAAGGATACTCAGTTTGGGTTCGAGCATTGCCATTTGGAATATCTCGTTTCGTTTCTTTTCTCCGCCCGAGAATCCTTCGTTCACCGAGCGATGAGCAAGCTTCGAATCCAGTTCCACCAGTTTGCGTTTTTCTCGCATCAACTTCATGAAGTCGGCAGCCTTAAGCGGTTCCAAACCCTGATACTTGCGTTTAGCGTTAACGGCAGCTTTCATAAAGTTGGTCATACTCACACCTGGTATCTCCACAGGATACTGGAACGAAAGAAACAAGCCCTCACAGGCACGATCTTCGGGTTTCATCTCAAGCAGATTCTTACCATTAAACAAAGCCTCTCCACCGGTTACGGTGTAAAGAGGATTGCCAGTCAGTACAGCACTTAATGTCGATTTACCCGAGCCATTTGGTCCCATGATGGCATGTATCTCGCCATCATTAATCGTAAGGTTGATACCTTTTAATATTTCTTTTCCTGCAATCGTTGCATGCAGATTCTTTATTTCTAACATGATAGTATATCGATTACCTCTATTTATATAGATGCTACATTTATTTTAATTAAAGAAAGCGCTAATGATTCCGTTAGTCAGTGTCTCGAATACAAATCCAGCGAAGGATGTGGAAGGTTCATTCATTTCATCGTACCCCCACACTTGCTCCACTACCGGAATGAGAGGTGCCACCCAATAAGGCCCACACTGGAAGTTTTTAGTATCAACCTTTCGCTTAGGATGATTTCGCAAAGCCATTACAGAAGATGGAACGACACTATCCTGTTGGCATTGCAAATCTATAAGATAAGCCTTATAAGGTTTGGGTTGCCAAGCTTTACATTCGTTCATCGCTGTGCTCATAACAAGCAAGAGCAACAAGATTATTCTTCTAATAGCCATACTTGTCTTCTAAAAGGTTGATAATTCTCAGCTAATTCCTTTTTGGATTTATCCCACAGTACCTTCGAGCGACACACTAAGCAGTTTCTGCGCTTCCACTGCAAATTCCATTGGGAGCTTATTAAGCACATCCTTTGCATATCCGTTCACAATCAGCCCCACAGCGTCTTCCGTGCCAATGCCTCGTTGATTGCAATAGAAGAGTTGGTCTTCCGAAATCTTTGACGTAGTAGCTTCATGTTCCACCACTGCTGTATTGTTTCGTATATCGAGATATGGGAACGTATGTGCACCACAGTTTGATCCTAGCAGCAACGAGTCACACGAGCTATAGTTGCGTGCGTTTTCTGCGTTTGATGTTGCTCTTACCAATCCACGATAGGAGTTCTGACTATGTCCAGCAGAGATACCTTTGGAAATAATCGTTGATTTGGTGTTACGCCCCATGTGAATCATCTTCGTACCCGTATCAGCTTCCTGATAATGATTGGTTACGGCTACCGAGTAGAACTCCGCTTGCGAATAGTCACCACGCAAGATACATGATGGATATTTCCAAGTGATAGCCGATCCCGTTTCCACCTGAGTCCAGGATAGTTTCGAGTTGACCCCTCTCAAGTCGCCACGTTTCGTCACAAGGTTGAGCACACCGCCCTTTCCGTTCTCATCACCAGGATACCAGTTCTGCACGGTGGAGTATTTTACCTCTGCATTATTGTTCACGATGATTTCGACGATAGCAGCATGGAGCTGATTCTCATCACGCATAGGTGCGGTACATCCCTCAAGATAAGACACATACGCATCATCGTCGGCAATGATTAAGGTGCGTTCAAACTGTCCCGTGTTGCGTGCATTGATACGGAAGTAGCTACTTAGCTCCATCGGACAACGCACCCCTTTGGGTATATACACAAACGATCCATCTGAGAACACAGCCGAGTTGAGTGCGGCAAAGAAGTTGTCGCGATAGGGCACCACTGATCCAAGGTATTGTTTTACCAGTTCGGGATGTTCCTGAACGGCTTCACCTATTGAACAGAATATAACTCCCTTTTCACGAAGCTTATCCTTAAAGGTTGTCTTCACCGACACCGAGTCCATGATAGCATCTACCGCTGTACCACTGAGTGCCAATCGTTCTTCAAGAGGAATACCCAGTTTGTCGAATGTTTTCTCCAGTTCTGGGTCTATCTCATTGTTTTTCGGTTTCTTAGCAAGCGGATCAGCATAGTAGGATATGGCTTGATAGTCGATGGGAGGCACGTGTACGTGTCCCCATGTTGGTTGTTTGAGTGTCTGCCAATAACGTAGAGCTTTGAGTCGAAACTCCAACATCCATTCGGGTTCGTGCTTCTTTTGTGAGATCAGTCTAACGATATCTTCGTTCAGTCCGTTAGGGATAATCTCCGTATGTACGTCAGTTGTGAAGCCATATTCGTATTTCTGCTCCGCAATTTGCTTGACAAACTCGTTCTGATTGTTATCTGACATTCTTTATTATACATTCTTTATAGTGTGAGGTACGTGACACGTCCATTCACACATGGTTGTTGTTCCTTATATCAAGGAGCAATTATTGTGCCATTAAAATAGGCGAAAGAGGCACGCCCCTAAGCGCCCTCTTTTATATAGTTATAAAAAGTCCACCCACCCATTGTGGGCAAAGGTGGACCTTTAGTTCTCTTGTTCTATTACAGTTTCTGTTCTACCTCTATCTCTGTGAAGGTCTCGATGATATCACCTGCTTGGATATCATTGAAGTTGACGAGTGAGATACCACATTCCAGACCAGTAACAACCTCCTTCACGTCATCCTTATAACGCTTCAAGGCACTAATAGGAGCTGTGTGGATCACGATACCATCGCGTACCACATGTCCCTTATCCTTGTTGTGTACCTTACCCTCGGTTACTAAGCCACCGGCAACGGTACCCACCTTGCTAATCTTGAACACTTGCTTCACCTCTACCTGTCCAGTGATTACTTCCTTCTTCACCTTATCAAGCATACCTACCATGGCGCTCTTCACGTCGTCGATAGCATCGTAGATGATTGAGTAAGTGTTGATTTCCACACCTTCGCGGTCAGCAGCACGACGTGCGTCGGTTGAAGGACGCACCTGGAAGCCCACGATGATAGCATCAGAAGCACTGGCAAGCATCACATCGTTTTCTGAGATCTGACCCACAGCCTTGTTGATTACATTCACCTGAACCTTTTCAGTAGATAGTTTGATGAACGAGTCAGACAGCGCCTCTACCGAACCGTTGGTATCACCCTTAACGATGATGTTCAGTTCGTGGAACTCGCCTCTTGCGATACGGTGTGAGATGTCACCCAGCGTCAAGCGCTTCTGCGTACGCAAGCCCTGTTCACGCTGTAGTTGCTCACGTTTATTGGCAATCTCACGTGCTTCCTGTTCAGTCTCAAGCACATGAAACTTATCACCAGCAGTAGGTGCACCATTCAGACCCAATACGATAGCAGGATAAGCTGGACCAGCCGAGTCGATACGAGCGTTACGCTCATTAAACATCGCTTTGATCTTACCCCATGCAGTACCAGCGATAACCACATCGCCCACCTTCAGTGTACCGTTGCTTACCAATACCGTAGATACATATCCACGTCCTTTATCCAATGACGACTCAATGACTGTACCGGTAGCTTTACGGTTAGGATTAGCTTTGAGATCAAGCATATCAGCTTCAAGCAACACCTTGTCCATCAGTTCCTCTACACCAATACCTTTCTTGGCGCTGATTTCCTGACACTGATACTTACCGCCCCATTCCTCTACGAGGAGGTTCATTGCAGCAAGGTCTTCACGAATTCTGTCTGGGTTAGCTCCAGGCTTATCTATCTTGTTGATAGCAAACACCATTGGCACACCAGCAGCCTGTGCGTGTGAGATAGCCTCCTTAGTTGTAGGCATCACCGAGTCATCGGCAGCGATGATGATGATTGCAATATCGGTTACTTGAGCACCACGAGCACGCATAGCGGTGAAAGCCTCGTGACCTGGGGTATCGAGGAATGTCACGCTACGACCGTTCTTCAGCGTCACGCTATATGCACCGATGTGCTGTGTGATACCACCTGCCTCACCGGCAATCACATTGGTGTTACGGATATGGTCGAGCAAGGATGTCTTACCATGGTCTACGTGACCCATCACGGTCACGATAGGAGCACGCGACTCCAAGTCGTTCTCATCATCTTCCTCTTCGCTCACAGCCTCTTGTACCTCTGCACTGACATATTCGGTCTTAAATCCAAACTCGTCTGCCACAAGGTTGATGGTCTCAGCATCCAAGCGTTGGTTGATAGACACCATGATACCTACTGACATCAAGGTAGAAATCACCTTTGTTACAGGCACATCCATCATCGTTGCAAGCTCACTTACCGTTACAAACTCGGTAAGCTTAAGCGTCTTGCTATCCTTGCGCTCTGCCTTTGCTTCGGCATTAAGCTTCTCTTGTACAGCCTCACGCTTCTCCTTACGATACTTAGCGCCTTTCTTATTTTGGCTCTTTGAGGTCAGACGAGCCAAGGTCTCTTTCACCTGACGTGCTACTGCCTCGTCATCGATTGGCTGCGACTTGTTGTTGCGCTTATTATTATTGTTGTTATTATTGCGCTTCTTGTTGTTGTTATTATTGTTATTGTTCTTCTTCTGCCCGTTGTTATTGTTTTGTTGAGAAGATACAGCATTGATATCCACGCGTTCTTTATTGATACGTACGCGTTTCTTTTTCTTTGCTTGCTGGTTCTGCGTTGCTTTTTCTTCGCGTTCCTTGCGTTTCTCCTCCTTCGACTTTTTCTTTGGGCGTGTGCTTTGGTTGATCTGGCTGAGATCAATCTTACCTAACACGTTTACCTTTGGTTGGTCAAGAATCTTCTGTTCGTTCTTTGTTCTGAAGAGCTCTTGGCTCTTCTCTGTTCCGCTTTTTACCTCCGTGCTTTGTGATTGAGTGTTAGCGGGTGCTTTTTCGATATTATTATTTTCCTTCATGGGTTGATTAATAGCCTGAGGTTGCACCTGCTTTACCTCGGGTTGGTTGGGTTGTGCCTGTGCTTGCGTATCGGAGGTCTTTTGTGTTGTGTCTGTTGGCACAGCCTGTTCAGCCTGAGGTTGTTCCACCTTTGTTGCTTTGGCCTTCTCTTGCGCTTGTTGTTTTTCCTCAACAGGAGCTTGTGCCACTGGGGCAGCGGTTTGTTGAGATTCAGCAGAGGTCTTCTTCTCCACTGCCGCAACACTTTGTGCGGGTTCTGGTTGTGGCGAAGGAGTGGTTGCCTGTGTCGGACTTTGGGCTACCCCTTTCTGCTGTGATGTAGATTCTTGACTTGCTGCAGCGACAGTGGGTCTTACAGGATTTCCTTTTGCGTCGAGTTCTATCTTACCTAAAGGTTTATAGGTAGGATGCTCCTTAAGCAGACTTTCAGCTTTATGGTCGGTCTTTGATTTCGACTTTTTTTCTTTTTGCTTGTCTTGCGTAATCTTTACAGCATTATCCTTGACGTCTTTGTCTTTCTTGAATGCGGTTTCCAAAGCTTGGTATTGTTCCTCACTCAACTTAAAGTTGGGGTCGGCCTTTACCTCGCCTAAGGTGGCCTTCTTCTGCAAAAACTCTACTGCTGTCTGAAGTCCTATGTTAAGTACTCTTATCGCTTTATTTAATCTGATGCTCATTCAAATTTTTATTTTACGTAAACTGGGGTGATGTCTGTCTTTAGATTCTCTTCTTGGACAAGCGTTCCGAACGTGAGCGCCATCCCAAAGCCTCACCCTTTTTGCTTTGTTGTGGATGTCGCTCACCACTTGTCTCACGAGCGGTTAGTTAGCAAACTCGGCTTTGAGCACGTTGAGCACATGGTCAACGGTCTCTTCTTCCAAATCGGCTTTTTCAATCAGCATCTCGCGTGGTGCATTGAGCACGGCTTTAGCGGTGTCAAGACCAATGTTCTTGATAGCATCGATAACCCATTGGTCAATCTCATCGCCAAACTCATCGAGGTAGATATCCTCCTCTGACTCTTCGTCTCCCAACTCACGGAACACGTCAATGGTATAACCTGTCAGCATACTTGCCAGTTTGATGTTCAGACCATTACGTCCGATAGCAAGGCTCACCTCTTCAGGTTGCAGATATACCTCTGCCTTGTGTCCTTCCTCATCGATGTTGATGCTGTTCACCTTAGCAGGGCTGAGCGCACGCTGGATATAGAGCTTGATGTTTGCAGTCCAGTTGATCACATCGATATTCTCATTGCATAGCTCTCTCACGATACCATGCACACGACTTCCTCTCACACCCACGCAAGCACCTACTGGGTCAATGCGGTCGTCATAGCTTTCCACGGCAATCTTAGCACGTTGTCCCGGCATACGAGCGATACCTTTGATAGCGATGATGCCATCGTTGATCTCGGGCACCTCTGCCTCAAGCAGACGCTGAAGGAACATAGGTGATGTACGTGAAAGGAAAATCTTGGGGTTGTTGTTCTCATTATCCACACGGAGGATCACCGCACGGATGGTCTCACCCTTACGATACTGATCACCTGGAATCTGTTCGTTCTTAGGCAGAATCAGCTCGTTGTTCTCATCATCAACAAGCAGCACCTCGCGCTTCCACACTTGATAAACCTCTGCAGAGATAGTCTCGCCCACACGATCTTTGTACTTGTTGTACAATGTGTCGTGTTCTAGCTCCAACACCTTTGAAGCCAAGGTCTGACGCAGGTTCAAGATGGCACGGCGGCCGAAGTCTTCAAATTCGATTTTCTCCGATACCTCTTCGCCAATCTCGTAGTCTGATTCTATCTTCTGCGCAGCGGTCAGGGATATTTCTTTGTTTTCGTCCTTTACCTCACCGTCGGCAACTACGATACGATTACGATAAATCTCAAAGTCGCCCTTATCAGGATTGACAATCACGTCGAAGTTCTCATCCGAACCAAACAACTTTGCAAGCACGTTGCGGAAACTCTCCTCCAGCACGCTTACCAGTGTGGTACGATCAATGTTCTTCGTATCCTTAAATTCCTTGAATGTTTCAATCAGATTGGGTCTTTCTTCTTTTATCAATTTTGCTGCCATTGTCTTTACTTAAAACTGATGATGTATTTTGTATATTTTACTTTGTCCATTTGATATTCGTGGTCAACGTCCATCTTCACGGGGCGTTTTTTTCCTTCCACTGTCACCTTTTCATTGACAGTCACTACAAACTGGTTTCCATCCACGCTTTTCAGAACGCCTTTTATTTTCTTTCCGTCAGCGTCGAGCACCTCCACTTCGTTTCCTACATTGTTGTGATATTGTTGTGGCACTTTAAAGGGTTGACCCAGTCCGGTCGACCCCACTTCCAATTCATAGTCTTCTTCATCCCGACTCAGGTGTTCTTCGATGTATCTACTTAGGTCTGCGCAGTCGTCAACCCACACACCATCGGCATGGTCAATCTCTACCACCACCTTGTCGTCTTCACTAATCTGAATGTCTACAAGGAAATATTCTTTTCCTTCAAGCCATTCCTCCACTAATCGTTTTACAACGTTTTTGTCTATCATATAATGCGTTATATAATTAAAAATGAGGAGCTTCTTGCAAGCCCCTCATTCCTCTGAACGTTGCAAAATTACTGCTTTTTAAGCGATAATACAAATTTTTACTCACGTTTTTATACCCTACATCTATAAAAAGTGGGTTATTTTCTTGGCTTTGTCCATTTACTGTCTTACTTTTGTAGCAAACAAATCATTTTTTCCTTATGGCTACGCATCCTTTATGGTCTGAAGATTACTGGCTATTTATATTACAACTTTACCTTGCCAAACCCGTTGGTGTCAAATCGCTCTATGCTTATAAAGCGGTGCAGTTGAGTTGCGAACTACACCTTCCGCCACAGTTTATCCATGACCAACAAATCCAAATAGAAACACATCAATCACCCGTGCTACAAGTGATTTGGGATGCTTATGCTGCACATCCAGCTCGCCTGAGACGTGATGTGAAGCGTCTGAAGGCTATGAAAGGCTTCGGATATGCCGACGATTTCTATAAGGATGTGGAGACCAATACCACCTTTGAGCGCGATTTCACACCCATTCCGTCAGCCGAGGACCTCTACCCCGTCTCGTTGCTCATTATTTTAGATTTGTATTTCTCCCTCACACCAAGCACCATGGTCGTCTATACACCTGAGATAAAGACACTTGCAATGATGTTAGGCGTCCCCGCAGCACGCGTGGTTGAGGTGATGCAGTGCTTTCTGCATCTAGACCCTTATGTTCATCGCCCCATAGACAATACCTCGTCTGTGCTTTATAACGCTTGCCGTGACATTTGGCAACGTTATGGCAACATGGATATAGAGCGCCTTCATCATTTCACCACCCCTTTATACGCTTTCTTCATCGAACGCTAACTTTTCATCGTCACACATAAGTTTCTGATTTGAAAGGAAACCCGAATTCATTTACAACCAAGGATATTCGACAGAGCCCATTGTATCTACCGAATATCCTTGGTTTGTTTTTATTCCATTGCTATTATTCAAGATAAAACGTATTTTTCGCGCATATTTTATTAGGTGAAAAAGACTTGTTACCGAAAGTTTTTGTAATTTTGCAAATTGCTATAAAATGCGGTTAAGGCGAGTAAGAAATTCTGCTTTGAACACGCCTTGAATGACTGTTCGAACATAAATAAAACAAATATAAAACATGGATTACAATTTCAGCGAGATTGAACAAAAGTGGCAACAACGCTGGGTGGAGCAACACACCTACAAGGTTAGCGAGGATGCTAATCGTAAGAAATTCTACGTTCTCAACATGTTTCCTTACCCATCAGGTGCCGGACTGCATGTAGGACATCCGCTTGGATATATCGCCAGCGACATCTACGCACGTTACAAGCGCCTCAATGGCTACAACGTGCTCAACCCTATGGGATATGATGCTTACGGATTGCCAGCTGAGCAATACGCCATTCAGACCGGACAACATCCGGCTGTGACCACCGAGAAGAACATTGCACGCTACCGCGAACAGCTCGATAAGATTGGATTCTGCTTTGATTGGGATCGTGAGGTGCGCACCTGCGACCCACATTACTATCATTGGACACAATGGGCTTTCCAGAAGATGTTCAATAGTTATTATAACAACCGCACCCAACAAGCCGAACCTATTGAGAAGCTCATGTTGCACTTCAGCGAAGAGGGTACACTCAACATGGATGTGGCACAGTCGGAGACACTTGTCTTCTCTGCACGCGACTGGCATAGCATGAACGAGGCTGAACAGCAGAAGACCCTCATGAACTATCGTATCGCTTATCTTGGCGAGACGATGGTCAACTGGTGCGCTGGCTTGGGCACAGTGCTTGCCAATGACGAGGTGGTTGATGGTGTGAGTGTACGCGGTGGTTATCCTGTGGTACAACAGAAGATGAAGCAATGGTGTCTGCGTGTATCTGCATACGCTCAGCGCTTGCTCGATGGTCTTGACACCGTTGACTGGAGCGACTCTATCAAGGAGACCCAGCGCAACTGGATCGGCCGTAGCGAAGGTACCGAGATGAAGTTTAAGACGCTCACGCCCACCGATGAGGACACCAAGGAGCGCGAAGGCGAAGTGACGGTGTTCACCACACGTGCTGACACCATCTTCGGTGTGACCTTTATGGTGCTTGCTCCTGAGAGCGAGTTGGTAGCTAGCCTCACTGCCCCTGCTTGTCAGAAAGCCGTTACCGACTATCAAGAATATGTCCAGAAGCGCACCGAGCGCGAACGTATCTCTGACCACCGTGTCACAGGTGTGTTCACCGGTTCGTATGCTGTCAACCCATTCACGGGCGAACGCATCCCTATCTGGGTAGCCGACTATGTATTAGCTGGTTATGGCACTGGCGCTATCATGGGTGTACCTGCTCACGACTCACGCGACTATGCCTTTGCACGCTTTGCCAACCTACCTATCATTCCGCTCATTGAGGGTGCCGATGTGAGCGAGCAGAGCTATGATGCAAAGGAAGGTACGGTGATGAACTCGCCTCGTGAGGGCGTAGAGAGCACATTGTCGCTCAATGGATTGTCTGTCAAGGAAGCCATCGCTAAGACACGCGAATATGTCACCAGCAACCGTATCGGTCGCGTGAAGGTCAACTACCGTCTGCGTGACGCTATATTCTCACGTCAGCGTTACTGGGGCGAACCATTCCCTGTATATTACAAGCAGGGGTTGCCTTATATGATTCCAGAGGAATGTCTGCCTTTGGAGCTACCCGAAATCAGCACATACAAACCCACTGAGAACGGTGAACCTCCTTTGGGACATGCCGAGAAATGGGCTTGGGACACTGTTAACAATACCGTGACTGACAATAGCAAGGTGGACAACGTCACCGTGTTCCCACTTGAGCTTTGCACCATGCCAGGCTTTGCTGGATCTAGCGCTTACTACCTACGTTACATGGACCCTCACAACGACACTGCCCTTGTAGGCAAGGAGGCTGACGAGTACTGGCAGAACGTGGATCTCTATGTGGGTGGCACCGAGCATGCCACAGGCCACTTGATCTACTCTCGTTTCTGGAACAAGTTCCTCTTTGACCTAGGCGTGAGCTGCAAGGAAGAACCTTATCAGAAGTTGGTCAACCAAGGTATGATTCAGGGACGTAGCAACTTTGTGTATCGCGTCAACAGCGACGATGCCAACAGCGCACCAGTCTTTGTATCCTACAACCTCAAAGCCAACTATGACGTCACACCTATCCATGTGGATGTGAACATCGTTCATGGTGACGTACTTGACCAAGAGGCTTTCCGTCAGTGGCGTCCCGAGTTTGAGCACGCACAGTTTGTTTGTGAGGACGGTAAGTATGTCTGTGGTTGGGCCATTGAGAAGATGTCTAAGTCGATGTTCAACGTGGTCAACCCTGACGACATTGTGAAGCAATATGGTGCTGACACCCTGCGTCTATACGAGATGTTCCTCGGTCCGGTAGAAGCCAGCAAACCTTGGGATACCAATGGTATCGATGGTTGCCACCGTTTCTTGAAGAAGTTCTGGAAACTGTTCCAGCAAGCGCTCACCGAGGGCGAACCTACGAAGGACAATCTCAAGAGCGTACACAAGCTCATCAAGAAGGTCACACAGGACATTGAGCATTTCTCTTACAACACCAGTATCAGTGCGTTTATGATTTGTGTCAACGAACTGTCTCAGCAGCGTTGCACCAACAAAGCATTGCTTAAGAACCTCATCATTCTCATTGCTCCTTTCGCACCACACATCGCCGAAGAACTGTGGGAGCAGAACGGAGGCGAAGGCAGCGTATGTGATGCGCAGTGGCCTACATGGAATGAGGATTATCTCGTAGAGAACGAGGTAAGCTTGGCTGTTGCCTTCAATGGTAAGGCTCGTTTCCAAATGACCTTCCCTGCTGACGCTGACAAGGATACCATCCAACAGGCGGTGCTTGCTGACGAACAGAGCAGCAAGTATCTTGATGGCAAACAGGTTGTTAAGGTAATCGTTGTGCCTGGTCGTATCATCAATGTGGTGGTCAAGTAACCTCCGCATCTATTCATAAGAGGCTGCGTTTCAATCTTTAAAGGGTTGGAACGCAGCCATCCAAAGTTTTTTTTCAAGCCTATAACCTTTCATTATTGATATCTATGCTAAGTATAAAAACATCTCTCAAGAACGAATGCAAGGATCTTTTCTTTATCACCCTTGGTCTGCTGCTCTACACCTTTGGTTGGACGGTGTTTCTCCTTCCTTATAACATCGTCACGGGTGGCGTCACCGGTATGGCAGCCATCGTGTATTATGCCACTGAGATCCGTATCTCTTACACCTATTTCTTTATCAATGTGGCATTGCTCTTGGTAGCGTTGAAGATTTTAGGTTTCCGGTTCTTGCTCAAGACCATCTATGCCATCTTTGCGTTATCGGCGATGCTCGATTTTGCACAAGACTTGATGAAGGACGCGCAAGGGAACGTTATCCAGATTCTTGGTCCTGACCAGCCGTTCATGGCCGTGGTGATAGGTTGTATGCTTACGGGTACGTCGCTTGCCATCGTGTTTCTCAACAATGGCTCTACAGGTGGTACGGATATCATCGCTGCTTGTGTAAACAAGTATAAGAACATGTCCTTGGGTACGGTGCTGCTCATTGTCGACTTCCTTATCATCGGTTCTTGTCTGTTTATCCCACAGTTTGGTTCGTTCTTGGATCGTGTGAAGATGATTGCCTTCGGTTTCTGTACGATGGCCATCGAAAATTTCATCCTCGACTATGTGTTCAATGCGCAGCGGCAGAGTGTGCAGTTCTTGATATTCTCACGTAAGTATCAAGAGATTGCTGATGCCATTGCTACCGCCACCGATCATAGCTTGACCTTCCTTGACGGACATGGCTGGTACACTGGCAAGCCTGTAAAGGTGGTTTGTATGTTGGCTCGCAAACGTGAGAGCCAAACCATCTTTCGTATCATCAAGAGCATTGACCCCAACGCGTTCGTTTCTCAGTCGGCTGTGATTGGCGTCTATGGTGAGGGATTTGATACCATCAAAGCAAGCGTCTCTAAGAAACATCAGAAGCAAGCCACCAATGCGATGGAGGAAGGCCTTAAAGCCATTGATCAACCCACTGACAACGGCCTGAAGGAACAGTAAGCTCTTAGCCTAGGGCAAGCGAAGCGGCACCCTGAGTAACAAATACCCGAAACTTCAGTCACTTTATTATATATGAACAACAACTTGAATAGTGAATATAAGACCAAAGCATTAAAAATCGTTTTTGCAACCAACAATGCCCATAAGCTCCGCGAGATACGTGAGATCCTAGGTGAGCGTTTCATGGTGTTATCGCTCAATGACATCGATTGTCATGAGGACATCCCCGAGACGGGTGACACCTTGGAGGCCAACTCGCTTCAGAAGGCGCAATATGTCTATGAGCGTTACGGCATCGATTGTTTCGCTGACGATACGGGGCTAGAGGTGGATGCCTTAGGAGGCGAACCAGGTGTGCATAGCGCCCGTTATGCCGAAGGCACTGACCATGACAGTGAAGCCAATATGCAGAAATTATTATCTCGTTTAGGAAATAATAACAACCGCAATGCACGATTCCGCACGGTTATCACGTTATTACAACATGACGCTGCCTCTGGCGACCCCGTCTACCACACCTTTGAAGGCAAGGTCGAGGGCACCATTGCTTATGAGAAGCAAGGCACCGAGGGCTTCGGTTATGACCCTATCTTCATCCCCGAGGGTCACACGGATAGCTTTGCCAGCTTAGGCGAGGAGGTCAAGAACCATATCAGCCATCGTGCACGTGCCGTGGCGCAGTTGGTGCAGTTTCTCTGCCGCTAACCTCCCCCACCCGTCTCTGCTGCTATGCACGCGTCATCAGTCACCATATAATATCTTATCATTATGACCCGACTACATCATTGCCCCACCCTCACCCACCAACGCCGTGCATGGATGCGTTCGCTTATCGCCCTTGCGCTTTGTGGCATGAGCCACACCGCAATGGCGCAAACTGGCACATGGAAAGCATACATGGCTTATGCCGAACCGTCTTGGATAGAACAGAGTGGTAACATGCTCTATGTGCTGGCTTCCAACGGACTTTACGCCTATAACACCAACGACAAGAGCATCCACACTTACGATAAGGTTAACGGTCTGAGCGATTGTAACATCGCACATATAGGTTGGAACCGCAGCGCCTCAAGGCTCGTCGTGGTGTATCAGAATGGTAACATCGATCTTATTGACGCTAAGGATAACATCGTCAATCTGAGCGACTACTATTCTAAAGCACTCACCGCTGACAAGACCATCAACGACCTCTACCAGCATGACGAGTATTGTTATCTGTCTACGGGCTTCGGCATCGTCCAGCTCAATGTATCTAAGGCTGAGATTACCAATACGTTCAACCTCGGATTTGGGGTCAACTATTGTTATATACAGGGCGATTACATCTATGCAGAGAGCAAAGCCAGCGGTCAGTATCGCGCTTTGCTTACCGATAATCTGCTTGACAAATCGGTGTGGAAGCGCATAGGAGCTTACCAGGCGCAGCAGAAAGAGATGGACGCTGATTTGCTTGCTACGGTAAAAACACTCGCTCCTGGTGGACCTAAATACAACTATTTTGGTTTCTCACGCTTCACGGGCGGCAAACTATACACCGCAGGAGGAAGCAACGTGCCTTACCGCGAGGGCACAATACAGATTCTCGATACCAATGGCAACTGGACCATCTATGACGATGACACCACGATAAGCGATGTCACTGGGATGGTTTATGTTGACGTCTATTGCCTTGACGTTGACCCTAACGATGCCACCACCGTCTATGCAGGTGCGCGTAACGGCTTGTATAAGTTTGTCAACGGTCATCTAGCTCATTTCTATAACCACGAGAACAGCCCCATCAGCATCTATGCCAACACCACCAACCCTGAGTATGAGTTGGTCACTACGGTGAAGACGGATAGCGAGGGTGGCTTATATCTCTTCAATAGTACCTCAGCCAACACTTCCCTACTCTATCTGAAGAACAACAGTTGGACTGCCAATACCTACCAGCCTTTGATGAACTTCAATGGTGCGTCGCTTGCCGATGCACGTGGGATGATGTTTGATAGTCGTGGATTGTTGTGGTTTGTCAATAACAACTATACCGGACCTGGTCTCTTCTGCTACCAACCCTCTTCGGATGGTCTACTCTGCTTCACCTCATTTGTTAACGAAGATGGCACCAACGTCGCACCCGAGTATGTGCGTTGCGTAGCCGAGGATGCAGAACATAACATCTGGATAGGTACCAATAAAGGTCCGTTGATGCTCGAGAGCGACCAGATCACCGCTGACGACGCAATCTTCAATCAGTGGAAGGTGGCACGCAACGACGGCACAAACCTTGCCGACTATCTCTTGGATGGCGTGGATATCACTGCGATAGCTATCGATGGTGGCGGACGAAAGTGGTTTGGCACCAATGGCAACGGACTGTATCTCGTCAGCGCTGACAACAACACACAGATTCATCATTTCCTCTCCAGCAATAGCAGTCTGCTGAGCGATAACATCGAGAGCCTATCTATCAATCCTTCTACCGGCGAAGTGTATATCGGCACCACCAATGGTCTGTGCTCATATATGAGCGATGCCACCCAACCGGTAGAGAAGATGACCAAAGAGACCACCTATGCCTACCCCAACCCGGTACGCCCCGATTATAAAGGTGACATCACCATTGTCGGACTAAGCTATCAAGCGGATGTAAAGATCGTCACCGCTGCGGGTGCGCTCGTCGCTGAAGGAACCAGCAATGGTGGTACGTTTGTATGGGATGGTAATGATCTCAGCGGTAAGCGTGTAGCATCAGGAGTCTACTTCGTCTGCGTAGCCACTGCCGAAGGCGATAGCGGCGTGGTGTGTAAGGTAGCAGTGATCAACTAATAGAAGAAACGTTATGGATAAAGTGCAGAACATCATGAGCCGTTGGCTGGCCTTGCAACCGTTATCTGACAGAGACAAAGAACTGCTAAGCCGAAGATTCACCATCGATTTCAACTATAATAGCAATCATATCGAAGGTAACACGCTGACGTATGGACAGACGGAGATTCTGCTTCTCTTTGGCAAAATTGTCGGAGAGGCAGAGGCTAAGGACGTGCAAGAGATGACAGCAAGCAACGTAGGGCTCAAGATGATGAAAGAAGAAGCACAGATGAAAGATGTGCCACTCACACAGAACTTTATCCGCCAATTGCACCACACGCTCTTGCGAGAAGATTACACGGTATATCGCAACTTACCTGGAGGCGCGACAACGAGTTATGTGATTCATGCTGGACAATACAAGACCCGACCTAATAGTGTGATTACACGTTATGGCGATCGTTTCGAATATGCCTCACCAGAGGAAACACCCGCATTGATGACCGATCTTGTCAATTGGTACAACGAAGCAGAGCAATCAGGAAAGCTATCTCCTGTGCAGCTCGCAGCTATCTTCCATTACCGCTACATCCGTATTCACCCCTTTGAGGACGGAAACGGACGTATTGCAAGAATGATGGTCAACTACATTCTTAGTCGTCATGATTATCCTATGATTGTGGTAAGAAGTAGAAAGAAAAACGAATATCTTGAAGCACTCCACAAGACAGATCTCACCGTGGGTGCTACACCATCATTGGGTGCACATGCCTCCAAACGCGATATACAACAGTTTATAACCTATTTCACCAACCTTTTTGTTGAAGAAGTAGACTACAACATTAGGTTCTTAACCGAACGTGGCGACAAAATTTGGTGGTTTGATGGAGAACGTGTCACCTTCCGTGCCGACACTACCAGTAAGATTCTCAACCTGATGTTCGCCTATCCAGATATCACAATAGCAAAACTATCAGAAGAAGTAGGGATAAGCGTGGCTGCCACAAATAAGCAGATTAAGCAACTGATAACAAAGGGATACATACAGCGTTCAGAAAAGGACGGCACATGGATTCTGATTATCACCCCATCTATATAATGATTGTTGCAAGAAAAGGCTCTAAAAGGTTGACAGTGTCAACCTTTTAGAGCCTTTTCTTGCAACATAGATATAAAACACGAACGATCGACAACCACACTACCCGTGCAATTGTCGACCTTAATGTTGTTATGAATAGATGAAAAACTTATTCTTAGATATCCCAATAGTTGGGTTTGGTTCCCTGTATAAAACCACCTGTACCATCCGTATATCCCATACTGCCTTCTTCCTTCTTTGTGTTGGTACTACCATCAAAGGTATCTTGACCAATATGTTGGATATTGTCTGTCTTGTCCTTGGCACCACTTCCTGCTAAGATGTGATGCTCAATGGTAGAATGGATAAGGATTGTCTCAGGCTTTTGATAATTCTTTCTCATTTTATAATAACGCTACTATAGTTTGTTTTCAGATTGCGAGGATAGCCATATCGTAGCTATCCTCGTATCTTATAAAGGATGTTGCTTTTATTACTTTACTACAAATTTCTTTCCTGCTTGTACATAGATACCCTTAGCGAGGTTAGCGGTGTCACCGTTGTTGCTTACCAAGCGACCGTCGATGCTATAGATAGGAGCATCAGCGTCCTTACCAGCCTTGATGGTCACGTTAGGAGTCTCGATAGCGGTCACCTCCTTATCATCACCGAAGAGCGATACCTGCTTGGTCTTCTGACCAGTCTCGATGTTGAAGAAGTTGTCATAGTCGGCAGCTCCACCATTGTGGTCAGCCACCTCTACGATCGACTTGTTTGCAGCCCAAGAGAGGGTGTTGCCAGTGTAGAACCAGAACTTGTATGATGTATCTTGGCTACGCTTACCAAAGACATAAGAGTATTGAGGGATAGAGCTGGTGGTAGAGTAGTTGCCGATGAAACGATAGTTCTGACCTTCATCTGCTTCTTGTGTCTGTACTTGATCGTAGCTCTCAATGATTGTTGGCTGAGGAGCACCGTCTACAGGCTGATAGTTTTTCACCACGAACACGGCATCGCTAGGATTAGCAGTTGGATGAATCATATAGCTCTCATGAGCATAGATCACGATATCGTTGTCATCAACTGTCTCATCCTTTTCAATCCATGTACCATTGTCTGCCTTTTGGAGGCTGTTCTCAGTAACGTCAACCTGGAACTTCAGTGTGATACCGTTAACATTAGTCTGCTCACCTTCATTCACTTGGAACTTACGTTCTACGCCTGAGAAGATACATACCTGAGTGCCTTCACCGAAGGTTTCCATCACCTGCTTCTTGGTCATGTTGAATGGAACACAAAGTGTCCACCACTGTCCCCCCTTCATTGGGATAGGGTAGTCTTCACCCTTGGTAGCATCACCATTAGCGAGCACGAAGAGACGTGTACCAAAGTGAGCTATCTTCTGAAGGTTATCTAGGTTGCTCTCGCTTGTGTCGTAACCTGCTTCAGCAAGGATAGCAAGCTCTTCTGCGGTGAGAGCGGTGCGATAAGGTGTCACACCATCAAAGTTGAGCCCATTACCTGCAGTGACATATGCGCGAGTCCACTGTTGTTGCGATGGCCAAATGTAATCGCCATATACATAGGTATCCTTGTAACCATAAGCTACCAAAGGACCACAGTTTAAGCCTCCATACTCTAAAGTGCTTGTTTCCTTACCTATTTTATATTGCTGGGGGGTATATGTGGTGTTATAGTATGTATGATTCCACGTTAGTGTATCAGGGATGGTGACATACTGACGATCCATCTGTGTATATGTACTCTTCTGCTCATCTGTCAGATTGTTTGGATAGTGGATGATACCGAAGTAAAGCTTACCATTCTTATAATTCTCGCGATTAGCAAAACCTGTTAGTTCAGCTGCATCACGTGTATCATCGTCACTAGCATCCTTCATGAAACCATTATAACCATAATACATATTAGCCGAGAATGTTCCCATTTCTGTATAGAAATAACCTATTGGCACACCTGTTGGCATCAGAGGAGCCACAGTAGAGGTGAAATAGATGTCACCATAAGTATGGTTATTGAATGCTGCTGGACCGATATATTTCACTGTTGAGGGAATCTTCAGTGTATTCAATTTTATATCAGATTGACTGTCCCAAGCAAAAGCAGCAGCACCGATGTAACGCAATCCGTTATTTAGCTGGATGTTCTTAAGATTTAGATTCTTAAAGAAAGCACCATCGCCTATTTTATCGAGCGTAGATGGGAAACTTACGTTAGCAATATTATATCCATTAAATGCGTTATCACCAATAGCGGTATATCCCTCTGGAATAATAACGTTACTGATTAAATTATTTTTCACATAATCTACAGTTTCCGCAAACGCTAGCGTATTATCTTCTGACAAAGGGAAGGTAAGGGTCAAACTTTGGGGAAAAACAGAAGCTTGACAATGCTGCATATCATTAAATACAGTTGCATTTTTTAAATTCTTACATGTTGTTTGACCCAAATCCAAGGTAGTTATCGTAGTGTTTCCGTCTCCCCATTTATTGTTGGGGTTGAAAAACACGATGTTTCTGATGATTGCCTCATTAATATAAAGAGGTGTAGTGCCTTCGTTTTCAAAGGTCACTGTTTCAAACTGTCCGCTTTTCACTTTCTCACTAAGATCTGTAACGAAGTTAGAAAGGGTGGTGAGATCGCCTTGGCCTTTGATAGTCAAGGTCTTATTATCACTAGACACAACGAATTCTGCTTTACTTCCTTGTTCTTGTGCGTACGTAGCAGTACCACACAATGTGCCAAGGAGAGCACATAGAAATAAACGTTTCATAAAACTTACTTACCTAAAAAGTTATATCTTAATATCTAATTTCTTTCAAGTTTGCTCGACGCTTATAGGCTTATCGAGAGAGGTGTTTAGACGTTCGTGGATCGGTAGTCAGTCGTCCACATATATTATAGAATCTTTTTACATCTTGTGTGCGTACACACAACCTTTTTATAATAGTCGCAGCGAATATTTCTCCGCCTTTACGTACTATAGCTTTAATTGGGCACAAAGTTAAAGCATATTTCCTTTACCACCAAATATTTTCCCAACTTTTTTTGAAAATATTTTGATTTAGTTTGGTTTTTGCTTAGTTTTTGGGGTTGTTTACCCTTTCTTTTTCGTCCGTTCTGGTCTAATAATATAGTGGATTCGGTGTCTCACCGCACATTTATCCCATTGGACGAGGATTAATGTGTGAAGCGAGACTAAAAAGCCTGCGACTTTATTATGACGGCGATTGTTTTCAGTCGTGCATAAGGAATACTCATATACATTCGCCCGCCGTAGCGGTTGGATGCGCCCCAGGAGTTTTTTAGGATTAGGTAGCGTTGGTTATTATCATCATGTGCCAGTCCGATGATTTCCATACAGTGGTCATCCGTGGTGAGACGTCGTTCAAAGGAGCACTGGCGGTGTGCAGCGGTCACGTTGGCAGTGTCATTGTGCAACACGGCATATCCCTCGCTCCATCTAAAGTAGCGTTCGCTGATGTCACCCTCCCAGCACACGGGGTGTCCGTGACGTATGCTCTGTTCCACACGATCGATAAGCGTGTCAAGCGGCACATTGAGAAACTCACTGTGGTAGCGATTGTCTGGCAGCTCCAAGGCAAACCGCTGATAGTAGGGGTGATGCGTGAAGCTCGTCAGCGCCACATACTCGTTGTCACCGCAGACACTATGGGCAAACTCCAATGGCGTGTACCGCGCACCGAGCATGAACACATGGCGGGGCAGCGGACCAAGCGTCTCATCGAGCAATGCCGTCACACGCTGGCGCATCCGTGCCTCGCTCTGCTCTGTATCAACAATCTGTTGCACCTTACGCACCAACACGTCAATGTTCGCATCGCTTGGGCGGTGGTACGCATCTTGATGGGTCAACCCATGTGTGGCGATGAGCGAGAGGAGCATCGGCGCCACACCGCGGGTAGATATATCGTTGTTAGCATCCGTGGGGTAGCCATGCAGAAACCTGTTCTCCGCCTGATCCATGATATATGCCCGTGCCACATAGTCGGCACTGAGGTTGACGCTATCCCCTTGCACGAGGTGTTCGGTCTCAATGGTGGCAAGCATGGCATACACCCAGCACAGCGAACTGCTGCCCTGATCCTTCACGGGGGTGGTGGGGAGGACGATGTCATCATGGAACACCAACGCCTTATGCCTCTGCGGACGCACATGCTTACATGACATCACCATCAACAAGCACGCCACGCAGCAGCTTATCACTGCCACAAGGCGCACCCCTCTTCCTATCTTATATATATATCTTTTCCCCATCAATATTTCAAAGCCCAATGAATCTGTGATTCTTAGCTCAGCTCCAGCATCCGTTGGATAGGTTTCACCGCTTCGCGTGCCACGTCAGGATCGATCTCTATGGCAGGCCATTCATATCTGAGCGTGTTATAGATCTTCTGTAACGTGTTCTTCTTCATATACTCGCACTCGTTGCAAGAGCATCCCACGCCTCCCTCGCTCACCTCTGGTGGTACGGGATAGAACGTCTGCTCAGGGCATGTGCGTTGTAGCTCATGGAGGATACCCGCCTCTGTAGCCACGATAAACTCCTGCTGCTCGGGGTGCTCCTGTGCATAGTGGAGCATCGTAGCCGTAGAACCCTTCACGTCAGCTGCCGCCAACACGGGTGCTTTACACTCTAGATGTGCCATCACCACGGCTTGTGGGTGTTGCTCACGGAGCGCAAGGATGCCAGCGACAGAGAATTTTTCATGCACATGACAACCACCATTCCATAGGAGCATCTCACGTCCTGTGACCGAGTTGATATAGTTGCCTAGGTTATAATCTGGTCCGAAGATGATCTTCGCATCCTTAGGGAACGACGCCATCACCTTCTCCGCGTTGCCCGAGGTCACCACACAGTCGGTGAGTGCCTTCACAGCAGCGGTGGTGTTGACATAACTCACCACCTGATAACCCGGATGCTCCTCCTTAAACCTGCGTAGATCCTCCGCCTTACAACTATCCGCGAGCGAGCATCCCGCCGAGAGGTCAGGGCAGAGCACCATCTTCTCAGGCGAGAGCAGTTTGCAGGTCTCCGCCATGAAGTGGACACCACACATCACCATCACCTTTGCCGAGGTCTGCGCCGCCTTCCGTGCCAGTGCGAGCGAGTCGCCCACGAAGTGGGCTATCTCCTGTATCTCACCCACGGTATAATAGTGGGCGAGGATGATTGCATCCTTCTCCTTACATAGACGACGTATCTCCTGTTTGAGGTCAAGCGTCTCGGGGACGGCTTCAGAGATATATCCTTGTTCCTTCCATTCGTTTTTTATTTCCATTCTGTTCACCAGTTATATTGTTCTATTCTTTTTTTTGTTTTAATAAAGAGAAGGAATGATTAGGTATGATAGGTTGTGGATAAGCTTGATAACTTTTCCTTGGAATCCTTGCCAGAAAGGTTATAAACATCAGAGGAAACGTTGTTCACACTCCCTGTGGATTATTTCTTATTGGTTTTCAGCCTTTAACCTATGTTTTCCACACTTTCCCTTTTCGTTGCAAAGTTAATAAGTTTATATCTTTTTCGTGTGCAAAACCGTTGAAAAGTTCTTTAATACCCTCTGAATAACCCTGTGGATATCCACGCCACGCCGTCTCCTCTCCGCTAGATGTGGATATCCACAGAGTTATCCCTATGGTTATCCCGACGTTTTCCACAGGGTTATGAGTATAGTTTTCCCCAATGTTCTCCGTTGGTATGGTTGAAGTGGGGGCTCGAAACCATTGATTTATCCACCATCTCAATGACACTAACATGATATGTTCACTACAAATCAACGCGTCTATGCGCCAGTTTTCAACAAGTTGTGAAATTATTACTTTCTCATTATCAACGCTATAGCGAGTTATCCACAATAGTTTGAAAATTGTGGATAACTTATGCGTGGAAAACATAGCACTTATCCACACATACCCGCAATGCTCTGACAGGATGAATAGGAAGCTATGAAAGCGTAGATATAAAGCTATCACGGCATCAATCGTCCCCTTCTGCTTATTCTCGGAGCCTCTTTTATCCACATATAGGTATGCTTTGGTGTGGAAAAATAAATTGATTTTGGGAGAAAAATAAATTAAAAATGGTTGAGAAATAAATTATTTCTCAACCATAGACGTATGCTTTCAGCAGATAAAACCTATAAGGCTGAAAGCTGAGTTATCCACAATGAGTGTGGATAACTTACTTATTCAGTTTCCATGTGACACCATCCTTGGTATCCTTCACCTCAAAACCATTCTCAGCCAAGGCGTCTCTGATCTGATCAGATGTAGCCCAGTCCTTGTTGGCTTTGGCTTTGGCGCGTAGTGCGAGCACCATATCCACCACCTTGCCGTAAGCCTCTTCGCGTGCATCGTTGTTGGCAGCGCGCTCGTCTTTGAGACCGAGGATATCGTATGTGAACAGATGAATGGTGTCCGAAAGCTCCTTCAGGTCATCGGCAGATATCTGTGCCTTGTGATCGAGGAGGGTGTTGATCACGTGGCATGCCTCAAACAATGATGAGATCACTGCGGGTGTCATGAGGTCATCGTTCATAGCGTCATAACACTTCTGTCGCAGTTGACCAACAAACTCAGCCGTGTGTGCATCCGAAGCTTCCGCCGTGGTGATGCGAGAGAGATCCGCAATGGCGTTCATCAGTCGGAGATAACCTTTTTCAGAAGCCTTGAGCGCGTCATTACTGAAGTCTACCGTGCTACGATAATGAGCCGAGAGCGTGAAGAAACGGATGGTCATGGGCGAGTAGGCTTGCTCCAACAGGTCGTTTTCACCCGTGAAGAGCTGTTCAAGGGTGATGAAGTTGCCAAGACTCTTCGCCATCTTCTGTCCGTTGATGGTAAGCATATTGTTGTGCATCCAGTATTTCACCATCTGATCACCCTGACTAGCCACAGCTTGTGCTATCTCACACTCGTGGTGAGGGAACGTCAGATCCATGCCACCGCCGTGGATATCAAAGTGGTTACCAAGATACTTACGTCCCATCGCAGTACACTCGCAGTGCCATCCAGGGAAACCGTCGCTCCAAGGGCTAGGCCAACGCATGATATGTTCGGGTTGTGCTTTCTTCCACAAGGCAAAGTCGACCTGGTTTTTCTTCTCACCCACGCCAGCAAGCTCACGTGAGTTGTCAATCATATCCGTGAGGTTACGTCCGGAGAGCACACCATAGTGGTAATCCTTGTCATACTTGACCACGTCAAAGTAGATGCTACCATTGCTCTCATAGGCATAACCATTGGCTAGGATCTGCTCTACCAGTTTCTCCTGCTCGATGATGTGTCCTGTGGCATGCGGTTCGATGGATGGAGACAACACGTTGAGTGCCGCCATCGCATCGTGATAACGATTGGTGTAATACTGCGCCACCTCCATCGGTTCGAGCTGTTCCAGGCGTGCTTTCTTCTCTATCTTGTCGTCACCCTCATCGGCATCGTGCTCAAGGTGACCTACGTCAGTGATGTTACGCACATAACGCACCTTATAACCGATGTGCTTGAGATAACGGAAGAGGATGTCAAAGGTGATGGCGGGTCGTGCGTGACCCAAGTGTGGGTCACCATATACGGTAGGTCCGCAAACATACATACCCACATGGGGTGGAGCGATGGGTTGGAAACGCTCTTTCTGTCGGTGTAGCGTGTTGTAAATGACCAAATCTTGCATAGCTATAACTGTTTATTATTGTAGGATAGTGGTGGGGAATGAGCCCACGTTATGTTTTCGGGTTAGGGTTGGGGTGATAATGTAGAGGGCAGACAACGCTTGGCAAACTCCCAGATGACGATGCCCGAGGTGATGCTGACGTTGAGTGAGTGCTTCGTGCCAAACTGCGGTATCTCTAAACAACCGTCACATAGATCCACGACGGTCTGCTTCACGCCTTTGACCTCGTTGCCCAGCACCACGGCGCATGGCCTGGGTAGCTCTGTGGGTAAGGATTGCAGCTTCGTAGAACCCTCTACCTGCTCCACGGCATAGACATAGTAGCCTTGGTTATGGAGCGCGTTGATGGCGTCCTCGGTGCGTTCAAAGTGGGTCCATGCCACGCTATCCTCACCACCGAGAGCCGTCTTGTGAATCTCGGGATGGGGTGGGGTGGCGGTGATGCCGCAGAGGTACACCGCTTCGATGCGGAACGCGTCACAGGTGCGGAACACGCTGCCCACGTTATAGAGCGAGCGCACATCGTCAAGCACCACGATAAGTGGTGTCTTAGGTGCTTCCTTGAATTGTTGCACCGTGAGGCGGTGCATCTCTATGGTGCGTAGCTTGCGCATGGTTACTGCAATTGTTCTTTAGCTTGGTAAGCGATGGCGTACGACTTGATCTGCTTTACCATCGAGAGCAGACCGTTGGAACGGGTAGGGGAGAGGTGCTGGCGTAAGCCAATCTTCTCAATGAAGTAGAGATCAGCGCTAGCAATCTCCTTGGGGGTGTGCTGGCTGAGCACACGGATGAGCAGCGCGATGATGCCTTTGGTGATCAAGGCGTCGCTGTCAGCGGTGAACACCAATAGGCCGTCGGTGTAGTCGCATTGCAGCCACACCCTGCTCTGGCATCCCTCAATGAGGTTTTGTGTGTTCTTATATTTCTCGTCAAGTGATTCGAGGTCGTTGCCAAGGTCGATGAGCATCTGATACTTGTCCATCCACTCGTCAAAGTCGTTAAACTCCTCGATCACTTCATCTTGCAGTTGGTTGATGGTTGGGTTTGATTCCATTGCTTCGTAGTGTCTCTCTATATATTATTATAATAAGGTGAAAGTGCCCTTGCGGCTTATTCTTCTACCATATCTATTCTGAAAAACTTATCATTGGGGCGCACCTTGCCTGGCACGGCGATAGATATGCGCTGACCTTGTAAGGCTTTGTCTACGGGGTGGAGGTCATAACGTATCTCGTTGGCTTCGAGGTACATCGCCCCTGTGGTGTTGCCCGTGATGAGGAGCTTATCTCCCACGCTGAACGTGTTGGCCTCTACAGCCACCTCGGCTACCCCGATACGAGCGAAATACTTGGTCACCTTACCCACAAGCACCTTGCGCTCTGTGGCGCGTGAGCCGTAATGGTCGTTCCATTCGCCGATGGTCTGCCCCTGGTAGTAGCCATCCCAGAAGCCACGATTGAACACCGTAGCAAGCTGTTTGTCCCATGCGTCCTTCTTCTCCTCGGTGAATGTGCCATCGAGCACGCTCTGTATGGCTTCACGATAACACTTCACCACCGTGTAGACATACTCAGGTCCGCGGGCGCGCCCTTCGATCTTGAACACCCGTACACCCGCTTTCATCATGCGATCAACAAAGCGGATGGTCTTGAGATCCTTCGGACTCATGAGATACTTGTTGTCTACCTCAATCTCGTTGCCCGTCTCACGATCGGTGAGCAGATATGAGCGGCGACAGATCTGCACACATTCGCCACGGTTGGCACTGCGGTTCTGCGCATGCAGACTCATATAACACTTGCCCGATACCGCCATGCACAATGCACCATGACAGAACATCTCGATGCGGACGGGTTCGCCCTTCGGACCTAGGATAGGCGTGCGGAGAATCTCCTCGTGAATCTGCTGCACCTGCTCCATATTCAGCTCGCGTGCCAGCACACTCACGTCAGCAAACTGTGCGTAAAACTTCAGTGCTTCGGTGTTGGTGATATTGAGTTGGGTGGAGAGGTGTACCTCCAGTCCTATCTGTCGGCAATAGGTCATCACAGCCACATCCGAAGCGATGATAGCCGATATGCCTGCCTCATGTGCTGCATCCAAGATCTCACGCATCGTGGGCAGATCAGCCTCATAGATAATCGTGTTGACCGTGAGGTAAGTCTTGATATTGTGTGCGTTACAGGTCTCGGCTATCTGTCGTAGGTCAGATAGGTCAAAGTGATTGGCAGAGTGGGAGCGCATGTTCAACTTGCCCACACCAAAGTAGACCGACCCTGCGCCAGCCTGTATAGCTGCCGATAAGGACTCGTAAGAGCCCACGGGCGCCATAATCTCGTAGTTGGAAATATTATCGTTCATAATCTTCTATCTTGCAAAGGTACGAAAATAAGGTTGGGTAACGGATAGGAAAGCCAAAAAATCTTTGTTTTCAGCTTATTAAGCAAGCATAATCAGAATTCTAAAGAATAGCGGGTAGCTTATAATAGGAAGAGTGAGGGGTATTATCCCAAAGGCGTTAGAACCAAAAATGAGCGCGATGCTTAGGGCTTTTGCCCCGCCTGAAGGAGCAAAAGCATTGGTTAAGATGAAAATGAGCGGGATAGTGGTCGCTCTTTTCTATAACGCGTTTACTTATCTTTGTGCATGAAAGCAGCCAAACCACCTTCGCTGGTCTCCTTATAGAGCGAGGGAAGGTCACATCCTGTCTGCTTCATCACTGCCACCACACGGTCGTATGACACAAAGTGCTTACCATCGCTGAAGCTAGCGTAGAGCTGGGCATCAAGCGCACGACACGCAGCGAAGGCGTTGCGCTCGATACAAGGAATCTGTACGAGGCCACATACGGGGTCACAGGTCATACCGAGGTGATGCTCCAGTCCCATTTCGGCAGCATATTCGATCTGCGAAGGCGTGCCCCCGAAAATCTGACAAGAGGCAGCTGAAGCCATAGCGCAAGCCACACCTACCTCGCCTTGGCAACCCACCTCGGCTCCCGAGATAGATGCGTTGGTCTTGGCGATGTTTCCAAAGAGGCCTGCCGTGGCAAGCGCATGAAGGATACGTTTCTCTGAAAAGTTGTGTCCTTCAGACAGATGGTATAACACACCAGGGATGACACCGCATGAACCACAGGTGGGTGCGGTGACGATGGTGCCTCCTGCAGCGTTCTCCTCACTCACAGCCAAGGCATAAGCATAGACGCGACCGCGACTTTGCAGTTGTGGCTTGTAGCCTTGCGCCTTGACATAGTAGTTGGCAGCCTTGCGGGCGATGTTCAGAGGGCCAGGCAAAGCACCTTCCTGATCCAGTCCGCGACGTACGCTTTCCTTCATCGCCATCCATACCTCATGGAGATAATCCCATATATCGCTCTCTTCACATTGTTCCACATACTCCCAGTAACCACGTCCGTGGGTCTCGCACCACTTTTGGATATCCTTCAGATAGTGCATCTCATAGACGGGTTGAGAATAGAACCGATCGTTAAAACCTTTTCCCTCAGATAGCGCACCACCTCCAACGCTGAACACGGTCCACTCGTCCGACTTGTTGCCAAAGCCATCTATGGCGACAAACTGCATCCCATTAGGATGGAAGGGTAGAAACACTGAAGGTTTCCAGATAATCTTCACGGGGCGCGGCGCCAGGGCTTCGGTAACAGCCACATCCGTAAGGTGCCCTTTACCCGTAGCAGCAAGAGAGCCATAGAGTGTCACCTCAAACGATTTGGCCTCTGGATGGCGCTGCGAATAGATGGTTGCGGCATGGTTGGGACCCATCGTGTGACTGGATGAAGGACCTTTACCTATTCTGAAGATATTCTTTATCGATTCCATGTGAAGAGTTTTTTAGTTATGCAAAGATAATCAAAAGCTATGAGATAATCAAATATTTACCCCAAAGCAGAGTGCGAGATAAAAACAAAAAGCAATAAAGAACCATTCAGAAAGCATACTTCACAGCATAGAGCGGAACGTTGGTTAGCCATTCTTGCTCACGATAGGGCGACATCGAGAAGCGGAAACCATGAAGACCAGGATTATCTTGTACATATTGTCGTAAGGATTTGGCCCTTAGATTTTCTTCCGCCTTCACCTCGATGGGGATGATGCTGGTTTCATGCTGGACAACAAAGTCGATCTCCATCGTTGAGTTCTCGTTGTTATAATAATAAATGTATGTTCGTGGAATGCATAACAACTGCAGGAGAACGTAATTCTCACTGAATGCCCCTTTGTATTCCTCGAATATATTGTTACCAATTAGGATTTGCTCGGGAGGTGTCTGCGACATAGCACCAAGCAAACCACAATCAAGCATAAACAACTTAAAGGCAGAAACATCCTCATAGAAAGATAGCGGAATGGTTGCTTTCTTGATGCGAGACACCTTGTGAATGAGTCCAGCGTCAATGAGCCACTGTATAGCTACCTCAAACTCTTTGGCTCGCGCGCCTTTTTTTATAGCGCCGTAAATGAACTTTTTGTTGTCGCGTGCCAATTGTGAGGGGATGGATTTCCACACCATATTGATACGTTGCACCTGGTTAATGGGGGCATGCTTAGAAATATCGTTTCTATAAGCAATGAGAATCTTCTCTTGGATGTTTCTCACTGTCCAAATGTCTTGACTCTGTATATAGGATGCAACAGCTTCGGGCATACCACCTGTAAAGTAATATTGGCGTAACAACTCCTCATAGAGCGAACCTAGAGGGTTTAAAGTCTGCCAATCTCTGGAACGCATAATCTCCACCAAGTTCTCTTTGCCCATAGCAAGGAGAAACTCTTCAAAGTCCATTGGGTATAGATGCAATATATCTACTTTCCCTACGGGAAAAGAACTACCCTCATGTAGGGTGATACCTAACAGAGAACCAGCAACAGCTATATGATATTCGGGGGCATTCTCGTAGAAATATTTCAAGGAAGCTAGTCCCTTGTTGATTTCCTGAATCTCATCGAGTACTATCAGTGTCTTGCCAGGCACAATGCTCTCGCTAGATATAGCACTGAGGCTTCTGATGATGCGAGGTATGTCATAGTCGGAGAAAATGGTACTGACCTTGTCATTGTTGTCGCAGTTTATATAGACAAGATTGTCGTATTCTTGGCTTCCAAACTCCTTGAGAATATACGTTTTCCCCACTTGTCTAGCTCCTTCTAGTATCAATGGTTTACGTGTAGGAGAGTTTTTCCACTCCTTTAGTTGCTGATATATAGCTCTTTCCATCTTGTTTCCATTAATAAATCTTGTGCAAATTTACACTTTTCTATGGGAACTTTCAATTATTTACTACACTTTTCTATGGGAACTTTTAGTTGAATATCACATTTTTCTAGGGGAACTTACTCATAATATAGAAGAAAATCACCTTAATAACGACATGTAATCGTGCCACGATATGTCGCTATTAAGGTGATACCATTGTTTAATACTTAAACGAGCTGCCACCGAGAAACTCTCTGATGAGCGAGGTGGGCGGTAAGGTGCGGTTGGGGATGGGGGAGATGTAACCCAAAAACTTTCGGAGGCGATAGGCTTCGGCATATTCGGGGCAGTTTTCGGGCACCTGTTCGAGGAGTGGTTCGGCTTGCTGCTTGATCACTGCGAGTTCAAAGAGCATGGCGGTGTTGAACATCGCGTCAGCGTTCTCTTGATAAGGGAAAATCCACTTGTTCTCGCCGGCACGCACTGAGGGCCATCGATGAATGGTCTCTTGTGCATTAACCCCACGATACTTATAGTCGCGGATGATGCGTCGGAGCAGTCGGTTATCGGTGGTAGGGATATAGTTGTGATCATCCAGCAGGATGGTGGTCAGTGCGGAGATATACACTCTGAACTTCTTGTCTTCGCTTATCTGCGCAGTGAGTTCGGGATTGAGGGCGTGAATACCCTCCACCACCAATATCTGATTGGCTTCGAGGTGCAGTTTCTTACCACTACGTTCACTCTTACCGGTTTGGAAGTTATACTTAGGTAGCTCAACGGTTTCACCATTGAACAACTGTTGGAGCTGCTGATTGATTAGCGGGATGTTGAGCGCATAGATACTCTCGTAGTCGTATTCGCCATTAGCGTCCTTGGGTGTCTGATCGCGGTTGACAAAATAGTCGTCAAGAGAGATCTGTACCGGTTTGATGCCATTGGTGACCAGCTGGATAGAGAGCCGTTTGCAGAAGGTGGTTTTGCCTGACGAACTAGGACCAGCGATGAGCACCATCCGTGTACCCTTACGATAGGCAATCTGATCAGCGATAACGGAAATCTTCTTCTCTTGTAAGGCCTCACTCACATTGATCAGATCGGTGGAGAAACCAGCTTTCACCGCAGTGTTGAAATCGCCCACGGTGCTGATACCAAGAATTCGGTTCCAGCGGTGTTGCTCCTTAAAGATATCAAACATCTTGTCCTGTCTGACCATCTCGCCTAGGCAGGACGGATCTTGTCGGGACGGGATACGCAGCAACAGTCCGTCAAAATAAGGTTCTACACCATAGAGCGTGAGTTGGGCGGTGTTGGTCAACAAAGCTCCGTAATAATAATCCACATAGTTGTCGAGCTGATAATAGGTGGTATAGAGCTTACCGGTGCTCTTGAGCAGACGCACCTTGGAGGTGTTACCACGTTCCTCAAAGAGCCGGATGGCTTCATCGGTAGGCACTTCGAAGCGGCGGATAGGCAACTTAGCTTCTACAATCTGTTGCATACGGCGGCGAATCTTATCCACATCCTCTTGCGTGATGGCGTGACCCGTGCTCAGATAGCAGTAGTAGCCATTGCTGACAGGGGTGTCAATGACCGTTTGTGCGGTGGGATAAAGGTCGTGCACTGCCTTACACAGCACCATGAACAGCGATCGCGTATAGGTGCGAGAGCCTGATGAGGTGGTGATGTCTTGGTATTCTACGTCCTTGTTGTGGTACAATCGGTAGTGGAGACCTTCTACCTTGTTGTTGACCATCGCATTGATGGGTGTGTGTTCCATGTTGAGCTGAAGCAACGCATAGGCTTCAGAGAGCGTGCTACCCACGGGTACCTCTATGGTTTGACCATTGTTCTTACAACGTATCTGTATCGTATGTTTCATAATAGATGGGGTTATGATTGTTGGTAATAGCAATGAAGGGGCGGTTGGATGCAAAGATAGACAATTACCCTAGTTTAGACAAGATATTATAAAGACTATGATAACAAATTTACAGAATTATTTTGTGTTATTAATGTGTTTTACATACGTTTTGATGTGGATAATACAAACAAACGGAATGGTGGAAGAAAACGAGTGCATTCTTCCGCCATTCCGTCTTAATGAAGATGGATGAAAGGCTATCTAAGTTATTTCTGTATAATCTTCTTGCCACCCACGATGACAAGTCCCTTATAATCTTTGCCTACACGCTGCCCTGCAAGGTTGAATCGTTTATCTACAGCGGTGTGAGTGGTGGCTTTTTCAGAGGTATTGTTTATGCCGTCCACTGCGGTGCTCCACTCGAAGGTCATAAGCACGTCAACTATATCATCAATCATACCTCTATCTACGTCACCCCAAGTGATTCCGGTAAATTGCATTTCGAGTTTGCCACCATTGTCATCGGTTGTAAACGTTGGTTCGGTTTCGTTGCTAAGATCCAGTTCATAGTATCGGTCGTTAGGATACGTATACATTGTTCCCGAAGTGAGATTCAATGTGCCATCGTCTTTCACTGTGAATTCTAGGTTAGCTGGGGCGGCATTCTCCTCATAGTGAGATTCTGGAGCGACGATATTGATGCGGTAGCTGTTCTCGTCAACCTTATACATGGTAGCTGTACCCACATATTTAGCAATGGTAAATGCACCGTCTTCGTCTTTCTCAGTAAACGTAAGCGTGCCTTCCACGTTGTTGTTGTCTTGTTTTCGTGTCAGTGTTTCCTTGTAGTATTCCCACACGGCTATCTGGCTATTGCTATATCCTTTTCCTGCTCCGCACCAATCTAAAGCCATAGTGCCGTCAGCATTGACGTCAACCACCACAGGTGCGGTGATGTCTGCTGCACCCATTCCTACATAGTCGCCTGTCAGATTGTCAGGTAACGCACACATCGTATAGGCGCTAGCATAGTATTTTGGTGCGATGGTGATGGTTTGAGCCTCCTCATCGAAAGTGCCGGTCACGGTGAATCCTTGGTTGCCTAAGTTTTGTATCTTCACTTCAGAATCGCTTTCTTTAGTGATGATAACATCATATCGAAGTGTATCGGTTTGCTTCTTAGAGGACGCATAGTTGTCATTAGCACTGTCGTATGTGTACTCGGGTACATATGTCCTAAGACAAACTCCACTGTAGGTTGCTACGATGTCATCAATAGTGACTTGTGCGCTAGAAACCATGCAACATGCCATGGCTAGCAATGATAAATAAAGTTTCTTCATGTGTCTGTTTTTTGAAATGTTAAGAACTACGTTTTGTTGCTTTTCGCTGACAAAATTAAACATATAGTAGGATTTTGCCCCCTTTCTTGCAGCGTTTTGATTTAGTTTTCAAGAATTGTAAAACAATGCCACACCAAAATATATCATACGGATAACCATTTTTTAAAATGTAAACGTTTCCCTTTATATATCGTTTGGCTTTATGTTGGTTCTTATGCTTTTCTTCAATAAAAAGAAATGAAGAATTTTAATATAAAAGGTCAACGTTTGAAAAATTTCATGTAAGTTTGTGTTTCAAAAAACATATTGCAATGAAAAATAGATTTCACATTCTGCTCCTGTTCATGCTTATCTATGCCATTGGTTGGTGTAAGGGTGCGCCTGTACGCTCGGCAACGAAGACCTTTTACCGCGGCCTTGAGTTTTATCAAGCCGCCAATATGCCATTGGCTATGCGCTATTTTACCAAAAGTGCGAGTCTTGCCGAGCGAGAAGGTAATTATTTCTTGCAGGTTCGCAGTTATGCCTATATCAGCAATATCTTTTACGATGCCGCCAACTATGGGCGTAGTCTGACCTACTTGACCAAGTGTTATAAGCTCGCTTCAGTACAAAATGACACGTACATGCTCAGTCACCTACCCACCAATATCGTGGCAACATGCTGCAAGATGGGAAAACCACAGGATGCGAGGCGTTGGCTGGAAGTGGTCAAGCGGACACCGTTTAAAGACACATTGGAGTGGCGCTACTATGTCTACTACAGTGAGGCTCGTATCGCCAAGGCAGAAAAGCATTATACAGACGCTTTGAAGTTTCATGGTCAGGCTCTATCTAGCACCCCCACGCTTTGGCATGGCGACACCTTAGCGCTTTACCAAAGATCAGAAATAGCCGAAATCTATTTGCTTACCGGAAAATACAATCAGTGTATCAACATGGCGTCAGGGTGTGTGGGTAAAGCCCGACAATGGAACGACCGTGATCTGCTCTTGTCGCTCTATAAAACCTTGGCTGACGCTTACGCTATGCAAGGAGATACCATAGCCTCACACCGTTATGAGGAATCGTACCTTAGATTGCAAGACACGGTGTTCAATCGTGTGGGTATGAATGTGGCTACGGGAGAGCTCGCCGACTTAGAGGACCATAAGAATGCAAAACACGTCTCTGTTCTAAAAGACATCATCCATGATCGCACAGTGGTTATTATCGCCTTTTCGGTACTACTGTTGATATTGCTTATCCTGCTGTTGCTTCTTATCCGCAACGGACGTCGTCTCCATTTTGCATACAAAGCTGTGGTGGAGAAGAACGCAGAACTTCTTAAGACTTACGATGCCTCTTTGGGAGAGAAAGCTACGTCTAACGAAAAGGATGGTGCGGACGGGATAGATGGGGAGTTGCTCAGTAAGATCCAGCATGTGCTTGCCGACAAGCAAACCATCTCAAACCCCGACTTCTCACTGAAGATGCTTGCAGATGAAGTGGAATCGAACACAAAATATGTCTCACAAGTAATCAACGCATATTATGAGATGAACTTCAAGACATTGCTCAATGAGTGTCGCATCCGTGAGGCATGTCGACTCATGGGCGACTCGGAGAATGTCAAGAAGTATACGCTTCAAGCAATCTATGAGAATGTGGGGTATAGTAACGCAACTAGTTTTATCCGAGCCTTCAAGCGCATCAACGGTATGACTCCTTCTGAATATCAGCGCTTCTTAGAGCATAGGAGCAACCAAAAAGAAGAAGATAGCAATGCCGAAGAGTAATCTTTAGGAATGAAAGATAGCATTTTGCCCAACAATAAAGATAATAACGGACAATGTTCGAATATTTAATGAAAAACATTTGCAAGTATCTTTTATAATCATTACTTTTGCTTGCATATTGTAAATAGACGAACCTTACTTATTAAACAAAACACATACCTTATGGAAAATATAGACAAGCTAGACCGAAAAATACTTGGCATATTGTCAACCAACGCGCGTCTACCTTTTAAGGATGTAGCCGCACAATGCGGTGTGTCACGTGCCGCCATTCACCAACGTGTGCAACGACTGGTAGACGATGGCGTGATTGTAGGCAGTGGCTTTCACATCAACCCTAAGAGCCTAGGCTATTATACCTGCACCTATATCGGCATCAACCTAGAACGTGGTTCGATGTATCGCGAGGTGGTGGATCGATTGATGTCTATACCTGAGATAGTGGAGTGTCATTTCACCACTGGTCCTTACACAATGCTGGTGAAGCTCTACGCTAAAGACAACGAACAACTGATGGAGTTGCTCAACGATCAGTTGCAGTCGATACCCGGTGTGGTCAACACGGAGACCCTTATCTCGCTGGAACAAAGCATCAAACGTGAGATACCCATCTCCTCAGAGTCGACCAAAACAAAGGCTGACAAATAACAGTAAAGCACGATTAAGAAGAAATGAACTTTTCGCTAGATAACCATCTGGACACGTTCTACACACGCTTCCCAGAAGGAAATCGTCAACCCGTGATTGGGTTGACAGCCAACTTTAATGATGGTAATGCGCTGCTCAGCGAACGCTACTATCAGCAAGTGATTGATGCGGGAGGCACACCGATGCTCATTCCGCCAACCGCCTCACCCGATGTGCTAATCAATATCTTGGATCATATCGACGGTTTGCTGCTCACCGGCGGTGCCGACATCAACCCGCTATGGGCAGGGGAGCAACCCTCTACCCATCTTCACGGCATCAATGCCAAGCGCGACCTGTCCGAGCTATTGCTCACGCAGCTCGCTTACAATCGTCAGATACCTATCCTAGGCATCTGCCGTGGCATACAGACCATTGTGACCGCATTGGGAGGTAAGGTGCAACAAGACATCTATGAGGATTATATACCTCATGCAACGATGCCCGAGAGGAGCAAAGGGGGAGCAACGCAGGGTTCACCATTTGCACCCGCAACCATCAAACATAGTCAGGATGCCGATCGCTCTGAGCCAACTCATAGCGTACAGGTCGTGGCAGGCACGTTGCTAGCTGGCATCTATCATGCAGATATGCTCTATGTCAACTCGTTTCATCACCAAGCAGTGAAGGAGACGGGAAAGCGTTTCCGCATCTCGGCTAAGTCAATGGATGGCGTGATTGAGGCAATAGAGAGCCGCGAGTTTAAATCGATTATTGGTGTGCAGTGGCATCCGGAATGTCTTGGTGCTGAGGGCGGAAAACTCTTTGCTTGGCTTGTGGATCAAGCACGATGCTTCAACGATGCTAAACGCATACACAGCAAGATTCTGACGCTTGACACACACTGCGACACGCCGATGTTCTTCCCACAAGGTGTGGCTTTTGATCAGCGTGATGCGCGCATCCTTGTAGACCTACATAAGATGACCGATGGCAGACAAGATGCTGTAACTATGGCGGCTTATCTACCCCAACCCAATATAGGCGAGACGTTCTCGTCTAAGATAGACCTAGCGGGAATCATGAAGTATAACCCCCAACTGGCTTCTAAATATATCCGTCGCAAGGCTGGCGCAACGGCCAAAGACCCCGAACAGTTGTCTATCTCGCCATTGCAGTATGCCGACATGATATTTGACAAGATAGAGGAAACGGTCAAGCAGAACAGTCGTTATCTAAGCATTGCCCGCACACCATCTGACGTGTATGAGGATAAACGTAAGGGCCGCAAGTCTATTCTCTTTGCTATCGAGAACGGGTTGGCACTTGAGGGCAACCTTGCCAACGTGAAGTATTTTGCCCAACGCGGTGTGACCTATATCACGTTGTGCCACAATGGGGACAATGATATATGCGATTCGGCACGTGGATGCAACACCCATGGAGGTGTGAGCCGATTTGGTAGACAGGTGATAGAGGAGATGAACCGCAATGGTATCATGGTGGATCTGAGCCACGGAGCAGAAAAGAGCTTCTGGGATGCGCTTGAAATCAGCGCCACACCTATCGTATGCAGTCATGCCAACTGTCGTGCGTTATGCGATCACCCACGCAACCTCACTGATGACCAGCTTCGCGCATTGGCTAAGAAAGGCGGTGTGGCACATATCACGATGTATCACGGATTTCTGAAAAAAGAGGGTGAAGCAACCGTACGTGATGCCCTTGCCCACCTTGAACACGCCATCGAGGTGGCAGGCATTGACCATGTGGGTATAGGTACCGACTTTGATGGTGACGGAGGTGTACGCGGATTTGCTGATGCATCTGAGATGATACGATTCACCATGCATCTGATGCGCCGCAAATATAGCGAGAAAGACATTGAAAAGATATGGGGAGGCAACTGGCTACGTGTCATGGCAAAGGTGCAACGCCAACGATAACGCTCTCACATAGAAATAGAAACAACTAACAACTGTAATGAAACGACCAACAACAATGAAGGTAATAATCGTTGTGGTGCTCGTGGCGCTGATCGGAGCCTTCACAACGGGTTGGAAACACTTGTCCAACTCACATGATACCGATGAAACAGAAAGGGATACGCAGATGGTAGCCAAACCTTTAGGACCAAAGTTTGATGCCGATTCGGCTTACACGTTCTGTGCTGCACAATGTGCCTTTGGCGAACGTGTGATGAACAGTCAGGCTCACGAGAAGTGTGGCCAATGGATTGTAGAACGATTCAAGCAATATGGATGTGAGGTAACAGAGCAAAAGGTGGATCTCAAAGGTTATGACGGCACTGTGCTCAAGACCACCAACATCATTGCACAATACAATCCCAAAGCCAAGCGACGCGTGATGCTCTGCGCACACTGGGACGCTCGCCCTTGGGCTGACAACGACCCCGACTCTACCAAACATCATCAACCCGTGATGGCTGCCAATGATGGCGCGAGTGGCGTGGCGGTATTGCTTGAGGTGGCTCGTCAACTCAATCTGATGGCAACCACAAAAGGAAATGAGACGCAGGCATTGCCACGCGATTTAGGTGTGGATTTTGTTTGCTTCGATGCGGAAGACTGGGGTTTGCCACAGTGGGTGACCGACTATCAAGGACAAGATGACACCTGGGCATTGGGCGCACAACATTTCTCAAAGAATTATCCTTTGGCTGTGAAACCGATGTTCAGTGTGTTGCTGGATATGGTTGGAGGTGAAGGCGCACAGTTCTATCGCGAAGGAATGTCGGTGGAATATGCTCCCGAGGTGGTTAACCGCGTTTGGCAAGCAGCTAAGAATGCTGGTTTTGCCAATTATTTCCCCGATGAACAAGGTGGTATGGTGACCGATGACCATATCCCTCTGAACCAAAACGCAGGCATTCCGACGGCAGATGTGATAGCCTATTATCCTGATTGCCAGCAAAGCAGCTTCGGCCCTACATGGCATACGGTGTCCGACACAATGGATCATATCGACCGCAATACCTTGCAAGCAGTGGGTCAGACGATGATTCAGATGCTTTGGGAGATTTGATAGAAGATTGTTCACAATAAGAATCCACTTATATGATTGAAGCGGACTGGGTATCCAGTCCGCTTCAATCATATAGCCCAGATAGCTTCTTCCTTATTCTACCACTAAAATATACTCTTCTCTCATTGCTTTTTCACCACCCCAAAGACCCTTCTGATAATCTACTAAACCACTGATATTAACTAATTTTGTTCTTACTAAATCCGTTTTCTGCAATTTTGGTAATTCAAACCGAAAACTGTCTACGAAGTGTTTGTAGTAAATGGTCTAATTTTGCAAACGTAAGATGATAGTATTCAGTATCTCATGTTTCACCTTATTATATTATATAGCACAATGAGACGAATCTTTTACATACGGATAGCAAGGATGATGGCAATGTTTCATCGTACCTCTTGTGCTCAAACGAAAACATAAACCTTATAAAGATAAATAGCAATGAAGAAACTAATCATGATTTGCAGTGCATTGATGCTCCTCTTAACGGCATCTGCACAACCCAAAGTGTACATGACGCGGGAGATTAGTCCTAAGTCGTTGGTACGAATATACAAGGCGCTTGGTGTGCCAGCTACTGGACGAGTGGCTATCAAAATCAGCACGGGTGAGCAGGGAGGTAACAATTACCTGAAACCCACACTTATCCGAGGATTGGTGGATGAGGTCAGCGGAACGCTAGTGGAATGTTGCACTGCATATGGAGGAAGCCGACAAGACAAAGCGAAACACTGGCAGACGGTACACAATCATGGGTTCGACTCAATAGCAGCTGTGGATATCATGGACGAATATGGGCAGATGCGTATCCCGGTTCAGGATAAAAAGCACATCAAATATGACATCGTGGGTGACCATCTCGCTCATTACGACTTCATGATTAATCTTGCCCACTTCAAGGGGCACGCCATGGGAGGATTTGGTGGTGTACTTAAGAATCAGTCAATCGGTGTGGCTTCCACGGCTGGCAAGGCTTATATCCACACAGCTGGCAAGACGCAGAATGCCGACTCGCTGTGGCAAAACATCGCCCAGCAGGATGACTTCCTTGAGAGTATGGCTGCTGCAGCACAAGGCGTAGCGCACTATTTTGGTCAGAACATTATCTATATAAACGTGATGAACAACATGAGTGTTGACTGCGATTGCGATGCTCACCCTGCCGAACCTATGCTGAAAGACATGGGTATACTGGCTTCGACAGACCCTGTGGCACTGGACCAGGCATGTCTAGACCTTGTTTTCAATCACAAAGCCGCTCCCGGTGATGATGAGAAACCGCTTATTGAGCGTATCAACCGCCAGCATGGAACTTACATCACGGATTATGCGGAGAAGATCGGACTAGGAAGCAAGAAATATGAACTTGTGATGATTCCCTGATTACCAATTATTTCAATAAATATAGGCTTGTGCCCGCATCATCTACGGGCCTTGCCCCTTTCTAAAAACAGGAACCAAAAAGGTTCTGCTAAAGGCATTCAATTTCAATAAAAGTAGTATTCAATCTTCAGGGTAAGGGAAAGTTCTTCTAAAATACCGTTTATTCAATCTTTTCAAAAAGCAACAAAACAATGAATTTCAGTTCTCCAATAATAGTGTGTATATCTATGTGTGCAATCGGTATAGCAACCTTCTCCTGCGTCTGCGAGGCTTATGCGGCAGGCAAAAGAGAGGTTGCAACCACCGATTCACTACACACACATCCGCTTGACGAGGTCGTAGTGACGGGTAGTAACAACGCTACCTCTCGCAACCTATTGCCTTACACGGTATCCGTAGTGGGCAGCAGACAAATAGAATCGACCGGTCACACCCAATTGCTTTCAGCATTATCGGGTGAAGTGCCAAGTCTCTTTGTTTCCCAACGTAGCATGTTGGGGTTTGGAGTGAGCAATGGCGGTAGTGGCGCAATCAAGATTCGCGGTGTGGGAGGCTCACCCACCAATGCCATTCTGATGATGGTAGATGGACAACCGCAGTTTGCCGGTATCTACTCGCATCACGTAGCCGACTTCTATCAGACCGAAAATGTAGATCATGTGGAGGTGCTTCGGGGACCAGGTTCGGTGCTCTATGGGTCTAATGCTATGGGAGGTGTGGTGAATGTCATCACGAAACAAGCACAAACCGAGGGCGTAAAGACCACCCTTACGTCGCAATATGGATCTTATAACACGTGGCAGACATCGCTGACCAATATGGTTCGCAAAGGTCGTTTCTCCTCTTTGGTGTCGTTAGGGTATGACCGCACTGATGGCACACAAGATCATTTCGACTTTAAGCAAAGTTCGCTCTATGCTAAATTGGGCTACGATCTCACATCACACCTTACGCTTGCGGCTGATTATTCGTTGATGAACTTTGTGGGAAACGATCCTATTTACGCCAAACTATCCAATCCAGAGTCGACTGATATCTACCATCAAGACGTGATACGAGGTGAGAGTTCGCTATCATTGACTAACCGCTTTGCATCTACCAATGGTGTCGTCAGAGTATATTATAGTTATGGTAATCATTTCATTGATGACCCACGCCACTTCCATAGTCTTGATGATAGATTCGGAGTCTTGGCATATCAGAACTTCAATCCATGGAAAGCGGCACAAGCTACAGTGGGTTTCGACTTTGACACTTATACCGGCAAGATTCCCGTGTCGGGTGGAAGAGAGCACCAAGAAGGCTCAATCTCTACGATGAACCGCAAAAGCATCACCGAATATTCGCCTTACATCACGCTTTCACAAGGCTTATCGGAAGGGTTACTCACACTCAATGGCGGACTGCGTATGGCCAATAGCGACCGCTTTGGCACCCATTATGTTCCACAATTGGGTTTCGCACTGCATCCCACTGAGGCACTCAACGTGAAGGTTTCTATGGCTAAGGGTTACCGCAACCCATCGTTCCGCGAGATGTATCTGTATCGCCCAGCCAATGAAGACCTTGATCCTGAACGATTGACCAACTATGAGGTGGGCATTAGCTACCAGTTTGGACGTTATCTCATAGCTGATCTGACAGGATATTTCAGTGAAGGCAGCAATCTCATTCAGACCGTGGAGATGAAGAATGTGAATACAGGGCGCTTTATTAATAAAGGTATCGAACTGTCATTGCAGAGCCACCCTGTGGAGAATGTGCTCCTGCGTGCCTCTTACAGTTATCTACATAGCAACCTGAACAACCTCACCGCAGCACCCAAGAACCAATACTACTTCGGTGTGACGTGGGAGGCGCTGCCACAACTATCTGTTGATGCCAATCTCAAGGGAGTAGGCGGTCTGTATGTTTCTGACGCTATGGCACACCAAAACTATGTGTTGCTACAGATGAAAGCTACTTACCGAGTGAAGAGTTGGGCAGAGCTCTTTGTCAATCTTGACAACCTCACCAATGCCAAGTATACCATCAACCGCGGATACGAGATGCCTGGAACTACCATTTCGGGAGGTTTCCGACTCTACTTCTAATGAAAAGTTTCATCCTTAAGCATTCATATCATTTAGTTTTAGTGTAAAATAGTTTATATTTAAGAGGTTTATGTTTATCGGATTCGGCACTAGCAGAAAGCGTTCTGCGAAGCCGAATCTTTTGTTTTTGAGGATTTTGGATAAATCTACGTTCCGCCTGTATTTAATCCCAGACTTGAATCAGAGTATAAGAATAATATAAAAGAAGAATGGCCGCGCCTTCCTTAGGTTGGTCGCAATTACTCGGTGAGCTTCCTGCTCATATATTTCACAGGATAATAGATAGCGAGCCACCCCACCACGATAACCGTTAAGAAAACTCCTATCACATCCATTGGATGCACGCTGACGGGATAAGCATCCACCACATAGTTGCCAGCAGAACTACCGAGATGCACCAATCCATAGCGTTGTTGCAACAAGCAGAGCAACAAACCAAGCGCAATACCTACCACCGCACCAGCGATGGCAATCATTCGGCCTTCAAAGAGGAAGATTTGGCAGATTTGTCGGTTGGTAGCACCGATGTTGCGGAGTGTTCGTACATCGTTTTTCTTATCGATAATCAGCATCGAGAGTGACCCCACGATGTTGAAACTAGCCACCATAAGGATAAACGTGAGGAAGATATAAGCAAAGAGCTTCTCAATCTTCATAATCTTGAAGTTGTCCGCTTGTTGCTCATAGCGGTTCTGCACCGTATATTTGTCACCCAAAGACTGTTGAATCTCTTCTTTGGCTTGATCGATATCCACACCTGGTTTCATCCTAAGTTCAAGCGAAGTGAGTTCGCCTTGTCGGTTGAACAGTCGGCGTGCAAAGGGCAGACTGGTCAAGATATAATGCTTGTCATACTTGTTTTGCTTGACCTGGAACACCACGCCGGGTGATAACACAGAGTCTTCCACGAACGCGTTGGACGGATTGCTCATGTCATACTGTCCCTTACGTTGTGGCGCATAGATATGGAGATAATCCCGCCAATCCACGCCAGTTCCCAGTTCCTTAGCAATCCAGATTCCCAACACGGCATACTCGAGGTTAGCGGTATGCAGGTCGAATGTTCCGTCACCATAAAGGATGTTACGGATATTGGTCAGTGAGTCGAAGTTGTCTTCCACTCCTTTGATTGTTATCATCTGTTGCTTTCCATGATACACCGCCAATGCTTGATCCTCCACACACGCCGTGGACACCATTACATCCGGTCTTTGCCTCACCTGAGTGAGCAACGGGTCATCAGCAGCTACAGCCTTACCGCTGACGGGTTGGATCTTGAGTTGCGGATCAAACTCAGTGAAGAACGATGCAATAAGATCTGAGAATCCATTAAAGCTACTAAGCACCACCACCATCGCCATTGTTGCTACGGCAACACCTATCACCGAGATGATACTAATGAGGTTGATGGCATGCGTACTCTTCTTGGCAAAAAGGTAGCGCTTAGCTATATAGAATGGAAAATTCATGGATATTCGCAATCATGATGCGGTCGTTGCCTCTCTTTTATTAGAGGAACGACTACTCGTTATTGTTTCAGCAGGTTGTCAATGCGCTCGATATAGTCGAGTGAATCATCGATAAAGAATCTCAGTTCGGGAATGATACGCAACTGATTGTGTACGCGACGTCCCAGTTCGTAACGTATCTGCTTCTCGTTAGCATTGATATTCTTCAGCAGTTCCTCGCCTTTCTCCGAGGGGAAGATACTTAGATATGATGTGCAGATGCTCAAGTCGGGGCTCACTCTAACGCGAGTGACACTCACGAGCACACCATGCATCATACGAGTCTGGCTTTGGAAGATTGATGCGAGTTCTTTCTGTAACAATCGAGCTATGCGATTTTGTCTTGTTTCTTGCATGTATGATATTGTTGTTTACTATGCAAAGTTAAGCAATATTACTGATTTGCCCAAACATTTGCTTTGTGTTTCGTTTTTCTCCGTGGTTATGCTTTCTTACGAATCAGCGTCAATCCATCACGGATAGGAAGGATTACCTTCTCTACGCGTGGGTCAGCAGCGATGGCGTCGTTGAATGCGCGTATGCCTATGGTTTGACTATCATGGTCGTATGCGGGATCTATGACGTGCCCATCCCATAGGGTGTTGTCTGCGAGGATAAACCCGCCCGGGCGCAACAATCCCAACACCATCTCACAGGTAGAGAGGTATGTACGCTTATCCCCATCAACAAAAGCCATGTCAAAGGTCACACCGAGCTTTGGTGCTTCGATGTTGGCATCACCTATACGGAAATCGATGCGGTCAGCATAAGGCGAACGCTCAATCCATGGACGCGTGAAATCTTCCATCTCGTCATTGATTTCGAACGTGTACACCTTACCGCCAGGCTGCAATCCCTCAGCCATGCACAAGGCGCTATATCCACTAAATGTACCCACCTCAAGGATATTGGTAGGACGAATCATCTCTACCATCATCTTTAAGAGCCGTCCTTGTAGATGCCCCGATGCCATACGGCCATGCACGGTGTGGATATTTGTAGCTCGCCAAAGTTGGTAAAGGTAATCGCCTTCGGCATCGATGTGGTCGGAGATATACTGATCTAGCTTGTCATTCATCACTTTTGTCTTTCTAGGGTGATGGTCTTGAGCGCCTCCACTGCCAATCGGTAACTATCCAAACCGAATCCTTGGATGGTTCCTACACATGCGGGGGCAATCATAGAATGGTGTCTAAACTCCTCTCTACCATTGATATTGCTGATATGAACCTCCACCACAGGTGTGGTGATGGCACGGATACAGTCGTGCAGAGCAATGCTAGTATGGGTGTAACCACCTGCATTGAGTACCACTCCGTCATAGCTGAACCCCACTTCCTGTAGCTTATTGATCAGTTCTCCTTCCACATTGCTTTGGAAATAGTGCAAGGTTACATCAGGAAAGGTCTTGACAAGATGATCCATACACGCATCCATCGACTTCTTTCCATAGATATCGGGTTCACGGATCCCTAGTAGATTCAGATTAGGACCATTGATAATTAATATCTTCATCGGCTTAGTTTATCCAAAATAAATGGTTATCTTTGCATGGTTCATGCATGATTTTCGTATTGCAAAGTTAATGCAAATAGGCCAAGGAACAAAATATTGTAATCGGTTTTTGCGGTCTGTACAGACGAACGAGTGTTTCTCTGAATATAAATAGGTTAGCTATGCCCACCAATTCCTCCTCATCCTCATCCATGTTTGTTCGTTACCGTCAATATCTGAAGTTGGAAAAGGGTTTCTCTCCCAACACCATTGACGCCTACATGCGTGACCTTGATAAGTTGTTGCGTTTTCTTAAGGATCAGCAGACGGATGTGTTGGAGGTCAAACTGAGCCACCTACAGCTATTTGCCGCTACCATCTCGAGCATCGGCATCGGTGCGCGGTCACTGGCTCGCATTCTGAGTGGTGTGCGGCAGTTTTATCGCTATCTTGTGCTGGACGATTATCTAGAGAGTGATCCCACCGAACTGCTTGAATCGCCGAAGCTTCCACAACATCTGCCCGAGGTGCTTTCTACCGCCGAGGTGGATCAGCTTGAGAGTGCTATTGATCTCACTAAGTGGGAAGGACAGCGCAACAAAGCCATCATCGAGATGCTCTTCTCTTGTGGTCTACGTGTTAGCGAACTGATCAACCTTAAGTTTCCTGACCTCTTCTTGGAGGATCAGTATCTACGTGTGTTGGGTAAAGGGTCGAAGGAACGCTTGGTGCCTATCTCCGAACGTGCCATCGACGAACTGCAAGGTTGGTTCATAGATCGCTGCGCCATGCGTATCAAACCCGGTGAGCAAGAGTATGTGTTTCTCAATCGCCGTGGTCATCACCTCACTCGCACCATGATCCTCATCATGATTAAGCGTTATGCCGTTCAAGCAGGCATCCGCAAAACCATCTCTCCGCACACTTTGCGACATAGTTTTGCCACTGCTCTGCTCGAAGGGGGAGCTGACCTCCGCGCCATCCAAGCGATGTTAGGGCACGAATCGATTAGTACTACGGAGATTTACACCCACGTCAGCACCACTACGCTACGCGAAGAGATTCTTCTCCATCACCCTCGCAACATCATGTATCAGCACCATCAGGATACATCTGCCTTGCTTTCTTCTGACGATGCGACCTCTCAAGATGATTGCTAAAATTTGTACAAACAAGAAATTATCCGTGAAATTTATATAAAAAAAAGTATATTCTTTGCATTTCACCGATATTTGCGTACTTTTGCAAAGTTATATTAGGTATAATATATGTCCTATTTAGCCATAAAGAACCGTATCGAAAGTAATCTAGAAATATCAACCAAGTATTAATAATATGAAACTGAAACAACTTTTTGTAGTGGTTTTGTTATCCATTGCAGCAATGGCTTCTGCACAGATGCCTAAGATTCCAGTTGACCCTAACGTGAAGATAGGTCATTTGGACAATGGATTGACTTATTACATCCGCCAGAACAACTGGCCAGAACACGTTGCCAACTTCTATATTGCACAACGTGTGGGTTCTATTCAGGAGAACGAAGACCAGCGTGGTTTGGCCCACTTCCTTGAACACATGGCTTTCAACGGAAGCGAACACTTCCCTGACAGCACTCTCTTAGACTTTACGCGTTCTATCGGTGTAGAATTTGGTAGCGACTTGAACGCCTACACTGCTATCGATCAGACGGTGTATCGTATCTGTAATGTGCCTACGCAGCGTGAGTCAGCGCTCGACTCTTGTCTCTTAATCTTAAAGGACTGGAGCAATGGTCTGACCCTTGACGATAAGGAAATTGACCAAGAGCGTGGTGTCATTCACCAAGAATGGCAGATGCGTAGCAGCGGTAGCCAGCGTATCTTCGAACGTTTGCTTCCCAAGTTGTACCCAGGTTCTAAGTACGGTGAGCGTCTTCCTATCGGTTTGATGTCGGTAGTGGACAACTTCAAATATAAGGAATTGCGCGACTACTACCACAAATGGTATCGTCCTGACAACCAGGCTATCATCGTAGTGGGTGACATTGATCCTGATAAGGTAGAGGCACAGATTAAGGAACTGTGGAAAGACGCTGTCACACCAGCTAATGCTGCTAAGGTAGAAGACGAGCCGGTGCCAAACAACGATAAAGCAATCTATCTCTTTGATAAGGATAAGGAAATGCCTTACAACCTCGTAAGCGTTGCCATGAAGCATGATGTGACTACCAATGAGGAGAAGGAAAGCTTCGGATATCTGTTGGACAAATATTTCAAGAACATCGTTGCAATGATGCTCAACCAGCGTCTCAGCGATGCTGCACAGAAGGCCGACTGCCCATTTATCCAAGCTTCAAGCAGCGATGGACAGTTTATCTACTCTAAGACCAAAGATGCATTCAGTTTGGATGCGGTTGCTAAGGATGGCAAGATCTGCGAAACACTTGAGGCTGTGTATCGCGAGGCACAACGCGCACGCCAGTTTGGTTTCACTGCAGGCGAGTATGACCGTATGAAAGCTGAGTATCTCTCACAACTTGAGTCAGCTTACACCAACCGTAACAAGATCAAGAACGATCAGTATGGTGACGAATATCGCGATCATTTCCTTGATAACGAACCTATCCCAGGCATTGAGGTAGAGTATCAGGTGATGAAGCAGCTCCTTAGCATGCCCGATTTGAATGTTGATGCGATCAACGAAGGACTTAATGAACTCATCTCAGACAATGACACCAACCTCGTGGTTTATGTCATGGGCCAGGAGAAGGCTGGTGCTACCTATCCTTCTGAGGCTGACCTCGCTAACAGCGTAGCAAAGGTTCGTGGCGAAAAGCTCGAAGCTTATGTTGATAACGTGAAGAACGAACCTCTCGTTGACGTTACCAAACTGCCTAAGAAAGGTAAGATTGTAAAGGAAACAGAGAACAAGACCTTTGGTTATAAGGAGTTGACTCTGTCTAATGGCGCTCGTGTGATTCTGAAGAAGACCGACTATAAGGATAACCAAGTGTTGTTCCAGGCTATGGCCAAAGGTGGTAAGGGTCTCTATGATAGCAAGGATTATGTCAACCTAGATGTCTTTGACGCCGTAATTGGTGCCAGCGGACTGGGCGAATTCTCTAACAACGAGCTCAGCAAGGCGCTCCTTGGTAAGCAGGCTAACGTGGGTTGCGAGCTCAGCAACTACTATCAATCACTCGGTGGCTCATGTGTTCCTAAGGATATCGAGACATTGTTGCAGCTTGTTTACCTCAACTTCAAGGGCGTAAAGAAGGATATGGACTCTTACAACAGTCTTATGCAGCAGTATGAGGTACAGCTAAAGAGTAAGGGCCTCTCTCCTGAATCAGCTTTCAGCGACTCTGTAACCACCACTCTCTATGGTCACAACCCACGTACCGCTCCTCTCCAACTAAGCGATTTGAGCAAGGTCAACTATGATCGTATTCTTCAAATCCAAAAGGAACGTTTCGCTAACGCAGGACAGTTTGTTTACTACTTCATTGGTAACTTCGATGAAGCTGAGCTCCGTCCTCTCATCGAACAGTACATCGGCTGTCTGCCTAAGGGCAAAGCTGAGAAATGGAAGGATGCTCCCGAACTTGTTAAAGGAATTGTTGTAAACAACTTCAAGCGCAAGATGGAGACTCCTAAGGCTATCGCACTCGACGTTTACCACCAGCCTATGGCTTACAACGTAGAGAATGCCGTGCTCGTTGACGCAGCTGCACAGGTGCTGACAATGGTTTACCTCAAGACAATCCGTGAAGATGCATCTGCAGCTTACTCTGTAGGAGCAGGTGGTTTCCTTCAGCGTCGTGGCGATAAGGCCATTGCACTCGTCCAGGACTACTGCCCAATGGATCCTAACAAGTGCGAACAGGCTATCAGTTTGCTTGAGTCAGGTATGAAGGACAACACCGTTAGTGTTGACGCTGACAAGGTAGAGAAGATAAAGACTACTATGCTCAAGAACCTTGATGAAGCGTTGAAGACCAATGGCTTCTGGCTTAACAATATTGATGAGTATGTATGGAGTGGCGTTGACCTCGTTTCTGGTTACCGCAATGCTGTACAGTCGCTCACACCTGCTAAGATAGCCGCTTTCTTGAAGGGCTTGGTTGCTACCAACAACCACGTACAGGTTGTGATGCTTCCCGAGAAATAAACCTTCCTGAAAGGTTTCTATAAATTGTGTAGGAGATAAACGCTGTTCATAAGCGTTTATCTCCTACTTTCTTTTTCTACTTTTTCATCAGTTGCCGACCCACTATCAGCCCTATGTGCTGATGATTATCACGGATAATCACACTGTATGTAAGCTTGATGCTCGCCATAATAGCAAGGCTTTTAAGGAAGAGACAATTATAAAAGTTTTGGTGCTTCCTATAATGTAATATGATATCAAGTGCTATACGTCATTTAACGAAAGAACCAATAAAATGGAAGTACTCGAAATTTTCTATACAAAAAATTTTGTGTTGTCGATATTTCTTCGCACTTTTGTCCCATCTTTTAACTTTAAACAATACTAATCCCTAACATTATGGCTATGCCAGACGAATTAGATGTAAAAGAATTAGAACAAGTAGTGGTTCGTTTTTCGGGCGACTCAGGCGATGGAATGCAGTTGGCAGGAAACATTTTCTCCACCGTTTCAGCTACCGTCGGCAATGGTATTTCAACATTCCCCGACTATCCGGCAGACATCCGTGCCCCGCAAGGCTCACTTACGGGTGTGAGCGGTTTTCAGGTGCACATTGGAGCAGGTAAGGTCTATACGCCTGGCGACAAGTGTGATGTGCTCGTAGCAATGAATGCTGCAGCACTGAAGACCCAATATCGCTACGCCAAACCGCAAGCTACCATCATCATTGATACGGATAGCTTCGGTCCTGACGATCTGAAGAAAGCACAGTTTAAGAGCGACGACTATCTAGGCGAGATGGGTATTGATCCCGATCGCGTAGTGGCTTGCCCCATTACCAAGATGGTTAAGCATTGCTTGGCCGAGACGGGGATGGACAATAAAGCCATACTCAAGTGTCGCAACATGTTTGCCTTAGGTCTGGTATGTTGGTTGTTCAATCGCGACTTGGAGTTGGTTAACAACTTCCTACGCGAGAAGTTCCGTAAGAAGCCTGCCATTGCTGAAGCTAATATCAAGGTGGTGGCAGCCGGATACGACTATGGTTACAACTCACAATCGTCTGTCCCAGCTACTTACCGCATCGAATCGAAACATAAAGAGCCCGGTCGTTATATGGACATCACTGGTAACAAAGCCACTGCTTATGGCTTGATTGCCGCTGCAGAGCGTGCCGGACTGAAGTTATATCTAGGTTCATACCCCATTACCCCTGCTACCGACATTCTTCACGAGTTGTCTAAGCACAAGTCGCTTGGTGTTATAACGGTACAATGTGAAGACGAGATCTCGGCATGTGCAAGCGCTATCGGTGCTTCGTTTGCTGGTGCATTGGCAGCCACATCCACCTCTGGCCCTGGTATCTGTCTGAAGAGTGAGGCGCTCAACCTTGCCGTGATAGACGAGTTGCCATTGGTAGTGATTGACGTGCAGCGCGGTGGACCATCCACAGGATTGCCTACCAAGAGTGAGCAGACCGACCTTTTGCAGGTACTCTATGGACGTAATGGCGAGAGTCCGATGCCAGTTATCGCAGCAACCAGTCCTACCGACTGTTTTGATGCAGCCTTCATGGCATGTAAGATAGCCTTGGAACACATGACTCCAGTGGTGCTTCTGACCGATGCCTTCATTGCCAATGGCTCGGCAGCATGGCGTCTGCCCAATATCGAGGACTTGCCAGAGATTCATCCTCACTATGTGACCAAAGAACAGAAATATAAGTACACTCCTTATCAACGTGATCCTCAGAGTCAGGTGCGCTACTGGGCTATACCTGGACAGGAAGGCTACACGCACATCCTAGGTGGTCTAGAAAAGGATGGTGAGACGGGAAGCATCTCTACGGAACCCGAGAACCACAACCTCATGGACCACCTACGCTATGAGAAGGTACAGCAGATCAATCCGCCCGCATTGCAGGTGGAAGGTGATGAGGATGCCGACTTGCTGATTGTGGGATTTGGTTCTACCTATGGCCATCTCTATTCTACGATGCAAGAACTGCGTAAGAAGGGACACAAGGTGGCGCTGGCACAGTTTAAGTATATCAATCCGTTGCCTAACAACACTGCAGATGTGTTGCTGCGCTACAAGAAGGTCATTGTGGCAGAGCAGAATCTAGGACAGCTAGCGTCCTTACTCCGCATCCGTGTGAACAACTTTGCACCTTATCAATATAACCAAGTGAAAGGTCAACCCTTTGTGGTGAGCGAACTGGTAAAGAGTTTCGAGCATGTACTTGAGACCAAAGAGCCCGAAAACCCAGGTGAGACCTATTATGAACGTATCATCGAATAACAACGCAAAAGCATTCACACCATGACTCAATATACAGCAAAAGACTTTAAAAAAGGACAACCTAGATGGTGTCCTGGTTGCGGTGACCACTTCTTCCTAGCTAGTCTGCAGAAGGCTATGGCCGAAATCGGTGTGCCACCCCATCAGACAGCGGTGATATCGGGTATCGGATGCTCGAGCCGTTTGCCTTATTATATGAATACCTATGCCATGCAGACCATTCACGGACGTGCGGCTGCAGTGGCTACAGGAACCAAAATTGTGAACCCTGAACTCACCGTATGGCAAGTATCGGGTGATGGCGATGGCTTGGCTATCGGTGGCAACCACTTTATCCATGCCATGAGGCGTAACATCGACCTCAATATGATCTTGCTCAACAATCGTATCTATGGTTTGACCAAAGGACAATATTCGCCCACGTCACCTCGTGGATTCGTGTCAAAGTCGAGTCCTTACGGCACAGTAGAGGATCCTTTCCGCCCTGCCGAACTTTGTTTCGGGGCTCGTGGACGATTCTTTGCCCGCTCCGTAGCTACGGATGGCTCACAGACCGTAGAGATTCTGAAAGCGGCATACAGACACAAGGGCGCATCAGTTTGCGAGATTCTGCAAAACTGTATGATCTTCAACAACGGATGCTATGATCCCGTCTATAACCGCGAAGGACGAAAAAAGAACGCTATCTATGTGAAGCACGGCGAGAAGCTGGTGTTCGGTGAGAACAACGAGTACGGACTGGTACAAGAAGGTTTCGGACTGAAGGTAGTCAAGATAGGCGAGGATGGATACACCCTTGACGATGTGTTGGTTCATGATGCCCACTGTCAAGACAACACGTTGCAGCTTAAGCTCGCTATGATGGACAATGAACATGGTTTCCCAATAGCACTTGGCATCATCCGCGATGTGGAAGCACCTACCTATGACCAGTGTGTCAATGATCAGATAGAGGAGGTAAAGGCAAAGAAACCATATCATACGTTTGCTGAACTGCTCGAGACCAACGATACCTGGGAAGTGAAATAAGATAGTAGATAATCTATAAAGAAAAGCCGAACTGTGCATGCTTAGCGGTCATTATAAGCTAAGCTGCCAGTTCGGCTTTTTGACGTCTTATGTTTTCGAGATGATAAATGATGAGCCACGTCACAGCTACGAGAAGATACATCACGACGAGTTGTATGGCTGAAGGGTGAAGATCGGTCACTGATGCAGCTGGTAGTGTTGACACCCAAGCAAGAAAGCGATTCATCGCTGATACTACAACGCCTAACAACCACACCATAGCCTCTTGAGCCACAACGCACCATGAGAGAAGGATTGTGGCTACGAGGAGATAAAGGATAAGTGTGGCGCATGGCACCACAACCCAGTTGGTCAATAAGAAACAAGGGGAAGCTTGGTGGAAGACGTAAGCTACAAGAGGTGCAGTGGCAAGTTGGGCGGCTATGGAGACGAGCGTCATCTGCCACAACAAGCGCACTACGGCGAAGCGCTGCCATCGGTCTGGAAGCCAATGCACAAGGTTGGGAACAAACAACACAATGCCGCAAACGGCAAGAAACGATAACTGAAAACCGCTATCAAACAACGTTCGAGGTGACACTGCAAGTATCATGGTTGCGGCAGCTAGCAGGTTGTTGACCGACATTGCGTAGCGATGAAGCAATGATACCAACGTGCACACCGTGAGCATCGTAGCCGAACGCACCACAGAGGGTGACATTCCGACCAAGAACACATAGCTCCAAATGGCAGTCATGACAAGCAGTTGGGCTATGAAAGCGTTTCGCCAACGTGCAAAGAGCATCATTAGCAATGCATAGATGATACCGAGATGCAAGCCCGAGAGTGCCAAGACGTGTGACGCACCAGATAGCGAATAGTCGTCTTTTACCTTGCGTGAGAGTGCCGAGCGGTCACCAAGAGACATCGCAATGGTCACCGCTACATCGTCAGCCGTGAGTGGCAGGGTGTGCAGATGGTCTACCAATCGCTGTCGTACCATGCGTGAGCGAAGCAATGCACGCTGATACACTGATAGTTGGCGTAGCGAAACCACCGCAGGCGTCCAGTCACCGCATCGCACAAAGGTTTCCGCTTGATACCCATGTAGACGCAACCACTCGGCATAATCAAACGTAGCATCGGCATAGTTGTGCGGTGGTTCAAGATAAGAGGTCGCGCAGATACCTTCACCTATACGTAAGGTGAGTGGCTTGGCAGACAAGGTATCACGCAGAAACGATGCTTTGGTGAGGATAGGTTCGCCTACGCCAAGCACCAAAATGTCACATTGATCCACCTTACCATGCCGCACGGGGTTGCTCATCACTACGGCTTGATAGGATTGAGGAGCGGTGGGCAAGGGGCGATAAAGGCTTCGGAACGACATTGAGGAGACCAATGCACCCACCAACGCTGTGGCCATGAGGATAAGAATGGAAGCCAATACAGGTTTGCGGCGAATCAGCAAGCATAGCGCTACCATTCCCGCACCACCCGCAAGCCACATCCACGGCATAACCTCGTTGAGCCAATGACGCCCTGCTAGAATGCCACCGACAAGCGCAAGCAATGGCAAGAGCAATGGACATCGGTCAGGATGAAGCGGAAAAGGGCGGGTAGCATTCATTGTTGATCTGTCTGTCTTTAGATGTGCGCTTTATGAATCGTCACCCCATCATTATATAATAAAGGATAAGTCATCCCGTAGGTCATTGCTTCAGATCGGCTATGAGCATATCGATAGCTTCTCGTGTGACATGCTGCATGACAACGATGTGTGACACCTTCGTATCAGCAATCTGACCACAGGCTAGGTTATACTTGCTTATAATCTCGTCAGAAGGTCGTTGGAAGAGGATGGTGTTGCTATATTGGTTTTGCCAATAAGGCCAATGGATGCTTTCCAACTGTGATTTTAGGTATTGGGTGTTCTGCATAATCTGCTCTGCTTGTTGGCTCCACCCCTCATCCCCAATGGTTTGTATGAGCCACCAAAACTTGATGGGGTCTATGCCCGAACGTGAGCAGTTGATCATGCGCATGTCTGAGTTGAGATAAGGAACGGCGTTTGTTGCCAGGTCGTCGTATCTGCTGCGTGAGGTAATGAATAGACCGCACGGACTATCAATGCCAAAAAACTTATGGCCGCTGATGCTTATCGAATCAAAGTCGGACGTCTTGCGGTCTACCAAGTACCGCTGTGGTGTGAATGGAAGATAACCACCAAAGAGTGCGGCATCCACATGACGATACACAGCCATCTCGCTATGTCGTGCCAACACCTCGTTAAGCGCCCTTTGGTCATCAATGGCACCTTTGAGCGTCGATCCCATAGCGTATATGATCAGACAAGGACGTGTCGTATCCAACGCATCTTCCAACGCTTCGGGCAACATACGCCCCATATCATCGCTTTTCACTAGTCGGATGTCAAGGTGTTGTTGGTCGCAGAGACGGTAGTTGCTATAGTGGGCTTCGTCTGAAACATACACAACGGGCATCTTGCCGGTGAGTCGCTTGAGATAGCTCACGCCAAAGTAGATGCCGTGGTTGTTGCCATCGGTGCCACTCATCGTGACCAGCCCCCATAGATTATCTATGTCAAAACCATACTTTGGCCCAAAATACTCGATTACCTCTCGCTCAAAATCAAGCGAAGAAAGAGGATGGTCGCCGCTAGAGAAGGGGTCTCCGGCATTGTTGATAATCATTGATGCTAGGTGATTGTCGGTGTACCACTTGTAAAACTCTTGCAGTTTGATGTCATGGTTGCCAGGGTAACCGAACGAAATCCTCTTCCTTTCAATGCAGTCGGCTGCCCACTGATCTAGCTTCACAAATCCAGACGATGTCTTCAGTTGTGCTTGGGGTTCTTCTTTGGGTGACAACCTCGACGCTAATGTTGACTGTAACGTTTCTGCTTTCATCCTCTTATTATTATGGTAGGTTATTTTTCATAGTGTTCTCGGCTTTAAGCGAGACCCTCGTTGCAAAGATAACATTTTCTTTCTAAAAAGCTTATCCTTAGGCGCAGACTTTGTTTAATTTTATATACCTTTGTCCCACTATTGCTTCTCCTTATAGCAGAGCAGCACTATAAGAAGAGGATATCCTGACATGCGCAAGCGTTGAGCGGCATGAAGTTGCTCAATGATTGGCTTCTCGACTAAATGTAAAGTCTGCTAGTTAAAGATATTACAGGATACGATAACATGAAAGAACTTGTACCAAATGGAGGAATACCTCGCAGCTTACTGTTTGTGATGGCTGTGATTGGGGGCTTGACCGTAGCTAACCTCTATTACAATCAACCCTTATTGGAAGCAATGCGTCAAAGTTTGGGCGCAACAGAACTACAAGCCAATCTCATTACGTTTATCACGCAGTTGGGCTATGCGCTCGGTCTCATCTTGGTTGTTCCGCTAGCTGACAAGGTGTCGCGACGGAAGATTATAGCCGTTAACATGAGCGTGGCTGTTCTATGTTGTGTAAGCATCGCCTTGAGCCAAAGTCTTTGGCTTGTGTGGGGTGCGTCGCTTGTGTTGGGGTGTAACAGTGTGGTACCGCAGATGTTTGTTCCCGTAGCTAGCCATTTCTCTAAACCTGAAAACAAGTCGCGCAACATGGGTATTGTGCTCACGGGTTTGCTGAGCGGGGTGCTTGGTGCGCGTGTCTTGAGTGGTTATGTAGGCGAATGGTTAGGATGGCGAGAGATGTTTGGCATTGCAGCTGTGATAATGGCCGTATGCTTCGTGGTGATGCTACGCACGCTGCCTATGATGCCTTCCAGTTTTACGGGGTCGTATGGTAAGCTGATGAAGTCTATCGTGAAGATTTATCGTGACCATCCCGATATCCGAATCTATGCCTTGCGAGGTGGATTGAGTTTCGGTAGCATGATGGCCATTTGGTCGTGTATGGCTTTCCATCTAGCAGGCGAACCCTTTCATGCGGGAAGTGATGCCGTCGGACTGCTTGGTCTCTGCGGACTAGCTGGGGCAACGGCTGCGAGTGGCATAGGTAAGTTTATCCCGCGCTTTGGCATCGAACGATTCTGCTACGCAGGTACAGTCTTGCAGCTCGTGGCTTGGTTGTTGGCTTCTATGCTTGCCAATACCTATATTGGTCTTATCTTGGCCATTATGCTTGTTGATGTAGGGGCGCAATGCCACCAACTGAGCAACCAAAGCGGTTGCCTAGCGATGGTGCCCGAAGCTACCAATCGTTGTAACACCATCTTCATGAGCCATCTCTTTGCTGGTGGTAGTCTCGGCACCTTAAGTGCAGGTGTGGCTTGGAACAGTATGGGATGGATGGGTGTATGCGTCGTAGGAATAGCCTTTGCATCGCTCGGACTCTTGGTTACGCTTTTGTTTAGTAGTAAGAGCAGGCATGTGTCGCCACGACGATAGCGGTGACATCTCCTGACGTTATATTAAGGTAGTAATCTTACTTAGTAAAACATAAGTTTATAGATTGTAGAAAAACATGAAAGAATTACTCTTTGTCAGCATAGGGAGCTTCTTTGGAGGCGGATTGAGATATCTTGTGTCAAAGATGGTGCAGTCGTGCGCGCTTATAGCCTTTCCCTTCGGTACGATGACGGTTAATGTCTTGGGATGTCTCATCATCGGTTTCCTTTCGGGTCTCAACAACAACGGCAATGGTCTGATTTCGCCATCTGTTAATCTTCTCCTCACCACGGGCTTCTGTGGGGGCTTCACCACCTTTTCTACATTTATGAATGAAGGTTCTGCGCTAATGAAAGAAGAACACTATGTTTATATGCTGCTCTATATCTTCGGTAGCCTCGCCCTCGGTCTCATCGCGGTCTTGGTGGGACAAGTATTGGGGAAAGTTGTATGCTCCGCATGATTGCCGTATCATTCGACATTATTGCTGTCTGGTAGAACTTTTTCCAAGCACGGAACGAGCCAATATATACAGTGTTTTGTCTACGCTACTACACAAAAAAAGCAGCTACGACACTCGTAACTGCTTCTGAATGATTGTGGACCAGCTAGGGCTTGAACCTAGGACCTCCAGATTATGAGTCTGTTGCTCTAACCAACTGAGCTACAAGTCCAGTGAAATGCGTGTGCAATTCGACTGCAAAAGTAACATTATTTTCTGAGAAATACGAAGCTAAGCGATTGATTTTTTCTTTGTTCGGGCTTTTTTTTCTTCTTTAACGCTATTTCCAAAGGGATATGTTTGGAAAACGTAGTACCTTTGCATCCGAATCAAGCTCGCCTCTTCAGCCACCGTAGGGTGGGGTGATGTGGGTGGCAAAAGACGAAAACGCATTGAAGACAATATATCTCAACAACGATTTCTGCGACGATCTTGCTGATAGCGTAGCCACGATAGGATTCTTTGACGGCGTGCATCGAGGTCACCAGTACCTCATTCGCCATATCGTAGAGGCTGCTAAGAAGGAGGGGCGACAGTCGATGGTCATCACCTTTGACCGTCATCCGCGGCAGGTGCTTCATGCCGATTACCAGCCCGAGATGCTCACCACGCTTGACGAGAAACTCATCTTGCTATCCCGAACCGGCGTAGATGTGGTGGCAGTGCTCCACTTTGACGTAGCGCTAGCCAACCTTTCTGCATCCGATTTCATGCAAAACGTGCTTCGCGATAAGCTCCATGTCAAGACGCTTTATATCGGTTATGACCACCGCTTCGGTCATAATCGAACGGAAGGATTCCCGCAGTATGTGGCGTATGGCAAGAGCCTAGGCATCGCCGTGGTGCAAAACCCTGCACTGAACGTTGGTGACCAACCCGTTAGCTCGTCCGTCTGCCGCCGTTTGTTAGCCCAAGGCGATATAACCGAGGTCAATCATTGCCTTGGTTACGCTTACACCTTGGTAGGCAGAGTCATCGGTGGCGAACAACAAGGACGACGCATGGGCTTCCCCACAGCCAACCTTGATCCTCATGCCATCGGCCAGATGGTACCCCAATCGGGTGTCTATGCGGTGAAAGTGCGCTTGCAACAAGGGATGACGTGGTACCAAGGCATGATGAATATTGGCACGCGTCCCACCTTTGGAGGTAAGCAAACCACGCTTGAGGTGCACCTTTTCCATTACTCCGGTGACCTCTATGGCAAACGGCTTCTTGTGGCTTTTCACAGCAAGATACGCGATGAGCGAACCTTTCCTAGCGTTGAAGCCTTACGCGAACAGTTGGTTCAAGATAAAGAACAAGTAACTAATTATTTCAACCATTTACAACAATGAAACAATATACCCTCAAGACCGGCATCCTCGATGTTGTTCTTTTCGTTATCACCTTTGCGCTGATCCAGTTTGTTGTGGAGCTTGCAGCCTGCGTGGTCTACTCTTTTGTAAATCACACCACCTACGCTCTGATTCTCCAACAGCTACAACAAGGTAAGCTTGGTGCGCTCCTAGCAAGCACCACCGTCATCTCTAGCTTGCTGACCATCCTCGTCTTTGCCCGACTCCGTTGGTCTCCGCTTACCCGCACCTATCTCCGCTCACGTCCTTGGGGCGTCCTTTGCTGGGCAGCGTTGCTTGCTTTAGGCACCATTCTGCCGTTAGAATGGCTCTATGAACGTATGCAGATGCAGATCGATCCTAGCATGCAGAACCTATATCAGAGCATCATGAAAGAGTCGTGGGGCTATCTAGCTATCGGTGTTCTAGCTCCGATAGCTGAAGAGGTGGTGTTCCGTGGTGGTGTGTTGCGTGTGTTGCTTCAGCTCACGGGTGCTCGCCGTCATTGGGTGGCGATAGCTATCTCTGCCTTGATCTTTGCAGCTATCCACCTCAACCTTGCCCAAGGCGTTCATGCGTTCATCATCGGTCTCATTCTAGGTTGGATGTATTATCGCACAGGAAGCATTGTTCCTGGCATCGTGGTCCATTGGGTCAACAATAGCGTGGCTTATCTGATGTTTGCCCTTATGCCTCAGATGGCAGATGGCAAACTCGTTGACCTCTTCCATGGCAGCCATCGCACGATGTGGCTCGGCATTCTCTTCTCTCTGTGCATCCTTATCCCCAGCCTTCTGCAACTGGCACAGCGCATGCGTCGTCCTAACGATTAACGTTCCTATACGCCCCTATACCAACAGTGCGTTCGCCCGACTTTATCCATCGGCGAACGCACTGTCTTTTTTATATTAAGGCGCAGCGAGATTAATGGGTCTGTGACCCTGCAGCGAGACTAATGGGTCTGTGACCCCGTAGCGAGACTAATGGTTTTGTGCCCCCTGTGTCTCTTTGTTGATGAGTGCAAGGAGATGCTCCACCGCCTCTTCTTCGGGTATATTCTTCTCCACACATTCCTTCTTCCGGTACAGCGACACCTTATGAGGTCCTGCACCCACATATCCGTAGTCGGCGTCAGCCATCTCACCCGGTCCGTTGACGATACATCCCATGATGCCAATCTTCAATCCCTTGAGATGCGCGGTAGCCTCCTTGATGCGAGCTATCGTGGTGCGTAGGTCGTAGAGCGTACGTCCGCATCCCGGGCATGAGATATATTCGGTCTTCACCATGCGCAGTCTGCCAGCTTGAAGGATGGCAAACGCCGTGTCGCTAATTGCTTCTTGTGCGATGTCACCATCGTTCATCAACCACAATCCGTCCGTCAGACCATCCACCATGAGCGCCCCCATGTCTGCCGCCGCTTCTATCTGTAGCAGCGATAGCTCCCCAACCGAGTGCTTATATTGTTGTACAAACACCACCGGATTCTGCAATCCGTGACACATCAGGTCATGTGCCATCGCACGTTGGTCACCCAATCGGTTCTGATGCTGAGTAGGAACCACAACCACCACCTCGGGATGCGCCTTCAGACACGCCACATACTCCTCCGATGGAGAGCCATAAGGCAACACCAGGAAGAGCGGTTTGGTCTCTTGCACGGCCGCGATATACGGCATAGCGTTGTATGGGAAGATAGGGAACAAGTGGTCCACACTGCTTGCATCCTCCATAGCAAGTTTCGCAAACACGTTAAAGTCGACGATGTAATCCTGTCCTTCTACGCGATGTTCAGGCACATTCTGTCCCACATAGATATAGTCGGGTCGTGGCTTCGATGCATCAACGACAGATGAGGAAGCCTCTTCGCCCAGTTGTGAAACAATCACCACCGGTGCGTTGTTGCCACCGATGTTACACACCGCCTCCGTCTTTCTGCGCTCTGGGTGCAGATAGTCAAATCCCTTATACGCTGTTGCAGGAATCATCAGATGCCCTTGGTGACGACGCAGATACCATGCCAAGTGTTTAGCCACAGGAATCTCGTTCTCAGGCGCTTCGCTTAGCGACACCCTGATGGTGTCACCAATGCCGTCAGCGAGCAACGCACCGATGCCCACAGCACTCTTGATGCGTCCATCTTCGCCCTCGCCTGCTTCCGTCACGCCTAGATGCAGCGGATACTGCATGTGCTCCTTCTCCATCGCATCTACCAAGAGGCGCACCGAACGCACCATCACCACCGTGTTAGAAGCCTTGATTGACACCACCACATCCGTGAAATGATACTTCTTGAAGATACGCAGAAACTCCATGCAACTCTCCACGATGCCCTCGGGCGTATCGCCATAGCGTGACATGATACGATCAGACAAGCTGCCGTGGTTCACACCGATGCGCACCGCCGTGTGATGTTCCTTGCAGATGTCGATAAAAGGCTTCAGACGCTCCTCTATCCTCTGTAGCTCCTGAGCATATTCGGCATCGGTATATTCCAGTTTCTTAAATGTACGCGCGGGATCAACGTAGTTGCCTGGGTTGATACGAACCTTCTCAGCGTAGAGCGCAGCGATGTCAGCCACGTTCGCATTGAAGTGGACATCCGCACAGATAGGTGTACGATAGCCGTCCTTGTCCAGGGCTTCGCGGATGTTCTTCATGTTCTCCGCTTCCTTCTTCCCTTGCGTGGTGAGGCGCACCAGCGTGCCCCCAGCGTCAATGATCTGCTCAGCCTGAGCCACACTTGACGTCGTGTCGTCCGTCTTCGTGGTGGTCATCGACTGCACACGCACGGGGTTATCACCACCGATGTTGAGCGTACCCACGTGTACCACCTTCGTCTCGCGACGCGAATAGTTGAATAAATCTATCATCTTGTTCTTTTCAATAGCTGTGCTTAGCACTTGAAACGATAGTCGCTGATGGCTGATAGCTCGGCGTTGGCTTTCTCAATCTTCTCTCCCAATCCCGCTTTCCATGCAGCCACCTTGCGTGCGATATCCTCGTCAGCCAAGGCAATCATCTCTGCAGCGAGGATAGCTGCGTTCTGTGCGCCGTTCACACCCACTGTTGCTACGGGTATGCCGGGAGGCATCTGTATGATAGATAGCATGGCGTCAAGGCCGTCGAGCATACCCTTGATAGGCACACCGATGACGGGTAGGGTGGTTGATGCAGCTATCACACCTGGCAATGCTGCCGCCATACCGGCTCCGGCGATGATCACCTTCACACCACGTCCCTGTGCTTCACGGGCAAACTGCTCCACGGCAGCAGGTGTGCGGTGGGCAGAGAGCGCGTTCACCTCGAACGGAATCTCTTGTTGTTCCAACCATTTGCAAGCCTTTTCCATCACTGGCAGGTCGCTTGTTGACCCCATAATAATGCTGACAATCGGTTTCATATCTATTCTTTAATATGTTTGATATCTATCTGTTTTACACTAACAATATCACGACAAACGTGCCCAGTAGTCCGATAAAGTATCCCGTCACCACTTGGGCAAGCGTGTGCTGTCGCAGAATCATCCTGCTCGTGCCTACCATTCCACCCACCAAGATGCAGAGGCAGAGCCACCACACGGGGTTGAAATTGAAGATCACCGAGAACGCCAACAATCCGCCCGTCATGCCTCCGACGGCAGCCGAGTGGGTGGACACCTTCCAACTCACGTTGATCAGCGCACATAGTATCTGTATGGCGAGACCTGCTACGAGGATTGATCCTATCATGTGAGGCTCATGGAGCACGTTGACGATATAGTAACACATGAAGTAACACATGATAGAGATGAGGTAAGGCATCACGCGGCGTTCCTTCTGCCCGAGCTGGATGAGTGACCACCCCTGATAGTGGCGATACATGTGAATCATCACCGTGGGCACCAACACCGTCCCTAGGTACACCAAGAGCAGCGTGGAGAGCTTATAGCTCAAGGGTAGCACGGATAGATAGCTGAACACAAAGAGCGCTATCAGTGCCACCAAGGGAAGGTAGAATGGCGTAAACAACAGGCTTACGATTCTGGCTACTAGTATGATGTTCTTCTGGTTCATTCTTTCCTTAGTCGTGCGATGGGTTGCCCCAGTTGCTCTCTGTATTTAGCCACGGTGCGGCGTGCGATGGATAGGCCACGTGCCTTCAGTGCTTTGGCTAGCGCCTCGTCGCTCATCGGGTTGCTCTTGTCTTCGCCTTCGATAATCTCCTTGAGTACCAACTTGATCTGACGCGTTGACACCACCTTGCCATCCTCGGTCACATAGTCGTCCGAGAAGAAGAAACGCAGCGGGAAGGTACCCCACTTGGTCTGTGCATACTTGATGTTGCTCACGCGACTTATCGTCGATTTGTCCAGCCCCGTGCGGTCTGCTATGTCTTGAAGAATCATCGGACGGATGTCCGCTTCGTCCCCATCGAGGAAGAACGGGCGTTGCAGCTCGATGATGGTCTGCATCGTCAGGATGAGCGTCTGTCGGCGTTGACGTATGGCTTCGATAAATCCTCGTGCCTTCTCCACCTTCTCCTTAGCGTAGAGCAGCGCTTCCTTGTCCTTGCGGTTCATGCTGCGGCGGTTGTCCTTATAGGCTTGCACCATCCCTGTGAACGATGGTGATACCTGTAGCTGGGGTAGCTCACCATAGTTGAGCTGAAACGTGATGGTGCCGTCCTCGTTGGTATCCACGATAAAGTCGGGTGTCACCTGGTCAAGGCTTCGCCCCATGGTTTCGCCCATCGATGCCCCAGGCTTGGGGTTGAGCTTTCTTATCTCACGCTGGATCAGCTCCACCTGTGGTTCAGAGAGCTTCATCGCGGCTTGTATCTTGTCCCAGTGTTTCTTGGCAAAGGCATCCCAATACTCGTTGAGCACCACATACACCAGGTTGTATATCACCGCCATCTGCTTCTTCTGCGTGGTGTTCACTGGTTTCAGCTCCTCTTGCTTGTGGTGAATCTGCAGCAATAAGCACTCTTGCAGCGACCGTGCACCGATGCCTGCGGGTTCTAGGCCTTGTAGCACCTCTAGCGCTTTGCTAAGGTCTTTGTTGGTGACGTAGATGTTATGGTAGATGGCCAGCTCGTCAGTGATGCTATCAAGGTCCTTTCTGAGCAGTCCGTCACCATCCAGTGAACCGATGAGATACTCCACTATCTCGCGTTCCTGTTCCGTGATATCCTGCACACCCAGCTGCTCGTTGAGCTTATCTATGAACGACGTGGTGTCTCCGTAGACCATCTCTTCATAGTCGGCGTTGCCCTGCATGTGGCTCTTAGCGTCGTAGGTGGGTAGGTCGTTGTCATCGCCGGTCATCCGTTCTAGGGCGGCATCTAGCGCATCCTGTCGTTCCTCACGTTCCTGTGCCTGCTCATAGTCGTCGTCCTCGGTATGCGTATCGCTGTCAGCGCTGGTGTCGTAGGTGTTGCTAGCATCTTCAGCCTCTCCCGACACCTCTAGTGCGGGGTTGTCATCCAGTTCGGCACGGACGTTCTCCTCTAGCTCCGTGAGGGGCATCTCCAATAGCTTCACCTGCAGCATCTGCTGCGCGGTGAGTTTCTGCAGTTGTTGTTGCTTTTGGGCTTGGGTCTGTATCAGTTCTTGTGCCATGGATGATAGGTGGTTTTTGTGTCTGCAAAATTACAAAATTATTGTTTCTCCCCCAAGCCCATCTCTTCTAAATATCGTTTCCATGGCTTTCATGCGGCGGAAACAATCCACCCTAAATACAAAGGGAGGCGACCTATGTGGCCGCCTCCCTTATACATATAATGTGAGAATGCTGCTTCTTACTCGTCCCAAAGGTCATCGTCGTTATCCTTTGCGCGTTGTGTTACCGACCCATCGCCAGTGTACACGTCCACCTTACCGGTTGGTGAGAGCGCATCTCCGTTACCCGTGGTCGAGTAACGATCGGTCTTGCCGTTGATCTTCGAACCACTTAGGATGTGTCCTTCCGTCGTCATGAGGTGGGTGAGGGTGATGGGGCGTTGATATATCTTCTTCATTTTCTTGTTCTTTATTGTAGTTTGGGTTGATGGATGGATGTTTATTTCACCACAATCTTCTTGCCGTTGTGGATATACATGCCCTTAGGTAGGCCGTTGGTGTTCTCGGCGTTGGCTTTCACCAGTTGGCCTTGCATATTATAGATGTTGCCGCTGACCATCTCGTCAGGAGTGATGATGTTCACCGTCCAGATGGCGTCGGTCACATCGTCGTCCCACGTGGTAACGTAGCTCTTGGCAGCGTTGCCTGAAGATGTGATGAAGCTATCGTCAGCATCCTCCTCAAGCTTTGTAGTAACGCTGGTCTTGTAAGGAATCAGCACGCATGAGTAAGGGTTCCATATGTTGCCATCGTGCTTTGTCTCCTCTAGGTTCTGGTAGAAGAATTTCACCTCGGTCTTGCCGTTAACCACCTTGCTACCCATGAAGTAACAGGTGCTGGGGCGGTGAAAGTGGGTACCATATGTCCAGCTAGCAGGTACACCTGAGCAGCTACCGTGGAAACTATACGTCCAGTCATAATCAGTGTCAGTGATGTCTGTACCCGTCTTTGTAGCTATCACGCTTTGTGTTTTTGCCGAACCTGGCTCTGGGTCCTTTTCGATGATGACCTTGTCTTCTTGGCCAAACTCACGGCTAGGCTTGATCACGTAAGGACACCATGCGTCTATCTGATAGTCGTCACTTGATGATAGCTCGTTTTGGAAGGTGATGTTGATCTTATAGTTGTCATAGTCGCGTTCCACTTTATTGAGCTTCCACACCTGTGTCTCATCACCGAAATACTCTTGTATCTCTGCCTTTGTCAACGTGTAAGGCACACATAGCGTCCACCAGCTATTGTCACGCACGGGCAGTGGTTGGTCGGGGATAGGAGCATCGGCACGTCCCAGCACGAAGCGTAGGATACCGATATGCTTCTTCTGCTCGTCGGTCATCTCGCTACCATCGAAGAGGTAACCATTGATGGCACCTACCTTGCTGGCATCTGCGCTTTCGGGACCATGTGCTTTTTTATATTCTTCTTGGGTAGGCCACGTGCGTTCCTCACCTAGGTAAAGGTCTTTATAGGTATATACGCGGTTTACGTCCCAATAGTTGGCTAGCTCCTCATCGGTCAAGTCGGGACGATAGTGTAGGATGCAGAAGTAATGCCCATTGTTAATAAAATTTTCGCGTGTGGCATAGTCCTGTCCGTCAGGGATAGGACTATTTCCGCCATATCCCGTGTATGTTCCGTTGCTGAACACGTTGTCGTCACATACAGGGGCTTTCTTGCCTATGAAGTATACATCCTGCAAGTCGTTGGTATATGTAATGAAGACATTCTTGCCGAGGTATTCTAGGTTTTCCTTGAATACGAGCACTTTACAGATATGTTGATAGAAAGCCTCGTCGCCAATATACTTTAGGGATCTTGGCAGCGTGAGGGAGGATAACTTTCTACATTGGTTGAAAGCGTATTTGCCTATGCTATCGATACCTTCTGGAATAACCAGTGACGCTTCTGCTGCGCTTTCTTGAAAAGCATATAGGAAAGCACCGTCGTCTATCTTGGTGTAGCCTTCAGGAATGATGAGGTTGGTTAGTTGTCTTACAGTAGCATAGGTTGCAATACCTTCGCTATTTTTACTACTATATGGTGTGATGGCAAAGGTAGGAATATTGGTCTGTGTCTTTGAGGTGATCTTTGGGAATGCGAGATAGGTCAAAGATGTATAATTAGTCGTTGCAAGCACATAGAATGTACCCTTGAATGCATTGTTCTCATATCCAGCTTCCTCGATATGGTCAATGGTGGCTCCGGAGAGATCCAATGATACCACGTTATTTTTGTGCGAATTGTCAAGGATGGCGTTCACGTCGTCATCATTGATAGGACCTTTAACAATGAAGGAGGTTATCTTACCATCCGTGCCTAGCTTCTCCTTTAAAGCATCGGTATATGTGTACCAATTGTATAGTCGTTCACCACCGATCTGTCCTTTCTCGGTTGTAGTGATAGTGGCAACGGTCCCATCCACTTCCACGGTCTGCGCATGACCGCTGAGCCATGAACACAAAGCAGCCCCAATGAGGCCAATAAGTCTAAGTTTTTTCATCTTTACTTACCTTTGTTAAGTTTTAATATAGTTTATATTCTCTTAGTCTCTTCATTTCCGCTCCGAGCATATCAACCCTCTCTATCTGTTTCTTGGGGGTAGTCGGATGGTGCGCAGCGATTAAAGTTCGTCTGCTATATTTAAAAGCTATCAGTGTAGAAAAGAATAGCTTGCCAAAGGAATTAGCGAATATAAAATAAACGCCTTGTTAGTTTGGTTGCAAAGTTACGAATAAAATCTTATAGACACAAGACGATATATCCAATAAGTTTTTCTAATTTAAGAAATGAAATAATTGTTATTCCCATTAATACCCTAACAGACAGATTATTCTGCCCGAAGAGGCGCCGTTTGCGGGATATTTTGTACCTTTGCGTATCATTCCACCATCTTAAAACCCTTCTTACAATGGCAAAAGACGAAAAGGCACTCACCCCAATGATGCGACAGTTTTTCGAGATGAAACGCAAACACCCCGAGGCACTGCTGCTCTTCCGCTGTGGCGACTTCTATGAGACCTACTGTGAGGATGCCATTGAAGCATCACGCCTCTTGGGTATCACCCTCACCCGACGCAACAACGGAGCAGCTAGTGGCGCCGAGATGGCGGGCTTCCCACACCATGCCCTAGATACATACCTGTCCAAACTGGTACGCTGCGGCAAGCGTGTGGCGATATGCGAACAGCTAGAAGACCCGAAGAAGAAGCGTGCCGCGATCAAGGGGAAGAAAGGGTTGAGCCAGATGGACAAGATGGTCAAGCGTGGCATCACCGAGCTGGTGACACCAGGTATAGCGCTCAACGATAACGTGCTCAACTATAAAGAGAACAACTTCCTAGCCGCGGTCCACTTCGGGAAGAACGCCTGCGGTGTGAGTTTCCTTGATATCAGCACGGGCGAGTTTCTCACCGGTGAGGGCACGTACGACTATGTGGAAAAACTCCTTGGCAATTTCTCTCCCAAGGAGGTGCTATACAATCGTGATAAGAAGACCCTCTTCCAGCAATGCTTCGGCAATAAGCTATGCACCTTTGAGTTAGACGACTGGGTGTTCACCGAGACCACCGCACGTGGCAAGCTCCTCAAGCACTTTGGCACACGCTCGCTGAAAGGCTTTGGTGTGGATCATCTGCACAATGGCGTGGTGGCTGCTGGGGCTATCATGCAGTATCTGGAGATCACGCAGCACACCCATATCTCTCATATCACATCCTTGGCACGCATTGAGGAGGAGAAATATGTCCGCATGGATCAGTTTACCATCCGCTCCCTAGAGCTGCTTCAGCCCATGCAGAGCGATGGCGCGAGCCTCCTAGATGTGATTGACCGCACCGTCACGCCGATGGGAGGACGTATGCTGCGTCGCTGGCTGGTGTTCCCGCTGAAGGACGAGCGCACCATCAAGGAACGACAGGATGGTGTGGAGCACTTCTTCCGTGACCCAGAGTTTCGCTCGGTGGTGGACGAGGCGTTCCATCGTGTGGGCGACCTAGAACGTATCATCTCCAAGGCTGCCGTAGGGCGTGTGTCGCCACGTGAGGTGATACAACTTAAACAAGCGTTGGTGGCGCTCCGACCGGTGAAGACCGCATGCGCGGATAGTCCTGACGCTGCCTTGCAACGGGTGGGAGAACAACTCTCTCTGTGTGACTCGCTACGTCTGCGCATTGAGCAAGAGATCCAGCCCGACCCGCCTCTGTTGGTAAACAAAGGTAACGTCATAGCCACGGGGTATAATGCCGAACTGGATGAGCTGCGACAGATACGCGATGGTGGTAAGGACTACCTAGCGCAGATACAGCAACATGAGGCGGAGGTGACGGGTATACCCTCGCTGAAGATCGGATTTAACAATGTCTTTGGCTATTATCTTGAGGTGCGCAACACGTTCAAGGACCGTGTGCCGTCCACATGGATACGCAAGCAGACCCTTGCGCAAGCTGAGCGATACATCACCGAGGAGCTCAAGAGCTATGAGGAGAAGATCCTAGGTGCTGACGAACGCATCCTTGCCTTGGAACAACGCCTCTTTGCCGAACTGGTGGCTGATATGCAGGCGTTTATCCCACAGATACAGATTGATGCTAACCTGGTGGCGCATCTCGACTGTCTGCTATCCTTTGCCAAGACCTCTGAGGAGCATGGCTATGTGCGACCCGTGGTGGATGGCAGTACGGTGATAGATATCAAGCAGGGACGTCACCCCGTGATAGAGACCCAACTGCCCCTTGGCGAGCACTACGTGCCCAATGATGTGCTGCTGGATAACGAGCACCAACAGGTGATGATGATTACCGGTCCTAACATGGCGGGTAAGTCGGCACTGCTCCGTCAGACGGCGCTTATCGTGCTCCTAGCCCAGGTGGGTTGCTTTGTGCCTGCGGACAGCGCCCGTGTGGGTTGGGTGGATAAGATTTTTACGCGTGTGGGTGCGTCGGACAACCTCTCGCTGGGCGAGTCGACGTTCATGGTGGAGATGACCGAGGCGGCCAATATCCTAAATAATGTGACGCCACGAAGCCTGGTGCTCTTTGACGAGCTAGGGCGTGGCACATCCACCTATGATGGTATATCCATTGCGTGGGCGATAGTGGAGTATCTCCATGAACAACCTAAGGCTGCCGCACGCACGCTCTTTGCCACCCACTATCATGAGCTCAACGAGATGGAAAAACATTTTTCACGCATCAAGAACTATAACGTCAGCGTGAAAGAGGTAGGAGGAAAGATCATCTTCCTACGTCGTCTAGAGCCCGGGGGCAGTGAGCACTCGTTTGGTATCCATGTGGCAGAGATAGCGGGTATGCCCAGAAGCATCGTTAAGCGTGCCAATGTGCTTCTGCGTCAGCTTGAGGCTGATAACGCACAGGTGGGTACGGTGGGAGCGCCTGAAAAACTAGCGCAAGCCGCCAAGCCGCAAGAGGGCGTCCAGCTGTCGTTCTTTCAGCTCGATGATCCCGTGCTTACGCAGATACGTGACGAGATTCTACACACGGACATAGACAACCTCACGCCCATGGAAGCACTCAACCGCCTCAATGACATCAAAAAAATACTCCTTGGTAAGTAACCAAGGAGCATATATTGTCGTTGTCATGTCACGCTTCGCCTTGCTTGCCTCTGCTCTGCACCATCGCCCAAATGCCGATGATGATGAATGGGATAGAGAGAATCTGTCCCATATCGATGGGCAACGCATGCTCAAAACTCTCCTGCACCTCTTTGGTATATTCTATTAAGAAACGGAACACGAACACCAACGTCAGACATAGGCCGAAGAAGAAGCCTGTGCCTACCTTGTTGCGCTTCCAACGATACACGGCTAGGATGATCCAGAAGAAACAGAAATAGGCCAATGCCTCATAGAGCTGCCCCGGATGGCGTGGCGCCTGGTCTACATGTGCAAAGATAAACGCCCAAGGCACGTCGGTGATGTTACCGATGATCTCTGAGTTCATCAGGTTGCCCAGACGGATAAACGTGGCAGTGATACAGGAGCAGATACCCATGAAGTCGAGCACCACCCACGGACGCATCTTCGTGCGTCGTAGATAGAGGTATAGCCCGATGAGCATACCAATCACGCCACCATGACTAGCCAAGCCTGCATAGCCCGTGAAGCGCCATCCGCCACCCTCAAGGAAGTGGATGGGAAGCACCATCTCCACCATGTGCGTGAAGGAGGAGAGAAAATATTGGGGCTCGTAGAACAAACAGTGGCCTAGGCGTCCACCGATGAGCACGCCGATGAACACATAGAGGAACAAAGGTTCAAACTGCTGATCGCTGTACCGGTGACGGCGATAGAGCCACTTCATGAGGAAGAATCCTAGCACCAAGCCTGTGAGCCAGCACAAGCCGTACCAGCGCACAGCGAGTGAACCCACCTGAAAGGCTATCTCGCTGGGTTGCCAATAGATATATAGAGGTGATGTCATACGGGTGAAAGCGTTTAGACGTTGAAACGGAAGTGCATGATGTCACCATCCTGCACCACATACTCCTTGCCCTCGATGCCGAGCTTACCTGCCTCGCGCACGGCTGCCTCTGAGCCATACTGGAGATAGTCGTCATACTTGATCACCTCGGCACGGATAAATCCTTTCTCAAAGTCGGTATGGATCACACCGGCACACTGCGGTGCTTTCCAACCCTTATGGAAGGTCCAAGCCTTCACCTCCATCTCGCCTGCGGTGATGAAGGTCTGAAGGTTGAGTAGGTGATAAGCTTTCTCGATGAGACGATTGACACCGCTTTCCTCTAGTCCTAGTTCCTCAAGGAACATCTGCTTGTCCTCGTAGGTGTCTAGCGAAGCGATATCCTCTTCGGTCTTGGCTGCGATGACCATTGCCTCGGCACCTTCCTCAGCGGCAATCTGCTCTATCTGACGGCTATAGGCGTTGCCTTCCTTGGCGCTGCCTTCGTCCACATTACATACATAGAGCACGGGTTTGGTGGTGAGGAGGAACAGGTCATGTGCTGCTTGCTGCTCTTCCTTAGAGTCGAAGGTGACCGTACGGGCGTTCTTGCCTTGCTCCAACACAGCCTTATAAGCCTCTAACACGGTGACCAGCGTCTTAGCGTCTTTGTTGCCTGCGGCTGCCATCTTCTGCTGCTTGGCCAGTTGACCTTCCACAGTCTCTAGGTCCTTGAGCTGCAGCTCGGTGTCAATGACGCTCTTATCCTCAGCGGGATCTACGGGTGCACCGCCTTCACGCACCACGTTATCGTCGTCAAAGCAGCGTATCACGTGGATGATGGCGTCACACTCGCGTATGTTTCCGAGAAACTTGTTGCCTAGCCCCTCACCCTTGGAGGCTCCCTTGACCAGACCGGCGATGTCCACTATCTCACAGGTGGCGGGAACAATGCGTCCAGGATGCACTATCTCTGCTAAGCGTGTGAGGCGCTCATCGGGTACGGTAATCACACCGAGGTTAGGTTCTATCGTACAGAAGGGGAAGTTGGCTGCCTGTGCCTTCGCACTAGACAGGCAGTTGAACAATGTAGATTTGCCCACGTTAGGCAATCCTACAATACCACATTTTAATGCCATTGGTCTTTATGTTAATCGTTGAGGTGCGTAGCTCTTTGGTACGCACCGGTTCTACTTGTTCATCAGCACGAGGCTACCGCTTTAGTGTCATCACTTGTTAGGCTGATGAGGGTGTTGCTCGCGTGGAATGGTTTCTGCTTGCAAAAGTACAAAAACTTAACGAGATACACCGCATTATGTATTTTGAAATGATGCAACGTGGGGCTCTTATCTTGTGATGGGGGCGTTCTTGTGTTCCGCCAGGGAGCGGTTTTGAGTTCTCAAATGAATGTTTTTGTCACCCAACAGAGGTGGGTTGAGATGGAAAAATAAATTGTTTTTCCAAAGAAATTAATTTATTTTTCCTCCGTTTTTAATTTGATTTTTGTTCAGAAGGGTGTGTCAGTGTGTTGTAAAAGCATTGCGATTGGGATGCAAGAGGGTAACAAAAAACAGGGCAATGTCTCTCGACAAGCCCTGCTGATATAACTTTTTAGGTAAGTAAGTTGAGTCTTCACAGACTTATGAATATTTGATTATTTCTTTGTTCTTATTCTTTTGATGGCCGGTATGTTTGCCAATCATTTGTTGCAAAGATAACAAAATATAACGAAATGGGGGGGGGTAGCCGCCGTTTTAACGTGTTCTAACATGATAAAACACATAAATCGTAATGTTTTCGCGTGTCTTAAGTGGCGATTTGCTATATTTTCGCGTTGGGACACGTGTTTTGTTGTCAATGTTTTGATTGATGTCTCCTTTCTGCAAAGCACTTATTTGGTTAACGGAGTTGCTTTTTGTGACACGCTGCGAACGCTCCTTTGGTTCCTTGTGGCGTGCCGTGTGTTTAGAATCTTGATGTTACTTGGCTTGTGCGTGGTTTCAGTAGGGGTTATCGCTGCCTGAGAGGAAAAGACTGATAATAGGTCAGTGGGGCGTGTAACAGGTGTTTGTGACAGACGTGAATGGTAATGTGACACGTTTGTTGAGCAGATTGAGACAACGTGGCGTGATGCTTTAAGTGGCGTTTATGCCGTTTCAACATGCGGAAATGACGTTTCAATGCCCGAAAAAGACGTTTCGCGGGTTTCTTTGATGTGTTTTGTTGGTGATGATATCGGTGAGGATTGAAAATAAAAAAGCAGGACAATGCCATCTCGGCAAGTCCTGCTGTATAACTTTATAGGTAAGTAAGTGAAGCCCAATTTGGACTTATGAATATTTGATTATGAAATGATACTTAAATGTAAATGAGCGGTACGCTTACCAATCATCTGCTGCAAAAGTAAGAAAACTATGCGGATGTGGCAAGAAAAAGTATCTTTTTATTGTGTTTTAACGTGAAAGAATACGGAATGAGTATAAGTAACGTTTTAAAATACGATAATTCGCAACTATTTCAGGGCTTCTTTCTGATAATCCGAAGGTGATAGTCCGGTTTCTCTCTTGAACGCTTGTACGAAGCTAGAACGTGATCGGAAGCCCACGCTATCGGCGATGCCCTCTATTGATAGGTGCCCGTAGTGGTCTGCATCACCTAGGCGGTGGCATGCCTCACGGATGCGATAGCGTGTGAGAAGGGTCTTGAAGGTGTATCCGCAACGTTCATTGATCACCTGGGATAAGCTGCGGGCGGAGATACCTGTGAGCTCTGCAAGCTGATGGATGGTGAAGTCGGGTGAGAAGATCTCTTCTGTGTGGTTCATCACGTCAATGAGCCTGTTATAGATGCGTAGCTTGTCAGCATCAGTAAGGGTAGAGGTCTTATACTTTCGTTCCTCATCAGTGTGCTCTTCTGGGGCGGGTTCGCTCAGATGTGGTAGCTCCTTTTTGTCCTTTTCTAGGATTTTGTTCATCTTATCGCGCTCACGCTTCGAGTTTTCCTCACGTTGCAGAATCTTTTGGGTGCTATTGTATAGCGCCTTATTCTTTTGTTTGAGCTTACGATAGTTGATGGTGAGCAGCACGATCAGTAGCACGAGGAGGACGATGAAGAAGTAGTTGATACCTAGCGCAATGATCTCCAACTGGTGGCGGTGGGCTAGCTCGTTCTTCTCCTTGTTGCTCTTGGCGAGCATATCGCTAAACTGTAGGCGGTCCACACGGAGCAGGTGACTGCTGCGGAGGAAGGTGTCTTTCTGCTCGTAATAGGTCATCTGCCAGTGCATCGCGGCGGTGCTGTCACCTTTTATTTTCATGAGGTTGGCAATCAGCCGGTAGGTCTGCACGCGTACATCCTCTATGTTGTAGCGCTTTGCTAGGGCTAGTCGTTGCTGCAAACACGTCAGCGCTTGGTCATACTGGTGCATATCCTTGTATACCATTGCCTTATGACGCAGGGTGCGCATGCTATAATACTGGGCGCGGGGAAGTCCTCGGGTTATTTTCTCAGCTTCGTCCAGTTGCGTTATAGCCTCTTTATGACGACCTTCGCTATTGGCAACGAGGGCGTTAAAGTTGGCCTGTATGTAGCGGTAGAGGGGTGTAGAGGTGTCAGGACCTTTGTGTGTGACGAGCTTTTTCAGCTCTGGGATATGGTTATTTTGGCGGCATTCGTATGCCATGGTTAGCACATTGCCCATGATGTTGAGGTACATATCCCAACGATGGATGGCTATTGCTGCATCCAAAGCCTTCTTATACAAGGGCATTGTCTTGACATAGGGGTCGGTGTTGATGGACGACAGGCAGTCGTTATAAGCGATGTTGGCAAAGTGGAGGTAGATATAAGGGATGTTGTCCTTATAGTTTTCCGTCTCTGAGATGTCAAGACATTTTTGCAGATTGAGGTAAGCCATGCTATAATCGTAGAGCACATACTGGTAGATATAGCCTAGGCGACGCATAGCATGTGAGGCAATGTGGTTGGTAGGGCAGTGGCCTTTGTCCGCATTGTAGCGGTTGGAGAGGATGGTATAAGCGGTCACAGCGCTATCGGTGTGGTAGGACATCTCGCTTTCCCACGCCATCTTTTCCAGTTTCTCACTGGGTATCGACTTCCATTGCTTGTATAGTTGTACCGTTTTGGCATCCTTTGCGCCAAACACGTGCAAAGGACTGACAATGAATATTGTAAGTAATAATATGCCAAACCGGTACCACTTCATATTGACAAAGGTAAGTAAAACCTATTGTTATGCCAAGCAAAAGAATTAATTGTTCCTAAATGAATTATTTTTTCGGAGTTTTAGGCCAAAATGATGTATAAATATTTCTTTTCCTTAGCTTCGTAACCAAGATTATTAATGCTAAAATTCTATTCTACCTATGTGTTTCGGTGGAACGGGCTAGCCCGTTCCGCTTCGGCAGCTAATGGCTTGGTAACTCTGCATCAATAGTGGTGCCCTATCAATGTGCTTCCAGCCAGTTGTTCCCCCATCCAGCATCTGCTAGCAAAGGTACGGAGAGCTGATAGGCGGCTTGCATCTCTTGGGTTACGATGCGTTCGACCTGTTCTTTCTCGCTGGGAAGGACGGAGAAATTGAGTTCGTCATGCACCTGCAGAATCATCTTAGATTGTATCCCTTCTTCGTGGAATCGCTTGTGGATGCGTATCATTGCCACCTTGATGATGTCAGCCTCAGATCCCTGGATAGGCGCATTGATAGCGTTACGCTCCGCGAATCCTCGCACGGTGGCGTTACGCGACTGTATATCAGGTAGATAACGGCGACGCTCAAAGAGCGTGGTGGCGTATCCCTGCTGTCGTGCCTGTTCCTTGGCTTGCTCCATGTAAGCCTTCACCTTTGGGAACGTAGCAAAGTAATCGTCTATCAATGTGCGAGCCTCGCCATTGGGTATGCCCATGCGTTGCGCCAAACCGTATGTCGTGATGCCATAGATGATACCGAAGTTGGCTTGTTTAGCCTTCTTTCGTTGGGCGTCCGTCACCTCGTTCAGAGCTACTTTCCATATCTTTGCTGCCGTAGCGCGGTGAATATCAATACCTTCGCGGAAAGCTTCAATCATGTTCTCGTCACCACTGAGATGCGCCATGATACGTAGCTCGATCTGTGAATAGTCGGCTGAGAAGAACAGTTGTCCTTCATCGGGGATGAAACAACGACGGATCTCCTTGCCATCATCGTCACGCACGGGGATGTTTTGCAGGTTAGGATCGCTCGAAGAGAGACGCCCTGTGGCAGTCACGGCTTGGTTGAACGATGTGTGTATATGGCCTGTGCGAGGATTGATCAGACGGGGCAGCGCATCGATGTATGTCGATAGGAGCTTCTTCAGTCCGCGGTAAGCCAAGATATGAGCCACGATAGGGTGGGCGGCACTGAGCGACTGGAGCACTTCCTCGCTGGTGACATACTGTCCGGTACGGGTCTTTTTGGGCTTGTCTACCAGTTGCATCTTGCCAAAGAGGATTTCGCCCACCTGCTTCGGACTAGAGATGTTGAACGTCTCGCCCGCCTCTTCGTAGATCATCGCCTCATACTCTTGTAGTCTTTGGGTGAAACCAGCGGATGTATCTTTGAGCGCAACTGTATCTAGACGCACACCATTCTGTTCCATCTCTGCAAGCACCGGGACGAGCGGCATCTCTATTTCCCAAAATAGTTTTTCGCCATTGACCTCCTTCAGCTTCGGAAGCAAGCAGTGGTATAGTTGTAAGGTGATGTCGGCATCCTCACAGGCATACTCGTACACCGCCTCGGGAGCTAGGTCGCGCATGGAGCGTTGTTGTTTGCCTTTCGGTCCAATCAGCTCGTCGATGTGCACGGTCTGATAATGTAGGTACACCTCAGCAAGGTAGTCCATGTTGTGATGCAGCTCCGGCTGGATGATGTAATGGGCGAGCATCGTGTCGAAGAGCTTCCCACTCACCTGCACGCCATACTGGCTTAGCACCTCTATGTCATACTTGATGTTCTGTCCCACTTTGAGGATTGAGGTGCTCTCATAGGCTGGTTTAAATATCGCAACAGTTTTTAAGGCTTCTTCATGATTGGCGCTCACGGGCACGTACCACGCCTCGTGTTCGCTCACGGAGAAGCTTAAACCTACCAATTCGGCGTCCATCGGATGCGTAGAAGTGGTTTCGGTGTCTAGAGAAAGGATTTCTTTTGTCAATAAAAAATCACACAATGCATGCATATCTTCCTCTTTCTCAACGAGATGGTAAGTGTGAGGAGTGGTAGAAAGCGTTTCAAAACTAGAAGTTTCTGGCGTTTCAGGATTCTCGTCCGTCAATTGTGAGAACAAATCGGGCTCTCGATTAGCAAGTTTTTTAGGTTTTTCAGAGTTGTTAACAAACTTACTCAAGAGCGTCTTAAACTCGAGTTCGGCGAAGAGTGAGCGCAGAAGATCCGCATCGGGGTCGGTGCGTTGCATCTCGTCGAGGTTGAGCGTGACGGGCACGTCGCGACGGATGGTGGCAAGGTAATAGGACATACGGATATCGTCCGCAGCCGTCTCTACCTTCTCGCGCATCTTACCTTTGAGTTCGGTGGTGTGGGCGAGGAGTCCTTCCACGCTTCCGTAGGTATTGATCAGTTTGACGGCAGTCTTCTCGCCGACACCTGGACAACCGGGGTAATTGTCAGATGAGTCGCCCATGAGCGCAAGAAGGTCGATGACCTGAGCCGTGGACGCTATGCCATACTTGGCTATGACCTCCGCCTCACCTAGGGTGTCATATCCTCCTCGGAACCCCGGCTTGTACATATACACATGCGGACCCACCAGTTGGGCATAGTCCTTGTCAGGTGTGAGCATATAGGTGTCGATACCCTGTGCGCCCGCTTGGGTGGCAAGGGTGCCGATGATGTCATCTGCCTCGAATCCATCGATCTGATAGATAGGGATGTGTAGGGCAGAGAGGATGCTCTTGATGATGGGTACGGACGTTTTGATGTCCTCTGGAGTGGCGTCGCGCTGCGCCTTATAAGCGGGAAAAGCCTCGTGTCGGAAGGTCTTGCCATGATCGAATGCCACCCCCACATGGGTAGGATTCATCGTGCGGAGCACCTCTTGCAAGGTGTTACAGAACCCCATAACAGCAGAGGTGTTCTGCCCTTTGGAGTTGATTCGAGGTGAGCGAATCAAGGCATAATAGGACCGGAAGATCAGCGCGTAGGCGTCGATGAGTAGAAGTTTGGACATGTGCGTAACGATTTTTAAGTGTAAAAGTACAAAAAAAATAATACTTTATCCGAAAGTTTACGTAATTTTGTATCAAATATTGGACATCCATGGATACCCTATCTCTCATTAAGCAACCCATAGCCTCAGAATTAAACGATTTCATCGCACTCTTTGATGAGCAGTTGTCTCATCAAGATGGTATGCTAGGTAGTGTGCTGAACCATATCCGTCAGCGTGCGGGCAAGCGTATGCGACCGATGCTCATCCTTCTCATGGCAAAGAATTTCGGTCAGATTACCAAGGTGACACAACATGCGGCAGTGGGTCTAGAACTGCTACACACCGCCTCTTTGGTGCATGACGACGTGGTGGATGAAGCCGAACAACGACGCGGCCAAGATAGCGTCAATGCCACATATAACAATAAGGTGGCTGTGCTAGTGGGCGACTTCATTCTCTCTACGGCTTTGCTTAACGTGGCGTTCACGCAGAATCAACGCATCGTGGAGCGACTAGCACGCCTAGGTCAGGTGTTGTCAGACGGAGAGATACTACAACTGTCTAGCACACAGCAGTTTGAGTTTAGCGAAGAGGTCTACTATCAGATTATCAAGAACAAGACCGCTGCGCTCTTTGAGGCTTGTGCAGGTATCGGTGCGTTATCCGTTGGAGCTAATGATGAGGAGGAACAGGCTGCCAAAGCATTCGGTCAGAACCTCGGAATCATCTTCCAGATACGCGATGATATCTTCGATTATTACGACAATAAGATGATAGGGAAGCCCACCGGTAATGATATGGCGGAGGGAAAACTGACGCTTCCCGTGATCTACGCACTACAGTCGACCCAAGACGAACAAGCGATGGAATGGGCTAAAAAGGTGAAACAAGGTACTGTCACGAAGGATGAAATCGCACAACTGGTCGATTTCACGAAGCGCAATGGTGGTATTGAATATGCAGAAAAGCGTATGAACGATTTTCATCAACGTTGCCTCGGTTTCCTCGATGATTATGTGCATGACGCAGAAGTGAAGCAAGCACTCTCGCTTTACCTTGATTTTGTTAGTGAAAGGAAGTGGTAAAACGCTTTTAGTTTGCCATAATAGATATAAAAAAACATTCGCCTTTACCTTTATTGGTAGTGAGCGAATGTTTTTGTTTTTATACATTTAGAATCTTATCCATCATTTTTGTTTTTCCAAAGCGGGTGTTATTAGGTTTCCTTATCTGCATTATAGTCCGCATTGTTTACCCTATGTAGAGGCTACAAAGAATGATATTTAGGGTTCTAGAAGTGTTGCATCAAGTTCCTGCAGAGTAGCCTTGCGTTCTGACAGAGCTGCATCGGCTTCTCGCAGAGCCACTATTGCTTGCTATGTACCGTTTTCTGGCGGGACATACAACTGAAAGGGCATTCTGATATCTTAGAAGAACTTCACCTCGTGGCCCTCAATCTCGCTCAGTAGTAGGTTGGCGAGGCGGCTTGTGCCTAGGCGGAACCACTCATTGGTGAGCCATTTCTCTCCTAATACCTCCTTAACGATGGTGTAATAGATCACTGCGTCCATCACGGTATTGATGCCGCCAGCGGGCTTGAAACCTATCTGTACGCCGGTTTCATCGTAGTAGGCCTTGATGGCTTGGCACATAACGTAGGCTGCTTCGGGTGTGGCTGAAATCTTCTCCTTACCCGTTGAGGTCTTGATATAGTCGGCACCAGCATACATTGATAAGATGCTGGCCTTCATGATGTTACTTGCTGTAACAAGGTCGCCGGTCTCAAGGATAACCTTCATAGGTACGTCGGGACCACAAGCCTGCTTGAGCTCGTTGATGTCATCGCACATTCCCTCGTAATCACCGGTGAGAAACTTACCCACGGGCATGACGATGTCGATCTCATCTGCGCCATCACGCACGGCAAGAGCGGTCTCGGCTACCTTCACTTCGATAGCTGCTTGTGATGAAGGGAATGACCCTGAGACGCAAGCAATGCGCACACCGTCCACGTCTAGAGAGTCTTTTACGGTCTCTGCAAAGCATGGATAGACGCAGATGGTGGCTACGTGAGGCAGGTCGGGGTACATATCGTCAAAGCGATTGACGTTCTCAGTAAACTGCATGATGCTTACGTCGCTGTCGGTGGTGTGGAGTGAGGTGAGCTCTACGCTACCCATGAGGAATTTTTTTACCTCAAGGGTGTCGTTCTCGTGTACCTTTGTGGCGATGATTTCTTTTACCTTGTTGCTCACTTCCTGGTCATCGAGGTTGGTATCATACTTCTCCAACGCTAGCTCATACTTGCTTTTCTCTTGTCTGTATTCTGCTTGAAGATCTTGATTTACAGTATCTTTGATTGTTCCCATTGTGTTTGGATTGATATGTTAGATAATTTTTATGTTTATATTCTATGTTTCTCGTTCCTTATTTGGATATTTCTTATTCTTCGATTAGATTCAAGTGGGATTATCATCTCCCTTTTCTTATACGATGAAATGGGGCGTTTGGTGGTGTAGAGGAGCCTTCTGTGGCTTATAATGAGGCTATTTGAGCTTCTCGTTATTCAGATGTCGTGTGGCGTCGCGGTGGGTTTTCTTATCGAAACTTTTACGTAGCTCGTCCGTGAGATCTACGCCAGTCTGGTTGGCAAGGCATAGCAACACCCATAACACGTCTGCCATCTCTTCGCCAAGATTGGGTTTCTCGCCTGCCTTGAAGCTCTGATCGCCATACTGACGAGCTATGACGCGTGCCAATTCGCCCACTTCCTCGGTCAGACAAGCCATGTTGGTGAGCTCGGAGAAGTATCTCACGCCATAGGTTTTGATCCATTGGTCTACCTGTTGCTGTGCTTCACGGATGGTCATGCTTATTCTTTGTTCTTCGTATCCATACAGATGGTGACGGGACCATCATTGATTAGCGACACCTTCATATCTGCACCAAACACGCCCCGAGCCACTTCCTGCCCCAAAGCATCGCTCAATGTACGACAGAAATAGCGATAAAGGGGCTCTGAATAGCTTCCCTTTGAGGCACGAAACCACGATGGGCGGTTGCCTTTCTTGTAGCTAGCAAAGAGCGTAAACTGTGATATAACCAGGATCTGACCTCCCGTTTGGCGGATATCCTCGTTCATTATGCCGTTTTCATCGTCAAAGATGCGAAGACCAACGACCTTTTTTACAAGCCAGTCGGCATCATCTTGGGTGTCAACATCTTCCACACCAATAAGGATCAGAAGCCCCTTATCGATGGCGCCCTTGACCTCTCCGGCAACGCTAACGGAGGCTTCCTGCACACGTTGAATCACTAATCTCATACTGCAAAGATACTTTTATTTTCCGACAATAACGAAGATTGTGTGCCGTTTTTGCCCTTTTGGTTGCCTCTTCTTAGTCTTTGGAGGCTTCATCGGTATCTGTGCTCTCTTCGTTTGAGTTGTTATCATGCCAATATTGGTAAAGTATCTGTGCCTTACTCTTGCCTAATGTCTCTGTAAGCGATTGTATATCAGCTTGTTGTGCGCGCTTTGTGCTTTTGAAGTGCTTGAGTATCAGTGCTTTAGTCTTGGGGCCGATGCCGGGTATCTGATCCAGTTCGCTATGCAACTGGTGCTTCGAACGCTTGTCACGATGGAACGTAATGGCATACCGGTGTACCTCGTCTTGTATCTGTGTGAGCACCTTAAAGAGCTCGCTTTTGACGTCTATGGTCACCGTAACGGGTGGCATGCCAAAGAGAAGTTGGTTGGTGCGGTGCCGATCGTCCTTTGCAAGACCAGCGATAGGTATGTCAAGATGCAGTTCATTGACCACAACGGCATACACAACGTCCATCTGTCCCTTACCACCATCGGTGATAATAAGGTCAGGAAGAGGCGCTCCTTCTTCTTTCATACGGCTATATCGACGCCTAACGACCTCTTGCATGGAGGCATAATCGTCCGGTCCTACCACTGTTTTGATGTTATATTTGCGGTAATCGCGCCTCGATGGTTTCATACCTTTATATACAATGCAACCTGCTACTGCGTCCGTTCCGGAGATGTTAGAGTTGTCAAAGCACTCAATCTGATAGGGGAGATGGTCTAAATGAAGCAGTGTCTGAAGCTCTTTCATAAGCCGTGTCTGCTTTTGTTCGGGGTTAAGCTTTTCCGTTTGCTTTAGTCTGTCAAACTTATATTGCTTTGCATTCATCTCAGAGAGTTCCAATAGGTGATGCTTATCGCCTCGTTGGGGTACGAAGAATTCGGCGTTTTTGATCTTAAACGGCAACATATATGGCACGATAATCTCTCGTGCATCGCTATGGAAGCGTTCGCGGATCTCTAGAATGGCGTCATTGAGCAGTTCCTCGTTGGTTTCATCAAGCTTTTTATGGTACTCGTAAGTGAAACTTTGATTGATTGCGCCGTTCTTAACGTGTATATAATTGATGAAAGCCTGGGTGTTTTCATCGTTATTGACGATAGTAAACACGTCGACATTGGTTATCGTATGACTGACAATCTCGCTTTTAGCGGTGAATTGTTCTAGTGCGATGATGCGTTGTTTGAGCGTTTCTGCCTTCTCAAACTCGAGTTTTTCGGCACATTTGAGCATCTCTTCCTTTAGCGAAAGTTGCAGTTCTCGGGTGTTCCCCTTCAGTATCTCGCGTGCTTCACGTATCGCTTCTTGATAGCTTTCGTAGCTTTGTTTATTGATACAAGGGCCTAAACAATTGTGGATATGATATTCTAAGCATGGTTTAAAAGCTCCTTTTGCGATGTTTTCGGGCGTTAATGGCAGACGGCAAGTGCGCGGTTTGAACGTTTTTTGTATCAATTCCAGCACCGCATACATACTCCCGATATGACTGTATGGTCCATAATAATATCCGCCTCGTTTGTCAATGGTACGCGTTTTGAATATCCTTGGATACGCTTCTTTGGTTACACAGATGCTAGGATAGGTCTTGCCGTCTTTAAGCAGAACGTTATAACGCGGTTGGTATTGCTTGATGAGCTGATTCTCGATCAATAGGGCGTCTTCTTCCGAGTTGACAATAGAATAAGATATGTCCTCAATCTTACTCACAAGGACTTTCGTCTTGTATCTATCCACCTCTTTATGGAAGTAGGATGAAACCCTTTTCTTGAGATTTTTCGCCTTTCCAACGTATATGATTGTGCCTTCCTTGTCATAGTATTGATACGTTCCTGGCTTCTCTGGAAGGTTCAAAACAATCGCCTTTAAGCGTTCTAAACGCTCTTGATCTTTTACTTTACCCATTTTGCTTAAGTCCTTTAAATAAAGCAGTTAGATACTTTTTGTTTCACGTGGAACATTAAATGTTTCTCAGCGTGAAACCTTTTGCATTCCTTTAGATGTTCGTACGCATTGCAATTGCGTATCGTTGTCCTGTCAGCTGCGCTCGTCTCGCAAACCCTTTTTGTCATTCTTGACAGTAGGTGTCGTTTGTTTCGAAACATAGCTTTGCTTCTTTTGAAAAACAAAGGAGCATTTTGCATCACTTCAAACCGCTGTTCTTTTATTGTTAGCGTAGGGTTCTTGTTTGCAAAATGCTCCTTCGGTTATGTCGAGAAGTTTCCCTTTTTGTTTCTGGGTTTACTTCTCTTAGGATGTCAAACGAATATTATGCGTTTGCAATAACGGCTCTTTCGCAGTATCGTTCTAGAACGACAACAACGACGTTACTTCGATTCCGTCGTCCTCGAATGATTTAATTACATCGGGGAACTCGCTCTTTAGGTCGATGATGAAGTTGCAATAGATCTTCTTTGGATGGAATTTCTTCACCAGATTGCAGGCTGCTCGCATTGTGCCGCCGGTGGCAAGGAGGTCATCGTGTAGCAAAACCACATCCTCACTGGTTATCGCGTCGGTATGAATCTCGATGGTGTCTTCGCCATATTCCTTAGCGTAGGTCTCCTGAATGGTATCGCAAGGCAGTTTGCCGGGTTTGCGGCAAAGCACCACGCCCGCACCTAATTTAACCGCAACGGCGGACGACATGACAAAGCCGCGGCTTTCGATGCCTACGATTTTGGTTATGCCTTTGTCCTCATAAAGCTCGCACATGCCATCGCAAATTTCTTTAATGGCATCTGCACTCTTGAATAATGTGGTTACATCTCGGAAGTTTACGCCTTTAATAGGCCAGTCGGGAATGCAACGTAGATTGTCAAGAAGGATTTGTTTGTTCATTTTCAATTAGTTATTTGATTTGATTTTGATTATTTGTTTCACGTGAAACGAAGTGTAAAATATCAATGTTCACCTTTTGGTTGAGCAACGCTGGTCATGTTGTTAGACTATGTCGACGTTGTTCACTGATGATTGTGATATATTCATTCGTTTGTTGATGTTATTTGGTTTGCCCATCAAGGCAATGTTATCTATCCATTAATGCAATGTTATCTGCCCATCAGTACGAGGAGAACGTTGATGTCGCTCGGACTCACACCAGGTATTCTACTTGCTTGCGCAATGGTTTCGGGTTGGATGCGTGCCAACTTTTGTCGGCATTCCGTGGAGAGATCATGCAACTGTTCGTAGTCGAAGTGTCCCTTGATGTGGATATCTTCCAGTCGGTGCATCTTTTCGGCAAATGTTCTTTCGCGCTCAATGTACCCCTTATACTTAATCTTTATCTCTGCCGTCTCAGCGATCTCGTCATGTCGATTGGGCGATAAAGCTAAACATTCCCTGAGCGAGGGTAGGATGGTGGAGAGGTTATTAAAGTTGATTTGTGGACGAGCCACAAGATCAGCGATGCGCGTTGAACCCTTGATAGGAGCAGTGCCGAGTTGCTCAAGCAGGCCGTTTACCTCGTTGGGCTTAACCGATGTGGTGTTACAGAAGCTGATGATACGTTCTATCTCCGCCTTCTTTTGCATCCACCACTGGTAGCGATCAGTCTTTACAATGCCCAGTTTGTAACCCAATTCGGTCAGACGTGCATCGGCATCGTCCTGGCGCAGCAAGATGCGATACTCAGCGCGGGAGGTAAACATACGGTAAGGTTCATCCACACCTTTGGTTGTTAGGTCATCAATCAGTACGCCAATGTAACTCTCGTCACGCTTCATGACCAATGGTTCTCCCTTAGAACAGTATTGCGCCGCATTGATACCGGCTACCGTTCCTTGTCCTCCGGCTTCCTCATATCCCGTTGTTCCGTTTACTTGACCGGCGAAGAAGAGACCGCTAATCACCTTCGATTCTAGCGAACTCTTTAGTTGGGTGGGGTCAAAATAGTCGTATTCGATGGCATATCCAGGCCGATAGATCTTTGCGTCGCGTAGTGCTGGGATGGCGTGAAGGGCTTTCAACTGCACATCCCAAGGCATGGAAGAAGAGAAACCGTTGAGATACATCTCGTTCGTATCCGTACCCTCAGGCTCTAAGAAGAGCGGATGCGAATCCCGATCGGGGAACGTAACCAGTTTGGTTTCTATCGAAGGGCAGTAGCGTGGTCCTGTGCTTTGAATCTGTCCGTTAAACAATGGCGAATCAGCTAAGCCACTTTTGAGAATCTCATGCACCTCTTTGTTTGTGTTACAAGTCCAACAAGGTAGTTGGGGTAGGGTGCGATGTGGTCCATGAAAGGAGAACTGATGGTAGTCGTTCTCGCCGGGTTGCACTTCCATTTCGTCCAGATGCACACTGCGCTTGTCTATGCGCACCGGTGTGCCCGTTTTCATTCTAGAGGCCGTGATGCCCCATCTTGTAATGCTTTCGGTAAACCGATGCACGGCAGGCTCGGCACAGCGGCCACCCTCAACCTTGTGTCTACCGATGTGCATCAAGCCGTTAAGGAACGTGCCGGCAGTGATAATGACAGCTGCTGCGTGCATCTCTACGCCCCATAACGTTTTGATACCCAAAACCTTACCATCTTTAACGAGCAGTTCGTCGGCTTGATCTTGGAAGATATCAAGCCCGTCTGTGTGGTCCAACACGTATCGCCATTGCCATATAAACTTCTCTCTGTCACACTGAGCACGCGGGCTCCATACCGCAGGACCTTTGGAACGATTGAGCATTCTGAACTGTATGGCAGCAGCATCGGTTACGCGTCCCATCTCGCCGCCTAAGGCATCGATCTCTCTAACGATCTGTCCTTTGGCTATTCCGCCAACGGCCGGGTTGCAACTCATTTGCCCAATCTTGTTCATATCCATTGTTATCAGACAGGTTTTAGCCCCCATGTTTGCCGCAGCGGTGGCAGCTTCACATCCAGCGTGACCTCCTCCGATAACAAGAACGTCATAGTTGAATATCATTTTGAATGATTTAGATATTGCAAAAGTAAGAAAATTTTTGATAACAAAGCATCCGTCGCTATCCTTGCGCTACACAATCGTTATGGTGACGGAATACTTTCACTAGCGCAAAAGTAACAAATTTATTGGAATTTTCTATTAGAAACACTTTGTTTTGTCATCAAAATATAGTATTTTTGCAGCGATTATGCGCCTGTCAATACCTATTTAAAGGTATTTTGGGGTTGTTGTGGCATGCTTGCCCCTCAACAACAATGTGGCCATCAGTGGTTTAACGAAACGTCCGAAATATTCAAACATAACTTAAATACTTAAAAACAAATCATTTATGTGGTTATTCAATTCATCCATTGGTAGAAAAGTTGTAATGTCGGTAACCGGTATTGCGCTTATTCTATTCCTGACATTCCACGCTTGTATGAACGTTGCTGCATTCTTCTCTGGCGACGCTTACAACACGATTTGCGAATTGTTGGGAGCTAACTGGTATGCAGTGGCTGCAACATTGGGTCTTGCTGCACTGGCAGTTTTTCACATTGTCTACGCCTTTATCCTCACGGCGCAGAACCGCAAGGCGCGTGGCAACAATCGCTACGCTGTGGTTGCAAAGCCTGAGAAGGTAGAGTGGGCTAGTCAGAACATGCTTGTTCTTGGCTTGATCATCCTCTTGGGACTGTTGCTCCACTTGTTTAATTTCTGGTACAACATGATGTTTGCCGAGTTGTTGGGTACTTCTTTCGCACACGAACCCTCTGATGGTTTCGCTTACATCTGCGACACTTTCAACAATCCCGTGTACGTAGTGCTTTACATTGTTTGGCTCGTGTCATTGTGGTTCCACCTCTCTCATGGTTTCTGGAGTGCTATCCAAACCTTTGGTTGGAATGGTAAGACATGGTTCTGCCGTTGGAAAGCTATTGGTGTTGCTTATGTAACCGTGCTCATCTTGGCCTTCCTGTTTGTTGTTCTTGCATTCGCTTTGCACTTTGCACCAAGCCTTTGCTGCTAATAACATTATCAACGTTTCAATAATTCATAAGATAAGATTATGGCTAAGATATTAGATTCCAAGATTCCCGAGGGACCCGTTGCTGAGAAATGGACCAACTATAAAGCTCACCAACGCTTGGTGAACCCTAAGAACAAACTCAAGCTCGATATCATCGTTGTAGGTACAGGTTTGGCAGGTGCCAGCGCAGCCTCTTCACTAGGCGAGATGGGTTTCAACGTACTCAACTTCTGCATTCAAGATTCACCTCGTCGTGCTCACTCTATCGCTGCACAGGGTGGTATCAATGCTGCTAAGAACTATCAAAACGATGGCGACTCAGTGTATCGCCTCTTCTATGATACCGTAAAGGGTGGTGACTATCGTGCACGTGAAGCCAACGTTTACCGCTTGGCAGAGGTAAGTAACGATATCATTGACCAGTGTGTGGCTCAGGGCGTACCTTTCGCACGTGAGTATGGTGGTATGCTTGCTAACCGTTCATTCGGTGGCGCGCAGGTAAGCCGTACCTTCTATGCTAAGGGACAGACCGGTCAGCAGCTCTTGCTTGGTGCTTATAGCTCATTGAGCCGCCAGGTTCAAGAAGGCACCGTGAAGCTTTACACCCGCTACGAGATGGAAGATCTCGTTATTGTAGATGGTCACGCACGCGGAATCATTGCCAAGAACCTCGTTACAGGTGAGCTAGAGCGCTTCACCGCCAACGCTGTTGTGATTGCAACAGGTGGTTATGGCAACACCTACTTCCTCTCTACCAACGCTATGGGTTGCAACTGTACCGCAGCTATCCAGTGCTACCGCAAGGGTGCTTACTTTGCTAACCCCTGCTACGTACAGATTCACCCAACCTGTATCCCTGTTCACGGTGACAAGCAGAGTAAGTTGACCTTGATGTCAGAGTCACTTCGTAATGACGGACGTATCTGGGTTCCTAAGAAGCTCGAAGACGCTAAGAAGCTTCAGGCAGGCGAAATCAAGGGTTCAGATATCCCTGAGGAAGACCGCGACTACTACTTGGAGCGTCGTTACCCAGCCTTCGGTAACCTCGTACCACGTGACGTAGCTTCACGTGCAGCTAAGGAGCGTTGCGATAAGGGCTATGGTGTGAACAACACCGGTTTGGCAGTGTTCCTCGATTTCTCTGAGAGTATCAACCGTTTGGGTATCGATCGCATCCTTCAGCGTTATGGTAACCTCTTTGATATGTACGAGGAGATCACCGACGTTAACCCAGGTGAGCTTGCTAACGAGATCAATGGTGAGAAGTATTACAACCCAATGATGATCTTCCCAGCTATCCACTACACCATGGGTGGTATTTGGGTCGACTACGAATTGCAGACTACCGTTCCTGGTTTGTTCGCTATCGGTGAGTGCAACTTCTCTGATCACGGTGCTAACCGTCTTGGAGCATCTGCCTTGATGCAAGGTTTGGCTGACGGTTACTTCGTATTGCCTTACACCATTCAGAATTATCTGGCTGACCAAGCACTTTGGGCAAAGATTCCTACCGACCGTCCTGAGTTTGTGGAAGCAGAGAAGGCAGTCCAGGGCGAGATTGATCGCTTGATGGGCATCCAAGGAAAGCGTTCTGTTGATTCTATCCATAAGGAGCTAGGTCATATCATGTGGGAACACGTAGGTATGGGCCGCACCAAGGAAGGACTCGAGGAAGGCTTGAAACTCCTCAAGCAGGTACGTCAAGAGTTCAACACTAACCTCTTCATCCCAGGTAAGAAGGAAGGTCTGAACGTAGAGCTTGACAAGGCTCTCCACCTCCGCGACTTCATCCTTATGGGCGAATTGATCGCTTACGATGCTCTACATCGTAACGAGAGCTGTGGTGGTCACTTCCGTGAAGAGTATCAGACAGAGGAAGGCGAAGCTAAGCGCGACGATGAAAACTTCTTCTATGTAGGTTGCTGGGAGTACACCGGCGACGACGACAAGGCTCCTGAGCTCATCAAGGAACCACTCGAGTATGAAGCTATCAAGGTACAAACACGTAATTACAAGAACTAACAGACAATGGCAAGAAATATTTCATTCACAATCAAGTATTGGAAGCAGAATGGTCCACAGGACAGTGGCCACTTCGATACACACGAAATGAAGAATATCCCCGACGACACCTCATTCCTTGAGATGTTGGATATTCTCAACGAAGAGTTGATTGCAGACGGTCAAGAGCCTTTCGTGTTTGATCACGACTGTCGCGAGGGTATCTGCGGTATGTGTTCATTATATATTAATGGTACACCTCATGGCAAGACTGAACGTGGTGCTACAACCTGTCAGCTCTACATGCGTCGTTTCAATGATGGCGATGTGATCACCGTTGAGCCTTGGCGTTCGGCAGGTTTCCCTGTGATCAAGGACTGTATGGTTGACCGTTCAGCTTTCGATAAGATTATCCAGGCTGGTGGTTACACCTCTATCCGTACCGGTCAGGCACAGGATGCCAATGCGCTTCTGATCTCTAAGCAGGCTGCTGACGAGGCTATGGACTGCGCTACATGTATCGGTTGCGGTGCTTGTGTAGCTGCATGTAAGAACGGTTCGGCTATGCTCTTTGTTAGCTCTAAGGTTAGCCAGCTCGCATTGCTCCCACAGGGTCGTGTAGAGGCTGCTGCCCGTGCTAAGAAGATGGTAGCTAAGATGGATGAACTGGGATTCGGCAACTGTACCAACACACGTGCTTGTGAGGCTGTTTGCCCTAAGAACGAATCCGTGGCCAACATCGCTCGCCTTAACCGTGAGTTTATCAAAGCTAAGATTGCTGACTAATCAGCACCCTCAGCCTTTACAGTAGTTCACTGATGGGCTTCTGTCTACGCTGAAGGAATAGCAAGCTAATCTATTAATAAGGAGTGCCTATGATGACCTCGATAGTCGTCATGGGCACTTTTACGTATCTACCTATGATCCATTTCCTATTATCCGTACTAATCAGTATCACCGCCATGGGTGCCGTGGGCGATGGTAAGACCCTCAACACCCAAGCCATCAACCATGCCATAGAGACCTGCGCAGCGCGCGGAGGCGGCGTGGTGAGCGTGCCTAGTGGCGTGTTTGTCACCGGCACCGTGCATATGAAGAGTGGCGTGACCCTACGTCTTGAACCCGGTGCTGTGCTTCAAGGCACCGATGACCTTTCAGCCTATGAGCCTTTACACCTCATCAAGGACCTCTCACGCTATGAGAGTGGTCGTGGAACGGTCAATTATAACGCTGCTGACGACCCCGTTTGGAGCCTATCACTCATCAGTTTTGTAGGTGTTGACCATGCCGGCATCGAGGGCACAGGCATCATCGATGGCCATCACGTGTTCAACCCCAAGGGCGAGGAACACCAGCGTGGCCCTCATACCATCCTCATTGCCAACAGCACCCAGCTCCACTTCCGCGATTTCACCATCAATCGCTCAGCCAACTATGCCTTTCTTGCCTACGAGATAGACCGCACCACCTTCCAAAATCTGCATATCAACGAAGGCTGGGACGGCATCCATATCCGTGGCGCATATAAGGTTAAGATTCGCCAATGTGAGATCCATACCGGTGACGATGCCATCGCAGGCGGCTATTGGGATCATCTCACCATCCGTCAGTGCATCCTCAACTCCTCCTGCAACGGCATCCGCATGATCCAGCCCTCTTTCAATGTCGTGGTGGATAGCTGCCGCATCTATGGTCCAGGACGTTACCCACACCGCACCTCAGGCAACACCTCTTCCCTTGCCGCCATCAACCTCGAGCCCGGTGCATGGGGAGAAGCCCCCGGTGCGCTCTATCACATCACCCTAAAGCGCATCCTAGCCACCTCTGTGCTCACCCCGTTGAGCGTCACCTTGGGCGATGACAACAGTTTGGATGGTCTCACCGTGAGCCATTTCACCGCTCATGACGTCACCCGTATGGCAGCATCCGTGAAGAGTTGGGGCAATAGTCGTTCCACCAATGTGCGTCTGAGCCATTGCGATTTCCAGTTTCGTGGCATCGACGATCCCTCCCTGCCTGCATGGTTCCAGAATCGTCCTACGTCCGAATGGCCCGTATTTCCCAGCTACGGCCTTTATTTCCGCAACGTGGATGGTCTCCACCTACGTGACGTGAAAACCTCTTACACGGGCAAAGAATACCGCGAGGCGGCGATGTATGACGGCGTTACAGACCTCTCCGTTCGATAATTGCCCTTAAAAAGATTGTGAGATAGGCTTCTGCTCCTAAGTGTAGCGAGATTCATGGGGCAATGTCCCAATTACTATAAACGAAAAATCGACCATCAGAACACCAATACCGATTGGCTTCTGATGGTCGATTTTTTATCTTCGTGAGATGCTATACCCTAAGCATCCGTCTTCACATATAGGGCACGCATAGCATTGAGCACCGCCAACACCATCACACCTACATCGGCAAACACAGCCCAAGCCATACCCGCTAGTCCGAGAGAGGCAAGCACTAGCACCAGTATCTTCACTCCAATAGCAAACGCAGCGTTCTCCTTCGCTATGCGGATGGTACGACGTGCTATCCTTATGGCGTCAGCAATCTTTGTGGGTTTATCGTCCATCAACACCACGTCAGCGGCATCGATAGCGGCATCAGCCCCCATAGCACCCATCGCTATGCCCACATCGGCACGAGCCAGCACTGGCGCATCGTTGATGCCATCACCCACAAAGGCCAATGTACCCCCTTGTTTCTTCTCGTTCAGCAGTTGTTCCACATGCTTCACCTTATCGGCGGGGAGCAGAGCGGCGTGATATTCGTCTAGCTTCAGACGGCTAGTCACCGCTTTACCCACCTCTTCCTTGTCACCCGTGAGCATCACCGTGCGGCTCACACCTAGGCGCTTCAAGCGGTCAATGGCTTGCGCAGCATCAAGTTTCACCTGGTCAGAGATGACGATATGTCCAACATACGTGCCATCCGCAGCCACATGTATCACCGTGCCCACCATGTCATGGCAGCGTTCACACACATGCACCTTTGCTCCTACGGCGTCCATCATCTTTTCATTGCCCACAGCCACTTGCTTTCCATTGACCATCGCAGTGATACCCTTGCCAGCCACCTCGGTCACCGCCTCTATGTGACATTGGTCGTTCTCGTTGGGATAAGCCTTGCGTAGGGCAGCAGCGATAGGGTGGGTAGAGTAGCGTTCCACGTGTGCTGCCAGATGAAGCAGTTGGTCCTCATTGAGCATTTCAGGGTGAACGGCATCCACGGCAAACACCCCTTGCGTGAGCGTACCGGTCTTATCAAACACCACCGTCTCTAGACGTGCCAGCGCATCCATATAGTTGCCACCCTTCACCAAGATGCCTTTCCTACTGGCACCACCTATGCCGCCAAAGAATGTGAGCGGGATAGAGATCACCAGCGCACACGGACAACTCACCACTAGGAACGTCAATGCACGATAGAGCCACGCCCCGAAAGCCTCACTATAGCTCTCGCAGAACAGCGGAGGGATCACCGCCAACGCCACTGCGATACATACCACCACGGGTGTATAGACGTGAGCAAAACGTGTCACAAACGATTCGCTTCTCGACTTGTTCTCACCCGACTCCTCAACGAGCTTGATAATCTTCGATGCCGTCGACTCGCTGAAGCATTTAGCTACCTTCACCCGGATTACCCCCGATAGGTTTACGCAGCCCGAAATCACCTCGTCACCCTTCTTCACACTACGAGGCATACTCTCACCCGTGAGTGCTACGGTGTTGAGCGAGCTCTCGCCGTCAGTCACCGTGCCGTCTAAGGCAATCTTTTCGCCAGGTTTCACCACGATCACCTCACCCACAGCAACCTCAGCAGGGTCCACCGCAGTCACCTTGCCGTGGCGTTCTACGTAAGCCACATCGGGTCGTAGGTCCATCATCTTCTCGATTGAGTCGCGGCTCTTGTCCTCGGCATAGTGCTCAAAGAGCTCTCCCACTTGGAAGAAAAGCATCACAAACACCGCCTCTATATACTGCGACTCCGCACCCGGAAGGAAGCCGATAAGCAGTGCACCCAGTGTGGCCACCACCATGAGGAAGTCCTCATCAAAGGGGTCACCCTCCATAATGCCTTCCACCGCCTCACCTATCACATCGTAGCCGATGACGAGATAAGGCACTAGATACACGATGAGCGCCTGCCATGTGGATAGCGACAGCGTCTTTTCTATCCACCACGCCACACCAAGCAGAATGGCGGTCAGAGTCACTCTCAGTAGTTTTTTGTTCATATCCTTACTTTTTTGATTTGTTTCCTATTCTTCGCTGCAAAGGTACGGCAATGGTTCTGCAACTTGGTTGCATTCTTTCGTTCATCTCCTTTCCCTCTTTTCTTCATATGATACGTTTCTGTTTCCCATATCAAACCAATCCGTCGTCCTTGCCATACGTACCCTTTCATCATACTGAGGCTATCGTTCTATCTTCCGAAACCATTTTCTCAAGAAGGAAAATTAAATTAAAAATCACCGAAAAATAAATTGAAAACAATCCAAAATCAATTTATTTTCTCCTTTAATAGAGCCTCCGCAGCATTGCCATTGTGCCCTTTGGGGTATGTCAAACCAATCCTTTCGTCACGCCAAAAGCATACGATGGATATCTGATCCCTGCACGAAACTACTTGTGAAAAGCCCCTTCAGCACCTAAATCTGCTGAGCGATATTGGCTAAAGCCAGCCAAAATGACACCTCATTCGATAAAAATGATTATCTTTGCCGAAAATTAATACAATGGCAGAAGATTACGACATTCGCGACGGACAGCTCAGCAGAGCCGAGAAGGAGTTTGAGAACGCCCTTCGCCCCTTGAGGTTTGACGACTTCAGCGGGCAGATGAAGGTCGTGGACAACCTTCGTGTCTTTGTCGAGGCAGCCAAGTATCGTGGTGAGCCGCTTGACCATACGTTGCTTCATGGCCCTCCCGGTCTAGGTAAGACCACCCTTAGCAACATCATAGCCAATGAGCTTGGTGTGGGCTTTAAGATCACCAGTGGTCCTGTGCTTGATAAGCCAGGCGACCTAGCAGGTATCCTTACCTCGCTCGAACCCAACGATGTGCTGTTCATAGACGAGATCCATCGTCTATCGCCAGTGGTGGAAGAGTATCTCTATTCGGCCATGGAAGACTATCGCATCGACATCATGATCGATAAAGGACCATCTGCCCGAAGCATCCAGATAGACCTCAATCCCTTCACGCTCGTAGGTGCTACGACACGTAGCGGTCTGCTCACAGCCCCTCTGCGTGCCCGTTTCGGTATCAATCTGCACCTCGAGTATTATGATCCCGAGACCCTTCAGCGCATCATCCGTCGTTCAGCAGCCCTCTTGAAGGTGCCCATCGAGGATGCCGCCGCCGTGGAGATCAGTAGGCGCAGTCGTGGTACGCCCCGTATCGCCAATGGTCTGCTACGCCGTGTGCGCGACTTTGCCCAGGTCAAGGGCAATGGCACCATCACCCAAGAGATAGCACGGATGTCCCTACAAGCACTCAACATCGACCAGTATGGCTTGGATGAGATTGACAACAAGATTCTGCTGACCATCATCGATAAGTTTCGTGGTGGACCGGTGGGTGTATCCACCATTGCCACCGCTATCGGTGAAGACTCTGGTACCGTGGAGGAGGTCTATGAACCCTACCTCATCATGGAAGGATTTATCAAGCGCACGCCACGTGGACGAATGGCCACGCAGCTCGCTTTTGATCATCTAGGACGCAACTATGGGAGCCGAAACCTCACCATGGGCGACCTCTTTGGATAACAACATCATCATGCAACCCGACAATATCACATCCACCGGCCTCCCCAAGGCCTTGTTTACCGGCACATTTGACCCCTTCACCATCGGTCATGCAGACATCGTGGCACGCGCCTTGAGCCTCTTCTCTCATCTCACGATAGCCGTAGCGGTGAGCCAACTCAAGCACACCGAGGAAGAGATAAGCCAGCGCGTACAAGCCATTGAGCAACTCTACCAAGACGAGCCCCGCGTGACGGTCAAGCCATATAGCGACCTGACGGTGGACATGGCTAAGCGCGAAGGCGCCCAATTTATCGTGCGTGGCGTGCGTGATGTGAAAGATTATGAATACGAAAGACAACAGGCAGACATCAACCGACAGCTCGGTGGGGTAGAGACCATCCTGCTTTTCACCACACCCACGCTGCAGTCGGTCAGCAGTAGTTTGGTGCGAGAGCTCCGCCACTTTGGTAGAGATGTGTCCGCCTTTCTGCCTACACCACCCCAAACACAATCCTAAGCCAATGATTACTTACAATGCTGAAGGCGTAAAACTGCCTAAATTTAAGAAACGTGCTATGAACGCATGGATCAAGCAGGTCGCTGCTGACCATGGACGACGCATCGGTGAGGTGGGCTATATGTTCGTTTCTGACGAGAAGATACTTGAGGTCAACAACGAATACCTAGGCCACGACTATTACACGGATGTCATCACGTTCGACTATGATGAGGATGATGTCATCAATGGCGACATCGTTATCTCGCTCGACACGGTGCGTAGCAATGCCGAGATGTTCAATAAGAGCTATGAAGATGAGCTTCATCGTGTCATCATTCACGGCATCCTGCACCTTTGCGGCATCAATGATAAAGGTCCAGGCGAACGCGAGATCATGGAAGCCAACGAGGATCGTGCGCTGGCTATGCTTCCCAGCCAAATCTGATTTTCCTTCTTGAGCCTTACCTCGTTTCTTGGTTTTGTTGTACCTTTGCACTATGGATAACAACAAAGCATTGCAAGCCCACCTCAGTATGTTCACCGCTGAGGCAATATGGGGCATCATGTCGCCCGTGGGAAAGCAAGCCATGCAGCATGGCATAGACAGTCTGGATATGGTGACGTTTCGTGTTACCGGTGCAGCCATCCTCTTTTGGCTCTTCTCTTTCTTTGCTCCTAAGGAGCATGTCCCCTTGCGTGACATCCTGCTTCTAGCGTTAGCGGCGCTCTTCGGTGTGACGTTCAATCAGTGTCTCTTCACCCTCGGACTGGGTATCACCTCTCCTATCAATGCTAGCATCTGCACCACCAGTATGCCTATCTTTGCCATGATTATCGCTTTCTTTGTGATACATGAGCCCATTACGCTCAAGAAAGCCAGTGGTGTAGCCCTTGGATGCCTAGGTGCGGTAATCCTGATTCTGACCAGTATGCGTGGCGGTAGCGGCAAGGTGGGCAACATCGTAGGCGATGTGATGTGCTTGTGCGCCCAACTAAGCTTCGCCATCTATCTCTCTGCGTTCCGTAACGTTATCAAGCGCTATTCGGTCTTTACGCTTAACAAGTGGATGTTTGTCTTCGCCAGCCTTTATGTGTGGCCCTTTACCTGGCATAACGTCTGCTCAATACCTTTCTCTTCGTTGTCACTCGCTACCTGGGGCGAAACCGGATTTGTCGTGGTGTTTGGCACCTTTGTCAGTTATCTGCTCATGATGGTGGGTCAGCGCGTCCTGCGTCCTACGGTGGTCAGCGTGTACAACTATGTTCAGCCCATCGTCTCCGTGGTGGTGTCACTGCTGATGGGGGTAGGTGTGTTTACGCTTTGGCAGGGTGTGGCCATCCTCTTGGTGTTCTCCGGTGTATGGATGGTAACCAAGTCGAAATCTAAACGAGATCTGACCGCAGAGAAACAATAACATGTTATTTGTTTGCCGTCGCAAGATGGCTCGATATAGGATTCCCATCAAACGTTAAGGTGCATAAAGCGAGCGTTTGATGGGAATCTTTCTGCTTGTACGTGGCAGTCTTTTTATTGGTATGCCGCAAACGGGCCGAATGTCCAATAAGCTTCTAGATGAGGGCAAGCGAAGTTGCGCCCAGGGGACGTCTAGCATTCAACGATACGCTCAGAAAGAGCAAAAGTCTTAGCGGAGGATGTGCTTCTTTTTCACCTTTTAGCATATTTCAACCATCAGAAAGGTACTTTTTGTATATAAAACACCCGTTAATGTTTAATAATACATGCTCTGCTAATAGATAAAAACCAAAGATTTTAAAGAGAAACGAAATATATCGCAATGAAAACTTGTGTATTTCGGATAATTAACTTACTTTTACAAGCAGATACAAACAAACCGTAAACATCGCCTTTCGATACAAAGGTGTTATAAAAGTGAATGATTATGAAAAATTTTACTTATCTTCTCGCAGCAGCACTTCTATCTACTTCAGCTGCATTTGCACAGTCGGCAATCGTTCAAGAGCCTTCTTTAGGAGCACGGTCAGCTCGCTCCATAACCGCTAAAAGCGATCAGGATAGTCCGTTTGTTGCTTATTCAATGGATGGTAACAATGCCGTGGCGCAGCAAGCACCTTCCAACGTGGCTATACCCACCTTTCCTACGGATGATCCCGTAACCGAAACCCCCGAAGGAACACTGTTTAAGAACTATATGCGCAAAGGTTATAGCTTCTTTAACCCAGGTTTTGGCATCTATTATACCACGGTGGATGGTACTTTAGGCTCTTATGTGGAGGCGCCCGATGGCACTATCTGGCTTGCACGTGCCATCTCTAGGCTCTCAACGGGTTATCTTCGCCTGGATAAGCAAAGCGAAGGCCACTATGTAGCTAAGACGCCGCAGACTATCTACTCATTGGAAGGAAATGTATATTATGCTACACGTTTGACATTGCATGAAACGACAAATGGATTTAGCTACTCGCTCGACTCTATTGACGTGGATACGGTGGATACAGATATGGCTTTTACATATCAAGATGGTGTGCTGAAACAGGTCAATACCGAAACGGTTGAGTATGGAGGTAAACAATATCCCATCGAACTATTAGCTCTGACTGACCGAGCTGCTAGATGGTATGGCTATGGCGACGCCCAGATTGAGGTGGCTCCTTGCACCGAAGTGGCTGCAGTGCTTCCTTCTTCAGTTACCCTACAGGACTATCTGCTCACCACGCGAAGCTTGGAAAGCGACGGAACGGTCTCTACCAATTCCCAAATCGTGTCCTGCGGCATTGATGGCAACGATTTCTACCTCAACGATCCTTATCATAACGCAGACAATATGTGGGCGAAAGGCACTCTAGATGGCAACTCTCTGACCTTCCCTTCGCAGTATGTGGGTGTGGATGAGGACAATTTCCGCCATGTGTGGTTCTTGCCCACATCTTACTCGTACGCATACGTGGAGGATTACGAAAGCTACACCACCGTTAACAAGTTTATCAGCTCACTCAACTTCACGCTGGATGAAGCAACCAATACCTACGTTGCAGCTGACAGCACGGGCTTTGCTATCAATGGTAACCCCAACACCTTGATCTACTTCGGTGTGTATTCACAGCCCACTCTGATGCCATATTATGACGTACCAGCCACTCCTGCTGACCCATCATTCGATAGTATTGACCCTTACGATGAGGAATCGGGCATGGGCGCATTTGCAGTGAACATACCTTCAACAAGTGTTGATGGCTCTTTCCTCAACACGGAGAAGCTCTTCTTCAACATTTTTTTCGATAGTCCTAACGCAGAAACATTCTCACCGGATGAATATACAGAGCTCACTGACGACCTAACCGATATCCCTTATGGCTTTACGGACGAATGGGATTTCTATGCGTCAGGCGATTTGCATACCATTTACTTCTATACCGCGGCTGAAAACGTAGGTGTTCAGACGTTCTACACTGGTGGGGGAGAGACGCATCGCTCTAACATGGTATGGTATCCGGAGGTGCCTACAAGCGTCAAGGGCTTGGATAACGGCACCGCCAATGTTAAGAGCGAGACGTTCTATGACCTTCAAGGTCGTCGCTTGATCACGCCGGTGCATGGTATCAACCTTAAGGTCACTACCTATGCCGATGGTAGCAAGCACACCTCAAAGGTTCTTAAGTAACCTTCGGTCGATGGATTGAGTGTTAAGCAAAAATCTAAACAAGCTCTGACTGCTCAGAGACAACAACAATTCATCCTCTTGTCATTGCATGAAGGGTGGAGAATAGCATTCCCATCAAACGCTAGCTTTATGCTTCTTTAGCGTTTGGTGGGATTCTTTTTGCATATAAAACATCCGTTAACGTTTAATAATACACCTTATAATTATAGGCAAAATCAAAGTTTTTAAAGAGAAATCAAATATTTTGCAATAAAAATTTGGTTATTTCCAACAAACTGTTTACTTTTGCAAGCAGATACACACAAAACGTAAACACAGCCTTCCTATGCAAAGGCTTTAACAAAAGTAAATGCTTATGAAAAATTTTACTTATGTTCTCGTAGCAGCACTTCTTTCTACTTCAGCTGCATTCGCACAGTCGTCACTTGCACAACAGCGTTCTTTGAATCCAAGAACTGCTAAGTCTTTAACCGCTAAAAGCAATCCTGCAGCAAACATGGTAGCTCGTTCTATGGATCGTAGCAATGCCTTGGTACAGAAAGCACCTTCTAAAGTAGCTCTACCCGACTTCCCTGATGAAGAGCCCGTAACTGATGCTCCAGAAGGAACGCTCTATAAAAACTATGTCCGCAAAGGTTTTGCATTCTATAATAGCTGGTTTGGCGTTATGGGTTCAGAAACTACTGGCGCTGTTGGTAACTATGTAGAAGGTCCAGATGGAACGCTTTGGTTGAGCAACGCTGTAAGTAAGCTCACTGGTTCGGGTTATCTACGCCTTGATAAGGAAAGCGAAGGCAACTACGTAGCTAAGACACCACAGACTATCTATTCAGAGGAAGGTTATGTCTACTATGCTACTCGTCTAACATTGCAAGAGACAGCAGATGGTGGTCTTACCTATGCACTCGATTCAGTTGACGTAGACGAGGTTGATACCGATGTGCCATTCACCTATAAGGATGGTGTGTTGAAACAGGTTAATAGTGACTATGATGACACATATGGCTATCCTCTAGAGCTTATTGGTTTGACCGACGCAGATGCTGCTTGGTATGGTTATGGTGATGCAGCTATCGAGGTAAGTCCTTGCACAGAGACAGCAGCAGTGCTTCCATCAACCGCTACAGTAAGCGATTATATGTTTACCAGTCGTGATCTTGATACTGACGGAACGGTTTCATATAGTAAAGCCGTGGTTAAGTGTGGTAAGGATGGTAACGACTTCTACCTCCAGGATCCTTATCACAATGATGACAAGTGGGTGAAAGGTTCTGTTGATGGTAACAAACTATCCTTCTTGCCACAATATCTAGGTGTAGATGAGAGCTTGAACAACCACGTATGGTTCTTGCCAACAACTTATTCGGATGAGTATCTAGCCGATTACGACTACTACACAACCAATTCTTCAGTGGGAAGTTCACTCGATTTCACATTGGATGAAGCAACCGAAACATACGTAGCAGCTGATAGCACAGGTTTCGCAATCAATGGTCAGCCCGACGAATTGTATTATTTCGGAGTATATAATCAGCCTACACTGAGCCCATTCACTGAGGTTGCAGCTAAACCTGCTGATCCTTCATTCGACGAATTCATGTCTTATGATGAGGATTATGGTTATGGTGGTTTTGCAGTAAATATTCCTTCTTCAGATGCTGATGGCAATTTCCTCAATCCTAACAAGATGTACTTCAACGTATTCTTCGATGGTGATGAGCCCGAAACATTCTCTCCAGATGATTATGAGGCTCTCACAGAGAGTATGACCAACGTTCCTTACAACTTCTCTGACAGTTGGGACTTCTACGTTTCAGGCGAGTTGCACACCGTTTACTTCTATACTGACGCTGAATGTGTAGGTGTTCAGTCGTTCTACACTGGTGGCGGCGAGACTCATTGCTCTAACGTGGTATGGTATCCAGAGGTACCTGCAAGCATCAAGAACCTTAACAACAGCAACGCTAACGTTAAGAGCGAAACCTACTATGACCTCCAGGGTCGTCGCTTGAACGCTCCTGCACATGGTATCAACCTCAAGGTTACTACCTATGCAGATGGCACCAAGAGCACTCAGAAGGTTCTTAAGTAACCCATTTTAAAACCTATCAATATGATAGGAATCAAGAATTGAGCCAAAGGGAACAAACCTTGAGGTGACATACATAGAGATGTAGACAATTCTTGGTTCCTATCTTTTCTTTTTCTTAGACTTCAAATATTAATACGTATAGCTTATGTTGAAGAATTACATCGCAGCTATCGCCATGTCAGCTCTTGCTGCGGGCTACACACAGAATGCTACGGCACAGACCGTAACGTATGGCGCTTATTCAGGAAATGAAACTTTAAGCAGTTCGGGTACAGCCAAACAAGAAGATTATGACGTAGCTATCCTCGTAAAGGATGACGCCTTGGTGGGTAAGACGGTGACGGGTGTAAAGATTCCTATCGCCTCTGATGTTGCCCCATACCTTACGGATGGTAAGGCTTTCATGACCAAGTCGTTGGCTCTAAGTGGCACCACGAATGCGGCAGACCTGGAGACTAAGGACTTCACGATGACTTCGGGTTGGATCGAAGTGGACTTTGACACGCCTTACACCCTAACCGCTGATGGTGTGTATGTAGGTTATTCGTTCAAGACAAGCCAAGCCGGACTGGAACCATTGGTAACCGTGGATGGTTCAGAGGACCAGTTTCTCTATATGCACACTACCAAGACCTACCGCAAATGGAAGGCTAAAGGAAGTGGTTTGAAGTATCAGCTCGCTATGCAGGTGCTCGTTGATGGTGTAGAACCTAATGGTGCAACGGTTGTTCTCAGTGAGACTAACGGACAGATTAATACTCCTGCTGATTACACCTTTAAGTTGAAGAACACCAGTTCGTCCACTATCAGCAACGTAGATTTTACCTATTCGGTTGCTGGAAAAACGGCTTCAGTACACAAGGAACTAGCTACGCCATTGACACCTCACTTCGGTAAGACCGCTGATGTGTCCTTCGCACTCCCTGGTTTGCCTGATCCAGGTTCGTTCAACCTCACCATAACCGTTGATAAAGTGAACGGAAACGCCAACACTTGCTCTACTCCTTCTGGCACAAACAAGCTTCAGCTTTATAGCTTCTTGCCTGTTAAGCGTGCCCTTCTTGAGGAATACACCGGCGCTTGGTGCGGTTGGTGTCCACGAGGATTTGTGGGATTGGAACACATGAACGAGCTTTTGGGTAACGATTTCGTAGGTGTGTCTTATCATAACAGTGACGCTATGGAGTTTGTTCCATCTTCTAGCTATCCTAGTTCAGTTTCAGGATTCCCTGCTGCATGGCTCGATCGTACCACGGAGACGGACGCTTATTGCGGTGACAACTACGATGGCCACTTCCATATCGATGATACCTACGCTGAGGCTAATACCGCATTTGCACCTGCCGGACTAGAAGCTCAGGCTTATTTCACGGATGCTAACAAGAACGAAATAGAGGTTAAGTCGACATCTACGTTCGCTGTCGATTATGATGACAATCCCTATCAGCTCTCTTACATCCTTACAGCAGGCGGCTTAAGCGGTACTACCGATGACTGGAATCAGTCCAACTACTATCCTACATACGCTAGTTCTTACCCTGACGACGATATGAAGATGTTCTCTGAAGGTGAGAAGACTATGACAGGATTGGTTTTCAATTTCGTTGTAGTGGGTTGGAATGGACCTAAGTATATCCCTAACAGTTTGCCATCAACCATCGTTATGGCTGAACCAACTGAACATACCTATACGTTCGACCTCAGTACAGGTAGCAGCAACGTTGATGCTTCTATCATCCAGGATAAGTCTAAGCTTGACGTAGTGGCTCTCTTGATCGACTCACGCACTGGTGCTGTGGTTAATGCACGTAAGGTACACGTTTATGACAGCCAAGATGACGCTGCCGCAGCAGGTATCACTAACGTTACCCAATCAAAGGATGACCGCGTAGTGGGCTACTATTCTATAGACGGAAAGCGTTATGCTCAGCCTCAGAAGGGACTGAATATCGTGAAGCTTGCTAACGGTAAGACCTTCAAGGTGGTGAAACACTAAACTCGAAAATAGGAAAAGGCATGTGCTGAACTGCTCCTCAAAGGCATCTTTCACTATTCTTTTGTAGCTCTTCGGTACATTCCTCACCTCATATAATATAGTAAATACTTGAAAACAGGCTTCCTGCTGATTGGCGGGAAGCCTTTCTCATGATATGATAGGAGCGGTTTGAAGGTTCAATACGTTATCGAATCGTTCTGAAAATCGCTCTAAAGCCTCACAGAAGGCGCTGAATCGACGAAAAAGAGAAAGGAGTATAGTGGTTAGCTATACTCCTTTTCTTTTCGTTAGCGGCGCTTTATGACGATCGCCGCATCTTGTTCACATATTGTTTTAGACGATTTCTTCTATTAAATTAATCGATTTCTTCGTCAGCTTCGTATCCACCCATCTCTCGGATGGCGTTCTTTAGCATCACATATTGCTCAAACAGGTTGTTGACTGCTTCTTCGCCTTTGGTGTAATCGTGCATAGGGCTCTTGAGGAAGAAGCTCAAGAAGCGTTGCGTACCATAGCGGCCAGCACGTGCGGCAAGGTCAGAGAGCAATGTAAGGTCAAGCAACAATGGCGCGGCGAGGATAGAGTCGCGGCAGAGGAAGTTGATCTTGATCTGCATTGGGTATCCCATCCAACCGAAGATGTCCAGGTTGTCCCATCCCTCCTTGTTGTCGTTGCGAGGTGGATAATAGTTGATGCGTACCTTGTGGTAGATCTCTCCGTATAGATCGGGTTGATCCTCGGCACGGAGAATGGTCTCCAGTGTAGAAAGTTTGCTGACCTCCTTGGTGCGGAAATTATCGGGTTCGTCAAGCACTAGACCGTCGCGGTTGCCTAGGATGTTGGTTGAGAACCATCCTGCCAAGCCTAAGCTGCGTACCTTAAGGATAGGCGCAAAACCTGATTTGACAAGCGTCTGACCGGTCTTAAAGTCCTTGCCGGCGATAGGCATGTGGGTCTTCTCAGCTAGTTCCCACATAGCGGGGATGTCTACGGTGGTGTTTGGCGCACCCATGATGAAAGGACAGCCCTCTACCAGTGCTGCATAGGCATAGCACATAGATGGTGCGATGTGCTCGCGGTTGTCATCTACCATTGCCTTCTCTAGGTCTTCGAGCTTCGCATGGTATGCTTCGTCATAAGGAACATAGATCTCTGTGGATGCAGCCCATATCACAACGACACGCTCTAGCTGCTTCTCTGCCTTGAAATCGCGAATGTCTTGGCGCAGTGCTTCTACCATTTCCCAACGTGTCTTACAGTCTTTCACGTTGTCGCCATTCAATCGCTTGGCATAGTTCTTGTCGAAAGCAGCCTTCAATGGCTTAATCTTCTCCAGCTCATCGCGTACCGGTTCGATGTCCTTTGCTTTGAGCACTTCAGCATAAACCGCTGCTTGGTAAGCGTTTTGGGGGTACACGTCCCAGCAACCAAACTCGATATCATCTAGCTTAGCCAGTGGCACAATGTCTTTATAGTGTAGATATTGCTTGTCTGCACCTTTACCAACACGTATCTTATCATACTGTGTCATAGATCCGATGGGCTTTGCAAGTCCCTTGCGCGCCATCAAAACACCAGTCATGAATGTAGTAGCCACGGCTCCACAACCCACGACCATTATGCCGAGTTTGCCCTCGGCGGGCTTGACGTTGGTTAGTTTCATATTCTTATTTAGCGTTAGTGTAAATTATTTGCTCAAAGATATGCAATTAATCCGATATGATACAATAAATCGCAGAAAATGTTTTTAGTACCAACATTAACTGCGACTTATAGACCACTTGTGTTTACTTATCGAATATTTCTAACGCTTTGTTGACCACGTCGTTTTGAGAGTTCCATACACGGAAGTACTCGTTCATGTCCCATAGGTCTCGTGCCACGAGTGCTTTGAGTTGTAATCGGACTGCTTCTAGCGCTTTAGCGCGGTCAGCTTCGTCCCTTGGCTCTATCTTTTCCTTCGTTCCCTCAGCCACAATCTGATTGATTAAGGCCTGTGGCACTTCGTAGTTGGCAGCAAAATCGTCAAAGGTTTTGTATCTTTTCTTGAGTTCTTTGCGGTGCGTATCCACGTATTTCAGATAGGCATTGATGATGATGCTCTTAGCAGCGAGTTGTCTGTGATAGCGCGAATACTTCGTTGTATCGAGCGGAACGAACACATCCGGCATGATACCACCCCCTCCATACACCACGCGATGTTCTTTAAGGGTGTAGCATTTGAGCGAGTCGGCAAAGTGAATCGAGTCCGGATGGATCAGCTCGCCGTTTTTATAGCGATTCTCTAGGTCCATCTCATAATCCTTCAGATCTCCTTTCTTGTAAGGCTTCTGTATGCATCTGCCGCTAGGCGTGTAGTAATGGGCCGTCGTGATGCGTATCATACTGCCGTCAGGGAGGTCCACTGGGCGTTGCACTAAGCCTTTACCAAACGATCTTCTGCCTACGATGGTGGCGCGATCGTGATCCTGCAAGGCGCCCGAAACAATCTCTGAGGCCGATGCGGAAAGCTCATTGACAAGCACCACGACACGTTCTTGTTTCAGCTTGCCGTTTCCAAAGGCCACAAATTGTTGCTTTGGTGTCGCCCGTCCTTCCATATATACAATCATGTCATCCTCGTTAAGGAACTCGTTGGCAATGCGCACGGCAGCTTGGAGGAACCCTCCGCCATTGTCTTGGAGGTCCAAGATAAGATTATGCATGCCTTGTTGCTTGAGCGAATCGACAGCCGCCATAAACTCCTCGTAGGTCTTTGCACCGAAGCTTTCTATGCGGATGTATCCCACTTCGGGCTTAATCATATAGGCGGCGTTGACCGTATGCACTGGAATCTTGGCGCGTGTCACGGTGAAAGGCATCAGTTTGTTTACGCCACGGCGTAGGATTTGCAGTCTGACCTTGGTGCCGCGCTTGCCTCGCAGACGCTTCATGATATCCGTGCGAGCCATCTTCACACCCGCGATGGTGGTGTCGTTGACCGTGATGATGCGGTCGCCGGCTTGTATACCCACCTTTTCAGAGGGGCCATTGACTACGGTTTGTATCACCACGAGGGTATCCTCGATGATGTTAAACTGCACCCCGATGCCGTCAAAGTCGCCTTGTAGCGGTTCGTTGAGCGCTTTGGTTTCCTTTGCATTGGTGTAGGTGGAGTGGGGGTCGAGCTTTTCCAGCATCCCCTTGATGGCATCTTCCACGAGCTTATTCTCGTCTACGCTATCTACATAGAGATTCGTTACCGCTAGCTCGGCTATCTGAAGCTTACGCAGTGGAGAGTCTTTGCCCATGTCAATGCGTATCTGTGCCTGTGTGGGCAACACGGTTCCGATGCACAAGAGAGCCAGTATGATGAGGCTCTTACGCAGGATGGTTATCCTATTCATGGTTCGTTTTATTGTCATGAAGTCTTTTTATGCTTGTATTGCTTCCTCCTCGGGAAGGTCTTCTTCAATCACAAGGTTGTTGATGATGAAGTTTTGACGTTCTATGGTGTTCTTGCCCATGTAGTATTCGAGGAGCTTTTGCACCTGATCGTTCTTATGCAGAGTGACCTGTTCCAGTCGAATGTCAGGGCCGATGAAGTGGGCAAACTCGGCGGGAGAGATCTCGCCAAGTCCTTTAAAACGCGTAATCTCAGGGTCGGGGCCCAAGTCGCGAATGGCATTTAAGCGTTCCTCTTCCGTGTAACAGTATCGTGTGATAAAGTCGTTCTTCTTCTCATGCTTGGTCAGACGCTCATCGGCATCTTTGATTACCTGCTTGTTCTTGATCTTGGTGCGCTTGTTTCTCACGCGGAAGAGCGGCGTTTGCAGCACATACACGTGTCCTTTCTTAATCAGTTCGGGGAAGAACTGTAGGAAGAACGTGATGATTAGCAGGCGAATGTGCATGCCGTCGACATCCGCATCAGTAGCTACAATCACCTTGTTGTACCTTAGCGAGTCGAGCCCATCTTCGATATCGAGAGCCGCTTGCAGCAAACTGAGCTCCTCATTCTCGTAGACCACCTTCTTGGTGAGGCCGAAACAGTTTTTGGGTTTACCTCTAAGGGAGAACACCGCTTGTGTGTTGACATCGCGGCTCTTGGTGATGCTACCGCTAGCCGAGTCGCCCTCGGTGATGAAGATGCTGCTATCTTCCTTCCGATCGTTCTTTGCGTCACAGTAATGGATGCGGCAGTCGCGTAGCTTGCTGTTGTGAAGGTTAGCCTTCTTCGCCCGTTCGCGTGCGAGCTTCGTCACACCTGCCATCGCCTTACGTTCGTGTTCGCTTTCCTTAATCTTTGCTTCGAGGATGTCGGTGCAGTCTTCCTTATGTATATGGAGATAGTTGTCAACGTTGGTTTTGATAAAGTCGCCCACGTATTTGTTGATAGTATCCCCTCCAGGCGCCATCACAGTGGAACCCAGTTTGATCTTCGTCTGACTCTCAAACACCGGTTCTTCCACATTCAGCGCAATGGCAGCGACCAGTCCGTTACGTATGTCGCCATACTCATATTTGCCAAAATATTCCTTGATGGTGCGTGCGATGTGCTCCTTGAATGCTGTTTGGTGCGTACCACCTTGCGTGGTGTGCTGTCCGTTGACAAACGAGTAGTACTCCTCGCCATACTGATTGGTATGCGTAAAGGCTATCTCTATGTCCTCACCCTTCATGTGTACGATGGGATAAAGGCTGTCCACGGTCATGTTATCTGTAAGCAAGTCCTTCAGTCCGTGTCGGCTAAGGATTCTCCTACCGTTGTACATGATGGTCAGTCCGGTGTTGAGGTACGTGTAGTTGCGTAGCATTGTCTCCACGATATCGTCATGGAAGGAGTAGTTTTTGAACAGCGTGGCATCGGGTTCGAAGTGGATATACGTTCCGTTCTCGTCCTGCGTGTCCGTTGTCTCGTCCGTCTTTAGCTGGCCGCGCTCAAAGGTTAGGCATCTCACCTTGCCTTCGCGGTAGCTCTTTACCTCAAAACTTGCACTGAGGGCGTTAACCGCCTTCACACCCACACCATTGAGGCCGACGCTCTTTTTGAATGCTTTTGAGTCATATTTGCCACCGGTGTTGAGCACAGACACGGCTTCCACGAGTTTACCTTGCGGTATACCACGTCCGTAGTCGCGTACGCTGACCCGCAGATTCTCGTCGATGTCGATCTCGATTCGTGTACCGGCGTTCATCTTAAACTCATCTATTGAGTTGTCTATCACCTCCTTCAGCAGCACGTAGATGCCGTCTTCGGGTAGGTTACCGTCACCCAGTCGACCGATGTACATACCCGGACGGGTACGTACATGCTCCATATCGGACAGGTGTCGGATGTTGTCGTCAGTATATGCAACCATTTCTTGGGGTTGCGCCTGACTATAGTCGATTTCTTCTGTCATAATGTTCTTCCTTTCGTCGTGGTGAAACGGGTCTTACTGGATGGCTTTCTTGTAACACTTGCGCTTCTTATGGTTGATGGGGTTCAGCGGTCCCCACTGTCCTTGTACGCCGGTGTTGGTCTCCATCTCCACCTGGCTCTCACCCCATTTGAAGCCGTAAGCTTGGTAGCGGGGTATGAGATCGGCAAACAAAAGAGCGTTTGCGCCCTTGGATCTATACTCCGGAAGCACTCCCATCAGTAGCAGATCCACACCCTCGGTCTTATGTTGCTTGATGGCGCGGAGCACGTGCCACCATCCGAAGGGGAACAAACGGCCGCGTCTACACTTTTGCAAAGCCTTGCTCAGTGAGGGTATTGTGATACCCATTCCCACCAGTTTGTTATCTGCAGTCGAATCCTCTATGCAGGTGACAAGGTTGAGATCTACCACCGGAATGTACATCTTCACATACTGTTCTATCTGCTTTTGCGAGAGCTCGGAGAAGCCGTAGAGGTCACCATACGTCTCATTGATGAGGCTGAAGAGCTTGTATCCATATCCACGCTTGTAGACATCAGCCTTTGTGAGCTTCTTCACGCGTAGGCCATAGCGCTTCTGTATCATCTCAGAAATCTTGACATACTTCTCCGGAATCTGCTCGGGTACGATGAGCTTGTACTCCACATAGCGGTTGTCTACCTCGAAACCATCCATTGCTTCGATGTGTTCGGGATAGTAAGCATAGTTGTATATGGTAGGCATGGTGCCCAGTTGGTCAAACCCCCAAGTGAGCATTCCCTCGGGATCCATATCCGTAAAGCCTAGTGGACCAACGATTTGTGTCATTCCTTTGGCACGTCCGTAGTCTTCCACTTGCTTGATTAGGGCTGCTGAGACCTCTTTGTCGTCAATAAAATCGATCCATCCGAACCGCACACTCTTGCGGTCCCATTTCTTGTTGGCTTTATGATTGATGATGGCTGCCACTCTTCCTACAATCTTTCCGTCCTTTAGGGCGAGATAGTATTCGGCTTCGCAGAATTCAAAGGCGGCGTTCTTGTCCTTAGATAGCGTGTTCATATCATCGCTAAAGAGGTTGGGCACATCATAGGGATTGCCTTCATAGAGGTCATAATGAAACTCGATGAAATCCTTTAAGTCGCGCTTTGTTTCTACTTTCTTTATCTGGATAGATGACATTTTGGATAGTTTATTGGTGTTTAAAAACGTACAAAGTTAGCAATTTCTGCTTGAAAGTCAAAATCTTCTATACCTTTTTGGTTATTATCACGACATGTTCGCGGTCTTTAAAGGTTGTTGCAAAGAGGTAATACTCACCCCCTTCCTTGAGCCGGAGCCGTTTTCGGAGCTCAGCTACGGAGAGAGGGAAGTTGCGTGTGGCAATGTTTGCCTTGCTGATCGACTGCAGTTGCTGCTTGAGCGCTTTCTTGTTGAATGACGATACCGCCTCGATGACAAATCGTCTGCCGGGGAACCGCTCGCTCCTCTCATCCGAAACGTATAGATGCGTGTTCCTGCCGAGCGCCTCTACATCATAGCGCTGCGCTATGGCGGCAAAGCATCCGGCTTTCATGATAGATGCGTTGGGTTCGTAGAGATACATCCCTGCGTTGAGCGCGGTGGCTTGTGGGGTGGTGGATAGCGCCATCTCTTCGGGGCTGAACGTGAGCGACTGCTTATCCAGATTATCCTCTTCGTCAGTTGCAGCGACGTGTGAGGCATCCATATTGACACACACCACCTTAGGCGCGGTGCAGGTATCGGGCGTGAGGACAAGCAGTAGCTCCTTACACTCGTTGCCCACCGAGACGATGTGTACCTCCTTGACCCGTTGCAGTTGTGCCACGGCTTTGTGCCAATCGAGCATAGGCGATAGCTTTAGGATGAGCGTGTCACACCGCTTCAGTAGCTTAGGTAGTAACGATAGCACATCCGGCTGACAGTGGGTGATGTCCACCACCTTTCCGCCATTGCTGTTGCGCCGTGCCGGATCCATATATATCACGCTGACGTGGGATGGGAAAGGCGCATCCGCCTCGGCTTGATCTAAGCACGAAAGCGCCTCCCCGTTGATCACCTCCACCTGGTTCAGCCCTAAGACGTGGAAGTTGTGCTGCGCCACTAGGCATAGATCCGCATTCCGTTCCACATACCAGGCATGCTCACAGCGCTGCGCCATCCATGCCATATCCACCCCGAAGCCCCCTGTTAGGTCTACGAGCGTAAGCGGCTGAGCCGTATGGGCTTCAGCATGATGCGTTACCAGTGTGGCTTTATAGCGTGCCGTAGCTTCGCTAGAACACTGTTCCATATTGAGATGGGGTGGGTAGATTATCTCCTCCAGTGCAGCCCAAGAGGGCAACTTACCTTTGGCGGTCTGCCAACCTTGTATCTGATTGAGTGCGAACGTGATGTCCACCTCCTCTGATTTGCTTGCTTGTAGGGCTAATGCGCGCACGTCTTCGGTGCGATGCGTGCGGATAAAGTGGCGTGTAGCTTCATTCATAAGGCAAATTTACGCATTATCTTTGAGATGATAAAGGTGTGCGTGGGGTTTCTTGCGTTACATCTCTTTATGCGATGGCTCTTTGACGTGTATAGAAAAACCGTTGTTCCTTTACCCCTAATGAGGCAGATGAACAACGGCCAGTTTCTTTAGCCCGCTGCCACTGAGGGACAGTTGGGCTATTTTCTACATTTCTCTAATCAGTGGTAAGGCTTAAGCCTGTGCGCCAGGAACGCTCTTGAACAAGGCGTCACCATAGGCATTCATACAGTTGACATACGCCATTACCATTTTCTCTATCATCTTTTTCATGCTTTCCATTAATCTTTTCATTGTTAATACCCTTTCTTTACGGCGTTCTTTCGATACGCCTTTCATGTTTTGTGGTTCTACTTGTTGTTGTCTCTCTTTAGCTTTCAGTCGTTCTAGACCCTAAGCTTGATTTCTAAAGTCGTCAGATCCCAAGACCATTGCGGCTGCGACCGTGACCATAATCATCAAATTCACCATAACAATTCCTTTCATTTTGTTAAGTGGCAGGTACCTGCGACTAGTGTTATCCTTAATCTTTCTACCTGTTGTTGTGCACTTTCAACGAGTGCAAAGTTAGAGCCATCCGCTCGTCTAGCAAGCATATCTCGATGCTTTTTGCCCCGAAAGAGGTTGATTTTTGACGCAAGTCAACGCGCTTAACCTATGTCATTGACCTATGTCAACCGCTTATGTATGTGGACAAATCTGCCGTTTCATCCTATAGAAACGACAAGAACGGAACCCCGATGTATTAGGATTCCGTTCTTGTGATATGCGTGGTGTGAGCCAAAGGCTACTCTTTAGGTATGCTTATCTCACCACTTGTGTTCTGCCATTGACGATATAGATGCCTTTAGCTAGCCCTTCAAGGCTGTTGCTGATGTACATTCCCATTAGGTTATAAACCCTTGTAGGTTGCTCCTCGGCTTTGTTCAGATGATGGATGTCCTCTACCGAATCAGCGGCATCATCCGTGATATGCTCTTTGAAGAATGCTATACATTCATTATACCACGTTGCAGGAGTTTCATGCTGACAATTGCCGTTGACCACATACTGCTTATCCGTCACGGTAAGGTTGTTATACGGAGCAAAGTTGGTGTGCGGTGGGCATACTGGATCTTGCAATCCCATGGCCGTTTTAACGGGGCAGGTGATGTAGGGAGCAAGGTTCTTGGTATCAAAATAGGATAGGAACGCATACATCTCCTCGTCACTTAGTCCCTTAGCGGTCTGCTGTTGCTTAGCCACATAGGCTGGCCAAGATCCCACTTTGAAGTAGTCGGGGAAGTCGCTCATAAACTGAATGGATGGCGCGATGGCCTTGATGCGGTGATCTAGAGCCGCTCCTGCGATGGTGAGGGCGCCCCCTTGGCTTCCACCCATCATGAAGATGTTGCCCTTTTGTGCTTTCTCGCGTGATGCAACGAAGTCGATGCCACGCACCACGTCTATGTATGCACCTCTATAATAGTAGGAATCCTTGTCTCCAAAGTTGTAAGCAAACCAGTCGCCGTACTTGTTTTGGTTGTCGCCGCGGTTGTTGATTACCTGTCCACGAACTGATAGGTTGAGCTCAATCCAGTCAGGATTGGCATCGCCATAGGGACAGAAGTTGAGCGCAGGAACCGATGTGTCGCTGTCATATCCGTTCTGTGTGATGATGACAGGGTAGGTGCCAGCCGCTACAGGCTCAGCGTAGTAGCCGCGGATGGTTACGGGCGTGCCGTTACTCTCATCGCTGATCGATTTCATCTCTACGAGATACACATTCCGTTTTGCGGTTGATCTGGCATCGATCTTGGTCAGCGTGTATTCGGGTGCTACGTCAGCCAACTCGGCTTTAGCCTTGTTCCAAAACTCCTGGAAGTCGGCTTGGGCATCAGGTGCAGAGACAATGCTTGTTGGGTCATATCCGATGTTAAAGTCGGATAGCTCTGAGTAGTTTGCCTTAACCACCGCGTGATAGAACCCTGGGGTGAGATCGGTCATCTCTATGAGTGCAGTCTGCGTCTCACCCGATGTCAGCGTTACGGTCTTCTCATACGTATTATAGTCGGCATAAGCATCCGTGCGTAGCGCAACGGTCACAGTGACGGTCTGCTCCTTGCTTTCTAGACTTTGCAGCGAGACACCAATCACGGGATTTTCGCCTTTCTCCCAACACTTGATGTCGCTCTTTCTCACTTGGCAAACGATGGTTGGAACCTGTGTTGGGTCAATGATGTCCACCGAGGTGAGCACATATCCCACACCCGTCACAACGCAACCGCCTTCTTGCAGTTGTGCTAGCATGTCTGAGGTGATGTCATATTCGTAGTAAGTGGAGGTGAGCTGCTTATACTCGGTGCCGTCGGGCATATCCTTCCAACTGCCATTGCAGATATGACCTTGCGCTCCAATGGCAAGGTGGTCGTAGTTGAAACGGAGCTTGTTGCCCACTTTGGCTTTTGCAAAGAGATCCTTACTCATGCTCAACCAGCCATTGCCGGTGCTCGATGACCAGTCGATGGTCTTGCTTCCCGTCCAAATCGTAGACACGGGATTGCCTTTCTCGGTGTCGCTCGTTTCCACTTGGCGTATCAGATCCACGCTTGTTGCTGTGTAACTGACGCCTTTCACGATGAGACCATTGCTCTTCAGCTCGGCAAGCATCTCCTGGGTGATGGTCCATTTCACCTCGCAAGGCACGTCGGTGATGCTCTTTCCATTTTCGGCACCAGGCATAGTGGCCCATTTGCCGGTGTTAAGCATGATCAAACCATAGCTCGCAGATATGGCAGAGACGTTCACAGAGAGCTCGTTGCCTACCTCGGCAGATGCGAAATCGGATGCTGGCAGCGAGATCCAGTTGCTCCATGCTGCATCCATCACTTGGTTGCCGCTCCACAGATTGGTACGCACCTCGACGGTGGCGGCGCTCATCCCCATACATAGCAATAGGGAGATGAGAATCAGATAAAGTTGTTTCATGTTTAGGTTGTTATTGTTTTTAGTTATTGTTTGATTGCTATTCTTATTCAGCGGTGCATCTATTCAGTTACAAAGGTAATAAAAAAAGGATTCAAATACAATATGCTTGGCATGATTGAGCGGCTTTTTCCCAAGAAACAATACGGCACATCACCTTTCCCGGTATAGCAAGTGTCGGTGCTGTTTTGTTCTTTCTGTCTATGTGATTGCAACGGACTGAAAGCCCAATCTGTACCTAGTCTAGGGCAAGCGAAATAGTTGGTGGTATGAAAAATTTACAGATAACGCATGAAAAATACGTTATTTCTATACATAATTATTAACTTTGCATTCGAATTATAGAGATGTAAAAGATCATTAACATGCTTCTCTGTCTGCATAGAAAGGGTTCAGATGCAACGAGAGAAGCCAAACTAAATACCAAAAGAACCCAAAAGCTAGAACAAATCATGATGAAGAACAAGCGAAACATTGTGTTGTCGTTGCTCTTGTCGGGCTGTGCGCTTACCTCGTTTGCAGCCGATGGTGACGATGTGTTGGTGCTCTATCTTGATGGCACAAGCCACACAGCCAAGATGGAAACCGTAGAAAAGATCACGCTTGCCGATCGCACGCTCACCGTTGTGGGCACCGATGGAAGCCAAACCAGCAAACCCATTGCTGAGGTAGACAAGATCCTCTTTGGCCAGGCAGCCACAGGTGTGACACAACCTTCAGTGACTCGCAATGCTGAGGTGGTGGTACGTGCCAATGGCTACACCTTTACCGCTGAGGGACTGGGTGACGGCGTGGTGCTTGCCCTGTATGCACAGAATGGCGCTTTGGTAGCACAGAGCGTGGCTAAGGGTGGTAAAGCCACCATTGACGCATCTCAACTGGCTAAGGGTGTGTATGTAGTGAAGGCGGGCGATAAGTCGCTCAAGGTAGTGAAACGTTAACGATAAGCAACTGACAGATATGATGAAAAAGATACTTTTCTTGTTGGCGCTCGTTCTTTGTGCGCTCAATGGTATGGCACAAGAGGCTACCAAAGACACCCTTTATGTGGTGAAAGATGGCCGAGTGGTAGGTTCTTACATCGTAGGAGAGGATGTCGACTGTCTCTCCTTTAAGGCACCGGATATCAATCCTGGTACCAACTTTGTTAAATACGGCACCACGCAGCACGACCTTAAGTCGGCTGTGGTAAAGCTCCAAGATGGTTATTATTACCTATACCTTAGTCCGGAGGAAGGCCTCACTACGGTAAACGAGATGCTTAACGCCGATCACATTGCGGCAGTGTTCACGAGTGACCTGCTAGATAAGGAGTTTAAGCTCTCTGAGCTGGATGAGGATGGCGACAGCTATTACTATCTCTACTACATAGCCGAATCGCTTGATGACCCCATTGGTGCATCCTTTGACGACTGGAGCGACCTATACAGCGATGGCACCGTGAAGGTAAGCAAGACCGATGACAACCTCAACCTCACGTTCAACTGGACTGGCACTGATGGCACTGACGACTTCTCTGGTGCTTACAATGGCGCTTACACCTTTGTTCAAGAGAGCCCTTATTACTTTATCGTGGACGGAAGTCGTAAGGACTGTAAAGCCGTGTTCTGCGAGACCAAGCCCGATGGCGTAAAACTTTACTTCACACCAGGTGACATCACCGATGCTAAGCGTCTCTCTGACGTCTACTATTATGCTTCGCTATTTCTTCCCACCAGTGCGCTTGATGGCACAGACGTAGACCTCACAGGCTCAACCGAGTTCGAGTTTACCTTCGTGGACAATATCAACGAGCAGACCATCAACCTCAGCACAGGCAACGTGGGTGAGGCTACAGGTACGTTCAACGTAGAGCAGCAGAACGATGGCTCTTATTATGCTACGATCAATGTCAATGGTATGGGCTCTGACCGCTCACTGCAGGTCTACTATGAGGGTACACCGATGGTATATGACATCTCTACCCCTAATGCTTATACCCTAGGAGATGAGACCTCAGTGAACATCACTGCAGCCGCTTCACACCTCGAGGACGACCTATACACGTTCTATTTCACCTCTACCGGTGAGACCGCAACGGCTGACAACGCTGACATCACCGTAACCGTTCCTGCCGAGTTTATGACCGATGAGACCAAGGGATTCTCTGGAACGGATACCAATGCCAAGATCTCAGTGACCTATCAAGGCGTGACCTACAACCAAGCTAGCTGTAAGGGTTCAGACGCACTGGCTATGGGCGGTAACGTTAAGGCTAAGCTCGAAGGCTCAAAGCTCACCATCGACTTCACCGTGATGGGTATCAAGCAGTATGACAAGCAGACCTTGAAGGGCCATTATGAGGGCGCAGTGAGCGCAGAATAGTGTGCGTGAAGTGCTTTTATAGACTAATGACAAGTAAACAAACAAAAGATATAATCATGATTAAGAAAATATTCACACTCCTTGCACTCTTCTCTGCGATGACCGCAACCACCTATGCACAGGAGACCTTATATCTGATGAAGGGTGACAAGACCGTCGCTACATATAAGACGGATGAGATCGACTATGTGACCTTCCATCGTCCAGCTGAAGAACCACAGACTTCGGCATTTACCATCACACCTAAAGGTGAAGGAAAAAACTATCTCTCTTTCCGCATCGCGGCTCAAGATGAGAACCAATCTTATCTCTACTCATGGATACCTAAGTGTCAAGTGGAGTATGTGCTCAAACAGCTATATAACCAAACCACTGAGACCGCTGACGCTGCAACCCTTCAAAACGTCTTGTGCAAGCTGGTGGGATATGGATATGTAGTAACCAAGGGAAGCCAAACCTGCACCGTAAAGAATGGTGAGACCGACGCTGACGACACACAGATGTTTGTAGCACCTGGACAATCCTATTACATCGTAGCCGTGGATGTGGACGACGACTATAACCTAGGAACTGATTTCACCTATGTTACCATGAAAACCGCTGACCCCGAACAAAGCTCGGAGAGCCTCAGTGTGGCTTATGGTGGGCTCAACAGTGATGGCAACGCCATGTTCCAGATCAACCCAAGTAGCGGTATCAAGACCTTCTACACCGTCTTTGGAGGCGATAAGAAGCTCCAAGAGCTCGCTGCCACTATGGGATATGCCGAACTGTTGGTGTCGCTAGGCAACTATTTCACGCCAGCCGAATGGAACGAGTATAGTGAGGAAGACCGCGCATGGGAGATTGATGGCGAAAACGACTACTCGCTATACGTGCTTGCTGTGGATGCGCAGGGTGACACCTTGATAGCTCAATGCACCGAGCATATCCAGGGCGAAAACACCTATGACACGCCAAAGATAGACATCCTCTCTAAGCAAGCTGCCGATGGTGAGGTGAAGGTGTGCTTCGAAATCTCACCAAGCAACGTCAGTAATGCCACTGTGCGTCTCATGAAGGAAGACGAGGTGAGCAACGAGCTCAATGCGGGAAAGACACTCGTAGATCTTGCTACAAGCGATGAGGCAACCAATATCACCTCAGAAATCAACACGGCGGGCGAATATACGTTCAACCAAAGCGACCTTAGTCGTGGATGGTACACGCTCCTTGTCAGTGCTACCAATGGTGAGGGATCTACCGTGATGCAAGCGAGCTTCCACTCACACCTCTCTGATGCTACATGGGAGGTGAGCAATACGGCTTTCCCTAATGAAGCCTCTACTGCGGCAAAGCCCCTCAATGGTGTGGCTAAGAAGGCTGTCAAGCTCCTTGGTAGCCCTAAGGCAAAGCTACGCAACCGCATGCGTTAATCTCTCCTAAGGCTTCCTGCGTGTAGGGAAGCCCTGGTCTCTTTATACAGAACAAGCCAAAGCGCGATGCTCGGATATGCCGTGTCGCCTTTGGCTTGTTCTCGTTTTGGGCTCCCGCGGCATCTCTTTAAGCTATAAACGACATCTCCTTAATCTATAAACGGAGCCTCTTCCCTCTATCATTAGAGGTTCTTTGGTCATGCAGCGGGGCTTGTTTTAGCCATAAAAACAAATTGATTTTCAGAGAAAAATAAATTAAAAACAACAGGAAAACAATTTATTTTTCATTCCTAAACGGCTCCTTTGAGCACGAAAAACGTTTAGCGTCTTTATGCCAAACCTATCCTTTTGTCTGCATAAAGAGGCTGAACGTTATCTTTCTAGGTGCGCTTATCATCTGACGGCGACACCCTTATGGCTTGTAATCGGTTACTTGAGCTTCTTCTCTAGCTTCTCAAGCATATCCACGGTCATGCTTGCAAGGTCATACTGAGGACACCATCCCCACTCCTCGCGAGCACAGCTATCGTCGAGCTTATCGGGCCAGCTCTGTGCAATCGACTTCTTCAGAGGATCTACATCATACACCATCTCAAAGCCGGGCTTGTGCTTCTTGATCTCAGCATAGACCGTCTCAGGAGCAAAACTCATTGAGGCAATGTTGAAACCGTTGCGGTGCTTGAGCTTCGTAGGATCGGCTTCCATCAGCGAGATAGCTGCATGAAGCGCGTCGGGCATATACATCATGTCCATCAATGTGCCTTCGGGGATAGGACAAACAAACTTCTCGCCCTTCACAGCAGCGTAGTAGATGTCCACAGCATAGTCGGTTGTGCCACCGCCCGGAGGGGTAACGTAGGATATCAAACCTGGGAAACGCACCGAACGGGTATCCACACCATACTTAGTATAGAACCAGTCGCTGAGCAACTCGGTAGTGACCTTGCTCACACCATAGATGGTTTGGGGACGTTGCACGGTGTCCTGAGGAGTCATTACCTTAGGTGTGTTGTCACCAAATGAGCCGATAGAGCTCGGTGTGAACACCTGACAATGGTTGTCCTTGGCTATCTCGAGGATGTTCCATAGGCCGTCAATGCCGATTTTCCATGCTAGTTGAGGCTTGTTCTCAGCCACTACAGACAACAGGGCAGCCAGATTGTAGATAGCATCGATGTGATACTGCTTCACCACAGAGGTGAGCATCTCGCCATTGGTAACGTCAGCCTCGGCACAAGGACCACTCTCCAGCAGCTCGCCTTTGGGCTCAGCACCCTTGATATAACCTGCTACGACATGATCATTACCGTAACGTTGACGTAATTCTTTGGTAAGCTCAGATCCTATTTGCCCCGTGGATCCGATGACGAGGATATTTTTCATGTTTATCGTTATTGATTAGAAATAAAATTGCGGAGTGCAAAATAAATCTTTTTTTTGCGAATAGGGAAAGATGAAAGATTAAATTTAGTTAAATAGGAGAAGCCATATCCTTTTTTAAATGATTAAGATTTGATATTCCAGAAATAATCGTTTACTTTGCGTGTTGTAACTTTTAATTTAATAATATGTACGGTAAATTCAAAGAACATCTAAGCAATGCCCTTGCCGATCTGAAACAAGCAGGTCTGTATAAGGAAGAACGTATCATCGAAAGTCCCCAAGGCGCTGCCATAGATGTAAAGGGAAAGGAAGTGCTCAACTTCTGTGCGAACAACTATCTAGGCTTGGCCAATGATCCACGCCTTATCCAAGCAGCCAAGGACATGATGGATCGTCGTGGCTATGGTATGGCTTCGGTGCGCTTTATCTGCGGTACGCAAGACTCGCACAAGCAGCTTGAGGCAGCTATCTCTGATTATTTCCAAACCGAAGACACAATTCTCTATGCGGCATGCTTCGATGCCAATGGTGGCTTGTTTGGCAGTTTCCTCACCGAAGAGGATGCTATCATCTCTGATGCGCTCAACCATGCTTCTATCATCGATGGTGTGCGCCTATGCAAAGCAAAGCGTTATCGCTACGCTAATGCTGACATGGCAGAGCTAGAACGCTGCTTGCAGGAAGCACAAGCACAACGCTTCCGCATCATCTGCACCGATGGCGTGTTCTCAATGGATGGCAATGTGGCTCCGATTGATAAGATTTGTGACCTCGCTGAGAAGTATGATGCCCTCGTGATGGTGGACGAAAGCCACTCTGCAGGTGTGGTAGGTGCTACCGGTCATGGCGTAAGCGAGCTTACCAAGACCTATGGTCGTGTGGATGTATATACCGGAACGCTAGGTAAAGCCTTCGGTGGCGCACTGGGAGGATTTACCACTGGTCGTAAGGAAATCATCGATATGCTGCGCCAGAGCAGTCGTCCTTACTTGTTCTCCAACTCTCTTGCACCTGGCATCATTGGTGCTTCGCTAGAGACTTTCCGCATCCTTAAGAGCGACAACACGCTTCATGATCGCTTGGTGGAGAATGTCAACTACTTCCGTGATAAGATGATGGCAGCCGGATTTGATATCAAACCCACACAGAGTGCTATCTGCGCAGTGATGCTTTATGACGCTCCTTTGTCACAGAAGTATGCTAACCGTCTGCTCGAAGAGGGTATCTATGTCACTGGTTTCTACTATCCAGTGGTACCAAAGGGCGAGGCTCGTATCCGCGTACAGCTCTCTGCAGCTCACACCCGTGAACAGCTGGATAAGGCTATCGAGGCCTTTATCAAGGTGGGTAAGGAGCTAGGTGTGCTCAAGTAATGACATCATAGCTCGCAGCGGTGAGGCTTAGGCTGTAAGGCGGAGGCTTCATGGATGCGACGTATATATAATAAAGGTGGGACAAACCTCTCTCGCTACTCCTTCTGAGGGTAGGGGAGACGTTTGTCCCACTTGTCTTTTTCAGAAAATCTCCGTACCTTTGTCCCCATGAAAATAGGGAATATACAGTTTGGTGAGCACCCTTTGTTTCTTGCTCCGATGGAAGATGTCACCGACATAGGCTTTCGCAAGATGTGCAAGCGCTATGGTGCGGCGATGGTTTACACCGAGTTTGTCAGTGCCGATGCCGTGATACGCAGCATCAAGTCGACCTTGCTCAAGATGCATATCGACGATGATGAGCGCCCCGTAGGTATCCAGATCTATGGTCGTGACGTAGCTTCGATGGTGGAGGCGGCACGCATCGTGGAGCAGGTTAAGCCCGATGTGATAGACATCAACTTTGGTTGTCCGGTGAAGAAGGTTGCTGGTAAAGGTGCTGGCGCGGGCATGCTCAAGAACATTCCCTTGTTGCTTGACATCACACGTGAGGTGGTCAAGGCGGTCAACGTGCCCGTAACGGTGAAGACGCGCTTAGGTTGGGATACGGATCACCTAGTCATCACCGACCTAGCTGAGCAGCTTCAGGATTGCGGTATACAGGCGCTGACCATTCATGGACGCACCCGCAGTCAGATGTACACGGGTGAAGCCGACTGGACACTGATAGGTAAGGTGAAGGAAAATCCGCGCATCCATATCCCCATCATCGGCAATGGTGATGTCACTACGGCAGCGCAAGCTAAGGAGAAGTTTGACCGTTATGGTGTGGATGCGGTGATGATAGGTCGTGCTACGTTCGGAAGACCCTGGATTTTCAAGGAGATCAATAGTTATCTAGACGCTTCCTCGCAGACGGATGGTGACGAGATGGCGCTACAACAGCTCACCATTGATCAGAAGATAGATGTGCTAGAGGAGATGCTCCGTATCAATGTGGAGCGCATAGACGAGTATCGTGGCATCCTGCACACGCGTCGCCATCTAGCAGCCTCGCCGGTATTCAAAGGCATCCCCGACTTCCGTCAGACACGTATAGCCATGCTTCGTGCTGAGAAGATGGACGAGCTGATGCGTATTTTGGACGAATGTCGTGACCGACTGAGGAGTTTAGGCACGTCCAGCCTATAGGTAGAAGACGCTTTCGTTGCCCTCATTGAAGAGCAAATCTAGGATACTGAGGTTGGGGAGGAATCCCCACTTCTGCTGATACACCTGATAATAACGCTCGGGTGTGAACGTGGGATCATCCCCTGGATGCTTCGGACGGATGATGTCACGATAGTCTTGACGCGCCAAAGCCTCTTCTTGAGGTATCGGCTCGTATTGTGTGGTGAGCTCGATATGCGGTTGGATATCGAGGAGCTCGCACATTTTATAAGTGATTTCGGTGTTGAAATCAATCAGAAACTCCCATCGTTTTTCAAAGAAAGGACGCAAATCGTCCGCATAAAACTCAAAGAACGGACTCTCGCCATAGGCCGACTGCAATGCGTTCCAGTGTAGATGGCGCCATGCTCCGTGGTCGCTGATACGGATGTCACGCATGGGTGTCTTGTCCGCACGGCGTCCTTCGGGACGCTCTATGGGGATGGTGAGCGCCTGTGGCCCGTTGGTCGTGGCTATGATACAACGGTTGCGGTAGGTCTGTTTGACGTAGTGGTCATGGCATTCGATATAACAATGAACGCTCCTGTTCAGCTTTTGGAACCACTGAACAGGAGCGAAATATGCCGTTGAGAGAATCGTCGATTGAGTCAAAACGTAGAGATTACAAGTTACTTGATGTTATCCACCCAACTGAAGATGCGACTCCAGCGCACGCCACGCATACCTTTGCGGTCGGGATCGCTTGACCACCATACAAAGATAGGTTTGCCCACGATGTGATCTTCGGGCACGAAACCCCAGTAACGTGAGTCGGCTGAGTTGTGGCGGTTGTCACCCATCATCCAGTAATAGTCCAGTTTGAACGTATATTGGTTTGTGGCTTTGCCGTTGATGTATATCTTTCCGCCCTTGACTTGTAGGTCGTTGCCTTCATAAACCTTGATGCAACGCTCATAGACGGGGAGATTCTGCAAGGTGAGGGTGATGCTCTTGCCTTTCTGCGGAATCCATACCGGACCATAATTGTCGCGTGTCCAGTTGGTATAAGCATTGAGAGGATAGTAAGGACCTGAGTAGATGTCCTTGTCGCTGACGCGGCGTATCTTGGCAATCAAGCCTTTGGCTTTAAGCCCTTGAATCGCTTTCTGGGTCAGAGGCATATATCCATCAAAGTCTTTTAGGATGTCATCGTTGAGCACTACACCACGTTCAACATCCGCTCCGTGCAGATATCCCAAGCTCTGAACGTCTTCGGCGCTGATGCCAAGGTCCTTGCGTAGGTCGTCATATTGCTCTCCGAGGAGGTCAGAGGCTGACATTCGGCCGTTCCACTTGATGAAATAAGTGTACTGAACGTTGTCCGGCTCTTTGTTGGCTTTGCCGTCTAGATAGATGATATCGTTCTTGATCTGCAGCGTCTGACCGGGTAAGCCCACGCAACGCTTCACGTAGTTCTCGCGACGGTCGGTCGGACGGTGGTCAATATCGCCGTATGTGGGTCGGTTATGTTCTAGATAGGCACGTCCTTCAGCGTAAGCGTTGGCGTAGAAGTCGCGTTGTTGCTGGATGTTCATGGCTGAAAGGTTGATGCCAGGGTGCTGTTGTGCCACCAAACTCTCGCCTAGGGTGTAGACCATCTGATAGTAGTCTTGTCCCTGATAAGCCTCTGCGGTGACGATGGAGTCGCCTGCGGGATAGTTGAACACCACGATATCATTGAGCTCAACGTGCCCTAAGCCCTTCACGCGGCGGTAGTCCCAGTGTGGCCATTCAATATAGCTCTTGCATGAGAACACCGGTAAGGTGTGCTGAGTGAGCGGCATGGTGAGTGGCGTCTCGGGGATTCGGGGACCGTATGATAGCTTTGATACAAAGAGATAGTCGCCCGTAAGCAAACTCTTCTCAAGCGAAGAAGAAGGGATAACGTAGTTTTGGAAGAAATAAAGGTTGATGAAATACACCGCAATGAGGGCAAACACGATGGCGTCTACCCAGCTCATCACAGCCTTGACGGGGCGTTCGGCATCCTTCCACCACTGCCAACGTATCTTCTTTGTGATGTAAGCGTCGTAGATGAAAGGCACGACAATCAGTCCCCACCAGCTTTCTACCCATAGCAGAAAGGCGAGATAGAGAATGGTTACGATGATAAACTTAGCCCATTGCTTCTTGGGATTAAGTTGCTTTTTCTCTTTATCAATCATTGTTTTGTATGGTTTCGTGATGAGTTAGAATTGGAACAAGTCGCTTGTGGTAAGCAGTCCGTGGTGTGTTGCGGTATATTCGGCAGCAAGCACGGCGCCTAATGCAAATCCCTTTCGGCTGTGAGCATCATGCGTAATGGTGATGAGGTCTGCCTCGCTGTTGTATGCGATGGTGTGAATACCGGGCACTTCGTCATGACGAACGCAGTTGATCAGCAGCTCATCGTCTTGATGTGAGGCGTCGCCATCGATGTGTCCGTCGTCCCAAACCGTCGTCCCGAGCTTCCAATTCTGCTTGCGCTCCACGGCATCGGTAATCTCTTCGGCTAGCGTGATAGCTGTGCCTGAAGGGGCATCGAGCTTGTGTATGTGGTGCGTCTCGGTCATTTCGACGTCATACTGTGGGAAGCCGTTCATGATTTTGGCCAAGTATCGGTTGACTGCGGAGAAGATGGCAACGCCGATAGAGAAGTTGCTAGCCCAAAAGAGCGTCTGTCCGCCTTCGCTACAGAGGCGCTCCACATCGGCTTGATGGTCTTGCTTCCATCCAGTGGAGCCACTGACTACCTTTACGTTGTGGCTGAATGCTTTGAGAAAGTTGCTATATGCTGCGGTGGGATTGGTAAACTCGATGGCTACATCAGCCTCCGCAAAGGCAGGAGAGTCGAAGTCTTCCTGGTTGTTTACATCGATTTTACATACGATTTCGTGCCCGCGCTCAAGGGCAATCTGCTCTATCATGTGCCCCATTTTGCCGTAGCCGATAAGTGCTATTTTCATTTTCAGAATAAGATAAGTATGCTTTGGTGGAGTCACGGACGTGTGTTTATGACCCCCTTTTTAGCTTGATTAATACTGCAAAAGTACTTATTTTTTTTCAAAACAGGAAATATCATCTTACCTTTGCACGATAGAAAGATAGTTTAACAAATGAAAACAAAATCGACTATTGTAGCGATGGCATGCTTAAGCATGCTTTTTTGCTCTTGTTTCAAGGACGAACCGCAAAATGCTGAAGCCGATATTGAACATGTAAGTGTGGCGATCAGCAATCCGTTGTCCACTTTTTTTAACGTCACTGACACCGCGCGTGATGTCTCTGCAACTGATAGCACGATTATGTTTAACGTGCGTCGTGATGCCGATTTGACGTCGCTTGCGCCCTTGTTGAGGCTCACTCCAGGTGCCACGGTCACTCCGCCAAGTGGCTCGGTACACGATTTCAGTAAGACGGCAGTGGCCTATCGGGTGACAAGCGAGGACGGATGCTGGAGCCGAACCTACAAGATTGGGTTCACACCGAGAGCCGTCAGCAAGTCGGACACGGTGAGTTACGACTTTGAGAAGTTTGAGCTTGACCCCAAAACACAGGGCTATTTCATTTGGCATGACGAACAAGAGGATGGCACTTACGGCGATAACTGGGCCACGGGCAATGCCGGCTATCAGCTCAGTAAGGGTACGGCAGCTCCTGACGAATACCCCACTGATACCTTGCAGCATGGTCGTCATGGATACGGCGTGCGTCTGACCACTTGTGATACGGGACCTTTGGGTGCCATGGTCAATAAGCCTCTTGCTGCGGGAAACCTTTTCTTAGGATCCTTTGATATGACTAGCGCCCTTATGGACGCCTTGAAAGCCACTCGCTTCGGAATCCCGTTTGACAAGACTCCGATTACTTTTACCGGATATTACACCTATCAACCTGGTGCCAACTACCAAGATGAACAGGGCCAAACCATCTCTGGTAAGATTGATAGCTGCGCCGTTTATGCTGTGTTCTATCGTAATCATGACGCTGCGGGCAACGCTGTGACCCTCTATGGGGACGATGTTAAGACCAGCAAGCAGATTGTAGCGATAGCTGATGCGGGCTATCTGAAACCCACAAAGGACTGGACTCAGTTTAAGGTAACGTTCGCTTATACAGACGAGATAGACCCGGAAGTGCTCGAAAACCAAGGATATAACCTCACGGTGGTGTTCTCATCGAGTAACCAAGGCGATCGTTTCATGGGAGCGATAGGCTCCACTCTGTGTGTGGATGATGTGAAAATAATTTGTACAACAGAAGAGTAGATGATGAGAAAACAATTCATAGCCCTTGCTTTGAGCCTCTTCTCGCTATGCAGCCAGGCTCAGACTTCCTTTTGGAACGATATCGACGTCCGTGTCAAAGTGGGATATAACATCGGTGGAACAGCCCCTGTGGGTATGCCGGCGAGCATCCGCAAACTCAACAGTTACACCCTTCAGCCTTCCTTTGTGCTTGCCGTGGACCTGACAAAACGTCTAGATGAACACTGGGGGGTGACTTCTGGCATGATATTTGAAAATAAATCAATGAAGGAGGATGCCCGTGTGAAGAACTACCATGAGCAGTTTGTCAGAGGCGGGGAGATGATTGAAGGTATGTATACCGGCGATGTCACCACCAAAGCAAGCCAAACGATGATCACCATTCCGGTGCAAGCGTCCTATCAGATAGGCACAAAGTGGCGCTTACGGTGCGGTCCTTACATCTCGTATCTGCTCTCACGCCACTTCTCGGGCGAAGCGCACGATGGCTATCTGCGCGTCGGTGATCCCACTGGGGCAAAGGTAGAACTGGGCAATACACCCGGAACCAAGGGCACATACGACTTCTCTAATGACATGAGACGTTGGCAATGGGGTGTCGCAGCAGGCGTAGATTGGCAGACATGGCAGCGCTTAGGCTTCTTCGCCGACTTGAAATGGGGACTGAACGGGGTGCATAATAGCAGCTTCCACGTCATCGAACAGACGCTCTATCCCATCTATGCAACGCTCGGTTTGGTCTATAAGATGTAGCGAGCAACGCCCTTTGGCAAAGCAAGACAACTTTTTTAATTAATCAAAATAGTTATTAGTATGAAGAAAATTCTAACTCTTTTATTTGCAGTACTTGTCTCTTCAGTAGCAATGGCTACCGATTTCAAGGACTCCCTCTACGTTTCTTTTGCCGGGAACGTAGCTAAAGACACGGCAACGATTTATCTAACAAAGCAGGATGATGGTAAGTATACCTTGGCTTTGTACAACTTTAAGTATAGCGGTGCGGGCATTGGTAACATCGTTGTGACTGATATCGATGCACAAACGGATGCTGAAAACGAAAACATCCTATTGCTTTCTACCTCACAGGAGATTACCATCACTGCCGGTGATGATCCTAGCGTAAAGACATGGACGGGCCCTTATCTTGGCAATGTGCCTGTAGTGATCAATGCCAAGCAAGCCGGTGACAAGCTATATGCCACCATTGATATCGACATGAAGTTTATGGCATCGTCTATTAGCGTCAACGTGGTATTTGGAAACGAGGACGCAGTCATTACGGCAGGTGTTCACCAAGCTACCACAACCACTGCGAAAGGAGTACAGATCTATGACCTCGGCGGTCGTAAGGTGAACCAAATGCAGCATGGTCAGGTCTATATCGTACGTCAGAATGATGGTTCGGTGAAGAAGGTCATGAAGTAATACACGCTGACAAAACCATAAAAATCCCAAATGGAGAACCCCTCTGTTTGGGATTTTTTATATCTTTGCATAAGATAAGCTGCACCCTTAGAAAATAGAAAAATCACTTTCAGTATGGAACAACTACTCCACTACACATGGAAACATAAGCTATTCCCTCTTGGTGGTCTGCAAACCACCGACGGAAAAGCCGTGGAGGTGCTTGATGTGGGCCTACATAATCGCAATGCGGGTCCCGACTTCTTCAATGCTAAAGTGAAGATTGATGGCACGTTATGGGTGGGCAATGTGGAGATACATGACAAATCGTCAGACTGGTTTGCCCATCATCACCAGACGGATGCCCACTATGACAATGTCATCCTACACGTTGTGGGGATTGACGATGCGCAAGCGGTGACCCATGCCGGGCTCCAACCGCCCCAAGTGAGGCTCGATGTGCCTCAAACGGTGCGTGACAACTATCGCCAACTGCTAGCCACGGATAGCTATCCACCCTGTTATCGCATTGTACCACAGCTCTCCTCGCTCACCATTCATAGCTGGATGAGCGTGTTGCAGACCGAGCGTCTAGAGCAGAAAACGCAAGCGATAGCGCGCCGAGTGGCTGATTGTGGCGGGTCATGGGAGGCTGGCTACTTTGCCACCTTGGCTCACAACTTCGGTTTTGGGGTTAATGGTGAAGCCTTTGAACAATGGTCTCGCTCGCTGCCTTTGCACGATGTGGCGCATCATAGAGACGATATCTTCCAGATAGAAGCGCTCTTCCTAGGTCAGGCAGGGTTGCTTCAAGAGGACATGATACCCGAGAAGTACCGGCAGAAAGCGCTTGAAGATGGTTACTTCAAGCATCTGCAAAGCGAATATAGGTATCTTGCGCATAAGTTTAATCTCACCCCAATGAAGGGCACGGAGTGGAAATATCTCCGCCTTCGCCCTCAAAACTTCCCCAATATCCGCATCGTCCAGCTTGCCAATCTATACTTCTCGCAGCGCGCTGGGCTCTCGCAGCTCTTGGAATGTGAGAACGTCAAGCAAGCCGAACAAGTGCTTCAGACCCACGTTACCCCCTATTGGCAAACCCATTATGTCTTTGGCAACGAGAGCGCGGCTAACGAGAAGCGACTTTCCAAAGCCTCACTCGCCCTGCTTATCATCAACACCGTGGTGCCCATCTTCTTCGCTTATGGTCGGCATAAGGCTGATGAAGCACTCTGCCAACGGGCGTTCGACTTCCTGGATCAGCTCAAAGCCGAAGCCAATCATGTGGTGAAGATGTGGCAAGAGGTGGGACTAGAGGTCAAGACGGCAGGCGACTCGCAAGCGCTTATACAACTGAAGAAAGAATATTGCGACCACAAAGAGTGTCTCAGATGTCGCATAGGATACGAATATATGAAAGGTTCGCCAGTGACATCGCAGCCTTGATGCATCCCGATGCAGCCTTTCTCCCCATACAATCAAGTAACGAATCAACTATCAAATATGGATAATAACAACACACCGAAGCCCATCAAGGGCAACTATATCTTTACCACCGAGATGGAGGTGCGCGACTATGAGTGCGACATCGAGGGCATCGTAAACAACGCCAACTACCTTCATTACACCGAACACACCCGCCATCGCTTCCTCAAAGCGTGTGGTGTGAGCTTCGCCGAACTGCATGAGCAGGGCATCGATGCCGTGGTGGCACGAATGAAGCTAGAGTTTAAGGTGCCATTCAGGTGCGATGATATCATCGTTTCGTGCATGGGACTAAAGAAAGAAAACATCCGCTACGTGTTCACACATGACCTTTACCGACAGAGCGACCACAAGCTTTGCTTCCGTGCAAGGGTGGAACTGGTCACGTTGGTCAACGGCCGACTGGCTGTTAGCGAAGCGTATGACCGCGCATTTGCCAAATATATCGAAGTATGACGCACGCTGAGGAACGGTATAACGCCATGCTCCTGAGCCTATTGGGGTTCTATTACCTGGCTGAGGTGCGTCGTTTGTATGACCAGTTGGGCTCTGCCACGGCGGTCATAGAGCATGCTACGGCTATCAGAGAAGTGGTGCCCGATGCCTCAGATAGGCTCGTTAAGCTGCTATCCAAGGTAGATGCTCATCGTGCCCGAGTAGAAGCCGAACTGCAATATATGCAGCAGCACGACATCCAACCGCTTCTGCTGAGTGATGCCCACTACCCCCAGCGACTCAAGACCTGCGTTGATGCCCCTCTGATGCTCTACTTTAAGGGCACAGCCAACCTCAATGCGCACCGCGTGATAAGCATTGTGGGCACGCGCCACTGCACCCGTTACGGTCAAGATGTGATACAACAGTTTGTCGCTGACCTACGTGCTCTATGCCCGGCGACGCTCGTTGTGAGTGGTTTGGCTTACGGCGTGGACATCTGCGCACACCATCAGAGCTTGCAAGCGGGCTTCGATACCGTGGGTGTCTTGGCTCACGGACTGGATACGCTCTACCCCCGTGCCCATCAACCGGTGGCCGAACGCATGATCAGACAGGGCGGACTGCTCACCGAGTTTATGACGCACACCAATGCTGACAAGGTCAACTTTGTGCGACGCAACCGCATTGTGGCAGGTATGGCAGATGCTACGATCCTAGTGGAGAGCGCCGAACGTGGTGGCGGACTGATCACTTGCCGCATCGCTAACGACTATAACCGAGACGTGTTTGCCTTCCCTGGACGCGTCAATGACGCATATAGCAAGGGTTGTAACAACCTTATACGCAGCAACGGAGCGATGCTGATTACCTCAGCAGCCCAGTTTGTCGATGCGATGTCATGGGAAAACGACCATGCTTTGCAGGTAGCAAAGCAACAAGGGATAGAGCGCGACCTCTTTCCCGACCTTTCACCTAAAGAAGAAAAGGTGGTGGAGGCGCTCCGAAAACAAAACGATCAGCAGATCAACACCCTATCCATACAGACCAATATCGCCATAGGTGAGCTCTCTGCCCATCTCTTCACGCTTGAGATGAAGGGGCTGGTGAAAGCCTATGCCGGTGGTAGCTATCACCTTATCGGTTGATAAGGCTCTATATTAGTAGACATATTGTAGCGTGGTGAGCCGTTCCGGACGGAACAGATGGGCCGCCACGCCTTGTATCTGCTCAGATGTCACCGCATCAATCTCATGGAATAGCTTGGTGATATCTTTCTCCCAACCATAATGCAGAAAACTCTTGCCAAAGTCGAGCGCAAAGTTTTCGCGGTTGTCACAGGCTATTCCGATCTGACCTTTGATTTGTTTCTTAGCGGCGGCAAGCTCCTCTGAGGTGAGAGGCGTGTTGATGAAGCGTTGTAGCTCTGCCTTCACCAGATCTAAGCATCGCTCTACATCGTGTGCGTCGCAACCGAAATACACACACCATAAGCCCGTATGTGCATAGCTTATCATGGTGCTCTCAACCGTGTAGACCAGTGCGTTGCGCTCACGGAGCGACAGATTGAGCCGTGCGTTCATCCCCGGACCACCTAAGATGTTGTTGAGCAGATAGAGCGCGATGCGGTCTGGATGAAACACCGAGAACCCGCGGCACCCTAGCATCACATGCGCTTGGTGGGTGTGGCGGTGCTGGATGATGGTCTGACCTTCATAGGTGCATGGTGGCAAGGCTATGTAGGACGACTGATGAGGCGTCTCGCTCGTTGTCACTGCACCCCGAGGTGAGGTGTGAAGCGTCTCGCAAAGCAAGCGGACAAGCTCATCAAAGTCGACATCGCCATAGGCAAAGAACACCGAATCCTGCGGTGTGTAATGCGCACGGGTGAACCGCAAGGCATCAGCCGTGGTAAACTGCCTTACACGTTCGGCCTTACCTAGGATGTTATGACCTAGTGGCGTGCCTTGGAAAATCAAGTTTTCGAAATCGTCATAAATCAGTTCGGCGGGCGAATCGTGGTACGACTCAATCTCGTCACAAATCACCTCAACCTCCTTATCTATCTCCTTCTGAGGATAAACGCTTCCAAACACCATGTCGCTCAGCACATCTATGGCTCTTCCGAGATGCTCCTTGAGAAGGGCGGCATAGTAGACCGTGGCAGTCTTCGTGGTGTAAGCGTTGAGCTCGCCACCCACGCTTTCTAGGCAGTTGATGATATCCAGCGCGCTGCGATGCCTTGTGCCCTTGAAGGTAACGTGTTCGCAGAAGTGGGCCAAACCCTCTTCACCTTCCTGTTCGAGGCTCGTTCCTGCGTTAATCTCATAGCCGCAGTAGACCACCGGAGAACTATGTCGTAGCACAATCACACGTAGCGCGTTGTCTAGCTCGCAAGTTTGATATCTTAGTTTGATCTGTTCCATACGTCAGTTGAGGCTTTTTGCCTCATGCAAAGGTAACGCAAATCTATGGGAAACGCAAATCAAAGCACCCCTTTTGCCTATCGATGGGAAAATGGGATAAAGTGTTTAACATATTTTGCCGTTTCCCCTAAAAACCTTATATTTGCATTCCCAATCAACAATATAAGCTATGCGAAAAGTGATAGGAATAGGCGATACCATCCTAGACGTGATCTTTAAGGACGGCAAACCCGTGGAAGCCATCCCTGGAGGCTCCGTGTTTAACGCGTTGGTTTCGCTCGGCAGGGCACATGTGCCGGCGGTGATGGTGTCTAAGATAGGTGCCGATAGGGTGGGCGACCATATCGTGAGCTTCATGAACGATAATGGTGTGGATGCCACATGCCTTACACGATGTGCCGATACCAAGTCGCCGGTGTCGCTGGCGTTCCTCGATGAGCACAACGATGCCGACTATGTGTTCTATCGTGAAGCCTCTACTGACGTTGTAGAGCTTTCTTGTCCCGATATCCAGCGTGACGATATTGTGCTCATAGGCTCCTATTTTGCCGTGGATCCGCAGCTCCGCAGTCAGGTGCAACCTCTGTTGGAACAGGCACGCGATAGTGGCGCCATCATCTATTATGACGTCAATTATCGTCCATCTCACCGCAGTGACGTGATACGTGCCACACCTAATCTGCTCGAAAACTATGACTTCGCAGATATCGTTCGCGGTAGCCAAGACGATTTTGATACGCTTTACCGCATCAAGGAAGCCGATAAGGTGTATCGTTCGGAGATATCCTTCTATTGCAAACGCTTCGTTTACACGAACAGTGATCAGCCCGTGCAGCTCTATGCAGAGAACGGATGGCAGAAGAGCTACCCCGTAATGCCCACTCAGACGGTGAGTACCATCGGGGCGGGGGACAACTTCAATGCCGGATTTATCTACGGATTGCTTCAGCAAGGTATCACCCACGATGATCTAGAACGAGGATTGAGCGAGGCTCAGTGGGATGCGCTCGTGTCGTCAGCACTGCGCTTCTCGGCTGCTTGCTGCATGGATATATACAACTATGTGAGCCGCGACTTTGCCAACCAGCTTTAGCACCAACTCTAAGACATAACTAACAATAACAGAATAATGACTCCCGAAGAAAAAGTAAAGATAGAAGAGCGCATCGTGGATGTGCTGAAAACCGTGTATGACCCCGAGATTCCGGTCAATATCTACGACCTAGGAATGATCTATAAGATTGATGTTAAGGACGATTATAGCGTGGATGTGGATATGACCTTCACTGCGCCATCGTGCCCAGCAGCCGATTTTATCCTTGAGGATGTGCGTACCAAGCTAGAGAGCGTGGAGCATGTGACAAGCGCTAACGTCAATCTGGTCTTTGAACCCGCTTGGGATCAGAGTATGATGACGGAGGAAGCCCGCGTCGAACTAGGTTTCGACTGATCCTTCTCTTCGCACCCCGCACAGATGTTTCACCTAAGAACACAAGACAATGAAAAGCGTATATTTTCTTTCAGACGCCCATCTCGGCTCGTTGGCGCTTGAGCATCGCCGCACACAAGAGCGCCGACTGGTGCGTTTCCTAGATAGCATAAAGCACAAAGCCAGTGCGGTGTATCTCCTTGGGGATATGTTCGACTTCTGGAACGAGTACCGCTATGTGGTGCCAAAGGGGTTCACGCGCTTCCTAGGTAAGGTGTCCGAGCTGACCGACCTCGGTGTGGAGGTACACTATTTCACCGGCAACCATGATATATGGACCTATGGCTATCTAGAGGAAGAGTGTGGTGTCATCGTGCATCGTCAACCGGCTACGGTGGAGATAGGCGATAAGGTGTTCTTCTTGGCTCATGGTGATGGCTTGGGCGATAGCTCTACATCGTTTAAGGTGCTTCGTGGCATCTTTCATAACAAGGTGTGTCAGCGCTTGTTCAATGCCTTGCACCCGTGGTGGGGGATGAAGTTTGGGCTCAACTGGGCCAAACACTCTCGCCTAAAGCGTCCCGATGGTAAAGAACCGCCTTACCTTGGTGAGGATAAAGAGTGCTTGGTGGTCTTTACCAAGCAATATATGCAGCAGCATCCCGATGTCGACTATTACCTTTATGGTCACCGCCACATCGAGCTTGACCTCTCGCTCTCAGCCAAAGTGCGTATGATGATCCTTGGCGACTGGATTCAGCTCTTCACGTATGCAGTCTATGATGGTGAACATCTGTTCCTAGAAGAGTATATCGAAGGGGATAGTAAGCCCTAAGAAGGACTCAAAAAGACGTAAAAATATGCTAAAATGAGCCTGTTAGATGATGAAACAGCCATATTGGCATATTTCTTTTAAATTTTATTTAAAAATATTTGGTTCTTTGTTTGCTATTTAGTAATTTTGCAAATGTCTAATGAATAGAAGTAATTTAAGACGTTAGACTTAAACAAGAATTCATCATATAGAAATATAGAAACTCAGGTTTGTAGATTAAGTTTAGTCAAATGAGAGATGGTCGTCGGGATGATGCCCATCTTTTTTTATGTCCGTTTCTATGCTATATGCCCTCCGCCATCTAGCCAAAGCGCCACTTTTAGCTAACAGAAAAGCCTCAATCAAAGTACCATTGACCCTCGATGAGAATCAAAAATAAATTATTTTCCAATCAAAAATAATTTATTTTTCCTAGAAAATCAATTTAATTTTCTTCCTCAAAACGTTCCCATTGCATCGTAAAAGCAGTCCCTTTACATCACAAAACCATCCCTATTGCATCCCAAGACCATATCTATTGCGTCGTAGATGCACCATCTTCTATATAACAGACGATGCCCCTCTATCTCTCCGTAGGCATCCTTGCAGAGAGGTAGAGGGGCATTGCGACTTCATGCGGTACGCAGCGATGGGGGCGCCTTATTCGTTCTCGGTAGGCAAAAGCTCCGTAGTGTCGTCCTCGGTGGCGTTGGCTTTGATGCTATACTTGCGCTTGGCGTTCTCCTTGGCGCCATACTTGATGAGCTTCATGGCAGCGCTGTTGATGCTTCGGCCTGTGGGCGCAGAGATGTTGTGCAGGTCGTTGAATGCCGCTTGGGTCTTGGTGAGACAGTTTTCGGCTTGTTGGAAGCGTTCGTAGAACATCTGAATGCGATTGACCAGCTCGTTGGCGGTCTTCATTATCTCTGCTTGGTTCTCGGCTTGCTGCACCTGTCGCCAGGTCATCAGCAATACGCGCAACATCATATAAAGGTTTTGGCTACCCGTGATGATCACGCCCTTGTCATAAGCATACCTCCATAGCGATGCGTCTTGGCTCAGGGCAAGTTGTAGGGCGCTCTCGCTGTAGATGTACATCAAGACAAAGTCGAGCTGTTGGTGGTTCTGCTGCAGGTAGCTGCTATAGTCCTTGCGAGCCAGTTCGTCCACGTGCTTGCGTACAGAGATAAGGTGGCGTGAGAGCGCATCGGCACGCTGCTCATCCGTTTCGGCGTTGTGATAATCTTCAAAGGCCTTGAGTGACATCTTCGAGTCGATGATCACGTCGCGGTGCTCGGGGAAGTGGAGGATGACATCGGGTATCATTCGGTGTCCTTCCTCAGCGTCAACGATGGTCTGTCCGTAGGCATCCTTGAGCGCAGTTTGCTCCTCAAACTGCGTTCCCTCCTCTAGTCCCATCTCTTCAAGGAGCGTACGCAGACGCAGCTCGCCGAAGTTGCCCTGTGTCTTGTTCTCGCTTGTGAGCGCTTTGGCTAGCTTGTCGGCACGCTCACCCACCTCTTGGGCTTGCTTGAGGTTAGCTTTGATGCTGGCGTCGAGGCGCTCCATAGATGTGGTATGCTCACGGTCGCTCTTCTCCACAGCCTCCTTCATCTGCTTGAGGTTCTCATGCAGAGGTGTGAGGATGGTGGATAGCTGCAGCTTATTGGTGTTGGCGAGCTCCTCAGAACGCTTCTTGAGAATCTCCTCAGAGGCGTTGTGAATCTGCTCGCGTAGCAGTTGGGCTTGCTGCGCCATATCCTCCTTGTGTTGCTTGTCAATGGTTTGGAGTTGCTCGCGTTGTTGTTCTCGCTGCAGGTTCAGTTGTTCTTGGTGTTCCTGTTGTAGCTCGGCGATGCGCTGCTTGTGCTCTTCCTTTAGCGTGGCAAGGTCAGCGCGACACTGCGCCACCTCCTTGCGGTGTTGCTCTTCCGTGCGTTGCAATGCCTGTTGGTGCTGCGCACGGAGGTCATTGAGCTGTTGCTCGCTCTGCTCTCTCTGCTCTTTAAGGTTACGTTCCATCATGTCTGCCTTAGCAGCTTGGGCTGCACTGCCATTGCGTGCGAGCAGAAAACCGATGCCGGCACCTGCCACTAAGCCCACAATCAATAAGATAATTTCCATAGAATCGGGTTTGAGTTGTTCATATACTTTGTCCTACAAAGTTACTATTTTTTATCCGTTTGTCAGCACGAAAGCCCACGACAGCGCACAAAAAAAACTCCCGCCAAGTGGACTGATGCCTCTTGGCGGGAGCTGTTATGAAGAGCAGAGGAGAGAAGCGAGGTGCTTTCCCTCTGCTATTGTGAGATCAGTTATGCTTTCTCAACGGTTACTGTCACCTTGTTTTGCTTACGGCTAAGCACGCTATATGCTATAGGAGAAGCAATGAAGATAGAACTCAAGGTACCGAAGAACACACCGAGGATCATCGCGAAGGAGAAGCTGCGGATGCTATCACCACCTAAGAAGAAGATACAGAGCAACACAATCAATGTACTGAACGAGGTGTTGATGGTACGAGCCAGTGTCTGGTTGATTGAATTGTTGAACAATGAGCCTAGATCCTGCTTAGGATGGAGGTGTAGATTCTCACGGATACGGTCGAATACCACCACCTTATCGTTGATTGAATAACCGATAACGGTAAGGATAGCACCGATAAACGTCTGGTCAATCTCTAACGAGAATGGCATCCAACCCCAACATACTGAGTAGAATCCAATCACAATCAAGGTATCAAATGCTAGCGCTACGATAGAGCCGACAGAGAAACCAAGGTTGCGGAAACGTACGAGGATATAGAGGAAGATGAATACCAATGAGAGCAACACGCTCACGATAGCACCATAAGTGATGTCTTTAGCCACAGAAGGACCTACCTTTGCTGAGCTGATGATAGAACCACCTTCGCGGATGTCAGGGTTCTTGAAGGCATCAACGTTGCTTTGGCTCACGAGGTTAGCTTTGTGGAGCGCATTGTAAAGCACGGTCTCTGCGTGATCGTCTTCGGCTGGATCGTTCGACTCGATGTTGAAGTTGGTAGACACACGGATGGTCTTTCCGTCGGTTCCTAAGGCGATAACAGAGGTTGTTGCTACCTTACCTGCATCGGTGCCGGTGGTGTTTACGAAGGCGCCATCAAGCACGTTACGAACCTGCTCTACCTCTACGGCCTTGTTAAGGGTCACTACATAGTTGCGACCACCAGTGAAGTCGATACTCTTACTCAAACCTCTTACGGCGAAGCTGACAACAAACAGCACTGCTGCAACACACCAGATGGTGATGCTCTTCTTACGCATGCCCATGAAAGAGATGTGTGTGTGCTGAAGCATTGACTTGCTGATAGAGGTGCAGAACTTCTGGTTGAGCCACTTGTCCTTGCTCATCTGATGTTCGTAAACAAGACGTGTGAGGAACACTGCGGTGAAGAATGAACATACCAAACCGATGATCCATGTGGTAGCGAAACCACGGATAGGACCTGTACCGGTAACGAGGAGGATCACACCCGTGATGAGTGAGGTGAGGTTAGAGTCGAAGATAGCTGAGAATGCGTTACCATATCCTTCCTTGAGGGCAACCTTTATGCCCTTGCCGGCACGCATCTCTTCCTTGATTCGTTCATAGATAAGCACGTTGGCATCGACCGCTGTACCGAGCGTAAGCACGATACCGGCAATACCGGGCATGGTCAGTGCCGACTGGAACGAGGCTAATATACCGAGCGTGAAGAACAGGTTGGCTACCAATGCTACGTTGGCCATCATACCTGGGATGACGTCATACATGACAACCATGTAGATCATCAACAATACAAAAGCGATAGCGAAGGAGATAAGACCCTGCTGAATGGACTGAGCACCAAGCGTAGGACCTACCACTTCCTCCTGTACGATACGTGCAGGAGCAGGCATACGACCCGACTTCAAGGTGTTAGCGAGGTCCTTAGTGTCCTCGATGGTGAAGTTGCCCGAGATAGACGACTGACCGCCATCGATCTCCTGGTTTACGCGAGGAGCTGAGTAAACTACGCCGTCAAGGACGATAGCCACTGCCTTACCTACGTTGGCCTTGGTCAGAGCTGCCCATTCGCGAGCACCTTCTGAGTTCATGGTCATGCTTACCTCAGGTTTACCAAACTGGTCAAACTGGTCCTTAGCGTCTGTAACCACGTCGCCTTCTAGCTTAGCGCGGCCGTCGTTGCTTGTAATCTTGAGGGCATGAAGCTCAAATACGTTCTTCTGGTTGAGACCATCAGCTGGCTTTGCACTCCAAAGCAACTTAAGGTCAGATGGCAAGATCTGCTTAGCCAATGAGCTATAGATAATCTTGTTAATTGCAGCGGTGTCACGTACGTTAGCATAACCTACGAGGCTGAGCGCTTCTTGAGGCAAGGTCTGAAGCATGGCGAGCAATGGGTGCTCTTTCTTAGCTGCTTCCATCTGTGCATCTGCGCCCTTGGCTGCGTTAGCTGCAGCGTTCTTTGGGTTGTTGAGCTTCAACTTAGCGTCAGCAGCCTTGGTCTCTTTAGCAGCCTCGGCGGTCTTTGTGGTGTCGGCTTTTTCTTCGCCACCGTTAGCAAGACGCTGGTCGAGCTGCTGCAGATAAGGATTCACTTCCTGGTTGTTGTAGGTCTCCCAGAACTCAAGGTTAGCGCTACCTTGGAGCAACTTACGCATACGCTCTGGCTCACGGATACCTGGCATCTCTACCATGAGGCGTCCTTCCTGTCCCTCGAGCTTCTGAATGTTGGGCTGAACCACACCATACTGGTCGATACGGTTACGCACTACGTTGTAAGAGTTGTCAATTGCAGCGCTCACTTCCTCACGGAGGGCTTTCTCTACGGCTGCATCTGAGCTCTGTGTGTCAACCTTTCCCTTGAGCTGCTGGGTGGCAAACACCTCTGCTAGCTTGTGTCCAGGAGCATACTTGTGGTATGCATTGATGAAGAGGGTGATGAAATCACTCTGGCTTGTCTCCTCTTGCTTCTTGGCTTCCTTCAATGCTGAGAGGTAAGCGGCGTCGGTTTTGTGGTCAGCCAATACGTCAACTACGTCTGGAACCGAAATCTCAAGGATGACATTCATACCGCCTTTCAAGTCAAGACCTAAGCCGATCTGTGTTTCCAAGCATTTCTGGTAAGAGTAAATACCCAGATACTTTACCGAATCTTTGTAGTCTTGCTGGGCAATAGGGTCTTTGATCTTCGCAGCCTGTGAGTCGTAGTAGCTCGTTGCTACCGAGAATGACAGGTAGAAGATGCTTGCGAGCGTCAGTAGGACGGTTACGCAAATTACTAATCCTTTGTTCTGCATTTTGTATTAATGATTTTTTGAATTGTTTTTATCTTGTTTATATAGACGTGCAAAGATACTGATTTTTTCACGGAATGGAAAATATCAATGAGTAAATCTTTAAAAATTAGGAGGATAAAGGGGTTTTGCTTATGATTTGTCCCTTATCGGTAATGCTTGATAAGGGACAAACGTAGGTGGCAATGGGTTCTTGCTATGGTCAGACGGGGTGTTTTGCCTAGAGTGACGGAGGTATTTGTTTAAGGCTTGGGGCGCATCTCTAGCCAACAATAGATGGGGTAGTGGTCGCTGTCGGCAATGCTTGAGTCGACGGTGGCACCATAGGGCTTGAAGAAATCGGAACACATGATGTGGTCAATGCGTACGTATATGCCGCTGCGATGGTAGGAGATGCCTGGTCCGTTGCCCGAGGCGGTGTAACAGTCGGTGAGGCCTTGGGAGATGACACGGTGACAGTAGGATAGGGGATTGTCGTTGAAGTCGCCCATGGTGATGACGGGTATCTCCTCATCGAGCCGCTGCTGGATGCGTTGATGGATGATGGCGGCTTGCTTGGCACGCTTGGTGGCAGCTACGCCTAGCTTGTTGATGAGATAGACCGACTCGTCTTTCATCTCTTGATGGTTCATTTCGCCTTTGACAAACGACTTAAATTCGGCTTTGTCTTCGGCACTTAACCTGTTGCTTTCTAGATGATTATTGATTACGCACACCCGTCTGCCGTTCACGTCGAGGATGTACTCCATACTCATGTCGCCTCCCGAGCCGATGGGGATGCTGTCTTGCTGGATGATGGGGTATCTGCTGGCGATGAGAAGGCAGTCGGCTGCGATGCCTTTCTTGATGGTTTGGGAACAATAAGGATAGTATTTGCGAAGGCATTGGATGGGTGTCATGCCTTTCATACCATAGTCGCTGGCTTCTTGTAAGCAGATGATGTCGGCGTCGCTATGGAGCAGATATTGGATGAGACGATTGTCTACGCCTGCCGTTCCGTTCCATTCGCTATACATGAACACGTTATATGACAACACTTTCAGCGAACCGTGGGGTGCTTCTGCGGGCGGATTGAACGGGCAATAGCGGCGCACTGGGCCATAGCACAAGACCAGTCCAAATACTGGTAGCCATAGCATGCGCCATCGTGTGAGCGCCCAAAAGATGAGAAAAAGAACGTTCACAATCAACCAAAAAGGGAAAGTGAGCCCCACACTGCAAAGGTGCGGAAAACTGATGGGGTTGAGATGGTCAGCATATCCCACAAGAAACATAACGAGAATAGCCAACACGTTGAGTGTGATGGCTATTCGCTTGGGTATGGATTGTATCTTTCGGGGCATACGTATCAGTTGTTGTTGCTACTGTCAAAGAGCTTTCTCTTCTCCTCTTTACTAAGGCTGTCGTATCCGCTCTTGCGTATCTTGTCCAGGATCTGGTCTATCTCGTCTTGTTGCGCTTTCTTCCTTGCGTTGTAATCCCAGTCGCTCTCGTTTCTGACGTTTTGCTCTTGCGATGGATTGCGGTGGATATTGAATGGCGGATGGGTGTGATGGGTGCGGTTCTCCCAGTTGTTTTGCATCCGGTTAAAGAACTGTCGTCCTTTGTCAAAGCCCATTCCGCCTGCTCCGTTCTGCGCTTTGTGTTGCCAATACTTGAACACGAAGAAGCCAAAGAGCATGCCACCGAGGTGTGCAAAGTGGGCTATGTGGTCGTTGCTAGATAGTACTGCAGAGCCCAAATCAAGGGCGATTAAGCCTATAATAACCCATTTCACCTTGAGGGGAATGGGGATTGGGATGATGAACATGCGCTGATCGGGGAACATGATGCCAAAGGCGAGCAGGATGGCGTAAATCGCTCCGGATGCTCCCACGGTGTTCCAAAGGGCTAGAACCGCCTCGCTGTTGTGTGCAATGGTGATGGATTGGTCAATGGTGAAGTTCGGAATCTGACTTGAAGCCAACTGATAGAACTCACCAAACTGCGCTATCTCTTGGCACACCGCAGCTCCGATGCCGCATATAAAATAGTAGGTCACAAATCGGCGGGGACCCCAAACGCTCTCAACCACCATGCCGAACATCCATAGCATGAACATGTTCATCACGACATGCATGAAGCTTGCGTGTAGAAACATGTAGGTAACCAACTGAAATACTTGGAATTTGGAACTCAGAAAGAAATGTAGTCCAAAGAGGTTCGTGATGTCTATGCCAAATGTTTTCAGCGCAATGGTGGCTAAATACATTAGGCAATTGATTATGAGCAGATTCTTTGTTGCTATCGGAATGTTGTGCATAATGGTATAAGTACGCTTCTAAAAACATCGCAAAAGTACGAAAAAATATTGTCATAATGTATGTAAAATGGTCAATTACCATCTTTTTTGGGCTTTTATGGCATTTTTTTGTGTTTTTTGTTTGTATTCTAAAAGTAATCACTTACATTTGCAAGACAATATAATGCGATTATTATCTAAATATCAATTAAATACATTAATCATGAATAAGACAGAGTTAACAGACAAGATTGCAGCTGGAGCAAACCTCACTAAGGCTGATGCTAAGAGCGCACTTGACGCTACCTTGAAAGCAATAAAAGAGGCTTTGGCCGCAGGAGAGAAGGTTCAGTTGGTTGGTTTCGGTACTTTCGCAGTGTCAGAACGTCCTGCACGCGACTACAAGAACCCTCGCACAGGTGAGGTTGTACCTGTAGAAGCTAAGAAAGTAGCTAAGTTTAAGGCTGGTGCTGAGCTCAACGATGCTGTAAACGCATAATCTTAGTTGCATCAGAAATAAAAGGCGAGTCGGAAGGCTCGCCTTTTTTGCTGCCGTGTTGTGCCTCCTTCGTAGCTTGTTGGGCGCAAAAAGATGGCAGAAACCATTGCCTCGTGTTAACAATAAACCCATTGCGGTGATTTCTTGTCACGGCAATGGGTTTATAATATGCGTTTTAGTTTCTTATGATAAGAGCTAAAAGAGAGATTTACTTCTTCAGTTCTGCAACCAAATCGCGTGTGTCGCGAGCGATAACAATCTCTTCGTCGGTAGGAATCATAACCACTTTCACCTTAGAGTCGTCGGCAGAAAGGATTTGCTCCACGCCACGGCAGTGGTTGCGTTCCTTATCCATCTTCACGCCAAGGTACTCTAGGTCGGTGCACGAATCCCAACGCACGCCTTCTTGGTTCTCGCCTACGCCAGCGGTCCAAACGATGATATCCACACCATTCATGGCTGCAGCGTATGCACCGATGTACTTCTTGATGCGATAGTTGTACATCTCGAGGGCGAGGTGAGCGAGCTCATTGCCCTCGTTATCGGCGTTTTCAATCTCTCGCATGTCAGAGCTGATACCCGTGATACCCTTTACACCGCATTCGGTATTGAGGTAAGTGGACATCTCCTGAGGTGTCTTGCCAAGCTTCTCCATGAGGTAAGTCACAGCAGAAGGGTCGATGTCACCGCAGCGACTGCCCATCATCACACCAGCAAGAGGTGTGAGTCCCATTGAGGTATCGATCACTTTGCCATATTTAACGGCTGTGACTGATGCGCCATTACCGATGTGACAGGTGATGATCTTCTGTGTTTTGATATCCACTCCGAGGAATTCGCATACACGCTGGCTTACGTAACGATGGCTTGTACCATGGAAACCGTAACGGCGAACGTGGTATTTCTTATACAAATCGTAAGGTACGCCATAGAGGAAAGCGTGTGCGGGCATGGTGCTATGGAACGCATTGTCGAACACTGTCACCTGTGGTGTGTCGGGCATAAGGGCGTTTACGGCTCTGATACCGCGTAGATGACCTAGGTTGTGCACCGGTGCAAGGTCAATAAGGCTCTCGATTCCCTTCTCCACCTCGGGTGTAACGATGCAGCTTTTCTCAAATAAGTCGCCGCCTTGCACCACGCGGTGGCCCACAGCGTCAATCTCGTTAAGGTCCTTGATGGCACCAAACTCAGGATCAAGGAGGCACTTGAATACCAGCGCCACACCTTCCTTGTGAGTTGGGAGGTCAGCCATGATCTGTTTTTTCTCACCGTTTTCGAGCTTCACTTTGATGAAAGCTTCGTCCAGTCCGATACGTTCTACGCCGCCTTGAGCCAAGACGCTTTCGTCAGCCATATCGTATAGCTTGTATTTGATGGAGCTACTGCCACAGTTTAGTACAAGAATCTTCATAAAGTTATTCTTTGTTTGTGATATGATAGGTTGTTGTTTGGTTAATGCCTGATTACTTTTTGGCAGCTTGAGCCTGGCATGCTGTGATGGCTACCATATAGTAGATATCATCCACGGAGCATCCGCGACTGAGGTCGTTCACAGGTCTTGCGATGCCTTGGAGGATAGGACCGATGGCGATAGCGCCACCAAGACGCTGCACAAGCTTATATCCGATGTTACCCACTTCGAGGTTTGGCGCTACAAGCACGTTAGCTTGACCAGCAATCTCGCTTCCTGGAGCTTTCTTCTGAGCCACGCCTGGCACGAGAGCAGCGTCAGCTTGCAACTCGCCATCTACCTTAAGGTCGGGGAATTTCTCGTGTGCTATCTGCGTAGCTTCAATCACTTTGTCGATGATATACACGCTCTTACCTGTTGCTTTGTCCTTGGCGTCCTTGGCAGAACCTTTGGTTGAGAAGCTCAACATGGCTACGCGAGGCTCGTCGATACCTGCGATGCTCTTTGCCGTCTGCGCTGTGGTGTAGGCAATCTGTGCCAATTGGTCAGCAGTGGGGTTAGGCGTAACAGCTACGTCGCCCATTACCACTACGCCATCTTTGCCATATTGCTTCTCGTTGGTGATGAGCAGCATGGCGCCACTTACGCAAGTGATGCCTGGGGCACACTTGATGATCTGCAGCGCAGGACGCAACGTGTCACCAGTGGTTGACAATGCACCTGAGATCTGTCCGTCAGCGTCACCCGTCTTGATAATCATACAACCGAGATAGAGGTTGTCCTTGGTTACCAACTCGCGTGCTTGATCCACGGTCATGCCTTTCTTCTTGCGCAGTTCGGCTAGAAGCTCAGCATATTCTTCAGTCTTTTCGTTGTTAGCAGGGTCTACAAGGGTAGCCTTGTCTATGTTTTTCAGTCCCCATTGTGCAGCTTGCTGCTTGATGTTTTCGGGGTTTCCAATGAGAATTAGGTCGGCAATGTCGTCGGCCAGCACTTTGTCGGCAGCTCTAAGAGTGCGCTCTTCCTCAGCTTCGGGAAGCACGATGCGCTGCTTATCGGCTTTAGCATGCGCAACGATTTGCTGTAATAAGTCCATGTAATTAGTATTTTGTTTTATCGATTTGCCTTTTGCTAGGCAAAGGTAGCGATAATATTCGAGATGAGTGCAGGCTTCCTTTATTTTTTACACCTTATTAATATATTGTTAAAGGCTTTTCTTGAGTGTGGTGAAAATAGGTGTGTAAGCATCTTTCTTGGCCTTCGTCTTACAATCCCCAACTATCTTTTGTCTATTCAGCAATGACGTTTTATTATTGAAAAGTGTATTTTTTTACCCTTAAAAGTCGTTTTTTCTGACAATGGGAAAGATTATTATAGGGCGCAAGAAAAATGATTATAAATATTTAAACAATAAATTATGCATTATGGTTTTGTTTCTTTACTTTTGCAATGTGAAAGTGCTTAAATTGTAAATTACGCCTATGCTTGAAACGAATGAGATGCTCTGGAAGCGAGCAGAGAAAGCCATACTAACCCATAAGCTTTATCTTCGTGCTGATATGTCACGTCGATTGCTTGATCGTTACGTACATATTCCTAAGAATAAGTTTGCTCCTCTGTTCCGCGAATTTACCGGAGTAGGTTTCCCAGCTTATGTTAACTCCCTTCGTTTGGACCACGCTGCCCAATTGTTATTGGATCATCCCGACTATACTATAGAGAGTGTTGCTACCGAATGTGGTATTATCGTAGCACAAACTTTCTATCGTTTGTTCCGTGCCAAGTATGGTATGACTCCAGCAGAGTTCCGACGTAAAGCAGGCAAATAATATATCGTCATTTCTCCATTGTGCTATACGATCGTATCAGCACAATGGATTCATCCTTACGAAGCCATTTCTTTTGTAAGGATACTTTCTAGTTGCTCTGCTGAGAGGCGCAACTGGAACTCCCCTTTAATTGCTACCGAGATACGTCCTGTCTCCTCTGACACCACAACAGCTATGGCATCAGAATCTTGTGATATACCCATAGCAGATCGATGGCGTAGTCCGAGCTCCCTCGGAATATCCTGTTTGTGGCTCACGGGTAGGATGCATCCAGCGGCTTTGATACGTTTTTTGGATATAATCAAAGCCCCGTCGTGTAGCGGTGAATTCTTAAAGAAGATATTTTCGATAAGTCGTTGGTTGATACGAGCGTCAATAAGGTCGCCCGTGTCCACGATGTCATTGAGCGAAACGCCTCGTTCGATGACAATCAATGCGCCCACCTTGCCACGACTCATGTTCATACAAGCCATCACGATAGGCATGATGCTCTCCTTGTCAACGTTCTCTTGTTCGTGATGGAAGAAGATATTGAGAACGCCCTGCACCTTCTGGTGCGCTCCGATGTTGTACAGGAAGTGGCGAATCTCCTCTTGGAAGAGCACAATCAGACCGATCACACCCACTGACACGAGCTTGTCTAGGATGCTACCTAGGAGCCGCATCTCAAGCACAAAGCTCACAAAGAGCCATATAATCACAAAGACGATGATGCCGATGAAGACGTTTAGCGAGCGCGACTCCTTCATCAGACGGTAGAGATAATAAAGAATGAGAGCCACCAATAGGATGTCGATGGCGTCTTTTATTCCGAATTCAAAGAACATCTTAGCTTATTTATATAAAGGTAGGTTATTTGTGGATAACTCAGCGCGTCTTGGCTTGCTGGGCAAAAGCCTCTGTGATCTTCACTGCTTCTACGGCTTGCCGCACATCGTGTACCCTTAATATCTTGGCACCACGAAGCAACGCTAGCGTGTTGACTACCGTTGTGCCATTCAAACTGCCGTTAGGGTCGGTGTTAATCAACTGAAATATCATTCGCTTTCGGCTCATACCAGCTAGTATGGGAAGCCCGAGCACCTGCAGCTTATCCATGTGTTGCAGGATGGCATAGTTGTCCTCGATGGTCTTTCCAAACCCAAATCCAGGGTCAAGGATGATATCCTTCTGTCCAAGGTCACGCAGACTTTGTACCTCCCGAGCAAAGGCGGTCAGCATCTCGGGTAGCGTCTTCTTGACCGACATGAGGATATAAGGCACCCTAAGTTGAGCTACCATCTTGAAGATAGCCGGGTATGCGTCACCCGTTTGGGCTAACGGGGTATCCACTACACCCGTGATGCCACCCTCGCTGACGTCGTTGATGATGTCAGCGCCAAACTCCTCAACAGCCATCTTAGCCACTTCGGGTCTGAAGGTGTCTATCGATAGCACAGCATCCGGTTGCTCACGGCGCACGATGACCAATGCTTCTCGCAGTCGGCGCAGCTCTTCAGCCTCGCTCACCTCCACTCCGCCGGGTCGGGTAGAGAATGCGCCCACGTCAATCATCGTGCCGCCTTCGGCGATGATCTGGTTGGCACGTTGTGCGATAGCTTCTTCGTTCTGAACCCGTGAAGAAGCATAGAACGAGTCGGGGGTGCAGTTGAGTATCCCCATCACTTGTGGCTTGCCGAGAGAGAGCAGTTTGCCATGTACTTGTAATGTATATTCCATCAGCGCAAAATTACAATAAATACGTGGTAATGCCAAGTGGGTCGTAAAGAATTTGACCTTTTCTTTTGTATTATCCTTTCATCTTTGTACTTTTGCATCGACCAAAATCAAGAAGGAATATGGACTCTCAAACACTTTATTCTCTTTATTGTCAACACCCCGTAGTGACCACCGACAGTCGCGATTGTCCCCAGGGCAGTCTCTTCTTTGCCCTTAAAGGCGCTAGCTTCGACGGCAATCAGTTTGCAGCTAAAGCCTTGGAGCAAGGATGTAGCTACGTCATTGTGGACGATGCCAAGGTGGTTCCCGCCGGCGACGAACGCTATATCCTCGTGCCCGATGCCCTTGTGGCATATAAGGAACTGGCTCGTGAGCATCGCCGTCAGTTTGATATCCCCGTGATAGGCATCACCGGCACCAATGGCAAGACCACCACAAAGGAGCTTGTCTCTGCCGTGCTAGCCAAGCGATACAATGTGCTTCACACCGAAGGCAACTATAACAACGACATCGGTGTGCCCCGTACGTTGCTGCGATTGCGCCCCGAACATCAGATAGCCGTGGTGGAGATGGGAGCCAGTCATCCTGGAGACATCACCAAGCTGGTTACCTATGTGGAGCCCACTTGTGGTATGATTACCAATGTGGGACGTGCCCATCTGCAGGGCTTTGGCTCGTTTGAGGGTGTCAAGCGCACCAAGGGTGAGCTCTACGATTACCTCCAGGTACATGACGCCTTGGTGTTTCTCAATGAGAGCAACCCCCATCTGCTCGAGATGGCATCAGCTAGGCAGTTTGCCCGTGTGGTGACTTATGGTCAAGACGATACCGCTGACATCCAAGGCACCGTGAGCGGATGCGATCCCTTCTTGCGATTCAATTGGCAAGCGCACCACGGGCAGCTCCTCGCCGCAGCCCCTTGTGAGGTGGCAACCCATCTGATAGGTGCTTATAACCTTGACAATATGTTGGCAGCCATCGCCATCGGTCTCCATTTTGACGTGCCCGTGGCAGATATCAGTGCAGCTTTAGCCGAATATACCCCCAGCAATAGCCGTTCACAGTTTACCCAAACCACACATAACCAGCTCATCGTGGACGCTTATAATGCCAATCCATCCAGTATGGCTGCAGCCATAGCCAACTTCCGTCTAGTGGACGCGCCCCGCAAGATGGCCATCCTTGGCGATATGCGCGAGCTAGGCGAGGCCACTGCTGAGGAACATCAGAAGGTGGTGGATCAGCTCCAGGAGGCAGGCCTCACGGACGTTTGGCTCGTGGGCGAATCGTTTGCGGCTACGCAGACCAGCTACCGTAAGTTTAAAGATGTGGACGAGGTCAAAGCCGAGATAGCTCGTCAGCAACCCCAAGACTACTGCATCCTCATCAAGGGTAGCAACGGCACGCATCTCTTCCAGTTGCCCACGCTATTGTAGGAGATTGGTTTTTGGAAATTTAACAGTTGCAAACGTCCCTTTATCAAATATTACGACTATCTTTGCATCTGCTTTTCAAGAAGCCATCGGGATGTAGCGCAGTTGGTAGCGCACTACGTTCGGGACGTAGGGGTCGGGCGTTCGAGTCGCCTCATCCCGACATTAAAGCGACAATCGAGGTTTTTCGGTTGTCGCTTTGATTATATTTAGGCGCATACGGAAGATTCTTCTATCGCGTAGATCACTAAGCTCTAACCATTAACAATGATAGCATAGATACTCTGGTCGGCGCTCACGGGCCGCAGAAAGAGTGTGAAATGGTTAAACGAAGTTAAAAACCAGCATCCCATTGTAACATTCCTCGTCCAACAAACGTCTACAAAATAGAAACAAAGATGAAACAGGTAAGTTTTCGCAACGATGTATTGCCTTTAAAGAACATCATTTATAGGCTAGCGCTCCGCATAACCTTGAATAAAGAGGAGGCGGAAGACATTGTGCAAGACACCCTTATCAAGGTGTGGAACAAGCGAGAACAGTGGGACGAGATAGAATCTATAGAAGCCTATTCGCTCACCATTGCCCGTAACATCTCTCTAGATAGGGTGAGACGCCAAGCCCATCAGCCCGAGTTGCTCGATGATGGCGAGGTCAACGCTCACGCTTCACAAAGCTCCAATCCTTACGAGAGCATCTATCGTCAGAACCAGATGCGCATCGTGGAACAGCTCATGGAGACCCTCCCCGAGAAGCAACGCCTCTGCTTTCAGCTACGCGACTTTGAGGGAAAGAGCTACAAAGAGATTGCCCAAGTGATGGGAATCAGTGAAGATCAGGTCAAGGTCAACATCTTCAGAGCCCGTCAAGCAGTCAAAACCAAGTATGAACAAATAGATCAATATGGATTATAAGTACATTGAACAACTTTTAGAACGCTATTGGCAGTGCGAAACCACTCTTCAGGAGGAGGAGATTCTGCGTTCGTTCTTTGCTCAGGATAATGTTCCAGAGAGCTTACTGACCTATCGCGACCTATTTGTAAGCCAGGTCAAGGACAAGCAGGACAATGTGCTTGGCTACGATTTCGATGCCCGCATCCTAGCTAAGGTCGAAGGCGATAAGCCCGTAAAGGCACATATCATCACCTTGCGTCAGCGCCTGATGCCCCTTTATAAGGCTGCAGCCATCGTAGCCATCGTGCTCACCATCGGCAATGCTGCACAGATTGCGTTTGACGAAAGTGATGCGCCAGCCCCCGAACAAGTGGTGGAGGGGTACAATAAGATACACCACGGCTCGTCCGTAGCCAAGGCCGATTCGGCCAAAGTGGATTCGCTCAACAAGCGTGCCACACCTACGGCGAATCTGATCAAGTGATTTTTTTCTATGCTTTCTCTATAATATAATACAATCGTAGTAAAACAATTTAGAAGCTGTGAAGCTTCCTCTCTCAAATTTTTCATAACATGCTAATATAGGACGGGTCGTTATTTCCATCATGGGATGACGACCCTCTTATATTTGTGCCCATCCGGAAACGCCACCGCTCCAGCATGCTATCCCTGTGGTGATACGTGCTTTGGGTGCGTCCTGTCGTTCAGCTATTTCTTTTTCATCCGTTCGGCATCACCCATATATCTACAATAACCATGATTTTGGAAAGATAGAACGAAGGAATTTTTAGTCTTGAAAAACCTTTACAGAAAGCTCTCCATGCTTTGCAAATCCTACACAAGAGCCTAGAATGCTCTGAAATATGCGAAAAATGCAACTATCAGATAATCAGGTAGATAAAATAATTAAGGTTAAAAAAGAACCCCAAAATACGGCTTTTTGCTCCTAAAAATGCCCAAAATCTTGTCCAATAGAGCCTCCGTTGCCTTCCAACGGAGGCTCTATTGGCATCTAAAAGAGGTTCCGTTGGGTGGTGAAAGAGGCTTCGTTGGAATGCGGTGGGGTGTTTTGAGATTAATTGCGAGATAAAAACGGTGCTGAAAAATCTATTTCGACAGTTGGAGAGAGGGCTGTTTTTGTGATTTAAAATTGACAAAAAGGCAAATAAGTGATACCTTGCTTCTCATGCCCTTGGCATCGTTCGTTGATCAAAAATCGGCACCACATCAATCCATTTCTTATATCTTTCATTCAGATAAAAGACGTGAAAAGGCTCTCAACGCCACGAAACCAAATGCGCTTGAAAGGTTAGTTAATATTCACAAATACCCCGATTTTCTATCGAAAGATTACTAAAACGTGTATTTGTAGTGTTAAAATGAACGAGGATAGCTTGTTTGTAAGATGAAAGTCTTATCTTTGCAATAGAATATTCTATCATTAATTATTTCAAAAAAATAACATGCGTAACCTTAAGAAGAAAGTTTTTGTAATGCTTCTCTCGGCTTTCTGCGCAGCGCAGGTATCGGCTATCCCAGCCCGTCCTGGTCAGATTCACGTGAAGCAAGCCGACGGAACCACGCTTACCTTGCGTTTGGTAGGTGATGAGCATTACCACATGGCGGTAACAACAGATAGTTATCCGCTGTTGTTCAATTCAGAAAATGGCAATTACGAATATGCCATCGTAGAGAACAATCAGTTCGTTTCGAGCAACATCGCAGCTACAGAGGTGGCTCTGCGTCCTGCTTCGGTAAAGGCAATGCTTGCTAAGATCGATATGGCTGAGGCTAACGCTCTGATGGAGAAGAATATGACTGAGGCGCAAGCCAAAGCCAATAGCAAATATAACAAGCCCGCTGCTAATGGTAGCGTGCAGAAGATTGTGCGTATCAGCGACGTTCCTACCACAGGAAAGCGTAAGGTGCTCGTGGTGCTTGTCAACTTTAGCGACAAGAAGTTCTCTACGATGAGCGATCCAGAGGACTACTATGATCGTTTCTTCCACCAAGATGGATTCAGCGACAACGGCGCTTGCGGATCAGTATATGAGTTCTATCGTTACGGATCCAACTATAAGTATGACCCCGAGTTTGACGTCTTCGGTCCTGTTCAGCTCACCCACGACCATAGCTACTATGCTGGTAACGGCGGAACAGATGATACCTACAAGCTCATCCAGGAAGCATTGCCTCTCGTGGACGCTCAATATGGCGATCAGATTAACTGGGCCGACTATGATACCAATAACGATGGCGTGATAGACAACGTCTATGCCATCTATGCAGGTTACGGACAAGCCGACTCAGGTGATGGTACCACCATCTGGCCACATAGCGGCAACCTCACCAAGCTGCAGGAATCAGTTTATCCTTACACCATCCACAACTACTCTTTCACCATCAAGGACGACTTGTTGGTGGACCGCTACACCGTATCACAAGAGATCAATGGCTCTAGCCGACGCGCTGCAGGTATCGGTACGTTCTGCCATGAGTTTGGTCACGTGCTAGGTTTGGCTGACCATTATAACAACAACATGTCTCAGTATTATTCTACCAACCAGCTAGGTGAGTGGGATATCATGGCACAGGGTTCATATAACAACGATCAGAACACACCTCCTACCTTCAGCGCCTTTGAGCGTTACTCTTTAGGATGGATGGATCTGACCGAGCTTACTACCGATGCCGACTCTATCAATGTGTTGCCCGCATTCGAGGAGACACCTGTGGCTTATCGCGTGAGCGTTCCTGGTCGTGACAACGAGTACTTCATCCTTGAGAACCGTCAACAGACTGGTTGGGATAAGTATCTCCCTGGTCATGGAATGCTGGTATGGCACCTTGATGAAGACCAAAGCGTTTGGAACAATAACATGCCCAACTATTACTCATCTCACCAGCGTGTGGATATCGTTGAAGCCGATGGCGTAGGTTCAATGTCGGGTAAAGCCAGCGATGCTTACCCTGGAACACAAAACGTAACCAAGGCTAAGTTTAACGGATGGCAGAAGAACAACATCTTCGGTCTCGACTATATCGCTGAGAACGACGGCACTATCAGCTTCCTTCTCGCCGGTACCAACTTTAAGCTTCAGTCGCCTACACTCAACGTGACTGACATCATGGGTACCTCAGCATCAGCCAACTGGAACCAGGTGGACCTCGCTGAAAACTACACCTTGTCTCTGCTCAAGGGCAACACCGTGCTTAGCGCTAACACGCTTGATGGTTTCGCATCATCATTCACCGGTCTTGATCCTGAAACTGAGTACACCGCAGTGCTCCAGGCACACCTTGGCGACTACAGTTCTGACTCAGTGAAGGTCAACTTCACCACCATCGAGCGTCAGATAGAAGAGAGCAAGGTAGTGGCTAGAGATGCTAGCGACGTCACCGAGACATCATTCACAGCCAACTGGGAGCGCCTGCCACAGGCTCAGAGCTATGAGTTGACCCTCTATAGCCGCACCAACACGGGTGAGGAACACACCAAGAGCGGATTTGATGATGGCTATCACAACCTCCCTGAAGGATGGAACACCAATGCCACATCTACCTCAAGCAGCTTCTATGGAGAAGAAGGCCCATCACTCCGTCTGAACAAAGACAGCCTCTATCTCACCGTTAGCCAGCCTGGTAAGACCATCACTAACGTGTCATTCTGGTATCGTCTGAGCAACAGCGGTAGCAAGGTGATTGTAGCTGAAGCACATAACGGCGTATGGCAGAATGTAGCTGAGATTGACAATGAAGAAGGAACAAGTGGCGTGAAGAGCCTCCAGATAAACGATGCAGATAGCGTACGCTTCCTCTTCAGCCGTGTATCGGGCTATGCTCTCATCGACGACGTGGATGTGACTTACCGCGTTGATATTCACACACCATTGCGCACGGTATCTCTCGATGCTAACGCTCAAGAGTTCAAGAGCGCTGGTGCAGCTGCTGACGATGACATCTTGCGTTACGCTTTCAGCAACCTCGATGCTACACAGCAGTACAGCTATAGCGTGCAAGCTTTCTCTAGCGACAAGAAGAGCTTGATGTCTGACATCATCAACGTAGGTGAGACCACAGGCATCCACGCTATCCAAACCACCGATACCACCATATTGGGCAACGACGTGTTCGATCTCCAAGGTCGTAAGGTTGCTACAGTGGAGCAGATGGCACAGTTGCCAAAGGGCATCTACATCGTCCGCGGCAAGAAGGTGGTGCTTAAGTAGACACACAAATTACTATTGTTACACAATTTTTTTCTAGTAAATATGGCGACTTTTCCGTGAGGAAAGGTCGCCATTGTTTCTATCTGCCTCTATCGGTTAAGCCTTAGTGGGTTGTAGGATAGGGTAGGTGAGAATAAAACCGCAATTCTTTGCCCAACCATCTGAAACTTTGTAACTTTGCAAACAAAACCCATTTACATTGAAGACATTTGAAGAATTGGGCGTTTCGGTAGAAATTAGAAACGCCATTGCTGAACTAGGATTTGAGGCTCCGATGCCCGTTCAGCAAGAAGTGATCCCTTATCTTTTAGGTAATCGCAATGATGTTATCGCCCTTGCACAGACAGGTACAGGTAAGACGGCGGCTTTTGGCATTCCGTTGATACAACGTATCGATACCAAGAACAAAGCCACTCAAGCCATCGTATTGTCGCCCACAAGAGAGCTTTGTCTTCAGATAGCCGATGATCTCAACGATTTTGCTAAGTATATCCCTCACCTTCACATCGTGCCCGTGTACGGTGGTGCGTCCATCGACCAACAGATTAGGTCGCTGCGCCATGGCGTGCAGATTATCGTGGCTACCCCGGGACGTCTGATTGACCTCATGCATCGTGGCAAAGCTCACCTGGATGAGGTGCACAACGTGGTGCTGGATGAGGCTGACGAGATGCTCAACATGGGTTTCAAGGAATCGATCACCGAGATTCTGTCGGGCATTCCAGAGGATCATAACACCCTTTTGTTCTCAGCAACGATGAGTAAGGACGTGGAACAGGTGGCGCGTGGGTATCTGCATGACTACAAAGAGATAGTAGTGGGTAGCCGAAACGAAGGCGCTGAGCACGTCAATCATATCTATTACATGGTCAATGCCAAGGACAAATACCTTGCTCTGAAGCGTGTGGTAGACTATTATCCTAAGATATATGCCATCGTCTTCTGTCGCACCAAGCGCGAAACGCAGGAGATTGCGGACAAGCTCATCCACGACGGATACAACGCTGAGGCGCTGCACGGAGACCTTTCGCAGCAGCAACGTGACCTGACGATGCAGAAGTTTCGCTCCCACCTCACCCAACTGCTCATCGCCACCGATGTGGCTGCGCGTGGATTGGATGTCAATGACCTCACGCACGTGATCAATTATGGTTTGCCCGATGACATCGAGAACTATACCCATCGCTCCGGACGTACCGGTAGAGCGGGCAAGAAAGGCACCAGCATCTCCATTATCCACCTCCGTGAGAAGTTTAAGGTGCGCAATATAGAGCGTGTGATCGGTAAGGAGTTTGTCGATGGCGTGCTTCCTACACCCGAAGAGATCTGCAAGAAGCAACTCTTTAAGGCTATGGACGACATCCTAAAGACCGATGTGGACGAAGAGCAGATAGCTCCTTACATGATAGATATCAAGCGGCAGTTTGAGTATATCGACAAGGAAGACATCATAAAGAAGATGGTAAGCAGCACCTTCGGTAGGTTCTTGGCTTATTATAAGGATGCGCCTGTGATCGAAAAGCCCTCTGCCAAGGGTGCAGAACGTGCTTCGCGCGGTGCCGATAAGGGCAAGCCTCGCCACTCTGACCAGCCCGAAAAGGGTTTTGCACGTCTCTTTATCAACCTTGGTAAGGATGATGGCTTCTACCCAGGAGAGGTGATGCAGTTTGTCAACAAGCACATGCGTGGCCGTCAAGAAGTGGGTCATATCGACTTATTGGCTCGCCAAAGCTACATCGAAGTGCCCGAGCGTGATGCACGTAAGGTGATGAAAGCGCTCGATGGCGCCATGTATAAGGGTCGTAAGGTGCGTTGCAACGATGCAGATAGCGACCGACCAGCACCTAAGGGAAAGCGCAGCAAGGGTAGACCAGCCGCTTCTATACCACAACGCAAGTTTAAGAAGGACGACTGGAAGCGACTAATGGGTGGCAATCCTGCCGAGCTCAAGGGCGAAATGCCCGATTTCACCGAAGAAGGATGGGCTCGTAGACGTCCTAAGAAGAAGTAAGTAGATTCAAGTAAACTATTTTTTTATAGATTAATCATACAATGAACATTGCTGTATATTGTTCGGCCAATGAACATATAGACCCCGACTTCTTTGCATTGACCGATGAATTGGGGCGTTTTATGGCAGAAGAAGGTCATCACCTGGTCTTCGGTGGTGCTAACATGGGGCTGATGGAGTGTATCGCTAAAGCCGTGAAGACCCATGGCGGAATGACGATTGGTGTGGTACCGCAGATTCTTGAGAAAGGCGGAAGAACGTCCCAGTACCTCGATGTGGAGATTCCTTGCGACTCGCTGACCGATCGTAAAGAGCTCATGGAGACCAAGAGCGACATCTTTATCGCTCTCCCCGGCGGCGTAGGCACGCTTGATGAGATCTTTAACGTCGTGGCTTCGGCTACGATAGGATATCACCATAAGCGTGTGATCTTATATAATATGAAGGGTTTTTGGGATCAACTCATTGCGCTTCTAGACGATATGTCACGTCGCGGTTGCATCCGTGGCGACTGGCATAGCCAAATCGTTGTGGCAAACAATCTCGACGACATTCGTAAAGCATTACAATCATGACCGAAAGCATTACCCCTAAGACCTTTCCTGACCTCATGGCGGGGAAGAAAGTGCTCTATGTGCATGGTTTTCTCTCTGCTGGCTCCACGCATACAGCCACCATCTTGCGACAGTTTATGCCTCAAGCAACGGTTCTTGCACCCGATCTGCCAGTGCATCCAGAGGAAGCTATGCAGCTACTTCGTGACGTTGTAGCCACAGAAAAGCCCGATCTCATCATCGGAACATCCATGGGTGGTATGTACACCGAGATGCTTTATGGTGTGGATCGTATCTGTGTGAATCCTGCTTTCGAGATGGGAAGCACGATGTCCGAGCAGAATATGATGGGTAAACAAGTGTTTCAGAACCCACGTCAGGACGGCGTGCAAGAGCTGATAGTGACCAAAGCGCTGGTCAAGGAGTATCGCGAGATGACCTCACACTGCTTTGAACAGGTGGACGAGGAGGAGCGTCAGCGTGTGTTTGGGCTCTTTGGTGATGCTGATCCCGTAGTGCATACGTTCGATTTGTTCCATCAGCATTATCCCAACGCAGTGCATTTTCACGGTGAGCACCGCTTGCTGGAGAAGATAATCTACCATTATCTCATCCCCGTAGTGCGATGGATAGACGACCGACAAGAGCAACGTGAACGTCCAACGGTGTTTATCCATTGGAACACGCTTATGGATGGGTATGGCAAACCGAAGTCGAGTTTGCATAAAGCATACGAGTTTCTGATAGAACACTACAACGTTTATATCGTAGCACCATCTCCAACGAGCTCTCCTACGTTCTACGAGGAGACGCGTGCGTGGGTTGAGAACGTGTTCAGCGCACCCGCTTGGGGTCATCTGCTCTTCGCCAACCAGTTGCAGTTGCTCTACGGCGATTACCTCGTTAGTGCCGATGAAACTGACGAATTCCTTGGTACAGCCATCCATTTTGGCTCTGACGAGTTTAAGACCTGGGAGGAAGTGATTAGCTTCTTCGGCCGTTTGGGCGGTCAGTAAGCCTTGCGTCGCTTTGAGCTAGAGCATGCTTGGCTCATTCATAAACACTAAATAAAGAAAGAGCCGCTGTCGTTTCGTTGCGATAGCGGCTCTTTTTAGCGATTTAATCGGCAGTGATTAGTTGCCTTTCTTATAGTTGTCGATACCCTTGTCTAGGAAGTTCATGAAACCAGGGATATCCTCTTTGTAAACGAAACTGCCTGAGAGAGGCTTTCCATCGTTGTCCACAGTAACGTAGAATGGCTGTGCTAGATAGCCAAACTTGGTTTGTTCTAGGTAGCTCCACTTGTCGCCTACGGTGCGGAGGGTGCGACTTGTACCATCAGGATTCTTCACTTCCATTGGTTGTGCCAATGGTGTCTTGTCGTCAACGTAAAGCGAAATGAGCACGTAATCTTTCGTTAGGCGTTCAGCCACCTCGGGATCGGTCCATACGGCAGCCTCCATCTTACGACAGTTGACGCAACCAAAGCCGGTGAAATCGAGCATTACAGGCTTGTGCTGAGCCTTTGCAGCAGCCATACCTTCCTCGTATGAGGTGTATTGAGGATGGATTTCTTGTGCCTTATTGAGGTTGAAGTCTTGCGTGTTCATAGGAGGTGAGAAGGCGCTAACGGCTTTACAAGGAGCTCCCCATAGACCAGGTACCATGTAAACGGCAAATGCGAATGAGCACAAACCAAGCATAATGCTAGGTACTGGCATTGCGGTCTGTGTGGGATCGTCGCTTGGGAACTTCAGTTTACCGATGAGATAGAGTCCTAAGAAGGTGAAGATCATGATCCACAGAGCCAAGAATGTCTCACGATCGAGGATGCCCCATCCATAAGCTAAGTCGGCTACGGAGAGGAATTTCAGTGCAAATGCAAGCTCGATGAAGCCCAACACCACCTTAATCATGTTCATCCAAGAACCCGACTTAGGTGCTTGCTTGAGCCAAGTGGGGAACATTGCGAAGAGAGAGAAGGGCAAAGCCAATGCGATAGCGAAGCCAAACATACCCACTGCTGGTGCTACCCAGTCACCGCTGGTGGCTGCTTGAACAAGCAAAAGACCGATTACAGGAGCTGTACAAGAGAAGCTTACCAGTGAAAGGGTAAACGCCATCAAGAAGATAGATACCAATCCGGTGGTGGTAGAAGCCTTGTTGTCCACTGCGTTACCCCATGAAGCAGGCAGTTTGATCTCAAACCAACCAAAGAAGCTGAACGCAAAGACCACCAAAAGGAGGAAGAAGAAGATGTTAAACGGTGCGTTTGTAGCTAGCTCATTGAGTCGTTGAGGACCGAAGAGGGCCGTGATGATCAGCGCCAAAGCCATGTAGACCACGATGATTGATATTCCGTAGGTCACCGCATCGCGTATACCACGCTTCTTATCGTTCTTTGCACGCTTGAGGAAGAAGCTTACCGTCATTGGGATGATAGGCCAAACGCATGGTGTGAGCAATGCTACGAAACCGCCAACCACACCCATAAGGAAGATGTACCATAGCGAGTGATCCTTCGTTGATTCGCCATCGCTGAATGCTTTCAGCTCTTTGATCACCGGTGTCCATAGGTCGCTCTTGACGTTAGCGGCTGCGGTGTCAGCCTTTACCTCCTGTGTGGCAGCTGAGTCGGTAGCTACGGCAGCCTGTGCGGCGTCGTCCGTTGTTGCCTCTGTTGCTGTTTCATCTGCAGTTTGCTCTGCCGCTTTGTCCTCAACAGCTGCTGGCGCATCCTGAGGACCGTTGCCTTTATAGTTGAACTCTACCGAAGTAGGGGGCATACACATCTCGTCGTTACATGCGCCATACTCTAAGTAGCCTTTCACCTCGTAGGTTTTACCAGTGATTTTGTATTTCTGTACAAAGCGAACGCTATTCTCAAAGTAACGTAACTTCATCCCAAAGATGGGATCCATCTCACTAATCTCCTTGCCTTGGTGCTGCAATCCGCCCATAGGCTGTACGCCGACAGCTTTGTCTGTGTGCAGAGTAGCTGATATTGGGCCATCGCTTGGCAGGCCAGTAGAGTAGACGTGCCATCCCTTAGCTATCGTAGCTGAGAAGATTACGTCAACCTCTGTAGGGGAAACTTGCTTCTGCGTAGCCGTAAAATGAACGGGATTGCCCTGGGCAAAGGCCATGGTGCTAAGCAAAAGCATTATTACAGAAAGAATAAAGCTTTGTTTCGTTTTCATATTTTTACTAGATCAATAATTACAAAACAGATATTTAACAATTTGCAAAAGTATATAATAAATAAAGAATGTGCAACTTTTTAGTTGGAAAAATTGGTCGATTAGAATTTAATACGTAACTTTGCAAGTGAAAGAATATAAACCGGTAAAGAGCAGGAAAACGGAATTCCGACATTGATTGATGTTGGAATTCTTGTTTTTTATGTTCCTATTAGTAGTACAAATCTCAAAAACTATACTATTATGGCATACATGTCACAAGAAGGCTACAATAATATGGTAGCCCAACTACATGAATTGGAAACCATCGAACGTCCTAAGGCATCAGCCGCTATCGCTGAAGCACGCGATAAAGGTGACCTGAGTGAGAACTCTGAATACGATGCTGCTAAGGAAGCACAAGCTCATCTAGAGGATAAGATCAACCGTTTGAAGCTGGCGATTGCCGAGGCTAAGATTGTGGATACCTCTCGTTTGAGTGCCGACTGTGTACAGATTCTCTCCACAGTGGAGATGACCAACGTTACCACTAACGCTAAGATGCGTTACACTATCGTTAGTGAGAACGAGGCAAACCTCAAGCAAGGCAAGATCTCTATCAAGACTCCGATTGCTCAAGGACTGCTTAATAAGAAGGTGGGCGACGTTGCTGAGATTCAGATACCACGTGGTATTGTGAAGCTTCGCATTGATAAGATCTCTATTGAGGCTTAATATAGAAGCCGGTCTGAGAATAATGAACCCTTAAAAAGCTTAGTTATGGATATTTTCAGTAAGATTGCAGCAGGCGAAATACCTAGCTATAAGTGTGCAGAGAACGATCAGTTCTATGCTTTTCTCGATATTAACCCCGTGCAAAAGGCGCATACCTTGGTCATCCCACGTCGTGAGGTAGACTATATCTTCGACATGAACGACGATGAATTGGCACAGTTTGAGGTCTTCGCCAAGAAGGTAGCTTGTGCCATTAAAGCCGCTTTCCCTTGCAAGAAGGTAGCCCAAGTGGTGCTCGGTCTTGAGGTTGCGCATGCTCATATCCACTTGTTGCCCATCAATAACGAGGGAGATGTCGACTTTCATAAGCATCAGAAGTTTTCAGAGGAAGAGATGCAAGCCATCGCAGACAAGATCTTTGCCGAGTTTGCCAAGCTAGCATAAGCCTATAGACGAGAAGCTGATGTGCTATCCGAAGGCGCTCTAGGCTAGAAGGAAAAGCCCGCCCGAACGTCCAAAAACACCGAAATCATCGAATGAGTCCCAACAGATCTCTCCGCATTGGAGGATATGTTGGGACTCATTTGGGTTATGTAGGAGGCCTGTTCTTGTTACAACTATGCGCTTTGTAAGCAAGAATCATTCCCTTATTGAGCAGTAACCTCATCTAGGAAGTACCACGCTGGGTACCCCACACCATAATGCCAATCGGGGCACATGCCTAGGGCGGTGATCTTTACGCGGACATAACGTGCCTTAACGGGGCTACTCTCGTCAGCGGTAGCAGCGACAAACTTGATGCTAACATCCCTATCTTCGGCAAACTCGAATCGCTTTCCGAAGGGCACAAACGTCTTTCCGTCCGTCGAAACGCTATATTCCACTGCCTTGGGAAGCAACACCCATGCGCCTAGTTGGTGTAGGAAGTCGCTTTCTAGATGCCTGATCTCCTTCTCTTGTCCCATGTCTAGGATTAGTTCGGCATCCTTTCCTTCCCATCCTACCCATCCTTCGACGTATCCTGCGCCACCATGTAAGCCATCAGTGAGCGCCGTTTCGGCTATCGGCTGGTAGCGTTCGGCAGGGGGTAGCACATAACTCACCTTGGCACCGAGCAGCAGATTGGGCTCGTTAGAGGGTAGATAACGCTTGAGATATAGGTCGCAGTAGTCCTGTGGACGATTCTTTCGTTCGTTGAGTGTGGGCACGTTATACTCGTTGCAGCGATCCTTGAATAGCTTAACGTCTCGCAGCGCCTTGTCTACGTCCCCTCCTTGCCGTGTGCGAGCTATCTCTAGAGCGGCATATTGTAGCGGCAATCGGGCGATGCGCACCCTTCGTAGCAAGATCGTATCATTGCTCACAGCGTGCTCAGCTTTGTCAAAGAGCTTGTTATATGTGCTCATAAGCTGATCATTGAGCATCCCGTCCTTGTGCGTGATGGGCGAATCGTATATCCAAAGCGGCTTATGACTGGCAAGCAAAGCACCTTCCATGAGTTTGCGATAACTATATATATAAGGTGAAGCGTCCCCATAATAGTCGGTCAGAAAGGCGTTCATGAGCGAGTCGGCATCCTGTTCGGGGTTCCACATCAGCTTGCCTATCATGTAAGCGCGTAGCTCTGCAAAGTCGGTTCCCACGCTACCATTCTCCTGTTCGAAGAGCATGTTGGCATGATTGCGCTTAAACAAGGCAATGTTAGGTTGCAGAACATGGAAGTTGGGGAACGGACTCACCACGTTATCAAAGTTGATTGCATAGTCCCAGATGTACAAGTTGTCCGATATCTGAGCCCATCCCTCTAGAGCTTTGACAAAGTCGCGTCCGCTCTCATTGTCCGTTAGGGGTACCTCTCGCTTACTATCGATGCTGCAAAGCATGATGTTCACGTTAGGCAAAGGGCGAACAAGGCGTGGTGGTTGCATACTGAAGAGATAAGCAAGGGTAGAGAACTCCTTGTCCGGATAGCGTTCGGCTAACCGATTAAGAAACCGGATGATAGGTCCAGAGGGCGACCCCTCCTCCTGCTCCACGGCTTGACAAGCATCACAGTGGCAGTTGGTGTTGTTGCCATCGTTCTGACTCACCGAGATCATCTTCAGTCCGGGATGTGCTTGGAAGATCGAATCCAGGTTGTGACACACCTGCTTAAAGAGTGCCTCGTTGGTCAGACACCATTGGCTATGAGCCCCCGGTTGCCGCTTGCCGTTGATCATCGAGTACCATTCGGGATGCTCCTTGCCATAACGTGCGGCAGGTAAAATCTGGTTGAACGTATGCACCCACATATTGGCGACAAACATATCACGTGGCTCTTCCCACCCAAACCAGTCACGGAACAGCGGGTCTTTGAGCGAATAACCATTGGTCTGACGATAGCGAAACGCCGGTTGGTCACTCCACTCGATAGCCGGCAAGGTCAGTGTGCTAACCTTCTGCCACTTGTATGAAGGCGTATGCTGGATGGTCCAGGCATCTTTGGCTAGATAGTTGATCCCTAGATAACGTTCCAAGAGATGCGACACACCTAGGATAGCGCCTTTATCGCCACCGCTTAGGATGCGCAGCACGTTGTTATGACAACTGATCTGGAAGCCATCTTCGCCCACCTTGTCCGTTGTACCACCGATGAAAATGACGTTTTTAGGGTTCTTTGTGCTTGTGGCAGTGGCTGCGCTATATGGCTGAACGGGCAGTGTGGCCCCCGATAGCTGCTCCACAAAGTGGCACAAGAGCTCTGCAGCACGACCCGTCTGGCTGGTGCTATCCGTCAAGACGATGCGCGTGGCAGCCTTTCCCTTGCTTACCAAGGTGATTTGTGCAGACGATGGGATGGACGATAGAGATAATAATCCGATAGCAGAAAGGCGCAAGAAAAGGCCTTTTCGCTTTCTTATAGTATGTGAGAGTTGCATAGATAATAGGTTTTAACTACGCAAATATACCATAATTCATCCGGATTATGAAAAAAGCCATTCGTTTTTTTATCCGACAACGGTTTTTGTTGTAACTTTACACACGTTTCGTTGGTATTCCAGCTCATGTGTAGCGTGATGCCCGAGACCCACCTTCATTGATTATTAACTAATACAACGATAATGAAAAAGACCTTGATGACGCTGGCAGCGTTCCTTGTCAGCCTTGTTACCTTTGCACAGTATCAACCCAGTCAGGAGGTTGTGGCATCGCAGAAAGAGTTTCAAGACTCTAAGTTGGGCATCTTTATCCATTGGGGAATCTATTCGATGCTAGGCAACGGTGAGTGGGTGATGAACACCAAGAGTATCAACTATGAGGAATATCCCAAGCTTGCAGGTGGCTTTTATCCCTCCCATTTCGATGCAGAACGCTGGGTAAAGGCGTTCAAAGCAGCCGGAGCTAAGTATATCACCTTCACTACGCGCCATCACGATGGCTTCTCGATGTTCAAGACAGCCACAAGCAACTATAACATCGTGGACGGAACACCTTTCGGTCGCGACGTGCTTAAGGAGCTTGCGGATGCTTGTCATAAGGAAGGGCTCAGTTTGCACCTCTACTATTCGCACCTAGACTGGTCTCGTCTCGACTATCCTTTGGGTCGTACAGGCTTGAAGCTCGGTCGTCCTACGGATAAGCAAAACTATGATACCTACTTCGCCTTCATGAACAATCAGCTCACCGAGCTGCTTACCAACTATGGAAAGGTAGACGCAATATGGTTTGATGGTTGGTGGGATCATGACAGTGACAAGACACCTTTCAACTGGCGACTGGACGAACAGTATAGTCTGATTCACCACCTACAGCCCCAATGTATGATAGGTAACAATCACCACGGCACACCTTATGCCGGTGAGGATATCCAGATCTTTGAGCAAGACCTTCCCGGTGAGAACACCTATGGACTGAGCGGGCAAGATGTGAGCCAGCTACCTTTGGAGAGCTGTCTGACGATGAACGACTCATGGGGATATAGCATCACCGATAAGGACTTCAAATCGAAGGACGACCTTGTGCGCGAACTGATTCGTGCAGCAGGTAAGAACTGCAATCTCTTGCTCAATGTGGGCCCCCGTCCCGATGGCGAACTGCCCACCGAGGCTGTTGAACGCCTTGAGGCTGTGGGTCAATATATGCAGCAGTTTGGTGAGACCATCTATGGAACACGTGGCGGACTGGTCGCTCCACACGACTGGGGCGTAAGCACGCAGAAGGGCAACCGCCTCTTCATCCATATCCTCAAGCTACAGGATCGCGCCCTCTTCGTACCTACGGGTACCCATCAGGTTACCGCAGCCAAGGTGTTTGCTACAGGAAAGAAGGTTGCGCTGACCAAGGTAGCCAATGGTTACACCCTCTCTCTGCCCGAGCAACCCACCGGAATAGACTATGTAGTGGAGCTCACGCTCAAGTAGAAGCTCCTTCTTAATAACCTTATATAAACAACAACCGCTGCTATCATCTTCCATAAAGGAACTGATAGCAGCGGTTTTCAGATACATAATGGTGATATTAGCCTACCTGGCTACCTGGTTTGACTTCGCTCAAGACCGATGTCACGCTGAGCGAACCATCAAAGTTGAGCGCAGAGAGAATCATACCTTGGCTTTCGATGCCCATCATCTTGCGTGGAGCAAAGTTGGCAATGAACAACACATCCTTACCTACGAGCTGTTCGGGCTCATAGTAAGCCGCGATACCGCTAAGGATGGTGCGATCCGTACCGCTTCCGTCGTCAATCAAGAACTTCAGTAGCTTCTTGCTCTTCTTTACCTTCTCGCAAGCCTTGATGTGTCCTACGCGGATGTCGAGCTTCTCAAAGTCGTCATAGCTGACTGTCTCCTTCACTGGAGCCGCTTTGTAGCTAGCTGCCGCATTGGCCTTCTTGGTATCCTCGAGCTTCTGCAGTTGGGCGTTGATGGCATCGTCCTCAATCTTCTCAAAGAGCAGAGCCGGTGTGCCAAGCTGGTGTCCTGGCTCAAGCAATGTGGTAGAACCGAGCTGTGCCCAGTCGCTCTCCTCGATGTTAAGCATCTCACGTAGCTTCTTGCTGCTGAATGGCAGGAATGGCTCAAAGGCAATCTCAAGGTTGGCTACGAGCTGAAGCGAGATGTAAAGGATAGTCTTCACACGCTCCATATCGGTCTTAGCTACATGCCAAGGCTCACAGTCGGTGATATATTTGTTACCGATGCGTGCCAGGTTCATGGCTTCCTTGAGTGCATCACGGAACTTGAATGCGTCCAGCAATGCCTCTACCTTCTGCTTCACATCCTTAAACTCGGCTATCGCTTTCTGGTCCACCTCGGTGAGCTCACCGCATGCAGGCACTACGCCATCAAAGTATTTCTTAGTCAGTTGCAATGCTCTGTTGACAAAGTTGCCGTACACAGCCACCAGTTCTGAGTTGTTACGCTCCTGGAAATCCTTCCATGTGAAGTTGTTGTCCTTGGTCTCTGGCGCATTAGCCGTGAGCACATAACGCAACACATCCTGCTTACCAGGGAAGTCGCGTAGGTATTCGTGAAGCCACACAGCCCAGTTGCGTGAGGTTGAGATCTTGTCATTCTCTAGGTTGAGGAACTCGTTTGCAGGCACATTGTCGGGTAGGATATAGTCGCCGTGAGCCTTGAGCATGGTTGGGAAGATGATGCAGTGGAACACGATGTTGTCCTTACCGATGAAGTGAACCAGACGGGTCTCGGGATCTTTCCACCACTTTTCCCAGTTGCCAAACTTCTCGGGCTGTGCATCGCAGAGCTCCTTGGTGTTGGATACATATCCGATAGGAGCGTCAAACCATACGTAGAGCACCTTGCCGTCAGCTCCCTCTACAGGAACGGGGATACCCCAGTCGAGGTCGCGGGTCATCGCACGGGGTTGCAGATCCATGTCGAGCCAGCTCTTACACTGTCCGTACACGTTGGAACGCCATTCCTTATGTCCTTCAAGGATCCACTGCTTGAGCCATTCTTGATAGTCGTTCAAGGGCAGATACCAGTTCTTGGTGCGCTTCACCACAGGCTCTGAGCCGCTGATGGTGGAGTGGGGGTTCTTCAGCTCCATAGGGCTGAGGTCGCTACCACACTTCTCACACTGGTCACCATAGGCGTTAGGGTTGCCGCAGTGAGGACATTCGCCCATGATATAGCGGTCAGCTAGGAACTGATGCGCTTCCTCGTCATAGTACTGTTCGCTCTCTTTCTCGATGAGCTTGCCCTCGTCATAGAGCTTGCGGAAGAAGTCGCTAGCCAGCTTGTGATGCACATCGCTAGTGGTGCGGCTATATATGTCAAACGAGATACCAAACTCCTCGAACGAGTCCTTGATGATCTTGTGATAACGGTCACATACATCCTGTGGGGTGATACCCTCTTTCTTGGCGCGCAGCGTGATAGGAACACCATGCTCGTCAGAGCCACCGATAAACACCACCTCCTCTTTCTTCAAGCGAAGATAGCGCACATAGATGTCAGACGGTACATACACACCAGCCAGGTGACCGATGTGCACACCACCATTGGCATAAGGCAGCGCCGCAGTGACGGTGGTACGTTTGAATTGTTTCTTTTCCATTATGATAGTTTTCTTACGTTTTTCTATTTTGCAAAAGTACGAAAAATAAGGCAGATAAGCCGTGGCTTACATCATTTTTCTGCTTGTTCAGACGCCAAACTCCAAACTTTATTTCTAATTTTGCATTTTCTACTCAGAACAAGACACCTCAAACCTAAAGAACAAACCGTATGAAACGTACTCTAGAACAGCTCGTTCGCCCCAATATACAAGCACTTGCAGCACCCCGGGTGCGCACCTATGATGATCTGCAAACATCTCACTCAGTGTGGCTTGATGCCAATGAGACACCCTATAACCGCCCTCTCAATCGTTACCCCGATCCTTATCAGCATGACCTGCGGGCTGCTTTGGCTTCCGTGATGCGTGTCGGGACTGACCAGGTCTTTGTCTCCAATGGTCTGGATGAGGCTGTGGATCTGCTCTACCAGGTGTTTGCCTCACCCCGAAGGGATAACGTGGTGGCTATCACACCTACACGCCCCGTGTACCAGCGCTATGCGCATATCCATGAGGTGGAGTATCGTCATGTGCCCCTCACCGCCTCTTATCAGCTGGACGCTGACCGTGTGCTTGCCGCTTGTGACGCTAACACCAAGCTGGTGTGGCTCTGCTCGCCTAACGATCCTACGGGTGACCTCCTTGATCGCAACGAGGTGGCACGTGTGCTGATGGGTTTTGATGGTATCGTGGTGGTGGATGAGAGCTATGTGGAATATTGCCGACAACCTTCATGGCGCAACTATCTTGAGCATTTCCCTCACCTTGTGGTGCTCGGAACGATGAGCAAGGCGTGGGGATGTGCCAGCCTTCGTGTGGCAATGGCTTATGCCCATGCACCCATTGTGAGCTTATTGGATCGGGTGAAGCACCCATATAACGTCAGTGGGGAGGCGCAAGCCAAAGCCCTAGAGATGTTCAACAAGCGCTATGACGTGGAGACCTGGGGCAGACAAGTGGCTAGCGAGCGACAAGAGGTGATGCGCGCATGGAGCAAACTGGATATCTGTGAGCAGGTGTTCCCATCGGTAACCAACTTCTTCCTGGTGCGTCTGAATGATGTGGATGATGTGTATCGCTATCTCGTCTCGCAGCAGATACATGTGCTTCGCTGTGATAACCTAGAGCAATGTGAGGGTTGTCTGCGTGTCACCGTGGGTACGCGGGAGGAGAACAACAAGCTCATCGGTGCGCTACGCAACTATGAACACCTGCATCGCAAGTAGTGACGCCAATCTGAACATGGCGCTATCGTTGTGTCAATGCGTACGATTGATAACACCATAGGTATGGTTTGACATCATCAAACCATACTTATGACGATGCCAAAGGGTACAAATGAAAAAGAGAAATAAATTAATTTTCCACTGAAATCAATTTATTTCTCTTCTAAAATCAATTTATTTTTCCGTCTCACGGAGCCTCTATCACCTGATGAAACGATAGCGGCGAGGTGCTATTTGCGGCCAAAATCGGCTGGAATCTCGCCCCAAGCCTTGGTGTCCCACTTGATGATGGGCGTGTCATAGGCATGCGTACATAGCCAATGCTCGGCTCGGGCTATCACCGCATAGAGCTGTTCGGTGGTGCTGTTGCGCTCTAGGGTGGTCTTGCAATGCTTTTTCTTCACCCATAGGGCAGCGTTGACCGAGTCAGAATAGATCACCTTTCCCTTGATGCCACGTTGCTCCATCAGCGCCAAGGCATGCACAATGGCGAGAAACTCGCCTATGTTGTTGGTGCCATGCACAGGACCATAATGGAACACTTGAGCACCTGTGGCTAGGTCGATACACTGATACTCCATCGGACCGGGGTTGCCACTGCATGCTGCATCCACAGCCCAAGCGTTGGCTTTGACCTCAGGAGGTAGCGGCAGAACGGTGTCGTTCCGATAGAGGGGTGGGTTGACGGGTTGGCTGTTGCGCATAGATACTGACGATGGTGTGTGGTTATTGGAACTTATAGCCTTCGGCACTAAGTTCTTGCATCACCTGAAGCACAATCTGTTGGCCTATCTCTTGACCTTTCTTTGCACCTTCGCTCGTGATGAGAGGCATGCTCTGAGCCATCTTCTTACCTAGGTCGCTCTTGTAGAAGGTATTTAGTGCCTGTAGATCCTCAAGGGTGTAATACTTCTGATAGATAGGTAATATAAAGTCAGCATACTTTGTACTGAAAGTGGTAGTATACTTATCGATAAATCGATCTACATATTCTTTAGGAGCACTGGCTAACGACTGGCGGAGCATAGGTATCATCTGGTCCATTGTGGCTTTGATGGTGGCGTTGTTGCCGCTCACTTCTAGAAACTCGGCAAAGACCTTCTTGTACGTGCCGTCCGTCTGTGCAGATGCGCCGAGGGGCAATAGAAGCATCATGGCAAGGATGATGCTAGTGGCGATTTTCTTCATAAGGCTTATCTTTTATAGGTGTGCCTCTGTTGCGGCACACCTAGTTAAACATAGCGTTACATACGCTCTGGCACCTCGATACCGAGGAGACTCATGCCGTTCTTGATCACTTTGGCTACGTTGCGAGCCAATACCAAGCGGAAGAGGCGTGCTTGCTCGTCCTCTGCATTGAGGATAGAGTAGTCGTGATAGAACTGGTTAAACTGCTTGGTAAGCTCATAGCAGTAGTTGGCTATGCCTGCTGGGTTATAGTTTTGGCCAGCATCTGCCACTGCTACACCATAGGCGCTCAACTTCTGAATGAGCTCCGTCTCCTTCTCGTTGGGTTGGTAGCTACCATCAGCTTGAGCCGGATTGACACCTGCCTTACGCAGAATGCTGCGGATGCGGGCATAGGTGTACTGGATGAAAGGACCGGTGTTGCCATTGAAGTCGATTGATTCGGCTGGGTTGAAGAGCATGTTCTTGCGGGCATCAATCTTGAGAATGAAGTATTTCAACGCACCAAGACCCACGATGCGAGCCACCTCGTTGCGTTCCTCTTCGGTCATATCCTTAAACTTACCTAGCTCGTCGCTGGTCTCGCGGGCGCCAGATATCATCTGTGCGATGAGGTCGTCAGCATCCACCACGGTACCTTCACGGCTCTTCATCTTACCATTGGGGAGCTCCACCATACCGTAAGAGAAGTGAACCAAGTCCTTACCCCACTTGAAGCCGAGGCGGTCTAGGAGGATAGAAAGCACCTGGAAGTGATAGTTTTGCTCGTTACCTACGACGTAAATCATCTTGTCGATGGGGTAGTCGTTGAAGCGCATCTCTGCCGTACCGATGTCTTGGGTCATGTAAACCGATGTGCCATCCTTACGCAGAAGGAGCTTCTGATCCAGTCCGTCAGCTGTGAGGTCAGCCCAAACACTACCATCTTCCTTGCGGAAGAAGAGGCCTTTGCTGAGACCTTCCTCCACTTTGGCTTTGCCTACGAGGTAAGTGTTCGATTCATAATAGATCTTATCGAACGCCACTCCCAGTGCTTTGTAGGTCTCGTCGAAGCCTGCATACACCCAGTCGTTCATCTTCTTCCACAGCGCGCGTACCTCGGGATCATTGTGTTCCCACTTGACGAGCATCTCATGTGCTTCCTTGATGAGCGGTGCTTCTTGTTCGGCTTTCTCCTTGGCAGCCTCTTCGGTCATGCCCTCTTGTACGTATTGAGCAGCGAGTGTCTTACATTCCTCGCGGTAATGCTTGTCAAAGGCTACATAGAAGTCGCCGATGAGGTGGTCGCCCTTCTTGTTTGCCTGTTCGGGTGTGATGCCATTGCCCCACTTGAGCCATGCTAGCATTGACTTGCAGATATGGATACCGCGGTCGTTGACAATGTTGGTCTTGATGACACGGTTGCCGTTGGCCTCCATGATGCGTGCCAAGGACCATCCTAGGAGGTTGTTGCGTACGTGACCGAGGTGGAGAGGCTTGTTGGTGTTGGGTGAAGAGTATTCGATCATCACTAGAGGCGACTGCTCAGTGGCTTGCTTTTCGCCATAATGGGCTTCTGCGTCGATGTCGTTGAGCAACGTAGCCCATGCCTGTGGTGCAATGACCAGATTGAGAAATCCCTTTACCACGTTGTAGCGGGCAATGGCATCGCAATGCTCCTGGAGGTATTGTCCCAGCTCTTGAGCGGTGTCTTCGGGTTTCTTATGACTGATCTTGAGGAATGGAAATACCACCAAGGTGAGGTGACCCTCAAAGTCCTGGCGCGTCTTCTGCAGTTGAACCATCTTCTCGGGCACGTCCTGTCCGTAGAGATCCTTTACCGCTTGCAGAGCGGCGGTGACGATCATGCTTTCTATTTTCATTTCTTCTATGTTTACTTATATATGTAACTTAGAATGCAAAGGTACAAGAAATAATCGGTTTTAGTGTCATTTGGCCTCATTAGTTGACTTTTATCAGAACTTATCCGTACCTTTGCGGAGATTAATTGCATATTTATGTCTAATAAGTTGTTGGAACGGCGCTTTGTAGTGCCTTTTGTCTTAGTAACCACTTTGTTTGCCCTTTGGGGTTTTGCCAATGATATAACCAATCCGATGGTGGCTGCGTTTCAGACGCTTCTAGAGCTCTCGGCAGCCAAAGCCTCCCTCATCCAGTTTGCGTTTTATGGTGGCTATGCTACGATGGCTATCCCAGCGGCGTTGTTTATCCGTCGTTATAGTTTCAAGAGCGGCATCTTGCTGGGCTTGTTGCTTTATGCGGTGGGTGCGTTCCTGTTCATTCCAGCGGCAGCGATGCAGAGTTTCACGTTCTTCTGCTTATCCCTTTATATCCTCACCTTCGGTTTGGCGTTTCTCGAAACGACCTCTAATCCCTTTATTCTCTCGCTAGGAAGCAAGCAGACCTCAACGCGTCGACTCAATCTAGCGCAAGCATTCAATCCGCTTGGGTCCTTGTGTGGCATGGCGGTGGCGTCGTTTGTGGTGCTACCGCAGTTGCTCTCCGATTGTCGTGATGCGTTGGGCAACATCACTTATCATGGGTTGTCCGTGGCTGAGAAGGCGCAGATACGTCTGCACGATATCGCTCTGATACGCAATCCTTACGTGGCACTAGGCGTCGTAGTGGTGCTGATGCTCGTGGTGATAGCCTTGATCAAGATGCCGAAGGCGGAGCATGGTCAGGAGCAGATGAACGTTTGTGCTACGCTAGGGCGCTTATGGCGCAACCGCGTGTATCGTGAGGGCGTGGTGGCACAACTCTTCTATGTGGCAGCACAGATCATGGTGTGGACGTTTGTCATCCAGTATGCTGACCATCTGGGTATCAACAAAGCTGTGGCACAGACCTATAACATCGTGGCAATGACCTTGTTTCTCTGTGGGCGGTTCTTGAGCACGTGGCTGATGAAGTATGTCGACTCGCGGCGGTTGCTCACGCTGTTTGCCGTGTGTGCTTCGTTGTGCACGTTGTTTGCCATCTTCTTTGTGGGAAAGGCGGGTCTTTATAGCTTAGTGCTGGTGAGCTTGTTCATGTCATTGATGTTCCCCACCATCTATGGCATCTCCCTTGAGCATGTGGAAGCGCGGGATACTACGCTAGGCGCAGCGTTCCTTGTTGAGGCTATCGTGGGCGGAAGCATCATGCCGCCACTTCAAGGAGCCATCATTGACATGGGCGAGGTGATGGGTTTGCCCGCCGTCAACGCATCGTTTGTGCTGCCGTTGCTCTGCTTTGTGATTATCTTTATATTCGGAATAAGGGCGCAACGCCATTAACTGACATTGCGCCCTTATCGGAACGGGGTTTTAGCTGATTGGGCTTAAAGCCTAGATATAATCGTCGCCCTTCTGTAGCTGAATCGTGTTGATATACTTGCGAATCAACGCAGAAGAGTCTTCTTTCTTACAGACAAGCAACACGTTGTCGTTCTCCACAATGATACAATCCTTCAGTCCGTTGATGACGGCGAGTTTGTTGCCCGTCACGCTGACCAGATTGCCTGTGGCATTGTCCATAACGGCATCCGTGTTGATCACGATGTTATCGTCCTTTGACTGGCTCATCGACTCATAGATGCTATGCCATGTGCCTAGATCTGCCCAACCGAAGTGGCAGTTCATCACATAGACATTGTTGCTCTTTTCCAGTATTCCGTAATCGATGGATAGGTTGGGGTAGGAGGGGAAGTTGTCCTGCATGTATTCGTTCTCCTCTTCTAGCGTCCAGTGATCATGGCTTTTATCAAAGTCGCGTAGCACCACGGGGAGGAATTCGTATAGGCAATCCATCAGATATCGTGCGTTGGAGAGGAACAATCCCGTGTTCCAGAGCCATTCTCCGCTGTTCATGAATATTTCGGCAAAGGCTCGGTCGGGCTTTTCGGTGAACGCTTGTACCTTATATATATGCTCATCTTGGCTTTCACCCATCTGGATATAGCCATATCCGGGTTCGGGACGGGTAGGTGTGATACCCATGGTGAGGAGCGATGTGTGGGTGGATACAAACCGAAGCCCATTGATAATATCCTCGCTGAAGGCCTCTTCGTTGAGGATCACCTGGTCAGCGGGTGTTACCACGATGTTGGCTTCGGGACATATCTTGAGGATGCGGTGCGTGGCCCAAGCGACGCTAGGTGCGGTGTTGCGCTGGATGGGCTCGGCAAGGATTTGCGTTTCGGGCACGTCGGGCAACTGCTGGCGTATGTAATCTAGGTAGTCGCGGTTCGTACTTACGTAGATGCGGTCCTTAGGGATAAACTTTAGAAATCGTTTGTAGGTCTGTTGTAGCAATGTTTCTCCTGTACCAAAGAAGTCGAGAAACTGTTTGGGTTTGGCTTCTCTGCTGCAAGGCCATAGTCTGCGACCCCTTCCTCCGGCGAGTATGATGCAGAAATAGTTCTCGCCTATTGTTTGATGAGTTAAGGTTGTCATAGTGATAGATGTTTGTTCATGATGATTTAGGGCGAAAAGCTCGCTCTATTCGAATACGAAAGTACGTATAAATCCCCAATCTAACAAATCTTTTAAGATTTATATAAGAAAAATTTGTTTTGTTCAAATAATCTCCTTACCTTTGCATTCGCAAATGAAAAATGCCCGTTTCGACGTGTGTTATTCTCTTGCCCAGATGGCGGAATAGGTAGACGCGCTGGTCTCAAACACCAGTGCCGCAAGGCATCTCGGTTCGAGCCCGAGTCTGGGTACAAAATAATCGGAATCTTCTTCAGAAGGTTCCGATTTGTTTTATTAGCGTTTGTGCTAAGTGTTAAGCTCCTTATCTATATGTATTGGTATCTTTAAGGATGAGGAGAAGGTAGAAAATAGGGGTGCGTAATGATAGCTATTTTCTACCATTGAGGGTCTTATCATAATTGATTTTGTCGTTGACGATGCGGTCTCTCACCTTAAAATGTGGGCTAAGAAGGTCACGCTCGGCGTTGTAATAGCATGTGTTGAGGCAGCTAAGATGGAACAATAGCTGACAGATATTGTCGGACATGAATGGTCTATCGAGTGCGGCGTTGATGTCTTGGACGATTTGTGGATGTGTCTCCTTATATCTATCAGAACACCAAACCATGAAAGGTATCTCAAATAGGTAACTGAGCCATTCCTTCTGCTGGCCTTCATCGGGTGCCTTACGACCTTTTGAGTCACGATAGTCGTAGATCTCTTCGCCATGATCGGATAGGTAAAGGACGACAACATTCTTATCACGGAAGAGGTTAATGATATGTTCTACAACATAATCGTTGTAGTAAACATTGCACTTCTACCTTGAATGTTTATCAATAATCTTTAAATAAGAAGTGCTATACACCCTCAGAAGTCGAAGGAGACGTTAGCCATGATTTCTCGAGGGCGCAGATAGTTGACCTGAAAGATCTGTTGGCTGGTGGTGTAATAATGTTGTTGGTAAGTCTTGGTGCCTAGGATGTTGCTCAATGAAAGGCCTATCTCATAATGCTTTTGCCGATAAGAGACGGATAAGTCCATGAAATAGTTGGTTGATGTAGCGTGGCTGTTGCTGTGATAGAGCTCCTGCGCCCATTCCACTTGCCACTTTCCAGGCATGAAGAACGTTTTCAGCTGATGGCTGAACGATACGAGGGATGGTGAATGGAGAAGGTTGTCCGCACGATTGATCTGTTTAGAACACCCCAAATCGCCATTATAGCTGAACGAAAACCAACTTGCGGGCTGCAAGGAAAGCGACCACTTAGCTGAAGCACCTTTAAGTTGGAAGGGCGTAACGACATCGTTGAACAACATCTTATAGTCGGACTGGGTGTAGTTGCCTTGCAAACTGATGCTCAGATGTGACCAGTGAAACGACTTAGTGAGCTGCAGCATTGACATAAGGAAGCGCCCATCACTCCGTAGGTCAGTGGGGCGAGTGGTGTAGAACCCGTCTACATAATCGGCACAATACAAGACGTTACCGCTCGTATTGCTCCATGTGGTTAGGGACGTGGCAAAGAATCCGCTGCCCACGTTGCGGTAGTTGATGGTAGCTGATAGGTTTTGCCCATGCGTATTGTCTAGATAGCCCAAGCCTTGGGTGAGTGATAAGTAACTGGAAAAGTAAGAAAGGGAGGTGATTTGGGTTAATTGCATCGGCTGCCAACTATATCCATAGCGTACCTTAAAGCTCCAACTGTTGCTCGGCGACCATTCAGCAGTTGCGTTAGGAGTGAAGAGAAGGTCCTGCTTGTCTTTGCCTTGGAATCGCCGGTTGAGCCATGACAGTGGCATCTCTACCGAGAAGCTGAATGCGTCGTTCTTGTATGCAGCTGTGGCTTTACCCGTTACCCAACTCTCACAATACCGGTTGGATGCCGTATCAACCCTGTTGACGGTGCTCAACCATTGTGCGGTGCCGTGTGCGTTGATGTCGTAGGTGACATTTATCTTGCCATAACGATGACTAAGCCATGAGTTTAGCTTCCAACGGAACGTCTGCAGATGGAGCTCTTCCCAACTGCCATCGTTGAGTAGCAGATGTCCGGGCAGATCGTTGTAGGCAACGTACCCCGTAAGCGCAATGTTGCGCTTGTCGCTGAGCTTGTATATCCATCTGAAATCGTCTGATATGTATCGTTTATGCGGCTTCACATTTTCCCTCACGGTGTTGTCATTGAGCACGCTAACACCCGTACTGCGATTCCAATCCATGTATCCGCTAAGGTTATTGACTAGGAACGTCTTGTCGCTATTGACCTTGTAGCTCATATCTGCATTGACCACGCTCTCATAGCTGTGTGCCGACACATCCTCGGCGATGGTCGCGTTGCCAGGCACATCTTGATAAATGGTGGTTGTGGTCTGCCGTTGCTTGCTCCTATCGAGCGCCCCACTAAGCTGGAAACGCAGTTCGCTATCCTTTCTCAGCTTGAATAACCAGTTGGTAGCAAACAGATGTGAGCAGTTGAACGACGTGCGTTCACGTTTCAGATCCGGCTGTCCTAGGTTGATATTGCTCAGCACACCGCTTTCCTCCGGTGCCGTCAACCCCAATAGCTGATTGATGTTGATCTCATGCAGGATATCCTTCCCGGTGTTGTTAAACTTATACATCGATATGCTTTGCGACTGATGTCCAAACCGCATTGCCGTCAGTCGCGCATTGCCGAGCCCGTCCGTAGGTTTCTGAAGAGCCAATCCCGCACCGAGGTCAGCCGCAGCCTGCCACACCTCCTTGGCATCGTCAGCCAAGACAATGTTAAGGGCGGCTTGGTCAGAGAACGTCGAGTTGCGTAGCATCTTTACCGGTTGATGGTTGTTAAGCACCTGTACCTTCTTCACCTTTCCCACCGATATGTTCTGAGTAGCCTCCGTATATTTGTTGCCAAGCAAGTCCATGCCTTCGATATATAGCTTATTGATCTTCTGTCCGCCTACCTCGATGGATCCATCCTCGTTGACGCTGATACCCGGCATCTTCTTCAGCACATCTTCTATCGTGCGGTCTTGCTTCTGCTTAAACATATTAACGATATAATCTAGCGTGTCACCTCTTTGCCTAATCTGCGGTGCGGTGACCTTCACTTCGCGTATCTCAAACGCTTTCTCGTATAATATCGTTGCCTGTCCCTGCTTGAATCCCTCTAGCGAAATGGTGTCGCGGTCATATCCCATACATACAAAGGTGAGATACTTGCCGCCCTTTTCCTCTGGAGCAGAAATCATATAGCCACCATTAGCTGTGCTTTTGGTGAATGCGATGGTCTTACCCTTGCCGTTGAGCATGATCACAGAAGCATTGCTGATAGGCTGACTCTTGCTGTCTATCACCTTTCCATGATATTCCTGTGCGACGCTTGATAAGCGAAAGAGTAATAATAGTAGAATGCAAGTGATGATTCTCATGATGGTTCGGTTTAGAACTTCTCCATAAGGCAGGGTGTAAAGGATTCCTCATGACTGGATATCTCTGGCGAATGGGGGATGTTTTGATGAACAAGAATATACTCTAGCTGGTTGTGCCAAAAGTCAATAGCTTCCTTTTGAAATTTCTCCGGTGTGGTCTTGGTATATTTGCGTTCTTTGAAGCAGATGGGAAGGGCTTTCTTTTCTATGCCATCCAGTCTGAAACTGAATATGCCGCTCTCCTCTTCAGCTTGAACGATTAGCCCAGGTAGCCCGCATAGCTTCCACGGACCATCTGATATCGGAATCTCCAAGGTGTACCAAGCTATCCATTTCCTTCCATGTAGCTCCAAGCTAGCCTTGTTACAATGCATATTGCAAATGGTGGTGTCGCCATCCTCTAGCTTCCATTTCTGATCAAAAGCCCGTTGCGAGTATTGGAAGCCAAACGAGAATAGCTTGTCCGTGTAGATGAGGCTATCGGATAGAAGGCTTTTGTATATTCTGAAGCCTCTTCCATTCTTGGGGGTGTTGTCGTCAGACGTGATAGACGAGTAGTCTTCTATATCCGGATTAGCTTTCTTGATCGAGTCAATATAAGCGGCATAGTACTCCGCTTCATAATTGAAATAGCACGAATACTTATCTCCTATATCTAGAATCTCTTTGTTTAGGGTTAATGCCTTCTCGTCGTCTCTCTGTTTATAGCTGACATCATACCACACCCTAATCTTTGCCGTGTCTAGCACCTGACCATAGAAGTCTGTTGACATAAAAAGCAGACCGATTAAGATAAATAAGTAACGCATAGGCGTTCAGTTTTTGATTAATATAGAAACAACATCGATCAACCTTTTAAAGGTGTATTAAGCTGGTCGATGCTGCATAAAGATTTTTTAAACGTAAAATGTTTTAATGCTTTGACTTGTCGGTATATACAATATTACCTTTTCCATCACGTATAGTAATAGACTCAATGTTGCCATTGTCTTTTACCACGATAATAGTAATGTTTCGTTGCTTGTCGTGGGTTACCGTTATTTCCTTACCACTACCATTATTATCTGTTGTAGCAGAAATTGTTTGCGGAAAAGCGCACATCAATCCAATACATAAAACTAAAGAATAAAAGAACTTCTTCATAACTATTGTATTTATAGCTTTATCTGCATATGCAGTTTCTCATCAAGACAAAAGTCGCGTGCCTTGGAAACATCAATCGCAGTTAACTGCTCTGTGGATAGATGTAACGATTTGCCAAAGGTCGGTTTGGTAAAGCATGAAATGAAAAATATTCTTCGACATTTCGAAACTACCAATATGCTCTAAACCCTGTATATATATTGTGGTACACAAAGTAAAGGAACAAGATAGCTCTTCGTTATCTTTTCATCTAGCTCGTTGCAAAGATATAAATAATCCGCAGAGATAGCAAATATCTTTAGTACATAAAGTACACAGTTACTATAAAAGATTTAGTTGTAACTTGATATCTAGAAAGATACGGGAAAATAAAAAATTTGCAATCTGCTTAGATATTGTAAAGGTTTTGGCTGAAAGTTTTGCTTCCTGTCTCGTTGAATAATCTTTTATTTAAGATAGAACGATGGTTGGAAACCCTTTGTTTGGAAGCATTGATTAATATCCCAATTTCGGAAGGAGTAAAAGAAAGCCGCGTTAGAATACATACTTGTAACTCCTTTTCCGTTAGTTTTGGCTTAGTACACATTATAAAGTCCATGAAATTAGGTAGTATTTTCTTAACGATATCTTTCAAGTCCGTCCATTCTTTATTTGAAGGTAGACAGATCTTAGTCGCTAAGGAGTGCATGTGACAAACAGTTTCATGTTCCAATAAGAAATGTTCTTTATCCCATTCATTTTCATTTACATCATTCGTATAAGTCGAGAGCATTTCTTTCAGTTCTTCTATCTCTGCATCTTTGTCCTTTTTAATCTTGTCTATACTGGATTTAAGTGACTCTTCTACTTCCAAAGAGGCCTGAAAACTTTTCAATAGTTTAGCATATTTGATATTGTTCTCTTCAATATACGATTTGTACTTCCCCCTTTTTCTCTTAATATTATAAGCTATGAAAATCAAAGAGAGTAACAACAATATGAGTATAACAATATTTAGCCATAGAAGATGCTGCAGTTGTTCATGTTGCGAAAAAGCTGTTGAGTTGCTATACAAAGAATTATTGCCACTTCTTTGGTAGATATTATCTAAGGATATAGTGGTGCTTGCAGTGTTTGTAGGTGTTGTGTTTTTCGCCTTAACATCACAGTTATAAGAAAGAAATATTATAATATATAGATAGTATACCAAGCGTTTCATTTGTATATGTGTGATTGTGTTGTGAATATTTAGTTCGTTGCAAAAGTAACAATAATTATTATAACATGCAATAAGAACGCATATGAATATAGAACCATTCGCGTGTACCGGCGGAAAGAATAATAGTTAGCATTTGAAGCCTTTTTAAAGAGCCTCTAGATTGTTGTTAATATAGGCGTTATGGTAGCATGCTTCACGTATTATACATTCCTCTGAAGATGATACGCGAGCAACTCTCGTTGCCCCAAGATCCTTTGTGCAAAGCCGATAGGTGTGGGATGAAATGCTATTAGAGCCTCGGTGATAAACTGATGGAGCTGGTATTGAAGCTAAAAATAAATTATTCTTGAGAGAAAATCAATTTATTTTTCTGTGAAAATCAATTTAATTTTTGTTCCGATTAAGGCTTCTTTGGAAGGGCAGATGCGCTCTGATGGGACGTAAGACGATACCTTTTGCCTTGTCTTTTGGCATCATTCGGACGACAAGGAGGAAAGAAGCGAACATAAAAATAGCCGCGTAATGTATCTCATTGACATTACGCGGCTATCTGATAGTATAGCGTAGGTTGTGGTTTTACTTCAGCACAACCTTCTTGCCATTAACGATATAGATGCCTTGTGGTAGCTTGGTAGAGACCTTTCCGTCAGCCGTTACCGTTGCGATGCGGCGTCCTTGCAGGTCATAGATGATGTTGCTGTCATTGAGGCTCGCATTGTTGATGGTCTGAATGCCATCCGTGATCTGTCCCTCGGTGACATTGATCATGTTCGACTGGAGCGAGATGCGGTCACCCCATATACCTTTCACGTTGTAAGCATAGTCTTGGCTCATGTCCAGACCGCTCACTGTGTAACCGCAGACACCATTGCCACTCAATACCTGGAACGAGTCTGATCCCGCAGGTCCCACCTTATAGCTATTCAGCAGCTCAAACTGGTCATACAGATAGTGGAGCGTGACATCGTCCACGAGCATAAAGCCACCCGAGGTATCCTCCGTTCGGCGCACCACGAAGCGTATGCTGTCAGCACCATCCACCTCCACGTTCTCTGTGAGGTCGTTAGTGTTCTCGGCTGTATGGCTCCATACGTTGGTCCACTGACCATCAACGTACTTGTCTACATCTAGAATGATACCGGCTTTGCTGGCATGATACCAGAAGCTAACGCTTTGAACCTTCCATCCAGGAACGCTACATACAAGGTTGGCGTTGTCGTCACGCAGACGAAGGGCGGGTGAAGCCTCGCCATAGTTGACCGTGCTGCGACCTTGTCCCTCGGTGACGCTCCAGCCTTCGGGCAGATTGTTGGCAGAGGTAGAGAAGTCGTCAAAGCCTGTTGACACCGTTCCGTCACCATCTAACGTGCGGCGGTAGATGTTTAGCTCATAGTCGGTGGCATCAGGTACGGGCTGCCATGCAGCTGTGAATCCATCTGAGGTGATGTCAGTAGGAAGCAAGGCTACGGGCGTCTGCTCCTCTATCTGACGGGGTAGGGTGGTGAAAGCCACGTTCACCGTGTCACTGCTTAGCGAGGCCAATCGTGCCACCACCTGTGCGGTGTACTCGGTTTCGGGTTCAAGACCGCTTACCGAGAAGGAGCCTTTATCCTCAGAGGCGATCGAATCGATCAGCTCGCCATTGTGTCGCACATAGACATTGTAGCTTGTAGCGAGCTCGCTGGTGCCCCATGACAACGTAGCGCTGGTGCCCATAACGTCGTCCACGGTGAGAGAAGGTTGTGGCAGACGATAAGCGGTGTTGGTGAGGATAAACTGGCAGAGCTGGTCGTCACACTCGCGGAGCCATGCAAAACCAAAGATGTTGCGGTTGCTCCATGATGTGAAGTTGTATTCGGTGACATTGGCAGTGCCTGGGAAGGCATCACTAGCCGTACCGCTTGTGGTGTATACCTGCGCAGCTTCAACAATATCAACGTACTGCATGTTCTGGTCATAGTTGGGCTTGTTGTTATCCCACACCGTTTGGTCCTCTAGGATGTGCCACACCAGCATGCCGTGGCCAGGCAGATGCTCGTCCCAACCCGTCTGTTGGCGGTTCTCTATGAGATAGTATTCGGTGTCGTCAGCGCTGATATTGACACGATAACTCTGGCTGCTGCTCTCATAAGGCAACAGATTGATCAGCGTGTCGGTTTTCGCATTAAGCACTGTGGGCTGTGTCCAACCTAGCGAGTAACGCTCAAAAGCTGAGAAGGTGGGAGGACAGTTTTGGTCGCCATTGTACGAACCGCTAGCCATCACGTCCCAGTTGCCTACGTTGTTGACTAATCCACCCCAAGAGCTAGAGTTGTTATAGTGGTCAGCAAAACCTAGCACGTGCCCAAACTCATGTACGAAGGTACCTATACCTACGGGCACATTGGATACACCATTAACCTCCTGTGACACGGTGTATCGGTCTATCTTGACACCATCAACAAGGAAAGAGCGATCTGCCGAGCTATTGTCTAGGTTATAGCTATGAGGCCAAATGGTAGAGGTTCCGCCACCATCGGCTTGTCCTTTGCCAGCGTAGATACAATAAACGTTGTCCACCACGCCGTCGCCATCGGTGTCAAAGGTAGAGAAGTCGACATCATATTGCTCGTTGACCAGTGGCACCGCCTCCTGGATGAGCTTGTAGGTGTTGGCCGAACCGTTTCTGCCAGCATAGTATTCGGCATTCTGGCTTACTGTGACTGGTCCGTAAACCTTAAACTGCGGATCGTACATATAGTTGGATCCGTAGGTATAGAAGTCGTACACCGATCCGCGAGCACCATTGTCCGAGAATCCTTCTTGATGGAAGAAACGGTCATAGTAGTTGACGGGGTCGTCCATCATGTTGTTGTCGGTAAACTTAGAGTCGGCAAACTGCACCAAGATGACGAGCACATCGTGCTTGCCCGTTGTGGGTACATCGCTGATGCGCACGATGCGTTGTGGTTGTGCTTGTGTTGATGTGGCATGTTTGGCGGTCATCTCTTGGTTCCATTGCTTCATGGCAGCATCGTGCTGTGTGGCCCATTGTGCCATCACGGCATCCTTATCTATCGTGGCTAGGAAGGTGGTGGCAGCCTTGTCACGTGCTGCGGGTTCGGTAGCGGTGATACCACTGGCGGTAAACGTACCATTGTGCAGCTCAGCATACTCATAGTTGCGTGTGGAGGCATTGAACAGCAGAGGATAACCATCAGTGGTAACGGTCATGTGGCTATACTCGTCACCGATGAGACGGATGGTGATCTCTGTGCCATTGGCTTGTAGCGCCTTTATTGTTCCCGGATAGGCGGGTACAGCTAGTGCATTGGCGGCTGACGTTGTCAGCAATGCAGCGGCTAGAAAGAGCTTACTTATTATTCTCATAGTCGTATTGATTTGTGATTTATCCAGTTTATTTCACTAACACTTTGCGCACCGTGCCATCGCTGAAGCGCACCAGGTTCACACCCTTCTGCATCTCGTCTATGCGCGCTCCGGTGATAGAGTAGATGGCCTCGGGCTGTGCTGAGTGAAGGTTTGTTGTGGCAGAAGCGATACCGTTGGTGTCATCATCTGCGATGTCATCGCTACCCTTGAGTTCACACTCCGTGGCGTTGTACACGTCGCAGTTGTTAGGATCGGCATCGTCATAGTTGCTTACGAATGCCACGATGCGCATCTGATCCTCCTTCCATGCGCTGCTCACCGTGACGGTGTAGGTAGCATACGTGTCTTGATCTGTGCTGAGCGTCACCACGTCACCGAACGATGGGGTGACAAACATGCGTGTGACGTCATTGTGGGTGTACGTGCCCGTGACGCCCGATTGCGAACCTTCTATTCCGTCCTCAATGAGGTTGATGGTGAGCCTTGGGTTGTCGCCTAGCGAAAGTCCGGCAATCTGCTTCATGCTCGCCTTGATAATCAGCTTGCGTGTAGCAGGGTCGAAGTTGCGTTGCAGCTCTATCTTTACAGGCGCAGCACCTTCGAGCTCTTGCTTGTATAGCTTGTTGATTGTCTCTGCATCGGATGGGTTGAACACGGGCCCTTGGTTATAGATGGCACTGGTAAAATCGGGGAACTTATGGCGATTGATCATTATTCCAGGGGCATACTTTGTCGAACTGTTGTAGAACCAAAGCAGATCTACGTCGCCCGTGGTGGTCATCTCGTCCGTGTAGAAACCGCTATGATGCGTGACGAGGACATAATTGGTCTCCCCCTCAAGTCCGCGCTCCAGTCGTTCGTGTCCGCTGGGGCAGTTTTGACATTTCGCTGTGGAGAAGTTTTCTATGAGAACCATCTTCTTCACGATAGCATCGAGCACCGAGAGCGTGCAAGAAGCATCGTCGTTGAAAGCATAATCGTCAGGTTTGCCGTCGACGGCTGCCACGCGGATGGTCATAGGGCAGTTGCCCGTGCTGCTCACTCCGCCTTCTACGGGAAGCGCATATGTACCAATCTCGCCTGGTAGCACATCATTGACGGTAGCGTCGGCGGTCTTGTCGCCATCGCCTGTATTATAGGTAAGTGAGATGTTGGTAAGTGTGGAGGATGTGTTGTTGCGAAGCAATCCGCTGATGGTGAACGGCTGTCCTGCTTCTATGGTCTGATCTTCGGCTGAGATCAGAGCTACATCATGCTTTGTGTAGCTCTCGCCGCTGATGATGGGTTCGATGCAAAGCGAGTGGCTGACGGCGGTTGCATAGCTCTGCCATGTTCCATTGGTCTTGGCATAGCAACCATCGGTGTATGCTTGGCCAGAGATGCCTGCCATGGTAGTGTTGTTGGCTGTGTAACCGATGACCAGCCCTTCTTCGGGAAATGTCACGCCACGGTCGAACGTCAGATCGTTCCAACCCTTATATAGAATGTCGGTAGAGAATGTATATAGATTTTCACCCGTGAGCGAACTGCGTATGAAGACGGTGACACCCTTGAGCACATCTTCGTTCATACCAATGCGCACGCCCGTGATTTGCGTTCCGACGTACATGGGGAAGTCGGCAGCTGAGAATACCGCTGCTACCTCACCACTAGCGCCTAGCGACCCTTCTACCTGTGAGCCGTCGCACCATGCTAGAGAGATGTCGTCAGCGTAGGTTCCACCAGCGCAGAGCAAGGATAACATCATGGAGTAAAAAAATCTTTTCATAGGAAACACTTTGCTTTGTTACTATATTTATTATGAAGATAAGAAAAGAGCCGTGCTTCAACCAGTTGCCGAAGCACGGCTCTTGATTAGACGATAGTTAGATGTCGAATACCGACGCCTTACTTAATCGTGGTCTTAACCATTGCAGGTTTTGAGCCATTGACCTTGAACAGATAAACACCTGCGGGAGCGTTGACATTGATGATGTTCTCGCCCGCCTTCAAGCCGGTGGTCAGCACGTTGGCACCTGCAGCGTTGGTGACATACAGGGTAGCAGCCTCAGGTGTGGTAACCAAGAAGCGCTGACGGCTGATCTGCTTGATTGTAACGCCACTGACAACAGTGGTGCTGTTGATGGCGGTGGTGTTTGCAATGATATCTTGGCTGAATGCTGCTTCTGAGTTGCCACTCATGTAGATAGCTTTCACTGCCCATAGGTAGTCGCCGCTAGGCACGTTAGCCCATGCCTCGTCGGTGAACGATGTGGTAGTGATAGGCTTCTGGGTGAGTAGCGTCCAAGCATTCTCGTCGTTCTGGCTGCCGTCAGCAAGACGGTAAACTAGGTAGCCAGTGTACTGGAGGTTAGAAGCAAGCATAGGATGAGCTGCGCTTGCAGTCTTCTTCACTGAGTGACGTACAGATACCTTAGGAGCCTTCTTGGTGCTGAGAGGTTGAGCAGGAGCCAAAGCAGGAGCCTTGGTTGTTGGTGCTTCCTCGAGCTTCTCAAGATAAGCGTGAACCAGGATGTTGTAGTTCCAGCTTGAAGCGGCAGAGGTAAGCTCTGTCCATCCGTCACCGAAGTTGACCCAATCGGCCTTACCCTTTACGAGAGGACCATTGTCAATACCGAGCGGTGTAGCGCTGCTGCCGGTGTAGATGTAACCGATGATAAGCGTTTCGTCGCCTGATACATAGTAAGGTGTAGAAAGCTCCACTTCCTTCCATGTACCCAGTGTTACCTTGCCGGCAGCTTCTGATGCCACCTCTTCATACTCGCCGCTAGCAGTCTGACGCCAAACCTTTACGGTCCAGGTAGCTCCGTCAGCAGGAGGATTGTTGGTAGAGGCAGGGAAGAACGCAATCTTAGAGATGCTCAGTTCCTTCATTCCCTTAGAGGTCTGATCGCTTGGAGTGAAGAGCTGACCTAGGGCGCAGTAGCCGGTGCTTGTACCGAAACCACCGTAAGGATTGTTGTTGTCCCAGTAAGCCCAGCCCTCTGTTGGTACATACTCGCCTGGAGCACGCCATGTAAGGGATACGCTTGCTTGGTCAGCAGCCTCTTCAGCGCGTACATAGACAGGAGCGGTCTTGAGCTCTTCCAGCGTGTAGAGCTTGTTGACGATATCCTCGTCCATATTGATGGATTCGCTGATGGTGGTAAAGCCATCCTTCGCAATAGTCAATGTGTAAGTGCCCTTTGCTATTTCGGGTATCTGACACAGACCATCAGCTCCAGCAACACCCTTGTAGAGATAGTTGCCACCTTGGATGCGAACGCTCGCACCTGCAGGAGAAACCATGTTGTTGGTGTTGATCTTCGCGTTCAATAACGCTACGTCACCCTTCTTGAGCACCTTGCTCAGTGATGCAGGCGACTCAGCACCATTCTCATAGATAGCCTTCACGGCATACATATAGTTGTCACTTGGCTGTGCTTGCCATAGGCTGTCGGTGTAGTTCTCATCCTGGATAGCTTGATCGGTGAGCTTCACCCATCCGCTTTGGTTGGTTGAGTCGGCAGCAGCGAGGCGATACACGTCATAGTTGACGTTCTTGTCAAGCAAGCCAGCAACGTTCTTGGTGTCAGTGATGTGCGCTGCCACCTCAGTAGAACCATATGCAGAGTAGTTGTACCATGTGTACGAGTAGGTGTAATAAGAGTATCCGTAGGTATAGCTACCCTTGCTATTCTGCACGTCATCGATAGAGAAAGGTTGTTGACCTGACTCGGTCGTTGCAGCGTAACCGATGTAGTAGTACTTCGACGGATCCAGCTTGATAGGTTCGGGCAATGCTACGCCTACCCATGTGCCTACCTCATCCTCAGATACCTTGCGGTCCATACGGAGTATCTGGCGTGTCTGATCGGATGAGATACCACAGTAGAGCACAGGTGAGTAGGTTGTAGCAGCATTGGCGTAGAACTTCAGACTGTCAATGTAGAAGTCGGTGTAGTTGTACTCGGCCAAATCGCTTGGCTCAAGAAGGTTACCCATGATAAATTCTACACCTTCAGTGAGGCCGTAAGAGCTTGCATGCTGACCCTTAGCCTGTGTGAGGTTAGCTGTCACTGCGGGTGATGGAGTCTCCCAAGAGAGACGAGCATCCGTGATATAGTCGGTAGCGGTGAGCATCTCAGGACCTTTGGCAGCGAATGGCAGGTCAATAGAAGCTTCAGTTACGAGGTCGCTATTGACATTGTCAGCTCCAACGGAGAGTTGCATAGCAGCATGTGTGTAGTAAGGCTTAGTAACCACAACGTTATAGCTGGTAAAGCGTACGTTGTTGAATGTGGCTACACCGTCAGCTCCTACCGTTGCATAGGTGGTTTGGTCGTCGCCAGTGAGCGCTACCTTAGCACCTTCGGCTGTTCCATAGTTGGTGTTAACCTTGATATTCAGCGTAGCGTAGTGACCCTTGTCCACACCATTCGAGTAAGTGAACGCTGAGGTGGTGCCATCGCTCCACTTTGAATAGCTTCCGCCGTAATAGGTGCGCACTGCATAGCGGTACACCTTGTTATCGAGTGAGCTCCAAGCATCGTCAGTATAGGTGGTCTCAGTGACGGGCTCGTCGTTGAGTCGAGTCCAGAAATAAGAACCACTGTTCTCTGCGCCTGCTTCAAGACGATAGATGAAGTAGCCCTTTGCAGGCCAGCGAGCAGGAGCCTTCTTGCTTGCAGAAGCCTCAGTCAAGGCTTTCTCGGCAGCTTCGCGAGCCGCTTTCTTCTGAAGGATGGTCTGCTCATCGAGCATCTTGGTGCCATAGCTGGCTTGTGCCTGAACGTCATTCTTCTTAGCAGCCCAGCTCTGGATAGAGTCGAGTGTGATGACGTTGCCCAGTTGTTTCACCATTGTAGCAGCATCAGCATCAGCCCAAGGCAGTGCGTTGCTGTTAGGATCATTGCCTAGGACGGCTTGTATGCTCCAGTTGTAGTGCATCGATTCGGGTAGCACTTCGTGTGCGCTCGTCCATACATCGTTGGTAGCGTCAAAGAGCGCGTCGCCACCTTCAACCAATGGACCTCCGTCAAAGGAAACAGGATAAGAACCAGATGAAGCACTGAGGGTGTAACCGATGACAATGCTCTTGGTTGGATCGATCTTGTAAGGCTTAGAGAGATTGAAGGTGTTCCAATCGTTATAAGTGGTAGGAGTAACGGCTTCTTCGTATACCTTACCTTCGTTGCCTTCCTCACCTTGCCAGATAGCGAGGGTGAAGTTGCCAGTAGACATAGGTGCGAAGCGGATCGACTTCACATAGTAAAGGCTATCAGCGCCGAGGCTTTGTAGCTCTGCAGCAGTGAATCGTTGACCTACGGCAAGTGTGTAAGCGCCACCAAACATTCCGATAGGATCGTTGCTTGCCTTTGTTGCAGTAACGTCAGCGATGGGTTCTGCCCATGTGATGACCGCCTTGTCGCCCTCGTCCGTAGCGCTTACGCTATAAGGAGAAGCGGTGACTGGTGACATCTGGATGTTAGATTCGGAGATTCCGTCGCCATCATAGTCGTAGAAACGTACCTGATAACCACCATAGTAGTCGTAGTTCTGATAACCATCCTTAGTCACTAAGATATAGTAAGGCTTGATGGTATAGACACCTTCGATCTCAAACGTACCATCTTCAGCGGTGGTAGCGGTGATGGTGTTGTCGCCCGTGAGCGTAATAGAAGCACCAGCGATGCCAGCGGTAGCATCAGTAGCGTCGGTCACCTTGCCTTTGAGTGTTACCAAGGCACACTTCTGCATCTTAAGGTCTACAGTAGCAGTGTCGCCAGCGGTAAACTGTTTGTAGCTTGATGCGTCCTGATAACCTATAGCACTAGCAACAATCTGCTGACTATATGATGAAGTTACAGGCAGATAACTGAGGGTGTATTGTCCGTTCTCATCCGTTGTGGCCCGTACATGAGGATAACCATTGGCATAACCATAGCTGATAGTACCTCCAGCAACGGTTGCTCCTGCGACCGGATTACCATCATTGTCGGTTACGGTACCTTTGACGGTTACGGTCTTGGTAACGTCCATGTAGAAAATGGCGTTAGGGATAGTGGAGTAGAAACTACCAATGGTGTTGTCAAGGTTATCAAGGTCGGGCTTGTAATAGTAGTTGCTTGGGAAGATACGTGTGCTTCCTAGACCATATTCGGTGCAATATGCCGCAAGACCATAGCCTTGGCTGAGCATCAAAGCATCGTCAAAGTCGCCTACAACCATTACACCTAGATTGCCACCAGTGTACTGGAATGCCTTATCAAAAGGAATAACGAGGTCATATACGCCCATGTTCAGGTCTATATTGCCTTCGAATACCTTAGTCATGCGGGATGGATCCATCCAACCCGTGTTCATGTCAGCCTGCTCGGTGTTGTATAGATACACACGGATTGGCAGATTTTTGTAGTCCTTTTGCTGTCCACCACGAATCTTGAAAGAAAGCGAGTCGATGTCGCCAGCATAGCCATTGAAGTCGCTTGCACGATAGATAAACTGGCTGAAGGTATATCCATAGTGTTTGAAAGGTGCATACTCGTTCACGTTACCCTCGGTCATATCTGTACCGATAGTCACTGCTTTGTTTCCTTTAGGCTGTACGTTGAGGTAAGAGACAGAGGTGGTGTTGTCAACATCACACTGGTCACCGCTCATTTCTACCTTGCCATAGATAGCGTATTGACCTTCGGCTGTTTCGGGAACGGTCCACGAGATGTTTGCTGTACCAGTAGCTCCAGCAGCCAAAGGACGTGAGATGGTGCTCTCGCCGAGCACGTTGCCTTTGTTGTCAAGAAGCTGAACCTTGAACGAAGAAGAGCGGTTTGAACCTGTGTTGGTATAGGTAACACCAGTGGAGATCTTCTCGCCCACAGTAGGCGCAGTGTTCAGATTGCGTATAGAGGTAGCTTCGATGTTGTTCTCGAGAATCTCCTCAATGCGGAAATCGTCAAACCAAACGTAGCTAGATGCATTGTGTAGCCACCATGAGAAATAGAAGATACCATTCTCGCTGGCTTCAAAGTCGGCAGTTGCTAGAGAGTAATCGCCTGCAGAAACACTTGCATAGCTTATCACAGAGTTGGTCTGTGTGGCTTGTGTCTTTCCCTTACCATACTTTACATCAAGAGAAAACTCTGCGTAAGGATTGCTTGTTACGTAGAATGACAAGCGATACTTCTTGCCAGCCTGTAGCTCTACGGGTGGCGAGTAAAGGCTTTCGTCGCGATCTACATCTGTAGAGGTGTAGTCCCAACCGATAGCCGTGGCGCTTTCACGTCCCTTAGAGTGCTTTATATATAAGGTGTGTCCGTCATTGTTGTTGTCCACGATGGTCCAAGTGGGATAAGTGGTCTCATCCTCCCAACCTTCGCGGATAGGCAATGCCTTGGTGCTACCAGCTACGACGCCCTGGCTTGTAGCGGTTGCGCCGAGACCAGCAGTGGTGCTTGTAGACACTTGATAGATGTAGTTGCCATACTCTTCAAGGTCTTCATCCTCATATTGGGTGCCGGTGTAATTGCTTGCGAGGAGCTTGTTACCTGGTTGGCGTACGATGTTATATGTCAAACCCGTTGGGTCATACCATCCACCGTTGCGTCCAAACTCTGGTTTATCCCAGTCGATCGTTATGATTTCACCATCTTCGTCATAGTCGACGCTGAGGTTTTCGGGTGCTCCAGCATAGTCGATACCTATCATTGTGTTCACAGTGGCGCGTGCGCTTTCGCCAGTGGTGTTAGCCACCAACACGCTATAGGTATGCTTTCCAGGTGTAGGGTTAGGATCGGTCCAGGTCATCTGTGCGCCAGGAGTGACACCGTCACTGATGGTTACCGAGTCGGTCTGATCCTTAAAGACCTTAACATAAGCCAAAGCGTCAAGGTCTTCGCCTTGCTTGCTCTTTGTAGGCAGAGTCCACTTCAGCCCCATGCTTTGTTCGCCGTTCTGACCAGGCACTTGCTTAAGGTTGCCTATGGCAGCAGGTACGCCATTGTTGCTTATCGCAAAGAGCTTCACCTCGTCTAGATACCATTGGTAACGCAGCGCGGTACCATTCTCTCGCCAAGGCGTGTTGTCATGGTAAGCAATGTAATAAGTGCCGTCAGCGGGCACTTCAACGTCGCCAGTGTATGTATCCGAAGGCGATGCCTCGCAGATATCCATAACACTGATACGTCCATTCACGGTATCTGTGGGTGATGTGAGCAGATAAACATGAATGGATGATTCGAAGTAACCGCGGATGTAGTTGGACAAACGATAGGTGTTGCCAGCCTTCAATGTGATTCCTGGTGAGATAAACCAGTTGTCTGAAGCCTGTTTGCCTGCATCGAAGTTTTGTCCAAACCATGCACAAGGCGTGCTGTTGAAGCCCGGTCCTGTGTAGACACCATTAAAGTAATAATAGCGCCATGCAAAGTAGTAGGGTTGTTGTGTGTTGATTTGCGTCCACTGGGCATACGATGTTGAATCGTCAAACGATTCGTAGTAAGGTGCGGTGTACGCTTCAGCTTTCTGTGGCGGTGCTTTCACTGTCCTCTTCATCAATAGCGGCAGGTCTTGTTTTTCCTGTGCGGATACCGATAAAGGCACTGTGAAACTTAAAGCAAACACGAAAGCTAAGAAATAGATAATCTTTCTCATAAGCGTGAATGTTGATAAATGAATATATGTAAAGTATTGCAAATCGTCACGTATACTCTTCGAATGCTTGCAAAGTTAAAAAAGATAAGGCATCATTGCAACATTTTGTTGTTTCAGTGCTTTTAATTTCAAGAAAACAAAGAAAAACGTGGCTTATATGTTGCATTTAGGAAGTAGTTTAACTATATTTTCAAGAAATTAAAGAAATGTTCGCTGGTTTAGTTTTTTTCCGTATCTTTGTACGTATGAAACAGGTTTTCATTGCTTTTTTAATGCTTATTGGCGCACTTGTGTTCCCTGCGAGGGTGAAGGCGATAGACCAAAACCCTGGCGATGCCCTAAAATTAAAGCTTCAAGCTGATAAGCATTTTCAGAGTGAGCAGTTTTCAGAGGCTTTGTCGTTGTACACGCAAGCTTTGGAAGCCGCTAAGATGACCAATGACCGTGCCACACAGATGGCTAGCACGGGAAACATTGGCAATGTCTATGCCTATATGGAGGATTATGATCGCGCCACTTACTACTTTAAGAAAGGTTACGCTATAGCCGTGGAGGACAAGAATACGCTTGCCCAAATGCAGTTTGCCATCAATCTGGTGCAGGTCTATTGTCTGAGTGACAATGCCCAAGAAGCACGTCCTTGGTATAAGATACAGATGAGTTTGCCGTATAAAGGCAATGGTGTGTATCGCTACTATGCCCTAGCCAATCAAAGCATGATAGCTAAAGCCGAACACAACTATGCCCCAGCGCTATACTATCAGCGTGAGGCGCTCCGTGCTGCGGAGATGGATAGCATCGGCCCGCGTTATATGTCGATGATATATAGCGAGATTGGTAACATCTTGTTGCTTGAGAAGAAATACGCTGAGGCGGTGAAAAGCCTACAAACGAGCCTTGATATTGCTATAGCGTCGGACGATAAACTCAAGGAATCAGATGTGTGTCGTGACCTTTATGTGGCATACAAGCATCTTGGCGACTCCATAAAGGCCAACCAGTGTCGCAGTCGTTACCTTGAGCTCAACGACTCCATCTTTGATACGCAGCGTATGAACTCTGCCAAGATGAAGCTCTTCGATTATGAAAATCGCATGAACGATGCCACGATAGGTCGTCTGACCATGCACAATCGTTACCTCACCCTTGCCGTTGTCGCGTTCCTGCTGTTTATGATTGTTATCGCAACGCTATATATCAAGTTGCGCTATCGCAACAAGCAGTTGCTCCAGTCACAACAGCTTTTGGTGGATAAGAACGAGGAACTCACCCGCCAAAACAAGAACACCCAACAGCTCCGTCGTCGTTACCTAGCTGCCGTGGAGAAAGCTGACCACTCTGAGCCCTCGACCGAGCAACCTATGCCAGTGAAGGAAGAACTAGCAGCGCCTGCCACCGTTCAGCCCGCCTCTTCGCCATCAGATGAAGCTAGCGCAGAGAGCACTGAAGATATGGATAAGGGTTCTTTGCTCTCAGATGACCAAGCCACCCGACTGCTTGAAAAGATCAATGATGTGTTTGAGGATGTGAGCGTTATCAGTCGTGACGACTTCAGCCTTGCCGTCCTTGCGCAGATGGTAGGGTCTAACACCAAGTATGTCTCGATGGTTATCAACGAAACGTATGGTAAGAACTTCAAGACCTACCTTAACGAGTTTCGTATTCGCGAGGCTTGCCGTCGTCTCACCGACACCCAGCATTATGGCAACATGACCATCCAAGCCATCTATCAAGAGCTAGGTTATAAGACCGCCGCTAGCTTTATCAATGCCTTCCGTAAGGTCAACGGAATGACACCATCCCAGTATCAGAAGCTCAGTCAGACCAAAGCAGATACCGAAGATTAGCCTATGAAGAACGTCTTGACGCTATAAGACATAAGACCGCGCATCATCTTTTCGGCTTATAATTATCCCTACATATACATGCTTCACCCGCTAACGTGCCCACATCGGACGTTAGCGGGTGAAGTTTTTTTTTGTTTTTTTTCTCTTCTTCTAGGCAATGTTTTGACCAGTGTGGTGTTTATGTAATAGACGAACGTCTTATGACAGAGTCGACATAAAGCATAACAACAATAAGATAGACAATGAAAAAGAGAAACGTATTCTGCGTGTTAATGATGATGGTGCTCGGCGTAAGCGCCCTGGTGATGGCTTCTTGTGTCAATGACGACCCGACAGATACCAGTATGCAATTCAACAATCCCGTCATGCGCCTATATCCAGATAGCGTTCTGAAACGTGTCATCCTCTATGGCACAGCTCCATATAAGGTGGTATCAACCGACAGCACCAAGGCTATAGCCACGGTTAGCCACGACACCGTCTCGGTGAAAGGTTATGAAGAGGGTAATGTCACCATCGTAGCCACTGATAATGCCAACCATACCGCCTCTCTGTTGGTGAGCGTTTTTGCTCCTCTGAAGTTTGATCAGAGCACCGTTACCGTCAACAAAGGGGAAACGGCACAGGTGAAAGTGACCACTGGCAAAGCCCCTTACAAGGTGTATGTGCAGAACACCAAGATAGTGCAGGCTACCATAGCCGACTCTACCATCACCCTTAAGGGTCTCGCTGCAGGCACCTCGCAGATTGCCGTGGTCGACTCACGCAACGTGGATGGACAATTTAAGGTTACTGTGAAGTAACTCCCGACATAGACAAACCTTTTTGAAGTAAGAATGAATATATAGGTTTTTGTATCTAAAGTAATAGTAGTAAGTGTGTAAGTGGAGCGGAATGCCTTGCGATGAGGCGTTCCGCTCCTTTCGCGTTATGAAGGTTCTCACTTAGTGGGATGCCTTTACGAATGTCTGTATATCTCCACAATCTGTGGATACTCTTGGTTGAATGAACATAGATAGGTCTCCATGTCATCCGAGGTACATTGCTTTGTCATGTTCAGCTCTTTGATGATGGCAAACATGGGACCATTGCGTAGGGTCTTCTTGTAGCAGAATAGTAGCTTTCCGCCATATTGCTGGGCGAGATAGTTGATCAGCGTGGGTTCTATCTTCTTGTTTGCCACACGGCAACTGATCACAAAGTCGGTCACTACGGGCGTTTCTTTCTCCTTATTAATAATGAGGAATCCCACTATTCCGTAATCGCCAAACTTGTCACTGCTCCTCAGCACGTAGCTGTCATAGCTTTCGCTTCGCACTATCGCTTGCACCTCGTCCATGGAAAGTCTACGCCCCGACGAGTTCAGCTGGTTGGTGCGCTGCAACAGTTCGTAACAACGTGTGATCTCTTCTGGTTTAGGTTGCGACACTTGCGCCTTGATATGGCAACTCTTTAGGAAGTCGTTGATGTCTCCCTCCCAGTTTTCCTCTTCCGTAGCCATAGCCTCTAGCATCTTGTAGGTGCCTCTGCGCTTCCTTGAATCCTCCGTTACAACGGCGTTGAATCGGCTGCATCGGGTTAGCTCTTCTATCTCTGAGGGATCCACGCAGGTGATGCTTGGTTGGTGTAGCAACACCTCGTTGCGCTCAAAGGGGTTGTCGTCCACAAAGACTATCGTGTCTGGATTGATATTCATCTGCTTGATGGTGTTAGCAATGTTGACACTCTTCGGAGTCCAGTTGACCTTCTTAAACACGAAATAGTCGTTAATGCCTAGCTCGTTGAGTTTGGCTTCCACATCCTCAGCGTGGTTCTTGGATACGATGCTATTGACGATGCCTCGCTCATCTAGCTTTATAATCAGGTCAATCAATCGCTGATTAGGTTTCACCTCACCCTCTATCAGCACGCCATCCCATAACGTGTTATCTAGATCCCAAATCACACACTTCACCTTCTTGCCCTCCTTTATATCGGTGGGCAGCATCTCAAGGCTGTTGAATGTAACCTTGATGTGCTCTTCGGCATTGACAGGGTGAAGGTTGATAAAGTGGAGCTGATCCTTGCTTTCGTATGGTGGGATGTTCACGTTGAATGTTGAGTGTCCCAAAGGTACTTCTATGGCTTTGCGATAAAGCAATGCCGATGCGCTCTTTATATCCACAAGGAAGGTTGACGGATGATCTTGATTGGTGACATCTCCTTTCAGCGTCAGTGCCACGAGTGGCTTCTTGTCCTTTATGCAGAGGTTGATGAGCTTCTGCCTGTAGCTGAACCATCCGTTGTCAATAAACCTTTGTGCTTTCTTGATGGGCATAATGGCTGCTAACGACCGGAAGATGTAACCCCACCGTGTGATGGCACGATATAGCCGGGCATAGCTATCAGCGGACATGACGCACGTTTTCAGTTGCGATTCAATTTTAGCCCAAGTTCTAAACTCACACGTTGCGCCGATACCTTGTGCGCTCTTGATGGGTGTGAAGCTACCCACTAACCTAACGCAGTTGCCATCTGCTCGTTTCTGATAGCGTGGGCAAGTGGCATAACAAGCAGGTGCGGCACATTCTACACAATGCTCCGTCCATAGTAAAGGGCTGATTTCCTTGCACTTAGCATACCCCCCCCTAATGCTTCGGTATATTCCGGCTACTCTTTTCTTGCTATATATATACTCAAACATACGCTTAGTGGTCACCCTTTAATGCGTTCCAAATATCGATGGATTTGCAGACCCGTAAGTCACCGCGGCGCTCGCCATCCTTGAGATATTGACAAAACTCGCTGAATCGACCTTCCTCATAGTCCCAGTTGTCATGCACCTGTCCGTCGGGTACGATGCTATGAAACATCAAGACGCATGCCTTCCGATGCTTCACGCTATAATCGATGAGCGCCTTCAGTTCATTCACCGTGATAGAAGCCAGCACGGGCACACTGTAAAGTTTGTTATCTTCCACCTGATCCATTAAGGTGTCTTGATAAGCCAAGCGATAGAGTAGGGGCCATTTGGTCACTCTACTGACCTTCCGGATAAGCGTCTTCCACTTAGCATGACTCTTATATCTCAACGAAACGCGTGCATATTTCAGGCTACTGCCACTCTCTGCTGTGAGTTTGCGCCACGTCTCATCGCAAAGACCTGTCCCTGGGCTGGCAAATCCGTCACCAAGCTCCGTTAGCGTCTCTACTCCTAATTGGCGTTTCAGATCTTCAAATCCTTCGTGAATGTCCTCAATGGTGTTTCTATGTGCCCATCCATGTCCTGCAATTTCAAAGAGCGGCTGACGGCTTAGCTCCTTGACCATATCCATGTTCATAGGTTTTACGTCGGTAGGATCGCCAGGTTTCAGTTGTCCTAGCACATATCCCGTTGTGATATTGAATGTTGCAGGCAGGTTGTATCTTTCCAGTAAGGGGCGTACATGGGTGTAATTGTCTATTCGTCCATCATCAAAACTCAATCCGATCAAGCATTGTTCCATAATGCGGCATGTCTTTCCGTTGCCTCTCTTATGGAAAGTTCTCTGATTAAATGGTGTGTAAATAAAAAAAGACGTGGGAGGCCATACTTGCCTATCCCCGTCTCTGGCCTTCGCATTGCCTACATACAGGATAGGCAACGCAGCCAGCCACGCCAAGAGATATTATATGGTATGCCAATCTGAGGCATAGATATAATACACCTAACGTGGGCGCTTAGTTGCCGTATCTTCCGTATGTATCTAGAGTTGCGAAGTCTGAGACGAGAAGATAACGTTGGTAAACGTCCTTTTGGAGCATCATTGACAGAGGCCACACGTGACCGGTTGTCGCTTAGCTCTTTCCATCGATGTCTGACGCATCGGTCAATGTTAACCGAATTGTCACGCCAAAATTAAGAAATATTTATTTAATAGACAACGATTGTGGCGAAAAAGTGCTTTCTTTCATTGTTAGTAGCGCTGTAATGCTTGCAAACATAAAGCGGGAAACCATCTAGGTGGCTTCCCGCTTTACGGTCAGATTAGTTCCAGTTCATGAGCTTTCGGAGATAGGGTGTGAGCTCGGCTGCCATCTGCTCGTGTCGTTTGCGTGACGGGTGCCTGCCGTAACCCCAACCTAGCGAACCGTCGTCAGGTGTGAAGTCGAATCGGTACACCTCCTTGTCACCCCTCTTGGCAGCATCATCGATGGCTGCTTGTTGGGCTTGTTGCACGGCAGCGAGGCGCTTGTTCTTAATCATTGTGCCGGTGAGCAAGACAATCTTGGCTTTGGGATAGTGGGAGCGTAGTGTCTTGACAAACGATTTGAAAGCCTCTTGTAGCTTCTCATCGCTCCAACTGGGACTGGTGGTGTCATTTGTGCCAAGGTTAACACATACCACGTCGGGCTGATACTGAGCAAAATCCCATTGCGTACCCGAGGTAGCAAAGTCGGCATAGGGATAATAGGTGGGCAACACGTTCTTGTCGCCATTCACGTTGCCGCAGGTGTTGCGGTAGATGCCTAGCCCTGATCGCGCCACCACTTGGTATCGTGCTTGAAGGTTGCGGGCGGTGATGGCTTCATACGAGTAGTAGATGTTCTGCATGGACATCTTATAGTCCTTGCTCTTCCCATCCCATTCGTTGCCGAGGGCACAGGTGATAGAGTTGCCGATAAACTCCATTTTGCGTGTGGGCAACTGCGGTTTGTCGCACATCGTGCCGTTCTTTCCGAGCATCAGACCGTAGAACACGGGATGTCGCACCACGGCTTCTGTGGCGTAGGTCAATTGTAGGAGGTGTTTCTCGTTGCTCAGATGCGATGCAAGCCTCACCACACCATTGTTCTCCTTGGTCGATTCTACCTTGCGTGGCTGTCCGCCATCTATCACAACGACCCAGTAGCCGCTGCCAGGCTTGGTCTTCATAGTGGCTTCTGTGCCCTTAAACTGACACGTGATCTGTGCGCCAGGCCATGTCCAACATGCGCCACCATCACTATTGAAGTGGATGCGCCCAGTATAGGCATATCGCGCATCGGTAGCTTTGATTAGCGTACCTTGGTCAGCACTGTTGCTTTGTGCCATCATTGGCATGGCGATAGGTCCGCTTCCTGTGGCTATGAGCAGAAGCAGGAATGCGATGAGGTTTCGTAGGGTTGTTGTCATATACATTGTCTTTGGATAAAGGATAGTTTTTCTGAGATACGTTAGGCATCATCTACACTTAGAAACGCGCATAGATGAAAGGTTGGATAGATCCTTGCTGCGTGCTGATGACCAGCTGGATGACGATGGCAAAGAGGATGAGCTTCACCACCCAAGGCGACTTGATGAAACCGCTGCGCATCCACTGCAAGTCAGTTTGGCGTATGCTATGTAGCTCCAGTCCCACAGCCACCATCACCATCCATAGCAGGCGGGTGTGTACAAAGGGCTGGAAGTAGGCCCAGTCTAGATCAGTCACGATGCGTTGCCATATCAACGCCACGGTGTGTAGGCTATCAGCGCGGAAGAAGACCCATGTCACGTTGACAAAGGCAAACATCACCACCCAGCACAGCGTCTTCACCCACCATGTGTTAGGTATCCTGTCAAGAAACCACTGACGGCAGAGCTTGTGCCCAACGAGCGTCACACCCCACAGACCGCCCCAGATGACAAACATCCATGAGGCTCCGTGCCATAATCCTGCCACAAGCATCGTGATGAGATTGTTCAGCGAGGTGCGTAGTGTGCCTTTGCGGTTGCCTCCCAACGGGATATACAGATAGTCTCTGAACCATGTAGATAGGGCGATGTGCCAGCGCCGCCAAAACTCTTGCGGGTTGATGCTCTGATAGGGGAAGCAGAAGTTTTCCTTTAGTTCAAATCCCATCACGCCAGCCAATCCGATAGCCATGTCGCTATATCCAGAGAAGTCGCAGTAGATCTGCAACGTGAATCCTATCACCGCCATGAGGTTCTCGAAGCCCGAATAGCCCATCGGATCATCAAAGACCCAGTTGTTATATTGCGCTATATAGTCGGCTATGACAGCCTTTTTGAGCAATCCGCATAGGATGAGCCACAATCCGCCATACACCAATGCTTGGTTAATCTTGCGCTTTCCTCGTATCTGTGGCAGCAGCACCTCTGCACGCGTGATAGGTCCAGCCATCAGTAGGGGGAAGAAGGTGATGTAGAACAGATAATCTACCAAGGGTGTGTCACCGGGGTATTTGCCCTTATACACATCCACCGCATAACTGATAGCCTGGAACGTATAGAAGGAGATGCCCACGGGGAGGATAATATCGAAAGGCCCAAAGTTGCTCTGGATGATGGCGTTGAGCGTCAGCGCAAGGAAGTTGGTGTACTTGAAATAGATCAGCGGCAGCAGTGTCACCACGATGTTCGTGGCTAGCCAAGCCTTGCGATGCTTCTCGCTCTGCGTCATGCGACGTGTGAGCCACCATGTCACGAGGGCTGTTACGGGCAGCAACACCATCAATACGCCATTGGCTTTCCATGCGAAGAACAAGCTGAAGAGAATCACATACCACAACCTGATGTTTCGATGCAAACGTGATATCGATACGTATAGGGTGAAGAAGCATATAAAGGTGATCAGGAAAGGGAATGTGCTGAGTGACCATCCCTTGCTAGGCATGATCAAGAACTGTTCCAGATGTGTGATGAGAATCTCGGTGTCAATCATGAAGAAGCGGTTTTACGTTAGTCGTTCTCAAACATTCCCTTAAACCATTTCAGCTCTTGGTAGGTCTGGTTGATATCTGGATAACCTATGTCGAACGTCTTATCCACCGTGCGAGGAGTGTCAGCGGTGGAGTGGGCGAAGAGCCAGTCGTAGGTCTTCTGTAGGTAGAACATACGTGCTAGGATGCCATGCGAACCACCAGCGAGCCAGTCATAGCGTAGCAACTTGTCCTTGCCACAACTTTGCAGATAGCTCACCACACGCTTCGATTGCGCCACAGGTATCGCCTTGTCTGCTGTTCCGTGGATGATCCATAGCGGTAGGTCACCTAGGCCGCTCATATCCTTGAGTGTGCAACCACCGCAGAAAGCCATTGCTGCCGCTACCTTTGACGGGTACTTGCCCACAAAATCCATTGTGCCATAGCCTCCTAGGCTCATCCCCAACACGTAGACACGTGTGGTGTCCACTTGATAGTGTTGCTTGGTCCACTCTAGCAGGTCATTGATCTTGCTTGGGCTCCATGCACCACCGGGGTTCTGTGGCGCCAGTACCAGTGCCGGCACTATCTTGCCACGGTCTATCGCATCCAGCACGCCATAGCGTCTCACCTTGCTTAAGTCATGACCGCAGAGGCTTGCACCATGTAGGAAGATAACCAACGGAACGGGGTGACCTTGTGGCTCATAGTCGCCAGGGGTGTAAAGCCAAAAGTTGTAGTTGCCCGGCAGCACATTGCGCTTGGCTTCGCAATGCCCTTTAGGGATGCGATCTTGTGCCATCGTGCCAAGGGCGAGCAATAGGCAGCATATCAGTGAGAAAAGACGAAAGTGGGTAGGTTTCATTATTGACATGATTTAGAGAAACAATCTGCTATCAATGGTGTGCAGACGTATAGAATGCAAAGGTAAAAAAAAACTCCTATTTTCAGTGCCTTTTATTGTAATTCCTTAAAAAGCAATACTTTTTTGGAACCTATTCCTCAACAGGCAGCACTTTTATGCATTTGCCATAGAGAATGAATCGTTCAGCACTTGATCAAGCATAGGGTTGCCTATATCAAGGACATGGATGGACAAAGGGCTGTCGTAGAGATGAAGTGGAATCTGAACAGAAAAGCGGCGTTGCCGTTATCATCCTATTGAAGCAACCTTCTTGAGCCCGCTTGGCACCTCTATCACATCCCGACGGGGCACGTATGAGAATGAAAATTAAATTGTTTTTCAGGAAAAAATAAATTAAAAACTAAGCAAAATCAATTTATTTTTCTATCCCAATGAGCCTCACCTACGAGATGAAAGCATTGCTATTGCATCCCAATAGAGACGCATCTCGAGGCAAAGAATGGCATATTCTCAAAATAAATGGCTATCTTTGCATATCAATCGATATTTGTATGCGGGAGCTGACGGGCTTCCGCTCTACTAGCAAAACCTAAGCGTGACCTTTGCTCCACGCTCTAACTGAAAACATTATGTACAACAAACGATGGGCGGTAGCGCCCCTACTTGCTCTCAGTGTGGTGGCTTCAGCCGACGGCGGACACACACGCGGTATCGGAAAGTATCCCGGTCGCCCCACTGAAACCAACATTCCCGAACGTCATCAAGACGCTGCGTATCACAATCTAGCTCTTCTTCGCACGGCGATAGCTTCGTCGTCAGTTGACTATAACCTCACAGCCCAACTGGTCACCGATGGAATCATCAGCAGTGACCAACCCGCTACGGTGCAGGTGAGCACCGCAGATGGTGTGTTTGATCTGCGCGACAAGGAAAAGGCCTTTGATGGCAATATCCACTCGAGCGTCAATGTGGTAGGAGAGGACAACTATTTGCAGTTTGACTATACCGGAATGGATGTTGCCACTCATGAGCTTCGTCTCAATGCGTGGGCTGCCTATCGTGCTAGCGAAGCCACTAAGGGTTACACCATCAGCGTGGAGGCTTCAGCCAATGGTGTCTACTGGTATGAGGTGGGTGCGCTCAAAGGCACTGACCTGCCAGGAAAGGATACCAAGCAGATGATCAGTTCTGACCCCAACAAGCAGGAAGCCGCTGAGCGCTTACCCCTCCGACTGGTGGATGTGACTATCCCTATAACACGTGGCAACTACCGCCATCTGCGCATCAAGTTCCAAATGAAGGGCTGTGCCTACTGGCGCGTGTACGAAAGCTTGTTTACCGCCGATGAGCGCGGTATGATGCCGAGCAACCATTTCAGCAGTGTGTGGATGGCGCATGCCGTTCCGCCCGCTCCCCCCGTGTCCTTTAAGCAGAAACAGGTGCTTCCTCCGGGCGAGTTGGCTGACCGCCGATTGACGATGAGTCCCGTGGCTTCATTCAATCAGATGGATGAAACGACGTCTACGCAAGTCTCAACCGCAGAGAAAACCACCCCTTCACCTCAACCGCAGTGGGTGTACGTGGATCTAGGCGAGCGATGCCAGTTTGACAAGGTGACGCTCCATTGGCTCCATCGTGCCCAAGCCGGAAGGGTTCAGACCTCAGATGATGCCGCCCATTGGACGGATGTGGCGTCGCTACAGGCAGGCACCTCGCTCACAGATAGCCTCGCTTGTCAAGCCACAGGACGCTATGTACGTCTATGGCTCACCACGCCCGATGCCTCGGGTATGTATGCCCTTAGCGAGATGCAGGTCTTTGGTACACCCGTCACGCCTCATGTGGTCACCGCTACTGCTGTACGCCGACTAGGACTAGCTGCGGGACATCGCTATGAGCTCAATCGTGACTGGCAGCTCAAGCGCGATGGTGGCAACCTTTGGCTCCCTGCCACTGTGCCAGCTACCGTGCTGACAAGCTATATGAACATTGGGGCTGTGCCCGACAATACCATTGGCAATCAGATGCGTCAGATATCAGAGTCTTACTTCAATGCCGACTTCTGGTATCGCACGCAGTTTCGCCTTGCCGCTAAGCCTTCGGGCAACCGCGTCTTCCTCAATCTAGATGGTATCAACTGGAAAGCTGACATCTATGTCAACGGCAATATTCAGGGCGCAGTCAATGGTGCGTTTGTCCGTGGACGCTTTGACATCACACCCTATCTCACCGCAGGCACCAACAACATCGAGCTGCGCGTGTATCGCAACGAGCATATCGGTGCTGTGAAGATTAAGAACGCAGAGAGCACCGACCTCAATGGTGGTGTGCTGGGTGGTGACAACCCTACCTTCCATGCGTCAGTGGGATGGGACTGGATCACCTCTACGCCTGGACGTGAGGTGGGTATATGGAACAACGTGTATCTCTCTGTGGAGCGTACAGCGCATGTAAGTGATCCGATGGTGACCACAAAGCTTGGTGCTACGGACACGCTTGCCACGATGACGCCTTGTGTGCGAGTGGAGAACAATCTCAAACAGACCATCACCACTACCGTGATGGGATGGATTGGGGATATCCGTTTCCAGCAACAGGTGACGCTCAAACCGCTAGAAGCTAAGGATGTGACGTTCTCGCCATCGGCTTTCCCACAACTGCAACGACAGAAGATGAACCTTTGGTGGCCCAATGGATATGGCACGCCTTACCTATATGATGCCGGATTTGCCGTGGCTGGTGATACGGTCCACTATAAAGCGGGTATCCGCGAGATGAGTTATGCTGACCTTGATACTCGTACAACGCTCTTTGTCAACCATAAACGTGTCACACCGCTAGGTGGCAACTGGGGTTTCTCTGAAACCAATCTCAACTATCGTGCACGCGAATATGATGCCGCCGTGCGCTATCACCGCGATATGAACTTCACGATGATTCGCAACTGGGTGGGTCAGATCGGTGACAAAGCGTTCTATGAGGCTTGCGACCGTTATGGCATCATGGTGTGGCAAGACTTCTGGCTCGCTAACCCTTGGGACGGACCTGATCCTTATGATGAGGGGATGTTCATGGAGAATGCCCGCGATTATATCCGCCGTATACGTCAACACCCATCTATTGCCATCTACGTGGGACGCAACGAGGGCTATCCTCCTGCCACGCTTGACGAGGCTCTACGTGCTAGCGTGGCTGCCGAGCATCCGCAGCTGGGATACATCAGCAGTTCGGCGGATGATGGTGTGAGTGGTCACGGCCCCTATGGACTGAGACCTACGGAGTGGTATTTCGCCCACGTATCTCAGTTGCTCCACTCTGAACAGGGTATGCCTAACGTGCCTAACATTGAGAGCTTGCGCCGAATGTTGCCCGCTGATAAGCTATGGCCACAGAATATAGCTTGGGGCGAGCACGACTTCACGCTTCGAGGCGCGCAGAACGGCAGTTTGTTCAATGATATGATTGCTCGCCACTTTGCCCAACCGCAAAACGCAAAGCAGTTTGCCGCCTATGCGCAGTGGGTCAACTATGATGGCCATCGCGCCATGTATGAGGCTTCACAACAACACCGCATGGGATTGCTGATGTGGATGAGTCATCCTTGTTGGCCTTCGATGGTATGGCAGACTTACGACTATTATCTAGAACCTACGGCGGGTTACTTCGGTCTGAAGAAAGCCTGCGAGCCGCTGCACCTACAATATAACGCTGCCAGCAAGAAGATTGAGGCAGTCAATCGCAGTGGTAACGATGCACCTAACCTCACCGCAGCCTATACGCTTTATGACGTACAGGGCCGTCAGGTGAAGCAGGACGCAGCCTCAATCAATCTCCCCACTGACTGCACACAGGAGGTGCTAGCAGTGACGCTGCCCGCTTTGGCTGATAGCACGGCAACACCTTCGACCTTTTTCCTCCGATTGCAGCTGACCAATGGTGACCAAATGGTCTCTGAGAATACCTATGTGCTAGGACAAGAGACGGACAACTTCAAAGCATTGCTCGCTCTGCCGCAAGTGAAGGTGGAGTGTAAGAGCCACTTTGATCGTCAAGGCAGCGACTGGGTGGGCTCTGTGACGATACACAATCCGGCTTCCACGCCCGCGCTGATGCTCCGTCTGAACCTTAAGGATGGTGATGGTGAGCAGATTCTGCCCGTGATTTATAGTGACAACTATTTCCATCTGATGCCAGGTGAGAGCCGCACCATCAGTCTCTCGTTCCACAACGAGGACGTGCGTGTGGGCAAACCACAGGTAGAAGTGACCTCGCTTAGATAATTCATCTTTTATCTCGATCAACTCATGACACACGGCGACACACCAGTACAAGCGCTACTCAGGCAGAAACTGCTCTTACAGATGGAGTATTATGCCGAAAAAGAAGCCTTCCGCAAGCAGACCGAACTCATCGGTATGGAACGGAAGGTGAAACGAGGGGATGCTTGGTTTCCGCTACGCGTAGGCAAAAGCTATTACAACAGTCTTAATCAGCGCGTGGTGGAGGTGTTCCGTCAGCAAGATACCGAGGTGGAACACAACTTCGAGTATGGTCGCCCGGTGATGTTCTTTCACTATCGTGAGGGTGCTTCGTTGCGGTTTTATGGCTTCACGGGTACGGTGTCGTATGCCGATGGAGAACGTATGGTGGTGACGGTGCCCGACAATGTACCGCTGCTGGAGATGCAGAGCGGAGATGTAAAGGTGGGTTGTCAACTCTCATTTGACGAAACCAGTTATCGAGAGATGTTCGATGCGCTGGACCGAACGATGCAAGCCAAAGGCAATCGGTTAGCTTATCTGCGCGACTTATTCTATTCGCGGCAAGCTGCCGAGCACTTCACCTTTGCACCAACACGCCTCCCTTGGCTCAACCCCACGCAGGAACAAGCGGTCAATGAGGTGTTGAGGGCTAAGGATGTGATGGTGGTGCATGGGCCTCCAGGGACGGGAAAGACCACCACTCTGGTTGAGGCTATCAACGAGACGCTCATGCGTGAGAGTCAGGTGTTGGTGTGTGCGCAGAGCAATATGGCGGTAGATTGGATTTCGGAAAAACTCGTCGATCGTGGCATCAACGTCCTACGTATAGGTAATCCCACACGTGTGAACGATAAGATGCTGGGGTTTACCTATGAGCGGAGGTTTGAGTCGCATCCCGATTATCCACAGTTGTGGGCGATAAGACAGGCCATTCGCCAACTGCGTTCGGCTCGCCGACGTGGCTCCGAAGGTATTCATCAGAAGATGGAACGCCTCCGCAGTCGTGCCACGGAGCTAGAAATCCGAATCCATACCTCACTCTTTGCAGAAGCGCGCGTGGTGGCGTCTACGCTCGTTGGGGCCAATGCACGTGTGATGCAAGGCACTAAGTTTACCACGTTGTTTATCGATGAGGCTGCACAAGCACTTGAAGCGGCTTGCTGGATACCTATCCGTCGTGCCACAAGGGTGGTGTTTGCGGGTGATCACTGCCAGCTACCGCCTACCGTGAAGAATCTTGCTGCCTTGAAAGCTGGGCTAGGCAAGACGCTTATGGAACGTATCGTGGAGAACAAACCCGAGGTGGTGACGCTGCTAAAGGTGCAGTATCGCATGAATGAAGAGATCATGCGGTTCTCTAGCGACTGGTTCTATCATGGTGAAGTGGTCAGCGCGCCACAGGTCAAACATCGTGGCGTGCTCGATTATGACGTGCCCATGCAGTGGGTTGACGCCTCGTTTGGGGAAGAATTTGTGGGGACCTCATTCGGAAGAATCAACAAGCAAGAGGCCGAAGAAACGCTTGTTGTGTTAGAAAACTATTTCACCAAGGTGGGTAAAGCTCGCATCTTAGATGAAAAGATAGATGTTGGGGTAATCTCGCCGTATCGCGCTCAGGTGCAATATCTGCGCCAGCTGATACGCAAACGGGCTTTCTTTAAACCTTACCGACATCTGATTACCGTCAATACGGTGGATGGCTTCCAGGGGCAGGAACGTGATGTGGTGCTCATCTCGTTGGTACGTAGCAACGAGGGTGGTGATATCGGTTTCCTGCGTGACCTGCGCCGAATGAATGTAGCCATCACGCGAGCTCGTATGAAGCTCGTGGTGCTAGGCGATAGCGCCACACTTTGCCGTCATCCGTTCTACAAGAAGCTGTACGAATATATCTTGTCGTTACAAGCTGGTGAACAGATGGCTTAACACGTATGGCGCTATCGATGGATAAGGGATTAACACTGACCCTTATGTGTCATAATATCTAGAATCATACTATCCGTGATATTCATCGCATCCTTGCCTATATTGGTGAGGTTGCGAATACTCTTGTCCACATCCTCGTCAATGATTCCTTCAGCCGCAGAGACATACTTGTTCTCCATTGCTAGCATCGCTGAGAGGACAGCGGTGGACACTCCGGAGCAGATCTTGAGCGAACAACTGGGTTTTGCACCATCGCAGATCATACCGGTGAGGATGGCTATCATGTTCTTTACGGCATAACAGATGTGCTGATAGTCGCCTCCCATAAGGTAAACGATGCCGCAGCTCGAACCGATACTAGCCACAACGCAACCGCAAAGGGCTGAGAGCGCACCAAGATTCTGCTTGATATAGATGACGGTGAGGTGGCTAAGGGTGAGCGCTCGGATAAGTTCTTCCTCGGTGTTCTCGTTCTCCTTGGCAAAGACAGCAACGGGATTGGTGGCACAGATGCCTTGGTTGCCCGAACCGCTGTTGCTCATCACGGGTATCATCGCGCCTCCCATACGAGCATCGCAAGCCAAAGCGGTCTTGGCAATGATATGCGAATAGATCGAATCGCCGAAGAGACCGTGACTCAGCGGACGCACCATCGCCTTGCCTAAGCAGTGCCCGTAGTTGCCCTTAAGCGACTCGGCTGCAGCTCGCATGTTATATCTCTTGGTCTCTTTGATAAAGGATATCTCGTCTACAGGACTGGTAGTGGCAAACTCCCATACGGTGGACAGGCAGAGTTTGGGTTGCGACTCTTGGGCTTCTTCGGCTTGCTGAGGTGCTCGTTCGTCCAAGAGCACTTTGCCATCAACCTCCTCTAGTACGAAATGGGTGTGCGAGTGGGCTATCACGGCGCGTGCCTCGTGTCCAGCGGCGCTGACAATGATTTCGATATATAGCTTTTCGGTGATGTCATCCTTGAGCGTGATGTCAATAGGAGAGCCTTCGAGGTATGCCTTACCTTCGGCAAGCGTCTCGGGGGTGAGGTCTTTGATCACCTCAAGCTGGTAGGCCGACTTGCCTATCAAGGCACCCAAAGCAATCGCAATAGGCAGACCAATCATCCCTGTACCAGGTATACCCACACCCATAGCGTTCTTAAGGATGTTGGCTGAGAGCTTGGCGGTGATGTGCTCGGGACGACATTGCAGCAACTCAGTGGCTCGTGCGGTACATAGCGCTACTGCCATCGGCTCGGTGCAACCCACTGCGGGCACCACTTGCTGGTGAATAAGACGGATGATAGCGTCGCGTTTTTCTTTCTGTAGCATATATTATAGTTAAGGTAATTATTCGTTTATGCTTATTGTGCCATGCAAAGTTAAGATTTAAACCTTCTTTAGCCAAAGATAAACGAGGCTTTTTGGAAAAGTAAGATGGATTTTATGGATTTTCACCGCATTAGTTCCCATATTGTGATAGAGCCCGCGATGTTTGCTGCGTAAATTCCTTAAAAAATCAGAAAAAACACCTATTATATAAGGTGAAAGCAAAAGTTTTTCTAATTTTGCGCCCTTGATAAAACATACTAATGCGATTATGCAAGAGAATTTAGTGATAGTAGAGAGCCCCGCAAAGGCTAAAACGATAGAAAAGTTTTTAGGCAAGGACTATAAAGTGATGTCCTCTTATGGACACATCCGTGACCTAAAAAAGAAAGAACTAAGTATAGACCTGGATTCGTTCACCCCCGATTATGAGATACCCGAAGAGAAAGCAGAGGTGGTAGCAAAGCTACGCAAGTGTGCTTCTGAAGCTAGTAAGGTTTGGCTCGCATCCGATGAGGACCGCGAAGGAGAAGCAATCTCTTGGCATCTGTGCGAGGTGTTGGGCTTAGATGAGCAGAACACCAATCGTATCGTCTTCCACGAGATTACCAAACCAGCCATCTTGCAGGCCATTGAGACCCCTCGTCACCTTGATATGAACCTTGTCAATGCGCAGCAAGCACGTCGCGTGCTGGATCGTTTGGTAGGTTTCCGCCTCTCGCCAGTGCTTTGGCGTAAAGTGAAACCCGCACTTTCGGCTGGTCGTGTGCAGAGTGTAGCAGTCAGACTGATTGTTGAACGCGAACGAGAGGTACAGAGCTTCAAGAGCGAACCTTACTATCGCGTCAATGCCGTGTTTGTTTTGTTAGGCAATGACGGTGCTCCGGTCGAGGTAAAAGCCGAGTTGAGCAAGCGATTCACTACCCATGATGAAGCCGTAGCCTTCCTTAAGGCATGCGAGCACGCACAGTTTAGTGTGGCATCGGTAAGCAAGAAACCGCTCAAACGCACTCCTGCGCCTCCCTTTACCACCTCAACGCTGCAGCAGGAAGCTGCCCGCAAACTAGGATTCAGCGTGTCGCAGACGATGATGGTGGCACAGCGACTCTATGAAGCCGGACAAATCACCTACATGCGTACCGATAGTGTCAATCTCTCTACGCTGGCACTCAACACCAGCCATGAGGAGATTGTCAAACAATATGGCGAGCAATACAGTCAGAAACGTCAATATCACACCCATAGCAAGGGCGCACAGGAAGCGCACGAGGCTATCCGACCCACTTACATGAGTAACGCTTCGATTGACGGAACCTTGCAGGAGCGTCGCTTATACGAACTGATTTGGAAGCGCACCGCGGCTTCGCAGATGGCTGATGCAGTGATCGATAAGACCACGGTGAACATCCAGATCGATGCCAACACAGCTGAAGAGCAAACCCAAATAGGCAATCTCTGCTTTGTGGCACAAGGCGAAGTGGTGGTATTTGACGGTTTCATGAAGGTCTATCACGAATCAACGGATGACGAAGAGCGTAGCATCGCTGGCCCTTCTCACTCATTGCCAGCCATGAAGGAAGGCGATGCGTTGACACGTCAGAGCATCGTTTCCACGGAGAGATTTTCTCAAGCGCCTAACCGTTACACCGAGGCTAGCTTGGTGCATAAGCTTGAAGAGCTAGGCATCGGTCGTCCATCAACCTACGCCCCCACCATCTCCACCATTCAGCAGCGCGAGTATGTGCAGAAAGGGGACAAGAAAGGGGAGGAAAGAACGTTCGTTGTGGATACCCTTGGCAATGAAGGTCTTGTCTCAGAGCAGTGCAGTGAGATGGCTGGAGCGGACAAAGGAAAACTCATTCCGACCGATATTGGTGTGGTGGTGAACGACTTCTTGATGGCCAACTTCCCCGATATTATGGATTATAACTTCACCGCAAGGGTGGAGCAGGAGTTTGACCGCATCGCTGATGGTAAGGAAAACTGGAATGAAGGCATGCGCGAGTTCTATAAAAACTTCGAGCCTGAGGTGGAGAAAGTGATGAATGCACGCTCCGAACACAAAGCCGGTGAACGCGAACTAGGCATTGATCCCACAAGCGGTAAGCCCGTATTTGTCAAGATTGGCCGCTTCGGTCCAGTGGCGCAGATTGGTTCTGCGGACGACACCGAGAAGCCACGTTTCTCTCAGATACCCTCGGATCTATCCATGTCGACCATCACGCTCGAACAAGCGTTGGAACTTTTCAAGTTGCCACGTACCCTTGGGCAGTTTGAAGGCGCAGATGTCAGTGTGGGTGCGGGCCGCTTCGGACCTTACGTTTGCCACAACAAGAAGTATGTAAGCATTCCTAAGGATGAGAATCCGTTGGCCATCACGCTGCAAGAAGCAATACAAATGATTCTGCGCAAGCGCAAAACCGAGGCACAACGCCATCTTAAGCAGTTTGACGAAGATCCTAAGTTGGAGGTGATGAATGGTCGTTTCGGTCCTTACTTGGTGTACAACGGAAAGAACTATCGTTTGCCGAAGGCTTATCATGAGAAAGCTACCGAACTCACATACGATCAGTGCATGGACTTGATCCAGAACGCACCTGAACCTAAAACACGTCGCCGTAAGGCCTAATTGCATCGCCTATGCAGTGTCAACGCATCATCCTTATAGGATACATGGGAGCCGGAAAAACCACCATTGGGCGCGAGTTATCGCGTCAAGTGGGGTTACCCTTCTATGATCTCGACTGGTATATCACCAGCAGGATGCGTAAAACGGTCAAAGAGATCTTTGATCAGCAAGGCGAGGAAGGCTTCCGCCGCATTGAGCGGAACATGTTGCACGAGGTGGCAGAGTTCGAAAACGTAATCATCTCGTGTGGTGGAGGCACGCCATGCTTCTACGATAACATGGAATATCTGAACGCACAGGGCGACACCGTGTACCTTAAAGCTACTCCAGAGGTGCTCTATCGTCACCTGCAAATGGGTCGCTCCGTGCGTCCTCTCCTACTTAATAAAACGCCTGAAGAGGTGAAATGCTTTGTCCGAGAACAACTCACAGAGCGTGAACCCTTCTATAGCAAGGCGCGATACACGCTGGATGTCAACTTGATGGATAATTTTACCAAGATCCAAAACACCATCCAGGAGCTCATGAAACTATTACAATTAACATAATATCAACTGGTTTGGGAGCATTACGGCTTCCTACCTAATCATCAAATCCTTAACAACCGAATCCCAAAAGCATAAGAAATGAAGAAATGGACGATTGAAGATGCAAAGGAACTCTACAACATCAATGGTTGGGGAGTATCCTATTTTGGTGTGAATACCAAAGGACACGTCTATGTAACGCCAGGAAAAGACAACACGCAGATTGACCTACGCGATGTGATGGACACGTTAGCACAACGTGATGTCACGCCGCCAGTGCTCCTACGCTTTCCCGATATTCTTGATAACCGTATCGAAAAGATTGCCTCATGTTATGATAGGGCAAGAGAAGAATATGGTTTCAAGGGCGAAAACTTCATTATCTATCCTATCAAGGTGAACCAGATGCAACCTGTGGTCGACGAGATTATCTCGCACGGACGCAAGTTTAATCTAGGTCTAGAAGCAGGTTCTAAGCCTGAGCTACACGCAGTGATAGCCGTTCAAGGTCATAGCGACTCGCTGATTATCTGCAATGGCTACAAGGATGAGAGTTATATAGAGCTTGCTTTGCTTGCTCAGAAGATGGGCAAACGCATCTTCATCGTGGTGGAGAAGCTCAACGAGATTGAGATTATAGCGCGTGTGGCACAACGATTGGACGTCAAGCCCAACCTTGGTGTGCGCATCAAGCTTGTCTCTAGTGGCTCGGGCAAATGGGCAGAGAGTGGTGGTGACGCATCAAAGTTTGGTCTCACCAGTGCCGAACTGCTCCAAGCACTGCACATCCTCGATAAGAAAGGACTGCATGATAGCCTCCGCTTGATCCACTTCCATATCGGTTCGCAAATCACCAAGATACGTCGTATACAGACGGCGCTGACCGAAGCGGCTCAGTTCTACGTCAATCTGCGTCAGATGGGGTATAATATCGACTTCGTTGACTGCGGTGGCGGACTGGGCGTCGACTATGATGGAACACGCTCTTCCAGCTCTGAGAGCAGTGTCAATTACAGCATTCAGGAGTATATCAACGACTGCGTGTACACCTTTGTGGATGCCGCTGATAAGAAAGATCTGCCTCACCCCAATGTCATCACGGAGAGTGGACGAAGCCTTACCGCCCATCACTCGGTATTGGTGATTGATGTTCTCGAGACTGCCTCGCTGCCAGAGATGCCCGAGGAGTTTGAGGCTAAGGACACAGACCACCAGCTTGTGAAAGACTTATACGAGATTTGGGACAACCTTAATCCTCGTTCTATCCTCGAAGACTGGCACGATGCCGAACAGATACGTGAGGATGCGCTCGACCTTTTCGCTCATGGCATGGTGGATCTGAAGACCCGTGCCGAGATCGAAAGTATGTATTGGAGCGTCTGCCATGAGGTTAACGTCTTGGCAAAGCACATGAAGCATGTTCCTGAAGAACTACGCGGACTGGACAAGATCTTAGCCGATAAGTACTTTTGCAACTTCTCGCTCTTCCAGTCTCTGCCCGATAGTTGGGCGATAGACCAACTCTTCCCCATCATTCCTATCCAACGACTCACCGAGCGACCCACCCGCAACTGCACCATACAGGACATAACCTGCGATAGCGATGGTAAGATAGCCAACTTTGTCTGCGACAATCACATCTCCAGCGTGCTTCCCGTGCATGCCCTGAAACGTGGTGAGCGCTATTATCTAGGTATCTTCCTCGTGGGAGCCTACCAAGAGATCCTAGGCGATATGCACAATCTCTTTGGTGATACCAATGCGGTGCATATCTCATTGAAGGATGGTGGATATGTGATAGACCAAGTGTTCAATGGTGAAACGGTCGATGAGGTGCTCGATTATGTTCAGTATAATCCTAAGAAACTGGTTCGTCGACTTGAAGCATGGGTAGCAGAGAGTGTCAGCGAAGGACGTATCACGGTCTCAGAGGGCAAGAACTTCCTATCCAACTATCGTAACGGACTTTACGGATACACCTATCTAGAAAGGTCATAATACACCAAACTATAAATCATAGTGCCCTCATAGTGCTATGATTTCTTTTCCACGCCCCCGCATTACACATTATTATATACTCAAGGAGCTGTATCAATCATTATGATACGGCTCTTTTTCGGTTATACTCTTATTGCGAATGAGGTTCACGCACACCGATGGTTCCCCTTCTCGGAGGATTATCCGTCTAGTAAGCCCCCTTGTGTTGCATCTTCATTCGGTCGCAGAAGAGATCCAAAACCTTCAACATATCGTTTGGCAGACGTGATATCGCCTCGTCAATGATAGTCTCGGGTATCTCATAGTAGGCTTCAGCGATTGATCCTGCGATAGCTGCCTTGGTGTCAGTGTCGCCATCGCAGAGCACGGCTAAGCGTATCGTCTCCTCAAAACTGTTTGCGTCAAGGAAGCAACGTAGCGCCATCGGCACGGTCTCTTGGCACGAAACGTCAAAGTGGCCCTCTGCGCCAATCTTCAAGATGTCGCGCATTGGTGGTATGGTATAGCCGAAAAACTTCTTCACTTTGTTCTCTATGTCAGCCTTGGTAAACCGCATGTGGCGTAGCCAATAGATCACTTCAGCAACACACTCGGCTCCCTTGATGCCTTCCGGATGATTGTGGCTCACCTCTGCGCTCTTCTTTGCTTCATCGCACACCACATCCCAGTCGTCAAAGAGCCAACCGATGGCACTCACGCGCATCGCTGATCCATTGCCAAACGAACCATAGGGTTGTGGATCATCGCTGAAAATCCAGTCTTGGAAACGTGCGCCGTAGCTACCCATAGGGTTCGGATAGCGCCTACACCAGTCCAAAAGCGCCTCACGATAGCTTCGATGGTTGAGCACCGCATCAGCTATGGCAACGGTACAGATGGTGTCATCTGTGATGTCGCAGTCGGAAGTGAACAGCTTGAAACCTTTTTGTGGGGGTGCACTAAACTCAAAACGTGACCCAACAATGTCTCCGATAATGGCTCCTAACATAGTGATAATGATTGTTTAGATGAGTGATAGGGGGGTGACAACCTCCCCGTAGTGTTGTTTTTTGTGGTACTCCGACCGGGAATCGAACCCGGATCAAAGGTTTAGGAAACCTACGTTCTATCCATTGAACTATCAGAGCCTTTCTTGAATGCTACCTTCAGGTGTGTTTATAATCTATGGTAAGCAGTCGCCTTATTATTGATTGTCTTCCTTTTGGTTATGCAAAGATAATTAAAAAATGTGGGGATGGCGACAAAAACGTGAAATTTTTATCACACCAACCTTACGTCTTATTATCCCTATTATAGTCCGCGTTCAGCCCAATCGCCCCGATCTAGCTGTCGATAGGTGATGGCTTCGGCTATGTGATTGCTCTTCACACTCTCTGATCCGTCTAGGTCGGCGATGGTGCGAGCCACCTTGAGGATACGTGAGTAGGCGCGTGCTGAGAGCGAGAGACGTTCCATAGCCATGCGCATCAACTCGAGGCCTTGCTCATCGGGCTCGGCATACTGATGAATCATGCGCTCCGTCATCTGAGCGTTGCAGTGGACGCCTGCGATGTCCTTAAAACGGGCGGTCTGTATGGCGCGTGCGGCTATCACACGCTCACGGATAGAGGCGGATGGCTCGCCAGGAGCAGCCTTAGATAGATCCTTGAATGGCAACGCAGCAATCTCACATTGTATGTCAATGCGGTCAAGTAGCGGACCGCTAATCTTGTTGATGTATCGTTGAATCTGCCCCGGTGAACAGACGCAGTGGTGCATGGGGTCGCCATAGTAGCCACATGGACATGGGTTCATTGAGGCTACAAACATGAAGGAAGCAGGGTAGGTGACGGTGTATCTAGCTCTTGAGATGGTGATCACGCGATCCTCAAGTGGTTGACGGAGCACTTCAAGCGTGTGCTTATTAAACTCTGGCAACTCATCTGCAAACAACACACCGTTATGAGCTAACGAAATCTCGCCCGGCATTGGGTCAGCGCCACCTCCAACAAGTGCTACCTCAGAGATGGTGTGGTGTGGGGAACGGAACGGACGTCGACTGATCAGACCTGTTCCGCTTGAAAGTTTGCCTGCGATAGAGTGGATCTGCGTGGTCTCAAGGCTCTCCGAGAGCGTCAGTGGGGGTAGAATAGAAGGCAGTCGTTTAGCCATCATACTCTTGCCCGACCCCGGCGGACCTATCATGATAAGGTTATGCCCACCTGCTGCGGCCACCTCGAGGGCTCGTTTGACATTCTCCTGTCCACGTACATCCTCAAAGTCGAGGTCAAACTGATATTGCTCGTCATAAAACTCCTTCCTTGTGTTCACCACACAAGGCTCTGCTTTACGTTCCCCCTTGAGAAACTGTATCACGTCTAAGATGCTTTCCATGCCGTAGACCTCCAGCGTGTCCACCACGGCAGCCTCATGTTCATTGGCCTTGGGTACGATGAGTCCTTTATAATGCTCTGCTCTTGCTCTGATGGCGATGGGCAGTGCGCCCTTTATGGGTTGTAATGTGCCATCCAGGCTGAGTTCACCCACCATCATGTATTGGGCTAGATGATCGGTCGGAATATTGTTGGCAGCTGCTAGGATGGCGATAGCCAAAGGCAAATCAAAGCCCGATCCTGCCTTGCGGAGATTGGCTGGCGCTAGGTTAGCGGTGATATCCGCTACAGGAAACTTATATCCGTTATTGAGCAAGGCTGCTTGTATGCGGTCATGGCTTTCCCTTACGGCCTCGTCGCCTAGCCCCGTGAGGCGATACATCACCCCTCGCGTGAGGCTCACCTCTACCGTGATGGTCGTCACCTCAAGTCCGTTGACTGCTGCGCTAAACGTTTTTACAAGCATCTCTTGCGTGATTTAGTGGTGGATACGTTGGCGAATGTCGCTGTTGGTAAGCCCTCGCTTGACCACCTTGCCGTTTTGGAGCAACACGTTGTCGGGCACATAACATAGACCGAGCGTTTTGAGCAGAGGCATCTCAAGCATCTTTCCGTCGTTAATCGTGGGGAAGTGGAACTCGTTTCGCTCCATCGCTTGTTTGCAGAGTTGCTGGCTAGCGTCTACGTTGATGGTGTAGACGTGTATCGTGGGGTCGTCCTTCTGCCAGTCTTTCAGCGCGCGCATGATATCCATACTGTCAAAGCTCCATGATGCCCATACCGTGAGGACGGTGGTGCCTTGCGTAAGCGAGTTTTGTGTTATTGTGGTTCCGTCTATGGCTTGCGCTTTGAATGCGGGCAAGCTAGAACCCTTGTTGATACCCTTGAGCGTTTGTAGTTGACGTGCTAGGGATGCTAGCTCCGTGTTGTGTGGCTGTTCTTGCTGCATCAGCTTCACCAGTCGCTTAGCCAGAGCATAGTCGGGCGTAGCCGTCTTGACCATGTATGTGTTGACCAGATAACAGCCTATGCGCGATTCGGGATGCTTCTCGATGAAGTCGGCAACCGTCTTTACCACTTTGGGTGGAGCGACATGCGCCGTAGCCTCACGGAAGTCGGACATCAGGTCATTATCATCTGTGCCTTTCACCTCTAGCTCCTTCAGTCGTGAAGCGTCACCATTGATTTTCACCGCCTCGCCCTCATCAGCGAAGATAGGCTGCTCAGAGAAGTTAGGGAAGATGATAACCAGCGTTGTGGGGTCGGTCATCGGAGTCTCATAAGTGAATCGTCCGCCTTTGATCTGTATGGTATCAAGACCTTGTATGGCTCCGTTGGTGTCGTAGACGTATAGCTCGCCTTGATTCATATGCAGAATCTGCCCTGACATCTTAAAGTAGCCGCTTTTACCTGAGCAGGCATTGAGCACAAGAAGCGCTGTAACGAATAAAAAAAAGAGTGGGAGATGAACAAGGAAATGCTTGCTGCGAAAAACATTTGTCGATAGCATGGGTCTGTCCTCCATTGTTTTTCTTAGGATATTAGCATATAAAAGAAGGTGGTGCCGCGAGCGGGACTCGAACCCGCACAGCCATTACTGGCCAAGGGATTTTAAGTCCCTCGTGTCTACCAATTCCACCATTGCGGCATAGCGACTGCAAAGATACGCACAATTATTGATATAGACAAGCGAACGAACCATTATTTTTGTTTCGCTTGCCACAATCATTCAGTATTTGAGTTGTGCCTATGGCTTCCCTTTCAGCGTATGCTTTTAGTAGATGCGCAGCAGTCCGTAGGCACCTGTTGTGGTGGCGCGATATAGGGTTAGAGGTTTTCCCGTCTCACCGCTTACGATGTTTCCGCCCGTGTTCATGTTGTAGGTGCGCTTGCATCGGCTACAAGTAGCGATGCCAGTTTGCGACACGCTGATCTGATAGGAGCGTAGAGGTAGGGCCGTGGCGCTGAAACAGTTGGGACATTCAGCGTCGTAGGCATAGAACTTGGCAGGATTGTCCAGGTTGCCAAAGCCCACATATACCGCTTGATTGAGCCCGATGTGTAGCTGGCTCTCCAGTCTCTCGTCGATGGCGTTGAACGGCGTGGTGGTGGATTGACCTTGGTTGTTGGTGAAGACAAACTTGTCAGCGCCTTTGCTGTCAAATCCTATCTTGCAGAAGATGCCCGGTGACAATGCGTTCATGGCGCTTCCCAAGGTGGGATCTTGGTGTGTGCTATTGTCTATCGTGAGGTTGCAGTGATAGCTGCTATATGTATAACCCACATCCTCGCCACATCCGGTAAAGGAAAGAAGGAGCGCAGACAGAACCAAAGGGGTGAGAAGTTTCGATGAAATGGGCATTTTCATAGGGCTCAATGTTCTTAAACGATATAAAAGACCAATTTTTCGAGATTTAGGAAAAACGGCTTTCTGCCCGTATTTCCTAAATCCTCATGTAGCTAACGTGTGCTTCGAAAGAATCTAAGCACGACGGTTGTTTCTATTCATATGGTATCATAGCCAGCGTGTCGGCTATCTTCTCGATGGCTTCCTGCAGCGGTTTGGATACCATAGCTTTGGCAAAGAATGGTATGTCAGCATCTATTGTGAGTCGGATCTTTGATGTCAGATCGGTCACAGGTAGTATCTGAATCCAGAAGTTGAAGCTCATGGGCGATTGATCCGAGGCAAACTTGATGGTCTTAGGTTCTTCGCGTTCGATGATACGCATCGAAACCTGTCCTACAGGGTCTACCTTGATACTGATAGAGTCCTTGTCGAAGGTGAGATCCTTTACCTTGTCTTCGGGCAATCGGTCCTTGATACGCTCAATGTGGGTGAGGTCATTGAGCGTGTTATATACGCTTTGTTGGGGATAGTTGATTTGTTTGACGTTGCTAACAAACTTTGTCATAGTCTTTATAGGTATCTGTTTTATTTCTTCCAGTTGGCTGGATCCTTGCGCCACTCGTGTAGCATAGGTACATCTTCTTCCTTGATATATCCTGTTTCCAGAGCTTTCTCCACCACGTGGTTATAGTCGGTCAGGGTGACGAGTTTCACGCCAGCCTCCTTGAAAGCCTCTTCGGCTACGGGGAATCCGTATGTATAGCTTGCCACCATACCTACGACGTTGAATCCGGCTTCACGCAGTGCAGCCACAGCCTTCAGCGATGAGCCGCCAGTAGAGATGAGGTCCTCTATCACTACCACCTTTGCGCCTTCGGGAAGCTGACCCTCGATCTGGTTCTTCATGCCGTGATCTTTCGGTTTCGGACGTACATACGCATAGGGCAGAGCCAATGCGTCAGCTACGAGCGCGCCTTGTGCGATAGCGCCTGTGGCTACGCCGGCTACAGCTTCAGCCTCGGGGAAGTGTTCTAGAACCGCATGTGTGAGCTCAAGCTTTACAAATGAGCGCACGTTGTGATACGATAACGTCTTGCGGTTGTCACAGTAGAATGGTGATTTCCAGCCCGAAGCCCATGTGAATGGGTCGTTGGGTTGCAACTTGATAGCCTTGATGGCAAGCAGTTTACCTGCAAAATCTTTCTTCAGATCTTCCATGTTCCTATGTCTATATTAGTTGAATGTATGATATTTCTATCTAGTTCTTGCAAAGATAACGCTTTTCCTTCGTCCATGCAATGTAAACGCTGTTTTTCGGACGATATTGTTTAGTTGTCAAACAACACCTCAAGCAGATGCTCCAGGGTGAGGTTACGAATCACCATTCCCACGTCCGTGCCCTTGAGTGCCTCGGTGACGGCTTCGGGGGTGTAATCCTTTCGTCTGAGCAGCGAGATCAGTTCGCGGTCAAGGTCGCCCGTGAGAAAGTAGTCGCCGATGATGTCTAGGTCATGTATATGTCCATCCTTGAGTTCGAGATACACCTCCATGCTTCCCACATCGGGTATGCGCTTCTTATGAACGATGGTGTGCGTGGGTCGTCGACCATAGATAAACTTCTCGTCAGCAAAGGGTGCTTCCAGTGTCTTGATAACCTCTAGCTGCTCCTCATCAATCACCACGGCTTCATCGCCACATAGCTCTTGTCGCATTTTTAGCTTGAATTCATCGAGTGTTAGGTCGGTATAGTCGCTGATGTTTGCCACTCGCTGTGATACGCTCTTGACCCCTTTGCTCTGTAGCTTCTCCTTTGTGGGTGTGATGGCACGTTGTAGCGCCGTCATGTCAGAGCGGAAGAGCAGCGTGTTGTGCATCACCCCGCGTCGCCCTGTGCGGAAGAACGCCGCTCCAGCTACCTTCTTCCCATCCACAAGGATGTCGTTACGACCCGATAGCGTGGCAGGAATGTTCAGTCGGCAAAGCGCATCGGCAATGCGCATCATGCAGTCCTTGAACATCTTCTGTGTGTCGGGCTCGTTGCTGATGAAAGAGAACATCAGGTTGCCAGGGTCCGAGTAGACGCATCCGCCACCACTCTTGCGTCGAGCTACAAAGATGTTGTGTTCCCGACAGTAGTCGGTGTTCACCTCGTTGTCAAGCAGCTGGTTGCGTCCGATGATTACGGTGGGCTTGGTTTGCCATATAAAACAATAGTCGTCATCGGTAAGATAACGTGCCGCATACTCCTCCACTGCAAAGTCGAAGGTGATACGCGATAGGGCGGTCTGTTCAGGTAGAACGATGTATTTCATATCTTTAATATATATAAGGTTACGTCATTACGTTGTTGCAGCGTTGTGTCCGGCATATCCTAGGGCGATGATGCTCACCGCTTTGGGCTGAGCTTGCTGTAAGATTTGGGCTATGGCTAGCGTCGTTGCACCTGTAGTCACCACATCATCCACCACCGCAACATGCTTGCCGGTGATGCGTTCGGGGTGTGAGAGCATGAAAGCTTTCTGCACGTTGGCTAGGCGTTCGGCACGATCCTTGAGCGTCTGGCTCTCCTTAAACTCCGTGCGCGCCAAGACCTGCGTCTCTATCGGCAATCCCGTCACCTCCGCTATACCCTGTGCTATCACCTCGCTTTGGTTGTATCCTCGTCGCTTCTGCCGCTCCTTGGTTAGCGGGATGGGTAGCAAAACATCCATTTCATCGAAAAATCCGCTCTCCCTCCACTCCGTGGCTAGCATCCTTCCGAGCGTCAGTCCGATATCCGGTCGTTTACCATATTTCAAAGCATAGATCAGCGTGGCAGCCTCCGTGTGGGGCGAATAGTGGAAGAGCGCCGCAGCACGAGCCACCTCTGCCTGTGCCCAATAGATTCGGCTCATGGCGTTATCCGTGGCGCACGCTATGTGATCAGTTCGTGGCAAGGCTATGTTACATCCTCCGCAGATTACCTCTTCGGTGGTGGAGAGGCGCTTGTCGCATATCACGCAGCTTCTTGGAATGATGAGGTCTAAGAGTTGTGAGAGGATATTAATCCTCGGTTTCATCGGTGATTTCATCCATACAACGCTTTATCTGATCTATACTGAATCCTCTAGAGATACCATATCTTAGCATCTTTGCCCTGCGCTCATAGCTGTTCTTTGCCTTAATCTTAGGCAGCTTGCTTCGTACCAGTGGCCGTAGCACACGCAGATAGTCGTCTTCGCTCACCTCGTCAAGGTATGGTCGAGCCATCTGCTCACTGATACCTTTCATATAGAGCGCTTGTGCCACCTTGTTTCTGCCCCATCCATTAAACTTGATCTTGTCACGAATGAACAGTTCGGTGTATCGCTCATCGTCCACATACTGATACTTGGTGAGCCGTTCCATCACCCGCGCCTGTTGAGCCTCGGTTAGGTTCCATTGCCGCATCTTGTCGGTCATCTCCTTGGAGCAATGCTCGCTTCTGGCGCAGAGACGCGAAAGGCGGTCGAAGGCTTGCTCCTCGGTTATCTGTTTATCTTGCATGATACAAAGCGTTTTTTGCCGAATTCATCGTCGTATGCCCTCACGTCCTTGTACCCTAAGGCGGTAAGCATATCGCATAGCAGCGTGACATAAAGCGGATTGATCTCAAAGAACACCTTCCCGCCGCTCTTCAGCGCATCCACGCCATACTGGGCAATGGCACGATAGAAGCAAAGCGGGTCCTCGTCGGGAACAAAGAGCGCCCGCTCTGGCTCGTAAGCCAACACGTTGCGGTGCATGTCTTTGCGTTCCTTTTGGGCGATATAAGGAGGGTTGGACACGATGATGTCCCATCGCTCATGGTCATTTGGCGCATGGAGCGCATCTTGCAAGCAGAACGATACCGCTACGGCATGACGCTTGGCGTTGCTCCGTGCCTTGGCAAGCGTGTCCTCGGCAATGTCCCATGCCGTAACCGTGGCTTCAGGTAGCTCAGCTGCTAACGTGATGGCGATACAACCCGATCCGGTGCCAACGTCAAGGATGGTGCATGGGCTCGATGAAACCGCCTCTTTTGTAAGCGCTACAAGCTGCTCGGTCTCGGGTCTAGGGATGAGTGTTTCGGGTCCTACGCTGAACGTCCTGCCACAAAACGTGCTCTCGCCCAGCACATACTGCACCGGGCAGCCATCCGTGAGCTTACCCATTATCTGCTCTAGCTGCTGCAAAGCATCCTCGTTCATACGCCCGATTCCATCGCAGATAATGTCCGTATAGGTCAAGCTGAAGCGCTCCTCTAGCACCCATCTCACGATGCTTTGAGCCTCGCGGTCATCATAGAGCGGCGTGAGACGTTGCCACAGCGAGCGAAAGGTGATGATGTCGTTAGATGTCTTCATATCAGTAAAGGCAAAGTTACAACAAATAATCTGCTTACCGACGATTTGCTACAATTCTTTTTTATTCAGCGCGCCTTCATTCAGATTATTTGTTTACTTTTGTATAACGTTTCTCACGTACCCTTTTTATATATGTAAATGATTATGACTGATAACCAATCATCCCAACTCCTAAAGGACGAACGTTATATGCGCCGTTGCATCCAACTGGCTCTTAATGGTCAGCATCTAGCCAAACCCAACCCTATGGTGGGTGCAGTGATAGTGAGCGCCGATGATCGTATCATCGGAGAGGGCTACCATGTGCGTTGTGGTGAGGGTCATGCAGAGGTCAATGCGTTTGCTTCGGTCCGACCGGAAGACGAACCGCTCCTCTCTGCTGCCACCATCTATGTGTCGCTTGAGCCTTGCAGCCATTATGGGAAAACTCCGCCTTGTGCCGATCTCATCATCCGCAAGGGTGTGCGACGTGTGGTATGTGGGTGTGTGGACCCCTTTGCCAAGGTGCAAGGACGTGGCATCCGTAAGCTGCGTGAGGCTGGCATCGAGGTCACCGTGGGTGTGTTGGAGGCCGAATGTAAGGCGCTCAACCGCCGTTTCTTCACGTTTAACACGCATCATCGCCCTTACGTGATTCTTAAGTGGGCACAAACCGCCAACCATAAGATGGCGCGCCCCGCAGCACCGCTTCTTGTCTCGTCATCCTTTACGCAGATGCTCTCACACAAACTGCGCACCGAGAATGATGCCATCCTTGTGGGACGACGCACTTGGGATATAGATCATCCTCAGCTGAACGTGCGCCACTGGAGCGGGGATGACCCCGAACGCCTTATCTTGAGCGCACATATGAACGAAGCACCCGATGGATTCGGTGTTTTTCAGAGCGTCCAAGCGGTGCTGGACCATCTCTATGCGGAAGGCAAGCAGTCGCTCATCGTTGAGGGAGGAGCGCACACGCACCAAGCGTTTATCGCAGCAGGATGTTGGGACGAACTGCGTATCGAGACCGCTCCGTGGAGCCTTGATGAGGGGATAGATGCGCCAACGTTACCCATTGGAGCTCGTTTGACGAGCCGAGAGGTGTACGATGATCATGTCATAGCGGTGTATTGGAATGAGAAATCAATTTGATTTTGAAAGAAAAATAAATTGATTTTGCTTGAAAAATAAATTATTTTCTCCTCCCATACCGCCTCCGTTACATTACATATTAAACCCTTTTACCCGATGAAACAAAACTATTCAGATACTGACGAGTATAAGCGCGACCACTTTATCCGCATCATTGAACATGCCGTGGAGCGGATGACAATCCGTGAACTGGAAGCTGTGGCTTACGATCTCTTCACCAAAGGTTATCTAGAGGAGTATTAAGCCTGGTTACAATCGCTAGTTGGAAAACACAAAACCAACTGTTAAAAAGCTCAAACCGTCACTTAATCGTATAAAATTCATACGATTAGGTGGCGGTTTGGACTTTTATTCGTAAATTTGCAACAAACGCCTGATTCTGCAATCTAGATTAAATGTGGGTGCAAAAGCATAACCCTTGATGGGTAAAGACAAAAAGACACAAAGCGCACCCGCCAACAATAGAGGGATAAAAAGGTCTTTATAATCGTGGCTGATACCTAGATGAGGTGTCACCCAATAGTGTGTAGTATATCAAATCAATAGGATAATTAATCAAAGTTTCATTTTTAATCACGCAATTGATGATGAACAAGTTTACACAGTCGTCCCTATCACTCGCAGTGATGGGGTTGTTGTCATGTACAACAACATTTGCAGGTAATCTCACCACCCAACCACAAGGTGGCAGATTGACCAAGTTTGTTGCGAGCCAGCAACGTAAAGGTCTGCTTGCAGCACCTAAAGTACAGTATTCGGGCAAACAAAACAAGGTGCAGTATGCAGCTCCTTCGGTGAGCAATGACCCAGTGGCATCGATCTCTTCCAATGGAGAGTGGGGTATGCTGGAGGGCGAGGACGGATCAACATGGTTCTATACCATCAACCGTGCCGTGTCTAACGGCTACTATACCGGTGCTGACCTGGTGCTCTTCAACAACAATCATGAGCAAGAGGCATCTTTCCATGTGGACATTCCCGAAGGAAAGCGCGTCAATGACATCACCCCAATGGGTATGATCACCTCAAAACTGTATGACAAGGATGCCTCTACTAAGGAGGTGACCATCAGCATGCACGCAGTGGGTGATGCTTCTAACAACTATCAAGGCACTTACTACACACGTGCTTACCGCTACGATGGCACGCTGGTGAAGTCGTATGAGGGTAGCGGTGTGATGGTAAGTCATGCTCAAAACTCATGGACCACCTACACCCGTCTGCTCCTGGTCAATGACACCACCGAGGTGTTGCCCGACTCAGTGGATGAGTATGGCGACCCAGTAACTGTCGACTATGAGCTCATCGACGTGATGCGCCCAGCTAGTTGGGGTGAAGACGAGCCACAGAAGGATTACACCTTCAAGATCAATCTGGATAACACCTACTATGCTGAAGGCTCACCCTTCAACGTGTTTGTGCTGGACAACCAGGTCTACTACACCCTGTCAGCCTATGCCAAACCTTTCACTTCTGGCTATGATTCGTCAACCTGGGAGCCTATCTTCACGGAAAACAATAGTTATGTAATCACCACCTTTGATCAGCGATACAACCAGGTCGACTCGGTATCGGTGCCACTGACTACCCCAAGTGACGCTTACGTGCGCATGGCAGGCTTTGGTGCGTTCCCAAGCAACAACCTGTCAAAGAACTATTTCACCGAAGACGGCAACCTAGCTTATGTGGTGACCTTTGCCGACTATATGCTCTCAAAGGACGACAACCGCTATTCGTTCAGCGTGTACAATGCCAATGATGGTAAGGTGAAGGACGTCTGCGACAACGTCTATAACACCTGGTTTAACCTTGCAAGCATCGAGGGACAGACTGATCAGGTGGCTTTCATGCAGGAAGTGGGCGACGTGCAACAGATTCAGATTGTTGACGTGCCCTCATGCGAGAAGAGTGTCTTGATCCCAGCAGAGGTAGAAGGTGTCACAATCAGCACCGATCTCAACCGTTACCCCGTGAATGGCAGTTACAAGTATATCATCAAGATGCTCAATGGTATCGCAGATGCTGACAACAACACCATCGCACGTGTCGGATGGTACAACGCTGACCTCTCGTTGGATCATTACACCTCATTCAACCTCGGTCCTAATGGTGAAAACTTCCGTATCACTCTGAGCGACAATGTGCTCAATCCTTACCTCTTCAATACCGATGATAGCCTCGAATTCTGCTACATCGCCAAGGTGAAACGTGCCGATAGCAACAAGATTGATGATGTGCTGGTGATTGCCGATGAGAACGGTAACACCCTACGCTCATTCACACGCAACGATGAGGAGGGCGACCTCTATAGCGCATCGGTGCTGACTGACGATGCTACCAAGCCCGAACTGCTTGTTGTGTATAACAACGATGCAACCGGAGAGTATAAGCTCAACTTCTACTCACTGCCTTTCACTAAGTTTACTAAGGGTGGTGATGGAACGCAGAACAGTCCTTATCTGATCTCTACCGTGGGTGATCTAGCTCAGGTCCAGAGCGCGCCTAACGCTTGTTACAAGGTGGCTAACGATATCGATATGGCCAAGCTGAACAAGTCGTGGACACCTATCAGCAACTTCGGTGGCCGCTTTGATGGTGACAATCATGTGCTCTCTAACCTCTATATCAATAGCAGCGAGGACCAAGTGGGTCTCTTTGGTGCGCTCAATGAGAATGCTTATGTGGCTAACCTTGTGCTAGGTGAACCTCATATCATCTGTAACGGCAACACAGCGTATGTGGGTTGTGTGGCAGCTACTGCTGTAATGGACACGCTGAGCAACGTCCATGTGTACAATGCCCTTATCGAGGATGCACCAACAGCCAACTATGCCAACGTCGGTGGTCTTGTAGGACAAGCAGCCTTGTACACCGTGGTGGCATCATCATCATTTGATGGTACAATCAACACACCTTCTGCATCACCCGTAGGTGGTATCGCAGGTGACATCCGCACGTCAACCTCTCTGCTCGCTACATCTGCATCGGGCAACTTTACCGCCTCTTCAACCCTCGGAGGTATCGTGGGTAGCACGGGCAATGGTTCATGCGTGCTCAATAGCCATAGCTCTGCCAACCTTATGGCAGACAATACGCTGGGTGGTATCGTGGCTGACAATGGTAGCAGAGAGAAGGTATTCAACTGCTATTCTACTGGTACAATTGAAGCTACTGGCTCTTCTTGGAGCGGTGCATGTGTGGGTGGCATCGTAGGTTCGCTGGGTTCACAATGGGAAACCGTTAGCGGCTCAGATGAAATCATTACTGACACCGTGGTGTGGAACTGCGTATCAACATCCAATATCAAGTATGCCGTAAGTGATGAGGGTGCAGATGCTACCGTTCACCGCGTTGTAGGTAAGACTATCGCTAACGACTGGTATGAAGAAGGTCAGACTCCTGAGACCGATAAGGGCTTGCATGACAACTATGTGAGCAGCGCAGTGACCATCAATGACGCTACGGTGGCTTCGGACGATGCTACAAGTGTGGAAGGTGCATCAAGCGACGCTAGCGCATGGGATACCGACTTCTTCACCAACCTGGCTTATGCCTTCGGTGAAACTACTGACACGCCTTGGAAGAGCACCGCAGCTATGCCTGTGCTTTACTTTGAAAACCAGACCATGGCAGTGACTCTAGACAAGAGCGCAGTGGTGATGCCAGTGGAAACCACCACAACCATCGTGGCTACGGTTTATGGTGCTGACGCTACTAGCTTGGATTACAGTTCGTCTGACGAAAGCATCGTGACCGTGGAAGACCAAGCACAGACCGATAACAGCCTCACCATCCAGCTCACCGCAGTGAAGGAGGGTACGGCAACAATCTATGTGACCTCGGGTAACGTCACCGTGGAATGTCCTGTGACCGTTACTGCACCTACCGCAGTGAACGCAGTGGTGGCTCCACAAGCTCAGCTTAACATCGTTCCTGCTAACGGCATGATACAAGCTGAGGGTGCAACAAGTCTCAAGGTTTACACGGCTGCAGGTCGCCTCGTGGCTCAGAGCGCATCATCTAGCATCGCTACCGCTCAGCTCGCTAAGGGTGTGTATGTGGTTGTAGCTGCTGATGCTAAGGGACACAGCACCTCTGCCAAGGTGATTGTAAAGTAAACACGGATATGATTCTCGGCAACGAGATAGTTGCTGAGAATCGTTGATATCTTAATAGAAACAAAGAGAAAGTCTGAAACCTAGCAAGGGGATGCCTTGCGGGGTTTCAGACTTTCTCTCTTATATATATAATAAGGTGAAAAAACTGAAGAGTTTTATTCGGTGATCTGGACGCAGTAGGGGAGCGGCTTCTCTAGTTTCATAAACGTAAGGGTAGGCGCATCCTCCTTGATGAAGAACATTGCGCTACCGCTGGCTTTACCTGTGGTGTCACAAGAGTAGCCTAGACGCTTGGCTTGCACCTGAAGCTGAAGGAAGCAAGCATTGTTGAAGATATACAGATAGGCCGTCTTGCCATCGGCTGCAAGCAGGAATAGGGACGAGTTGCCTTTCTGAAAGGCTGTAGGGATGTTGTCGCTGTTGAGGTCCATGTTGCGTACCCAGTTGTATTCTTTGCCAAACTCGGTGGTTACACCTTTGTACTTGTAACCTTGCTTGGTAAGGATGTCATTGGCAAACTTCTGTGTGGGGTTCTGAAAGATACGTATCGCATCGGCAAGCGAGATGATGTCGCTCTGTGCATGGATGCCATTCAGAACAAGAAAACATAAGGAAAGGATAAGGAACAGTCGTCGGGTCATAAGGCGAAAAGATTAGAATGGGGTTATTTCACCACCGTTACACGTTGTACACGGATATCTGCTACAGGGCGATCGTTGGCATCACATGAGGCATGCTCAATCTTGCTGACTACGTCCATGCCTTCAATGACCTCACCAAAGACGGTGTATTGGGCGTCAAGGAAAGGTGTGCCACCCACGCTCTTGTACACCTCGCGTAGCTCGGGGGTGAGCTTTGCCGTGCTGTCAGTGGCTGCATCGAGCTGACCTTGAACCCAGTCGAGCTGGTTGTCGGCATACTTGTGGCCGCAAACGATATAAAACTGTGACGCAGAGGATACCTTGTTAGGGTTGATATCATCGCTCTCGCGTGCTGCTGCCACCGCGCCGCGCTTGTGATAGAGCTGCGGGAAACGAATCTCGGCAGGGATTGAATACTTCTCGGGAGTGCCTCCTAGCAGCTTTCCAGGTGCTGCGTTCTTGCTACCAAGGTCTCCGGTCTGAACCATGAAGTTTTGAATCACTCGGTGAAAGAGCATTCCGTCGTAGGCATGGCTACGCACCAGCTTGAGCATATTGTCTCGGTGAAGCGGTGTCTCGTTGTATAAGGCGATGCGGATGTTGCCACTATCGGTCTCCATCAAGATCTCATGGCGGAGCGTATCGCCCTCAGCATGGAGCGAAAGGCTGAAGCTGAATATAGCTAAAAGCAATAAAAGGTGTCTGTATGTCATCGTTTTAGGTATTGTTAGGTTACAAAATTACAAAATATTTGATAAAAGAACAACACCTATCGGTGTTTTTGCCGATGGCTGCTTTGGCTTATTAAGCAGAAAAGAGTACTTTTGCAGTCCGAAACTGAATATACTTATGGATTGGATTCAATCATTATTCAACATACATTCTAGTGTGCAAGCCATCGTCATCGTGAGCCTGATATGTGCCGTGGGGCTATGGATGGGCAAAGCGAAGATAGGAAACGTGTCGCTTGGTGTGGCTTTTGTTTTCTTCATTGGTATCCTTGTGGGCAACTTCCAGTTGGAGATTGATCGGCAGATGCTCGACTACTGCGAGACATTCGGTTTGGTGTTGTTTGTCTTTACCTTAGGTTTGCACGTGGGCCCCAACTTCTTTGGATCGTTTCGTACAGAAGGTGTGTCGCTCAATCTGTGGTCCTTAGCGGTTATCCTGCTTGGCACGATGCTCACGGTGGTGCTTGCGTGGACGCTCCATGTGCCTATGCCAGACATGATAGGTGTGCTATGTGGTGCCACAACCAATACACCTGCCCTTGGTTCGGCACAGCAAGCCTTACAACATATAGGCGAACCGAGTGGAAAGGCGGCTCTTGCAACGGCGGTGACATATCCCTTGGGTGTGATTGGTGTGATATTGGCGATGATGCTCGTGCGCCGTTTCTTTGTGCATAAGGATGACCTAGAACCTCGCCGAGCAGATGATGTGGACCATACGTTCATCGGTCAGTTTGTGATAGTGAACCCCGCCATAGACGGAAAGACCGTGGCTGAGGTGGCACGAAGCGTGAAGGTGAAGTTTATCGTGTCGCGTCTGTGGCGTGGCGATGAAGTGATTGTGCCCGTTTCTACCACTGTGCTACACAAAGGGGATAACCTTCTGGTGGTAACCAACAAAGAAGCAGAGGCTGCAATGGAGATGTTGTTGGGACAAGAGTCGCAGCGCGACTGGAACAAAGAGCAGATCGACTGGAATCATATCGACTCGAACGTGGAGAGCCGCATCATCGTCTTGACGAAGAACGTGCTCAACGGCAAACGACTAGGGCAGCTTCATCTGCGTGATACCTATGGCGTGAATGTGAGTCGCGTGAGTCGTGGTGATATCACCTTGCTGGCAACGGACGACCTTCTCTTACAGTATGGTGACCGATTGGTTGTTGTTGGTGAGCCACATGCGGTGGAAAATGCTGAACGTTTCTTAGGCAACTCGGTGAAAACGCTCAACGAGCCCAACCTCAGTAGTATCTTCCTAGGTATGCTTCTCGGCTTAGCTCTCGGCACCATCCCTATCAGTCTGCCAGGCATGGATGCCCCAGTGCGTCTCGGAACGGCTGGCGGTCCTATCGTGATGGGTATCCTCTTGGGTGCTTTAGGTCCACGCTTCCATATCATTGCTTACACCACACGCTCGGCATCGCTGATGCTTCGCAAGCTCGGACTGAGTTTGTATCTCGCTTGCTTAGGCCTTGATGCAGGTAAAGAGTTTCTTGAAACGGTGATGAGGCCGGAGGGATTGATGTGGATAGGATTGGGTTTTGTAATCACCCTTGTGCCCGTGATCATTGTTGCAGTGGTGGCGTTGCATACGAAGAAACTCGATTTTGGTACCATCTGCGGTATCCTTTGTGGTAGCATGGCTAACCCGATGGCGTTGGGATATGCCAATGATACGATCAAAGGCGACTCGGCATCCATCAGTTATGCCACGGTCTATCCTCTCGGAATGTTTATCCGTGTGATTATTGCACAGATAATGGTGATGTTCCTCGTCTGAAAAAGAAAGGCTTCTGATATGTGTCAGAAGCCTAAATTGTAATATATAGTCGTTAAAGCGGTTGAAATCTTATGCTTAGAAAGGAGCTGGACAAGTGAAACTAAGCGTTTCCCCCGTCATGGGATGGGTGAAACGCAATGCCTCTGCATGTAACATCAGACGCGTGGGATGGCTCTGACACCATGGTGAGAGACCGTTGCCATAGAGCGGATCGCCCCATATCGGGCAACCTAACCCCTCGGGATGAGCGCAGTGGACGCGTAGTTGGTGTGTGCGACCAGTGAGTGGGGTGAGCTCAAGACGTACGCCTTGTGCGCCATCGGGTAGGTCTTGGTAACCTAAAATCTTGTATTGTGTGACGGCTTGTTTCCCTTCTGTATGACTCACTCGCTGCCGTGGGCGGTCATACACATCGGCAAGGAGTGGTAAGGAGATTTCGCCTTCAGATGGAAGGTGGTGTTTGGCAGCTTCGGAAGCATGTATCGTTTGGCCGATAGCTTCGTTTGGTGTTTCGTTATCGGCTAATTGGCACAAAGCAATGTACCTTTTATATATATGATGGTGGGCAAACTGCTCCTGTAATCGTAGGTAAGCCTCTGCTGTGCGTGCGATAACCAGTAGGCCACTGGTGTCGCGGTCTAGGCGATGAACCATGATGGGGTGGGGTGGAAAGTGCCAACGAGAACGCATAATCGACTCGACGGAAGGCAGATGGCTCTTGCCTGGGACGGATAACAGCCCCGATGGTTTGGTCACAACGGCTAAAGCGTCGTCTTCATAAAGCACTTTTATGGTGTCTTGCGTCTGCATTGAGGGGGTAGGTGCACTCTCTTGGGTGTCAACATCTAGCCCTTGGAGCATCCATGAGAGGATGGGTCGGCAGCGCAACTGGCACGCAGGGTAGTAATGACGATGATGGCGAACCTCCTCTTTGGGTGATGGCCCCCACCAAAACATGGCCATAGACAATGGGCGCATGTGGTGAAGGTAAGCGTATTGGAGCAGTTTGGGCTCGCAACACTCGCCCGCTCCTGATGGACAACCGCTATAACGCTTCTGCGCTTTAGGCGATAGGTGAGTGGCGTTCCATCGGTTGAAGATCTCCGGTAGGGGCATTTGCTCGCCTCGCGCATTGAGCATCACAAACTGACTGAAGAGCCATTGCTGCAGAGCATCGCTGCGTTGTTTGCGTTGTCGCTTCATGGCGGCGATGTGGCGGTCGTGCTCTGAGAGTTTGGCGGCAATGGGATCAATCTCTGCGGCGAAACGTTTCTTGATACGGCGGAGCTCAGCTTTGAGATACTGGCTTTCTTGGATGAACTGTTGCTGTTGCTCCTCGCTAAGGTCTCCTTGGCTCCGAACGGCGTCGCGACGTTCCTTTGCTTGACGAATAATAGCTTGCTGCGCTTTGATGGCTTGCTCCATCTGCTGGCGAAGGTCGTCATGTTGATGTAGCAAGGATGCTCGTTGAGGAGCGGATAGGGCTGCGCTGATCTGATGGTTGAGACTGGTGATGATGGCTTCGTGTTGTTTAAAGTAACCGTCGGGTTGGAGATAATCCACAATCGCTGGCACAAACGCATCCTTGTCTAGCCTCCATTCGTCTTGACCCGAGTAGGCTTGAAGCCATCCTATCTGCCCTTCGTGTTCCACGAGGAGTATGCCAAACATTTTGCCCGTGGCATGGATGGCTTGCTCTTCTAGTGCGCTGAGCGGTGGCAATGTCTGCTGCAACATCTTAGCGGCTTCTTGACAAAGCGGATGAGGGGTGTAATTGAACGGATCATTGAAACGCTCGGGCACCGCGATGGACGAACAAAGAGGATGGAAGATCATAACACAAAGGTAGGAAAAAACTTTGCCACAACAAAAAAAACATCTACTTTTGCTATCACTATGAAGAGAAAATGGTTGGTACTTGTGCTGTGCCTCCTGGCTATGGTGCAAGGCTTATGTGCTCAGCAACGTCTCAAGGTGGGACTAGTGCTAGGCGGTGGCGGTGCGAAAGGTGCGGTTGAGGTGGGTGTACTCAAAGCTATTGAGGAGTCGGGCATACCCATTGATTATATCGCGGGTACAAGTATCGGTTCGATTGTGGGCGGACTGTATAGTATGGGTTATCGTGCTGCCGAACTAGACTCGCTCTTTAGCAATCAGAACTGGGTGAGCTTGCTTAGCGGTAGAGAAGATTCTTTCCGAAAAAAGATATTCAAACAAGAGGAAGGCGTTACCTATCTGTTTGGCTTTCCTGTGAAAAATACCAACCAAAGCAGAATCAGTAAGCGACACGGGATGTTGCGTGGAGAGAAGGTTCTCAACTTCCTGGACTCGCTGATTGATGTCAAACAGATGGCTCGCTTGGGTGAACCGCTTGCCGACTCGGTCTCCTTTGATGAGTTGCCAATACCTTTCCGGTGTGTGGCTTTTGATATTAAAGAGATGCAAGAGGTGGTGCTCGGTGATGGCGACTTACCTTTGGCTATGCGAGCAAGTATGGCTATACCTGGCGCTTTTCGCCCCGTGGAGCTAGATAGCACCCGATTGGTAGATGGCGGAATGATTAACAATCTGCCAGTGGACGTTGTTCGTCAGATGGGAGCAGACGTTGTGATTGCCATCGACTTGCAACAGAACAAGCATGACGACTATAAGTCGCCCTTGCGTTTCCTCAGTGGACTGGGTGGTGTGGCTAAATGGTTGGCTGAAAGACCCGATATCGCCAAGTATAACGTCAACCGCACGCAGGCAGATGTGTATATCAATCCGGTCTTAGGAGACCTAGGTGTAACCGATTTCAAGCCTACGGCAATCCAACAGATGATTAGGATTGGTGAGCAAGCGGGTCAATCCGCCCTCTCGCAGCTATTATCGCTTAAGCAAAAAGTGATGAAAGGAAAGTGATCGTAGCGCATCGTCCTCCTCGGTATTTACCTTTGCGTCAGCTATATACCAAAAACCGTCATTCGTTAAATGAAGGTTTTGTCGTTAAATAAGTGCCGAAAAAGGAACAAAATATTTTGTTTTACCAAAAAAGAAATATATTATTTGGGTGCATTGTGTTTTTCTTTAACTTTGCAACTTGAAAGAAAAATCGGTAAATAAGCGTGGAAATAACACTCTTAGCTTCTTAGGTTATAGATATTACGTTCTTGCGTTTTCAGCAGAAGGTGATGTCTATATGGTAGAAACGATTGTGATGATATATCTATACGCTATTCTTTAAATCTCTCTTCAACTCTAGCGGGACATAAAATGTTTGCCGTGGGGTACTACTATATTAGCAGTTATAGATGAAATAAAAAGATAAGACAATGATATTCAGAAAAAGAAAACTTATGTTGCGCCTCAATTGGAAGAGTTGGCGCTTATCGAAATGACCAACCTTTGTAGCGGTAGTAAGACAAAAGACCCTGATGAAGGTCTCGATAAAGGCGAAGGCACCGATACGGAGCTTCCCGATATTGATGGAGATGGTAGTTTCTGGGAAGACTAATTAACCCTTCTTATTTCCATTTACTATATGATGCTATTCTTGTTATGTCTTTCTCATAGCAAGAATAGCATTTTTTTTGAGCATCATTCGGTAACTACCATTAAGAGAAAGTTTTATGAATATTATATGTTAAATAACTGTAAATCTTTCGTTAGGGGCTATTCTGCTCCCTATTAAATAATAAAAAAGGTGTAACTTTGCACTCCGATTGTGGGGGGATACGCTTAGAGTCCCCTCCGCACAATAGTGTTAATAGTCATACCTTTGGCCGGATATGACGGTTAGTGAATCTATCGTGCTGGCAGGAATAATGCTGGATGGTCTCTTTTAGACTGGAGGCGCCGTGAGGTTTCTGCTTTAATTATTCATTAATCAAAACGTTTTTTAGTAGTAAATCAAAGTTTTATGAACACTTTAAGTTACAAGACTATTTCCGTTAATAAGGAAACAGCTAAGAAAGAGTGGGTTGTAGTAGATGCTACCGACCAAGTAGTAGGTCGTCTCTGCTCTAAAGTGGCAAAGATGCTTCGTGGTAAGTACAAGCCATCTTTTACTCCACACGTTGACTGTGGAGACAATGTTATTATCATCAACGCAGCTAAAGTGGTTTTCACTGGTAAGAAAGAGACCGACAAAGTGTACACGCGCTATACGGGTTATCCCGGCGGCCAGCGCTTCAACACACCTGCAGAGCTCCGCACTCGTCACAACGGCATCGACAAGATGTTGCGTCACGCAGTGAAGGGTATGCTCCCAAAGGGTCCTCTCGGTCGTTCCTTGTTGGATAATCTCTACATCATCGAGGGCACAGAGCTGAATGGTCTTGAGGCACAAAAGCCTAAGGCAGTTGATATTAACCAGTATAAATAATAAGGAGAAAGATGGAAGTAATCAATGCAATCGGTCGCCGCAAGAGTGCAGTAGCTCGTGTTTACATGACAGAAGGCACCGGTAAAATCACAATCAATAAACGAGACTTAACTGAGTTCTTCCCATCTGCCATCGTGCAGTACGTTGTTAAGCAGCCATTGTCGCTCTTAGGCGTAGAAGGACAATACGATATCAAAGCTAACCTTGATGGTGGCGGTTTCACAGGACAGAGCCAGGCTCTCCGTTTGGCTATCGCCCGCGCCCTTGTTAAGGTGAACGAAGAAGATAAGAAGGCCCTTAAGGATGCAGGATTCCTTACTCGTGACAGCCGTGCTGTTGAACGTAAGAAGCCAGGTCAGCCCAAAGCACGCCGTCACTTCCAGTTCAGTAAGCGTTAATCAGAGAACGAGCACTTGTTGCTATGTTCCTCTGAACCGTTTAGTATCTAAACCAATGAGATTCGTACCGATGGTCAATGCTTGCGCATAAGCTTGCTATTACCTGTTGTAACGACTACTCATTGGCTGATTCTAAGCATTTAGAATTAAACAGAAAGTAAACAAACAACAAATCAAAAAGAAAATGTCAAGAACTAACTTTGACCAGTTATTGGAGGCAGGATGCCACTTTGGTCACCTCCGTCGCAAGTGGAACCCAGCCATGGCTCCTTATATCTTCATGGAGCGCAATGGTATTCATATCATCGACCTTCACAAAACAGTAGCCAAAATCGATGAGGCTGCAGAAGCATTGAAGGCTATCGCAAAGAGCGGTAAGAAGATTTTGTTCGTCGCTACTAAAAAACAAGCGAAGGAAATCGTAGCTGAGAAGGCTGCCAGCGTAAACATGCCATACGTTAACGAGCGTTGGGCAGGTGGTATGTTGACCAACTTCCCTACTATTCGCAAGGCCGTTAAGAAAATGACGAACATCGATAAGCTGATGAATGATGGTACATTTTCAAACTTGTCGAAGCGTGAGTTGTTGCAGATTTCACGTCAGCGTGCAAAGCTAGAGAAGAACCTTGGTTCTATCGCAGACCTTACTCGTCTTCCAGCAGCACTCTTCGTGATTGACGTAATGAAAGAGCATATCGCAGTGAAGGAAGCTAACCGTTTGGGTATTCCTGTATTTGCAATCGTAGATACCAACTCTGATCCTCGCAAGGCCGACTACATCATCCCTGCAAACGATGATGCTAAGGACAGTATTGAGACCATCCTTAACGCTTGCTGCGGTGCTATCGCAGAGGGTCTTGAGGAGCGCAAGGCTGAGAAGGCTGACGAGAAGGCTGCTGCAGAGCAAGCTGAAGAGGCTGGCGACGCTAAACCACGTCGTCAACGTCGTGCTCGCAAGGATGCAGATGCTGCTAAACCAGCTGCAGAGGCAGAAGCTCCTGCTGCTGAATAATTGACTTTTTGCTACGACATCCCATCTTGTTGATGTCGTAGCAATATCAATTTGTCACCCCGAATAATTAACAATCAAAAATAAAACGTACCAAACAACTATGGCATACAAACCAAGTATGGACGACATCAAGAAGCTCCGCACTATGACAGGTGCTGGTCTTGGTGATGTTAGAAAGTCGCTCGTTGAGGCTGAAGGCGACTTTGAGAAGGCAAAGGAATTGCTCCGTGAGCGTGGACTCGCTATCGCTGCAAAGCGTTCTGACCGCGAGACATCTAACGGTTGCTTGCTCGTGAAGTGTGTTGATGGCTTTGCTGCAATGGTAGCAGTGAAGTGTGAGACCGACTTCGTGGCTGCAGGTAAGGATTTCGTTGCTTTAGTACAAGAGATTCTTGATGCTGCTATCGCTAACAAGTGCCAGTCTCTCGATGAGGTTAAGGCTCTCAAGCTTGCTAACGGCGAAGATGCTGCTACCGCAGTACAGCAGCGTTCAGGTATCACTGGTGAGAAGATGGAAATTGATGGTTACAATTTCCTCACTGGCGACAACCTCTATGTATACGACCACATGAACAAGCACATGCTTGCTACAATGGTTCAGCTCTCTGACAGCAATGAGGACGCAGGTCACAAGGTAGCTATGCAGGTTGCAGCTATGAAGCCTGTAGCTCTTGACGAGGCTTCTGTATCTCAGAGCGTAAAGGACGAAGAGCTCAAGGTAGCTATCCAGAAGACTAAGGACGAGCAGGTTGAGAAGGCTGTTGTTAACGCAATCAAGAAGGCTGGCATCAATCCTAACCTCGTAGATAGCGATGAGCACATCGAGAGCAACATCAAAAAGAACTGGCTCACACGTGAGGATGCTGACAAGGCAAAGCAGATTCGTGAGACTGTAGCTGCTGAGAAGGCTGCTAACCTCAACGAGAACATGATCCAGAACATCGCTCAGGGTCGTCTGAACAAGTTCTTCAAGGAGAACTGTTTGGTAGATCAGGAGTTCCAGTTTGGTGATGGCGACAAGAAGACCGTAGCTCAGTGGCTTCAGGCTCAGAGCAAGGATCTCAAGGTTGTTGCTTACACTCGCTTCTCACTCTCTGCTGAATAATCTCCGCAAAGAGACCCTCAAGGTAGGCTAAACGGCCTACATGAGGTTACCTAATAAAGTTATTATCCGCCTTCTTCTTTGGCTTCAAGCTAAAGAGGAAGGCGGATTTGTTTTCTCTAGTTTATGCGTTGATGTTGTTGCGAGCCTTGCCTAAGGCACATAGGTAGCTTTCTTAGCCAAGTGAATGACCCGAGCTCGCAACTGAAACGTTATAGAACGCGATGATATTATCTTCCTTTGCGATAAGCGTCGAGCTTATCTAGGAGAATGTCGCTTGTACCGCTGACCGTCTTTCGGCAGAACATCTTACCCGATTGGAGCAATGTATCATAGTCGGTCTCATCCAGAATCTTGATAATAGGGTGATAATGGATGTACGTTAACGGTGTGAGGGCAGATAGCGTGGTGTATTTTCCCGTGGTGAGCATACATCGAGAGGCATACTCAGAGTTGAAAGCCACCGTCTGAATGAACGTCTCTGCAGGGCAAAAACTGGTCTTAAAGTAGCCTTTGAGGTGCTCATTGTGATCCCATTCGCCCACCACAGCACCAGCAAGGTCGGGTGTGATAGCCCACCAAGCAGCACCTTTATACAGACGATACTCTTTCCGTGGACAATGGATGATGAGCGTCTTCTGCATGCCAAGCTTCCAAAGCGTCTCACGTAGCGCCACTTTCAGTTTGCTACCAAGTGATCCGTTCTTCCAAGGCATTGCCGAAAGTGGGCGCAACTGACGATACAGACGAGCCGCTTCGCCTTGCTGATCCATCGCGATACCTTGTAGGAAGATGCGTCCTTGCGCCTCTTCGAAATGCTGCATCATCTCCTTGTTACCCATGATAGGATAGTCGAGCCCGCTCATACTGATCATATAGTCGAACGTATCCGTAGACAACGCAGCCCGAAGCAGCTCCACTTGGTATTCCACCTCGTTGATACTACCCCATACCACGTTCACCCTGTGCGTTAAGAAGTGGACATTATCCTGTGCTATCATGCTTGTGAAGGGACGAATGTCGCTTTTGCTATCGATGTGTATAAAGAAGTGGGCCGACTCAGGCAAACTCTTTATCAACCGATTGAGATGCTCGGCATCCGTGTGTGCCGATATAAGAAAAGCCAGTTTCATATGATTAATGCTTATGTTTGATAAAGGCAAGACACTCTTCAAGAATCTTCGCCTTTGCTATTTTCATGATTACAAAGTAGAGTAAGGCTGCGATGACGATGCGCATGAGCAACAGCAGCCATAGCGTGGTGATGTTGTGAGTCACCCACCAGGTCACCCCCATCACGCCTATAGCAGCCAGGGCAAACGGCATGATGTCCTTTAGGAACATCAACGGCGTGTATCCAGTGAGGCGCCATGTGAAGAAGTGCCACACAAAGAGCCATGACACGTTGAGTGCCACGTATGCTATAACCATGTTACGTATGCCGTAGGGGTAGAGTAGCATCATCAGCGCAATCTGCAATATGCCCATGCTGATGGTGATCCAAAAGTACATACCCGACTTCCCTTTGCTGATAATCAGATTAGATAGCAGCGAAACCAGCGGAATGGTGGTGCCGCTGATGGTGATTAGCTGGAGCAGCTCGGCTGAGAAGAGCCATTTCTCGGTGATGGTGAGGATGATAAACTCACGTGCTACTAGACCAAATCCCAACAACAACGGGAACGTGATAAATGCCGTGAAGCGCATTAGCTTGCGCAACGCATTCAGTTGTCGGGTGCTATCGCTACGCAAATCCACCATCACGGGTTGCGCCACTTGGTTCACCATGCCTTGTACCAGGTAGAAACACTTTGAGTCCCACTGGTAAGCCTGGTTATAGTTGCCCGCGTCATGAGCTGAGAAATAATGGCCTAAGAGGATGTTCAGGATGTTATTGTTGGCATGATTGACAATCGTGGTAGCTAGAATTTTACATGAGAAGCGAAACATGCGCAAGGCAGGACGATAGTCGATGTGTAGCGAAGGATGCCAAGCAGAGTAATGCCACGACATGATGGTGTTGAACAACACGAACGTCAGACTCTGCGTAGCCAGTGCCCAATAGCCACAACCGAGGTAAGCCATCGTGGCTCCGATGATGTTTGAGACGATTACCGCACTTACCCCGCTCTTTGTGAGCTGCTTAGCCTTGTAGTGCTTGAACAGGTAAGCGTTGGTGGAAGTGGAGAAAGAGGCAAACACAAAGCTCAGAAACACATACCTTGCAAGCGGTGTCAAGGCGGGTGTGTGGTAGAACTGGGCTATCAGCGGCGCACAACAGAAGAGGATGACGTATATCACCGTGCTAGCCGTGATGTTGAACCAGAACACCGAGTTGTAGTCCTCGTCGCGCGGATTGTCAAGGTTGGTCAGTGCCGCCCCGAATCCGCTGCTCTGTATAGCGTTAGCAATGAGCGTGAAGATGGTGATCATTGCAATCATACCATAGTCGCTCGGTGACAACAGTCGTCCTAGGATGATACCGAAGATCAGTCCCATGAGCTGTTGGATGAGGTTGTTCATACCACCCCAGAATAGCCCTTTAGCCGTTTTCTCTTTCAGCGTTTCGCTCATTGTTGCAGAATGGTCAGTGAGTTGTTTCCTATGCGTGAGGCGATGACCGAGAAGCTGCTGTCCGCCGTGCCGTAAATCTCGGTCATGCGAGCCAGCGTGAACATCTCCACCACGGCATCCTGTATGCCCGCCGTGTTGCCTCGCTCCGCCTTGTTACTAGCCGTGATGATATGTTCGCCAAAGCGTTCAAGGAAAGCCGCCTTCGTCGGTTCGTCGTCCGTAGCAAGGTAGAATCGCTGCTCCGCATGCTCCTTGAGAATCGCTTCGGTGCGATTGATGAAGAGCTGAATGGGGCTGAGGTCTATCGAGGCTTGGTTGTCAGTGCGGCGGATATGTATGCCGATGGGATGTGGCCCCACCTTCTGCAGATTCTCACAGATGCGTTGCTCGATGGTAGGGATAGGGTGGAAGAGCTCGGCATAGAGCGCATTGGGCACCTCACCAAAATCTTGATAGCAACTCATATAGCTACGTTTGCCCTTGACCCACTGTGTGAAACTGAACCCACGCTGCTTTAGCGGCGTCACCTCATATTCCTCGATGCGCTGATCAAAGATGCGGTTCTGAAACCATTTGGGTACGAAAAGGTTGCGCTTTCGGGGGCGGTCATACACCAACACGTCGCGCCATGACGCTTCTCTGAGGCACAGCTCGCTATTGTCTTCGAACAACGAGTGGAACGGAGCGTGCAAAGCCCAGTCCTGAAACCATATCGTCTGCAGCTGCGTACCCGTGGCGCGTGTGAGCCATACCGCCGAAGCCAGTGCACGCAAACGGTTGCCTAGTCCGCCCGAAGGCACAAATAGCAAGCTACCCTGTTCTGTATTCATATCGTGTGTTAAATGTTTTGCTTTGGTGAAACGTTCATGCAAAAATACAGTATTATTCCTTTCAAAGCAAATTATAGCACCAATTAAAGTGGGATAGAGCCTTAATTAAAGCATCTTAAAGCCTCAATGGCTATCCCAACCCATTCCTTTCGCAAGGAAAATCAAATTGTTTTTCCTCAAAAAATAATTTATTTTTCTCCTATTTTTAATTTATTTTTCCTTCTCATACGGCTTCTTTCGTATCATAAGAGGATACCTATTGCATCACCAAAGAAGCCCTACGGCATTGTATGAATATACCCTTAACGTGTATGCGAATACCTACAAATAGTTATCGGATAAGGTATTGATGAGCGAAATGGGTCAAACCCACTGATATTTCCTAATTTTTAAGTATTGCCCCATGGTTTAATTCTTGTTAATTTTGCACTCGAAAATTGTAAAAGGGTGACTATAATATCGGTACCGAGAATATATATCAAAAATTAATATGACAAAGAATCTTCTTTTATTAAGCCTTCTTTCATGTGGTATTGCTTCTCCTGCAATGGCACAAGATTACTGTAAGGCTGCAGGAAAGGGCGCACCTCAGAAGGAACAGTGTGATAAGGATCACTGCGAAGAGGCCCCTAAGTCAGCATCACGTTTCACAATTGGTGGCTATGGCGAGGCCGTGATGACCCGCAACTTCTATAGCCAGCACTTTAATCGTTACAAGACACCTGAAAAATATAAGGACGATGCCAGCCATGGACGCTTCGATCTGCCACACGTAACCCTTAACCTCGGTTACGACTTTGGTAAAGGATGGACCATGGGCATGGAGATTGAGTTTGAACACGGCGGCACAGAGAGCGCCGTAGAGATCGACGCTGATGAGAGCGGCGAATATGAAGCAGAGACCGAACGCGGTGGTGAGGTAGCCCTCGAGCAGTTTTGGCTCAACAAAGCCTTTGCCGGTGGCAAGTTTAACATCAAAGCCGGTGAAATCATCATCCCCGTTGGTGAGATCAATGCTTACCATATGCCAAACAACTTCTTCTCCGTATATCGTTCAGAAGGCGAAGCTAAGATTCTGCCTAACACATGGCACCAGGTCGGTGTGTCATTGTGGGGACGCTTGAAGGACTGGCGTTATGAAGCCATCTTCACATCAGGTCTTGATGCAGAGCGCTTTGGTCACAACTGCTTTGTCCACTATGGTGCTACTAGCCCATACGAATATAAGATAGGTAACGTCTATGCTGGCGCAGCTCGCGTGGACAACTATTCTATCCGCGGCCTCCGTCTGAGCCTTAGCGGATACTATGGTTACACCTTCCGCAACACCGAGAAGAAGGCAGGCTCATCCTATGACCATGTACACGGTGCGCTCGCTATTGGTAGCTTCGGCTTAGAGCTCAACCGTTGGAACTGGATTGTACGTGGTAACGCTACCTATACCCACCTCGATGACGCTGAAGCGATGACCACTTTCATGAATACCTTCCCCAAGCACACCCAGCAGGACGGTTCACCTTCAAAGCATTCGCCTATCGCTAGCAATGCTTACTCAGTGGGTCTAGAGGCTGGTTACAACATCTTCTCGCAGATTAGCAGCCTTCGTGGCAAGCAAGACTTGTATCTCTTTGGTCGCTATGAGGACTACAATACCTACGCTTCAGGTGCTAAGAAAGCCGCTTACAAGTATGATCGCAACAAGCGCATGTCCTTCGGTGTCAACTATTCGCCTATCAAACCTATCATCATCAAAGGCGAATATAGCAAGCGCTTCCTGGATCACGGCTTCAACAACGAGCCTAGCTTCTCACTGGGTGTGACCTTCAATGGCGTGTTCAACACCACCAGCTGGTTCCGTCGCCCCGCTTGCCCCGCTCCATCACTCTCTCCTGAACAGCTCGATCGTCTCAACCAGCTCTCTCGTGAGGTGGAAGAGCTCAAGCATCGCCAGCCTGTAGTGATTGAGAAGGAAACTAAGAAGGTTGTAGGTAAGGCTTACGTGGTCAACTTTGCACAAGGCCAAAGCGCTATCCCAGCTGAGGAGAAAGCCACCCTTGACAAGATTGCATCAGGTTCTACCGTTGACATCAACGCTTTTGCTTCACCCGAAGGCAATGCTGAGCTCAATCAGAAACTATCTGAGGCTCGTGGCAACGCCGTGAAGAGCTACCTCGAAAGTCGTGGCGTGAAGGTGGACAACGTTAGCAGCAATGGTGCTACAAGCAACTATAGCAACCGTATCGCTGTGGTTACTGTAAAGTAATAGGACTGAGAACTGAAACAAGAACGAAACAAAACAATTCAATAATAAGTTACAATGAAAAAGATTTTCAAGTATTCAATGATTTTCGCAGCAGCTCTTACACTCGGTGTAACACTGACAAGCTGTGGTGATGACGATGACGATCCCGTAGTGAACCCTGACGTTAATGGCGTTACCCTCGTAGGTACTGACGCTATGGTAAGCGAAGCTGGCAACTATTGGAAGGATGCACGTCAGGACTGGGAGTGGTCAGAGGCATTCCTCTTCGGCCCTGCTGGCGACTTCTCTTTGGATCCACACACTGACACCTGGCCTTTCGATAAGACTGCTTTCGATGCTTATATGAAGAAGTATAACCCTGCAACCAACGCTGCAGATGCTGCCCTGATTGACGATGCTATCGCTACAGGTCAGAACCTGACAGGTTTCCACGCAGTAGAGTACCTTATCTTCCGTGATGGTAATTCTCGTAAGATCAGCGATATGACTGCTGATGAGGTTTACTTCGCACAGAGCGCAGCTCAAGACCTTTACCTCAGCTCTCTGAAGCTCGTTTCAGCTTGGGGTGGTGATGTAACTGAAGCAGAGCAGGCATTGCTCGATGAAGCTGAGTTCGACTCAAAGGACTATGGTGAAGACTTCAAGAACGCAGGTAAACCTGGTTCAAGCTACTCTTCTGTAACATTGGCTACACTTCAGATTATCTCTGGTGCTAGAGAGATTATCGGTGAGGTTAGCGACTCAAAGATTGGTGCTCCTGCAACAGGTGAGGACGTTAACTACATTGAGTCACCTCATTCATACAACTCTATCCAGGACTTCTATGACAACATCATGTCTTGCAAGCACACCCTCTATGGTGGTTGGACAGTAACAGGTCAGCCTACATCTTCTTCACTCTTCGGTGTATGTCTCCGCGTTCCTGCTTTCCAGACTCTCACCCAGACTGCTATGACCAAGATGGACAATGCCCTCAACAAGATCAGCCAGATGAGGAAGCCTTTCGTTCTCTACTATAGCGACCAGAGCGCACTTGATGCTATGGAAGCACTTGGCGAGCTTGACGAAGCACTCGCTGCTCTTTACAGTGAGATTAGCAACTATGATGGCAACGCAACATTGGAGTCTTACTTCCAGACTGTAAACGAAGAGTTTGTTGACAACACCGTTGTTCCTACTTATCGCGCTTTGGCTGACAATGATCTTAAGCTCGTTAACGCTCTTAAGAAGATCACTTGGAAGCAGAACTAATAGTTTGACGAACATTACAAACTAACTATACGTGACTGTTGGCAGCCTCGCACTTGTGGGCTGCCAACCTTTTCCGTTTAAATCAACATGCATTATGAAACACATTTCATTTGTACCATTCGCCCTTGCAGCGCTCACCCTTATGAGTTGCGGTGACGATGAAAACAAGATTAGCGAGATTATTGACATTGATCCCACTACCGATGGCACCCATCCAGCCGAATACTATGCTGGAGGTGAGCTCGGTACTACCAACCTTCAGAACGCTTATGCCTATCGTCAGGCCACTCCCGCAGTGGAGAATGCAGGCATGTCATCTGCCTTCCAGATAGGTGAGCAGCTCTTTGAGAAAGACTATAACGAGAACACCACAGGTGCTTTTGCAGGTCTTGGCCCTCTCGCCGTACGTACGGGTTGCCTCTATTGCCACCCCAACTATGGTCACGGACAGCGTCAGACACGCTATAAGGCTACCGATATGGGTAACGGTTATCTGCTCGTTATCTATGATAAGTCGACCAACGCCTATATCATGTCAGTGGCAGGTATGCCTCAGACCCTCGCTTCTAAGCCATTCAAGGCTCCTATCGATGAAGATAAGATCAAGATTGAGTGGAAAGAATACACCGACGAATGGGGTAATAAGTTCCCTGATGGAACCACTTACAGCTTGATCTATCCCGAGGTGACCATCCCAGCCAGTGCCTACTATTCACCAGTAACGGTGAGCCGCAATGGTTCTTTGGTTCAGTTGACTGACGACCAGGTGGCTAGCGAGATTGGCATTCGCCTTGAATCTACCATCGGTGTCTATGGAACGGGTCTTACAGACGCCATTCCTGACGATTCTATCACCGCACAGTGGGTTAAGGAAAGCAACTATTACAACTCAGTGGGACGTACCGATGCCCTCAACCCCTCTATGTGGGATCAGAGCTCTAATAGCTGGAAGAGCTTCTATAGCAATAGCAAACAGGGTGACGGAACCAAGTATGTGCGTCGTTACACCTATGCTCTGAGCCGTGGTCCGGTGCTCGATGGACCTGGCGCTAACGCCATCTGGAACATCACCAACGTTACCCGCTCAGATCGTCCTTACCACTACCTCGACTTGCAAGGCACCATCTACGCCAAGACAGCGATGAATGACAAGGACGTGCAAGATGGTTTCCCTGAATACATCAACCGCATTGACCCTGACAAGAAGCACGCTGACTGGCACACGGACAATGTTGCTGATAACATATACAACTACCTCACCTGCAAGAATCTGGACGCTGAGATGAGCGATGCACAGTATAAGAACTTCATGATCTGGCACCGCGGTCTTGCTGTACCTGCCGCACGTAACGTCGGAACGGACAAGTATAACAGCGGAAAGAAGCTCTTCAGCCAGATAGGTTGTACCGCTTGTCACCGTCCTTCATGGACCACTGGTGACGATCACATCCAGGATCCTAACTTGATGTTCACCGATAAGGATATGCCTCGCTATCCTCATCAGACCATTTGGCCTTACTCTGACTTTGTGCAGCACCGCTTGTTCATGGTCAATGACATCCGTACAGGTTGGTGTCGTACCACTCCTCTCTGGGGACGTGGCTTGAGCAAGCTCTGTACTGGTGCTGAAGACCGTCTGCACGACTGCCGCGCACGTAACACCCTCGAGGCTATCATGTGGCACGGATGCGCTCAGAGCGATGCACGCTGGAGCGTAGAAAACTTCCGTAACCTCACCGCTGAGCAGCGCGATGACCTCATCTACTTTGTAGAGTCGATCTAAGCAGCAGCTCTTCTCGGACATTCTATGTGCGGAGATCTGTTCTCCCACATACACATAAAGCCACACACTATCCTTGTGCGCACTCATAGCGCAGGTGGTGTGTGGCATTTTGACGAATTAAAATCATCTCTCAATATCTTACAACATGACACATAAGTATATCAAAATGGCCATGCTGGCTCTTCCGTTGGCGCTTGTTGCCTGCAGCGATAACAACGCTACGGAGATTGATGAAATCATTGACATTGGTGGTCAAACCAAGAAAGACTATCCCGACGACTACTACACAGGTGGCAAACTAGGTACGGTGTATGACAACTCGGCATTGGCTTTCAAGCAACCCGCTCCCGCTGTGGGTGAGCAAGGGCTCTCGCAGGCCTTCCAACTAGGTGAAAACTTCTTTGACAAACCATTCACCGAGAACGAGAAACCATTCAGCGGGCTAGGCCCTCTCTACATCCGCGCATCCTGTCAGCACTGCCACATCGGTTACGGACACGGCAAGCGACAGACCAAGTACGACTCTAACGAGATAGGCAATGGCTATATCCTCATGATTACGGACGAGAACGACATCGTGGTGCAGTCGTTCGGTTGGGTCGCTATGGGACGTTCCACCAAGCCGTTCAAACCCCAGTTTGATGAAAGCAAGGTGAATATCGACTGGAAGAATTACACGGACGAGTGGGGAAACAAGTTTCCCGATGGTGAAACCTACTCGCTCATCTATCCCGATGTGACCCTTGAGGAAGGTTGTATCTACGGCAAGCTCATAGACAAATGGGGCAACGAGGTGCCTATGTCTAGAGCTAAGGTGCGTCTAGAGTCGACCATTGGCTTCATAGGCTCGGGGCTGATTGATGCCATTCCCGATGATAGCGTGATGGCACAGTATCGCCACGAGGGTCAGTTCTCTACGCTCAATCCTCAGTTTTGGGACAATGAGGCAAAGGATTTCGTCAAGAATGACGATGGCACACTGGCTCTAATGAATGGCGGAATCGTCTATAAGTTCGACTATGCGTTGGACCGCGCCTCGGTGATGTCGGACGCATCGTTCTGGGAAGTGCAAAATGTTACCCGCACCGACTTCCGTTCTCACTACATACCAAAGGAGTATTGGCAGTTTGCCGCAGCCGATCCTGAGGTGACAAGCGAGTTTTATCAGTACTACCCCGAGTGGAATCTGACAGGTGATCCCGCCAAGGACATCATCACGTTTGGTAACGCCACCAATCTCCCCGTGGAGATGTCGGACAAGGATTATATCAATTACATGGTGTGGCATCGCGGTGTAGGAATCCCCGCAGCGCGTAACACGACCACTGACGACTTTAAGGAAGGCAAGCGATTGTTCAACCAGATAGGTTGCGCAGCGTGTCACCGACCCTCTTGGACCACAGGCGCTGACCAGATACGCGACCCATACGGACGCTTCACGGCAGACGATTCGCGTATGGTTCATTATCCTTATCAGAAGATTTGGCCCTACTCTGACTTGATCCAACACCGTCTGTTCATGAAGAACGACCTACGTACTGGATGGTGTAAGACCGCTCCTTTGTGGGGCAGAGGATTGCAAAACATCTGCGCCGGACACACCGATCGCCTGCACGACTGCCGTGCTCGCAACACCTTAGAGGCCATTATGTGGCACGGATGTTCTTCAGAAGGAGGCAAGAGCGATGCTCACTGGGCTGTGGAAAACTTCCGCAACCTCACCAAAGAGCAGCGCGCACTAGTCATCAAGTTTGTTGATTCGATCTAAGATGGCTTGAAAACTACTATCATTTTGCACCTCTTGTATATAATAAGGTGTCCCAAGATACGTTCTTATTATATATAATAAGGTGCAAATCCTAGTTAGAAACAGACTTTTAAACATTGAGATGAACAAACTCAAAAACACTATTATCGTCGTGGCAGTGGCTATCCTCTTGGTGATGGTTGCTGCCACGCTTGTAGAAAGCAGCAAGGGGACCGACTATGTAGGCTCTCACATCTACGGCTCAACGTGGTTTGTGGGCTTGTGGGGTGTGTTGGCGCTGATAAGCCTGGTGTACATCATCCGTCGTCGGCTCTATGTTCGCTGGATCACCTTCATGGTTCATGTATCGTTCTTGGTGATTTTGGCAGGAGCATTGACGTCCTGGCTCACCTCAGAGAGCGGTGTGTTACATCTCCGTCAAGGCGAGGATGTCAACTCGTTCTTGCTCAAGAGCGGTGAGCGTAAGTCGCTAGGGCATACCATTAAGCTCAAGAAGTTTCAGGTAGAGTATTACCCTGGTACCGATGCACCGATGGATTATAGCTCTGAGATCGTTGCTGATAACCAACCAATCAGTATCTCTATGAACCACATAGGGCAGTGGCAAGGCTATCGTTTCACCCAGTCGGGCTATGATAGCGACATGCAAGGCACCACCCTAGGCGTGTATTATGACCCTTGGGGTATCGGCGTGACCTATGTGGGATATGGCTTGCTCTTCCTCTCATTGCTGTTGATGCTTGTCAGTAAGCACACCCGCCTGCGCTCCTACTATCGTCGTGCCCTCGGACCGAAGACCGCTAAGGTGCTATTGGTAGCAGCGTTGCTGGCTCTGCCTAGCTTGATGCCTAGGGCTTGGGCACAAGATAAGATACAGATAGACCAGCAAACTGCCGATCGCTTTGGTAAGATTTGTGTGCTTTATAACAGTCGTATCTGCCCAATCAACACCGTTGCTATCCACTTTGTGACCAAACTCTGTGGTCGTTCGTCATGGGATGGGCAGTCAGCCAATCAGGTTTTTGCCGGTTGGGTGTTTGATGTGCCCTACTGGGAGACCGTCAAGATGATTGAGATAAAGGACAAGGAGGCACAGCGTCTGCTTGGTTTGAAGGACAAGTGGGCTGCCTTCACCGATTTCTGGGATCAGTATAACGAGTACAAACTCAAGAAACCGCTTGATGATGCCTATCGCAATGGCGACAAAGTGATGCAGAAGAAGCTGCGTGATGCTGACGAGAAGTTTAATGTGGTACGCATGCTCTATGGTGGCGAGATGCTGAAGATGTTCCCTTACACGCTCAAGAGCGGTGAGGTGAAATGGTTGGCGCCAGGTGAAAAGAACAATTACGCGGTCTTGCCTCATAAGGAATGGTACTTTGTTTCCAAATCGATGGACTACACTGCTGAAAGTATTGTGGTGGGAGATAATACCCGTGCCAATACATTGATACAGAAGATATACGACTATCAACACCTACGTGGTAAGGCGGTTATCCCCTCTCATGCCGCAATCTATGCCGAGCTGGTATATAACAAGATCAACACGCAACGCTGGCCCGTGATGTGCTACCTCACGCTGACGCTGCTCTTGGTGATCGGTGCTACGCTGAAGCTATCGCCGAAGAAAGCCAAGCTCATGAAGGCAACGGCACTTACGGTGGTGGGCGTGATGTTCCTGCACACCATGGTGTTGCTCATCTTGCGCTGGATAGTGTCTGGTCACCTCCCGATGTCCAACGGCTATGAGACAATGCAGTTTCTGGCGTGGGCGGTGTTGTTACTCACCATCGGTCTGTATCGTCGCTTTGAAGTGATTCTGCAGTATGGACCATTGCTCGCTGCGTTTGCGTTGTTGGTGGCAATGATTACCGATAGCAATCCGCAAATCACCCAACTGATGCCCGTCTTGCAGTCACCACTGCTCTCGGTACACGTGATGATCATCATGTTCTCCTACGCTTTGTTTGGCTTGATGGCGCTTGTGGGCATCGAAGGACTTGTGTTGCACCATCGCAACCAAGCTGAACAGGTGGAGACCTTGGCGGCATTGAGCCATGTGTTGCTCTATTTTGCCGTGGCGCTCTTGGCCATTGGATGCTTCATCGGGGCTATCTGGGCTAATGTGAGTTGGGGACGCTATTGGAGTTGGGACTCCAAAGAGACCTGGGCGCTTATCACCATGATGATTTATGCTGCTCCATTGCACAGCGACATAAAATGGATGCACAAGCCAGTACATTTCCATCTCTATATGGTACTGGCTTTCCTTAGTGTGTTGATGACTTATTTCGGAGTCAACTACTTCTTGGCAGGCATGCACTCGTATGCTTGATGCCAAGAAGCAGAAGCATTATTTGCACATAAAATCCAATACTTGACGACCGTCTACATACCCTTGTAGATGGTCGTTGATGTGTACAGGCATAGGCATGCATGGGCAACCTGTGTATAGGATGTCGCCCGTCTTGAGCGTATAGTATTGGCTTACATAGCTCACCAAGGCATCAATGCGTGTTCTCATCTCTGCGGCAAGCCCTTCTTGCACGGTTTGTCCGTTGATGTCTAGGTGGAAAGGAAGACACTGAACGTCCCTAAACTTTTCCTTCTCCACCCACTCTCCAATGACCGCTGCGCCATCGAAGCTATAAGCTAGGTCGGCTGGCAGACGCTGGCTCTGCAACTTCTGCGCTAGCTCTTGTGCGGAAAAGCTCACACCTACGGTCACGGCGTCATAGTAGCGATGGGCAAAACGCTCAGAAACGGTCTTGCCCAAGCGGCAGATTCTTACCACTAGCTCTGCCTCGACACTGATCTCTCCCAAGCTATCGGGGATGAAAAAGGGCTTCCCGTTCTTAAGCAAGGCCGAGTCGGCTTTGCTGATGAGCAGTGGTTGTGTGGGCGCTTCAGAGGGTAGAAGCACCTTGGCTACTTCGGGGTAGTTGGCATGTGCAAGAAGAATCTTCATGAATCTGTTATCTGATTAGGTATGCAAATTTACCCATTTTTATTGGTATCGGCGCATCCTAAAGCCAAAATCCTTACATCCATCCCTTGTGGTGAGCTTCTCCTAGCGCCACAGATAAGAAAAAGAGGGGCGGTCGCTATAGTGCAACCGCCCCTCAGGTAAATTCTTAATTTATGCTTTTGGATTTAGCATACCGCCTTCCGGCATTTTTTATATTTACTTTACTTCCACACTTCTTCAGAAAGTTCTTTTACCAAGTCGACCTTTGCCCATTGCTGTTCTTCGGTGAGCTTGTTACCGATCTCGCATGAAGCGAAACCGCATTGTGGGCTGAGGTAGAGGTCTTCGAGGGCTACATACTGTGCTGCTTCGTGGATACGGCGAGTCACTTCAGCCTTGTCTTCAAGTACAGGCGACTTGGTTGTAACAAGACCCAATACTACCTTCTTACCCTTTGGCACAAATTTTAGTGGTTCGAAAGTGCCAGAACGTTCATCATCATATTCTAGATAGAAGCCATCCACGTTCTCCTTAGCAAAGACGTAAGGAGCCACTGGGTCATAAGCCCCCTTAGATGCGTAGCATGAATGGTAGTTGCCGCGGCAGATGTGTGTGTTCACTACGAGGTCAGCAGGGCGATTCTCCAGTGCCTTATTGTTGACAGCGAGGTATTGTTCGCAAAGCGTTTCAAGCGTGAAGTCGCTTCCTACCATGAGCTTCCAGAAATCGTCGTCCACTACCATACCCCATGTGCAGTCGTCAAACTGTACTGTGCGGCAACCAGCATCGTAGAGATCGCGTAGCACTTGTTGGTAAGCCTTACCGATGTCGTCAATCAGTTCGTCTACATTAGGATATACCTCAAGGGTGTTTTTGGTGTTATCGCCACGGAAAAGCTCTGCGAAGAACTGTGCAGGAGCAGGGATAGTTTGCTTTGCAATCACTCCTTCTTCCTCAAATTGCTTTACAAACTTGAAGTCTTCAACGAAGGGATGGTTCTCGCCAGAGATCTTGCCAGTGAGCTTAAGTGAACCCTTTGTGGTCTCTTCGCCATGGAACTGATAACCATGTTCTAGCTCGATGTGCTCCACACCCTGCAATCCCCACATGAAGTCGAGGTGCCAATAGCTACGACGATACTCACCATCGGTAATAGCTTTCAGTCCATGTGCCTTCTGCTTAGCTACAAGCTCGGTGATCAGACGGTCTTCTACAGCTCTTAGCTCTTCTGCTGTGAGCTTACCTTCAGCAAACTTAGCGCGTGCTTCTTTCAACTCTGCGGGACGGAGGAAGCTACCTACAACGTCACAACGAAATGGGGCATGTAATGTCTGTGTACTCATATTGCTATTGTTTTTTTGTTTTATTGTTCTTGTTTTGTTTTGACGATGCAAAGGTAAAGAGACTTTCTTTAACCCACAAAAAATTTCAGCAATAAGGAAGAATATGCTTTAAAAGGTTGTTTTTGACGCTTCTTACAGAATAATATTCTGCTTCTCGAATGTTCAGAACGATTAATATTCTATCTCGTCTATATGCTGATTGCCCTCTCTTAGAGGTGGATCATATAGCTGGCCACAAGGTATCCGTTGTAACACCACAGGTAGATGGTGAGCGCGGCTACCACATATCTCACCACGTTGAGGCTCTTCTTGGACAATCGGGCATAGAGATAACCAATGCTGATGGGGATGATAAACAACCAATGAGCGCCGTTGATGCTCACCTCATTGATGCCAAAGCCCAGCACGATGTGTATCATCAGGTCGATGGCCCACCACGATAGCAACATCTGCAACAACCTTTCGCGATAACCAACGAGCAGTCCGCCAATAAAAAGCAACACCACCACGGCGTTGATGGCATAGTTGATCCATGACCGATAATGAATCACTTTGGGTCTGCCGAGGTACACATCGCCCAAGAGATAGTCGCGATGAAGCTGAAAGGATTCGCCAAAGAGTCCCTCGATGATGCCATCAGTGCGTGAGGACGAGGCGTCAATCCATTTTAAGAAAGGTTTGTCGCTCACCTTCTCGCCCGACACTGCGTCCGACTTGATGCGGTTGATGGAGTCGATTGCAGCCAAAGACGGATTTTTCTCTATCTTCTTTTGGATCATCTTCGTCGACATTTCTTGATGAGGAATGACCAGTTCTTGATATTGCACATAGTAGGCTCCCAACAGCAAAGCGCTAGGGATGATGAGCACAAAGAGCACGTTCTTCCAATGGAACGTGTGCTTCCCGTCGGTGAACAGAACGCCAAGAAGCGTCTTTACGCCATTGGTCAGGGTGAGTCCCGTGGTCAGAAGGTAGAGCACAGAGGCTTTATACCATGCTATCTGTCGTCCCTGCTTGATGCAACGACCAAAGATATAGATTGACATCATCAACATAAAGAACGAGAAGATGAAGTGGTCCGGTGACATAGACGAGGTCAGCACGGAGGCAAACGAGAAGAGTAGGGCGGTCAGCCAGATGCTATCAGTGCGGCGAAGCGAGAGCAACTCATGCAACACACGATACATAAACAACGCCGAGTAAGTGGCAACCACCACCACTAAGCAGCCTATGATGAGCATGGCGGCATTGAAATCGAACGTCACCATGATCCAGTGGTTGAGCAGATAGAAGGGGTATAATGCTACTGTTAAGAGCGGATGGCGCTCTAAGGTGTAGTAGACCGAAAACTGAGTAATCGTCATGTAAGCATAAGGATCGTACCCGGAAAAGAGCAACTGGTTGTTGAATAGCGACCAAGCACCGATGTGCCCGTGCTTCGCTATGGTAAAACGATCCCAATGTGCATACATCAATAGGGTGTGCATCAAGGTGAAGAGGCATACGGAAACGAGCGCAAGCCATCGTTCATCCTTGCGAATGGCAAATAGACGGAAAGGATTCTTCATAGCGTGCTTTACTTGTTTTCTTGTCCGTAATAGGCGTGTGGGCCGTGCTTACGACTGAAATGTTTCTCTACCAATAGTTCGCTGATACGTGCTTGAGGGTTAAGCGTGAAGGTGAGATAGTTTATCTTGGCCACCTCTTCCACCACCACGGCATGGTAAACCGCCTCGTCCGGTGTCTTACCCCAAACGAAAGGGCCATGATTGCGTACCAAGGCACCGGGTATGTAATGGTAGTCGAGCTTGTCTTGGATAAATTTCTCGGTGATGGCTACACCCGTGTTATGCTCATATTCGGCCATCTGCTCGGGACGCATGTTGTCTGTACAGGGTATGTCGCCATAGAAGTAGTCGGCCTGTGTGGTACCTACGTTGGGGATAGCCATGCCTGCTTGTGCCCACGCAGTGGCATAAGTGGAGTGGGAGTGGGCCACGCCGCCAATCTCGGGGAAAGCCCGATAGAGCTCTAGATGTGTGGGGGTGTCAGATGAAGGGCGCAGATGGCCTTCCACCACTTTGCCCGTCTCGAGGCTCACCACTACCATATCGTCAGGGCGCATCGCGTCATAGCTCACACCTGAGGGCTTGATCACCACCAGTCCGCGTTCACGATCAATGCCACTGACGTTGCCCCAAGTAAACACCACAAGCTTATGTCTAACCAAATCAAGGTTGGCTCGGTACACTTTCTCCTTTAGTTCATCCAGCATTTTGGCTTTATTTATCGATTTATCTCGGCAAAAGTACGAATTAATTGCCTAATCATGGAAGTTTATATCTGAATTTATTGGCGACTCTTCGTTTTTTATCTAACTTTGTAGACAACCTTAACAATGAACAATATGAACTATGCTTTGATCATAGCCGGTGGGTCTGGCAACCGCATGGGGCAGGATATCCCCAAACAGTTTATGCATTTGGACAACTGTCCGATCATCATTCACACGATGATGGCCTTTCAGAAGCATCCCGATATCCAAGGTATCGCAGTGGTGTGTTTGGCTGGTTGGGAGACGGTGTTGCAGTCGTATGCTAATCAGTTTAACGTGACCAAACTCAAGTGGATCTTCCCTGGTGGCGAAAATGGTCAGGAAAGCATTCATAATGGTATCGTAGGACTGAAAGAAGCGGGCTGCGCTGATACCGACTTGGTGCTCGTGCATGATGCTGTGCGCCCACTGCTCTCACAGGATATCATCTCGTCTAACATCGCTGTGTGCCAGAAGTTTGGCTATGCTATCACGGGTATACAGTGTCGCGAAGCCATCCTTGAAAGCGAAGACGGCTTCAGCACCACCACAAGCATACCCCGTGATAAGCTCATCCGTACCCAAACGCCACAAACCTTCACCCTCGGCAGCTTGCTGCAGGCACATGACAAGGCCCAAGCGATGGGCATAACGAGCTCTGTTGCGTCCTGTACGCTTATGGCAGAGATAGGCGGTGTGGAGATGCACATCGTGCCTGGATCGGAGAAGAATATCAAGATCACCACCGTGGAAGACCTTGAGATTCTCAAAGCCTTGATGAAACTGCAACCCGAATCGTGGTTAAAATAAATCCTCTTTTCCCTATGACATCCTCTCGAATCAACCCCGACAATATCTATCGCAGAGACCTTGAGCGTGTGTATAGCTCTGGATTGGATCTTGAAGCGCTCTCCGAGGCCAACATCTTGGTTACTGGTGCCACGGGACTGATAGGTACGTGCGTGGTGGATATGTTGATGTGCTATCCCCATAGGCGGTTTCATGTCTATGCTGCAGGACGCAATCGGCAGCGCGCCATGCAGCGTTTTGCGTGCTATATGGACGATAAGGATTTCACATTCTTAGAGTTTGATGTCACCAAACCATTGGTGTCAGATGTCCCTTTCCATTATATCATAGATGCGGCAAGTCTTTCTAGCCCCAACTTCTTTAAGAATCAACCTGTAGAGGTGATTCGCGCCAACATCAATGGCGTAGGCAATCTTCTAGATTATGGTGCAAGCCATGCGCTGAAACGCTTGCTTTATGTGTCCTCGGGTGAGGTCTACGGAGAGGGAGATGGCACACCTTTCACTGAGAAAAGTAGCGGTTTCATCGATTGTGCCACCCCTCGTGCTTACTATCCGTCAGCCAAACGCACCGCTGAAACGCTTTGTGTGGCTTACGCTGAAGAGTATCACACCGATGTGGTGATAGCCCGTCTATGTCACACCTACGGTCCTTGGTTCACCGAAAGCGACAATCGTGTCTATGCGCAGTTTGTCCGCAATGTCCTCGAAGGTGAGGATATTGTTCTGAAAAGCGAAGGTCGTCCCTATCGCTCGTGGCTCTATGTGGTGGATTGCGCACATGCTTTGCTTCGCCTTCTGTTGTCGGGCGCAACGTCAAATGCCTATAATGTGGCAGACGCGGAGGCCAACATCACCATCCGTGACCTAGCTCAGCGTGTGGCAACGATTGCACATCGTGAGGTGAAGTTTGATATTCCGCAGGATCAGAACCACGGTGTGACCACTCCAATCACCAAGGCGACCTTCTCCGTTGAGAAGATTCAAGCTGTGGGTTGGCGTCCACTGTTCTCTATACAAGAGGGGTTAGAACATACAATTAAGGCGCTAACGTCAGTAGCTAGCGCCTAGTGATGATATAGAAGGGTGTTGAATGCCTTTCTATTTTTGCGTCTTCACCAGTTCTGGGATAACCAATATCGCATGGAAATGGCGCTTCTCTACGGGCGGAATCTGCATGTAGTCGCCGTAGATGTTGCGTAGATATTGGTCCGAATCGTGTGGGACGGGAAACTCACCATCCTCAAATCGTAGTTTGGTCAGAGGGAAAACGGTGTCTCGCTCATGCGTGATGCCATAGCCGTTCATCATCGGCAGGTCAGCATAACGTGTGCTGCGACACACCAGTGACAAGACGTTCCAAATGGTTCGGTACAACGCATACTTGCCGCCAAACCATACCAGCTCGGCTGCGGCACGTGGCGTGTAGTAATGAAGGTGGTGAAGGATAGACCGGCTCTTGGTCATTCCCTTGCTCAGACGTTTAATCCACGACTTGGGTATGTTGGGATGCGCACCGAAGGGGAAGATATCCACGTAGACACCTTTCTTATATGTGGACACGAAATGGTCTCCCCGCTCGATGTAAAGCGAGTTTAGGTCACGCACCTTCACCATCGGTTCTTTGCTGGTGGGGTCGGTTTGAGGGGTCTGAATAAACAAGGTATCGGGCAAAAGCGCCTGTGCCTCCTGTGCAAAACGTTTCATATCAGCCTCGTCCATGGCTATGTCGATGTCGTCATCCCAAGGGATAAAGCCTCCATGACGTACCGCACCGAGCAATGTTCCGCCGTCAAGCCAGTACTGGATGTTTAGCTTTTGACATACGTGGTCAATCTCTTTGAGAATCCATAGCTGCTTCAGCTGACAGGCGCGAAGGTTGGCCTGGTTATAGATTCGTAGTTGCTCTTGGTCTTGCATCATCTTCTCTGATAGGGTTTTGGTTGTGTCTTGCAAAGTTACAACAATTAAATGAGATTGTTTTGCTATTCCAACCATTTCTTATATCTTTGCATATAGATGTACTGACCGGAACATCAAGCCGTCTCACTGCGTTATTAAATATGTTCTAGGGAAACTTATTGGTAAATGAAGGGAGCATAATTGGTACCAGCAAGACGTGGTGTAGCTGTTGAAAATATCGATTTTATCGATTATTTGCTATCTAATCATCGAACAATAATCTGTCAATAAACCGCAAATATCTATTTTATAAATGAAGACATACGACTATCTCATCGTGGGATCGGGCCTCTTTGGTGCTACGTTTGCCCACTTTGCTAAGAAAGAAGGCAAGCGCTGCCTAGTCATTGATAAGCGTAATCACCTCGGTGGAAACGTCTATTGCGAACAGGTGGAGGGGATTAACGTGCACAAGTATGGCGCACATATCTTCCATACGTCTAACAAACGGGTATGGGATTTTGTCAATTCGATTGTCGAATTCAATCGTTACACCAACTCGCCCGTAGCTCGCTATCAAGGCAAACTATACAATCTGCCGTTCAATATGAACACGTTCTATCAGATGTGGGGCGTCACCACGCCAAAGGAAGCACAGCAGATGATAGACCAGCAACGTGCTGAGGCGCTTCAAGCTATGCATGATGCGGGTGTGAGCGAGCCTCGCAACCTAGAAGAACAAGCGCTGGTACTCATCGGAAAGGATATCTATGAGAAGCTCATCAAGGGTTATACAGAGAAGCAATGGGGACGAAAATGCACCGATTTGCCCGCTTTCATCATCAAGCGACTGCCTTTCCGTTTGGTGTTTGATAACAATTACTTCAACGATAGCTACCAAGGCATTCCGCAAGGAGGATACAACAAGCTAGTAGAGGGATTGCTCGAAGGGGTTGAGACGCGTACGCAGGTCGACTTCTTTGATACCGATTGCCATCGCAACGAGCAAGGACAATGGCAGTTTAGCTTGAAAACAGCGGATTCATCGGAGAAAGAAGAGATTTGCGTAGCGGAACAATTGGTCTACACCGGACAGATTGATGAGTACTTCGGATACCGCTTAGGCAACCTCAACTTCCGCACCGTGCGCTTCGAAACCGAAACGCTCGATGAGCCAAACTACCAAGGTAATGCTGTGGTCAACTATACCGAAGCCGACGTTCCCTATACTCGCGTCATCGAACACAAGCATTTTGAGATGTTCGGTAACGCCGTTTATGACAATCCTAAGACTATCATCAGTCGCGAATATAGTAGCGAGTGGAAGCCCGGTATAGAACCCTATTATCCTGTTAACGATGATAAGAACAACCAGCTAGCAGAGCAATATCGCCAGCTAGCGGTTCAAGAAACCAACGTAATCTTCGGCGGCCGATTGGCAGAATACAAGTATTATGACATGGCACCTATCATTGAGAAGGTGATGAATCTCTTTGCTGAAGGCCAAGATTAAAGCATAAACACTCTGAAAGATGAAGATTTAAGTGCCGAAACAAGCGGTTCGGCACTTAAATATATTTTTAATGAATAGACGAAAACAAAGGGTCGGAACGTTGATAACGGCGTTTCGACCCTTTTATTCTATCTAGATCCAAGGAACAGGAACACCATACTGAGGAGCACAAGCAGAAGATCCAACGCTTTGCTACCAAGGTTTTTCTCTCTGAAAAGGAACGCGCCAAAGATAAACGAAACGATTACCGAACCGCGTCTAATCATCGAAACAATCGAGATCATCGCTCCCGGAAGACTCAATGCGTAGAAGTAGACAAAGTCGGCTGCGCATAGAAAGACGCTGATACCTATCATGCTCCAATCCCAATGGAATGGTGTGGAACGCTTACGTTTAGGAAACCACAACACCAAGAGCATGATTCCCATCAGCAAGCATTGGTAGATGTTGTACCAGCTCTGCACCGCCATGCGGTCAATACCCACTCCGCCAGCCTCTGCCGAAGCCATAAGGTACTTGTCATAAAGGCCACTTGCAGCACCCAATATAGCCGCTAACACAATGCAACCGATCCACTTGTTATGTCTGAAATCAATGCCTTCTTTCTTTCCACTCATACTTAATAGGAAGAAAGAGATGATGGATAGCAATACACCAATCCACTGAAACAGGTTCAGCCGTTCCCCAAAGACCAGCATTGCACCCACCAACGTCATCACAGGACGGGTGGCATTGATTGGCCCAACAAGCGTTAAGGGGAGATGTTTGATGCCGATGTAACCGAAGAGCCACGACGAAAGCACTATCAAACTCTTCAGAATGATATACTTCTGTACGCTCCAATCCGTTGTGGTGATGTAGAAAGTGCTATCATCAAGCACGTGTGTGAAGGAGGAAAGGAGGATGAGCGGGAGAAAGATAAACGTACAAAACAAGGTGTTGAGGAACAGTACTGGGATGACGGCATTGTCCTTTAACGATTGCTTCTTGAACACATCATAGAACCCAAGGAGCGCTGCTGATGTAAAAGCTAATAGTAGCCACATAGTGATATTGTGTATTAAGAATGTATCCCGAATAGCTTTGCGATATTATAGTGCTTTCGCTAGCTTATGCAAAGGTAACTATTTTCTGTCAGATGTCGCAAAACGGTTTTCGATTTATTATCTTTGCAGCTGTTCTTTAGGACATGATTAGATACTCTTAGACAAACAGAAGAATATGATTATAGCATTTGATTCGTTCAAAGGATGCCTCTCTAGCAGTGAGGCAGGACGTGCTTTTGCCGATGGATTGGGTGAAAATGATGCGCAGCAGGCATGTTGTCTCACCCTCAGTGATGGCGGAGAAGGTATGCTCGAAGCCTATCAAGCAGCCTTGGGTGGCCAAAAGGTGACGCTCAGAGTGCACGATGCGCTGATGCGTCCTATAGAGGCGGCTTATCTGTTGCAAGGCGATAAGGCGGTGATTGAGGTGGCGCAAGCGTGCGGTTTGGCGCAGATCGAACCCGAACAGCGCAATCCGGTTGTTGCCACAAGCTATGGAGTGGGCGAACTCATCGCTCATGCTGTGTTCAATGGAGCACGCCATCTCATCGTAGGATTGGGCGGAACAGCTACCAGCGATTGTGGTATCGGAATGATTCAAGCCATCATCCGGCTGATGGGAAAGGCCGGAGAAACTATCGATGATGTGAAAAATCGCCATTTCATCGGTGTTTCTTTCACGCTTGCCTCTGACGTAGACAATCCTCTTTATGGTGAGATGGGAGCGGCAAAGGTCTTTGCACCGCAGAAGGGAGCAACGCCCGAGATGGTTCGTATCATCGAAAAGCGTGCCCAGCGGTTTGATGCTATTGCCTCAAGACACACGGGTGTGTCGCATAGTAACGACTCTGGAGCAGGTGCTGCGGGCGGCTTAGGCTATGCACTGATGCAGTTTTTTGATGCTAAGAAACAGTCGGGTGCAGAACTCTTATTGCGTTTATGTCATTTTGATGAGCTTCTCCAGCATCACGATGTTGTGGTGACGGGTGAGGGATGCAGCGATAGTCAGACGCTGATGGGTAAGCTACCAGGAGTCATTCTGCAACATGCCATGCGGCTGAATGTCCCTGTTCATCTGCGTTCAGGTTTGATTCGGGATAAGGAACAACTCCTCCAAGCGGGTTTTGCCACCGTTGAGAGCATCAATCCGGAAGGTGCTGATCTGTCAGAGTCGCTTCGACCATCTGTGGCTAAGGCTCGTTTGGCTTCATCAGCCCAGCATATAACGGGTGATAAAGAAGCCGTTCCAAACTAGTAGGAATGCAGTGATCATCCAAAGAGCCATGCTTAGCGCCGTGTGCGCTTTTCCTTCGGTGCGACGGAGCAGATACGCCACTGCTAATGGTATCACAAAAGCCCAATGCGCCGTCATGATATACACCTCATTGATGCCAAATCCCAAGCCGATATGTAGCATCATATCCATCGCAAACCATCCCGCTGCAATCCAAAACAGTCGGTTGCGCCATGCCGCCACTATTCCGCAGATGAACAGTAGCACCACCAGCGCTTCTATTATATAAGGTATCACGCTCTGATAGGTCACAATCACGGGTCTGCCGCGGAAGATATCGCCTAGCGTGAGTTGCTCATGTAGGATGAGCGATTCGCCAAATAGGTTCTCCACAATCGACTTGCTGCGTGACGTTGAGATGTCCGTCCAACGCATAAACTCGCCCTGCATCAGTGGCGTACCTTGTATGTTGTTGGCCTTTTTCTTCGCTTTTGGTTTCCTAGCAGCGGTCTTTTGCTTGCTATCTGCTCCTTCTGCGGTCTTCGCTTGGGTAGCTTTCGCCTCCTGTAGCTGCTTCGTTCGCTCGGCTAGCTTCTTGGCTTTGGCTTGGTGTCGAGCCACTTCGTCGGGCATTACGAGGTAATGATACTCCACTCTGCATAGTGCCCACATCAACATTGAAGGTACAATGACAATCAATAATAGATTCTTGGGATGCCAAAACCGCCGCCCGTTCACCACGCAAGCTGCCCAAAAGGTCTTCAATCCATTGTTGAGTGACACCCCAGCAGTGAGCACAAACAATATGATGGTGCTCATTCGGGACAATGGTTTCTTGGCTTTCAGCTTACGACCGCAGATGTAAAGGGTTACGATGAGTAGCAGAAGCGAGTAGATAAAGTGGTCTGGGACAAAACTGGTCAGCAGGATATAAGCAAACGAGAAGAAGAAAACCACCAGTGATGTGCTGTCTTTCGCATCTAGATGGACCAAGTCTCTAAAAACGCGGAACGCATAGATGCCGCTATAAAACGCCGTAATGGTAGTCATCATCGCCACGATGTAGATGGCAAAGTTCACTCCAAACATCGTCATCAACGCTTTGTTGAGCAGATAAGGCACATACATCATGAATGCCAACAAGGGATGTCGGTAGCAGTTGTAGCGCACATGCCAGTCGGAAAGGGTGTAGTAGGTAATGCTATCGAAGCCCGACACATGATAGCGGCCTATCATCTGAGACCAATAGTCGGCTGAGAGTGGCGACAACACGCTACCAAAACGCACGATGTTGAGAACCTGTAAACCTACCAATATCACCACGAGCATCAACGCCAAAAGGCGTTCTTCGCCTCTGATGGCTAAGGTTTGTCGGAATAATCGTCTTAGTTTGTTCATTCTTTAGCTTTATCGTTTAAGGAAGAATCGTACCAAAATGAAGTTGATTGGTACGCATAACGCAAACACCGGAATCATCGCCCACGTCTTCTGAATGCCTAGATGGAGGAACAAGATGAGCAAGACGGTTTGCAAAGAGTAGTTGATCAGATGTGAGAAAACAAACCCCGCGCCACGTTTCGCGTTCGATTTGACACGGAAGGTGTAGCGCGTTGAGGCTACATAGTTGAAGGCAAAGCTGACCAGATAAGCCCCCGTGTTGGACAGAGTAGGGTGCAGAAAGAGGTTCAACAACAGATAACAACCATATTGTAGCATCGTTGCCGTAACGCCAACGATACCAAAACGCACGATTTCACCGATGGTATTGCGCTTTTTTGACTCCTCGCAGTGCGTGGAGGATAGTTGTTGTTGATCAGTTGTCATGGTTCTATGTGATTATATGAGATGCTCCACCGCATCATCCTTCTCACCTTTTAATCGCTTCAATGAGCCGTTGCGTTGGCGAAAATAAGCCGTGTCAGCTTCCTCTATCAGTGCGCTGTCGCCCTTGCTATCGCCCATTGCTACCAGTCGGTAGCTCTCTCTGAAGGGATAATGGTGCTTGAGTCGCTTCACCTTCTCGGTGCCATAGCAGTTTTTAGTGAGAAATTTGCCCGTCAGTTTACCATCCCTTACATCAATGCGCGTACACGAAATGTCGATGTTTTGGGTATAATTTGCAAAGAAAGGGCGTACCCAATTGTCTATGCTAGCAGAGACAATGAACACCTTCCCATGCTCCGTGGCTCTTCTTATGATGTCCTGTCCATCCTTGCGGAGCAGATCTTGACGTTCCTTGGCAAAACTTTGGCATGTCTGATCAAAGCGTTCTATCGTCATTCCCTTAAAAAACCAAGCGAAGATGCGTTGCTTAGCCTTCCAGTTGGGGTAGAGATGTAGCTTCATCAGCACCAGTATCGGTGCATGAAGCGCAAACCCTAGGAAGGTGCAGGCATTGCCTTTTGCATATCGTATGAACTCGATAAGCGTATCGCGGGTAGTCAGTGTGCCATCAAAATCGAATGCGTATACGGTCATGGCAGCACATATATCATTAATAAGAAGGTCAGTCCCCATGCCAAAACCACAGCTTGGGTGAAGCGATCGCGTAGGATTACCTTTGTAGGATCGCCGCTATGCTTGTCTACAACGGTGATTTGCAGATAGCGTAGAAGCCCCAACAACACAAAGATACTGGTCAGATAGAGATACTCGCTATGATAGTTGGCTTGCACCTCTGGGCTCACCGTGTACATCACATAGCACACCAAGGTGACCGAAGCCGTCATGGTGATAGCCTGATTGATAAACGTCAGGTTATAGCGGATGGTGTTCTTGCGAGGCGCTGTGCCTGTCTCGTTCATGCGCACCACGTCATCTCGGCGCTTGGCAAACGACAAGAAGAGCATCAATAGGAATGTCATCAGCACAATCCACTTGCTCAGTGTGATTTCCGTCGCAACGCCGCCAACCAACAATCGTAGCACAAACCCGAAGGCAACGATACATACATCGATGATGGCATGTTGTTTTAGGTATACACAGTAAGCAATGTTGAGCACCCAATAGAAGATTACAATGCCTGCTGCCTCTGCCTTATGTGCGGGCAATAACAACAATGTGGCCATGGATAACCCGATCATCAGTATCATCAAAGCGTATCCTGTGCGCACGCTGATGGCTCCCGACGCCAGTGGCCGATAACATTTCACAGGGTGACGGCGGTCATCTGCCACGTCCACGATGTCGTTTAGACAATAGATAGACGATGCCGCAAAACAGAACGAAACCATCGCAACGCAGGCGGTAAGCACGTCAGATACCGAAAACAGTTCGCCGCCGAAGAATACGGGCAGCAAAACGATGACGTTCTTAATCCATTGCTTGGGACGTATCAAGCGCAGAACAGATCGCAACCATCGTGGTTGTGGCGCTTGAGCAGAGGAGGATGTTGTGTGTGTATGAGTCATGATATGATCTTTTCTATCCGGTTAATGACCACGGCAAGAGCTTGATGAAGCAACCATGCCAGTGGAATGGTGATGGCGATGGTGACGAAGAAGGTGGGCCAATAGCTCCAATGGAGTGCTTCGATGTGTACCAGTACGAAGTGATGGTGAATGAGGTAGCACTCCAAGCTGATAGCTCCGACCATTTGGAAACAGGTGTTGAACCAGTGAGGGGTGCGTCTGAAGATGCGATTGAGCAGCAGAATGGCGGTGACCGTTAGCGGAATGTATAACATTCGTTCCAAGAACAACGGAAACTGCCCATGCTTTGTCTGTTCCAAGAACACGCTTGAGGTGAGCGCCATGACAAAGATGACAATAATCATCCATATCGCTGTGCCATCAATCGTGGCTTTACGGCGAATCATCTCACCTAGATTGATACCGATGAAGTAGATTGGCACTCGGCTCCAAAAGATTTCGAGGTGACCCACTAGATGATGAATGGGCGTGACATACTGCACCAAGATGCACCACATAATCATGATTACAGGTAGCCATCGGTACACGGGGTGACGCTCAATGAGGCACATATACCACGGGGTGAATAGGTAGAGCATCATCGTGGCAGGTATATACCAGAACGTTAGTTCGTCATGTAGCCAGAAATTGATATTCACGGACAACTCACCTATGAGCGTTATGATGTCAGGACAATGTGGCCCTTGGTGGAGATAATCGTTGATGTAATAGACGCCCGCTACCACAAGCCATGCTGGATAGATACGTAGGAAGCGGCGTGAGAAGAAGTATTTGATCTCGGGATGGCTCTTCCAAGAGAACCATAGTCCCACACCGCTAAGGAACAAGAACATATCCACTCCGATGTTGCCCATGCGACGCAAACCGAAGAAGTAGTCGGAGCGAGGCAGACTGACATGAAACAAGATGACGAAGAGCATTGCCGCCCCCATCAACTCGCCTCTGTAACGCGAGATATTGGCCAGTTCTATATCTTTAATCCGGATCATGCGTGTGTGGTTTTGCTCGGTTTCATCGAAGGGTGGGGCAACTTTGCCAACACCTTAGCAAACATCCAAGCCAATGCTATCGAACCTACGATGTAGATCAGCAGCCCCGTGTACATATAGCCTTTCATGGAAATGAGGATAAAGAGCTTACGTGTCAGTGGGTGTGTGACAAACAATGCTGCACTGATACCGCCCATCCATACGGCGCAACGATTGATGACGTGTAGCCAAGATAGGCTGCTGAGCAGTCGGACCAAGGCGATGCTGCCTGTGCAAACAAATATCGGTACAAGATACCAGGTGGCATAAGACATACTCATGAACCAAATAGCGACCGTTGAGACGAGTAGGTTGAGCGTGTCAAACGTATTCTGCCCCACTTGATTGCGCCATGCTGCGATGTGCCATCCGTAACGTGCGTAGAGCAGACCAAGCCCGAAGGGAAGCATGCCGCCTATGCAGTTGTATCGCCAACGATTGAGCGCCTCACTCTCCGGAGCGCACAATGCCTGTATGATGGCGCAGACGATGATGAGCAGCACGGTGTTCACCCAACTGCGTTTGTACATCAACAAGCGATACACAATGTACAATTGGAACATCAATCCGAAGAACCAGTAAGGGCCAGGCCATATCACTTTGTCGGGTGTAGGAAGGAGATTGTTGACCAATCCCAGCTGCGCCACAATGTCAATCAGGTGGTAATGGTGAGAACGGGGCGTGAGCGTGTCAAAGATGATGAAGGCGATGTACCCTAGAATCATCATCCGGAAGAGCTTGAGGAAGTGGAATCGTACAAAGCGCCAAGCTCCAGGTTGCTCCGTGGAAGCAGTATGTGAGGTGCTATCTGCGCACTCATACTTCATCGTCAAGCCGTATGCGCTCAGGAAGAGAAACACCGGCACACCATAATGGCCGAAGAACGACAACAGATGTATGGGCAGAAGGCTGTCTGCGTGGCTCACTACCTGTAGGAGCCAAGACACGTTACGACGGAAAAACTGATATTCGTTCTCCTTTACCACCGGCCCTAACCAGTGGCAGTAGTTGTGCAGAAAGATGCCGATGATGGCTATTCCGCGTAGTGCATTACACTCGGTGCGTGTCAACAATCCCTTTTCTTTATTGTGCATTGTAGCGAGATGGTTTACTTAGACGATCATAATCGGTGGTGTTCTTCAGTATGCGTGGTCGCTTCTCGTTGTATTGTGGCGAGAGGATATTATATTCGGCGTGATAGTAAGGCGTCGAGATGCCAGCTAGATAGAGCAACACGTGCGGTATGGCATCGGTCATAAATCGATGATTACGTGCCTTTTTGATCTGCTCATATACCTCTTTGTGCTTACTGATATACGTGGGTGAGCAATAGATCCAGAACGGAATCTCAAACTCGTAGCGTGCCAAAGCATAGTCGATCTTGTCATTATGATGACGGCAGATGAAGCCGCGGTTTTCTTCGTAACACTCCTCGCCGTGGTCGGGCATATAGATCACCACTGCATCCTGGTCCTCGAAGCGCTTCACTATCTGCGCTACGATAGAGTCGTTATAGCGTATGGCGTTGTCATAATCGGCCAAGGTGCGACGTTGGTAAGGCTGTAAGTCGCTCCGTGACTCGCGATAGTCGTCTCCCGTAAAGTGACGGCGGTCAGCTGGATAGCGGTCTCGATAGCTGACGTGCTGCCCTTTGAGGTGGAAGATGATAAGGTTATGTTCGGTGTTATGTTGCTTCAGCTCGTGGTCATACTCGTTGAGCAACCCCGCATCGTAGCGGTATAGGCGGTTGTTACGTGTGTCAAACATCGCCTCGGACAGCTCGGGGTGGTTGAGGAAGAACCCTCCGCTGAAGTCGTAGACCGCCTCTCGCGCTTTGGGCATAAACTGGTTGGTGGCAAAGGTGACGTGATAGCCCGCCTTGCGGAAGATCTCTGGGAAGAGCGGATAGTCGCACCACTCGCCTTTTTCGCCCACAACGTGCATGGAAAAAGTGTACTTGAAGACGAAGCTCGTAAGGTTCCACGGCGCGATAACATCCGTATAAGGGATGAGCGTGCCCGCCTTCTCTAGGGCTTGCTGCTCCGGTGTGGTGGGCATGGAGTAGCCGTATTGGGCCGAATGGTGCTTGCTGAAGCTCTCCCCGATAATGAGCACGATGTTGGGTGAGGTGTAAGCACAACTGTCTACCGTCACTTGGTCCTTGGCTTTAATCAGACTTGCCACCTGCTCAGAGGCTAGTTTGTTAGAGAAAATGCTGAAAGCCAATCGATAAAAGGGTAGATAGAACACGGCGCAATCGTTCTTGGTGAGCTCATGTTCCACACTGCCGATGGTGGGTTGGGAGAACATTCGCACCGTGACCTTTTTGTTATGCCATGACAAGATGACGCTTACAATCAAGAACACTGTGACCGCTGCACCGCCAATCGCTGCGCAGATGTTCGATGAAATGGGCTTTTTCCAACTGAAAGAAGCTATCCATCGCCTCAACCTACCACGACCGATGCACCACAATAGATGCACCATCGCCACCACAAGCGCCGCGCTTATGGGCGAGAAAATGGTTTCGCTGTTAAGGTAAGTGTCGACGAATTCGCTCGCTTCTGAGCTGTTGGTCTCGCCCACGAGCAAGAGCATGGTGGGGTTAAGAGGTGCTCCGAAACGCACATAGCAGAACAGGTCGATGGTGGCTACGGCATAAGCGATAACAGAAAGCGCACCAGTAAACCATCGACGCACCTTCGTTGGTATCAACGACAAGAGCGCGCAGAGCACGTAAAGGTCAAGAAACAACTCTGGAAACAGGTTGCCGTACAGCGATTTGTCCTTACCTAGGGGTATTATCGCATTGACCACAACACCCAATAAGTACATGAACACAAAGAAGGTGCTGTTCTTACGGATGGGCAATGTAGCAAGGTGTAAAAGTCGGGAGATGTTTCTCATTGATCTACTTGTCAAAAAATGCGGTGCAAAGTTACTAATAAGCCACCACATTAACAAGCATATCAACCTAAATCTTTCCTTATATAATAAGGTAAAACGTGCGGGATGTCATGCCCAAAGGGGCTCTTCCATGAAGCAAGAAAGCTCGTTGGGTGATGCGAAAGAGGCTTGATTGGAATAAAAAATAAATTGATTTTTACAGAAAAATAAATTAAAAACGATGGAAAAACAATTTATTTTTCATCCTGATAGCACCCGTATTGGCGGATGATGGAGGCTACCTTAGGTGATAAAAGATGCTCTATGGGCAGACCTTGTGACACCCTTTGGCGAATGAGGGTGCTGCTGACGTGAATCTGTGGTGCTTCTAAGATGTGTACGGATGGGGGCAGCGAGGATGCGTCGAGGGCGCAGTCATGGCGTGGATAGACGTAGATGGGGTAACGTTCAAGGATCTCTTCATGCTTGAACCACTTGTCAAAGGCAGCCCAGTTGTCCCCACCGATGAGCAGCGAGAACGCTACGTCGGGGTAGTCGTGGCTCAGATGCGTCAGCGTGTGGTAGGTATAGGACGGCTTAGGAAGGGCAAACTCATAGTTGCTCGCCTTGAGCCAAGGTGTGTCGGCGGTGGCAGCTTGGAGCATTTCCAGCCGGATGGTGTCATCAAGGAGGTCGTCGTTGACCTTGAAAGGATTTTGAGGCGACACCATGAGCCACACCTCGTCAAGCCCTGCTTGCTCGTAAAAGGCTTGCGCAAGGGCTATATGGGCAATGTGGGGTGGATTGAATGTGCCACCGAAGATGCCTATCTGTTTGACGTGGGGGGATGGTGCGTGGGCACTCATGTGCGGTATTGGCTGCGGACTTATCGTTTAAGAAACTCCTTGATGATAGCCAGTGTCTGCGCTTGCGCCGTTTGCAGGTCGTCGTTGATGACGATATGGTCGAATTTTGGTGCAAAGGTCAGTTCGTAAGAAGCCTTTGCTAGGCGTCGCTCGATGGCTTCGGGTGAGTCAGTGGCACGTCCTTCTAGACGGCGACGGAGCTCCTCTACCGATGGCGGTTGGATGAAAAGGCTTAGCGCTCGCTCACCATAGTACTGCTTGATGTTGCATCCTCCCTTTACATCTACATCGAAAAGAACGTTCTCTCCGCGCTGTGTCTGCGTGTCCACCTGCTCCTTCAGCGTACCGTAAAAGCGGTTCTCGTATACCTCTTCATACTCTAAGAAAGCGTCTTCGGCAATCTTTTGCTTAAACTCTTCGGGGGTTAGGAAGAAGTATTCCACCCCGTTGCGTTCGCTTCCGCGGGGCGCACGTGATGTGCAACTGATCGAAAAGGCAAGGTTTAGCTCCGGATGTTCCTTCATTAACCATTGCACGATGGTGCTCTTTCCGCTGCCAGAAGGGGCTGAGAAGATGAGCAGTTTACCTGGTTTGGTGTCGTTATGTGTTGTCATACGTCAGATCTTGATGGTTGTTAGAGGGCGTTGAGCACCTGCTCCTTGATTTGTTCGAGCTCGTCTTTCATCTTTACTACGATGTTTTGCATCTCAGCTTGGTTGCTCTTAGAACCCGTGGTGTTGATCTCGCGACCCATCTCCTGTGCGATGAAACCAAGCTTTTTGCCTACGCTAGGCGCATCCTCGTTCATTGTTTCGCGGAAATATTTCAGGTGATTGGTCAGTCGCTGCTTCTCTTCGCTGATGTCCAGTTTCTCGATATAGTAGATTAGCTCTTGCTCTAGACGGTTCTTGTCATACTCAACCTCGGGTATTTGCTTCAGACCATCAATGATTTTCTCCTTGATCTTGGGCACTCTTGCTGCTTCATAGGGTTCGATACTCTTGAGAAGGGTTTCGATATTGTCTATCTTTTCGGCAAATTTCTTTTGCAGTGCAGCACCTTCTTGTGTGCGGAAAGCCACGAGATGACTGAGCGCTTCGTCTATCCCTTTAAGGGCGATGAGCCACTCTTCGTCTTCCAAAGTCTCTGTTTCGGTGCGTGTCTGCACATCGGGCATGCGGAGCAAGGTGTAGAACCAGTCCTTAGGTTCGGGTATACCGGTCTTTGCGGCGATAGCTTTGATCTGTTGATAGTAGTTTTCCACGAGGGCAGCATTGATAGGGGTGGCATCTTGAGTGTTGTCCTTTTCGATCCAGAGAGAGAAGTCTACCTTACCTCGAACGAGCACTTTTGCAATCTTGCGGCGTATCTCTAGCTCCTTCTCGCGGTAGGAAGGGGCGATGCGTGTAGACAAGTCGAGCGTCTTACTGTTGAGCGATTTGATCTCAACATGTATCTTCTTTTCCTTGTAGGTTACCATGGCTTTGCCGTAACCTGTCATTGAAAGTATCATGATCTGTATGCGTTAAATTTCTGCAAAAGTACAAAAAAATGGGGGAAAAAGGCTAAATTTGCACTTTCTTTAGTAGTTAATCATATATTATGTCGTGTATTCTGCACATTGAGACGAGCACGAACGTGTGTTCGGTAGCCGTTACTGAGGACGGCGGATGTATCTTTCACAAGGAAGACCATAGCGGTCCCAACCACGCTGAGCGCTTGGGTTCGTATGTAGACGAGGCGCTCTCCTTCACTGATAATCATGCCATTCCGTTGGATGCGGTGGCTGTGAGTTGTGGCCCGGGGTCATATACGGGTCTTCGTATAGGCGTGTCAATGGCCAAGGGATTGTGCTATGGCCGTGGATTGAAGTTGATAGCTGTGCCTACGCTCGAACTGCTTTGTGTGCCGGTGTTGCTCCGTCATGACGACTTGGAGGAGAATGCGCTCATCGTTCCGATGCTTGATGCACGACGTATGGAGGTGTATGCGCAGGTGTTCGACCGCGGTTTGAGGGAGATACGACCCATTCAGGCTGACGTGGTGGACGAGAATACTTACCGCGAGTACCTTGATCGAGGCCCAGTCTACTTCTTCGGCAATGGCGCGGCTAAGTGTATGGAGACCATCAATCATCCCAACGCACATCTGATTAAGGATATCGAGCCGCTAGCCAAGTATATGCTGCCCCTCGCAGAGAAGCGTATTGCACATGAACAATACGAGGATGTGGCCTACTTTGTGCCATTCTACCTCAAAGACTTTGTGGCAAAGACGCCAAAGAAGCTGCTTTAGACTCAACGTCGAGGCTTCGCCAATCATCGATAAAGCCGCCCTCAGCCTACCCATTTCACAACGATTATCATCACATGAATATTCAAGGACTGGATTATAATACCCAAAGAGAGAAACTCATCCTGCCCGAATATGGCAGAGAAGTGCAAAACATGGTCGACTATGCCAAAGGTTTGCCCACCAAAGCGATGCGCCAAAGTTGTGCCCAAGCTATCGTTGCGGTGATGGATCGTATGAATCCGCAAAACCGTAACACCCCCGATTATAAGCAGAAGCTTTGGGATCATCTGGCTATCATGGCTCGCTTTGAGCTGGATATCGACTATCCTTATGACATCAGCGAGGCCAAACACATCGGTACAAAGCCACAGGCGCTGACCTATCCCGCACAGAAGATACCCGTGAAGCACTATGGCCGAATGCTCTTTGAGCTCTTTGATCGCCTCAAGACGATGCCTGCTGGTACAGAACGCGATGAGCTCACCCGCCAAACCGCTAATCAGATGAAGCGTGATTTGGCACAGTGGAGTCATGGATCCAGTGACAATGAGAAGGTGGCTGACGACCTAGCGCGCTTCACCGATGGCGTGATTCAGTTGGATTTGGATACATTTAAGTTTGAGAAACTGGATCGCAAGCCAGCCAATCAATCCCGTAATAAAAAGAAAAAATAGCACACCATGGAATCGTTTATCATCGAAGGCGGACACCGTCTCAGCGGAACCATCACCCCACAGGGCGCAAAGAATGAAGCGCTAGAGGTGATTTGTGCTACATTGCTCACCTCTGACGAGGTAACAATACATAATATCCCCGATATATTAGACGTCAATAACCTTATCTGTCTGCTCAAGGATATCGGCGTAAAGGTCAATAAGCGTGATGCCAACACATACACGTTTCAGGCAGACGAGCTCAATCTAGATTATCTAGAGAGCCCCGAGTTTGTCAAGAAATGCGCCTCTCTGCGTGGCAGCGTGCTGATGATTGGACCTTTGCTCGGACGCTTCCACAAAGCCACCGTGGCCAAACCAGGTGGCGATAAGATTGGACGCCGTCGCTTGGATACCCATTTCTTGGGCTTCAAGTACCTCGGTGCCACCTTTGGACGAGTGGAAGGAAGTGAGGTTTATGCCCTTCAAGCAGATCATCTCAAGGGTACTTATATGCTTTTGGATGAGGCTTCGGTTACGGGTACGGCCAATATCATCATGGCTGCCGTGCTTGCTGAGGGTGTCACCACCATCTACAACGCCGCTTGTGAGCCTTATATCCAGCAGCTTTGCCACTTGCTCAACACTATGGGAGCGCGCATCAGTGGCATAGCGAGCAACCTGATAACCATCGTCGGAGTGGATTCGTTACACCAAGCGGAGCACACCATCCTGCCCGATATGATCGAAGTGGGATCCTTTATAGGTATGGCTGCTATGGTGGGCGATGGCATTCGCATCAAGAACGTGTCGGTTAAGAACCTCGGAATCATCCCCGAGGCATTCCGTCGCTTAGGTGTGAAGATACAACAGGAGGATGACGACTTGATCATTCCGCGTCAAGATCATTATGAGATCGACTCGTTCATCGACGGAACCATCATGACGCTTGCCGATGCGCCGTGGCCTGGGCTGACGCCCGACCTCATCTCGGTGTTGCTCGTGGTGGCTACGCAAGCCAAAGGCAGTGTGCTGATACATCAGAAGATGTTTGAGAGCCGTCTGTTCTTTGTGGATAAGTTGATCGATATGGGCGCGCAGATCATCCTATGTGACCCCCATCGCGCAGTGGTAGTGGGTCATGACCATACCCATCAGTTACGTGCACGCCGCATGACGAGCCCCGATATCCGTGCTGGTATAGCACTATTGATTGCTGCGCTCAGTGCCGAGGGTAAGAGCCAAATAGATAACATCGCCCAGATTGACCGCGGCTATGAGAACATCGAGGAGCGTCTGAATGCTTTGGGCGCCCATATTCATCGTGTGTAATGGTGCTTTTAGCCTTTAATAACATCTGTATATGATACGTCAAGAAGAAGTTTACCGCATTGGAACCATAGGCAAAGCCCACGGAGTGAGGGGCGAATTGCAGATGACCATTACTGATGATGCCTTTGATAGAGTAGAAGCCGACTACTTGGTGTTGGACATGGACGGTATATTGGTGCCTTTCTTTATAGAGAGTTATCGCTTCCGCTCTGACAATGCCGTCCTAATCAAGTTTGAAGACATCGACTCTGAGCAACGCGCACGTCAACTAACAGGCACTGAGGTCTACTTCCCTAGACATCTGTCAGATAGCGATGAGGAGACCATCACTTGGGCAGAGATCATCGGTTATAGCCTTGTTGATGCCCAGTCGGGTCAATCTGTGGGTGAAATAACGGACGTAGATGATAGCACAATCAATCTGCTTTTCAATGTGAAGGGCCTTGATGGCGATGAGATTATGATTCCGGCGCATGGCCATCTGATAGAAAGTGTGGACAAAGAAAGTCGCCAAATCACCCTCACCATCCCCGAAGGACTTCTTACGCTCAATGCTTCTGACGACCCATCAGATACCGACGACTAATAAGAGAGGATGTTCTTATAAGGTCATAACATCCCTACAATACAACCCAAAGCTTATCTTGAAGATATGAAACAAATATGTATACTTGGCTCTACGGGCAGCATTGGCACCCAAGCACTTGATGTGATACGCCAACACAGCGACCTTTACGAGGTCTACGCGCTTACAGCAAACAGTCGTTGGCGCGAGTTGGCACAGCAAGCTCGCGAGTTTCGCCCTGCGGCAGTGGTCATAGCGGATGAGCAACACTATGCCGATCTCAAACAAGAGCTAAGCGATTTGCCCGACATCAAGGTGTATGCGGGTAGCGAAGCGCTCAGTCAGATTGTAGAAGCAAGCCCTATCGATATGGTGCTGACCGCCATGGTGGGTTTCGCGGGGCTCACACCGACCATCCATGCCATCAAAGCGGGCAAGAAGATTTGCCTTGCCAACAAGGAGACACTGGTGGTAGCAGGTGAGCTAATCTGCCGTTTGGCACAACAATACCACACCCCAATCCTCCCCGTCGACTCTGAACACTCCGCCATTTTCCAAAGTTTGGTGGGTGAAGACGATAACGAGATCACACGCATCTTGCTCACTTGCTCGGGCGGTCCGTTCCGTCTCTATACCCCGGAACAGCTCCAAAAGGTCACCGCGGCAGATGCTTTGCGTCACCCTACGTGGCAGATGGGAGCTAAGATTACCATCGATTCGGCCTCATTGATGAACAAAGGCTTCGAGGTGATGGAGGCAAAGTGGCTCTTTGGCGTACCGGCTAGTAGGATACAGGTGCTCATTCATCCTCAGTCCATCGTACACAGTGCAGTCGAATTTACTGATGGTGCAGTGAAGGCGCAGCTCGGTGTGCCCGACATGAGGCTTCCGATACAGTATGCTTTCTCGTTCCCTAAACGCCTAAAGCTTGATGGTGACAGACTGGATATGTTCCGCCAACCCTTAGAATTCTTTGAGCCTGATGTGCAAAAGTTTAAGTGTCTGGCTATGGCTTACGAGGCTTTGGAACGCGGAGGCAACATGCCTTGCATCGTGAATGCTGCCAATGAGGTGGTCAACTTGGCTTTCCGTGAGAACCGTTGTACGTTCCTTGCCATGGGCGATATCATCGAGCAGACCATGCTCAAGACCACATTTGATGCCCAACCCACCTATGAGACATACCTTCAGACCGATGCTGAGGCACGTGCGGTGGCTTCCGAACTGGTCCAAAGTGGCAGATACAACGCCTAAAACGGATGCCGTCAGCATAAGAAGTGGCTTCTATAATATAAAGGTATAACCTCGATTGTTAGACGGAATCATCACGATTGTATAATCAATAAATAGATCATTTAATCTAAAACAACAACTTTCTAATGGAAACAATTCTCATCAGAGTGCTCCAATTCATACTGGCAATCTCCTTGCTGGTGCTTTTGCATGAGGGCGGACACATGTTCTTTGCCAAGCTTTTTGGTGTAAGAGTGGAGAAGTTCTTTATCTTCTTTGATGTCTCTATAGGTAAATGGAAGGGTAGCCTGTTCAGTTGGAAACCCAAGAATAGCGACACTGAGTATGGAATAGGGTGGTTACCACTGGGTGGTTACTGCAAGATCTCGGGTATGATAGACGAGAGCATGGACACCGAACAGATGAAACGACCGCCTCAGAGCTGGGAGTTTCGTACCAAACCGGCTTGGCAACGCTTGCTAATCATGGTCGGTGGTGTGCTGGTCAACTTTGTTTTGGCGCTCTTTATCTACTCAATGATCATGTTCGCTTGGGGAGAAAGCTACTACAAAGTGGGCGATATGAAGATGGGTATGGTCTTCAACAATGATGCAAAGGAACTTGGCTTCAAGGATGGTGACGTGCTCTTAGGTACCGATCAGGGCGAGTTTGATGCCTATATGAATGTCAATGGCGACTTCTTCCGTCAGATAGCACAAGCCCATCGAGTAGATGTGGTACGTCAAGGGAAGAAGGTTAGCATCCCCATGCCAGGCAATTTGGATATGCTTAAGATGGTAAAGAGCCGTCCATTGTTTGCCACTCCTCTTCTGCCGGCAACCATAGACAGCGTTGATGGATGCGGTCCTGCTGTAAAGGCGGGTATCAAAGCCGGTGACAAGATTGTAGCCTTGAATGGCGTTAAGGTCAATTCGTGGGCACAATACAACAACGAGGTGGCTAAGCTTAGCGATGTCTTGTCAACCAAAACCACTTCAGCCGACTCGCTCAAGGTGCGCAACGTCATGCTTACAGTCAGCCATAAAGCCACCAACGCGCTCGATACGCTGAAGATTACGCTTACACCCGAGTTGCTCTTAGGTGTCTATCAGACCTCATTGGCCACTTATTACAAGCCCGTGCATCGCGATTACACGTTGCTTGAGAGCTTCCCTGCTGGCGTAAAATATGGTTGGAACATCCTTAGTGGATACGTGAGCAACTTCCGTTACCTAGCTTCTGCCGATGGCGCAAAGAGCCTAGGAGGCTTTGGGTCAATAGGTAGCTTGTTCCCACCATTCTGGGATTGGCAGATGTTTTGGAACATGACAGCCTTCCTTAGCATCATCCTGGCGTTCATGAACATCCTCCCCATCCCCGCATTGGATGGCGGTCACGTGATGTTCTTGCTTTATGAGATGATTACCCGACGCAAACCTAGCGAGAAGTTTATGATCTATGCCGAGTATGTAGGTATAGCAATCTTGATCCTTCTCATGGTGGTGGCCAATCTGAATGACGTCCTCAGATGGATAGGATGGATGTAAACGTAGACGGATAGAGAAACGAACAACCGAGCCCGCGGGCTCTATGATATAGCGAGAGGGATTTTCCAATGTTTGGAAAATCCCTCTCGCTATTTGTATTGATGTATGTTTGACGTGTCGCCAGCTTAGAAACTCTTGAGCCAAGCCTTTAGATCCATCATCATCTCTTCGTGATAACGGAAGCCAATCTTGCTTCCCCAACCATGTCCTCCACCTGGATATACATGCAGAGAACCCGGTACATCGTTCTTATATAGCTCGATATAATAGTTCACTCCGTTAGCAGGTGGTACCAAATCGTCGTCGTCGCTCAAGGCGATAAAGGCACGCGGTGTGACACGTGACACCTGTAAGTCGGCGCTATACTTCTTCACTTCACGCTTAGAAACGCTCTTGCCGAGCAGTGCGTGCTGACTTCCGGGATGAGTAAAACCATCCATCATCGTGATCACTGGGTAGAAGAGGATTTGGAAGTTGGGCTTCGCGTCACCCGTAGAGGTGGTTGCAATCATTGCAGCGAGGTGTCCGCCAGCAGAGAATCCCATGATACCCACATCGTTGAGGCTGATCTTCCAACCTGTGGCATTGCGTCTGACAAGCTTCATTGCTTGCTCCGCGTCACCGATAGGGATGTCGGGGTTGCCGTTAGGCATGCGATATTTCAAGACGATGGCAGCGATACCTTGGTTTTGGAAGAACTCGCCCCAGTCGTTTCCTTCCTTATCTCGCTCAAGGAAAGTGTATCCGCCACCAGGGCAAATCACCACGGCACGTCCTGTGGCCTCCTTGTCGGCAGGCAAGAAAACGCGCACCATTGCTGTATCCTTGGGGTTTCCGTTGCTCTTGGGAGGCTTCCCGTTATACAAGTTGACATCAAAAGTCATCTGTGCAGACATCGTCATGCAACACAATCCCATACCTGCAGCAAGTAGTAATTTCTTTAAAGTCATCACAAAGTGTATTGTTTGAATATTGACAAGTTATTGCATTATATCTGCAAAGATAATAAAAACGATTTGATTTCGGTCCGTATGTTTAGAAGATTTAGTACATTTGCATGCAAACAATAAATCTATTCAGATGGTTAAACGTATTTTAATCTTTTCGGCTGCATTGTTAACAAGCCTTGTTGCAGCCCAAGCTCAAGTGAAGCTACCCCACGTTATCTCCGACAATATGGTCATCCAGCAAGACACCGATGTGCGCTTGTGGGGATGGGACAAGCCCAATAAGACCGTCAAGGTCACCACCTCATGGAACCACGATGCCGTGACCACCCGCGTGGGAAAGGACGGTAAGTGGGAAGTGAAGGTGCGATCGCCCAAAGCTAGCTACACACCGCTCACCATAACCTTTGACGATGGCACGCCTGTAAGCGTCAAGAACGTCGTGGCAGGTGAGGTTTGGGTCTGCGCTGGACAAAGCAATATGCAGATTCCGATAAAGGGATTCCCCAACTGCCCAATCGAAGGGTATGCCGATGTGGTAGCAGAGGCCAACCAATACAGCCAAAAGATACGTTACTGCAAGGTGCCCGACCGCATGTCAATGACTCCTTTGGAAGACACAGACTGCTCCTGGCAGGTTACAAACATCAACACCGTAGCAGACCAAAGCGCTGTGGGCTACTTCTTTGCACGCATGGTGAGCAACACGCTCAATGTCCCGGTGGGCCTTGTTGAAGCCAATAAAGGAGGCTCGCGCGTAGAGAGTTGGCTCAATGAAGAGAACCTTAAGAAGTATACCACCGAAACGCTTGATAGCGCAAAGATGGTCAGTCTGCATCAATATGACTATTACCGACCCATGGTTTGGGGCTATGGTACATTCAGTCCGATACAGAAATACACCGTCAAAGGTATCCTTTACTATCAAGGATGTTCCAATGTTGGCTATCACATGGACAAGTATGCCGAGCGTCTCGCAGTGCTAGTGAAGCAATGGCGTGATGGTTTTGGCGAGGGAGATATTCCCTTCTACTTTGTCCAAATCGCCCCTTATGGCTATGACGATAACCCCAACGGCACCTCATCGGCGCTGATACGTGAGCAGCAACTCAAAGCCTCTGACATCATTCCCAATAGCGGATTGGTATGCACCAACGACCTAACCTACTCTTGGGAACGCCAGCAGATCCACCCATGTAAGAAGAAACCCATCGGCGAACGATTGGCCTACTTTGCTCTCAACCGCGATTACGGATTCAAGAACGTGCTCTGTGAGAGTCCGAGATACAAGGAAATGTTCATTCAGAACGACACTTGCTATGTCTCATTGGACCACACCTATGGTGGCATATCTCGTTTCAATGATATCGAAGGATTCGAGGTGGCAGGCGAGGATCACGTGTTCCATAAGGCAGAGGTAGGCCATTTCTGGGTGCCCACGGAAGATAGGCGCAACGAAACTCTCTTTGTTACAAGCCCAGAGGTGAAGCATCCCGTGGCTGTGCGCTACTGTTTCCGCAACGTAGAGCAAGGCAACCTCAAGAACAACGCCCTTCTGCCCTTGTTCCCCTTCCGCACTGACAACTGGAAAGAGTAACCCAAAGATAACCAATATATCCCTTCCATCATTATGCATGCATTAGATAAGTTTGCTTACTGCCCCGTTTGTGGTAGCAAACACTTTGAGGAACAAGACGTAAAGAGCAAGCGTTGCGAGAACTGCGGCTTCGAATACTATCTCAATCCCAGTAGCGCCGTGGCGGCATTTATCCTCAATGAACGTGGTGAACTGCTTGTCGAGAAGCGTAAGAACGACCCCGGTCGTGGTACGCTAGACCTTCCTGGCGGCTTCTGCGATATGGAAGAAACCATCGAGGAAGCTATCGCCCGTGAGGTGAAGGAGGAGACCGGGCTTGCGCTCGCTTCTTCGCGTTACCTCTTCTCCGTGCCCAATGTTTATCGGTATAGCCACTTTAATATTCCCACCCTTGATGCCTTCTTCCTTTGTACGGTGGAAGATGCATCGCAGCTAAAGGCAGCCGATGATGCCGCCGAGGTGCAGTGGGTAGCTTTAAGCGACATTCACACCGAGCAGTTTGGGCTCCGCTCCATCCGTCAAGCCTTGTTCCGCTTCTTGGAGATGCAAGGAGAGAAGCGCTAGATGTGACCATTTTGAAATCATAGTGGCGCCAACGAGAACGTCACAAACCCAATAGACGCATGGCATGGTTGCCGTTTTGAGTAGCCAAACCATGCGTTTTACGTTCCCAAACGTATGCTTTTATCTCCCAGCGGAGCCTCGATGGAGATAGAAAATAATTTATTTTTCTTCTATTTTTAATTTATTTTTTGTTGAAAAATAAATTGATTTTCCTTGCCATTCCTATGCATTCGGGTGATGATTGAGGCTCTTCTGGCTTCTCAAACCGCCTTTCTTGTCAAGCAGCTCGAGCTCAATGGATGAATCATAAAGCCAATAAATGGTCTTATACGCGCGTACACAATAAAATGGAAGAAATGACGTTATAATCTATTATCAATGTTCTGAATATGAGAAAACTGCACGTCGTTCTCCTCACCATAGGTTTATTGCTCAGTATAAACACCGTATATGCCCAGCGTCAGCGCTTCTTCAATCTCACCGTAGATGATGTGACGATAGACAGCGTGCTGCCGCGGTTTACCTATTCCATCCCTTTGGGTCGACAATATGCCGACTCAACCTACACCATCGAGATACGTTATCCCGAGTTTCTGACGATGAACCGCACCGACTCGCTGCGCTATCGTGAGCTGATGGGAGGCAAACCTACACCCGCTATGCCCCAGGTGGAACAACATATCGTGGTGGATCGAAAGGAGGGTAAGCTCGAACTATCGTTTGTACCCGTAGTGGAACGCGATGGTAAGAAGCAGTTTTTGGTGTCGTTTATGATTGCGCTGACCGCCACACCACGTGCCTCGCTCGCCAAAGCGGCTCAGAAGGCTTCTGCCCAAACCTCTCTTGATAGTGAGAGCAGCGATGCAGATGTCTTTGCAGCCCACTCCGTGCTTGCCTCGGGACAATGGGTGAAGATCAGAGTGCCTTCAAGCGGTGTGTATCAGCTCACGGAGAAACTGGTGAAACAATGCGGTTTCTCTGACATCAGCAAGGTGAAAGTGTATGGATATGGCGGCAACTTGATAGACGAGACGCTCTCACAAGCCACCCTTAGAACCAAAGACGATCTAGCAGAAGTGCCCCTTTGTGTGGTGGACAACCGCCGCCTGTTCTATGCCAATGGACCGGTGAGCTGGTCGAGCAACACCGCTGTCAAGCGCACCCGCAACCCCTATTCAGATTATGGCTACTATTTCTTGACCGAGAATGATAACGATCCGCTGACCATTGACTCGGTTAGCTTCATTGGTCAGTATCCCATGGCCGACGATTATCATCTCCTGTATGAGGTGGACAACTATGCTTGGTATCAAGGCGGACGCAACCTCTTTGATAGTCAAGCCATCAATCAAGGTGCATCACGCTCTTACACCTTTACCAAACCCACCGCAGCGCAGAATGCTACCGTAGCCATTGGTGTGACGGCAGGGACATCTACGCGTGTGCAGATGCTCATGAACGGCACCGAACTGGGCACCGCTACCATCAGCTTGGGTTCTTATGATCATGGCGCGGAGACCGAACGCACCTATAATGTAAGTCAACTTAACGCCACGGATACCATCACCGTGAAGGTGATCAGTGGCGGTCCGGCTCACCTCGACTATATCTCGATGACCTATGATGAGCCGTTCACCATGCCATCGCTCACCTCGGGAACGTTCCCCGAACCCGAGTATGTATATGGAATCCTCAACCAAGACCACCATGCTGACGCTCAAGCGGATATGGTAATCATCATCCCTACCAGTCAGAAGCTATTGGAACAGGCACAACGCTTGGCCAACTATCACCGCACGCACGACTCGCTTCGGGTCAATATTGTACCCGCTGACGAGCTCTATAACGAGTTTTCTAGTGGTACACCCGATGCTAGCGCTTATCGTCACTACCTCAAGATGCTCTATGATCGTGCCACAAGCGATGACGATATGCCCCGTTACCTGTTGCTCTTTGGCGACTGCGTGTGGGACAGCAGGATGCGCACCAGTGAATGTAGCGGCTTAGATGCGGACGATTATCTGCTGGCTCATGAGAGCGAAAACTCGTTTAACGAGATCAACTGTTATGTCAACGATGGTTGGCTGACGCTCTTGGATGATGGCGAAGGCGCCAATCCCGACCGCACGGATAAGGAGGATGTGGCAGTGGGACGCCTACCGGTCACTACGGCGAGCGATGCCAAGACAGTGGTGGATAAGATTTTGGCCTACTGCAACAATGCCAATGCAGGCGATTGGGAGAACACGTTGATGTTTATGGGTGACGATGGCAACAATAACCTACACATGCGTGATGTCAATGAGACCGCTGAGACCATCATGAATCTATACCCAGGTTTCCAGGTCAAGAAGGTGATGTGGGACGCTTACACCCGTGTGACAACATCGACGGGTAACACTTATCCCGAGGTGTCACAGGTAATCAAACAACAACAAGCTGCCGGTGCGTTGGTGATGGACTATGCCGGACATGGTGTGGAATATCAGTTGTCACATGAGGCGGTGCTGAAGATTAACGATTTTAAGACGTTCAGCAATCAGAATCTGCCACTATGGATCACGGCTAGCTGTGATGTGATGCCCTTTGATGCGATGAAAGAAACCATTGGCGAGCAGGCTTTGCTCAATAGCAAAGGTGGTGCGGTGGCTTTCTGGGGCACCACGCGTACGGTGTATGCCTACTATAACAAGTTTATCAACACTGCGTTCCTCAAGCACGTGCTTAGTTGGACCAACGGAAAACCTACCACCATCGGTGAGGCGCAGCGTCTAGCTAAGAACGATATGATCACATCGGGACAGGATCGTACGCTTAATAAGCTGCAATACTCGTTGCTAGGCGATCCCGCAATGGCGCTCAATCTGCCTAGGATGACTGCCGTGGTCGACTCGATCAATGGCGTTGCCGTGGACACTCTTGATGCTATCGAGCTCAAAGCTGGTTCGGTGGCAAAGGTGAAGGGCCACATCGAATATCAGAATCAGCGTGTGACGTCGTTCAATGGAAAGGTGACAGCCACCGTGCGTGATACCCGTGAGCTGATCACCTGTAAGATGCAAGAGTCTACATCCACCACGGCATTCCAGTATTATGATCGCACCAAGACGCTCTATAATGGTTCGGACAGCGTCAGAACAGGCGAGTTTACATTCACCTTTGCCGTTCCGCTGGATATCAACTACGAGCAAGGCGCGGGACAGATCACCTTGTTTGCTGCAAGCAACGACCATCAGATGTTGGCTAACGGGCATAATGAAAACTTCAGTTTGAACGGAACGGAGGTCTATCAGAACGATTCCATCGGTCCAAGCATCTATTGTTATCTCAACTCGCCTTCGTTCTCGGATGGTGGACGGGTCAATACCACACCTTACTTTGTCGCTAACGTCACGGATAAGGATGGTATCAATGCCACAGGAGCGGGCATCGGGCATGACCTCCAACTGGTTATTGATGGACAACAATCAATGACGTATAATCTGAATAGCAACTTCACGTTCGACTTTGGTACTTACACCAGCGGTCAAACCTTCTACAATATACCCGAGCTAAGCGAAGGAAAGCATCAGTTGCGGTTCCGCGCGTGGGATATGCTCAACAATTCGTCTACCGCAACGCTCAACTTTACCGTGGTCAAAGGACTGCAACCTGAGATTGAGAGCATCAGTTGCACCAACAATCCGGCTACCACAAGCACCACATTTATCGTTACACACAACTTCCGTGATGCCGATGTGGATGTGGAGATCAGTGTCTTTGATGCTAGCGGTCGTGAGCTTTGGCGGCATAGCGAGAGCGGCGTGTCTACGGGTAATGCCTATACCGTGGACTGGGATCTGTGTACCAACAGTGGTGCAAGGCTGCAGACGGGTGTGTATCTCTATCGTGTGAAGCTCAGCGCAGAGGGTAGCACGCAGACATCCAAAGCCAAGAAACTCATCGTGGTAAACAATAAGTAAGCCACTCCTACGTTTATTATATAAAGAAATAGCAACAGAATGAATCAGAAAACAATACAATCCGTCCTAGCTGGCACCACCTTGGCGCTGCTGCCGCTCAGCTCTTGGGCGCAAGATAAGAAGGATATGTTCAATCCTGTCAACTCTGCGGTAACATCACAGACCATCGCCCCCGACGCACGTGCAGCCGGTATGGGTGATGTCGGTGTAGCAACTGATCCGGATGTCAACTCTCAATACTGGAACCCAGCTAAATATCCATTTGCAATAAGTAAGGCTGGTGTGGCTCTCAACTATACTCCTTGGCTCCGACAGCTAGTCAACGATATGGACTTGGCTTATCTCTCGGGCTACTATCGTATAGGCGACTATAGCGCAGTGTCTGCTTCGCTCCGCTATTTCTCCCTCGGTGAGGTGTCAACCAGTTCGGGTGTGGATAACACGGGTGACATGACCATCAACCCATACGAGATGTCTCTGGATGTGGCTTACTCGCTGATGCTCTCTGAACACTTCTCTATCGCTGCTGCGGTGCGCTTTATCTACTCGGATTTAACCTACGACTACACTGAGGACACTACGCCGGGATCAGCCTTTGCAGCCGACCTAGCATGCTACTATCAGAACTATTTCAACATGGGTAGCCGCGAGTGCCAGTTGGGTCTAGGTATGAATATCTCTAATATCGGTTCGAAGATTACCTTCGGAGGCGATGACAACTCGGAGTTTATCCCTACCAATCTGCGTCTTGGCGCTTCGGTGATGATCCCTATTGACGAGTATAACCGCTTCACCATTGCGGCAGATGCTACCAAACTGCTCGTTCCAACGTATCCACAGCAACGTGATGGCGAATCGAATGAGGACTTTGAACAACGCAAGCAAAAGGAATATTATGACTGCTCGTCCATCTCAGGTATCTTCAAGAGCTTCCATGATGCTCCTGGTGGGTTCAAGGAGGAGATGCAAGAGGTCAACTGGAGCCTTGGTGCCGAGTATGTTTACCATGATCAGTTCTCCATCCGTGCAGGTTATCACAACGAGAGTGAGAACAAAGGTAACCGTAAATACTTCACTGTAGGTGCTGGCTTCAAGATGAATGTGTTCTCGCTGGATGCCGGATATGTCATCGCTACGGCCAAGAGCAATCCCTTGGATCAGACGTTGCGCTTCTCGCTATCCTTTGATATGGATGGTATCAAGGATCTTTTCCACCGCCGTTAATATTTAGGAGAACGATATGACAGAACAGAATAGAGCTGCTGAGAATCGGCCTCAGCCCATGATGTGCCCCTTCCGGGTAGGTATGGGCTATGATGTGCACCAGCTTGTAGAGGGTAGGGCGCTATGGTTAGGTGGCGTGCAGATACCGCATACGTTGGGTTTGCTGGGGCATAGCGATGCTGATGTGCTCATTCATGCCATCTGCGATGCGTTGCTCGGTGCGGCAAACATGCGTGACATCGGTTATCATTTCCCCGATACATCTGCCGAAACACAAGATATCGACTCGAAGATTCTTCTCCGTAAGACCATTGATCTGCTTGCAACAGAGGGTTATCACCTTGTTAATATAGATGCTACGGTGTGTGCCGAGAAACCTAAACTCAATCCTCATGTGCCTCAGATGAAGCAATGTATGGCGCAGGTGATGGGTTGTGACGAGGGACAGATATCTATCAAAGCCACCACTACCGAACGTCTCGGGTTCACAGGACGCCAAGAAGGCATCTCGGCTTATGCGGTTTGCCTGATCAGTAAGTAATCTTGTCGTAGGTGATTTGCACATTTAAGATCCCTTATAAACGATTATAAACGAACAATCCCCATAGAACGGAATAGCTCTATGGGGATTGTTGTATGATAGCGGGGCGCTTGTGATGTATGATGGGGCGTCTATGGTGCATGCTTACAAGTGTTCTTGATGTAGCGTTGAGGCTGCGTGGATGTGGCGTTGGGCGTGCTTGGATGTGGCGTTGGGCGTGCTTGGATGTGGCGTTAGACGTGTTTGGATAGGTGGGTATATAAAGATGAAACGCTGAAACTCTCAACGAGCTCCAGCGTTTAGCCTATGTTTAACTAAAAATCCTTTTCTAACAAGATGAAAGCCTCACGGTTTTCAACTGTCATCCTTATACGAATCTGTTAAACTTTTACCTTAATAAAATAACTAAAAACCTAAATCTATTACTACTAACCTAAACAATCTATTAACCTTTTGACAATGCAAAGGTACGGTCTTCGCCTCTTTGACGCAAACAAATCAATAGTATTTTTTAGAAAAAGTTATGATTCTTGACTTAAATCAACTGTTGTTTGCGCACACAATTGCAATTCTTACAGTTTCAAACCATTTTTGTGATATTTCGTTAAACCGTTCGAAGGAGTTCTAAACAATATCCTTGAGCTTCCTTTGCCACATTAGGCTAATTTCATTATCTTTGCATAAGATAAGCTACACCAATATTATAATAAGAGAACCATGCGTGTATTGATAGTAAACACAAGCGAGAAGACCGGCGGAGCTGCTGTTGCAGCCAATCGGTTAAAGAACGCACTCAATCATAGTGGAGTAAAAGCCAAGATGCTTGTAAGGGACAAAGAGACCGACGACATCACCGTAGTGGGACTCAAGAAAGGTTGGTGGGCGCGCTGGAAGTTTCTCTGGGAACGCTGGTGCATCTTCTTTCACTTGGGATTCAATCGTAAAAACCTTTTCCAAATAGACACCGGTGGGATGGGATTTGACATCACACGGACGCAAGAGTTTCGCGAAGCCGATGTCATTCACCTACACTGGGTCAACCAAGGGATGCTTTCGCTACGCGGAATACGCAAGATTCTCAATAGCGGGAAGCCCGTGGTGTGGACCATGCACGACCTTTGGCCTGCCACTTCAATCTGTCATGTGTCGTTGCAGTGTAAGAAATACCACATACAATGTCATCATTGTCGCTTGCTTCCTGGCTCGGGGTCGGAACACGACTTGTCCTATCACGTTTGGAACAAGAAGAAAGCGTACCTTAAAGGACAAGATATCGTCTTTGTGGCTTGCAGCAAATGGCTCGCAGGCGAGGCTCGCAAGAGTAAGCTAATCGAAGGTCAAAGGGTGGAAACAATCCCCAATCCCATTGACACTCGGCTCTTCTGTCCCGCTGATAAAGCTACCGCACGACAGCGTTTGCATCTGCCCGAGGATAAGAAACTGATTCTCTTCGTCTCTCAACGCATCACCAATAAACTGAAAGGAATACAATATCTCGTCGAGGCTTGTAACGCTTTGGCATGCGATCCTGCGATGACGGATGCCGCAGTGGTGGTGCTTGGTGGTCATGGCGAGGAGGTTTCAGAGCTCTTCCATATGCCCGTCTATCCGTTGGGATATACCACGGATGCGCAGAAGATAGCTGAAGCGTATCGTGCTGTGGATCTCTTTGTGCTGCCTTCACTATCCGAAAATCTTCCCAACACCATCATGGAAGCGCTTGCTTGTGGCGTGCCGTGTGTGGGATTCCATATCGGTGGCATCCCAGAGATGATAGATCATCTTAGGAATGGCTACGTCGCTAAGGTCAGAGATGCCGCTGACTTGGCAAAAGGAATACGTTGGACGCTGCTAGAAGCAGACCATGAACAACTCAGTAAGGCTGCCGTGGCAAAGGTGCAACACTGCTATTCACCACAATCGGTGGCTCTAAAATACGTCGAGGCTTACAATGAAGCCCTCGCTTTAAAGAAATATAAGCTATGATTACCTTCTCTATCGTCACCATAACGTATAACGCTGAAGGTGTGCTAAAGCGCACATTGGATAGCGTTCTCAGTCAGTCGTACCCCCAAGTGGAGCATATCATCGTGGACGGAGCATCACGTGATGCCACTGTTCGCATTGCGGAGGAGTATCAATCGCAGTCAGAAAAGGTTGCGCCGGAGCATGTAGTGAAGATCAAAAGTGAACCGGATAAAGGGCTTTACGATGCGATGAATAAGGGTTTAAAGCGTGCCACGGGCGACTATATCCTATTTCTCAATGCGGGCGACTGCTTCCCCAAAGCTGACACCTTGGCTTGTGTGGCGGATAAAGCGATGCTCTGTGCAGACGGACCATTGCCCGCAGTGCTTTACGGTGATACGGATTTGGTGGATAATGATGGGCAGTTCTTAGGTCATCGCCGCCTCCAACCGCCTGCCAATCTCACTTGGCGATCGTTCCGTCATGGGATGTTGGTGTGTCACCAGGCATTCTATGCTCGCCTAGATATAGCTCAACAGCTTCCTTATGACACACGTTATCGTTACTCGGCAGATGTGGATTGGTGTATCCGCGTGATGAAACAAGCGGCTCAACAGGGCTTGTCGCTCGTCCGTGTGCCTATGGTGGTGGCGCTATATCAGCAAGAAGGACAAACCACTATCCATCATCGTGACTCGCTTAAAGAACGTTTTGCTGTGATGCGCAACCACTACGGACTTGTTTCTACGCTTCTGATGCATGCTTGGTTTGTCTTACGCAAGGTGATAAAGCGCTGATAACGCAAAGCAATCGTTCTCTAGCAGGCCACTTCTATGTGTATAAGCTATGGCGTTTGTTGCGCGTCAATCGTGTTGCAAAGGACGAGCGGAAGGCTTAAAAAGAAAAAAAACCGCAGCAACGATTGGTGTCATTGCTGCGGTACATGTTAATGTTTATGTTATTAACATTACAGATTGGGTTATCCTACTTTATATTTTAGCAGTTGTCCAGCCGTCAATCGGCTATATCTGCCTATGCCATTGATGCGGCAAAGTTGGCTTACGCTGATGCCATATCGCTCTGCGATGCTCTCAACCGTTTCTCCTTGTTGCACCTTATGGTAGATGATGTCATTGTTATTGTACGTGCGTTGTGCCTGAGGCTCGCTTGGCTCGCTGGTCTTCTCCTCAAAGTGAGGCTGGCTCTTCTGCACTTCGCGTGTGCCTTGGATGTTCTCTTTAGAGTAGCCAGGGCTTGCAGCTTTGCCTCGAAGGGCTGTGGCGCGATCAGACTCGGCTTGGTTTGAGCTAGAGCGGAACACATAGCTGTCGCCTATGATGTCTTGGTTGGGGAAGTCGAAGAACAATGCTGGGTTAAGCGCATGGCCACAAAGGCGAGTCTCGAAGTGCAAGTGTGAACCGGTAGAGCGACCCGTGTTGCCACCAAGACCGATGGGTTGACCTGCTTTAACCACTTGATTGGTGCTGACAAGCTGCTTCGACATGTGCCCGTATATGGTTTCAAGACCATTGTTGTGACGTATTACGACGTAGTTGCCGTAGCCTCCTGCCTCATATTTCACGATTCGAACCTTACCTGACCAAGCTGCGCGGATGGTGTCACCGATATACACTTTGATATCAAGACCTTGGTGAGAACGACCCCATCTGCGTCCGAAGTTACTTGTAACGACGCGACTTGGTGTGGGCATATGGAAGCCACGGAGGTCGATGCGGTATTCTGCGGGGAGCGGGGTGACTACGTGTGTGCGGCTTGTATTCCAGCTATCGTAGAGGTCAGAGGAAGGATTTTGCAGGTTTTCGCGAGCTTTGAGCCGATTGAAGACCATTGTGTCGACCTTAGAAGCGCGTCGATCAATGGGTGCTTGGTTGGCTAAGAGATCCTGGGCGTGGGATGCTTGACTGCCCAAAATTAATAATGCTGCTATTGCAAAAGGCTTTATTATTCCTCTAAAATTCATAATTCCTTATTTATATTTAACCAAAATGGAACACAAAAATGATTGTTCCTCATCTTCAAAAGGAAGAATAAAACTCTGAAATGCCTCAGCCTTGATTTTGAAGACATTGCAAAGATAAGAAATTTATTTCATTTTCGAATGAAGATTAACAGTTTTTAGAGTTGGTTTAACACTTTGGCTCGACTTTTGTTAAAGCTCGAAAGCCTATTGTTACTTGGATTGACGTAGGTCAAGAGGATGCCCGGGCTATGATATGGCAGCCCAATTTATGTTAACCTTCCTTAACGCCTTCAGTCTGTCCCACAACATCTGATAGGTTGTTTTTTGGCAGTTGGGATCATCGTCGATTACCTTTTGTGCTTCATCCCTAGCCATTTGCACGATTTGTCCGTCCCTTGCGATGTCGGCAATCTTTAGGTCAAAGGCGATGCCGCTTTGTTGCGTGCCTTCCAAATCGCCTGGTCCGCGTAGCTTGAGGTCGGCTTCTGCTATCTCAAAACCATCGTTGGTGTCACACATAATGTCTATGCGTCGACGCGTGTCTTTGCTTAGTTCGTACTTGGTAACAAGGATACAATAGCTCTGATCGGCTCCTCTGCCCACGCGTCCACGTAGCTGATGGAGCTGTGAAAGGCCGAAACGTTGCGCATCAAGAATCACCATCACCGAGGCGTTGGGCACGTTTACGCCCACCTCAATGACCGTAGTGGCAACCAATATCTGTGTCTCGCCACTGACAAACTTCTGCATCTCTGCCTCCTTCTCTTTATCTTTCATGTCTCCATGCACCTTGCTGAGATGGTAGTTGGGGAAGATTTCCTTCAACGCCTCGTACCCATCTTCTAGGTTTTTGAGGTCTTTCTGCTTGCTTTCCTTAATCAGCGGGAACACGATATAGGCTTGTCTGCCCATATCGATCTGCTTTCGTATGCCGTTATAGAGGCTTGTGGTCTGATTGTCGTACTTGTGAATGGTTTGTATTGGTTTACGTCCTGGGGGCAACTCGTCAATGATACTCACATCCAAATCGCCATAAATGGTCATCGCCAGCGTCCTTGGTATCGGTGTGGCGGTCATCACCAAGATGTGCGGCGGGTTGTCGCTCTTGCGCCAAAGTTTGGCTCTTTGCTCCACACCAAAGCGGTGCTGCTCGTCAATCACGGCTAGAGCTAATCGGCTAAACTGCACTTTCTCTTCGATGATGGCGTGTGTTCCCACCAAGATATGTATATCTCCAGTGGCGAGACGTTCTAAAACGCTTTTTCGTCGCTTGCCTTTGACGATGCCGGTAAGCAACTCCACCTGTAGATCCATGCCTTTAAGAAACCCTTGGATGGTCTGAAGGTGTTGCTCGGCAAGAATCTCCGTGGGTGCCATGATGCACGCTTGGTAACCATTGTCCACCGCTATGAGCATGGTCATCAGCGCTACGAGCGTCTTGCCCGAGCCCACATCGCCTTGTAAGAGACGATTCATCTGCTTGCCACTGTTGAGGTCTCGGCGTATCTCGTGCATCACACGCTTCTGCGCTCCAGTGAGTTCGAAGGGCAGATTGTGCGCATAAAACCAGTTAAACTCCTTGCCGATGCGAGGAAAAAGGTTGCCGCGGTACTTGCGACGATGGTCGCTAGCGTAACGTAGAATGTTGAGTTGGACATAGAACAACTCCTCAAACTTCAGTCGTAACCGGGCTCTTTGGGTGTCAGCCACGCTCTTAGGATAATGGATCAAACGCATCGCCTCATCTCGAGAGCATAGATGTAGTGGGGCAGTAATAAAGGGAGGAAGCGTCTCGGGAAGCGGTGTGGTGAGCTTGGTGAGCAGCGTCTTGGTCAGTCGTTCTATGCCCCGACTGGTCATTCCAGCCCGTTTCATCTTCTCGGTGGTGATGTAGAAGGGTTGCATACCCATGTTGTTGAGTTGCAACTGGCTCGCATCGTCAATGTCGGGGTGTGTAAACTGAAACCGTTGGTTGTATATTGCGGGCTTACCGAAGACGATATACTCCTTGTCTATCATGTAATTGCGTGTGACATAGGTCAGCGCGTTAAACCAAACCAAGTCGCACACACCATGCCCATCGCTGAAATGAGCCACGATACGTTTCTTCCCGCGCCCGCCATCGTAACTCTCAAAACTCAGGATGCGCCCTTTGATCTGCACATAAGGCATATCTGCCGATAGCTCCGATATCAGATAGACCTTTGTGCGGTCCACATATTTATAAGGATAATACTCTAGCAAGTCGCCATACGTAGCCACACCAATCTCCTTCTGAAGCAGTTCCTTCTTCTTAGGACCCACTCCAGGCAGATACATGATGTCTTGGTCGAGTATATCCATAGCTCTTTCCCTTTATAATATAGTGCTTATCAGATAGCGTTAAGCCAGCACGTCAGCCACCAAGAGGTCAGCCGGTGTGGTGATCTTGATGTTTTCACGGTTGCCATCCACCATCGTCACCTTGCGTCCGGTATGCTCCACCACACTGGCATCGTCCGTGAAGCACTCTTGATAAGGTTGGTTGAATGCCTCGCGAGCCACTTCTATGCTGAACACTTGCGGCGTCTGCACACTGCGGTAGCTGCTTCTGAGCACGTTATGGCTCTCGCCGTTAGGTTCAATGAGGCGTAGCGTGTCCGTGACGGGAAGCACCGGTATGGCAGCACCGTCACGTTGGGCAGCTTGGAAGCAACGTTCTATCGTGTCAAGGCTCACGAAAGGTCTTACGCCATCGTGTATAGCAACCAGCCCTTGAACGTCGGTGGGGATGAGCTGAAGTCCGTTCTTAGATGATTCAAACCGCGTCTTCCCTCCTTGCGCCAAGGTATGCTCCACGCTGAAGTGGTGCTCTTGGCATAGCTGGCGCCAATAATCTTGCTGTGCTTGAGGCAGAACGAGAATCAAATTTAGCGTCTCGTCATACTCCTTAAAGCGTTCCAAGGTGCGCATCAACACTGGTTTGCCCTTGACGGGGAGAAACTGTTTAGGAATATCCGAACCCATTCGCAGTCCCTTCCCCCCGGCTACGATAATGACATAGTTGCTCATTTGGCCTCTTTTAGAAGACGGTCATAGATCATGCCAGCAGCTACCTCGTCCGCTTTCTGCTCTCCAACAAAGTAGGATAGGATGCGATAAGCATAAGGAAGCACCGCAGCAGGGCCTTCACCCGTGATGATATTGCCGTCCTCTACATAGAGCGCTTCTTTGTATTGGGCGCCTTTCAGATAGCTATCCATACCTGGGTAGATCGTAGCTTGACGTCCTTCGAGCAGACCAGCATGTGCCAAAACCAATGGCGCAGCGCAGATAGCGCCAATCTTCTTGCCAGCCTTATGGTGCTGCTGGAGCAAGGCGATGAGCTTGTCGTTATCGCGCAGGTTGGTGCTGCCAGGCATACCACCTGGGAGAAGAAGCATGTCAGCTTCGTTAAGGCGGCTTGCCTCGTCAAAGCAAGTGTCGGCAAGGATGGTCACTCCGTGTGAAGAGGTCACCTCACGGGTGCTGTTTGTGCTAACGGTTATCACCTCTACGCCTCCGCGACGCAAGATATCTACGGGTGCCAAAGCCTCAACTTCCTCAAAGCCGTTGGCAAGAAATTCGATTACTAATGCCATATGATGATTATTTAAAGGTATGATTCTCAATAAAAATGGTTATATTTGCACCATCAATTCACTTGCAAATATACAAATTCTTCACGATTTGGCATGTAAATGCCACGTGAAAGAAACTAAAAAATATATCCATGGGAGCAAAGAAACTGACGTTTGCCGTCTTTGGTGATCCGTATAAAGCCACCGAGTCGGTGCGTATCTGGGAGATGCTAGATAACCTAAGCCATCGCGGCGCAGAGATCTATATGGAGCGTTCGTTCTACGATAGCTTGATACGGGTGCTCAATGAGGATGTCAATGTGACGGGCGTCTTTGATGGCGGCAACTTTGATACCCACTTTGTTATCTCCCTTGGGGGTGATGGCACGTTCCTTGAGGCTGCCAACAAAGATGGCGCGAAGCAGATTCCGATACTTGGTGTGAATATGGGACGACTGGGTTTCCTTGCTAGTGTGCTTCCTAGCGAGCTCTCTGATGCCATCGATGATATCTACGAAGGTCGATACACCATAGAAGAACGTGTGGCGATAAGTCTCGAAACCGCTGGCGAACCCGTCGAAGGAAGCCCCTTTGCCCTTAACGACATAGCCGTGCTCAAGCGCGACAACGCCTCGATGATCAGTGTGCGAGCCAGCATCAATGGCGAATACCTTGTAACCTACCAAGCCGACGGACTGGTTGTCAGTACCCCTACAGGCTCTACTGCCTACTCGCTGAGCAACGGTGGTCCTATCATCGTGCCACAAGCAGGTATCCTTGCCCTTACCCCGGTGGCACCGCATAGCCTTAACCTTCGTCCGATAGTGGTCAAGGATGATGCCGTGATCACCCTCGACGTAGAGAGCCGCAGCCACAACTACCTCGTGGCGCTTGACGGACGATCCGAGAAGATGGGCGAAGGCACACACCTCACCATACGTAAAGCACCCTATAAGGTGCGCATCGTGAAACGACACAACACGCGTTACTTCTCCACCTTGCGTGGCAAACTGATGTGGGGAGCTGATACGCGTGAGTGAATCCTCTTGAAAGTATAATGCAATGAACCTAAAAGGACTGTTGAGGTCACCCGACTCAAAATATAAAACGGGCGAAATCTTACGTTGGCTATGGCATGCCTGGCGTGGCAACCGACTGCAAGCCGTGCTCAACGCTACGCTGGGGCTTCTCGGTGTGGTGGTATCGCTATCGTCAGTGTGGGCAGTGAAGCATGCCATCGATGTGGCTTCGCACGTCACGCCTGGCAATATCGTCATGGCGGTAGCGCTGATGGGTGTGCTGATCCTGTGCGATTTTGCTATCAATATCTCTGCGGTGTGGGTGCGTAATATCCTTGGTGTGAAAGCGCAAAACCGCATGCAGCAGAAGATGCTCGACCGTATCCTGCGCTCAGAGTGGCACGGCAAGGAGGAACGCCACTCCGGTGACGTGCTCAATCGTCTAGAGACCGATGTCAGTCAGGTGGTGACGTTCCTCACCGAGACGTTGCCTAGCGTGCTCAGTACGCTTGCAATGTTCCTAGGAGCGTTCTCTTATCTGCTCAGTATGGACTGGCGACTGGCTCTTATCATCACTTGCATGATTCCGATATTTGTGCTTGTGAGCAAGATTTATATCCGAAAGATGCGCCAACTGAGCCGAAAGGTGCGCGATAGCGACTCGAAGGTGCAGAGCGTGCTGCAAGAGACCATTCAGAACCGTATGCTCATCAAGACCCTTGAGGGCGATGAGACTGCGGTGAATCGCCTCGAAGACACACAGAGCCAACTGCGTCAGCGCGTGGTGCAGCGTACCAAGTTCTCGCTTTTCTCCAATTTCATTCTCAACTTTGGCTTCGCCTTCGGTTACCTCGTGGCTTTTGCGTGGGCTGCTATACGCATGATGCATGGATCGCTGACCTTTGGCGGCATGACGGCTTTCCTACAACTGGTCAACAAGATACAGTCGCCGGCTCGCTCGCTGACCAAGCTCGTCCCCGCCTTCGTGATGGTTTTCACCTCTGCTGAGCGACTGATGGAGCTAGAGGAGAATCCGCTTGAGGAGCAAGGTGACCCCATCGTGCTCTCGGCGCCATGTGGTGTCCGGCTAGATAACGTCAGCTATGCCTACGATAAGGTGGATGGTGATGTGATTTCGCACCTCAGTTATGATTTCACCCCAGGCTCTTGTACCGCCATTCTTGGCGAGACCGGCTCGGGTAAGACCACCTTGATACGTCTGCTCTTGGCGTTGTTACAACCGCAAGCGGGCACGCTGAGCCTATATGACGACCATCGTAGCGAGACGCTCTCGCCGCTGCTGCGTACCAACTTTGTTTATGTGCCCCAGGGCAACACCCTTATGAGTGGCACCATACGGGAGAATCTGCGTCTGGGTAAGCTCGACGCTACGGATGACGAGATGTTTGCAGCGCTCCATCGGGCATGTGCCGACTTTGTGACGGATCTTCCCTTAAAGCTCGATACCCCTTGTGCCGAACAGGGTGGGGGGCTCTCTGAGGGACAAGCACAGCGCATCGCCATCGCCCGCGCATTGTTGCGTGACCGTAGCGTGATGCTCTTTGACGAAGCCACATCGGCGCTTGATCCCGACACGGAACGCGAGCTCTTGCAGAATCTCTTGTCCCGTCGTGACAAGACCATTATCTTTATCACCCACCGTATGGCTGTGGTGGACTATTGTGACCAAGTATTAACCATCAACAAACTAGCTTAATATGAAGAAACTTCTCATGATTGCCCTTGCTTGGATGACCTTCTCGGGTGCGGCAATGGCACAAGACATGGATGCAAAGTATGCCGTAGACCTGCTCAAACCTGGCACGGAGGCTCCTTTGTTTACGCTGAAAGACCAGGAAGGAAAGCCTGTTTCGCTTGCCGAAAAGCTCAAGCAGAACAAGTATGTGATATTGGATTTTTGGGCTTCTTGGTGCCCCGACTGCCGTAAGGAGATACCCAATGTCAAGGCGCTTGTGGATCAGTATAAAGGTTATGGCATCGAGGTGATAGGAATATCGTTTGACACTGACACCGCAGCATGGAACAGTTGTGTGCGCAAAAACGACATGACGTGGACGCATGTAAGCGAGCTCAAGAAGTGGAAACGGGAGACAGAGATTGACCGCACCTATCATATCAACTGGATTCCGACGATGTATCTCATCGGCCCCGATGGTAAGGTAATCCTCGGAACGGTGGAGCAGCCACGCCTCCAAGCCGCCGTAGACAGTCTGGCTAAGGCGCAGATGCTCACCAAGAGCGTTGCACCCGAATATGACGGAAATATCTACGAGTTCTTGTCGCAGAACGTGCAATATCCTGCTGAGGCCATCAAGATGGGCATTGGCGGAAAGATGATAGTCAAGTTTACCCTCGATGAGAATGGCACGCCGCAAGATCTTCAAGTGAGCCGTAAGAGTAAGTTTACCCAGGTAGACGATAAGGCACTCAAGAAAGCCAACCGCGTGGATGTGGAAGAGGCTCGCAACGCTTTGCGCGATGAGGCTTTGCGTGTGGTGAGCTTGATGACCAAGTGGAAACCAGCCGTTAACAATGGTAAGGCGGTAGCCGTTCCGATGACGTTGCCCATCAACTTTAATATGCAGTAGAGGCTCATGTCGTAACGATAACGCTACGGATAGAACCTCAAACCAGCTCTTTCATCTGATGATTGATGCCTAATGGCAAGGCGAAATGAGCGCTATGGTAATGAAAAATAAATTATTTTTGTGGAGAAAATAAATTGATTTTCACTCAAAAATAATTTATTTTTTGTTTTAAAAGCACCTCCTACGCATTGCCATGCCTTTGCGTTGATACTCTGACGGAGCCTTTGTTACAATGCCAAAGGTATGTGATAAGCTCTATGCGGCGTCTAAAATAACAAAAAGTACCACTCCATCTGTCGATGTAATGGTACTTTATCAATCGTATCTTACTGAGGGTTAGTCGTCCCAAGTGAAATGTTCCTTGGCCATATCCTCCACATTGCCGTTGCTATCTCCCGAGCCACCACCTTGAGACGAGTTGCCGCCAGTGTGTGTTTTGTCTCCGTCTCCGGTCACCTGGTTGTCGCTTCTTGACCCCGTCATGAGGTGTTGCATATTGACTGCGTATAAGATGATGTTTGGTTTGATATATTGTTTCATTGTTGTTGTCGTTTTTTCAGAATGTTATTTAATCACAATCTTTTTGCCGTTGCGTATGACGATACCTCTATAGGAACTGTCCACCTTCTGACCATTGAGGTTGTAGGTGGCCGTTGAGGCTGCGCCGTTCACCTCTTCTTCTATGAAGGCATGGTTGATGGCTGTCGTTTCGTCGTCCAAGGTAATGTGTATCTTGGCATTGCTGTTATTGTTGTTCTTGTTGTTGTTGGCTGCGTTCCAGTTAGGGAAATAGAAGTAGGCACGCAGACCGTTGAAAGCAAGAGTGGAACCAGAGGGGAGATACTTCAGATAGTTGCCTTCCGCAGTGCTGACATACTGGTATTTCTGACTTCCGCCATCAGAGATTGGTGTGGTGGTAAGGTTGCCATCCGCATCGTTGGTGTATTTCTTTTGTCCGTAAAGACCACGGAAATAGAACTCGCCGTTCACGATGTCGTTGTTGTAACTTGCCTTCACCTCCATCGGTGGAACCACCGTGATCTTCTTTTTGCCCACGTGTGCGTAGTAGCTAGCATCGGAAGCAATCATTTCCGACGGTGCCTTGACGGTGCCATCTTCGTTGCGGAGCTTCAGCGAGGTGTTGGTGCTGCTAGTCTGTGTGCCGCTGGCCTTCATAATATAGGGGACACCCGCCTCGATGCTTAAGCTCTCTACCTTGCTGAAAAGCAGGTCGCCATTTTCGTTGACGTTGTTCTCATCAGTGTTGGCAGTGGCAAGATTGCTTAGCTCACAACCGAAGGCTGCCTGGAATTCGTCCTTGGTAAGGTCGAAGGGGAAGCAGAGCGTGTTCCATGCACCGGCAGCGTTGACCAGCTTGGTGCGGTGTACATAGATATCCACATCAGCGTTGAAAGCTCCCGTCTTTACCAAGTCGTAGATACGGTTCTCGTCATCGTTCTCATCAATGTAGATTCTGGAGATACCGAAGAAGTTGGCCTTCAAGATTACGAGTTTAGGTTCGGCATCTTTTCGCTTGATAAGGATTCCCTCAAACTTACCCGTTGTACCTACATAGTCGGTCATGTTGATGTCCGAAATCTGCGTACTGTTTAGATAGATACGATTGGTGACATCCGTTGGGGCGGTATTCTCGTCTTGCAAGAGGTAGAAACTTGCAGCATCGTCTCTGTCCTTATTCTCTTTGATGGTGCCCGTTACGGAAACGATGGTGTTCAGGTACGGTCCGTAGGAAGCGGTTGCTATATTGCCGTCCTTTATGGTTTCATTGGTCTCAGCAAGCGTATGCACATCTTTCACCTCATTGATAGGATAGACGGCTTCCTTATCCTCGGTAGCTTCACCGCTTGTATCGATATCAATCTTGGAAGTGTACTTGACATCTCCCACTTTTGTTTCTTTAGTCTGAATATCGATAAAGGCAGGGATATGGCTTGTTCTTTCAGTATAGGTTCCGACCAAAGTACCTGTAAACGTATCACCCGTCTTGAGGACGGAAATGTCGTAGCGTCCTTGGGCAGTTTGCTTAGGAAGCATCAAACCACGATTCGACTTGTCCACAATGAAGACATAACCTGCACTCCCTTCTATATTGGGGTCGGCGTTGGTAAAGACGGCAACCACAGTGGCAGGGTTGCTCTCTCCGAACACCAAGGCACACTTAGAGATCTTTGGTGTAGCACTGATGCTATCAGTTGTAGTTGCCTGTGCAGCGTCTTGTATTTCTGCAATGTTATGGTACACCAAGGTGGTGGATGTTACACCACTATTTTTAACTACCACGTTTACGGTGCAACTTGCGGCGTCATACTGGTCATTACCAGCAAAAGAAACGGTAATGGTGGTGTTGCCTGCCATCACGGCAGTCACGGTTCCGCTCTCATCTACGGTAGCTACCTCCTTGCTGTTGGAAGTGTAGGTATAGGAAAGACCGGTTACCTCATTATTATTAGCATCGGTAGCTGTAATGGAAAGAGTGGTCGTCTTGGTGTCGGAACCACAGTCGAGAGAAAGCTTTGTTCCGCTAAGGGTTAAGGTATCAGCAGCCCATGTCTTACCCACCCCTAACAAGATTAGGAAAAAGAGCGCAAGGATGCGCCCTAAAATAAGTTGTTTCATCTAATTCTTCTTTAACAATGTTAGTTATAGTAATTTACCTTAAAAGTATCTTATCTATTTAAAAATGGTTATCTAGCTTTGTTGCCTATTCATAAACGACTGCAAAGTTACGAATAAAACAAGAATAAACACACCATTTTTCTTCTTTAATTGAAAAAAAACAACATTTTTTATTTGGCAACGATAACGGATAAGTGACTACTTCTCAGCGGAATCTGACAACTGCGTATAAGAAAATAAAGGCAAACCCAAGCGGATTTGCCTTTATCTGAATATGCTATCGGGATATGTATCGCTGATGCCTTGAGTTATGATAGGTGTGCCTTCAGCGTGTGATTATCTCACCACTACCTTCTTACCATTATTGATATATACACCCTTCTGGCTTGGGCGGCTGATGGCTTGTCCCTGGAGTGTGTACCACTGGTCAGCCTTTGTGGTTGTGGTGTGGGCAGAGTGGATGGCGTTGGCATCCTCAGCAAAGGCCTTTAGCTCAGAAAGGGCAGAGGTAGCTTTGCCGTCGCGGTTGTCAAAGAGCGATGTGTTGTTCCATCCCGTGGTGACACGCTGGGTGCTCCAGTCTAGCCCGTTCTCGTTAGCTTCCATCCACCACCAGAACAGACCTATCACGTTGCTGTGCTTCTTGAGCGTTGTGATAAGGTCTTGGGTAAACTGACGCTGCCCCTCGTCGCTATATGGATAGGTGCCGGTGTAGTCGTACGTGGTGCCGTTCATCTCCCAAGCGTATGGATAACCCGTCTCTACAATCATGATGTTCTTCTCGGGGAAGGCTATCTCCATATTGTTTACAGCCATGTTGAGCGTGCTTAGCGATCCGTGGTAAGGAGGATAGTAGCTCAGACCGATGATGTCATAGTCGACATTGGCGCTATTCATCTCCTCGTAGAAGCTCTTCAGCACGTTCACCTGAGCTACGCGCTCGGTGTGAAGCACAATCTTAGCATCTGGACACACCTCGCGGCAAGCCTTGCCAGCCTGCTTGAGCAACGTGGTGAAGCGGTTCCAAGATGTAGCGTTGTATGAGTCGCCCATCCAGCAATGGTTGGCAGTGGTGTTCTCTGCACCCCATAACATACCATAACTGATCTCGTTACCCGTCTGGATGAAGTCGGGTGCGGCGTTCTCGCTCTTGAGATGATTGAGCACCTCTTTAGTATAGGTGTAGAGCTGGTTGCCTAGGTCAGCATCGCTGAGGCTCAGCCAAGCCTTGGGTGTCCACTGCTTAGCAGGGTCAGCCCATGTGTCAGAGTAGTGGAAGTCGAGCAACAACTTGAAGCCAGCGGCTTTGATACGCTTGCTTAGAGATGTGACATAGTCGAGATCTTGTACCACACCCTCGCCTTGTTCGGTGCTTGAGGCGTTAGAAGGGTCAACGAAGAGGCGCACGCGCATAGCGTTTAAGCCCTCTTGCTTAAAGAACTCGAGTGGACTGGAGATTGCAGATCCGTTGTGATCGTAATACTTTGCTCCATGATTCTCATACGAAGGGAGCAGAGAGATGTCGCCACCGACATAGGTTTGTGCTCCTGCGTGGAGCGTCACGGCACATGCTATGGCCGTCATAAGCGTCTTGATTGTCTTCATTGTTAGTAGTTTTGTATTTGTATTGATGTGCTTTCGAACAAGCATTACAAAATTACGGCGATTTATTGGTATATCCAAAAAATCGCCGTAATAATATTTTTATAATTAAATGTCCGCTTTATCAGAACTCTAGAATCATCGTCTGCCTATGTCCTAACTTGATGTCTTGATCCAGCTGGACCTTCTCTCCGGTGAGGATATCAGTGGCAGTGGTGTGCTGACCTATCACCTCGGCATAGCGTGCCACCTTTAACGTGTTGTCAGCTTTCTTTCCGTTGAGGATGGTCATCACCGTCTTGCCTTGATATTGACGTGTCAGCACATACACACCCTCCCAAGGAATAAACTGCTTTTGGGTTCCCTTGATGATGGTGAGGTTGCCTTGACGCCAGTGGAGCACACGTGAGAGCCAGTTGTACATTCGGTTCTCAGCCACGGTGCGGCCCTCTTGGATGAAGGCATTGTGTGTGTCGCCTGCAAAACCGCCTGGGAAATCCTCGCGCACGTGTCCGTCGGTGACCTCCTTGGTACCATTCATCAGCACCTCGGTGCCATAGTAGAGCTGCGGTGTGCGGTTCATCGTCAGTAGCAATGCCAGTGCTTGCTTAAGCGCAGTAGAGTCTTTGCCCTTACCTAGGAAGCGGTCTGTGTCATGATTCTCAACAAAAGCCAACACATTTTGGGGCTTGTTGTATAGATAGTCATAACATAGCACGTTGTAGATGCGGTTCAGCCCCTTCCACCAAGCGTCCGTTTCCTCGTTCTTTGCCATATTGATGCGGTCAAAGAAAGCAAAGTCCATCACGGTCTTCAGATAACTATTGGTAGAGGAAAGCTTCGAGTCCTTCTGCCAAGCAGCCGTGTAAGCAGGTTCGGTGACCCATGTCTCGCCCACGGTATTGAAGTTGGGATACTCGTTATCTAGCGTTTTCATCCACAAAGCCATGGCGTCGCGGTCAGCATAAGGATAGGTGTCCATACGTATGCCGTCAATGCCGACGGTCTCAATCCACCATTCGCTGTTCTGGATGAGGTAGCGGATGACGTGTGGATTGCGCTGGTTGAGGTCGGGCATCGACTCGACAAACCAGCCATCGGTGGTCTCCTTTAGGTCAATGTCGCTACGATAAGGGTCAAGCACGGGTGTGAGCTTGTAGCTGGTCTGCAGTCCGTAGTGAGGATTGTTGAACCAGTCGTGTGACGGCATGTCGATGTTCCAAGGGTGATAGCTGCCGCAGTGGTTGAAGATCATATCCATCACCACCTTCAAACCCTTGCTATGGCAAGCCTCTACGAGCGCTTTGTATTCGTCATTGGTACCGAAGCGTGGGTCCACCTTATAATAGTTGGTGGTGGCATAGCCGTGGTAGCAGCTATATAGACCCTTATCGGCAGGTTGGTCGTTCTCTAACACGGGTGTGAACCATAGCGCGGTGACACCGAGATCGGTGAAATAGTTGAGATGCTCGGACAGTCCGGCAAGGTCGCCGCCGTGGCGCAAACTGGGTTCTTGGCGGTTGCAAAGCTCATCGCGCATCCCCTTGACCACATCGTTCTTAGGGTTGCCGTTGGCAAAGCGGTCGGGCATGAGCATATAGAGCACGTCAGCGTTGCTGAATCCGTGGCGCTCCTCACCCTTCATGGTGCGTGCCTTGAGCGTATAAGGCATGGCAAACTTCTTCCCTTTGTTGGAGAACTGTAGCTTCATCGTGCCAGGTTCTGCACCCGAAAGGTTGAGGTAGATGAGGAGATAGTTGGGCGAATCGAGTCGCACCAGTGAATCGATAGCCACTCCGGGATAGTTGACCGTGACATCAGCGGTACGGATGTCGGGACCGTAAACCATCAGTTGGAGCGACGCATCTTTCATGCCCACATACCAGTCGGTGGGCTCTATGCGTGTGATTTCGTTCTTTGCGCTCATAGCGAGAAAACAAAACAGAAACGTTAGGATAAATGAATACTTCTTCATGGTTAGTGTATCGTAAATAGATCGTTTAATCGTGTAGGATCAGTGCCGACTGCGCATCGATCATCACTTCGCCTCCTAACATCTCGCCAAGGCCGGCTTCGTTGACCTGACCACTACCGCAGACGATGGTGAAGTTGCCCTCTGGTAGGTCTACGGTCTTGAGATCGTTGCTTGCATTGATGATGACATAGATGTTGTTCCACTTGTCTCCGCCTGCATGATTCTTGAGTTTGAAAGCCACTAAGCAATCTTGCGTAGGGAGAAACTCTAGATGCTGGCGCACCAGGTCAGCGTTGCCCAGCCTGAATGCGGGATGCGCTGTACGCAGATGGATGAGGTTCTTGTAGTAGTTGAACACTTGTGGATAGCGCTTGAGGTTGTCCCAGTTGAGGTGGTTGATGCTGTCGGGCGAGTTGAACGAGTTGTGCACACCTTGCTTGGTACGCAGCATCTCTTCGCCAGAGAGCATGAATGGTACACCTTGAGAGACAAATACCACGGTCTGTGCAAGCTCGTCGAGACGTATCAGTTGGTCTTCGTCATAGCTGGTTTCGGGTATTGAGGCACGCAGACGGTCGGTAAGACACATATCATCGTGGCAACTCACGTAGCTAATCATCTGTGTAGGTTGGGTAGCCCAGGGGCGTTTGGTGTAGTTGACCTTTGAGTAGTCGACCTGTGGATGGGCTATCATGCCCACGATGCCAGCCTTGATGCTCTCCTCGTTGCCGCTAAGTCCGGCAAGAAACGCACCCTTTGTGTCATCGCTGAACGGCCCACGAAGCGCATCGCGTATCTCGTCAGAGAAAGCAGCGATACCCGGCATCTGGCTGATATGATCCTTTGTGGCTAGCTTGTCGGCTGCCAAGGCACACGTGCCAGCGCTCCAACCCTCGCCATAAACAAAGATAGATGGGTCTATGGCAGAAAGAGTGGCACGCACCTGGTTCATCGTCTCGATGTCATGAATGCCCATCAAGTCGAATCGGAAGCCATCTACGTGATATTCGTTAACCCAGTATTTCACGCTTTCAAGGATAAACTGGCGCATAAGCGGTTGGTCACTTGCGGTCTCATTGCCACATCCCGACCCGTTGCTCGGTGTGCCATCGGCATTGTATCGATAGAAAGCTTTGGGCCAAGTGCGTTCAAAGTTGCTGCCATCAAGGTCGAAGGTGTGATTGTACACCACGTCAAGGATCACGCGGATGCCCGCCTTATGAAGTGCTTGCACCATCTGCTTAAACTCCATGATGCGACGTGTGGGCAGCTCGGCATCAAAGGAGTAGCTTCCTTCGGGTACGTTATAGTTGAGCGGATCATATCCCCAGTTATACTGCGCCAGGTCTGTGCGCCCCTCATTGATCGAAGCAAAGTCGAACGAAGGAAGCACATGCACCGCGTTGATGCCCAGTTCCTTCAGATGATTGATGGCTTTCTTCTCGGTTAAAGCTAAGAACTTGCCCTTATTGACCAGCCCCGAGCTAGCGTCGATAGAGAAGTCGCGATGGTGCATCTCGTAGATAACGAGGTCAGCAGCCGACTTGGTGGCTATGCGATGGTCGGCATCCCAGCCCGTGGGGTTGGTGTCTTTGAGATCCACCACGGCTCCGCGCTGTCCGTTGCAGCCTACCGCAATGGCGAAGACGCCTGGCGTCTCACCCTTGCCGATATCGAAGGTGTAGAAGGTTCCTTTGAGATCACCTTTCACCTCAGCTACCCAGCGGTTGTCGCCATCGGGCTTCATCTTGATCTTCTTGTACGCCTTGCCTCCACGCCCTGCTTCATAGAGACGCAGAGTGGGCTTGGATGGAGCGTTGAGGCGGAAGATAGTCTTGCTACGCGTGTAGGTCATCTCATTGAAAAGCTGGTCTGCTGATTGTGGCGTAGTAGTGACGGCTTGGCTTTCGTTCCCTTGAAGAAGATCGTTAGCAGGGAAAGAGAGGGGCATATAATGGTCGGTTGTGGCTAAGGCATGCGATGAAATCATCATCAAGAAGCATGCGCCGAGGAGCGTTCTTTTGTTCATAATCTTGATAAAAAGTAATGAAGCCCCTCCCTCAGTGAGGGAGAGGCATGGTGAATATTACGAGACGTGATTACTTGGCAAACAAGCTGACAGCGAATCCGCCACCCGAAGCCTGTGTAAGCTTGAGCACATCACCCTTCTTTACCTTCTTGTGGGTGATGACATAAGCCTTCGGGTTCTTATCATAGCTGGCATCTTTGGCGTCAGCATAGATGGTACAGTCATAGGTTCGGCCCTTGTCAAGGAAGTCGAGCTTCACTACAGACTGGTGTCCGTGCTCGTCACACTTGCCACCGATAAACCAGTTGTCCGTGCCTTTAGCCTTTCTGGCTACGGTGATGTAACGTGCAGGCTCTGCTTCGAGATACTTGCTATCGTCCCAATTGCATGCTACGTCCTTGATGAACTGGAATGCATCCTTAAACTTAGCATAGTTTTCGGGTGTGTCCGAAACCATCTGCAGCGGACTATACATAGTGAGGTAGAGCGCCAACTGACCTACCAATGTGGTGTGTACAAAGCTGGTGTTCTCAGTCCAAGTGTTGAGCTGGGTCTCAAGGACGCCTGGCGTGTAGTCCATCGGACCACCTTGCAGACGTGTGAAAGGTAAGATCACAGTGTGAGAAGGCACGCTTCCGCCGAAAGCTTCATACTCACCACCACGCGCACTCTCGTTACCTACGAGGTTAGGCCATGTGCGGCAGATACCCGTAGGGCGTACAGCCTCGTGCGCATCTACCATGACGTGATGCTTGGCAGCCTCTTCTAGCACATATTGGTAATGGTTAACAAGGCTCTGGCTGTAATGGTGGTCACCGCGGGGGATGATATCACCTACGTATCCCGTCTTGACAGCATCATAGCCATACTTGTTCATCAGGTTGAGCGCATCCTCAAGGTGACGCTCATAGTTGATGGTGCTGGAGCTAGTCTCATTGTGCATCATCAGCTTCACGCCTTTGCTATGTGCATAATCGTTAAGTCCCTTAAGGTCAAAGTCGGGGTATGGGGTTACAAAATCGAACACATCCCATTTCCAACAACCAGCCCAGTCTTCCCAACCTACGTTCCAACCTTCAACCAACACTTGGTCAAGACCGTTCTCGGCAGCAAAGTCGATATACTTCCTGACGTTTGCATTGGTGGCACCGTGGCGTCCGTTGGGTTTGGCTTTGTTCCAATCGATTTGTCCGAGCTTCACGCTGGGGTATTCGTCGGTGTAGCTCCATGAGCTCTTGCCGGTGATCATCTCCCACCAAACACCGCAGAACTTAGTGGGATGAATCCAGCTGGTGTCTTCAATCTTACAGGGTTCGTTGAGGTTCAGAATCAAGTTGGATGAGAGCATATCCCTTGCATCGTCGCTCACCATGACCGTTCGCCAAGGTGTGTTGAATGGTGTCTGCACGTAAGCTTTGTTTCCTGTGGCGTCAGGGGTAAGCCAACTCTCAAAGACCATGTTCTTATCGTCAAGGTTCAGATGCATACATGAGTAGTTGATAAGGGCTGCTTCATGTAGGTTGATGTACAATCCATCGTCTGTCTTGAGCTGTAAGGAGGTCTGTACGCCTGTGTCAGAGAAGACAGAGACGGAGGAGTTGCTCCAGTTGACTGCATCATGGAAGCGGCTGCGAATCTCCGAGAGCTTGCTTTCTTGTGTCTCTTGCTCTTGTGTATCATAGTCGCCAGGAAGCCACCAAGCCGTGTGGTCACCCGTCATGGCAAACTGTGTGTGCTCTTCCTTTACCACAAAGTAGTTGAGCGACTTCTGTTGAGGGAACTCATAACGCAGTCCCATACCATCATCATATACGCGGAAGCGAATCGCGATGTTGCGATCAGAGCTTGCTTGGTGCAGATTGACCAATAGCTCGTTGTAATGATTGCGGATGGTAGCGGTCTCGCCCCAAACAGGTTTCCATGTCTCGTCAAAGGTAGAGGTGCTCGAGCCTGTCTCGGTGAATCCGTTCATGAGGTCAGTCTCTTGTGCGCCCTTAGATGCATGGCGGTCTTTGGCTAGCTCCAAACCGAGGTGTGAGGGTTTGATAACGGCTTTGTTCTTGTACGACATCTCATAAGTGGGTTCGCCAGCAGATGAGAGTGAGAACTTAACGGTGATATTCCCATTAGGCGAAGACACGGTTTGTGCCAAGGCAAATGCAGGGAATAGTAATGATGCGATTAATAGTTTTCCTTTCATTTTCGTCCTGAATAGTTGATTAATTCTTTTATATTAGTTGTGAAATCGTTGTTACTTAACAGGTCTTCGATGCTCATGTGCATGCGGTAGCGCCAATAGTGCTTAGGATTGGCAGGGATATTGATGCGCTCGGCATTGGCATCGGGTAGGCGTAGCTGCTCATCGATAGAGAGCCAGTCTTGTATGCTGAGTATGCAGAGCATGCTAGGAGAGGTGAGGTTGTTACAGATAATCTCGCGAGCAAGCCATCCTGGCAGTGGGTGGGGAGCTGCGCCGTCGCGATGGAGCATCGTGTTGTAGAACGCTTGTGTACGTTCGGTATCTTCATCCCACCACATTCGGAGCGTAGGCATGTCGTGTGAGGAGATGGTACATACGCTGCGATAAGGGTTGCGCTCAGTATATCCGAACCTTACTTGTGGGTCTTTGGGCATACTCTGAAGCTCAAGGCTGAGGATGCGCAGCTCGTTCATCAACCATGCAACGCAGTCGGGCACCATACCTAAGTCCTCAGCGCACACCAACATACGTGTAGCGTTGACGAGCTTGGGTAGCTTCTGCTTGGCTTCTTCGTACCAGAACTGGTTGTTGCGACGATAGAAGTAGTCGTTATAAAGGCGGTTGAAGATGGCTTTATCGCTGTCGTAAAGACTCTCGTAGATATAATCAAACTGCACGGAGATACGTGGATGGAACTTGTTCGCATCCTTATGGTCGCGCACAAAGAGCACATCGCTGATCAAGGCGTATAGTCCGTCGCGTAGATTATTGAGCTCGGCAATGGCTTGTTTGGCTGCTTCGGGAGCGAGGTTCTTGGCTTTGGCTGCGGTGATTTTGGCAAAATAGCTTTCCACTTTCTTCTGCGTGTCATACTCGGGACGCATCCGATAGTGGGTGTCATCTTTCTTTTCGAGGTATGTGGCACGTACGATGTCAGCCTTTTCGCCAAACATACGGTCAATCACCCAATCGGTGATGAAAGGTGTGGTGAACAGTTCCTCTTGCCAATGTAGACCATATCCCTCAATCTCGCTGACCGTTAGGCCCAGCGCTGGTTGGAATTGTCCCAGCAATCCGTGTACCGCATGCACCGGAATCTCCCAGATACGGAAGAACCCAAGCACGTGGTCTATGCGGTAAGCGTCAAAGAAATGCGCCATGTTTTGGAAGCGATGCACCCACCATTGGCAGTCATCGCGTAGCATAGCTTCCCAGTTGTATGTCGGGAAACCCCAGTTTTGTCCGTTGACAGAGAAGTCGTCGGGTGGCGCCCCAGCCTGTCCGTTGAGGTTGAAGTAATGGGGCTCGGTCCACACATCGCAGCCATAGCGGTTCACACCGATAGGAATGTCACCCTTTAACACCACGTTGTGCTCGCGGGCATAGGTGTGAGCTGCTTCCATCTGTGTGAATAAAACAAACTGAACGTAATAGTAGAACGCAACCTCTTTATACATATTGGTACGTGGTGAGGTAAGAGCCTTGCGGTCGTTCTCATCCCACTGATTGTGATCGGGCCACTGAGAGAAGTCGGCAGTGCCATATTTCTCTCTCAATGAGCAATACTGAGCGTATGGAACCAACCATTTCTCCGCCTCGGCGAAGAATGCCCTGAATGCTTGAGAGGCAAAAACGTTCTTCCCTTCTTGTTTAAACAACAACTGGAGATACTCGGTCTTGGCGTTGTTGACGCGTTCATAGTCGATCTGCGGTAAGGCATTGAGCTCATGTCGAAGCGATTCGAAGCGCAGACGATCCGCTTTCTCTGTGAGAGAAGGTAGCTGGTTGAGGTCAACGTATTGCGGATGGATTGCAAAAATGGATATGCAACTATATGGATAGGAGTCGGTCCAGGTGTGCGTGATGGTGGTATCGTTGATAGGCAGAATCTGCAAGACGCGTTGTTCGGTGAGCGAAACCCAATCAATCATCTTTTTCAGATCACCAAAATCGCCTATGCCGAAGCTGGACTTGCTGCGAAGCGAGAACACAGGGATGAGCGTTCCAGCAGCCTTAATCTGACTAACGGGGAAGTAAGCGGTGTCCAGTTCGTACACCAACACATCTCCAAGGTTGAGCAAGGGTAGGGTGATGGTGCGGTTGTCGGCACATTCCCAGATGCATTGGCCGTTGTTATTGTCATCAATAAGGATAAACTTGAACTCTAAAAAGTTGTTCCTTAGGTTGAGCACATCAACATCTACCACCCATTCGTTGATGCTATGCTCGGTCATGGGCAGTGCTTTGTCTGTGTCCCAAGAGCCCAACGAGGGTGACGCACCAACCAAAGCGAGTCGCTGACCTTGACGTAACTGAGGTGCTTTGACCTTCAGACGCACCGTTTGGGCAAACTTGCTCTCTGCGGGTGAGGCTACCTTGATGCCTACGAAGCAGTCGGTGATAGCCGAGGTGTAGAGGTAAGCATCCTCGGGAATGTCCGCCCAGTGGTCATATACATGGTAGGTGGTGCCATAAACAGTGTTTAGTTCCAATTGGTGTTGCACCACACGCCATTCCATTCGTACGTCTTTGTCGTCCTTGCGCACGGAATAATAATAGGTCAGAACGGATCCTTTTGGGGCCGATGGGGTATAGTCGAGTTGCCAATGGTAACCATCTAGGGTGTGCATACGAAGAGCAGTGGGCGCTTGTGCGGTCTGTTCTCCTCCTTCGGAGATATGAAGAAAGAGCTCTTCTCCATATCCGGTATGGTAGTCAATACTAAATAGTACGCTCATAGAGAAAGTTGTTTTGGTTCAAAGGTACAATATTATCCTTTGACGGATTATGTTGATTGGATTGTTTGAATTCTCTTTTTATGCAAACGATTGCCTTTTGCTTATTCTTGCTTCGTTTTGATGAAACTTACGGCGTAGGCTCCGATGACCAAAGCGACACCCGCTACAATCATCATATGGCTCTGTACGCTTCCTACAAGGTGCAGAACGACACCGCCCAAAGCTGCAGCTACAATCTGTGGAATGCAGATGGTGCCGTTGAACAAGCCAAGGTAGGTTCCCATGTGTCCATAACCTTCGAGCGCATTGGTTACAAAGGTGAAAGGCAACGCCAACATTGCCGCCCAAGCGCAGCCGATAAGTACGAACGGAATGAACATCACGTACTGGTTATGGATAAAGGCTGTGAGGATGAAGCCTAATCCGCCAAAAATCAAACTCAGCGAGTAGGCCAACTTGCGGTTCTTGAATGAAGGTAGCACAATGGCCCAAAGCACCGATCCGATGGCTTGCACTGCAAAGAGAATGCCCACCCAGTTGCCTGCCTCTTGATAGCCTGTGGTGGCTGTGGCGTTCTTGGCGAGCATGTCTACGTCCCAGCAGTTGGATGCCACGGTGCCGTTGGTATAAGTCCACATATACATAAAGGCAAACCAGCAGAAGAACTGCACCGCTCCCACCTTCCAAAAGGTAGAGGGCGCATGGGTAAGAAGCGTGATCCAGTTGACGTCTTCTTCCTTCTTATCTTCTTTGATTCCGTTGTATTCGTTGTATTCCTTCGGGTTCCACTCCTTTACTTTCATCGTGGTATAAATCACGCATAGAATCAAGATAGCGGCTCCGATGTAGAACGACCAGATAACCGAGTCGGGCACAACGCCTTCAGGTGCCGTGTTGGCGATGCCCAAGAAGGTGAAGAAGAATGGGAAAACATACCCCACAAGGCTACCCGCATTGCACAAGAAGCTCTGTATGCTGTATGCCAAAGTCTTTTGTTTCTCGTTCACCATGTCACCCACTAACATCTTGAAGGGTTGCATAGCCATATTGATGGACGTGTCAAGAAACATCAATGCTATCAATCCGAAGATCATAGCTGAGCTTACCGTCAGTCCCAATGAACCCGCATTGGGCAGCAAGCACATCACCAGCACAGCCACAGCTGCACCGATAAACAGATAGGGGATGCGTCTACCAAATCGGCACCAAGTGCGATCCGAGAGACTTCCAACAATCGGTTGTACCAAGATACCCATCAATGGGGGAAGTATCCAGAAGTAACTGAGATTATGTGGGTCAGCTCCCAAGGTAGCAAAGATGCGTGAGATGTTGGCACTTTGCAGTGCGTAGGCTATCTGAACTCCAAAGAAACCAAAGCTCAGATTCCATAATTTCCAAAAACTTAAATCGGGTTTCGTCTTCATAGATATGGTCTTTTTTTATTTATTCTCTTAAGTATCATTCTTTCTTCCGGCTCGGTGAGATGTCGTTAACGCGTGGTGCCACGTAGGATGAGGCGTGTTCGTACGATGCGTTTCTCCACTTTGTCCTTCGGAATCAATCCTTCTACCTTGTCAATCAGGATGTTTGCGGCTTCCTCGCCTACCACCTTGCCCCGTTGTTCCACCGTGGTGAGCATAGGATCGCAGGCGATGGCGCGCTGACCGTTGGTGAATCCGCAAATAGAGATATCCTCGGGTATGCGATACCCCATTCGTTTGGCAGCATAGAGGATGCCGATTGCCGTATCGTCATTGGTGGCAAAGAAAGCATCGGGCACGTCTTCTTGGGAGAGAATGTTGGGTACAATGCGCTCAGCCTCACTGCGATTGTCGCACATAAAGAGCAAGTCGCTTGATGGATCAAGCCCGTGTTTGCGCATCGCATCGTGCCAACCGTTGTATCTGTTCTTTGAGATCTCAAGGTTGAGTGGGCTGCTGAAGTAAGCCACTTTCCTACAACCGGTCTCTATCAGATGTGTCACGGCAGTGAAAGCGCCCATGTAATCGTCCACCACAACAAGCGAACTGTTTACGCTCGTGCAAATCCTATCATAGAAAACAATAGGTATCCCTTTCTCAATGAGGGCATTGAAGTGGTCATATTGCTTGGTATTCTTAGCCTGAGAGATAATCATTCCGCAGCATTTGTATTCGTAAAACGATTTGCAAATGTTCACTTCACGTTCATATTGCTCATGACTTGTAGCCACCATGATGCGGTATCCGCGTGCCGACGCTTCCTCCTCGATGCCGTCAAGGATAGAGGAGAAGTAGTAATGCTCAAACTCTGGGATAATCACGCCAATCACTTTGGGCAACTGCTTGCGGCTAAGCCTAAGCGATTCGGCCAACGGATTAGGGGAGAAATGATGTTCGCGTGCGTACTTATTAATTAGTTCGCGCTTCTCCGCACTGATCCGCGGGCTATTCTTCAAGGCTCGCGACACCGTTGCGACCGACACGCCAAGGGCCTCGGCGATGTCTTTCATCGTGATGATGTTAGGTTCGTTCATGATTCTTAGGCTTTCGTGTGCAAATGTAACTATTCCTTTCGGGTTGTTGATATAGGTCAATCGTTTTCCTTGATATTAATCAATGCAAACGATTACATCATTTATCTAACGTTTTTCTTTCTTTTTTATTATTACATTACGTTATTAAACATAACTTTGCATCAGAAACCTAAAAGAGACTTAACACCATAATTGGATTTTAAATCTATTATAATAATAACTAACAAACAAACAAATGATGAAGCAGGTAAAATGCAATTGTCCTACAAGACTATGGACCTTGTTCGTAGGTCTATGCCTTTCGGTGGGAGCCTTTGCTCAGAGTACTGTGAAAGGTACGGTCAAAGATGCTTCCGGTGAGCCTATTATTGGAGCTTCAGTGTTGGTTAATGGTACCACAGAGGGTACAGTGACCGACCTTGATGGTAACTTTACGCTCGATGTGAAGCCAGGTGCTACCTTAACAATCTCCTACATTGGTTACAAGAAACAAGAGGTTTCAGCCTCAAACAACATGGCAATCACGCTCAATGAAGATCAAGCTCAGAGCTTGAATGAGGTGGTTGTGATTGGTTATGGTGTAGCAAAGAAGTCAGACTTGACGGGTTCTGTAGCTGCACTTAAGCCAGATGGAAAGAATAAGGGTGTTGTAGTTAACGCTCAGGATATGCTCGGTGGTAAAGTTGCCGGTGTCAATGTGACCAGCAACGATGGTACTCCTGGTGCAGGCGCTAACATCCGTATCCGTGGTGGATCGTCACTTAATGCAAGTAACGACCCATTGATCGTTATCGATGGTATGCCTATTGATAACAATGGTGTAAAGGGTGTGTCCAACATTCTTGCATCTATCAACCCTCAAGACATCGAGAGCTTCAACGTGCTCAAGGACGCTTCAGCTACTGCTATCTACGGTAGCCGTGGTTCTAACGGTGTAATCATCATCACAACCAAGAAGGGACAGCGTGGCGCTCCTCGTATTTCATACAACGGTAGTGCTACCGTGAGCATGAAGAAGAACACGGTTGACGTGCTCAGTGGTGACCAATTCCGTTCTTTAATCAAGAATACTTGGGGTGAAGAGTCGGACGCTTACAAGGCATTGGGTACTGCTAACACTGATTGGCAAGACTTGATCTATCGCACAGCAATCAGCCAAGACCACGGCATCACCGTCTCTGGATCTGCTGGCGAACACCTTCCTTATCGCATGTCATTGGGTTATACCGATCAACAGGGTATCCTCAAGACATCCGACTTTAAACGTGTTACCGCATCGGTTAACCTCAATCCTTCTTTGCTCGACAATCACTTGGTGATCAATATCAACGCCAAGGGTATGTATGCGCATAGCCGCTTTGCTGACACCGACGCCGTTAGCGCAGCCATCAACATGGATCCAACACAGAGTCCTTATGCTTACACATCTGCATACCATAAGGCTTTCTTCGGAGACAACCTCAACAAGTCGCTCAGCAACTTCGGTGGCTACTTTGAATGGCCTAAGAGTGCCAACTATAACGACCCCGACTGGACCTCAACTTACAACGAGCTTGCTACCAAGAACCCTCTCGCTGTGCTCAACGAGAAGAACGACGTAGCTAACAGCCGTGAGTTTATCGGTAGTGCCGACTTCGATTACAAGGTACACGGATTTGAAGATCTTCGTCTCCATGCCACTTTGGGTGCCGATATCGCTAAGGGTCGTCAGACCACAGAGAAGACTCCTGCCTTCCCAAGCAACAACGACACTTACTATGGCAACTACGGTTGGGAAGAAATCCTCAAGCGCAACCTTACCCTCAGTGCTTACGCTCAGTACTATCACGACTTCAACGATGCTGCAAAGAACCATTTCGACATCATGGGTGGTTACGAGTACCAGCACTTCTGGAAAGGCACTGACAATGCTTATTGGGGATATTACGGTAAGAACTCTGCTGCTACCGAAGATGGCGAAAGCCTCGCAGGTAAGAAGCACCTCCCCTCTGAATACCACACAAAGACCGAAAACTACCTTGTTTCTTTCTTCGGTCGTGCCAACTGGAGCTTGATGGATCGCTACTATGTTACCGCAACAGTGCGTGATGACGGTTCTTCACGTTTCAAGGATCACTGGTCAATCTTCCCATCAGTGGCATTTGCATGGAAGATGAATAAGGAAAAGATCTTCTCAGACCTCAAGTGGCTCTCTGATTTGAAGCTCCGTTTAGGTTGGGGTATGACAGGTCAACAAGACGTTAACAGCGACTACGCATGGATTCCTACCTATACTCAGAACACAGGTACAGGTGCATTCTATCCCGCTGACGGCGATGGTACATTGTATCGCCCCGATAGTTACACTCCCGATCTGAAGTGGGAGACCACCACTACATATAATATAGGTGTCGACTGGGGTGTTGCTAACCAGCGCCTCACAGGTACAGTGGACTGGTATTATCGTAAGACCACTGACTTGCTCAACTATGCTCCTTGTGAAGCACTATCCAATTTCCGTAACCAGTCATGGCAAAACATAGGTTCATTGATGAACACTGGTGTTGAGACAACCTTCAGTTGGAAAGCTATCCAGGCTAAGGACTGGTACTGGACCATCGATTACAACTTCACTTACAACTTCAATAAGATCCTTGACCTTAATGGTGTAAGCTCTACTGGCGATCCTGTGGCTAACACAAGCTACAGAATTGGTACTGACAAGTATCTCGAATACCAGCAGGTAGGTTATGCGATGAACTCTTTCTGGGTTTATCAGCAGGCTTACGACAAGAACGGCAAAGCTATCGAAGGCGTTGTTGTTGACCGCAACGGTGATGGTAAGATTACCAATGCAGACCGTTATCTCTACAAGAGTCCGGCTCCTCCAATCACCATGGGCCTCTCTTCTCGCTTGGAATATAAGAACTGGGACTTCAGCTTCTCACTCCGTGCTAACATCGGCAACTACGTCTTTGACAACGTCAACCAAGGTTTCCACAACGTAAGCAAGAATGCTTTGTGGGCATCAACCAACTTCCTTAGCAACAAGACCATTGCTGCTGTGAACGACAACTGGCAGACTGACGATGTTCAAGCAATCCTCTCTGATCGTTGGGTACACAACGCTTCTTTCCTCAAGTGTGACAACATCACCCTAGGTTATAGCTTCAGCAACCTCTTCGGAAGCAGCAGCTCTAACGGATATTGGAAAGGTCTCAGTGGACGCGTGTACGGAACAGCTTCTAACGTGTTTACTATTACCAACTATGACGGACTTGATCCAGAGGTGTTCAGCGGATTTGATAACAACATCTATCCACGTCCATTCTCTGTAATCCTAGGTCTGAACCTCAACTTCTAATCATTTAAGCGTATAAAAGTCATGAATAAAAATATCAAATATGTCCTTTCAGTAGCGGCAGCAGCGCTTACCTTGGGCATGACCTCATGTACGGGTGACTTGGATGTTACGCCTATCGATCCCAACATGAACACCGAAGTGAATGTATCTGCTTTGTTCAATAAGTGCTACGCTAACCTTGCTATGGCAGGTAACAGCACTGGTGATGACAATGTGGACATCGACGGACTCGATGGTGGTACATCTGGATTTATCCGTCAGTTGTGGAACTCTAACGAACTTACCACCGACGAAGCCATCTGCCAGTGGGGTGACGATGGTATCAAGCAGTATTGCTACAACACATACGATGCCAGCCATCCTATGCTCAACGGTTTCTATGCTCGTCTGACCACCGGTATTGCTTATTGCAACCAGTTTGTCAACGAATGTGGCGACGTTGATGCTACCAAGACAGCCGAGGTGCGCTTCCTCCGTGCCCTCCAATACTATTTCTTGATGGATGCCTTTGGCAATGTTCCATTTGCTTTGCAGATGACAAAGCCTGAACGCAAGACTCGTGCCGAGATGTATCAATGGCTCGAAACCGAGCTCCTTGAGATCGAACCCGCTCTCTCTGAGGCTAAGGCTAAGAAGTCGACCGATAGCGGCTACTATCGCGCTGACAAGGCTGCATGCTGGATGCTCTTGGCTCGCCTCTATCTCAACGCTGAGGTTTACACCGGAACAGCACAGTGGGGCAAAGCCGCTGAATATGCTAAGAAGGTGATGGATTCAAGCTATAAGCTCAACACCACTTCCACTGGCAAGTGGAGCGCTTACCAGATGTTGTTCATGGGTGACAATGGTGAGACCTCTGCAGCTTACGAAGGTGTGTTCCGCATCGGTCAGGATGGTGTTACCACAACCTCATGGGCAGGTACATTGTTCTTGATGGCGTCTACATTTGATGGCAACCTCCATGCTGACGTCTCTGGCAACTATTCTGACAACGCAACCAATGGTACAGGTCAGACCTGGGGTGGTAACCGCTGTCGTCCCGACCTCATCCAGAAGTTCTTCCCTAACAACGACGCTCCTAACGTGTCATGCACTCAGATGCCAGCCGCAGCTAACGATGACCGCGCCATCTTTGATGGTTTGGATCGTCAGCTCGACAATGGCGATGGTTGCACCGGCGTGTTCACAGATGGCTTTGCTTGTGCTAAGTGGGTCAACTTTAAGACCGATGGCAGCGTAGGACACAACGACAACTACCCTGATACCGACTTCTTCCTCTTCCGTGTAGCTGAGGCTAACCTTATCTACGCTGAGGCAACAGCTCGTCAGAATGGCGGTACCACCACCGCTGAAGGCACTGCAGCAGTCAATGCTCTCCGCACACGTGCTCACGCAGCTACTAAGAGTGGTTATAGCTTGAACGATCTCTGTGACGAATGGAGCCGCGAGTTCTACTTCGAAGGCCTACGTCGTCCTACCTTGATACGCTTCAACCGCTATGGTGGCAATGTCAACTACAACTGGACTTACAAAGGTGGTTCAAAGGGTGGTCGCAACTTCAGTGCTGACCGCAACATCTTTGCCATTCCTTCTGCACAGGTTACCAACATCGTTGTACAGAATCCAGGTTATTAAAGTAATGTAAATCTATATGAAGAGCGCTGCCGTTAGGGCAGCACCTCTTCCTATTAACTGAAACAATACAATGGAAAAAATCATAAAATCAGCTTTGCTGTTGCTCTGTGGAGCTTGCCTCTTCACAGCATGCGATGATGATAGAGATAACAATCCTACCATCCAGCAACCCAAGACGTTTGTTCTCAACACACCGTCTTACTCCACCTCAACCATTGATCTTGCTACATCCAAGACCTTAAACTTCTCTTGGTCACAGCCCGATTATGGTTATCCAGCATTAGCCAACTATGCCGTGCAGATCTCTTGCACCAACAGTTGGACACAAGATGTCGCTGCTGGCGTGCTTGACGCTAACGAACAACCTGTAGGCGACTATACCACTATGGATCAAGATTACCAGGTGGTCAATGCAGAGGTTTCTGCCTCTGATATCGCTAAGGCCATTCAGAAGATGGCAAAGTATCAGTCTACCTCTGTACCTGCTACACAGGAGCTCTATGTACGCGTTCGTTCAGCGCTCGCAGGTGACACTATCTTCTCTAACACGGTGAAGGTTAAGGTGGCTCCTTACTACGTAGAACTCAAGGCGGCTGATCCTATCGAGTGGTATCTCGTAGGTAGCTGTATCGGTGATGGCTCTTGGGGCAATGCTGCAACCAACGTTTACACATCACTTGTTCCTCTTTACACCATCGATGGCATCGACTATGACAAGACCACTGGTGCTGGTTCAATCTCTTACACCACTTATCTCCCTGCTGGTGGCAAGCTCAAGCTTATCAAGAATCCAGGTAGCTGGGACACTCAGATAGGTTACACGGGCTTCACCAACGTAGCTGGCAATGCCAACTTCGAGGAAGATAGCGATGGCAACTTGTACGTTAACACTGGCGGATTCTATACCATCACGGTCAACACCGCTTCTTCAAGCGCAACTATTGAGGAATATGGCAGCCAGAATCCTACCGTTTATTCAAGCATCTCGCTCACCGGTTCGTTCAATGGTTGGGATACCGCAGCTCTCACAATGACTCCTATGGAGACCTTCGATGGTGCTGTGTGCCACAACTGGACTTGCGACATCACCGTAAGTGAGGACGCCGAGTTTAAGTTTACCGATGGTGGTAGCGCATGGTGGGGTACCGATGCCTTCCCATATGGTACAGCAGGTTTGGCTATCTCGCCCAACGGCACCATCAAGGCAGGTAGCTATCATGTCATCTTCAACGATATCACAGGTCAGTTCTATTTCATGACCGCCGAGTAATTACTAATCCATAAGGACGGGCGGAAGCCCCATGCGGATCTCCGCTCGTTCTTCAACGAAACATAACATCAATGAAAAAGAGTTTATTATATATAGGAATGGCATTGGCATTGGCCAGTTGCGGTTCTGATACATACGAGGATTGGGCTGACCCTCAACATAGTTCTGAGTCAGCAGCAACCGTGGCTCTCTCGGTTTCACCTGCCGATCCTATCAAGTTTGCTGAGGTTACTACCGACTCAGTGCGCCTGTTTGCTCCTCATGTCACAGCGGCTAACGGTGCTGTTAACCAGTACACGGTGACCCTTTACAATGCTGACAAGACAGCCAGCAAGCAGCTCACGGCTGCCGAGGATGGCTACGTGGCTACAGCCGAGCTCTCTTCAGCCTACTATGACCTCTATGGTCGTCGTCCTGTGACACGCACAGCAGCTCTTGATGTGGTAGCTTACACCACCATTTCGGGTCAGAGCATCAAGAACGAGGGTGCTACCACGGCAAGTCTTCTTGCTGAGGCTCCTGAGCTTTCATCTAAGGGTTATTACCTTGTAGGTAACGTTCAGACTCCAAATGTATGGAACGCTGACGATACTTCGCTTACCCTTGACAATGGCGGACAGGATCCATACGAGAATCCTATCTATACAATCACTGTTGCTGCACCTGCTGGTGGCGGTAACCTCGAGTTTAAAGTGCTTGACCTCGACCACGTAGGCAACTGGGATTATGCTATCAGTGCATCAACCGATGGTGGCGCAGTGACACCCGATGGTAAGAGCACAGGTACCTTGGGCTACAAGAACGTAGGTGGCAACCTCACCGTTACTGGTGACGCTGACGCTAAGTATTATAACTTTACGTTCAATATGCTTGACGGAACATACACCGTTCAGGCTCTTGCATTCCAACCTACACTCTTCCTTGCAGGCTCTTGCAATGGTTGGAACCAGATCGACTACCTCACCACTAACACATACGATGGTAAGTACACTGGTTATATGTACCTAGATCAAGGCGGATTCAAGTTCTGCACACAGCAAAACTGGGACGGCACCAACTATGGTGAAGACTTCAATACCGCTGGCGATGCAGGTAACATCGTGATGAGTGAGGAAGCAGGCTACTACAAGGTGGATGTTGACCTCCTTGCTAAGACCTATTCGCTCACACCTATCACCACTATTGGTTTGATTGGTACAGCTTCTGCAGGTGGCTGGGACGTAAGCACACCGATGACCTATGACAAGGACGCACGTGCTTGGGTGCTCAAGAATGTGACCCTGAACAGTGGCGAACTCAAGTTCCGTGCTAACGACGGATGGGATATCAACTGGGGTGGAACCACCGCAGCGCTCGTTCAGAACGGTGCTAACCTCCAGGTAGAGGCTGGTACATACGACATCACCCTCTATGCTTGGGCTGATGGCTATGCTTCTTGCACCATGACTAAGAAGTAATCACGGAGCATTGCTCCTCTCGATCTAAAGATTAATGTGCGGACAATCCAGCAATGGGTTGTCCGCATTTGCTTTCTACCTATCCGATTAATGCGGGCCGAAGACCCGCTTGGCGATAGCGATTGGTTGCTTTAGGTAATCATTAAGGCAAACGTTTGCGCAAAAATCTTTCTTTCCTCTCCTCTTATAGATAGCCGTGGAGAGGATAATGTGTTTATCTTTGCATAAGATAAGCCTTGTCTTGTCATAAGAAAACTAACTAACTAAGAACTCTAAATCATGACGACGTGTGATGCACCAGCGCCACGTCCCGAATCTATACAATCGATATGAAAGCTTTAAGAAAGAATGTTTTGGCCACGTTGCTATGCGCCAGTGCGTCGATGACCGCCATGGCACAGGGATGGCCTGCCAGTTATGAAGGCGTGATGCTCCAAGGATTTGCTTGGGATTCGTATGCCGACACGCAGTGGAAGAACCTCGAAAGCCAGGCTGACGAACTGAGCGACTATTTCAGTTTGGTTTGGGTGCCACAGAGTGGCAAGTGCTTGGAGACGTATAACGTGATGGGTTACACCCCATACTATTACTTCAATCACAACTCAAGCTTCGGTTCAGAGACCGAGCTACGCAGTATGATTTCTACGTTCAAGCAGAAAGGGCTTGGCGTGATAGCCGATGTGGTGATCAATCACCATAACACCACAGGATGGTTTGGCTTCCCTGCCGAGACCTATAAAGGTGTGACCTACCAGTTGCAAAGCACCGACATCACCGCAGACGATGACGGTGGCGCTACGGCCACGGAGGCTAAGAAGCAAGGTGTGAGCCTGAGCAGCAACAAAGATGAGGGCGAAGACTGGAGCAGTATGCGCGACCTCGATCACAAGAGCGCCAATGTGCAGAAGGTAGTTAAGGCCTATGAGGACTTCCTTATCAATGACCTCGGTTACACAGGCTTCCGTTATGATATGGTCAAAGGCTTTGATGGCTCACATGTAGCCGATTATAATAAAGCTGCCGGAGTGAAATATTCGGTAGGCGAATACTGGGATAGCAACGCAAAGATAGAAAAGTGGATTGATGCTACCGATAAGCAGAGCGCCGCTTTCGACTTCCAGTTCCGTTATAACGTGCGTGATGCAATCAACAATGCCGACTGGAGTCAGCTCAATAGCACCAACAACCTTGTGCATGACAATGCCTATAAGCAGTATGCCGTGACCTTTGTGGAGAATCATGACACCCAGTATCGCAACGCATCCGAACCGCTCGATCCTATCCGCAAGGACACCCTAGCTGCCAATGCCTATCTGCTCGCTATGCCAGGTACACCTTGCGTGTTCCTACCTCACTGGCAAGCCTACAAACGCGAGATCAAAGCGATGATTCAGCTACGCCATCTTGCAGGCGTGACCAATACCAGCGAGTATCAAGCTTACCGCAACACCAAGAACTATTATGGTGTTTTGGTGCAAGGCAACAATGCCAAGCTTCTCGCCGTGATGGGGCAGGGTATGGCTGATCCCGATGCTAGCCTATATGTAAAGGTGCTCAGCGGTTACCACTACGCTTACTATCTGTCTACCCAAGCCAACACCACATGGGTGGATCTGCCAAGCGGAACCTACACTGAGGGTAATCCTACCGCCACACTCATGGCTGTAACGGCTGATGATGCCCCGCTGGTCTACACCCTCGATGGTACCGAACCCACTGCCAATAGCGCTAAGGTAGTATCGGGATATAAGCTCCAGATACCCGATGGTGAGACCACGCTCAAGGTGGGTATGCTCGTTGGCGGCGTAGTGAAGGCTGTTACCACCCGCCACTATGTGGTGAAGCAGTTTGAACCCTATCAGATCACCGTCTATGTCAACACCGATAAGGTGGGTTGGGATAGCTATGTCAACTACCACTCATGGGGCGGCAGCAATACTGGAACATCATGGCCTGGCACCAAGGTGACCGCTACCACCACGATTGATGGCAAGAAATGGTTCTACAATAGCTATACCATGAACAAGGCTGACGATGCAATCAACTTTGTTTTCAGCATTGGTACATCCTCTACAGCAAGCAACAATCAGACCATAGATGTCAACGGCGTAAACAAGGATACGTTCTTCGAGATCAGCAACGAGAAGGAAGGAACCAAGTATAAGGTCAATGATGTCAGCTCTACCACCGATATCAGTAGTGTGACCATCACCCAGCCCACCTCAGCTGATCCTTACTATTACACCCTTTCGGGACAACGCGTGCTCCATCCTACCCAGAGTGGTATCTATATCCACCAAGGTAAGAAGATAGCCATCACTCGATGATAAGCCAATAGAACCCGTTTCACCTTGTCAAAGGTGCTTAGATAAAAGGGAAATCAATTTATTTTCGGACAAAAAATAAATTGATTTCCCTTCTTTTTTAATTTATTTTTCGTTCTCATCTCATCCCTTTCATCTTGCCAAACCATCCCTTTCGTTATACCAAAAAAGACATGTTGTGTTCTCTTTGGGCTTTCAGCCCGCATGAAACTATGCCCATCAACATAGCCCGCTTTAACCTTTTAGGTAGCAAAGGGCGTAAACGAAATGGTCCCGACTCAATAGAGCCGGGACCATTGGTATCAATAAGCTGCCTTGCTATCGGCGCAAGGCAAAGGTTATATGCGGCTTATCTCACCACACACTTGGTTGTAGTGCCATTTACCTTAACCAGATACATGCCTGCGTGTAGGCGGATGGCTTGCTTGCCCTCAGCCTTTCCTTGTGCCACGAGGGCTCCAGCGGTGGTGAACACACTATATGGTGCGTCTTGACCTTCAATCACGATGCCACCATTGGCAACGCTCACGCCATTAGCAGCGCCGTTAACGCCCTTCAATGCGTTGTATCCCTTGTCGTCGGTAACCTGTACCTTGTCCATAAAGATAGCTGATAGCTTAGCCGCCTTGCCACGGAAGGATAGGCGGAAGCAGTCGTTCTCTACGTTGGCCAGTGACACCTTGTGCTCTTGCCATCCTGCTTCGCCATATACAGAGATAGGTTCAGAGAGGGTAACAAAATCTTCAGAGCCAGCATACTGCACCTCAATCTGAACGCTGTTGTCCATAGCTGCGTTGGCCTTGTAGTGGTAGAGATAGAACGAGAGGACGGGTGCTTCAGCATCAGCCACACTGATCTGTGGTGAGAGCAGACGTGCCTCATAGCCGTCATAGCTGTTCTGATAGAACATTGCCATACCATTGTCACCGTCAACGGGGTCTACATCCATTGGCTTCTTTGAGTTGGTACCAGCTATCATTGTCCAACAGCTAGTGTAATCGTTGCCTACGCTGGTGACGCTCCATGGGTCGGTGTCGTTGTATCCGTTCTCAAACGATTCGGCAAAAGGCACGGTGTAGTTCTTACCATAAACCGTTGTGGCATAAGCAGGATTGCCAGCGCCGTTCTCGCTCTGTGCCAACACCATGAAATCGATCAAGATCTGATGTGCGCTAGCATAAGCGTCAAAGACACTCTTAGGTACGCGAGCGGTGCAACCCTTCACGTCAGAGGTGTAGAGCGATGGTGTTTCCATCAGTCCGTATTGGTAGTAGATGGCATAGGTGAGGTTGTCATAGTCGACATATTTGCCATTGAGAGAGGTCGATGGTGCGGTCCATGTGAGCACAAAGTCGTTGCCATCCTGTGTGATCTTTAGGTTGCTTGGTGCGCCAGGTACGTCTTGGCCTACAAGCACGGTCTGGCTAGCGCCGTTGCTAGAGCCATCGTCAGATGTCACCACCGTCTTGTAGCTATGTACGCCTTCTGTGACGGTCTCGTCAGTGTAGCTGTAAGCTGCGCCAGGAGTAGGATTGTTCCACTCATAGAGAGCAGTCTTGCTATCGTCACGGAACAAGCGGATGTGGCTCAGCGCACTGAGGTCATGACCCTGTGAGTCCTTGGTAGGAGCGGTGAAGGATACGGTGACCTTGTGCTCGCCCTTATCTCCAGCTGTAACCTTATAGTTGGTCACATCGTTAGGTGCATCGGGGAAGTTGGTTCCATTGATATAAACATCGAAGACGTTCACCTTATGCTTGGCTTGGCTACGGCAGTAGAACGCAAAGTTGAATACGCCACTCTCCTTAGCCGTGTAGGTGAAGGTCTGTTCAGAGATGCCTCCGGTGTAGTCGGGGATATTCTCGTATGTGCCCACCTTGTCGCGTGTGCCTTGTGGGTTGGCGTTGTCCTTGAGCAGAAGCACGTCGATGGTGTTGCCCGTGTCTTGATTGAAACCACTAGCTGCGTGGAATGTCACGGTATATGTAGCACCTTTGACAATCTGCATGGGTGGAAGGATGAGGTAGTCGTCAGCCGCATTGGTGCATGCGCTACCATTATAGATAGCCGCCTGGTCACCCGTGTTGGCTGTGCCAAACTCCCATGTAGCGTCGTTGTTGGTGTTCACGATGGTGTACGTGCCATAGGTGTCGCTGTTGCTGAAGTCGTCATAGTAAGGTATCTCAGCATAGTCGCCATGTGTGACGTGGTTAGACAAGCCTTCCTCGCCCACATTGCTGCCCGTAGCAGCCTTTACGCCAAAGTAATAGTCGGCAAACTGAGTGCTGGTAAACTGTCCTGCGTATGATGTTCCTGTAGTTTCAGCTACCTTTACACCAGCAGGATACTGTGTGATGGTGTACTTGAGGTTAGCTGCATCCACTGCGCCACCATGCACACCCTCCGTAGGCGCGGTCCAAGAGAGGCTATATGTGCCATCGGTAGCTACGCTGAGGTAGATGTCAGATGGTGCTTTAGGTGCGTCGTATCCAGCGTATGTGCTGACGGTCTTGGTGGGACCATTGCCATTGCCGTTAGCTGCAAGCACCTTTACCTTATGTTCTCCTTCAGTGGCGAAGGTGTAGCTGGTGCTTACCTCTGCGCCAGGTGTCACGTCAGACAGAGTGGCTACGGCGTCGGTGGCATCGTCAACGTAGAAGAGCAAGCTTACCTTGCTGCTCAGCGGAGTGGCTTTGTCAAACGATAGGGTAGGAGCGGTGGCCTTGAAGGTGGCCGTGGTGCTACCTGGTGCGGCATAGGTTACGGTCAGATCCTGGCATGCGTCAGGCACTTGCTCATCCTGTGAGGTGCTGCTTCCTACACCGAAGATGTCAGATAGCTTTGTGCCATCGGGCAGGTCAGCCACCTTTGTGCCGGCACCTGTGGTGAGGTCAGTGGTGTAGAGCGCTGATACCTTACTGGTGCTGAGCACCCAATACATTGTACCCGTGGTGGCATCGATATATGTAGGTTGCTTGTCGCTGAACGATTGGCCCGTAGCACCCAGCACGGTGACGCTACCATCCTGCACGTTGACACGCTGAAGCTGGCTATCGAAGTCGAAAGCATAGCCTGTACCGTTCATGTCGAAAGCCAGAGAGGTGAAGAAATAGTTGCTGCTACTAACCTGTGTCATTGCTCCCGTCTCCTTATCTATAGAGTAGAAGGTAGATGGCATGCCGTTACGATAACCATAGAGGTTGCCCGTGGCGGGGTCGTAAGCCATGGCATTAGGGTAGGAGCTATAATCGGCAGTGAGCTCTCTGGTGTCCTTGAGTGCCCATGCTGAACCATCGTAGGTGTAGGTAGAGAAACTCACCTTGTACAGCTCGCCATAGTTGTTGGTACGTGGGCTGAATACGTAGAGCGTGGATCCGTCATAAGCTGACACGCTACCCTGACGTAGGTAGCCGTACGCATCTTCATATTCGGTGGTTGTAGTGGTAGGGTCAGTGGTGCTAAACGACACCAGACTTTGTAAAGGAGAATACTGCACGCCCACGAGCTTGAATGTGGTGGAGGTGCTACTGCTTGAAGCTAGCTGACCATTGCTCTTTGCCGTGGTGCTTGTTGTGGCATCCGTAGAGAACCCGTCAGCTGCGCTTCCTCTTGACGTGAGGCTCGTGGAGGCCTGTGTCATGGTGGGCATGAACAAGCTAACGAGAGCTGCAGCGCATGAAAGTAGCTCTTTTCTCATAAGTAGTAGTGTAAAGGACTCTGTGGTGTAGCTTTCTTGAAAGGTAGAGTCGGTTAACCCTTCAAGTGCTTTTGTTTAATGATATTGTAGAGATTTATGTTTTAGCATGAAATGCTTGCTCTGTATGTTCGTCCGTTCTCGCCCTTTAAAGCGATGTGTAGAATTGCTATCGGTGCAAATATAAGTTTTTATTTTGGATTAAATAGTATATCAAATGAAAAACTTTTCAAAAAATACGGGTATTTTAGTGGATAGTAACGAATAGGAGGCTTAAAAGTAATAAAGTGTAAGTGGAAAACTCGCGGTTATTCGTGCGTTTTTCTGTCTTGATTTTATCAGATGATGGAAGGTAAACGTCAAAGATACGTAGCCGTTGGTGTCAGCCCGCCATAAACAAACAAACGGAGAGAAACCACAACGAGGCAGGTGGTTTCTCTCCGCATTAAGAAGAAAAATATATGTCAGAAATGATTGGCTTACAGAATGGTTCTGTGCTTTATGTTTCTACCAATTGTTAGAAGAACGAAGCGTTATTCCTCAAACTTCTTGGCAGCACGGAGCTGATGACGCATAGCGCTGAGGAACTCTTGGCTCTCTTGCAGCAAGTTGAGGTACACCACATACACCTGATAATGGGTGTTGTCCACGGTGTTTTGCATGCGATCGATGTGATGCTTGCGTATCGCTGAAAGCTCGTCTTTGACGATATCGGCATCGGCAAGAATGTCGCGGTAGTTGTCATAGTGGCTCGTAGAGATGGCTTTCTCACTCTCTTTCATCAGGGTATTGATCTTGCGCTGCACCGGTAGATACTCGTTGAAGAGCTCTTCAGGTAATGGGTTGAAGTTGTTGCTTACGTGCTCCTTGATAGGTTCGAGCATACGGCGCAGACAGTAGATAAACTGCTGGTTGGCATTGGCGCCGAGGTGGAACCAGGTGTTGCGCTCCAGTGCTACTTCGCGGGGGCTCTTCTTGAGTCCGAGCATCTCTTGACGACGATATTTCTTGAGCTCACCCTGCTCGTTCTTGATCTCGCGCAGGCTTTGACGCAAGCCACTGTTGCTCTCACCCTCAAACGATTCTACAATCTTGTTATACTGTTCCAAGGCAAAGCGGCATACAAAGCTTTGTGTGCGACTGACGTGCTTGGTGAGCATCTCCCATACCAGTTTGGGATCGCGGGTGCGCATCATGAGTTGGAAAGCTGACTCCTTGCTCTCTGCTGCAGCCTTCTTAGCATACTGACGATTGGAGCGGATGAGCAAGAACACAACCAAAGCCATGAACAATATCTTAGCGATGATGCCTCCGTAGAACATAGCCAGACACACCACGGCACAAGCGATGAACGCTACACCAGCTGTGATAAACCAGCCACCGATAACGCTGAGCACACCCGTAACACGGAACACGGCGCTCTCGCGGCTCCAAGCACGGTCAGCTAGGCTTGAACCCATAGCCACCATGAAGGTTACATAGGTGGTAGAAAGAGGTAGCTTGTGTGTGGTACCAAATGTGATCAGCAAGGAAGCGATAACGAGGTTGACAGCCGCACGAACCACGTCGAAGGCAGCTCCGTCCTCTAACGCAACGTCGTTCTTGTTGAAACGTGTATCGATCCAGCGCAGTAGGCTAGCAGGAAGATGATTGCCAAGCCATTCGCCACACTGCTGGCACATACGTACCGTACCGCGAGCGATGCGCGATGAACCAAACATCTCATCGCCTTCGTCCTGACGAGCAAGGTCCACAGAGGTCTTTACCACGTTCTGTGCCTTCTTAGATGTAGCCATGGCGATGATCATCACCACACCAGCACCAAGGAGATAGACGGGTGAGCTCTTGGCGCTCTCCATCAGAGAGGTCATCATGAATGTGGTGTCAGAAGCACCATGACTATTGGCCATGAAGTCTTGGTAACTGTCAAGACCAGCCAAAGGCACACCGATAAAGTTGACAAGGTCATTGCCTGCAAATGCCATTGCCAAGGCAAATGTACCTAAGAGCACCACAAGCTTGAAGATGTTGACACGCAGAAGATGAAGAACCTCCATCAAGATGGTAGATACCACGAAGCAGATGAGCATTAGGGTAGATGTGTTTTCGGTCACATAGTCCTTGATGTCAGCAGCAAGATAAGGGCTCTTGGCCAATCCTTGGAAGAAGATAAAGTAAGCCAAGGCGGTGAAAGCAATACCACCGAAGATGGCGATGCTATAACGGCTGTGCTTCTTGTATCTGAAGGTGAAGACGATACGGCTAAGCCACATCACGAATACACCGAATACGAATGCCACTGCCACCGAAAGGAAGATAGCACCTATCACCTGTAGGGCTTTGTCAGAGTTGAGTAGATCGCCAAATGAGAGACTAGGATCGCCCAGCATCTTCACTGTGGCGAGGATAAACGTACCGCCAAGCAACTCGAATACCAATGATACGGTGGTTGAGGTGGGCATACCGAGCGTGTTGAACATATCTAAGACAATCACGTCGGTCACCATCACGGCAAGGAATACCGTCATTACCTCTTGGAAGTTGTAATGGTCTGGTGACATGATACCATGTCGAGCTACATCCATCATACCTGATGACATCACTGCACCGATCATCACACCCACTGAGGCAATGATGAGAATGGTGCGAAACTTTGCCACCTTTGCACCGATAGCCGACTGCAGAAAGTTGACGGCATCGTTGCTGACACCGACAAAGAGGTCGAACACTGCCAAACAAAGCAGGAACACCACAATGATCAAATACATCGTACTCATATATTATATCTTTGGTTTTATTTTGCCGCAAAGGTATAATGGCTATATTACAGGTGGTTTAAACACATATTACAATCAGGTTACAAATCATTTTTCTATACCTTATCATCACGCGAGACACCGACGAAGGGCTTCTCTTCTGTATATGGAAAAATCTTGTTACCTTTGCATTCTCAATCAAACGAACCCATGACTGATAAGGCATATCTAGAACAACTCATTGCCAAAGGAGAACATCAGCAGCAAGACTTTAAGTATAAGGTACAGGATGCGGTGAAGCTTGCCCGCTCGGTATCGGCTTTTGCTAATACGGAAGGCGGCAGGTTGCTCATCGGCGTGCGTGACGATGGGGTGATCTCGGGAGTGAAGTCGGAGGAGGAAATCTTCATGATGCATGCGGCTGCATACAAATATTGTGAGCCCGAAAGCGCCATAACGTTTGAGACGTTCCATGTGGAGGGACGCTCAGTGGTGATTGCTACCATCCCGCCAGCTAAGCAACGCCCCATCTATGCCATTGATGCTGAGGGCAAGAAGTGTGCTTATGTCCGCATCGCTGACGAGAACATCGTGGCTTCACCGGTGCATCTAGAGGTGTGGAGGCAGCTACAAAAGGCGCAAAACGTCATGGAGTATGGTACGGCGGCGCAGACACTGATGACCACCATGCGCGAACATCCCGATGAAACGCTCAATCGCTTGGCCCGATTGTCACATATCAACCGACATACGGTGATAACCTTGCTTGCGCGATTTGTGCGTTACGGACTGGTGGACTGCGTGCATCAAGATCAAGACTTTATCTTCCGCCTGCAAGACTGATGCGTTTGCCAATCATTGTTGCAGCATAATCGCAAACGTGTGAGGCTATATATCAACGTGATATAGCCTATGTCAATAAAAGAAAGTGCTTATATATAATAAGGAGAAGTCCTCTATCGCCATCTGTTAAAGCGATAGAGGACTTCTCTGTTAAGGTGACCTATGAGGCAATGACGCTATGGGCGGTCAGCCTCAAAGGAGAAAAGTCTACTTGTTGGTGCTCTCTTCGGGTGCCTTGTCAATCAAGTCCATAAACTGATCGAGCTTAGGAGTGATGATGATCTGGGTGCGACGGTTGCGCTGCTTGCCCACCTCTGTATCGTTAGTAGCCAATGGGTTGTACTCGCCACGGCCGCCAGCGGTGAGACGCTTAGGATCTACGTTGTACTTGGTCTGTAGGTACTGTACCACGCTTGATGCACGCAAGCAAGAGAGATCCCAGTTGTTGCGGATGTTCTCACGCTTGATTGGCACGTTGTCGGTGTTACCTTCAACAAGCACTTCATAGTCGCTATAGTCCATGATGATCTTTGCAATCTTGCTTAAGGTCTCCTCTGCGCGATCATTGATCTCGTAGCTACCACTCTTATAGAGCATGTTGTCAGCCAATGAGATGTAAACGACACCCTTGAGCACCTGCACATCCACCTCCTTGAGCTCTTCTTTAGACAAGGAACGGGTAAGGTTGTTGGTCAAGACCATGTTCAGAGAGTCGCTCTTGCTCTTCACTTCCACGAGATGGCGGATGTATTGGTTCGACTCATTAATCTGATCTACAAGCTTAGAGATGTTCACATTATTAGAGTTGGCATTGTTCAAACTCTTGTCCAAACTGCCTTGGAGGGCTGCTGCGCTCTCTTTGGCTTGTGCTAGCTGATCCTCTAGGCTCTTGATACGAGCGTTGTTGGCAGCTATTGTCTCTTTTGCGTTCTGATAATCGGTAGTTAATTGGCGATTCTCGTTTTGGCAGTTCTCCAGATCTTTCTTACTGGCACAACCGCTGAAAACCATACAACCAGCAGCCAAAGCTACCAAGATAAAATGCTTCTTCGTCATAACTATTTTGTTTTTAGGTTTTACTTGCTTATGCAAAGTTATGATTAAGACGATGAAATCCAACAAAGGTTCGGCTGGTTTAGACTTTTTTAACTAATAAAATCTTTTCTTATCCAATCTCAACGGATATTCGATGGATATTAAGATCTTTGATTTATTTGTATGTTCTAACAAATAACCGTATCTTTGCACAATAATAATACACCTATATTAATTAGATAAGTATGATTGTTTTCTTCAGAACGAGAACGAAAAGTGTGATTGCCACATCTGTGGATCACAACCTTTCTGAAAACGAGATCAAAGAACTTAGTTGGTTATACGGCGATGCTGAGGCACTCAAAGCCGAAAAGCTAGAAGGCTTCTACGTAGGCCCGCGTCGTGAGATGATCACTCCATGGAGTACAAACGCCGTGGAAATCACTCAGAACATGAGCCTCAAAGGTATTGAACGTATTGAGGAGTATTTCCCAGTAAGCGACAAAGACGCTGACTATGACCCCATGCTGCAACGCATGTACGAAGGTCTTGACCAAGAAGTGTTCACCGTCAACCATCAGCCAGAGCCCATTAAGCATGTAGACAACCTTGAGCAGTTTAACGAAGAGGAAGGTCTTGCGCTCTCACCTGAAGAGATCGAGTATCTACATAAGATAGAAAAGCAAAACGGACGCCCCTTGACTGACTCAGAGATCTTCGGCTTTGCACAGATCAACTCGGAACATTGCCGACACAAAATCTTCGGTGGTACATTCATCATCGATGGCAAAGAGATGGAGTCGAGCCTATTTAACCTGATCAAGAAAACCACTAAAGAAAACCCAGGACAGATTCTTTCAGCTTATAAAGATAATGTAGCGTTTGCTCAAGGACCCGAGATTGAGCAGTTTGCTCCCGCTAATCAGAGCACAGCCGACTACTTCCGCGTGAAGCCTATAGAGAGTGTGATCTCCCTAAAAGCCGAAACCCACAACTTCCCAACAACCGTAGAGCCCTTCAATGGTGCTGCAACAGGTACTGGTGGAGAGATTCGTGACCGTATGGGCGGTGGTGTTGGCTCATGGCCTATCGCAGGAACAGCAGTTTATATGACTGCTTATCCACGACTGACGGAGGATGATGGCGCGCAACCTACGCTTCGCGACTGGGAAGATATCTTACCCGTGCGTCAGTGGTTGTACCAAACTCCGGAGCAGATCTTGATCAAAGCATCTAATGGTGCAAGCGATTTTGGTAATAAGTTTGGCCAACCGCTGATTACAGGATCGCTTCTAACGTTTGAGCATCAAGAGAATAACGAGAAGTATGCATACGATAAAGTGATTATGCTTGCAGGTGGTGTAGGTTACGGAACCAAACGCGACTGCCTCAAGAAGGAACCACAAGCTGGCAACAAAGTTGTGGTTGTAGGTGGTGACAACTATCGTATCGGCCTTGGTGGCGGCTCCGTATCTAGTGTGGATACGGGTCGATACAGCAACGGTATCGAGCTCAACGCAGTGCAGAGAGCTAACCCCGAGATGCAGAAGCGTGCCTATAACCTGGTGCGCGCATTGGTAGAGGAAGACAATAACCCCGTGGTGTCAATTCACGACCATGGCTCTGCCGGTCACCTCAACTGCTTGTCAGAGCTTGTGGAAGACTGCGGTGGTGCCATAGATATGACCGCGCTGCCTATTGGCGACAAGACTTTGAGTGCCAAAGAGATTATCGCTAACGAGTCACAGGAGCGTATGGGTCTGCTCATCGACGAGAAACACCTTGAACATGTCAAGAAGATTGCAGAGCGTGAGCGCGCTCCAATGTATGTCGTAGGTGAGACAACGGGTGATGCCCACTTCTCCTTTGTACAAGGAGATGGCGTGAAACCATTCGACCTTGACGTGGCACAGATGTTCGGTCATTCACCTAAGACCATCATGAAGGACGAAACCGTGGAGCGCACTTATACTGATGTGGCCTACGATGTGGCTCATGTTGACGAGTATCTCCAGCGCATGTTGCAGCTTGAAGCAGTGGCATGTAAGGACTGGTTGACCAATAAGGTAGACCGTTCGGTAACCGGTAAGGTGGCACGCCAGCAATGTCAGGGTGAGGTGCAGCTCCCCTTGTCCGACTGTGGTGTAGTGGCGCTCGACTATCGTGGCGTCAAAGGTATCGCTACCGCACTGGGCCATGCGCCTCAGGCAGGTCTAGCTTCACCCGAGGCAGGTAGCGTGCTCTCTGTAGCCGAGTCGTTGACCAACATCGTTTGGGCTCCTCTTGCAGACGGAATGGATAGCCTAAGCCTCTCAGCCAACTGGATGTGGCCTTGCCGTTCACAGAAAGGTGAAGACGCTCGCTTGTATAAAGCAGTGAAAGCGCTATCCGACTTCTGCTGCGCTATAGGCGTAAACGTACCTACCGGTAAGGATTCGCTCTCGCTGAGCCAGCAATATCCCAATGGCGAAAAGATTGTTTCACCAGGCACAGTCATCGTTACCAGTGGTGGCGAGGTGAGTGATGTGCGTAAGGTAGTGTCTCCAGTGCTAGTCAATGACAAGCACACCCGCTTGTATCACATCGACTTTAGCTTTGACGAACAGAAGCTAGGAGGTAGTGCTTTCGCCCAAAGTCTAGATCACGTGGGCAGCGATGTACCTACGGTTACTGATCCACGCTACTTCTGCGCATGCTTCGAGGCAGTGCAGGAGATGATCAATCGCGGCTGGATCCTAGCAGGTCACGATATCTCCGCGGGTGGTATGATCACCACTTTGCTTGAGATGACGTTTGCAAACAAGAAAGGCGGTCTGCACATCAACCTACATGACATCAAGGGAACCGACGTGGTGAAGAAACTCTTTGCTGAGAACCCCGGTGTGATTATCCAGGTAGCAGATGAGCATAACGAAGAGGTGAAGAAGTATCTTGAGGACAACGGCATCGGCTTTGCACGCATTGGTACTCCTGTAACCGATAAGCGCACACTCTCAGTGACCGACGGAAGCTATGCACATGAGTTTGATATAGACGCTCTTCGCGACCTTTGGTACAAGACATCTTACCTCCTTGACCGCAAGCAGAGCTTTGGCGGAATGGCTAAGAAACGCTATACCAACTATAAGAAGCAACCCCTTGAGATGAAATTTAATGACAACTTCACGGGCAAGCTCGATCAGTATGGTCTCAATCCCGACCGTTGGAAGACCGACACCGACGCAGATCGCCAAGCTGCTCCTAAGGCGGCTATCATCCGTGAGAAGGGTACCAATGGTGAACGCGAGATGGCTTACTGTCTCTATCTAGCAGGATTTGAGGTGAAGGATGTGATGATGACCGACTTGATTAGTGGTCGCGAGACGCTAGAAGAGGTCAATATGATTGTCTTCTGCGGTGGCTTCTCCAACTCAGACGTGCTCGGCTCAGCTAAGGGATGGGCTGGCGCGTTCCTCTTCAACCCCAAGGCTAAAGAGGCATTGGATCGCTTCTATGCACGCAAAGATACCCTTTCGCTCGGTATCTGTAATGGTTGCCAGCTCATGGTAGAGCTCAATCTGATCAACCCAGAGCACGAACACCGTGCCCACCTGTGCCATAACAACTCTAAGAAGTTTGAGAGTGCCTTCCTCGGACTGGCTATTCCTCAAAACAATAGCGTGATGTTTGGTTCACTCAGTGGTAACAAACTGGGTCTCTGGGTGGCTCATGGAGAGGGTCGATTCTATCTACCTGAACCCGAAGACCATTACAACGTAGTGGCTAAATACAACTATGCTGAATATCCTGGCAATCCTAATGGATCCGACTATAACGTGGCTGGTATCTGCTCGGCAGACGGACGCCACCTTGCTATGATGCCACACCTTGAACGTGCGGTATTCCCATGGCAACAAGCATGGTATCCACGTGATCGTCGTAACGATGAGGTGACACCTTGGATTGAAGCTTTTGTCAATGCGAAAAACTGGATTCTGAACCAGAAGTAATACCCTCTTGCCACACTTCCTCGCACGATTGTTCGACGAAGTGTGGCATTATTGTTTCCTTTCCGTTCGTAAATGAAAGGAATGACCTATCTCCTTACCTTATTATAATAGCAGTATGGATTCGTTCTATTGGGATAGTTTCAAGACGTTTGTTAAGATTGGAGCCTTCACTTTGGGTGGCGGCTATGCCATGATACCCATAATCCAGGCCGAAGTGGTGGACAAACACCATTGGATAAGCGAAGAAGAGTTTCTAGATATGGTAGCTATTGCCCAGAGTTGCCCAGGTGCTTTCGCTATCAACATGAGCGTCTTTGTGGGTTATAAGGTGCGTAAGATGCGTGGAGCGCTTTGCACCACCATCGGCGCAGCATTACCCTCGTTTATCATTATCCTCCTCATTGCCTTGTTCTTCCATCAGTTTATGCATGTGGGATGGGTGGCAGCGATGTTTCGTGGTATACGTCCTGCCGTGGTGGCGCTCATCGCAGTGCCTACGTTTCAGATGGCACAACGTGCTAAGATTAGCTTTTCCACCTGCTGGATACCCCTCCTCTCGGCATTGCTGATATGGGCGTTGGATGTCAATCCGGTCTTTGTGATTCTCCTTGCCGGACTTGGCGGTTATATATATGGACGTGTAATCAAACCCACAGAGTAAGCGCGTATGATCTTTCTGCAGTTGTTCTACACCTTCTTCGTGATAGGCTTGTTTGGTTTTGGTGGCGGATATGGTATGCTATCGCTCATCCAAGCGCAAGTGGTCACGCAACATCAGTGGCTCACCACGGCCGAGTTTACCAACATGGTGGCCATCTCACAGATGACTCCCGGCCCCGTGGGAATCAACTCTGCCACCTATTGCGGATACATCGCAGCCCACAATGCGGGTTTCTCCTCAGCGATGTCATGCCTAGGAAGCCTCACTGCCACTGTGGCACTGGTGCTTCCGTCGTTTATATTAATGGTTCTGATCAGTAGGATGTTCCTCCGATATATGCATAGCGCATTGGTTCGTGATGTCTTTTCGGGCCTTCGTCCAGCGGTGGTTGGGCTCCTTGCTGCTGCCACCTTGTTGCTTTGTAATGCCGAAAACTTTGGCGCACCACTGCTTAATCCTTGGCAGTTCTATATCAGCGTGTTCCTTTTCGCAGCATCCTTCATAGGTACTATGTGGTTAAAGATCAACCCTGTCCGGATGATTTGTTATTCGGCAATAGCTGGTCTCGTCTTGTTATACTAACAACCCAAGGCCAACAACCTATCCGCGGCAGTTAGTATTCTATCTTAAGAAGACCCCGAAGGCATATCAAAGCGACTCTATCGGCTGAATGTAAGCAGCGGATGAACTTGAAAAACAGAAAAATCTTTGTAACTTTGCATTATTGAAATCAGAAGAAAGTTATGGTTATATATCCTAAATTGATTACCGAATCGCTCTCAAAGGTCATCTATCCTGGAACGAAGAAGAACCTAGTGGAGAGCGGAATGCTTACGGACTCGATCCGTATTGATGGGATGAAGGTGAGCTTCACCTTGTTGTTCCCCCGTGACACTGACCCCTTTATGAAGTCGACGATGAAAGCTGCCGAGGCACAGATTCATTACGACTTAGGTAAAGAGGTGCAGGTGACGGTCAGCGCCGAGTTTAGTTCGGCACCACGCCCTGCGGTTGAGAAACTCCTTCCACAGGTGAAGAACATCATTGCCGTAAGTTCGGGCAAAGGTGGAGTGGGGAAGAGCACCGTCTCGGTCAACCTTGCGATAGCTCTTGCACGCTTAGGCTATAAGGTGGGATTGCTTGATACGGATATCTTCGGGCCTAGTCTGCCTAAGATGTTCGACTTGGAGCATCCCGAGGTGTATAGCGTAGAGAAGGACGGACGCCAGCTGATAGAACCCGTTGAGAAGTATGGTGTGAAGCTATTGTCCATCGGATTCTTTGTGCGACCAGAGCAAGCAACGCTTTGGCGAGGCGGTATGGCATGCACGGCACTTAAGCAACTCATTGCCGATGCCGATTGGGGCGACTTAGATTACTTCATCCTTGACACACCTCCAGGCACATCTGATATCCATCTGACCTTGCTTCAGACCCTGTCTATCACGGGTGCGGTCATCGTTTCCACTCCGCAGAAGGTGGCACTAGCCGATGCACGTAAGGGAATAGATATGTATCGCAATGATAAGGTCAACGTTCCTATCCTTGGATTGGTGGAGAACATGGCCTACTTTGTGCCGGCAGAGCTTCCCGAAAACAAGTATTACATCTTCGGAAAAGATGGATGTAAGAACCTAGCCAAGGAGGTGGGTGCACCTCTCTTAGCCCAAATCCCTATCGTGCAGAGCATCTGTGAGAGTGGCGATGAGGGCGTGCCAGCCGCTGTGAATATTGAGACCGTCACCGGACAGGCATTCTTAAGCCTTGCGCAAAGCGTGGTTACGGTGGTCAATCGTCGCAATGCCGACTTGCCTAAGACCCGCATCGTGAAAACCAATAATGGCGAATGATGAGCCATGATGGCTTAATCTTATAAGGTAAACGCTCGTTAGTGATTTGGGCTTTACCTTATTATATATATAGTTTATCCCGTTTCAAGCCTTGCTACTTGAAGCGGGATAAATGTTTTAGAGCGTAGCCGACTTCAGTATCCATAGCGGCCCACTTTGAAAGCGCACCAACATCCGTGTGTCCTCAATCGCTTCCACGATACCTTTGGTGCCCGGTTGGAGGATGAACACCGCTCCTTGGTCGAGCTGTTTGAGCAATGTGGAGTCGCGGCGAGTAGCTTCCGTAGGTTCGGGTAGCATATCCAGCGTCTCAGACGTCACCGTTCCGAAGCACATCCTAGTGATAGTCACCTCATGTGGAGTGTCTTGAACAAATCCCGCATCGGTGCGGTTGCGTGCCTGCACCTTAGCATCGGCATTGTCTTGGTACACGATGGTGGAGGCGGTATCATGCGTGGTGGTGTCGCTCGGGGTGGTTTGGCTCTGTTTGTTGCCACAGGAAGCGACCGACGCAACTATAAGTGTCAGCACTAAGACACGTAATGAGTTAATGATAATCTTGTTCATAGTAAGGCAAAGGTACAGAAAGTTTTTCGTAAAGGATGCGTTTTCGAAAAAAATGCGTACTTTTGCGCTTAGTCGCTCTTGCTCTCTTGCTATTCTAATACCATGAGAGCAGAAGGCAGAGCACAAGTAGATAACCCAATAAATCATAAATACCCATCCTATGAAACGTACCCTCTTCTCTTTGGCCACATTGCTATTAACCCTTGGCGGTGTAGCTTCGGCACAAGCACAAAACGATAATAGCAAGGCAATGGTGGTTCACCTTAAAGGACAGTCGCCCGTAAATATCCTCATATCCGACGTGGATAGCGTTACGTTTGCCCCTCTTGATGCGGTGCAAGGTGATGTGCAGTTGACCTTTGACGAGATATCCAAATGCTATGTGCGTCCCCATTTTACGCCAAAGGATAACAGCCAGTATTACTATGCCAACTATATGACCGAAGAAGAGTTTGCCGCCTATGCTTCCCTTAACGATGTAGCTAAGGACGATAGCATCTGGCTTGCGGAGATGGCTGCCGGCTATGAGATGGATGTAGAGGAGATAGTGCACTACTTCTGCTACCAAGGCGAGTTTGAAGAGGTGCAAGCCGAGCTGCTTCCTGGACACAATTATGTGTATTGGGTGCATGCGGTCAACAGCAAAGGTGGACCAGTGGGGAAGGTGAGCATGTGCCGTTTCACCACAACCGACTATCAGCTCCAGCCCGGAACCGTGACGCTTGACGTGGAACATACTGACAAAGGGTTCAAGGTAACGTCTACACCGGATGACAACAACCGCTATTATACAACGGGTGTTATATCCGAGAATGCTATAGAAGAGGGTGCTTCGCTTCGCGACTTTGTGCAACAGAGCATCTCTAACCAACTCTACGATTACCTTCTGGCTGAAGGCTTGGGATATTATCTCCAAAGCAATGCCAGCAAAGGCGTGCAGACTACCAGTTATGAAGGTCTTGATGCTGTGGGCTATTATGTCATAGCAGCCTATCTTGATGCTGATGCAGCAATCAGTAGCGAGCTGGTCTACAAGTATGTACCATCATCATCTGCTACCAAACCCGCCACTAAGACGGCTCGTCAGAGTGGGCGTCAAGCGGTGAAACGTCATACGCTACCTGCGCAGAACGCTGCAATCAAGACACTCAAACCTTAATATGGGTAAACTGAAAAGCGAATATTAAAGTAACAATGAAGAAACAAGACGAAGGTAAAGAAGTGGAAGCACAAATATCTCTGCTCCGCGTGGTACACGATACGATGGTGGATGGCCCTGGATTTCGCACCTCAGTCTACTGTGCTGGGTGTGTCAATCAATGCCCAGGATGCCACAACCCGCAGTCGTGGGATATCCACAACGGAACGCTTACCCCTGTGAGCGAGATCATGCGTGAGATTATGAGCGACCCCTTTGCCCACGTCACCTTTACGGGGGGTGATCCAATGTATCAGCCGCAAGCCTTTACCGCTTTGGCAAAGGCCATTCGTCAGCAGAGCGACAAAACCATTTGGTGCTACACTGGATATACGCTTGAGCATATTCTCAAGGATGAGGCTCAACGAGAGCTCCTCGCCCACATCGATGTATTGGTGGACGGGCCTTTCGTGCAGAAGCTACGTGATCCCGACTTGGTGTTTCGCGGGAGCAGCAATCAGCGCATCCTCAATGCAGCCGAATCGCTCAAGCAAGGCAAAGCAGTGGAAGAGATTCTCGATTTGTAGGTCTACCTTTATTTAGCCACGGTGATATGGAAACAGTGTTGGTTGCGTTCGAAGATCACCACACAGCGACCTTCGGATCTCAACTGACTGATGATCTCACCTAGAAGCACCGCCATCGTGGCATTGTTCACGCTGTTGCCCTCAGTGCTTGTTCTGTTGTATCGTGTATAGCTCAGGTCAAACGTGGTGCCATACATGTGTGACGAGTTGCGTGCAGCGTTACCATTCACCTTCCTTAGACGATCCACATCCTCGCGAGTGCGTAGGAGCGAGGTCACGATGATGCGATGTTCACGACATCCCGCCTTCTTGAGCTCCTTACGGAAGGTACGCCCTATGTCACGCAGCAAACGTTTCGCCTTAGGCGTCAGTAGCGCCGTGCTATGTGTAAGGGGATCTACTAGATAATCGGCATTGCTGCTGATCTCCTTCAATCCCCTGCGTTTGATAGCCTTACGTGTGGCAAAGGGTTCGCTGATACCCATCCGCTTAGCGCAAGAAAGCTGCTCTCCATTAAGGTCAGCAAAGCGATACTCGCTAGGCATAGCCACCGCATCGTCACGAAAGGTCACGCCGCTCACCACCTCTTCCGTATGATGACAACTGCTCAATGTAAGCGTAGCCACTACGGCTAGTGCTGGTAGACACCTTCTGATGCGCTTGCTGACTTGGGATGAGGACATAGACTGCTGGGTTATTGCTGTGCTTTCTTCTGCTCAGCTAGCTCCTTCTTGGCTTGGCGTAGCGCCTCTGCCAAAGCGGGATGCTCACGTAGCTGTGTCATACGATACTGACGTGGCGTGATGCCATAGAACCGATAGAAAGCTGCATAGAAACTTTGACGATTAGAGAAGCCCACCATGTCGGATATATCCTCCATCGTGTTCAGGATGTAACGCTTATCTGTGAGCAAGGCACGGGCGTCCTCGATGCGGTAAGAGTTGACATACTCAGAGTAGTTCTTGTTAAATCGCACATTGACCACTGCCGAGATGTAACGCGTATTGGTTTCAAGGTCTGTAGCTAATACCTTTGCCGAATAGTTGCGGTCACGGTATTTTTTCTCAACCACTATCTTTTGGACAATCTGCTTCTGCAGTCGGTCCATTACCTCTGGGCTGATGAGGGTGCGATAGGTGGCCTCGCGGGCCTTTTTTTCATAAATATTATACTTTGACATAACGGATTGGATTTACCATCTGACACTTATTGGTCGTCCAATAATGTGAGTGTCACGATGTTTATGGATTTATAGAATGTTGTAATAATGTCATTGACTGCAAATGTAACAACTTTTTTTGATTCAACAAAACGATAATTCATCAAAAAAGTTGACCACTTCGTTTTTTATTTTTATCTTTGCATTCTACCTAATGGGCACATCTAGTCGGATAGGCTAGTAGCTGATAGGTTAAAAAGACACTGTCATGACCAATCCTACCCATCCTCTTCAAGAGACAACCCAGGGCTCTGAGCCATCGGATGCTGCAGCCTCTGAAAGTAAGAAGCCTGCCACTCGCCGCCGTTCCACCGCAGCGAGAGGGCCTAAGCGCGTGCTCAAGCGTACCATCTCGGAAGATCTTATCCCCCTAGAAGAAGAAACCTGGTTGCTGCAACCTATCGCTGTGACGATGATGCGTCACGACTACTCGCTCATTCAGGTTCGTATCCTAGTGACGATTGTTGAGAATCTGCAGACCATCTTGCACAAGTTGCTCAACAATCGCACCCCACAAGAGATGTCTATCTTCAAGAGTGACGAGCTCGACGAGGATGGACGTATGCCCATTAAGATGCCTTACCGCCAGCTCGGTGTGGACCCCAATCACTATCCGCAGCTACGCAACTCGCTCAAGATGCTTGCCTCTATCCCCGTGGAGATTCCTTATAAGACGGCGGAAGGACGCAAGTATACCAAAGCTACCAACCTCTGCGATGTGTATATACCCGAAGATACGGGCTATAGCAAGTATGCCATCCTCAAGATTGACCGTAACGTGGCTGAGCGATTGGTGTCGCTCGACTTCGGTTATCACCGTTTGGGCAAGCAAATCGTCTTCGCTTGTAAGAACAGATACACCCAGCGCATCTATATGTTTATCGAATCGTGGGTGGATCGTGGACAAGCCATCATCAAAACCATCGAATTCAGAAAGATGCTCCGGTTGGAAAACAACTATAAGAAGTTTTCCGACCTTTGTCGTCGTGTCCTAGAACCAGCCCGACAGGAGCTGCAAGAGCTAGCACTCAATGGATTCTGCGACTGTTATTTCACCTATGAGAAGAAATATCGGGAGGGGAAGAAGTCGGGCGAACCAGACGAATTGATTTTCAATGTGATTTCGCAGAAGAACAAGATCAATCGTCAACTGGAGCAGCTCACCGAGCAACAACGTCGCCAATTTGCCGATTTGCTCATGCGCCACTTCCGTTTCACACCCTCCAACGCCGAGAAACTGGCGCAGCGTCTCAATGCCGAAGTGTTCCCGCTAGCCATGCAGAAGCTCGTCGAGCTGCGTCAACGATCCATGCAAGCCACCGGAATCATGGACATTGCTGCCTACACATATAAGTCAATCGAACAGATTATCCTTGATCACCGCGTCCCCAACACCGTGGCTACTGAGGTCAAGTGATAACACCTATTTATATTATAAGGAAGATGAATCGCTTATTCGTATCTATCATCACTGTCGTTATATCTCTTGTTGCAACCACAGTAGTTGCACAAACCACACGCTTCAAGCCTTCCAAGCGTTACAATCAGCGCATGGTGACCATCAAGAAAGAAGCAAAGCAGTATCGTGGTCATCGTGATGTGACCCTTATGCTAGGTGATAGCGAGAGCGAATATGGTGGCAACTGGAATCAGCGCATCCCTGGACATTGCATCGTTAACCAAGGAATTGTGGGTGACACCGCACCCGGTATCACTTACCGCCTGGATCAAGTGGTGGCGCTGCAACCCAAACGCATCTTCTTTGAGTGTGGTGTCAATGATCTAAGCCAAGGTCTTACGCCCGATCAGGTGGCACAACGCGTCATTCGTCTGATTCAGCAGATACGCAAGCGCGTACCTAAAGCCACGCTATATGTGGAGTCGCTCCTGCCCATCAATGAGCATTTTGGCAACTGGAAGCTGCTCAAAGGTAAGACCAACGACATCCCTTATATCAACAGTCGTATCCGTGCTTACTGCAATAAGCAAGGCATCCATTATGTAGATCTCTTCTCTTTGCTCAAAGAACCACATAGCAACACGCTCCGTCGCGAGCTTTCTGTCGATGGTCTTCACCTCTCACCATTAGGTTATCAGAAGTGGTGCAACGCCATTCGCCCTTTGTTGTCTAAGTGAATCCTATCCCTTTCAGAGCTTCTGAAGCGAAGATGTAAGGGTTAGAAAAGGGGGAATCACCGATATTTTATCCACGAATGATGAGATTTTGATAAAATTTAAAATCTTCATAGCTTTCTTGTTGTATATCCGATAAATCTCAGTACATTTGCAAACCAATTACCAAAGGTAAGTGATCAGAACGTTATTTAGGATATATAAACCACAAATATAAGTAAGTATGAAATCAAAGATTTTATCAGTTCTCGTAGGTATGGCTATGATCGTAGCCGGCGTAGTATTCACCTCTTGTGGCGGTGATGATGACGATGATTCGCCTTCAGGTCAAGCTACCACAGCTAGCGTGCAACCTGCACTGCACGTTTTGGAAGAGATGCTCAACTATTATGACGTCACCGTAACCATTGATGGCACAACAGTGACTCTGACTAAGGACAATACCGTAAGCGAAACCAAGTTGGGCGCAGAGTATCGTAAGTTTATGCCAGCAGCAACGGTATACAAGACATTCCCTTCAACAATGACGGTGGTAGCTCACTGCGCCAAGAAAAGCAACGTTCAGATATCTGATATGGATGGCAGCGACTATTCTATGTACATGACCGTTGACTATTCTAACGACAACAGAGACAAGGTTAGCACGCTGAATGCTTCCTCTGAATATAGATACGGTGCCGGTATGCGTTACACCAAGATGGATGAAACCATGTTAAACAAATTCATTGACAGAACCATCACTGGTACATTCACAATGAATTCGGCAAGCTCCTTCAGCCAATCATTTGTTGACACCTTTAAATAAATTTACGTTTTAAGAAACATAAGCGATGTGATTCACTTCTTAAGTGGGCACATCGCTTTTTTCTTTTCCTTCAGCTTGAAGTGTGGGGTGGGGTTGTTGCGTCTTTTGTTGTGGGTGTTGTGTGTTCGCCACGCAAGGCTTTTACCAACTCAACATGTGTCGCACGGCTGCAATAGGGGCATAGATGAGCATTCGCGGACCGCACCATCGCATGATTTCACGTATCTCCTGGCGCTTCTCCCTTCCATAACAGTGTATCTTGCAACGCTTACATGTGGGTTTGTGCTCACCATGTCGGCAATGATCTAGCCGATGGTGGGCATAACGAATCAGTTCTTCATACTCTGGAGGAACCTCGCGCAGCTTGAGTTTGCGCTTGCAATACAATCGCACCATCAGTTCGATAGTCTCCTTTTCTCGTTCTATTCTGCCCTTTTTGCCCATATCTGTCTATACCATCTCTACGCTTTGATCTTATAAAAGTGGCTGCAAATTTACAGAAAAAGTAGCAAATGACTCCTTAATACCATCCGTTTCTTCTTACCAAACCACCTCAATCGCATTCTTAATAGGTCGCTATCACATACCCAACAAGCCTTCGTTACAATGCAATATCACTCCTTTTGCTCCCAAAATCAATTTATTTTTCGACAAAAAATAATTTAATTTCTCCACAAAAACAATTTATTTTCTCTTCCCATATCGCATCCGTTCCGTTGTAAAGATAATCCTATTGCCCTTTAAATATTCTTTAAAAGATGATGAAACTGGTGGTTTTTGACGATTGTCTCAAAAATCTTTGCTAACTTTGCACCCCATATTAACATTTATTTAATAGAAATCAATTATGAATAAGAAGATTTTTTCCATTCTCATTGCTATGGCAATGGTGGTAGCAGGCTTGTCGCTGACCTCTTGTGGCGACGATGACGAGGATGTAGTAAAGCCTAGCAACAAGGCAACTGAGGCTTATCTCACACCGACGGTTTACATCTCTGAAGCTATGATGGATTATTTTGATGCCACTTGTACCATCGATGGTCAGACCGTCACGCTCACTAGAGATAATACCGAAGCAGATAATATGACCGTTGAGGGTATTTTGTTCAACATACGCAAGTACAAAGGTGCAACCAAGACCTATAAAGGTTTCCCATCTTCATTAGTCGTTGTGCAGAATGTGAAACCTAAAGCAGGCGTTGTGCTCAAGGATATCAGTCGCCTAGACCAGTTTGTTATGTACACGCACGTCAATTTTGCTAACAACAATACCACCAACTATGTAGATGGCGAGTGGAAGACTATCACTGGCAAATTTGCTAGCACCTTCCAATCGGGCGTACATTTCAACGAGATGGATGATGACGATTTGAGCCATTACAACCAACCTACGCTCACCACAACCATCAATATGAGCGCCGCAGACGTAGCCGATATCAAATCAGGATTCAGTAACGGCCAATAACCCGCACATTACATATATCACGTCACTTATATTATTTAAAGGCTGATACTTCTCACGAGGTATTAGCCTTTTAGCTTCTCCAAGCCTTCTATCCATTTCGCCTCTGTCTGCCCATCATATCCATGGCCCAATAAGCCCATTATGCCTCCTATGCCTATTGCTCCTACCCGGCCTATTGACCTAGCCTATCTCCCCATGGCCCAATAAGCCTCTTATGCCCACTGAGCCTATTATGTCTATCATGCCCCATCCCCGCCTCCCAACGAAAAAACACCTACCACCCCGGAAACCGCCCATATCCTTAACCAAATCTTTACTGCATTCCATAAAAAGAGGTCATATCTATTCTAAATTCAACTTACAAGACACTTTTGTATTGAAAATATTTTTTAAACAAATAAAAAAAACTTACATTTGCAGCGTCTATTTCACACGCTGTATCATCCGTAAGGTCAAAACTAGAAGGATGCAGGGGGCTCAATCTACGCTAGATAGAGGCAGATTAGTGAGCAGTGGGATGGCACTACTTAATGTTAAAGCGTCACTAACGCTTTGTCTATTGGACTATTTTGAACGTAGGAAATTCAAAAAGTGTGTCAATGGCAATGTCTGAAATGGCTGCTACGGGTATGGATAACCGTATATCGGAGTGTGTAGTGAGGGTTTATTATATTCCCTCATACACATTTACACGGAGATACGTGCAGATACTTGCGTGAGCAGACACTCTACTCGTCACACACAAGACTTTTCCTACGGCCTAGAATGGCAGATGAGCAGAGGTGGAAGCCCACGTTTTGTGTTTGGTAGCCTTCTATAATCGTAAAATTTTATGCCTAATTGGGTTTCTATAGGTAAACTAAAACATAAAGAAAATGGCTTTTATAAAATGTCCTAAGTGTGGTTGTCAGATTGATGAAAACGTTGCCGAATGTCCTTCGTGTGGATGCCCTTTTTATACGACGTCTATGGAAGAAGAATTGTTGAATGAATGCAAAAGTACAGAAACGGAGTCTAGCATTAAAATTTTTGCTGATAGTATCCTTAAATGGGGTAATATCTTGGCTATTGTTATTCTTTGTGTACAGTTGTTTGGTTGTTTCGTCATTTTCATCCTAGACCCTAATATGGCATTCAACATCTTGATATGTATCTTTGGTGGTTTGTTAGCCTTGTTAGAATATTTCATTACGAAGTTTATTGTCAAAACCATTTGGTCTTCGATAATGCTTTCTTTGAATATATCTACAACTTTAAAACGAATAGAAATCAAATTAGAGAAGCAAGGCACTTATTAATTATTCTGCGTGTGGTCGAACCATCAGTGGCAAAGTGGTAAGGTTCTGCATTGCGGTTGCGACCATGAATAGCCGCAAACCATCATTCCTATGACGGCTCCGAGCTTGTCTGCCAATATGTTACTTCTTATGCTTGTTGGTATGATGTATGTTCTGCTGTTGTTATATGGTTACGGGAGGATAGCTTCTGATTTCGGATATTATCTCCCCGTGACCCAATGAATTGTTGCTATCGGTGTCTTTATCCGACTATTACCTCTTTTGTTGGCTCTTACGGGAATGTGACTATTTGTAAACGCCAAGTACTGTCTAGGGGCTTTTTTTTGGGGGGGGCTCTGCTTGAGTGGATTCCATATGTATGTTCTACCTTATTATATAAAACCATTCTCTTTATACCAAACACGCATCCGTCTATTCCATGTGCTTCCCCCGCAGTTTCTGATGCCTATTGGTCGTCCTCTGTCTCTCATCTCCCATCTCCCATCTCAAAAGCCCATTATACCCATTGCGTCTCTATGTTTCTATGCTTACTCTCCCAAGACCCAATAAGCCCATTATGCCTATTGAGCCTATTGCTCCTACCCGGCCTATTGATCCTGCCTCTCTCCCCATGGCCCAATAAGCCTATTATGCCCATTGAGCCTCTTATGCCTATCATGCCCATAATCCCCCCATCCCGCTCTCCCCACGAAAAAACACCTACCAATCCCCTAAAAACCGTCCATATCCTTGACCTAAATCAAAAATCCCTTAAAAATCGCATAATATCTGAAAAAACTTTCCCCAAACTCTTGCAGGAATGAAATATTCGCATTACCTTTGCACTCGCTTTTGAAAACGAGGCCAACGCCAAGAGCAACGCTAAGCCAGTAGAGAGCAGATAAAGAAAGAGTTCTTTGAAAAGATTACATAAACAGAGAAGTAGTACAAGAAGCAAGTGCTAAAGACGTAAGTCTAAGGCATTTGGGTAAAAAACGAACCGATCGATTTTCTTAAAGAAAAAAGACAGGTAAACCTTCAAGTACATCTGGAGCGTCCTAAGCACAGAGCAAACACTTGTCTTCGCATCCGCTTCTTTATTGAGGCGAAGCAAGACTAAAAAAATATTTTACAATGGAGAGTTTGATCCTGGCTCAGGATGAACGCTAGCTACAGGCTTAACACATGCAAGTCGAGGGGAAACGGCAGGATAGCTTGCTATCTTGGACGTCGACCGGCGCACGGGTGAGTAACGCGTATCCAACCTTCCCGTTACTAAGGGATAACCCGTCGAAAGGCGGCCTAATACCTTATGATCTCTTTTGCAGACATCTAAAGAAGAGTAAAGATTTATCGGTAACGGATGGGGATGCGTCTGATTAGGTAGTAGGCGGGGTAACGGCCCACCTAGCCGACGATCAGTAGGGGTTCTGAGAGGAAGGTCCCCCACATTGGAACTGAGACACGGTCCAAACTCCTACGGGAGGCAGCAGTGAGGAATATTGGTCAATGGACGAAAGTCTGAACCAGCCAAGTAGCGTGCAGGATGACGGCCCTATGGGTTGTAAACTGCTTTTATAGGGGAATAAAGTGTTCCACGTGTGGAGCTTTGCATGTACCCTATGAATAAGGACCGGCTAATTCCGTGCCAGCAGCCGCGGTAATACGGAAGGTCCAGGCGTTATCCGGATTTATTGGGTTTAAAGGGAGCGTAGGCCGGAAGGTAAGCGTGTTGTGAAATGTAGGCGCTCAACGTCTGCACTGCAGCGCGAACTGCCTTTCTTGAGTTGGCACAACGTAGGCGGAATTCGTCGTGTAGCGGTGAAATGCTTAGATATGACGAAGAACTCCGATTGCGAAGGCAGCTTGCGGGAGTGCAACTGACGCTGAGGCTCGAAAGTGCGGGTATCGAACAGGATTAGATACCCTGGTAGTCCGCACGGTAA